>JAEYZM010000026.1 GCA_023427985.1 Bacteroidota bacterium | reverse complement strand
TCATCGCCTTGTTTATAAGGTAAGTACGTGACAATAAATTGCAACATCTCGTCTTTGGTGCTCATGCTGCCATCCTTCTCACCCACCCATTTAGGCGGATTATTAGGGTTAAATGGGTTAGAACGGGTATTATCAAAGGTCGCGCGGACATAGATTGTACTCCCCTTTGGCAACTTTATCATTTTTTTAAAGGTATAGAAGTATTGCCACCTAAAATCCCACTTATTTATTCTAATTAATGGAATAGTTGTCCCATCGGGGGAAATCGCATATGCCAGAAAGCTTTTACCTAATAAATGCATATGTGGATTTATTGTTACCAATGAAATGTCTTCTTGAATAGTGTACTGTGTCGTAAATGTTTTAACAGAATCGGGCGGAACCATTAATTTGGGACGTATCTCCGAGACTCCATATGTACCCAACTGAAATTCACCAAATCTTCTTTCTGGCGCTTTGTCAGCAAAGAACACATTGAAATAAGAATTATCAATTTCATCTTTCGATGTTGGACCATAATGTATATCATTCAACAAAATCGCACCTCGTTTTTTCATTTTAAATCCGCCAACTCCTTCCGGATAAACAGCAGGCACTACACCTGGCAAATAATTAGTCACACTTGGAATACGTAAAGGATACGTACCATCGTCATTCAAAATATCCAACTTCTTCCACACCGTTTGAATATCGCTTTCGTAATTATTTACAAAATAACTGCCACCATGCAAATCTTTTTTCTTCCCCTCATCATACACCACCATATAACCATTCACATGATGCACCCGTTTCCGATTCCCCGGCACATACTCAATCAACTTCACATATTTATCCTCTGGAATTTCAAATGGAATTTTCATGATCACATAATGATCCTTATTATTCCCCTTTATCTGATAATCCTTCGGAAATCGTATCACTAAATCGGGCTTACCAATTTGCGAACCCACTGGAAAATCAGGCGCTTGCGGCTCCTTATCCGCCGGTCCCTCCTCCGCTCCATCTTCAACCCACTTTTTTATTAATGCCTTTTCCAAATCAGTCAAATACAATTCACCAACAAATGAACTATACCCTCGATCCGCTGGCCATGGTGGCATGTAACCATTATGCGTTACTTTTACAATCGTCTTTTTTCTTCGGTAAACTTCTTTATAATTCAGTAAAGAAAAAGGGCCCGACTCCCCAGGCCTATGGCAACTTGCACATTTTGTATAGATAATCATGGCGATGTGTTCGTTGTAATTCACCTTCGCTGGCATATCTAACTTAACTGCTGTTGAATCATTATTTTGTGCCGATGTGTCTCTTCGATTTTCATTTCCACACCCGCATAAAACTCCAAGAAAAAAAATAACTACAATTCTATATAACATCCTATTGCCTCTGTTTTTTTCAAACTTATTTTTTTATTCTTCAAAGTTAATTCAATCGCATCTCTTAAATAAAAATTTTTAGCACTTTGTCTAATGATATCGTTATCCAATGCTCTGTCATCAATTGCACCAGAGTAGAGCAGCTCCTTATCTTTTATTAAAAATACTTCTGGTGTTATACTTGCTCCAAATCTTTTAACCAATACTGCATTGGAATCTTTTATTAATTCGAACTGTAAATTATTTACGCGTCTAAAAGAATCAATCTCGAAATCGCTGTACAATTTCCCAGGAACAACTAGTTTAATTAACAAAACCGAATCCGAATATGTAGAATCCAATTGTTTTAAATTCAATAAAATTGCTTCTGATATTGGACATTCAGGCGATACAAACACATATGCTTCCAATTCACTACCCTTCATTTCGTTCTCTTTACATGAACTCATAAAGGAATAAAGTATTACACACAACAAAAGATATCGCATCTCTCTATTTTAATTTATCGTTATTCTTATGTCGATCCGAATCCCTTTTAGTTTTCTTCTCGATGTTTTTTTTCATAGCCTCCGTCAAATCTACTCCAGTCTGATTCGCAATACAAATCAATACAAACATCACATCTGCAAGCTCATCTCCCAGATCTTTATCTTTATCCGATTCTTTAAACGACTGTTCTCCATATTTCCTCGACATTAATCGAGCGACTTCTCCAACCTCTTCTGTTAGTATTGCTAAATTCGTAAGTTCATTAAAATATCGAACTCCGTTTTCTTTGATCCATTGATCAACCATTGATTGTGCTTCTGATAGTTTCATCTAAAAAATACTTTTATTTTTTGTATCCATAATTATGGTAACTGGACCATCGTTCAATAATTCTACTTTCATGTCGGCACCAAACTCCCCTCGCTGAACATCTGATGTTATTTTCTTACCGATCTCTTCAATAAACAATTCATACATCTCATTTGCAAAATCTGGTTTTGCTGCATTGATGTACGAAGGTCTATTCCCTTTTTGTGTTGCAGCATACAATGTAAACTGACTTATAACCAACAACTCGCCCGATACATCGACCAAAGATTTATTCATTAATCCATTTTCATCAATAAAGATTCTTAGCGATGGTATCTTGCCAACCAGCCACATCAAATCTTCTTTCGTATCATCATTCGATACTCCTAACAAAACCAAAAGGCCGTTGTTGATACGGCCTCTTATTATATTGTTAACGCTAACACTTGCGTGTAGGACTCTTTGAATAACTACCCTCATTATGGTAATGAATTTTTAAATGCAGTATAACCCGAATTATCTGTCACATTTCCTGTACAACCGAAATCTACTTTGTGTTCGTTGATATCGTTTACACGATTACTTGGCGATGGGTGTGTACTAAAGAAACTCGCTAATCTACTTTCATCATATCCCTCAGAAATTAATTTCGCAAAAAATCCTGCTGCTCCTGCTGCATTGTATGGTGTCGGACATAAATATTTCACCGAATATTCATCGGCTTCTGCTTCATGGTCTCTTGAGTTTTTTAATGAATAAATGCTTCCAGCAATTTGTTGCAATAACTCATTATCGTTTCCCAACACAACACCTAACAACGCACTAACTCCATATTGCGCTTGCATCGACCTACTCGTATGTCTTCTGTCTGCATGCGCCATCTCATGCCCTATAACTCCAGCCAATTGATCCTTACTATCTAAGTATTTTATTAATCCAGTATAGATATAAATGTATCCACCGGGCGTACAGAATGCATTCAAAGTTGTATCGTTTCTGATAATTTTAAATTTCCATTCAAATTCGTCTTTGTAAACAATTGCTCCTGAATTTAAAATCTCTGAACGGATTCCATTGATGTATGCATATGCACTAGCATATTGCGATTCAGATAGTAGTGGGAATTCAGCAGGCTTCGATTCGATTTCCGCAACCACTTGTTTACCCAATTGAATATCATCATCTAAACTGAATAACAAAACTAAAGGGGCATCTTTCTTACATGAATTGAAACCTAAAATGACCATAAGGCCAAACAACCAGGTTAATTTATTTAAAGCTTTCATATTATTTTCTGTTGTCTTCGTTTGCTAATATACTCAAATAACTCTCATATCGTATCAATGAAATTCTACTTTCATCCACCGCCTTTTTTATTGCACATCCCGGCTCATTCAAATGCTTGCAATTATTAAACTTGCAGTTGTGTAATTCTGCACGCATTTCTGGAAAATAATGCGACAATTCTTCCTCCTCAATTTCTACAATACCCAATTCCCGTATACCTGGAGTGTCAATAATTTCTCCACCCTCTGGCAAATCGTGCATCTCTGCAAAAGTAGTAGTGTGTACACCCTTAGATGAATAATCGGAAATTTCTGTTGTCTTTAAATTCAAATCTGGTACTAATAAATTAATTAGACTCGACTTCCCAACACCCGAATGACCAGAGATGAGTGAAGTTTTATCTTTTACCAAATTTCGCACATTTTCTATGCCAATATTTTTTAATGTCGATGTCTGCAAGCAAGGATAGCCAATGCTTTCATACATAGCGCATACCTCGTCGAGGTACTCCATATCCTCTACTTCATATATATCAATTTTATTGAAAATTAATTTAGTAGGAATATGATAGGCTTCACATGTAACTAAAAATCGATCGATGAAACCAAATGATGTACGAGGATTCGCAAGCGTGACCACTAACAATGCCTGATCAATATTCGCTGCTATAATATGTGTTTGTTTCGATAAATTTATCGACTTTCGAACAATGTAATTTTCACGATCAAATAATTTATGAATCAATCCTAAACTATTTTGCTCGTCTTCTACTTCTATCTCTACCTTGTCTCCAACGGCAATTGGGTTGGTGGACTTAATTCCTTGAATCCTAAATTTACCTTTGATTCTACATTGCCAAATTCTATGGTCTTCTGTCTTTACCAAATACCAGCTACCTGTAGATTTTGTAACAATGCCATTCATTTCTAAAATACTTCTTTTGCAATTTGATAGGTAGGATTTGCTGAACCCATCGTATAGTAATGCAATACTGGTACACCAAATTTCACCAACTCTTTCGACTGGTTAATCAACCATTCAATACCTACTTGTTTTACTTCTTGTTCATTTTTACATTTCAATACCGCATCACTTAAATCTTCAGGAATGTCGATGTGAAAAACTTTAGGCAAGTTAATTATTTGTTTTGAATTTGTGATAGGTTTTAGCCCTGGGATAATTGGAACGTTAATGCCATTCTCTCTGCAAAGCTTTACAAAATCAATGAATTTCTGATTGTCGAAAAACATTTGTGTAACAATAAATTCCGCTCCTAAATCAACCTTTTGCTTCAAATATTTTAAATCGGTTTTCAAATTTGGTGCCTCAAAATGTTTCTCTGGGTAGCCTGCAACACCAATACAGAAATTAGTTGCACTGTTCTCATCAATATCTTCGTGCAAATAAATCCCTTTATTCATATTGTTCACTTGACCTAATAATTCCGATGCATACGCATGTCCGCCAGGTGTTGGTATAAATTGGGCTTCCGCTTTTCTTGCATCTCCTCTTAACACTAACACATTGTCGATTCCCAAAAAGTTTAGTTCGATGAGTGCATTCTCCGTTTCTTCTTTCGTAAAACCACCACAGATTAAATGCGGCACTGCATCGACCGAATATCTATGCATGATAGCAGCACAAATGGCCACAGTACCCGGACGTTTTCTATATGCCACTTTTTCCAACAAACCGTTTTCTCTTTGTTTGTATATATAATCTTCTCGATGATACGTAACGTCTATAAATGGCGGTTTGAATTCCATCAATGGATCTATGGTGTCAAAGATAGATTGTATGCCCTTGCCTTTTACTGGAGGTAGAAGTTCAAAGGAGAAAAGTGTTTTCTTTGCGTTTTTTATATGCTCTGTAATCTTCATAGTTTGCTAGTATGCTAGTGTGCTAGTACTTTAGTTATAGTGTTTAGTTAAAGTGTTTAGTTAAAGTGCTTAGTTGTAGTGTTTAGTGGTGCTGCTTTCTATTTTAATTGCCAATAAATTATAAATTAAGCACTCTCCGTTCTTAACTCTTAACTTTTAATTCTTAATTTTTTGTTCTTAACTCTTAATTTTTAATTTTTAATTCCATTAATAACCAAGATTCGGCCCCAACCATCTCTCCATTTCTTCAACACTATACCCTTTTCGTTTGGCGTAATCCAATACTTGATCTTTTCCAATTTTTCCTAAACCAAAATATTTAGATTCTTGGTTTGCAAAATAATACCCACTTACAGCTGCAGTTGGCAACATAGCACAACTTTCTGTAAGGCTTATTCCTGCTGTATCTGGAGCATTCAATAGATTAAATATTTTCTTCTTCTCTGTATGATCTGGACAAGCCGGATAACCTGGTGCGGGTCTAATACCTCTATACTTTTCTTTGATCAATTCATCATTCGATAAATGTTCTTCTTTAGAATATCCCCAGAACTCCTTACGTACTAATTCGTGTAATTTTTCTGCGAATGCTTCTGCTAGTCGATCGGCAATTGCTTTTATTAAAATTGAATTATAATCGTCGTGATTTTTTTCAAACTCAGCAACCAACTCATCTTGCCCAAAACCTGCAGTTACTGCAAACAATCCGATGTAATCTTCTCGACCCGAATCCTTAGGTGCAATGTAATCCGACAAAGCTATGTGTGGCACACCTTCTGCTTTTTCTGCTTGTTGCCTTAGTGTATTCAATGTTTCCAAAACTGTCTTACGCGTTTCATCGGTATACAAAACAATATCATCGCCAATACTACTACAAGGATAAAATCCGATGACTGCATTTGCTCTCAGCTTTTTGTTTTTGATAACATCTTGCAACATCGTTTGAGCATCATTAAATAATTTTGTAGCCTCTGCTCCTACTACTTCATCGCTCAGAATTTTAGGATATACTCCTCGCAATTCCCAAGTATGAAAGAATGGCGACCAATCAATATAATCTACTAAATCTTCTAAAGGAAAATCATTTAATAATTTTGTGCCTAAGAAAGATGGCTTTGTGATTTCTGTCTTCTCCCAATCGATTGAAAATTTATTTTTTCTGCTACTCTCAATATCTATCAACTTCTTATCTGCATTTCGTTTTAGATATTGCTCACGAGTTGTTAAATAATCGGCTTTTATTTCCGAGATATACGATTGACTACTTTCCTCTGTCAATAAATTACTCACCACCGTTACACTTCTCGATGCATCCAAAACATGCACCACCGCTCCATCGTAATGCGGATCAATCTTAACAACAGTATGGATTCTCGATGTAGTAGCACCACCAATCAACAATGGTATATTCAATCCTTCACGTTGCATCTCTTTTGCAACATGAACCATTTCATCCAAGGAAGGCGTAATCAATCCACTTAATCCTATAGCATCTACATTATGCTTTTTTGCTTCTTCAATTATTTTAGAAGCTGGAACCATCACACCCAAATCTATTACTTCATAATTATTACATGCGAGCACTACTCCTACAATATTTTTGCCGATGTCGTGCACATCACCTTTCACCGTTGCCATCAAAACTTTTCCAGCATTACTTGCTTGCGATGCATTAGGATTATTTCGCTTTTCTTCTTCGATAAATGGTAGTAAATAAGCAACTGCTTTTTTCATTACCCTTGCACTTTTTACTACTTGGGGTAAAAACATTTTACCTGAACCAAATAAATCGCCCACCACATTCATCCCGTCCATCAATGGACCTTCAATCACTTGCAATGGTCTGTCGTATTTTTGTCGAGCCTCTTCTACATCCTCATCCAAAAACTCTACAATACCTTTCACCAATGAATGCGTTAAACGCTCTTCTACACTGGCTTTGCGCCATTCCAATTCTTCTTTCGCTTGTCCTTCTTTACCCTTGCCTTTTATTTGTTCTGCAAATACGATCAATCGTTCGGTAGCATCGGCACGTCTGTTTAAAATAACATCTTCAACTAATTCCAATAAATCCTTAGGAATTTCTTCGTACACTTCTAGCATACCTGCATTTACAATTCCCATATCCATACCTGCTTTGATGGCATGATATAAGAATGCCGAATGCATTGCTTCTCTTACCACATTATTCCCTCGGAACGAAAAGGAAATATTACTTACACCACCGCTAACTTTTGCATAAGGTAAATTTTCTTTAATCCATTTTGTTGCATTGATAAAATCAACTGCATAATTATTGTGTTCTTCTAAACCGGTTGCAATGGTTAAAATATTGGGATCAAAAATTATATCTTGAGGAGGGAAATTTACTTTGTTCACTAATATATCATACGAACGTTTACAAATTTCGATTCTGCGTTCATATGAATCGGCTTGACCTTCTTCATCAAATGCCATGACCACCACTGCCGCTCCGTAATTGCGAATCTTTTCCGCGTATTCAATAAATTTTTCTTCTCCTTCTTTCAATGAGATAGAATTCACAATAGCCTTACCCTGCAAGCATTGTAGACCTGCTTCTATGACCGACCATTTCGATGAGTCGATCATGATAGGAAGTTTCGCGATGTCGGGTTCTGCCATTAATAAATTCAAAAACTTCACCATGGCCGCTTCTGAATCCAACATCCCTTCATCCATATTCACATCTAAAATTTGCGCACCTCCTTCTACTTGCTGACGAGCTACAGCTAATGCTGCATCGTAGTCGCCCGACAAAATTAATTTCGCAAATTTTGGGGAACCGGTAATATTGGTACGCTCTCCAATGTTTACAAAATTTGTTTCAGGAGTTATAACCAATGGTTCCAATCCACTCAATCGAGTATAAGGTTTTGGATGTACAGGTTTGCGGGGCTGAACACCTTCTGCAAGACTTGCAATCTTACGAATATGATCAGGTGTTGTACCACAGCATCCACCGACTATATTTAAAAATCCACTGTCGATAAAATCATGAATATGAACACCCATCATTTCTGGACTCTCGTCGTATTGCCCGAATTCATTAGGCAAACCAGCATTTGGATAAGCACTTACATATACTCCAGATTTGTCCGCAAGTTCTTCAATATAAGGTCGCATCTCTTTTGCACCCAATGCACAATTCAAACCTATACTTAATAAATCGGTATGTGTAAGTGAATTTAAAAATGCTTCTGTAGTTTGTCCCGATAATGTTCTACCACTTGCATCGGTGATCGTGCCAGAAATCATCACTGGAATTTTCTTTCCGATTTTTTTTGCGTATTCGTTTAAAGCGAACAATCCCGCTTTGGCGTTTAAAGTATCTGTAATTGTTTCTATTAGTATTACATCGGCCCCGCCATCTATTAATCCTCTAAATTGTTCAGTATATGCTTCTACTAATTCTTTGAAATGCATGGAACGAAAACCGGGATCATTCACATCGGGCGACATGGATAATAATCGTGTAGTTGGACCACAAGAACCTGCAACAAAGCGAGGTTTTCCGGGGTTCTTAGCATTGTATTCATTCACTGCAATGCGAGCAATTTTTGCTCCTTCCAAATTCATCTCGTATACCAAATCCTGCATCTCATAATCGGCCATGGAAATTGAATTCGAACTAAAAGTATTCGTCTCAATAATATCGGCACCTGCTTCTAAATACTCTTTATGAATTGCAAGAATTACATCGGGTCTAGTGATGTTCAGTAAATCGTTATTACCTTTTAAATCACAAGGGTGATTCTTAAATCGATCTCCTCGAAAATCTTCTTCACTAAGGTTATACCTTTGAATCATGGTACCCATTGCACCATCTAACACTAAAATTCTCTCTTCTAAAATTTCTCTAATATCCATCTGACAAGCAATGCTTTAAATATATGTTGTGCTTATCCGAAAAAATCAGGTGTGATTATTCCCTCTTATCAGTCCCTAATTCTAGGGTAGATTTTAGCACCTTGTTGGCACAGGTTGCTAAGACTTCACAGGGTCTATTCCCTCTGTCTTTCTTGATAAGCAATGCAAATAAATAAAATAAAAGCTTGAATTACAAATTAATTCAAACGTTTCGTTAATAATTCTTCTACTTTTTTAAAAAATTGTAATGGCTTTAAGTTCCTCCAAATCAAATCATCTAAGTCGCCACCAAAATTTATATAGTAGTCGATGTTACTTCTCTTGAACTCATCCACTACATGTTCTCTGAAGTTTATTCCAGCAATCCAACCGTCTTCTAATTCTTGAAACCATTCTTCATAATAGCAATCGTCGCTCGAATGATAATTCAAGACATTCTCTCCGATCAAAATAAATTTATTGATTCCTTCATCCATCATCAACTCAATGATTTCTCTTTTGAGATACATGATGTCATTCGTAATACAATCGTTCCACTCTCCAATAAATTCGATGATCGCATAAGAGCGCTCATAATCGACATAAATAATTTTCATGTACAAAGTGGGTGAGCCAAAAAAGTCCCACTGCGGATGTATGTAAAAATTATAAATGGTATCGCTAAACTCGAACTCCGAATATTCCTTACCATAGAAAGGTGATCGCTCATCTTCCGATGCTACATAGTCGTCGCGCCACTTATAAAAAGGTTCTATATCGTGCATTAATTTTTACTCCTATACGATTCAATTGCTGCTCTTACATTCCCAAATTCTTCCAACAATTTCGCAGCTACTTTTTCATCAACATTTAATTCATCCATAATCATTTTAATTCCTCTATGAATTAATTTATTATTGGACAATTGCATATCGACCATTTTATTTCCTTTCACTCGCCCCAATTGTATCATCACACTTGTCGATATCATATTCAATACTAATTTTTGAGCAGTACCCGATTTCATTCGAGTGCTACCGGTTACAAATTCAGGACCAACCAATACTTCAATGGCATGCTCAGCTTCGGCCGCTACTGCAGAGCCTGCATTGCAAACAATGGCTCCTGTTAAAAGACCATGAGCTCGAGCTTGTTTTAACCCACCGATTACATATGGCGTTGTTCCCGATGCTGCAATTCCAATAACAACATCCGATTCATTTGTTTCATAGGCGAGCAAATCTTTCCATGCTTGCTCCAAATCATCTTCTGCAAATTCCACCGCCTTACGAATTGCCGTATCTCCACCTGCAATAATCCCAACTACCAATCCATGCGGCACGCCAAAGGTTGGCGGACATTCCGATGCATCCACAATTCCCAACCGGCCGCTCGTACCCGCACCAATGTAAAACAATCGACCCCCATTTTTCATTCGCAGAACCACTTGCTCCACCAATGCTTCAATTTTTGGTAAAACTTTTTCTACCGCTAATGGCACCAATTGATCTTCGGCATTTATATTTTTCAGTAAATCTGCAATTGACATTTGCTCTAAATGATCGTATTTCGATGTCTTCTCTGTTAACTTTTCCATGCATGATAATTTATTAATCCTTCCATAGGATCCTGTGCCCCTAAATACATTTCGTAACCGTATTCCTCCAATGCGCGCTTACAAACTTCTGAAAAATAATACGCAATGGATCCCACCGAATATATTTTGTTCGATAGCGATTTCCCATACGGAAGTATATGCAACTCAATAAATTCTTTGAACGAAACGTACACCAAATTTTGCACGTACTCATCGTTCAAATTTTCCGATGCCCATTTGCAAAATGAAGCCAAATAAGCATTCGCAGCTTCTTCTTTGTATACTTTATTTAAGACCAATTCCAAACTCAAGCTCTCAAATTTTTTCTGAAAACTATTTCGAGTTTCTTCTGGCATTCGATCGTACAAATAAGCGGCTATTAATTTCTTGCCGATGTATGCCCCTGAACCTTCGTCTCCCAATACGTAACCCAAAGATGCAGTATTGCGAATAATTTTTTCCCCATCGTACAAACACGAATTTGACCCTGTACCCAATATTACAGCAATACCTGCTGAACGACCGCATAAAGAACGTGCCACCGCCAATAAATCATGTGACACTTCAATTGTTGCCGATGCATTAATGTTTCGTAAATACTTTTCTATGAGAGAATTATTCTTCTCATTCGAACATCCCGCACCATAGTAAAAAATTTCTGTAGGCTTAACACTCAATTGCTCATTCAAATTATGTAAGATTTCCGCTATCTTTTGTTCCGATGTGACATAAGGATTAATCCCTTCTGTAATAATTTCCTGAACAATAAGCGATTGATCTACCAAGCAACATTTGCTTTTCGTACTTCCACTGTCTATAATTAACTGCATATTTATTTAGGCACTAAAATACTTATCTTCGCTCTCATTGAATAACATTCTTAGAAAATTCCCATGCAGAATGCAAATAAAAAATTAGGACTCGCTCTGTTGTCAACTTTCATACTAATCCTTGGTATGTTCTTAGGCTTTAAATTTCATGAAGAAATCAAGGGCTTTGGCATCAAATCAAAAGTCAGCTCCATTGAACAAATCATGCGATTGATTGAACGCAAGTATGTCGATAGTGTAAATGTCAAAGACATCGAACAACAAGCCATCGAAGACATCTTAGCTCAATTAGATCCACATTCGGTTTACATTCCTGCCGAAGATCTACAAAAAGCAAACGAAGCATTGGTAGGGAATTTCGAAGGCATCGGTATAGAATTTTATTTGTTAAACGATACCATTTATGTTGTAACTGCAATTAGTGGCGGACCATCGGAACAAGCGGGTATTAAAGCGGGCGATAAGATTATAAAAGTCGATGATAAAATTATGGCCGGTAAAAAGATATCGAATCAAGATGTTACAGGCACATTAAGAGGTGAGGCTGGTAGCAAAGTAAAGCTAAGTGTTTTAAGGAAGGGAAAAAAATCTTTGCTAGACTTCAACATTACTCGTGGTAAAATTCCTGTACATAGTGTCGATGTATCTTATATGGCAAGCCCTGGTGTAGGCTACATTAAAGTAAGTTCTTTTGGCAGCACAACCTATGATGAGTTTTTTGAAGCTTTAAAGAAATTAAAAGAGCAAGGTTTAGAAAGTTTGATTCTTGATTTACGTGGTAATTCAGGTGGATACTTAAACACAGCTATCATGATTTGCGATGAATTCCTTGAAGACAAAAAGTTAATCGTATATACTAAGGGCAAATCCTCTCCCAAAAGAGAAGAATATGCAACTATGGCTGGAAATTTTGAGAAAGGGAAATTAATTGTGATGGTTGATGAAGGTTCTGCTTCTGCAAGTGAAATTGTAGCGGGTGCCGTACAAGATTGGGATCGTGGAATTATTTTAGGTCGAAGGTCTTTCGGTAAAGGCCTTGTTCAAGAGCAAGCCATCCTAAACGATGGTTCAAGCTTAAGGCTTACTGTAGCGCGTTATTACACCCCAACAGGTAGATGCATTCAAAAACCATACAAAGATGGAATCGAAGCCTACCAAACTGATGTCTACAATCGATTTGTACATGGAGAACTAAGTTCTGCCGACAGTATGAAGAATGACACCTTAGAAACCTTTAAAACACCATCTGGCAAGATTGTTTACGGTGGAGGCGGAATTAGTCCCGATGTGTTTGTTCCAATTGACACGAGTGATTTCTCCATTTATTACAGTCGACTTATCTCCGAAGGGCTTTTATCGGAATTTATATACGCATACAACGATCAAAACAAGGAACACATCGGCAAACATAAAAATTTTGAAGCCTTTGATTCGAAATTCCAAGTAAGCGACAGAATGTTGAATGATTTAATCATCTATGCATCAAAAAAGGGGCTTAACCCCACTAAGAAGGATTTGAGTCTTTCTGGTAATTCCATTAAAATTCAAATGAAAGCATTAATTGCCCGTATCCATTTTGGCAACGAAGGGTATTATAGAACCATGAAGGTTTTAGATAATGGGATTTTGAAGGCGGTAGAGCTCTTAAGCCTATAAATTGAGCCATTAGCCCAGAATAAAGGGCATAAAAAAAGCCTCTCATCTAGCGTATGCTCGAAGGGAGGCTTTAATTTCTTTTGGTGAAGATTACTTTGTAGAATCTGCAGCAGTTGAATCTGTAGCAACTGAATCAGCAGCCATAGAAGCAGCGTTAGAGATTGAATCAGCTTGAGCAGCAGCGATAGAATCAGCCATAGCTTTTTCTTTAGCAGCTTTTTGCTCAGCACTTTCACCACATGCAACGAATCCAAAGATTCCAGCAGTTAACAATAAAACTAATACTTTTTTCATTTTTGGTTATAAGATTTTAAAACGCAGCAAAGGTAAAATAAAAATGTCAATTCAAACAAAATTTTTTAACTATTTATTAATATTTTTTATTTCTGTCTGAAATATATACTAATCGGCACACCTGAAAAATTGAAATTTTCCCTCAATTTGTTCTCTAAATAGCGTTTATACGGTTCTTTCACATATTGTGGAAGATTACAGAAAAATGCAAAGGAAGGATACTTTCCTGGCAACTGTGTTACGTATTTTATCTTAATATACTTCCCTTTGTTACTTGGAGGTGGGTAACGCTCGATCACTTCCAACATCACATCGTTTAATTTAGAGGTTGGCACTCGTTTCGTCTTATTTTCAAACACCTCGTTTGCCGTCTCAATTGCTTTAAATACCCTTTGTTTGGTGATTGCCGATGTGAAGATAATAGGCACATCAGTGAATGGGGCAATTTTCTCACGCACTTTTTCTTCAAACTCTTTTGCCGACTTGTGATCTTTCTCCACCAAGTCCCATTTATTGATCAAAATAACGATTCCCTTGTGGTTCTTCTCACAAAGGTTAAATATGTTGATGTCTTGCGATTCAATTCCTTCTGTGGCATCTATCATCAAAATACAAACATCAGCCGCCTCAAGCGCTTTAATGGTACGCATTACGGAATAGAACTCTATGTTCTCTGTCACTTTTGTTTTCTTTCTCAATCCAGCGGTGTCAATCAACATAAAGTGATGCCCAAACTGATTGTACTCAATTTCAATTGAATCTCTAGTAGTACCCGCAATTGGAGTTACAATATTTCTATCTCTTCCCAATAATGCATTTACCATAGACGATTTACCAACATTGGGTCTTCCTAAGAAAGTGTATTTCGGCAATGAATTCTCTTCTAATTCTTCTTCTGTGAAATGCTTTACCACTTCATCCAGCAATTCTCCTGTTCCGCTACCGGTCATTGAGGATATACAGAATAAATCTCCTAATCCGAAAGAATAGAATACCGATGCCTCTGGTATCAAATTATTGTTGTCAACTTTATTGGCAACTACATATACTGGCTTTTTTGATCGTCTCAAGAGCTGAGCAATCTCATCGTCGAGATCCGTTATCCCAGTGGTAACATCGACCAAAAACAATATCACTGATGCTTCTTCAATGGCAATTTCTACTTGCTCACGAATTGCTGCCTCAAATTGATCTTCTGAATTCGCAACATAACCACCCGTATCTATTACAGTGAATTGCTTGCCAATCCATTCTGCCGTTTCATAATGACGGTCGCGAGTAACCCCACTAAAATCATCAACAATCGCTTTTCTGCTTTCGCAAAGGCGATTAAACAATGTCGATTTGCCAACGTTTGGCCTGCCTACAATTGCTACTATATTACTCATAACCTATAATTTATTTTCGGCCGATTAAATTTCGTATCCGAATCTTTTTAAATAATTCTTTTTATTTCTCCAGTCGCTCAAGACTTTCACAAACAATTCCAAGTACACTTTCTTACCTGCAAATTCTTCAATGTCTTCTCTGGATTTGGTCCCAACTTTTTTCAAAGACTCCCCTTTATGTCCTATCACAATAGCCTTCTGAGACTCACGTTCCACAATGATTTCGGCCATAATTTTCAAAATATTTTCCTCGTCTTTATAGGATGTCACCACCACTTCTGTGCTGTAAGGAATTTCTTTTTGATAGGTCATCAAGATTTTTTCTCGGATGATTTCCGATACGATAAATCTTTCCGTACGATCTGTGTACGACTCATCTTTCGGATAGTACGCCGGATGTTCTGGCATTTGCGTTTTCAAGTACTGTAAAATCTCTTGCACTTGAAATTTATGTAATGCCGATGATGCAAAAATGGCCTGAGGATTCAATGTTTGTTTCCAGTACTCCATTTTAGCGACAATCTCTTCTTGCTTTGCATTGTCAACTTTATTTATCACGACAATGATTGGCGATAAACAGCCTGCAAGTAAATCAATTACTTCTTGCTCATTATGTTTTTCGTGAATATCCGTCACGAAGACCACCACATCGGCATCCGTTATAGAACCTTGTACTGCATTCATCATGGATTCGTGCAATCCGTACATTGGTTTGATGATTCCTGGAGTGTCAGAAAAAACAATTTGCAATTCTGGCTCATCTAAAATCCCTAAAATTCTATGTCGGGTCGTTTGGGCCTTCGGAGTGATAATCGACAGGTTCTCACCTAGTAAGGCGTTCAATAATGTGGATTTACCCGCGTTGGGCTTCCCAATGATTGAAACAAAACCTGCTTTATGTGTCATAATGTTGAAAAAATATTTGGATTACAAAGAAACGAATTATATCTTTGCATTCCAATTAAAAAAGGAATGTATGCTTTTAGAGGAATCGAAAAAGCAGATTACTTTAAAATTTAATTGTGCAGATAGTGCGGGATGGAGCAGTTGGTAGCTCGTCGGGCTCATAACCCGAAGGTCGTAGGTTCGAGTCCTGCTCCCGCTACCTAAAAGAGAGTAATGAAAATTGCTCTCTTTTTTATTTTGTACTCAGCCATTTTACAAATCCAGGAAATTCAGTACGCCAAAAAAGTTCATTGTGTCTACCACTTGGCACTGCATAACATTTGCTCGATGAATCTATATTCTTTGAAGCTATTAAGATCGATTGAATATTGAACATATCGTTTAGATAAGTCCTGCCTTCTAACTCGCCTGCATACATATAAACTTTTAACGGATGCTTTAACTTTTTCGATGCCAACTCTTGATAGGCATCACGAGCCGTCCAATATGCCGGTGAAAAAACACCTGCTTTAGAGAAAAAATTTTCGTACTTCATTGCCGCGTAAAATGACACTACACCGCCCATAGAACTCCCTGCAATGTATCTTCCTTCACGCGATTTTTGTACTCGATAATTTCCCTCAACATACGGAATTACCTGCTCTATCAAATCCTTCAAATATAGGTCGGCCTTAGCTTTCACATCCCAAGTCGTTTGCGAATCGGCTTTCACTTTAAAATCAAAAGCACTGTATTCCGACAAGCGATCCGAACCATTATCAATTCCAACAACAATTAAATTCAAATTCAATTGTGTCAACATAGTATCCAAACATTCATCGATTCCCCATTCCCCGTATGCCGATGTGTTAGCGTCGAACAGATTCTGCCCGTCATGCATATATAAGACCTTATATTTTTCTGTGCTTGAAGAATAATTTTTAGGCAGATATACCCAAACCCTTTTCTCTGTTCCTAAATTTTTGAATTGAAATTTCTCGGCCAAAATTTGTACTTGTTTTGACCTACTTTCTTGTGCCGATGTGTTAGCGAAAAAGTCTTTCCATTGCTCGACTACAATTTTTACTGCGCTATCTTTTCTTATAGTTATTATCCTATTCTGAATATCTTTCCCGTTTGCATCACATTCCACTTTCTGCCAGGAACCTCTTGTGATTTTAAATTCGACCTGTTCGAAACCATTTGTGTTTATTAGTAATTCGTATGAGTCGTTTACTTTCGAAAATCGATACTCTGAATTATTGGGCGACCATGAATTAATATTTGATGCGAGATAAAACGATTCATTTGCTAAAGATTTATTTCCCTGCAATGCATCGGCAAAAGTCAAAACTAGTTTAACTTTTTGCGCAAATACTACATGAGCAAAAAGGATGAATGCCACTAAGAAAAAATGAAACCTGAATTTCATGATTTTATTTTATGAGTTGCTCTGTAGGCATAGCCACGAGTTTATTTCCTTCTAAAATAGGAATCACTTTGCAAATATTTTGGTTTAAGCAAAACTGTATATCGTCTTCTATTTCCAACTCTTTGAGGCGCTGACTGTGCGATGATTTATACAAATACACGCGTAAATTTTCTTTAGCCTTTTCGTATAAATCTTCTGCAGCAATTGCAGCATCGCAAACGTGCTGAAACTCTGATTTTATTTGAGATACAACCGCTCCTGCAAACAATGTATCTTCCAAATTAAACTTGTTTTTCCAACCTGAGCAAAGCAATAAAATATCTTGACTTTGATTTGCTAACCAGTTGGCAATTTCATTTAAATTTAAAAAAGAACCTATGACAATTTTTGCAGCTTCTTTAGCCTCATTAATGGCATGAGTACCATTAGTAGTTGTAAGAACAATTTTCTTGCCTTCTACTTTTTCCTTAGTATAACTGAAGGGAGAATTTCCGAAATCAAATCCATTTACTACTTCGCCATTACGCTCAGCAGCTAATAAATATCCTTTACCTTCATAACTTCTACATTCTTCTACCGATGCAACAGGAATAATTTCTAAAGCACCATTTTCAAATCCATAGCATATAGAAGAAGTAGCTCTGAAAATATCAATAACTACTACTATTTTGCCTTTCACATCATAATGCTGAATGAGAGAAGGGCTTAAACAAACCTCTATTCCTCTAGCCATTATTATGCTTTATAGAAAGGATATTTTACAATTTGTGCTTTTACTTTTTGATCGCGAATGGAGATGTAAATTTCTGTTCCCTCTTTTGCGAATTCTGTTTTTACATAACCTAATCCAATCGCTTTTTGCAAGGATGGCGATTGAGTTCCGGAGGTAACAATGCCAATTTCGGTACCATCGGCATTCACAATTTTATAATCGTGACGTGGAATACCACGCTCTAACATTTCGAAACCAACAAGTTTGCGTTTGATGCCCGCTTCTTTTTGTGCTTGTAAATTTTTTGAGTTTGTAAACTCTTTGCTAAATTTTGTAATCCAGCCCAAGCCCGCTTCTAATGGCGATGTAGAATCGTTAATGTCGTTTCCGTACAAACAGAAACCCATTTCTAATCGCAAGGTATCTCTTGCACCCAAACCGATAGGCTTGATGTCAAATTCTGCACCTGCCTCAAAAATTGCATTCCAGATTTTTTCTGCATGTTCGTTTTCGAAATAGACTTCGAACCCGCCAGCGCCTGTATAACCTGTTGCCGATACTAAGACATTGGGAATACCAGCGAATACGCCTTTGCTAAAGGAATAGTATTCCATATTTTTCAAATCCATGTCGGTCAACTTTTGTAAGGTAGCCGCTGCATTTGGACCTTGAACTGCCAATAAAGAAGTTTTATCAGAGATGTTATGCATCTCTACATTTTGAGTATTGAATTTTGAAATCCAATTCCAATCTTTCTCGATGTTGGATGCGTTAACTACCAACATATAAGATTTTTCATCTATTCTATAAACCAATAAATCGTCGACAATACCACCCTCTTCATTTGGTAAACACGAATACTGCACCTTTCCATCTACTAATTTCGAAGCGTCGTTCGATGTAACACGTTGAATTAAATCCAATGCATGCTCCCCTTTTAAAATAAATTCACCCATATGAGATACATCGAACACTCCAACACTTTTTCTAACTGCCTCGTGTTCAACATTAATGCCCGCATATTGAACTGGCATATTGTATCCTGCAAAGGGAACCATTTTAGCTCCTAATTGTATATGTAAATTTGTTAATGCTGTATTTTTCATTGTATTTAATTAAGGGCGGCAAATTACAAAAATATTGAATAGAAAGCTATAGAGACATTTTTAGCTGGTTAGGCAATAGTGTAAAGCTTTGTCGATGGTACTTACAATTGCCGTATTTCATAATAGCGTCACGGTGCTGTTTGGTTGGATAGCCTTTGTTTTGAGCCCAGCGGTACATAGGAAATTCATCATCGATCTTCATCATAAAATCGTCTCTATAAGTCTTCGCCAAAATTGAAGCTGCGGCAATATTCATAAATTTTGAATCTCCCTTTATGATGCAACTGTGATCAATGCCCTTATATGGTTTGAATCGATTGCCATCAATGAGCAATAATTCTGGTGTTGTACTAAGCTTTGCTATGGCTTTATGCATGGCTTTGAATGAAGCGTTTAGAATATTGATTTCATCAATTTCCTTCTCATCACAATAATCTACCGCATATGCAATCGCATGACTTTCAATAAATTCTCTTAGCGTGTATCTATCTTCCTCTGAAACTTGTTTGGAATCGTTTAACAAGGGATGCTCAAAATCTTCGGGTAATATAACTGCAGCAGCATACACTGGACCGGCCAGACAACCTCTTCCAGCTTCGTCGCAACCTGCTTCAATTAATTGATCTTGATATCTTAAATTTAACACGAGACAAATGTATAGATTCTGTTCTAATTTGTAGCATTTGCTGCTTCGTGCAAATTGATGTATGTTTGAGCAATTATAAGAAAATGTCAAAAGGATATAACTATCGTTCAGTATTATACAAAGATTACTATCAAAATCAATCGGGTAGAGCATTTCAGCTTCAGATAGAAGATAAAATGCGTAAAGATGCTCGATTGTTTAGTAATGAAATCGTACCGTTTTTACCAAGTGCAAAAGATGCAAAAATTTTAGACATTGGTTGCGGTTTTGGTTCGCTCATCAAATTATTAAAAGATAAAGGATATACCCATTTGAAAGGCATAGACTTGAGCGAAAGTCAAGTAAAGATTGCTCATGATTTTGGTTTGCAAGAAGTTGAAGTTAATGACATTCATGCTTTCTTAAAAGATAAAGAATCGCAATTCGATGTAATTACAGGGATCGATATTATTGAACATTTTAGCAAGGACGAATTAATCGAATTATTAGAAATAATAAAACACGCATTGAAGCCAGGTGGGATTGCGATTTTCAGGACACCAAATAACGATGCTCCCTATGCAACTGTTTTTTCGAGAGGTGATTTCACACATGAAAATTATATGAATGCATCATCTGTCACTCAGTTGATGTTGAGTATGGGATTTAAAGATATTGAAGTGAACGCTTCGCATATTGAAGTAGATGGTTTTATTAAAGAATTGATTCGAAAAATTCTGTGGAAATGTTTTACCTTCAAAGCTAAGCTCATTTTATTTGCTAGCGCACGTGCTAGCAAAGGAGTTTTGTTTAGTCCAAACATGATTATTAAAGTAAAAAAATAAGGACTTGAAAATTGGAATAAATGCTCGCTTTTTACTCAAGGATAAACTTGAAGGAATTGGGTGGTTTAGCTATGAAACATTAAAAAGAATTTGCATAGATCATCCCGAGCATGAATTTTATTTTTTCTTCGATAGACCGTACAACCAGGAATTTATTTTTGCTGAGAATATTAAACCTATAGTACTCTACCCTCCTGCTCGACATCCATTTTTGTTCTATTTATTTTTTGAATGGAGCATTACCGATGCATTGAAAAAATACAAGATTGATTATTTCATAAGTCCAGATGGATTTTTATCCTTAAGGACAAATGTCCCAAGTTTATCGGTTATACACGATATTGCTTTTGAGCATAGGCCAAAGGACGTGCCTTATTTAATGCGGAAGTACTATCATTATTATTTTCCAAAATTTGCGAATAAAGCTGCAAGAATTGCAACTGTTTCTGAATACAGCAAACAAGATTTAAGTCAAACTTATGGCATTTCTACAGATAAAATAGATGTTGTTTATAATGGTGCGAATGAAAGCTATACACCAATTTCAGAAGAGGCAAAAAAAGAGTTCAAAATAAAATTTAGCAAATCGAAAGATTACTTTTTATATGTGGGCTCCATCAATCCTAGAAAAAATTTAGGGAATTTGTTAAAGGCCTTTGATCTTTATAAAGAAACTTACAAGAGCAAAAATAAATTGCTAATCGTAGGGAAAAAAATGCACGACACTTCAGAAGTCTCAAGCATTTATGAATCGATGATTCATAAAGAGGAAGTAATTTTCACAGGCCGACTATCTAACTCCGATTTGCACAAAGCTTTAGCATCGGCAATCGCATTAACGTATGTTCCCTATTTCGAAGGCTTTGGAATTCCTATATTAGAAGCTTATTATTGCAATACACCTGTAATTACAAGCAACACAAGTTCATTGCCAGAAGTTGCGGGTGACGCTGCTTTATATGTCGAGCCAGATGATTTTGAGGGCTTGTCAAAAAAGATGGGCTTGATAGAAAGTGATCAGGAGCTACGTGCTCAATTGATTGGTAAAATGCAAGGAATAAAAAGTAAATTTTCTTGGGATAAAACAGCAAAAGCACTTTGGGATTCATTCGAAAAAATGATAAACAATGCAACGTAAATTTGTATTAAATCTTATTTTCATCATAGCAGTAAATCTGCTAATTAAACCACTGTATATTTTTGGCATAGAGATCAATGTGCAAAACACGTTGGGCTCTGAAAATTACGGTATTTATTACGCTTTGTTTAATTTAAGTTATATCCTAAGTTTTATTTTAGATCCAGGAATTACCAATTACAACAATCGACATATTGCACAAAATAGACAGCTTTTAGATAAAAGTTTTTCAAACATCATTGCTGTAAAATTATTGCTCAGTATTGTGTATGTATTCATTGTTCTTTTATATGGAATTTTAACGCAAGTAAGTCGACTCGAGTGGAGCCTATTAATTTGCCTTCTGCTTTCTCAAATTTTCAATTCGTATATCTTATACAGCAGATCCAACTTAGCCGGGCTACACTTATTTAAGACCGACACTTTTCTATCGATATTAGATAAACTTATATTAATTATTCTTGCTGCTCCATTATTGTTTTATTCAGATTTACAAGGCTATTTCAACCTACAAACTTTTGTTTTTATACAATTAGTTTCATATGCAAGCACAGCATTAATTTCATTTTTCATAGTTAAGTCGTATACAAAAAGTTTCAACTTCCGATTTGATTTAAAGATGACGCGTATCATCATTAAAGAAAGTTTTCCGTATGCGCTTTTAACTTTGCTGATGTTGGTCTATACAAAAATAGATACAGTAATACTAAGAGAGCTTCACGTCAATGGAAATTTTGAAGTAGGAACCTATGCCGCTGCTTATCGCATTATTGATGCTATGAATATGATTGCAGTATTGTTTGCCGGCATACTGTATCCCATATATTCTAAATCAATCAAAGATCGACTCAATGTTTACCCAATCACAAAGACATCCTTCTCCATTTTAGTGTTGCCTGCGCTTGTCGTTAGTACCATCGGCATAATTTATTCTTATGAAATTATGCAGTTATTATACAAAGAGAATTATGAATACAGTTCAGTACTTTTCCAGTTATTGTTGGTGTCGTTTATATTCATTTGTAACAGCTATATCTTTGGAACTTTATTAACCGCTAAAGGGGCAATAAAGTCACTCAATAAAATTGCTTTGTCGGCTGTTGTGTTGAACATCGTATTCAACCTGATATTTGTAAAAAGCTATGGAGCAAAAGCATCTTGTTATATAGCAGCTGCTACATTTGCCTATGTGAGTATTCTTCAAACGGCATTGGCATTTAAACATTTAAGTTTTAGCCCCCGATTTGGCTCGATATTACGAATGCTTGTGTATATACTTGTTGTAATTGCAATAAATTACCTCTTACATAAAAGCTTCCTGTATTGGTACATTTCTATTATATTTGGAGGTATTCTGTCTATACTAGTGCTGTTCGTTTTACGTTTAGTATCGGTAAAACAGATAATTAAACTTATAAAAAACAATTAAACCGAAATTTCATGAGAGAAGAGCAAGAGGCGAATTTCAGCTTAGATATATTTAAATTGTTTCATTTAGTTTGGAAGTGGAAGTTCCCTATAATTATTGCGAGTGCTGTAGCTGTACTACTTACCTATTTATTTACAGGCCCGAAATTTGTAACCCCATTATACAAAGCCACTGTAATATTTTATCCAACAACCAATACGAGTTTATCTCAAACTTTATTAACAGAACCAGGCAATCAAGGTTTTAGCGTATTGCAATTTGGTGATGATGAGGATGCGGAACAGTTACTTCAGATTTTGAATTCTGATGAAATGCGTAATAATGTAATTATCAAATACGAGCTTGCTTCTCATTATGGCATGGACACCAGCAAACTTGTGTCGATGTTAAGCATGAGAACTTTACTTGGTAAAAACTTGGAAATAAAACAAACAGAGTACAAGGCGATACAAGTTAGTGTATACGATTGGGATCCAAAATTAGCAGCGGAGATGGCGAATTACATTGCGAATTATGCCGATAATACAAAGAATGATATTCAGAAGTTAAAGGCGAAAGAAGCGTTGAATATTATTGCAGAGGAATACGATAGACAAGAAAGAATGATGGATTCATTGAATAGAAATTTGATGAAACTAAGGGAATTGGGAGTATACGATTATTTCGAGCAATCTTCTCAACTCAATGAAGCATTGACTTTGAACACGGTTCGCTTACAACAAGAGGAAGCACAATTGAAAATTTACGAAGAAAATAAAGAATCATTGCCTGACACCTTGCTGATAAAAACTAAAGCTAGAGTAAATGGTTATAGAGCTGCGATTAAATCCATACAACCAAGATTAGATATGATTAAAGTTCATGGTGGAAGCTACTTAAATAGCATTAACACTTTAGAACTCGAGCGCAAGAAACTTTTGAGTTTGAAGATGAGATACGAGTCGGCAAAACTAGAATTTGAAAAAGCATTGCCTCAAAAGTTTGTGATCAATAAGGCCGATGTTCCTGAAATACCATCTAAGCCAAGAAGAATATTAACTTCTTTTATTGTAGGCGTGTCTACCTTCATTTTATCGATAATTTTAATCTTTATTTTGAATTCATTTTCTGGATTAAGAAAACAATACCTTGAAAGATACTCTTGATTTAAATAGCAAAAATCTATTTGTATTTTTTGGAGTTATAATTGGATTTATAGCATTAGTAATTTATGGGCTAATGCGTGATATTCCATATGCGATTGCAATTCCTATAATTGTATTGGGATTACTGATTGCGGTAAATAATTATTCCATTTACTTTTATTTTTTATTGGCCTCATTGCCTATTTCAATTGATGTGTATTTTGGATCATTATCTTTAAGTACACCATCTGAATTGTTCATGTTGATTTTGAGTGCTGTAGTCTTAATACTTCTCTTTAATAATAAATTAAGGCTTAAAGAATATTTGAATAACAGCCTTGTGATACTTTTGATTTTACAAGTTTTATTGTTTGTTTTTAATATATTTATATCTATAGAACCTGTTTTATCTTTAAAATATTTACTTGCCAAACTTTGGTTCTATTTAGCATTAATTGTTATTCCATTAATCATTTTTAAAAAAGAAGCTGATTTCAAAAAAGCTTTTTGGAGTTTTTATATTCCATTAATTGCAACCGTATTGTATACCATATTAAGACATGCGCTTACTAGTTTTGGATTTGAAGATGTTAACTCTTCTGCCCGTCCATTTTATGTAAACCATGTGATTTATGCATGTACATTAGGATTGGCACTTCCTTTCTCAGTTGCTGCTTTAGGATGGTATAAAAACAATTATTGGATAAGACTATTTTTACTAGGTACAATTTTAATCTTATTGTTTGCAATTGTTACTTCCTATACGAGAACTACATGGTTATCTGTATTCGCAGCTATTGCAGCGCTAGTTGTCTTTAAAACAAAATATTTAAAGCACGCCATTGTTGTTGCACTTATTGCACTTGTTGGTTTTTGTTATTATCTGGTGGACAATAATCGATATATGAATTATGCCCCCAATTACCAACAAACTGTATTTAATCAAGATGATTTTGGAAAGCATATGGAAGCAACCGTTGAGCTTTCTGACATTTCTGGCATGGAGAGAATTTACAGATGGGTAGCAGCTGTCAATTTAATTCAGCATCATTTCTGGTTAGGTACAGGGAACAACACATTCTACCCGACATATAAACGATATGCGAATCCAGCATTCATCACTTATGTAAGTGACAACCCTGAACGTTCGAGTACACATAATTATTTTTTATTAGTGTTTTGCGACCAAGGTGTATTTGGATTTATAATTTTCAGTTTAATCTATTTAATTGCAATTGTAAAAACTCATACAATATATAATAGAACAAGGGATAAATTTATAAGAGTATTAATGACTGCTTGTTTTGCTACATTGGTAATATTCTTAGTACATCTTGCTTTAGGAGATATGGTTGAAGTAGATAAAAATGGAGGAATATTTTTAGTGGTACTTGCGTGTATTATTTATTTCGACAATCAGACTAGAAAATCAAATTATTCCTTAACATCAAATGCATCTCTTAATCCTGAAGAGAACACATTAAAGGCATAAACTATTATCATGATTGCAAGTCCTGGAATTATAGCTAAAAATGCTGCATCCATGATAATATATCCATAATGTTCCTTAACCATACCACCCCAAGTTGGAACTGGGGGCTGAGCTCCAAATCCAAGAAAACTTAATCCTGCTTCCAATAGTATGGCAGAGGCGAAATTAGCAGAGGCGATGACCAATAATGGGCCAAGCATATTAGGTAAAATATGTTTGAAAATAATTCGAAATTCAGGATATCCTAACGCTTTTGCAGCTTCTACGTATTCCATTTTTTTCAAACTCATTACCTGACCACGCACAAGTCTAGCAACTTCTACCCACATACTTAATCCTATGGCAATGAAAACTTGCCAAAAGCCCTTCCCTAATGCGAATGAAATGGCAATAACCAACAACATTGTTGGCAATGACCATATTACATTGATTAGCCATGAAATAATAGCATCTAATCTACCACCGTAATAGCCCGCTATAGCGCCTAGGAATACTCCAATAATCATAGATAGTATTACAGACACAAGACCTACTGCAATTGATATTCTAGAACCTAATATTGTTCTACTTAACAAATCTCTACCATATCTGTCTGTACCAAGAATATATTTTTCTTCAATAATAAATTTTGATTTAAATTCTAAAGAGTCATTATTTATAATACCAACTTGTGAGTATTTCAAAGTATCCCATATTGATTCTCCATATTTTTTATACACTACAATATCTTGAAAAAACTCGATTGAATCTATCGGGAAGTGCTCTACATTATCATTTCTGCCATTCAAGAAAACATCTATTATTGATTGCTTGGATTCTTGTTCATTCAATTTAATAAATGTAGCCTTGCTTCCTGGTGGCATTGCACTCAATTCTAAATGCATATCATTTGAATTATGAGAATTATCGGGAATGATGAAATAAGCAAAAATGCCCAAGAATACAAAAATTGAAATTAGTGCAAGACCAAATACCGCTAACTTATTCGATAAAAAACTCTTCAGAATTCGATTCTCTAGTTGATTCGTTTGCATTATTTAACACTTCTACCTTTCCAGGTATATTTTTTCTGGAAATTAATTATAATTCCAATAAGTACTACATAGATAATATAAAAAAGATTTACCAATAGAAGATATGCAATGTGTTTCCTATTTTGAAAAAAGTTCAATGTTAAGTAAATAAAGCTGCCATCAATTACCAATTTAATCAAAAAAGAAATTAATAAATATTCTTGAAGTGCATTGCTAAACAACAATGTAATCAATGAAATGACATAACTTAAATTTAATAGAAAGGCCATCCCTAAAAAATAAGTTGTTACAAAAGAAGTATGTATCACACTGATTGATGCCCACCGAATTCTTTGTTCAATAAATTCTGATAAACTTGATTTAGCATATGTTTTTACAATTGCATCTCTAGATTTTAAAAAGCCAATTGAATTCGGATAGTATTTGTTAATGCGATGCATCAATAGCTCATCATCGCCGGATGCTACCTCGTCAATATTCTCAAAACCCTTCACTTCATTAAAAACCTTTCTTTCATAAATCAAGTTTGCTCCATTGCAAGTTGTAGGAATTTTATTAGTAATTGTAGCTGCCCCTAATCCAATTAGATATTGAAATTCTATGGTTTGTAGTTTCTCATACCAATGCTGATCTTCGTGAAATGTTACGGGGGCGGAAATTAGTTTGTAAGTATTCCTCTCATAAAATTCTGCGATCGACTTCAACCAATTCTCATGAATTCTACAGTCACCATCGGTATTTACAATCAAATCTGCACTTGAATTTACGATTGCTTCTTCTATTGCTTTTTTCTTGTACGAATTGATTTCGGATTCTAAGTTTAAATGAATTACTTTTAGATTATCTAGTTTGCTTTTCTTCAGAATCTCAGAGGTGCCGTCCGTTGAATTATCATCTACTATACAAATTTCAAAAAGTGTTTTAGGGTAATTTTGTTTTTCTAAATCTTCTAACAGCTTAGCAATATGTTTTTCTTCATTTCTAACTGGTATGACAACTGTGATTGTTGTTGTAGGTCGATAGTTTTCGTTTGGATGAAAGTAATTGCATCTTAACCAACCTCGAATTACATATAATACATTTATACAATATAAGATAGTAATGCAGTAAAATATGAGCTCAACTATTTTCACTAAAATTTCGATTTTAAAATTAATACTGAACCAATTATAGCAGGTATTATGACATTTAGAATCCAAATACTAAATGTAACCAGTACGATGATTAGTAAATCGTTGCTTATAAAACTAAAAAAATATGCTGCAATAGAACCTCTTACAAACAATTCAGTGAAGGCAAAACTTGGCACAATGGTTTGTGTTAGAAAAATCAAAGCAGAACTAGCCCCAATTTCAAATGAAGAAAGTTCAGGTTTTACATATTTTACAGCAAGAATATACTGAAAAGTAAATGCAAGATACTTAGTACAAGAAAGCAAAAATATTAGTAATAATTCAGATGGTTTATAATATGCTAACACATCGACATAATTACTTATTTTTTTAAGTACTGGGATTCTATGAATTATTTTCGATAAATGTTTGATGGAGAAATACAAGCTAATTGCAGCAAGTAAGAATATGGGAATAAAGATGTATTTAAACAATGTCACATTGGGAAGTTTGGGGTAATAGGTCTCGATTACGAAAAAAAGTGCTAATGATCCAAAAAATAAAGTAGTAAGAAGTTGAGCACTACTAATTACAAAATTCACTGCAACACCTTTGGCTCTATTGTTAGGTTCTAACTTCAATATTTTACCTCCATAATCGCCGATATGATTTGGTGTGATACTTCCAATTGCAATTCCAGAAAACACCGCATGGAAAGAATTCTTCCATGTGATTTTTTGAATCTTTCTGGTTGCGTATTTCCATTTTATGGCTTCAAGGAAATGATTCATTCCAAACAAAACAATAATAAGTGCAAATCTATAATCAAGACCATTTTGATTTATAATTTTTAAGAGTTTTTGAAAATCATGAATTGAATTTTGATTAAATAGTACGATAACTAAATATCTAATAATAAGAATTAGAAGAATGAGTTTTAATATGATTACAAAATGCTTCTTGTATCTTTGCATAAATTCTGTTGCAATATATCATTAAATTAAAAGAATGTGAAAGAGCAAATTATTTTAGGTGTTGACCCTGGTACATCAATCACTGGATTTGGTATCATCAAAAGCAGTACTAAAAAAATAGATTTAATTGAGATGGGAGTAATTCATTTGTCAAAACTTGATGACCATCCATTAAAACTTAAAAAAATATTTGAATCGGTATTGGAATTGATAGACAAATACAACCCAGATATTTTAGCAATTGAAGCGCCATTTTACGGAAAGAATGTACAGTCAATGTTGAAATTAGGAAGAGCACAAGGAGTATGTATTGCGGCGGCATTATATCGATCAATTCCTGTTAATGAGTATTCCCCTAAAAAAATCAAACAATCGATTACTGGTAATGGGAATGCTTCAAAAGAACAAGTTTCATCTATGTTGCAGAGCATGTTAAAGTTTGAAGGCCATCCTACTCATTTGGATGCAACTGATGGTTTAGCAGCAGCAGTATGTCACTTTATTCAAAACTCAAATACAAGTCTTACAAAAAGCACAAGTAATAAAGCTAAATCGAAGAGTAAAACGAAGTCGTGGTCGACCTATTTAAACGAGAATCCGAATAAGATTATAAAGAAATAGCGCTAGAAATTTCCGATGCAAGTTGAGAAAACTCTTCATCACTTAATTTCAATCTTTCATTCCCGAAATTCATATCTGACACTTCATTCATAGGTATCAAATGCACATGTGCATGTGGGACTTCCAAGCCAACTACAGACATACCAACTTTTTTACATGGAACAATTTTCTTCAATCCAATTGCAACTTTTTTAGAGAATAGAATCAAATCAGATAGATGTTTGTCATTCATGTCAAAAAGATAATCGACCTCAACTTTAGGTATACACAGGATGTGTCCTTTAGTTACCGGTTTTACATCTAAAAAAGCAAGGAACTCATCCGATTCCGCAACTTTATAAGCTGGAATTTCGGAATTAATAATTTTCGTAAATATGCTTGACATTTATCTAGAGATTTCGATGATTTCAAATTCCATTGTTCCATTAGGGACGGTAATATTTGCTTTATCTCCAACGGATTTGCCTAATAGTCCTTGTGCTATTGGCGATTTGATTGATATTTTTCCTGATTTTAAATCTGCTTCTTTCTCTGCCACTAATTGATACGTCATCTCGGCACCATTTTTAGTATTCTTTATTTTCACTTTTGACAAAGCCAATACTTTACTGTTGTCGATTTTAGATTCGTCAATTACACGCGCATTTCCCAATGTTTGTTCTAATTTTGCAATTTTCAATTCAAGCAGTCCTTGAGCTTCCTTAGCCGCATCGTACTCTGCATTTTCAGACAAATCTCCTTTATCTCTTGCTTCTGCAATTTGTTGTGAGATCTTTGCTCTCTCAACTGTTTTCAATTGCACTAGTTCTTCCTTTAATTTATCTAGACCTTCTTGTGTAAAATATGTAATCTCTGCCATAATCGATCGTTCTGTTTAAAAAGCAAAGAAGACTGCATTTTGTGCAGCCTTCTTTGTAAGCAAATATAAAAATATTAATATTTTTTATAAAGTTATTCTCGCACCGAAGCTATGAGTTCCATCGAACACACGAGAAGGTGCATATGAATAATCAATACCAAATGTAGAACCTTTTGAACCCAATGGTACTTCAAATGTAGCACCACAAGCAAAACCAGTATAAACAGTTGGTGTTAAATCTTTATTGCCAATATTTTCTTCATTAAAATAACCAGCTCTTAACATTAACATCTTCTTGAATCCATATTCAATTCCACCACCAATTTGGTCGTTTGAAAATGAATTAGAAGTGAAGTTACCCAAAGCAGTTAGTCGATGCATATCATCTTTACCTAAATAAAAATCATATGACAATCCCATGTTCAATAAAGAAGGTAATTGATAAGCTTGAGATTTTCTATAACCTTCAATTGCATAAGGAACATTTGGTTGATTGAACGAAGCAATCATACCATCGCCACTCATTCTCAAATCTGGTCCAATATTTCTTAATGCAATACCAAATTTCAATTGATCTTTATCGCCAGATGTATATTGAATACCAGCATCTAATGAGAATCCTTGTGCTCTTAAATCTGCCATTGATTGTTGTATACCTCTAACTAAAATCCCCCCATGAATACTATTGGAGAAATCCTTTGAATATGCAACAGCAAAATTGATTAATTGAGGTGAGAACTTACCAAATCCTCCATCTGAACGATCAGTTGTTGTTACATCAATATCTCCAAAATCCATCGAAGTAATCGAGATACCTAAAGTTCCATTACCACCAACTCTTTGAGCAAGACCAAATGCATTTATGTTCACATCAGTTCCTTTTAGCCATTGAGTTCTTGTAAATATAACCTCGGTTTTTTTAGTGAAAGCCAAGCCACCCACGTTAAGGTTCATAGCTTCAACACCTCTAACATAAGAGCTGTTCATTCCCGCAAATCCGCTACTTCTAGCCCAAGGATTTATTAGGAGCTCTGTTGCTCCACCAGTACCAGCTCTTTCGCCATTACCTGCTATCAAAGCAGCAGGTAATAACGCTCCAAGAACTGATATATATGCTATTCTATAGAATTTTTTCATATACTAATTTTTTATAGTTCTACCATTAGAAGTTTGTAAAGTCAATTGGTCTCATTACTGCCATCCATTTCAATGACTTTTCACCAATTCCTGGACAATTCACATGAATTATATATACACCAGTCGCAATAGGAATTCTATTAGCATTTCTTAAGTCCCACTCAATAAATGGTGTGGCTTCATCAGATTTAGATAATCTTCGAACTAAGATACCACTAGTAGTGTAAATAGTAATCTGTGCTTCTGCAGGTAAATTAGTAAATCTAACTCTATTGTCATTTCTATCCTGTTCGTATGCAGAAAATGCATAGTATGGATTAGGCACAACATTGATTAAATCCAATGCTGCTTGTTTGCTCTTTCCAAGATCATTGTCCGCATTTGACAATACGTTTCTACTATTAAACTTAAAGAATGGAACACCATTGCTGCTGTTAGTAGTAATCAATGTGCCGTAATTCTTAGCAACTCGTAATTTAACTCGGGTTTCGGTAGCTAAGAGTTCAGCGCCTGTTGCCAATACTGGTACGTTTACCCAATCTACCATTTGTGTAACCTGTCTCTTTGCTGAATTTGGCGGATTATCAATATTAGTACCATTAACGGTTAATAAGTTCCAAATTTGTTGGCAACCGTCGTATTTTCTTCTCGTAACATAAACGAAATGTCTACCTCCACGTTTGAAGAAATCAGTATTAGATGTCGGATTCCATTTCATATCTGCACCATTTTCCTCAGGGTATGAAGAAGCTTCACCAAAGAATATGTTTACTCTTTGACCTGTTTCAACGTTAATTGCATATCCAGGGAATTTACCTTTTCCAATTCCGTAACCAATATCACTCTTACGAACATTGAATCTTCTTTGATTGCCTACTGTTGGAGGTTCTCCAAAAGCATTATTTGGCAAGCCTGTTTCGATGACAACACACTCAGACCATTTTGTAGTATCTGAAGTGTACACAATTTCGTAACCACCCAATGAATCTATTGGTGAATTTGATGGTGTTTTTGAACCTGCGTCTAACAATGGAGTGGTACGTGAAGTATTATCGTTTGTATTCGTTCTAGCAAAACGATAAGGAGTCCATGTTCCTCCAAGAATATTAGAGAAAACTTCAAATGAATCTGCTTTTGAATCTTCCTGAATCCAACCCGAAACTAACGGTGTTGTGTTCTCTCTAGAACCAGGAATACCACTTAACCAAGCCTTAGTTGGATCTGCATATACCAACTGTGCACCTAAGAAGTTATTATTATAATTAAGCTGAGCACTGAGTGAAGTTACAGCAGGGTAAGTATTCTGAGCACGAATGAAAAAGCCTAATGATTCTCTAGAAACCAATCGTTTGGTTCCATTTGTATTTGTTTCATACACTCTTCTTTCGGCTAACTGTTCATTTTCAGTTAATGTATTTGTTGGACTATACGTTGTATCTGACTTCATTAATTCTTCATTCGTATCATCATCATACAAGGTATACGTTCTTAAATCAGCTGAAAATTCTAGACGATAATTACGTTTGTTGTTTTTAATTTTTGAAGGATCCACTACTCTCACTTCTACCGGACCAAATCCTATTTCATATTCTACAGGAGCTGCTCCATTTGTAGCAAGAATTGCAGCTTCAGAAGCTGGTGTTAAATTTAAGAAACTACCTCCGTTTCCTCTACCATCAAATTTAGTAACAGGTAAATGTGAAGTATACTTACCATTTACTAAACCATTTATTACTTGTCTGTTAGGTGTAACAGAAACAACCGTTGTAGCAGTTCTACTAGGCAAATATCTTGTGAAATTAGATGTTGCTGAATATGCGTATGGTACACATAAGAAATAATATGTTTTACCATTTACTAAAGAAGGGTCAGATGAAGTTGTAAACACATCGTTTGTCAATTCAAAATAGTGTTTCAAACCTTTGTCATCACCTTCAACCATTACCGTTGCATTGATATTATCGACAGTAGGATCAAATGCTCTATTGATAATTTTAGATATACCATCGCGAATATCAACTTGAAATATTTCAACTGCTTTTGAAGGATCATTGATTTGAGCCGCATCTACAGTATTATCTCTTAATTGGAAAATCTTATACCCTTGGAATTTGTAATTATGTAAAATCAAATCTTGGTCGTCGAGCTCATTAACGTCATAACGTTCTGCTTTTTCAAAATCATTAATCATTAATGTAATCTTTTTATTGTCCGGCACAGCAATCAATTGTACTGGATCTGGACCATTCGCCAATCTGAAATTATTGTCAAATAAAATCTGTGCTTTATCGTCAGCAATAATTGCAGTTGGAATTGAGGCTAAGTTATCACTAGCATTTGCAGCTCTTGACCATACCGCTCCTATGATAACTTCATTCACAGCACCAGCTGCTAATACAAACGGACCTGATGACTGAACCATACGTCTGTCTCCAGGAGTTGCTGTTTCCACCCAATTTGCACGACCATTAGGGTCTGTATTTCCAGGGAATGCATATAAACATGGATCGCCTTGGCCTGGAGCAGCTCTACCTGTTGGCTCACCATAAGCTAATATTCTACCATCTGCCCACAAACCTCTTAAATAACGATACAATTCAGTCGCATTTCTTGGATCGGAATTTTCTCCAGGTACTGCAGCGTTTGTGAAAAACATAAAGGTTGTCATCGGAAGTTCATTTCCGCTAGAATCTTTTGGACCTCTAAAATAATCGATACCGAAAACTGGAGGACCTGGTCCATAACCTAGAGATACACCATCTTCGTCAGTTGGGTCACCATTATATGTATATCCAAAACTTCTTGGTTTTGGCAATAATGGTCCTGATGGACCGTCTGGATCTACGATTGCCATATTACATCCCACATAATCGTCTTGAGGGTTCCCTAAATCCGAATCTGTGAATACTCCAAAATAAGTGTCTATCAATGGAGACGATGCTCTATTGAATACTCTATATTTATAGAAAGTCATACTGTTAATTTCAGCAGCACTTTTAAATGCAAAGGCTAAGGCATGTATTTCTAAGCCAATTGGTTCACCACCTGGATAAGCAGTGTGTGTACCTCCTTTATCGTTATAAACCCACCAAATCATTTGATCTGGTTTTGCACCTAATTCCGCAGGATCAAGCGTAGGATAATCACCGTTTGCTGGAGAGTATAATCCATCTCCGTTTGCATCAAAATATGGAGCTAAGAATTGAGCTTGACCTTTCGACATGTCACCATTACCTGGCCAATTTTGAATCGCTTCATCTATATCTCCATTAATTGCTTTATTGATTTGATCTCTTGTTACACTAAAGTGTTTATCCCAAATATCACAATCTTCAGCATTGATTTCAGCTGTAACAGTATCTAATGGTCCTGCCCAAAAGTCAATCCCCGTTTGGCGATATGTTTGTCCTGCTGTTTTTAATTGCCCACCTTCATCAACTCCTCCGAACCAAAGTCCAGATGCGAATGAAGAATTTACACTTCTACCACCTGCTTCTACTTTAGGAACTTCATAACGTGCATTACCTGATCCAAAAATATCCCACCACATATCGCCCCCATTCATTAAACGTGCACGTACGTTATTGATATCTAAATCTATCTGAGACGTTGGAGGATCGCATCCAGCCGCTACTCGCATAACTGGCTTCGTAGGTTTTGGAGCTATACCTCCGGGACCTTTCCAGATATGCGCATTTGCATCGCTAAGGCCCATTGCTAGGAAAGATGTTACTCCTAACAATATAGATAGCTTCTTTATATTAGTATTTATTTTCATATCCAATCAATTAAAAATTATAAATAGCACCTAATCTTATAACTCTTGGTAAACGGAAGTTTCCTGGATCGTTTACTCTAATTCTATATAAGTCGAAATATGCTTGTTGACTTGCAGCTTGCGATACCAATGCTGCAGATTGTGGCGAAGCTAAAAATCCGTCATCATCTGGCAATCCTGTAGCAGGATATACACTTGCAACTCTTCTTGCGTCAAACAAATTTTGAATTAATAAATAAACGTTTAAGTTTGAAGTTTTTCCTTTACCATCTTCTGCATTACCATGCTTGATGGTGATATCCTTATCTAAACGTAAGTCAACATTAAACTGCCAAGGTAGTCTTGAACCATTGATTTCACCAATTAACGTTCTAAAGCGAGTATCACCTGCTTGTAAAATGTTCTGAACAATGTCTTGTGAAATTCTTGAATATGGAGTACCCGAACCTGCTCTGAATATAAAGTTCGTTCCGAATTGTTCTAATAAGAATTTCAATGACTGTGGTCCGTTGTAATTTGAACCAGCTCCCCATCTGTAATCAATAGTTGTAACTAATGTATGTCTTTGATCATAATCAAGTGGCAATGGTATACGAATTGGTTCCGCTTCACCCGCTGCTAATAAGTTGGCTGCTGAAGATGCATTTGAACCTGTACCAATTGCAAATTGTAATGTATAGGCAGCATTAATTGAGATATTGTTTGTTCTTCTTAAATCATATTGAACTGTGAAACCTTTGATTGAACCAAAATCTCTATTTGCGAATGTAGTATATCCAGTTGGGAATGCTGTATTAATCAATACCTGTTGGAAATTGTCTTTCAATTCGCGATAGAATGCTGTTAATGTCAATGCAGAAGTTTGTCCGATTCTTTGTTTGAATCCTAATTGGTAATTGATTGTCTTTTCTGGTTTAATGTCCGGACTAACAATTAATACGTTTTGTACACCTAATGATTGTAGGTAATAGTTTAAAGGATTCGAGTAAACTGTCACCTCATTTCTAGGTCTTTGTGTTAACACATCATAGTTTGCAAAGAAATTTGCTTCATCTGATATTGGGAATGAAAAACCTAAACGTGGCATGATTTGCGTTTGTGGCTCGTAATCTTTAAACGCACTTGCAGTAACTCTTGGATTACCAGTAACTGGATCAATAGCTTGATTGGTTAACCAAGGTGTTAATGTACCAGAAGAACTACTTCTTAATGCGTTAACGTCCGTTACTAAGTTACCTGTTGCATCGTAAAATACATCTCCAACTCTATAACCACGAACATTTGCAGAAGAATTTATATTGTCAACATAAACTGCTGCATCACCTGGTATGTTTGCTGGACGAGATGCTAATTCACTAGCATTTCTTCTTTCATAGATTGAATATTTATCTTTTAATACTTGTTGATTCGCATCAAAACGGTCAATACGAACACCTATACTAAAGATGATGTCTTTGAATGTAAATTTGTCTTGAATAAATCCAGCAATGTATATTGGTCTAAATGCTCCAATAGGTCTATTAGCTGTATCTGAGAAGAAGTCTTCAAATGCTACATTTTTGCTTTGTTTCTTTCCATCATAAGAGAATCCATTGTATGTGTAAAATCCACCTGATGGGTTCATGTTTACAATTAAATTTGTAGGATCAAACATATTTAAAGAGAACGTTGATGGATCATAAGAATCTACATCGACAAAATCTCCAGGATTTAAGCCTAATTTCTCTCTAATTGATCTAGCAAAAGTTGTAGTTGCCGAATTGTATTCATTCTCAGTTGAGAATAATAATGTATCACCATTTACTCTAACACCTGGGCCAGTTACATCAACTGTATCCGATAACGCATTATAAGCTGATCTGTCTAATCTCAAGTAAGCATTTTGTTGCTGACGCATTATGGTCCACAAACGAGTTGGGTTAATTAAAAATCTACTTTCTATTCTTTGTTCGTATTCCAAACCAATTTGAATAGAGTGATTTTTAATATCCGCAGAAGCGATTGCCGAAACTCTAAACTGATCGCGTACTGTTTCTTGATAAACGTTTCTTACAATTCCTGGAGAGTTAAATAAGCCCCCATATGCACCTAAAATACTTTGACCATTCAAGATACCCGATGCATTTTGGAATGCAGAAGCACCAGTTATATCAAATTGTTGATTAGCAGGTAAAGCATCTATGAAATTTAATAAGCCTGTATTATGGTTTGCTAAATAGGGATTTGCATCGCCAGGCGTGAATAGAAAGCCAGTATCAACTTTACCATTTACAGTGTTTATGTTTGAATAAGTATATATATTACCATCTGAACCATAGATTGTGTCCAAAGCACCAGTTGATGTCAATAAATTGATCGCATCACCTCTAAATGTTTCATATTTACCGATGTGACCATAACGGAATAAATCATCTTTATGATTTACATCTTGTTGTGTAATATAATCTCTTGAAAAGTCTGCTTGAATCGTATAATATGCATTTTTTAATAAACCTGCATTTTCATCAGTACCTTGATTAAATTTCTGAGTGTAACGAGCAAATGTTCTGAAACTATTTCTGATTTGCTCAGCGTTATTATCAGAATTAAACAACATATTATTTCTGTTGTATATTCTTAATCTTTGTAAGGTTCCCGATAAACCAACTGCAAAAATACTGTTGTTAGATGGTTGGAAATCTAATCGAGTGTTGAAGTTGAAGTTTCTGTTTTCATTATTATCTTGAGCTTTTACTTTCTCAAGCACGTTGTTGCCTGCAAAGTTTGCAGTAGGAATAGTTGAAATTACTCCACCATTATAATTGAACTGAGTAGGGTTGTTTCTGATGTATTCTTGATAATCAGATTTTGCTCTGTACGCACCTACGTATGAAGGGTTTTGATCTCTTCGAGTTTCTAATTCTCCTGAAGCAAAAAAGCCTAAAACTGGTTTAGAAGTTTCAGCATTTTCTCCTTTTTTCAATAAAAGTGGTCCACTTACGTTTGCACTCACCAAATTGTAACCATAACCATCTAAAAATTCAGAAGTTACAGCTTCCACACCACCATAAAATTTACGAGATGGCCCTTTCGAAGTAATTGTAATAATACCCCCGGTTGCATCACCATATTGTGCAGGAACCCCACCTGTTATAACACTAATCTGCTCAATAGCATTTTGAGGTAAGTTAGCTATACCTCTAACTTTTACACCATCAATGTAAACGTCGTTCGCATCTGAACGTGATCCTTTAACACTCAGTGCACCTCCCTCGTCAGCTTGATAAATACCAGCTGTTGTGGATACCAAAGAGTTAATGTTACGAGTAGGCAACTTAACAATCTCTTCAGAAGTTAATGTACCTCCTGTAGACACGTTATCCTTCTCAATCAAAGGTTTTGCGTAATCTGTTACCGTAACTTCTTGCAAGTTCTTGACACTTTGCACTAAGTCGGGATTCAAATACGTCTGCTTCCCTGATGTAATGATTACACCATTGATTAATCGTTCGTTGTAACCGATAATTTTTACACGAACATCGTACTTACCTGGGGTAATAGGTTTGATGATGTAATTACCATCAAAATCTGCAGTTGCAAATGCGACTTGTGAACCTTCTTGTTCAACAACTACTGCTGCAAACGGCAACCCCTCTTTAGTCTTTGAATCTACTACTTTACCACGTAACTCCCCTGAACTCTGCTGAGCCATTAGGTTATTACTTAGTACAACAATAGATAAGATTAAGAATGCGTAGAACTTTCTCATCATAATATTGATCTAAGGGTTTTTAATTTTAAATAATCATAAAGATAATTGTTAAAAAACGTTAATTCCAAATAAAAGTAAGAGAATTGTTACAGTTTTTTTTACCAATAATATACAATATCGCTTACTATTTTCGTTTTCAACAAGTTATCTATACTTGGCTCTGGAGTAATTTTTGAACCAAAACTTCTGAAATTCTGCGGTAAGACTCTTGTGTCCATCCCGCTATATGGCTCGTCATTATTACTCTTGGGCTCGAAAGTAAGTCTGCAAACCATTCATTATCTGCAGTATTATAACTTTCAAACTTTTCGTTTTCAAGTACGTCTAAAGCAGCACCCAAAATTTTGCCAAATTTTATTGCTTTAACCAATTCTGACGTTTCTATGACTTTGCCTCTAGATGCATTTATAATAAATGGCTTTCTCCTCAAGGAATTAAAGAACTCAGCATTTAGCATATGACATGTTTCTGACGTTAGAGGAACATGCATCGAAATTATATCGGACTCCTCTTTGAGCACTTTTAAAGACACCTGTTCTATACCACTGTGTTCTATTTTAGACAAATATTTATCGTATGCTAAAATTCTCATTTCGAATCCACTCAACTTCTTAGCCAAACTCGACCCTGTATTACCAAAGCCAATAATACCAATGGTTTTCCCTTTTAGCTCTATGCCTCTATTCTCTTCTCTCAACCATTTCCTTGTACGAATCTCCGAATCACTCTTCAAAATATTCCGATACGATGTAATTAATAACCCAATCACATGTTCCGCCACCGCATCCCTATTCCCCTCCGGCGCATTAATCAATCGGACCCCCTTCTCAAGCGCATATTGCTCATCTATATTATCCATCCCCGCTCCCGCCCTTGCAACAATAAAACCACGTGGCAATACATCGACAATCTCTTTACTGATATAAAATTTCGAACGTACAACTAATGCATCGTATTCATTAATGATTTTAATTAATGCCGATGTAGTACTAAGATCTAACTTATACTCTACTTCATGACCGTGTTTGCGCAACTCGGTTTCGAAAGAATTATGCAAATCATCTACTGCGAGAATTTTCATCCGATATCATTTTTGTTAATCCTACAAAATCTTCTACACTTAATCGTTCTGCTCTCAAATCAAAAATATTTTTTGCACTAATATTTTTATTGATGAACGATGCCAATGCATTTCTCAATGTTTTTCTTCTTTGATTGAAAGCTGCTTTTACTATAGATTTGAATAAAGCCTCATTGACTCCTTGTAATACATCATCTATTCTTCTACTCGCACGAATAACGCCCGACTTCACTTTGGGTGGCGGATTAAAAACTCCTGGAGGAACAGTAAATAAATAATCAATTTGATAATACGCTTGCATCAACACACTTAATATCCCATACTCTTTTGAACCTGGCTTTGATGCTACACGCTCAGCTACTTCCTTCTGAAACATTCCTACCACTTCTTCAACCACAGATTTATGATCAATTACATGAAATAATATTTGCGATGATATGTTATAAGGAAAATTCCCAATTATGCTGATATTTCCCGCTGTTTCAAATACCTTGCTCAAATCTAATTTCAGAAAATCTGCCGATAAAATTCGGCCTTTTAATTCAGGATACTTGTTTTCAAGAAAAGCAATAGATTCTACATCAATATCTACCACTTTTAGATCTATTCGAACATCCTCAACCATGAAATCTGTTAAGACTCCCATGCCCGGTCCAACCTCTAACACGTGCTTTTCTTCTTCATTAAATTGCAAACTTTTAACTATTTTTTCTGCAATATTTTTATCTGTTAGAAAATGTTGACCCAAATGTTTCTTCGCCCTTACTTGCATTCGATTAAGTATATTTTTCACAATTTTAGTTAATTTGCAAAAATTATAACTATAAATCTTCAAGATGTCTGAACATAAATTAAAAATAGGAATAAGTATAGGTGATGTTAATGGTATTGGTATTGAGGTTTTACTAAAAACAATGCTCGATACTCGAATTACTGATTTGTGTGTGCCAATTGTATATGGTTCATCTAAAACCACTTCCTTCCACAGAAAACAATTAGGCATTCAAGATTTCAGTTTCAATATCATTAACGATGCATCTCAAGCTAATAACAAAAGGGCGAACCTCATCAATTGTTGGCAAGAAGAATTAAAAATTGAATTGGGGAACTCTACCGAAACCGCAGGCAAATATGCATTCATTTCACTAGATAAAGCTGCAAAAGATGTGCTTGAAGGGAAAATTGATGCCTTAGTGACCTTACCCATTAACAAACACAACGTGCAACAAGCTGGGTTTAAATTTCCAGGTCATACAGAATTCTTACAAAGCATTAGTAATGGTGCAGAGTCAATGATGTTAATGATTAATGATCATTTGAAAATCGGATTTGTAACCGGGCACATACCCATTAAAGAGGTAGCAAATGCAATTACTCAAGAAAAAATCATTCATAAACTTGAAATATTAAATCAAAGTTTGAAGGCCGACTTTGGTATTCGTAAACCTAAAATTGCAGTGCTTGGTTTGAATCCACATGCAGGCGACAAAGGTGTTATTGGACAAGAAGAAGAAAAGGTTATTATGCCTGCAATCGAGAAAGCAATGGCAAAAAATATCATGTGTTTTGGGCCTTATTCACCCGACGCGTTTTTTGGGAATCATAACTATAAAGATTTCGATGCCGTACTTGCAATGTACCACGATCAAGGCTTGATACCATTCAAAAGCCTTTCGTACGATAATGGCGTCAACTTTACAGCAGGCTTACCGTTTGTTAGAACTTCACCCGCTCATGGCACTGCCTACGATATTGCTGGGAAGAATATTGCTAATGAATCTTCATTCAGAGAAGCGCTCTATAAAGCGATTGATATTGTCCGAAAAAGACATGAATTTGAAGAAATCAACAGCAATCCTTTGAAAATCCATAAGTTGAGCAAAGATCGAGGAGAATAGCAATTTCAAAAAATCGTTTCATATTCCAATTTGTTTTTATACATTTGCAGGCTCTTAAAAAATCGAATGAGTAAGTTAAACGCGTATTCTATACCCTTTTCGGGTTTAAAAGCCGGAAAACACCATTTCGAATTTTTAATTGAAGATTCGTTCTTTGATAAATTCGAGTATTCACCTATCAAAAAAGCAAAATTGAAAGTGAATGTCGAGTTTAATAAGCAAGAAACAATGTTTATAGCAGAGTTTTTGCTTAAAGGTGATGTTGAATTAACCTGTGATAGATGCAATGAAGAGTTTAATTTCCCATTCAATACCAACGAAAAAATCATCTATAAATTAGGTGATGAAGACATTGAACAGTCGGACGAAATCGTTGTATTGGGTAGAAATGAACATGAAATCGACTTAAGTACTTACTTATACGAATTCATAATTATTGCGATACCTTTGGTTCACATTCATCCCGATAATGAAGACGGTTCAGAAGGGTGTAATCCCGAAACATTAGCTATTTTAAAAAAATTAAGTGGCGATGTTACCGAAGAAAAAGATAGCCCAGAAGTGGTGATAGACCCTCGCTGGGAAGCTTTAAAAAAATTAAGAGATAATTAATTGTTTGAAATAAATATTTGAGCTATGCCAAATCCTAAAAGAAAACTTTCTAAGTCAAGAAGAGACAAAAGAAGAACTCACTATAAAGCGGAAGCTCCTGCTTTAGTTGTATGCCAAACTACAGGTACAGTACACATGCCTCATAGAGCATACACTGTAGACGGTAACTTGTACTATAAAGGCAAGTTAATTGTAGAGAACGCAGCTAACTAATTGTATTTACCCCGATGAAGATTGGTATTGACATCATGGGTGGTGATTTTGCTCCCAAAGCTACGGTATTGGGAGCAATTTTAGCTTTTAATGAATTCGCATCTTCGCATAAATTAGTTCTAATTGGAAACAAAAAACTTGCAATGGAAATCATTGAAGAACAAGGTTTTAATGCTTCTAATTTTGAATTTATGCATACCGAAGAATTCATTGAGATGGGCGAACATCCAACCAAAGCGCTTACACAAAAACAGAAGTCTAGCATTAATATCGGTTTTCACTTATTGAAAGAAGGACAATTAGATGCCTTTGCAAGTGCTGGAAATTCTGGTGCAATGCTTGTGGGATCAATGTTCAGTGTAAAGGCGTTGCCGGGTATGAGTAGACCAGCTATATGTTCTTATATTCCTAAAGAGCATGGAGGTTTTGGTGTAATGTTAGACGTTGGAGCGAATGCCGACTGTAAACCAGAGATGTTATTGCAATTTGGTATACTAGGTTCGATCTTCGTTGAAAGCGTATTTGGTGTAAATAATCCTAAAGTAGGTTTGCTAAATATTGGCGAAGAAGAAGAAAAGGGAAGTCTACTAACACAAGGTGCATATCCGATTTTAAAGGCATCTACAGATATCAATTTTATAGGAAATATTGAAGGCAGAGACTTATTCAACGATAAAGCAGATGTGATTGTTTGTGATGGATTTACGGGCAATGTTGTACTTAAACTAGCAGAAACATTCCACGACCTCACCATCGGCAATGGCTTTAAAAGCGAATTTTTCGATCGATTCAATTATGAAAACTACGGAGGTAGCCCTGTTCTAGGTGTAAATGCTCCAGTAGTTGTTGGTCATGGCATTTCCAATGAGATCGCCATAAAAAACATGATTAAGTTGTGTATGGATATGGTCCAAACCAATATGACCGAAAAAATAAAGGCTCGTTTTAACTAAGTTTTTAATAAAAAATCTATATTTATCCCGCTACTTTAGCGGGATATTTTTTTAAATATGACAAATACCAAAACTCGTGCAGCAATTACTGCTGTAAATGGATATGTACCCGATTATGTTTTAACCAATGCAGAATTAGAGAAATTGGTTGATACTACAGACGAATGGATTGTCTCTAGAACTGGTATAAAAGAAAGAAGAATTCTTAAGGGTGAAGGTAAGGGCACGTCAGATATGGCGGCGGAAGCAGTAAAAGGTTTATTGGAGAAACGAGGCATCTCAGCTTCTGAAATAGATCTGTTGATTTGCGCTACTACTACTCCCGATATGCAATTTCCTGCAACTGCAAATATTATTACCGATAAAGTTGGTGCAAAGAATGCATTTGGTTTTGATATAAACGCTGCTTGCTCAGGTTTTATTTATGCATTGACAACTGGGGCTAAGTATATTGAGTCTGGCATGTATAAGAAAGTGGTTATTGTTGGTGGCGATAAAATGTCATCCATTATTAACTACGAAGACCGAACTACTTGCATAATTTTCGGAGATGGTGCTGGAGCAGTATTGTTAGAACCGAGCGAGGATGAAAATGGAATAATGGATTCTATTTTGAGAAGCGATGGTTCTGGCAGAATTCATTTACATCAAAAAGCTGGTGGCTCTGCTAAGCCAGCAAGTCATGAAACAGTGGATGCGAAAGAACACTATGTCTATCAAGAAGGACAAGCAGTGTTTAAATTTGCAGTTACGAATATGGCCGATGTATCTGCTGAAATTATGGAGAAAAATAATTTAAAATCAGATGATATCGCTTGGTTAGTACCACATCAAGCTAATAAAAGAATTATTGACGCAACCGCTCAAAGAATGGGTGTAGGACCAGAGCGTGTAATGTTAAATATCCATCGCTATGGCAATACAACCAATGGGACAATTCCATTGTGTTTATGGGAATGGGAAAGTCAATTAAAAAAAGGCGACAATATTATTTTAGCTGCATTCGGAGGTGGTTTCACTTGGGGTGCAGTATATATTAAATGGGCATATAATTCAAAATAAATAAACTAAATTTCAAAGGCATATGGATATTAAAGAAATACAAGAACTTATAAAGTTCGTTGCTAAATCTGGGGTTAGCGAAGTTTCAATTGATAGAAAAGATTTTAAAATCACAATCAAAGCACAATCAAACGCTCCAACTTTTGTTAATGCAACGATTCCTGCAGCACCAGTTCAAGCATTGCCTGCAGCTGCGCCTGCTCCTGTAGCATCGGCACCAGCGGCTTCAGCACCTGCAGCGAATAATTCGGCTACTTCTGAAGCATCGAATTTGATTACGATCAAGTCGCCAATGATTGGAACATTCTACAGATCATCTTCACCTGACAAACCTGCATTTGTAAATGTTGGTGATGAAATCAAAGCAGGAAAAGTTGTTTGCATCATTGAAGCAATGAAATTGTTTAATGAAATTGAATCAGAAATTTCTGGAAAAATTGTTAAAATTTTAGTGGACAATGCAAGTCCAGTTGAATACGATCAACCTTTATTCTTGGTAGAGCCAATGTAATTTCATTTACATGGCAGCCTAATGACTAATAATTATTAACAAAAGACCAGAAATCATGTTTAAGAAAATATTAATTGCAAATAGAGGTGAGATTGCTCTAAGAATCATTAGAACATGTAAGGAAATGGGCATTAAGACAGTTGCGGTTTATTCAGCAGCTGATCGAGAAAGTTTACATGTGCGTTTTGCGGATGAAGCCGTTTGCATTGGCCCTGCCCCTAGTAAAGATTCTTACTTAAATATACCAAACCTAATCTCTGCAGCAGAAATTACTAATGCCGATGCAATACATCCTGGCTACGGTTTCTTATCGGAGAATGCGAAGTTCTCTGAAATTTGCAGAAATTATGGGATTAAATTTATTGGTGCAACTCCAGAGCAAATCAATGCGATGGGCGATAAAGCATCGGCAAAAGATACAATGAAGCAAGCCGGTGTACCAACGATTCCAGGTTCTGAAGGATTGTTAAACGATGTTAAAGAAGGGATTAAAATTGCGAACGAAATTGGATACCCTGTAATATTGAAAGCAACAGCTGGTGGGGGTGGTAGAGGTATGCGTATTGTTTGGAAAGATGAAGAATTTGAAAACGCATGGGACTCTGCTCGCCAAGAAGCTGGTGCAGCATTTGGTAACGATGGTATATACTTAGAAAAATTTATTGAAGACCCTCGTCACATTGAAATTCAAGTAGTAGGCGATCAGTTTGGAAAAGTATGTCATTTATCAGAACGCGATTGCTCGATTCAACGTAGACATCAAAAATTGGTAGAAGAATCTCCTTCTCCATTTATGACTGCAGAATTACGTCAACGTATGGGCGATGCAGCTGTAAAAGGAGCGCAAGCTGTGAAATACGAAGGTGCTGGAACAATTGAATTTTTGGTCGATAAACACCGTAATTTCTATTTCATGGAAATGAATACACGTATTCAAGTTGAGCATCCAGTAACTGAAGAAGTTATTAATTACGATTTAATTAAAGAACAAATTAAAGTTGCTGCTGGCATTCCAATATCTGGTAAAAATTACGAACCAAGTATGCATGCGATCGAATGTCGTATTAATGCGGAAGATCCTTGGAATGGATTCAGACCATCTCCAGGAAAAATTACCAATTTCCATTCACCCGGAGGACACGGTGTGCGAGTTGATACACACGTATATGCAGGTTATGTAATTCCACCAAATTACGATTCTATGATTGCGAAACTAATCACTGTTGCACAAACACGTGAAGAAGCAATCAACACTATGGAAAGAGCATTGAGTGAATTCGTTATTGAAGGTGTGAAGACAACAATTCCTTTTCATTTAAAATTAATGAAGGATCCTAATTTTAGAGCTGGAAACTTTACCACGAAATTTTTAGAAACATTCGACTTTACAGAATAATTTAAGGCGGGATTTCACCCGCCTTTTTTTATCTTTGGGCATTACGATATGGCGGGTTTTTTCAATAATTTAAAGAAAGCATCGGATCCAAATTCTGATATGTCTTTCGTAGATCATCTTGAGTCTTTAAGATGGCATTTAGTGCGTTCTGCTTTTGTAATTGTTTGCCTTACACTTGTTGCTTTTTTAAATAAAGATTTTTTATTCGACCAAATAATTTTCGGACCCAAACGTACCGATTTTTTCACATATAGATTCTTATGTGATATTGCAACTAAATATCAATTATCGGCCGACCTATGTATCGATAAGATAAATTTCGTGATAATGAATAACACCATGGCAGGTCAATTTAATCTGCATTTGACAGGTTCGTTTATTGCAGGCTTTATCATGGGATTTCCTTATTTACTTTGGGAGTTGTGGAGATTTATACGACCAGGATTGCACAAGAAAGAAAGACGACATGCAACAGGTTTGATTATATACGGTAGTTTTCTTTTCTTAACTGGCATTTTATTTGGCTATTTTATTATCACTCCTATGTCCGTTAATTTCTTAGGAACATACGTTATCTCTGAAGAAATAGTCAACCAGATCACTTTAGACTCTTATTTGTCAACTGTAAGCATGCTAACAGTTGCCACTGGTTTTGTTTTTGAATTACCTATTGTAATTTATTTCCTTTCACTAATGGGTATCATGACTCCTAAATTCATGAGAACAAATAGAAGAATAGCAGTCTTTTTAATCGTGCTATTAGCTGCATTTATTACTCCAACTCCGGATATCCCAACATTAATGCTGGTCTCGGTGCCTCTATATATCTTATTTGAAGTTAGTATTTTTGTATCAGCAAGAGTTGAAAAAAGAAAGAAAAAAGAGGAATCAGAAACTTACTATTATTAATTAATTGAATTAACATTTTAGATAATTTCTTTTTATCTAAAATAGATAACTTAGTATAAACCTTATATCAAATGAAAATAGCTATTGGAGGTGACCACGCTGGTTACGAATACAAAAAAATAATTATCGATGTATTATCAAAAATAGGCCATGAAGTAAGAGACTTTGGCCCGTATAGTGATGCTTCTGTTGACTATCCAGATTTTGTTCATCCATTAGCATCATCCATTCAGAATAAAGAATACGAATTGGGCATATTAATTTGTGGGTCTGCAAATGGAGTTGCAATTACAGCTAACAAACATAAAGATATTAGAGCAGCAATCTGCTGGGACGTTCCATTGGCTGAACTCGCACGTTCACATAATGATGCAAATATTGTTTGCATTCCAGCAAGGTTCACTACGGAAGAGCAGGCAATTGCCATTACTAAGAAATTTTTGGAAACCTCATTCGAAGGTGGTCGACATGCAAATAGAGTAAATAAAATTAATTGCTAATTAATTTATCAACTTATATGTTACAATGAATCTGAGCAATTACACTCAGATTTTTTTATTTTTATTTATTCAAACCAATATAAATATGAAGAAGCATTTCTCGTTATTAATACTATTATTTTCAATAGTAATTGAAACATTAGCACAAGTAAACAACACTGCTGTTAATTATATGCAATACATCGACCCATCCGATTTGAATAAACATTTAAGCATTTTTGCTTCAGATGAATTTGAGGGTAGAGAAACTGGTAAAAAGGGGCAAAAAATGGCTGCCGAATATTTGAAAAATGAATTCCAAAAAATGGGATTGGTTAATGTAAGTGATGAAGGCCCGTATCAAACATATAAATTGCATGAGAAAGTATTAGGTAAAAGGTTGTTGGAAATAAATCAAACCGAATTTAAAATTGCCGATGATTTTTTCCCTACAAAAGAATTAGAACAAATTGCCATACAAAGCAACGAGATTTATTTTGTTGGTTATGGCATTAATGAATCCAATTATAATTCATTTCAAGGGTTAGATATTAAGGGTAAAGTAGTAGTAGTTTTGGCTGGGGAGCCTATGCCAAAAGGTAAATATATGTTGAATGCCGAAGGCAAATCTAAATGGTCTAACAGTAGTAAAAAAATCGAAGAGATTAAAAAATATAACCCATCACTCATTGTTTACGTTGATCCGAATTATAAGAAATACATAAAATATTACAAACATAAATTAGAATCAAGTGGCTTGAAACTTGCATACAAAGAAAGTAAGGATACTGAAATCCCTGTAATAGTTTGCAACGAATCTGTAGCCAATGCATTGTTGGCTCCAAACAAAAAAACACTTGCAAAATTACAATCGAAACTCTCAAAATCTCCAAGCGCTTCAAAACCAATAAAACTAAAAAGTACCATTAAAACGGATATACAGTTTTTAAACCAAGACGTCTATGCCGAAAATGTCTTAGCCATGGTCGAAGGTTCTGACAAAGCAGATGAATATATTTTTATCACTGCACATTACGATCATATTGGGGTTATTGATGGTGAAGTTCATAATGGTGCCGATGATGATGGTTCAGGAACGGTAGCCTTATTGGAAATCGCTCAAGCATTTATTGAAGCTAAAAAAGCTGGCGTAGGCCCTAGAAGAAACATCGTATTTATGGCTGTATCTGGAGAAGAAAAAGGTTTGCTTGGTTCTGAATATTATACAGATCATCCCATCATTCCTCTAGATGCGACTATTGCAAATTTGAACATCGACATGATTGGAAGAATTGATGAAAAACATAATGACGATAGTAATTACGTTTACATCATTGGGTCCGACAAATTAAGTTCTGAGTTGCATATGATCAATGAAGAGGCGAATAAAACAGTAAATCTAAATCTTGATTATACCTATAATGATCCGAAAGACCCTAACATGTTCTATTACAGATCAGACCATTACAACTTTGCAAAAAACAACATCCCAATTATTTTTTATTTCAATGGCGTACACGAAGATTACCATAAAGCAGGCGACGAGGTAAGCAAAATTCATTTCCCTATGTTAGCAAAACGAGCACAATTAGTATATTTGACTGCATGGGAACTTGCAAACAGAGAACAACGTATTGTTGTTGATAAGACAAACGATTTCCCTGCTGAAAAATAAAATGTCAACAATCTCTAAAAACTTTATAAAAATATCAGAGCAAAAGGCTTTTGATACAGAACATAGAAGAAAGATTAATTTCAATATTTCTAAATACAATCATTCTGTAGACAAAGGTCTTTTGCAATTTGAAAATCTTGAACTTGCAAGAAAAAGAGCTCATTCTATCAAGTGGAAAGTGATGGAGAATCTCGATAAATATCTTTTGGAGTTCGAGAGTAATTTTATGCGTAAAGGCGGTAAAGTTATTTGGGCCAATGATGCAAATGAAGCTAGAAAAGAGATTTTAAACATCATGAAAAAAGCAAGCGCTAAAATGGTGGTGAAATCAAAATCGATGGCATGCGAAGAGATTGAATTGAATGAATTTTTAGAGAAAAATAAAATTGAATCGATTGAGACCGATTTAGGTGAATATATCGTTCAATTGCTAGGACAAAAACCTTATCATATTGTAACTCCTGCAATGCATCTTTCTAAAGAAGATGTTGCTAAATTATTTAACGAAAAATTTGGAACTCCAATTGATGCAAGTCCAACAGAGCTTACACTCAAAGCAAGAGAACTATTGAGAGAGAAATATACTAGTGCCGACGTGGGTATCTCTGGTGCAAATTTCCTTATTGCAGATTCTGGAAGCATTGCTATTACAGAAAATGAGGGCAATGCACGACTAAGTACTTGTTTCCCAAAAATTCATATTGCAATCGTTGGTATTGAAAAAGTCATTCCTAGTAATTCAGACTTGGAATTATTTTGGCCATTACTTTCAGCAAGAGGAACAGGTCAAAATCTTACTGTATACAATACTATTCTTAGTGGGCCAAAACAGGCTAATGAAATGGACGGTCCAGAAGAAATGTATGTGATTTTATTAGATAATGGAAGAACTAATTTACTGGCTCAAAAAGATCAACGCCAAGCGCTATATTGTATTCGATGTGGTGCATGTTTGAACGCTTGCCCAGTATATAAAAATATTGGTGGACACACATACGACACCACTTACTCTGGACCTATTGGCAGTATAATTACTCCGCATTTAAAAGGTATGGAGGATTTTAAACATCTTAGTTATGCATCAAGCTTGTGTGGCAATTGCTCTGAAGTTTGTCCTGTAAAAATTGATATACATAAAATTTTACTTTACAACAGACGCGATGCTGTAAACCAACATCAGGTTTCTAAAGCAGAATCTTTTGGATGGATGATGTGGAAAAAAACAATGTTAAGTAGAAAGAAGACTGATATGATTAGTTCTAAGTGGAAGAACTTTTTTATGAATACTTTCTTCAAATCTGCATGGGGTAAAAACAGATCTTTACCCGAATTCAATCAAGAATCTTTTAGCAAGCAATGGAAAAATAAAAACGCTAATTAATTTATTAGCGTTTTTTCTTTTTCCTATTTTTTATTGCTTCACTTAAGATATATTCTATCTGTCCGTTAACACTTCTGAATTCTTCAGAAGCCCAACGTTCAATTTCAGCCATCATCTCCTTACTCAAGCGCAATGCAAATGGTTTTTTCTCTTGCATTTCTTAATAAATTGAACCTGCATTTACAATCGGACTTGCCGATTTTTCTGCACATAATACTACCAATAAATTACTCACCATAGCTGCCTTTCTTTCCTCATCTAATTCAACAATATTCTTTGCCGATAATTTTTCTAAGGCCATCTCTACCATTCCTACAGCTCCTTCAACTATTTGCTTACGTGCTGCAACTACAGCTTGCGCTTGCTGCCTTTGTAACATGGCCCCAGCAATTTCTGGTGCATAGGCCAAATGCGAAATTCTTGCTTCTAAAATCACAATGCCTGCTCTACTTAGTCGTTCGTTTAGCTCTTGCTCTAATTTCTCATTTACAATATGAGCACCATCTCTTAATGTTACTGTCGACTCTTCATCTTCAAAATGATCGTATGGATATGCACCTGCTAAGTTTCTAACAGCAGCTTCTGATTGTACCGTTACAAACTGATGGTAATTGTCAACTTCAAATACCGCCTTTGCTGTATCGCTTACTTGCCAAACAATTACAGCTGCAATTTCAATTGGATTCCCTACTTTGTCATTTACCTTTATATGTGTGCCATTCAAATTCATAGCTCGCAATGAAACTTTTTTCTTTGTGTAAAATGGATTCATCCATAAAAATCCGTTCTCTTTAATGGTACCAACATATACCCCAAACAGTGTTGCAACAATAGCTTCATTTGGGTTAATTACTGAAAATCCAGGTAGTACAAAGAATGCTATAACCCCTAATATTACCGATACTGCAATCATTTGTTGTACCCCTAAATAAATTGCTAAACAAGCCATAACTAAAACCAACAAAAGCATGCCGTAACCCGACATTGCCTTTTTAATTTTCTCTGTTGTCATATGATATTATTTTGATATTACAATAATATTAAAATAAATTGAATTTTCAAAACAAAAAGGGGATAAAAAGAATTTGCAAAAGAAGTATTACATTTATAAAAACCTAATTAGCTAATGCAGTCTAAATTACCCCATGTAGGCACTACAATATTTACAGTTATGAGTGCCTTATCAAATGAACATAAAGCCGTAAACTTAGGTCAGGGTTTCCCAGATTTCCCTATGGATCCCGAACTCATTCGAATGGTGAACAAAGCTATGAATGAAAATTTCAATCAGTATACTCATATGTTTGGCTTTGCTCCATTAAGAGAAAAACTTGCATCAAAAATCAATGAGTTGTACCATCGGCATATAGATTTTGAAAAAGAAATTACAATAACACCAGGCGCTACCTATGCATTATTCACAGCCATCAGCACCTTTATTCACGAAGGCGATGAGGTCATAGCGTTTGAGCCCGCTTACGATTGCTACAAACCAGCAGTGGAACTCCATAAAGGCAAATACATCGGCATAAATTTGAAGGAAGATTTTAGCATCCCTTGGGCTCAGTTGAGGGAAAAAATTAATTCGAAAACACGTGCAATAATTATCAATACTCCTCATAATCCATCGGGATATGTTTGGACAAAAGAAGACATTAAGGAATTAGAAAACTGTACGCGCAACACAAAGATTTTGGTGATAAGCGATGAAGTTTATGAGCATTTAATATTTGATGGGCTGAAACATGAGAGTGTGATCAAAAGCGATGAATTATATCAGCGTAGCATTGCATGTTATTCTTTCGGCAAGACGTACCATTGCACAGGATGGAAGATTGGGTATGCCGTTGCAAATGCTGAACTTATGTCGGAATTCAGAAAAGTACATCAATTCAATGCATTTTGTGTGGACACTCCCAAGCAAGTTGCCATAGCGCAATACATCGACCTAAAAGAAGCTTATTTGAACTTAGGTAGTGTTGTCCAAGAAAAACGGGATTATTTTAGGTCATTGATGAAGTCAAGTAAATTTATTCCGATTCATTCTCATGGATCGTATTTTGAATGCTATAGATACGATGCGATATCAGATTTGAGCGATAAGGATTTTGCTGTAAAATTAGTATCTGAATATGGTGTGGCCGCAATTCCAGTTTCAGCCTTTTATAGTAATAGTCAGGATAGTAAAATGCTTCGCTTTTGTTTTGCAAAATCGAATCAAACACTTGAAAAAGCGGTGGAAAGATTGATAAAAGTTCAGTAATAAATATTGTAATTTAGCGCCAAAATAAATAAAAATGGAATATAATAAAGCGGCATATACCAATGAGCAGTTAATTGATCTTTATAAAGGTTTGGTTAAGCCTCGAATGATTGAAGAAAAAATGCTCATTCTTTTAAGGCAAGGTAAAATTGGGAAATGGTTTTCGGGTATTGGGCAAGAGGCTATATCTGTGGGTACAGCAATGGCCATGCAAAGCGATGAATACATTTTGCCGATGCATCGCAACCTTGGGGTTTTTACAAGTAGAAATGTTCCATTAGATCGATTGTTGGGTCAGTTCCAAGGCAAGGCAATTGGATTCACAAAAGGTAGAGATCGCTCATTCCATTTTGGAACTCAAGAATATAAAATCGTAGGAATGATTTCACACCTTGGTCCACAAATGGCTTTGGCAGATGGCATCGCATTGGCAAATACTCTTGAGAATAAAAACAAAGCAACTTTAGTTTTTACTGGCGATGGTGCAACGAGTGAAGGTGATTTTCATGAAGCATTAAATGTTGCCGCAGTATGGAATTTACCAGTCATCTTTATTATTGAAAATAATGGATATGGGTTGTCGACTCCGGTATCTGAGCAGTACAAATGCGAACGATTAGCAGATCGAGGAATTGGTTATGGAATTGAATCGCTACAGATTGATGGTAACAATATTCTAGAAGTGTATAGCACCATCGACAAATACGCAAAAGATGTTAGAAATAATCCACGACCAATTTTAATCGAATGCATGACATTTAGAATGCGTGGGCACGAAGAAGCATCGGGCACTAAATATGTTCCTAAAGAATTATTTGAAATTTGGGCGGAAAAAGATCCGGTAGAAAATTTTGAGCGTTATTTAATAGAGCAAGAAATTATTGATGAAGATTATGCGAATGACATCCGCTATCAATTCAAAAAAGAAATTGATCAAGCAATAGAAATTGCATTTAATGAACCAGATATTGAACCAGATACTCTTACAGAAATCCGCGATATGTATGCGCCATATGAGTATCAAGAAATAAAACCGAACAGCGAGAATAAAACAGAGAAGCGCTACATAGATGCAATTACTGACGCGCTACGTCAAGGTATGCAGCGACATAAAAATTTCGTTCTGATGGGTCAAGATATTGCAGAATATGGAGGAGCATTTAAAATTACACAGGGCTTCGTTGATGAGTTTGGTAAAACGCGTGTTCGAAATACTCCACTATGTGAATCGGCAATCGTAGGAACTGGACTCGGACTATCCATCAATGGTTACAAGTCAATGGTAGAAATGCAATTTGCAGATTTCGTTACAGAAGGCTTCAATCAAATCATCAATAATTTAGCGAAGACGCATTATAGATGGGGGCAGAATGCCGATGTAATAGTTCGTATGCCAACAGGTGCTGGAACAGGCGCTGGTCCTTTCCATTCACAAAGTAATGAGGCTTGGTTTACAAAAACTCCTGGACTAAAAGTGGTATATCCTGCTACTCCTTCAGATGCAAAAGGCTTACTAGCAAGTGCTATAGAAGATCCAAATCCAGTTATATATTTTGAACATAAGTTTTTATATAGAGGAATTTCAGAAGAAATTTACGACGACTATTATACCATTGAAATTGGAAAGGCAAAAACCGTTCAAGAAGGTACATCGATGAGTATCATTACGTATGGACTTGGGGTACATTGGGCAATAGAATATTGCAAAAATAATCCCAACGAATCGATTGAAATTATCGACTTAAGAAGTTTGCAACCTTGGGATGTTGAAGCAGTTGAGACAACTGTAAAGAAAACAGGTAGAGCATTAATTCTTCATGAAGACACTTTAACTAATGGCTTTGGAGCCGAAATTTCTGCGCATATAGCCGAACACTGTTTCCAATATTTAGATGCTCCAATTATAAGATGCGCTAGTTTAGATACAGCGATCCCAATGAGCAAAGCATTAGAAGATAATTTCTTGGCAAATGCCCGCTTGGAAGATGCTGTAAAAAAACTTTTGAGTTATTAATTGGATGCGATTAAATGAAAAAACTAATCGTAATTATTCTGTCTACGACAAATATCGTGTTGTTAATTACGACATTATTTATAACTATGAAACCATTTGGAAAACTTCCATCGGAGCAACGATTAGAAAGAATAAAAAGTTCTAAAAATTATAAAAACGGACAGTTTGTGAATCTTAGTCCAACGCCTTCTTTAGCCGAAGATGCAAGCTATTCAACTGTCTTGTATGATTTCTTTTTAAAGAAGAAAAACACAGAACCTAAAAATATCATTGAAACAATTAATGTTGATTTAAATAAATTACCAAAAGATACAAATACAATTATTTGGCTTGGGCATTCAAGTTATTTGCTAGTAATTAATAATAAAAAAATATTAGTAGATCCCATTATTAAAGGCACTGCATCGCCATTCAACTTCTTTGGAAAAGGCTATACATTTAGCAATCCATATTCCATTGAAGACTTCAAAAACATCGATTATATATTAATCACACACGATCATTACGATCACCTCGATTATCAAACTATAAATTATTTTAAATCCGACGTAAAACAATTCATTACATCACTTGGCGTTGGTAGTCATTTGGAATATTGGGGAGTTGAACCCAATAAAATCACTGAGCTTGATTGGTGGGAGAATACTACGTTGAAAGATGCTGAACTAAAAATTACGGCAACTCCAGCTCGACATTTTTCTGGGAGAGGATTGAAAAGGAATCAAACTTTATGGAGTTCTTTTGTTTTTGAAACAGACACCTTCAAATATTTTATTGGTGGCGATAGTGGTTATGACACACACTTCAAAAACATTGCGAATGAATTTGGTAAATTTGATTTAGCAATTTTAGAATGCGGCCAATACAATAAAAACTGGCCATACATCCACATGATGCCCGAACAAGTTGTACAAGCGGCAATCGATTTAAATGCGAGAAATACATTACCAGTACACTGGTCAAAATTTAGTCTTGCATTGCACGAATGGGACGAACCATTTAAAAGATTTTCTAAAGAAGCTAAAGTCAGAAACTTAAACTATTTAGAAATTAAAATCGGAGAAGTAAAGTCCATTCAATAATTTTCAACTATAACTTTTTGACTATTAAATCCATTACTTGTTTTCATAATCAATACATACATTCCAGCACTCTCTATTTGTAAAGGAATAATTTCTTGTGTCGATGTAGTACTGTACACCAATCTTCCTTCCATTGTATAAAGCTCAATGATTTTTTCCTCTTTATTTTTAGTGTCAACAAAAAATGTTGAAGAAGTCTTTGATGGATTAGGATAAACAAGCAATTCCAATTTCTGCTTATTTAAATCTACAGATGTCAATGCAGAGGTGTCTGTCCAATAAACCCTCTCATCGCCATTCTGTATCATAAAAACTTTGGACTTAGAATTCTTAACAAAAAACTGTTGATTAAACATTCCAGTATAATCCAAACCTAAGCCTTGTGAATGCTTCCACCAGCTATGTCCATCATCACTCGAAAACAATGTACCACCAACATTAATACTACCAGCTAATGAGCTATACCACTGATGCTCTTTTACTGTTATAGTTTCACCAATTGGTCTATCTAGCCACCAATAATTTTTATTGATTACTGTTACTGGTCGCCATAAACTCGAAGCACTCACTTCGCTCAATGGCTTAATCAGATTTAATCGCACCAATTGATTCACTGCAATACCCTCAAAACTGATTAATAGTGAATCGTTATTGATAATATTTAAAGCTGTAAAAAACTCTATTTTAATATTGCCAGGAATTACGTTTTTCCCATCTATTTCTATAGGAACGTGTTGCCATGTTTCGGCGTTATTATTGGATATATACAATCCTGCATTTGGACTTACATTACTATTCGCTACCGAAATATAAAGTCTACCATTTTTATCTGCTTTGATATGCTGAACTGAAGGCGTCTCAAGTATTCCATTGTTTTGTAAGGTCCAATCAAATCCATTGTTTATTGATTTAAATACCCCAGCACCATTGTATCCAACATTTATATCAAAACTGAAAGTACTCGCATAAATACCATGATTATTTTCTGTAAATCCACTAATAAAATGCGGCTGATTGATGTTTACAGAATCCCAGGAAATAAGGTTATCTGTAAAATAGATTTTCCCATACCCTCCAGCAAATACACGTCCAGCTTTTGATTTATAAAGTTTCTGAATACTTTTCGCATTCAATACCTTAACCCAATCTATACCTTCATTTTCAGTAAACCAAACACCATCGTTTTGCCCTACCAAAATGCTTGAATCATTGTATAATTCTATGCAGTTTTTATACCCTTGTGGAAAGGAATAAGTTAATAACCAAAATTTTTGTGCCGATGCTTTGCTAATTGTTAATACTAAGCAAACTAGAATCAATGCTCTTCTCATTTATAGCTGACACCTACAATCAACTTCCCCCCTATTCGTTCAAAAAAAAAATCCCGATACTACTATCGGGATTTTTCACTTTATTTCTTAACTGCGTTTAAATAATCCGCAACAATTACACAAGATTCCTCCAAGACATAATCAAAAGGTTTTTCTCCCTTGGGTTTTGGGTCTCCTTTCTTCAATGGCTCAAGTCCTCTTGCCGTTCTTCTTTCATTGTCTCGATTTAAATTCTTCAGTTCATTTTCTTCTCGCTCTTTTTTCAAGACTTGCTCATTCAACTTGGCTTCTTTCTGCTTGTCTCTTTGCGCAAATTCTTTTACATCATCTAATAAATAATTATACTCTTTACTCGACTTAATTCTTTTATTATGTTTCGATTGTAAGTCAGAAATAATTGGCTTCAAATCGGCAATCGTTTTATAATTCGACTTTCTGATTTCATCCCAAGGCAATGCAGCAGGTTCTGAACTTTCACCATACTTTTCGACTGGATAAATCATAGGGAAACTAATGTCGGGCATAACTCCTTTATGTTGAGTACTACTTCCATTAATTCTATAAAACTTCGCAACAGTTAGATTAATTTGACCATAAGTATTTTCTTTGCCAACCACCTTATTGGTGCTTTCCCCAATTACTTGATCCAAATCTATTGCATTTTGCACTGTACCTTTACCAAAGCTTTGTGTACCCAAAATAATTCCTCTACCATAGTCCTGTATCGCACCTGAAAAAATTTCGGATGCCGATGCACTGAATCGATCAATCATTACTGCTAATGGACCATCCCAAGCAATGCTGGCATCGTTGTCTTCTCCTACATCAATTTTATTTCGAGTATCTCTTACTTGTACTACCGGGCCTTGCTTAATAAATAATCCTGTAAGATCAATTGCCTCCATTAATGAGCCTCCTCCATTGCCTCTCAAATCAATTACCACTGCATCAACTTGCTCTTGCTTCAAAGTGTCCAATAATAATTTCACATCCCGTGTAGTTGATTTATAATTTTTATCTCCAGCTTGATATGCTTTGAAATCTATATAAAATGCGGGTATGTCAATGACTCCAATTTTATATTTTTTACCATTCTGTTCAATGGATTTTATCTCGCGCTTAGCCGACTGATCTTTTAAAATTATTTTATCGCGAGTTAACTCGATTATTTTAAAGTTCGCAACATCTTGTCCCTTTGAAACAACTTTCAATCGAACCACAGTTCCTTTAGCACCTCTAATTAATTGAATCGCATTGTCTAATCTCCAACCAATAATATCTACAAACTCACCATCCTTGCCCTGTGCTACAGCAAGAAAGCGATCGTCCACATTTACCAATCCGCTTTTGTCGGCGGGACCACCAGGTGTAATTGCATTCACTGTCACGAACTCATTGTCCATTCTCAAAGTAGCCCCAATACCTTCGAGTGATCTCGACATATCGATATTGAAATTTGCTGCATTACTTGGATTGAAATAATTGGTATGTGGATCAACAGATTCGGTATAGGCCGACATAATCGCTTGAAAAGCATCATAGCTATTAACCTTCTCCGCTTGAGTTAGTAAATTTTCATATCGTTTTTTCAAAGTTTCCTTACTTTTTTCAAAGTCTGAACCCGTCAATTTCAAATTCAATAAATCATACTTCAATCGTTTCAACCAATAATCGTCTAGCTCTTTAGTCGATGTGAACCAATTTGAATTTTCTCGGTCGTATTGAAATACTTCATCACCATTAAATTCATAATTTTGAGAATCAATCTGATGAATAACAAATCTTATTCTACTTAAATATTTATCTATATAATCGTTGAACATTGAATAAGGCACGTTCAAATCTCCGAACAACAAAAAGTCGTCAAACTTATTTCGATAGTTCGAATATGCATCGATTTCTTCCTTCGTAAAATAAATCTTATTGGGATCTAAATCTTTTATGTATGCATCAAAAACCACCTGTGAAAGTGAATCGTTCAAAGGAACTTTTTTGTAATTGAAATTAGAAACAAGATTAACTACTGTTCTGCAAACTTCAATTTGCTTTTCGTCGGGTGTAATTTCTTTTTTTTCAGGACTTCCGCAAAAAGAGAACGATGCAATAGTAGTCCCAAGAACTATTGCAACAACACTACCCACTTTTATCATAATTTTATTCATGCTGAAAGATAATAACATATAACAATATTAATAAAGATTTGGTGTTATTCGAATGTAATTATTTTATTATATACTTTTGTGAATGCTCCAATTACCTGCTGATTTTGAAGCCCTAATGCGATTGCAATTGAATGAAGAATACGATCAATTTCTACATTCATTGAATCAAGTGGCACCAACGAGTATTCGTTTCAATCCTTATAAAACAAGCTCAAGCCACCTAGAAATTGACGCCTCAGTAGCATGGGCCTCTAATGCATATTATTTGAAAAACAGGCCTTCATTTACATTTGATCCATATTTTCATGCGGGTCACTATTATGTGCAAGAGGCTTCATCTATGTTTATAGAACAGGCATTGCTTAATTCTGTGAATTTGAAAGAGGATTTAAAAGTATTGGATTTATGTGCAGCACCAGGAGGGAAAAGCACACATTTGTTATCGTTGATTTCTCAAAATAGTTTACTTATAAGCAATGAAGTAATATCTACAAGAGCAAGTATATTAGTTGAGAATATTAGTAAATGGGGAAGAGCCAATTGTATAGTGACCAATAACGAACCCGAACATTTTAAAGCATTTCAAAGTTGTTTCGATGTCGTACTCATAGACGCACCTTGTTCAGGAGAAGGAATGTTTCGAAAAGATCCAGACGCCATTCAAGAATGGAGTTTAAATAATGTAAACATATGTTCATCGAGACAAACTAGAATCATAAACGAAGCGGCTGATCTTGTAAAAGAGGGGGGAGTTTTAATTTATAGTACATGTACATACAATCTAAAAGAAGATGTTGATCCAGTTACACAATTATTTGAAAGTGGAGAATGGGAAAGTATACGCATCCCAATAGAACAATATGATGGAATTATTGAACGTGTAGAGACGAAAGGCCACAGCATTTATGGTTACCATTTTTACCCCCATAAAATTAAAGGCGAAGGATTCTTTTTGTCTGTTATGCGGAAGATTTCAACTGAAAATTCCTATTGGCCAAAAGTCAAAAAAGACAATAACTTCTTGAATAAAAAAGATAAGCAGGTCATTCAAAATTATATGGATACCTCTCAGTACAATTGCATAACACACGAGCAATCCGTCTTATGTTTTCCTGCAACTTTAGAGAAAGAGATGTTAGGAATATTAAACACATCATTACGCATTAAAAAATTTGGGCTTAATATGGGTCAGCTGATTAGAGATGAATTAATCCCTGAACATACCTATGCATTGAGTGATTTTGCAACAGAATATTTCGACAGTGTTGATTTATCTTATGAAGAAGCAATATCTTACCTGCAGAAAAATAATTTCAACCTCAACACATCGGCAAAAGGCTGGAAAATTATGAGATACGAAAAAGCCAATTTAGGATTCGCAAAACTCATGGGAAATAGAATGAACAATCACTACCCAAAAGAGTGGCGGATTCGATCGGAAATGAATTGACATTACTTGATTAAACTCTCAATGATTTGTTCGATACTTACCGATTCAGCTTCTGCCTTGTAATTGCGAACAATTCTATGTCTTAGAATAGGCAATGCTATAGCTTTCACATCTTCTATATCTGGTGAATATTTTCCTGAAATCGCAGCGTGGCATTTAGCTCCTAACACTAAATACTGTGATGCTCTTGGACCAGCCCCCCAACTTAAATAAGAATTTACCATCTCTGTAGCTTCAGGCCTGTTGGGTCTGGTTTTGGCGCTTAATCGAACTGCATATTCAAGAACATGATCCGTAACAGGCATCGAACGAACGAGTTGTTGAAAATAAATAATTTGTTCTGCAGAAATAATTTTCTTCAATTCTGCTTTTTGATTCGATGTTGTGCCTTTTACAATTTGCAATTCTTCTTGCAAGCTTGGATAATCGAGGTATACATTAAACATGAATCGATCCAATTGTGCTTCTGGTAAAGGATAAGTCCCCTCTTGTTCAATAGGATTTTGTGTTGCTAAAACGAAAAATGGATCGGGTAATTTATGATGTACACCCGCTGCCGTTACAGAGCGTTCTTGCATCGCTTCTAGTAATGCCGCCTGTGTTTTTGGAGGGGTTCTATTGATTTCATCTGCTAGTACAATATTTGCAAATATTGGACCTCTTATAAATTTAAAATTACGATGTTCATCTAATATCTCCGCACCAGTAATATCTGAGGGCATTAAATCTGGAGTAAACTGAATTCTACTGCTACTTAAGTCCAATACTTTCCCAACTGTTTGCACCAATAATGTTTTTGCCAATCCTGGCACACCAACTAATAAACAGTGTCCGTTGCTGAAAATTGAAATTAATACAGACTTTAAAATATCGTCTTGCCCTACTATGACTTTAGCAATCTCTGATTTAATCTCTTTGTAATAAGATGCCAATGCATCTATCGCCTCAACTTCAGATTTATACATAACTATTTATTTTTTAATGCATTCGCACTTTCATTAAACCATGGCTTCAACATTTCACAATTTTCAAAATCATCTGCAATTTTGATGTATGTAGAGGCCCTCTTTTTTTTGAACCAATCTGCCATCACTTTGTTTTGTTTATTACTAAGTGCAGCTTGTTGAATTTTCTGATAATCATCTTTCAGATTTGCTTGATGAGGATCCGTTTTAGAAACGTATTGTATCATTCTGTATTGTTGATCGCCACTTGGAGTTCTATATAGCTGTGCTTGTGAAATTTCTCCAACTTTCATATTTTCAATTTGAAAATATACAGTGGGATCCAATTGATCTGTTGGTATTTTATTGGAGCCATCTTGTGGATTTTGCATTAGCCCACCATTATTTTTAGTTGATTCATCATCAGAAAATTTCAGTGCCGCTTCTGCAAAGGTCATTTTGTCTGTAAGTATCAAAGTATAAATGCTATCTAAAAAAGATTTTGCCTTTAGTAGATCTGAATACTCAATGGATGGCTTAATTAATATATGACGTACATTAACTTGTTCACCTCTTCTCTCAATTAACTGTACAATGTGAAACCCAAATTCTGTTTCTACAACTTGAGAAAGTTCACCGGGCTTTAATTTAAACGCAACTGATTCAAATGCTTTTACTAGCTCCCCCCGTCCTACGAATCCTAACTCTCCACCATTTTTCGCAGAACCATCTTGTGAATATAAAATCGCAAGTGTAGAAAAGTCTTCACCGTTTGCTACTCTTTTTCTTAAATCTTCCAATTTGTTTTTTGCATCTTGTTTTGCCTTTACACTCAATTCAGGCTTTTTAACTATAACAGCTATACTCACTTCTTTATTGAAATACGGCAAACTATCTCGAGGAATTTCATCGTAAAACTTCTTAATTTCATTGGGTGTTACCACTACATTTCTCGTGATTTCAGCTTGCATATTTTGCGCCATAATTACCGCGCGCACATCTTCTCGCAATTCCTCTTTAAATTCTAATACGGTCTTGCCTATGAATTGCTCTAGCTTCTCTTGTGATCCTATTTGAGTGATAAAGTATTTTAATCTTCGATTGATTTCATCCTCTACTTGCTGCTCAGAAATTTCCAAACTATCTATTTGACCTTGATGTTGCAATAACTTTTGCGTTAGCAATGCATCAACAATTTGACATTTTAAATTTTCATCTTGTTTGTACCCTTGTGCAATGTATTGTGCAAATTGTCCATCAACTTCCGACTGCAATATAATACTCTCCCCTAAGACAGCTACAATTCGGTCTGCAGTTTTAGCTGCAGGTTGTGCGTATCCTATTATTGATATAAGTACCAATAAAAATGCAAGAATATAATTTCTACTATTCTTCAATTTTAAATATTTCAATGTCATTATTTTCTCTTGCTCTTTGATATACTTCTTTTTCTGATTTATCAATCAATTCTACTTTTCTTTTATTGATGATAATATTTCTTATGCTTTCTTTCTCCATTTCTAATGGTGAAATACTTTCTTTATACATGAAATCTTTAATTTTCACAAGGTATACAAATTCATCATCAGATAATTGAATGTAATTGTTTTTTTGCAATACTGAACTTTCTGATAATTTATCCAGGGGCACTATTTCTGCAAGTTGATCAAAATAAATCCATGTAGTATCTACTAAATTAAAGTCAGGCGAAAATTGCATGCAATAAGTTTCTAGTTCTTGTCTGTCTTTCTCTTTTGTCGACTTAAACCATTTAATTGCATTTTCTATCCTGATAGCTTTTTTGGGCAACTGAATGTATGATGCTTTTAAAATCGTTTTCTTTAACTCAAAATTTTCTTTATTTGCTTCATAATACGCTTTTATTTGTGCCGATGTTACCGCAGTATCTAGTTTCTCTGCGACTAATTGTTGCTCGTATGCATATATCAATAATGAAGATTTGTAATTTTCAATTTGTTGCTCTATAGATTCCATATCTATCTCAACATTTTCTTCCGCTTGTTTAATTAGTAATGTTTGTCTGATCCAGTTTTCTATATACGACTGAACTATTGTTACACTATCTTCTTTGGTACTACCTTTAGGAACTAATCCAACTAAATCAGATGGATATAAATAAGCATCATGAACTCTAGCTACTGCCTTTTCTTTAAAGCCTAGATTCCTTTTTATAAATTCACATGAACTTAAAAGAATTAATATACCTACTAAATATAATTTCATAAAAATTCAAGCCGGTATGCACCGGCTATGATTAATTTTTTATTAATGTCTTGAAAACATTTTCATTCACCTCAACTTTATATTTCAGTCTGAGTTCTTCAAGCCATTTCTTTTCTAAATAAGATTGATAATCTGAAGTCACAACACCTCTTATTTCTGAAAGTTTTTTAGGCTCTGCTTTTAAAACATTTTTTACATTTACAAAAACAATGGAGTTGTTCATGCTCATATTTTGTGTAACTCCTTTTTTCCATTCTATTTGATCAATAATAGCGTTCTCTGTTTTTTCGAATTTATCTGCTTTAATAGTTAAATCCAGTGGATTGCTTTTATTAATCCTTCTTAGTAAAGAATCCTGACTAATCTTTTTATTCTTTATAAGTTTTCGCACATCTTTCGCGACAGCTTCATTTGCACAAGTGTATATAACAGCGTCTAATCTGTCTTTCCACATGTATTTATTTATATTCTGCTTATAAAACTCTTCTAATCCAAGCGTATCTTTTACTGCTGCCGACCAAACTTTTTTATCTGTTAAATCGAAGAGAAGAATTCCATCTCTATACTCTTCAATTAAGGCCTTAAATTCTGGATATTTCTGCTCAAGACGCGATTCTTCATAATCCATTATGATTTTGTTGACATAACTATCGTATAACTCTCTACGAAATCTAGAAATGTTTTCTTTAACTAGTGCAACTTGATTCTGTTGTATATAAGCTGCAAAATCTTTTATATAGTAATTCTTTGTATCTAAACTGAACAACAAATCATTAGGGTTTACAGCTTGTTCCTTTTTAAATTGGAAAGTACCTATCGCAGTATCAGCTTTGTCATAAAATTTATTTAATGCAACTCTATTTTCTTTAAAAGAATATTGTTTTTTAAGTTTTGTAATGAATGATTCTTTATTCAAATCAGAACGAGAATCTTTCCCCACTTTAGCAACTAATTCTTTTTTCATTTCATCGTAACTTGGTAGTGGTTTTCTGTCAAGCAATTTGACAATATGCCAACCGTAACTCGTTATAAATGGTTTTGAGTACTCGCCAACAGCTTTTAAATCAAATACTTCTTTTTCAAACTCCAACACCATTTTCCCAGCAGTAAAATACGGTAAGGCTCCTCCATTTTTAGCACTTTGTTTATCATCTGAAAATTGTCTTGCTAAATCTTCAAATCTTTCGCCAGCTACGAGTTTCTTGTAGATTTCATCAATCTTTTGTTTTGCCTTTAATGAATCTTCTTTAGTAGACTTTTCAGCTAAACGAATCATAATATGAGATGCTTTAACTTCACCATTAGCTGGCCTTACATCTTGCACCTTTACTAAATGATAACCAAATTTTGTTCGAACAGGAGCACTAATCGTTCCAGGCTTAGTATTATAACATATGTTTTCGAATGGATAAACCATTGAGAAAACACTAAAGTATCCTAAGTCACCTTTGTTTGATTTTGCCGATGGATCGGTAGATGCTTCTAATGCAACTTTCCCAAAATCCTCTTTTTTATCAACCACTCTTCTACGCAAGTTCATAATTTTATTATACGCTATTAGCGTATCTTTTGGACTTGCATCCCAGCTGCATGATACTAAGATATGTGATGCTCTTATTTCTACTCTTGATCTGTCAAAAGCTTCTTTCACTAATCGCTCATTTACTTCTTTATCCGTTAAGTAAGGTGCAGCGAGTTGTTTCCTATATCCCGAAAGTTCTTTGATAAAAGTATTAACAGTATCCATTCCTAGACTTTTCGCTTCAATTACTTTAAGCTTGTAATTAATGTACAAGTCTAGATACTCTCGCAAGCTAGATTCAGTTGGATTTTCAGAGTTTTTATTGTTCTTTTTAAAAACATATTCAAACTCTTTTTTTGTAATCTTTTCTGGACCAACGCTTAAAATAATATCAGAATTTTGAGCAGAAACGCCAAAATTGATTAAAAATGCAATAACTGTAATTAAAATTTTTTTGTACACGTTCATCATCTTTCTTTTCTTATTTTTTGTGCATGCTAAAATAGAATAATTTTCAATTGTTACAACGTAAAATAAGGCATTTCGTATATAATATCCTTTATTATCTTTGTAAAATGAATGAAGATTTAATGGCAAATGAGCCGAATGTACTAAAATATCTTTTCGACTCTCCCATTTATTATATAAAGTCTGAATTTAAAGAGCATAAGGGCGTCAATATAGCTGAGGATTCTCAAACACTTTTACATCGACCCGAATATAAAGGAGATTTTGCTAAAAAAATTCTAGTTATTTTATCGAGCGAATCGGGAAGTTCAAATTCAGAAGAATTGAACTTATTTTCCAAAACTTTATCGGCCTTGAAGTTAAGTTTAGAGGATATTGCTTTGATTGAAATTTCTAAATCAGATGCTTCTTTAAGCATAGAGGGGACTATAAATGATCTCAATCCTAATAAACTAATTACATTTGGTGAAATCCCAAGTTTATCTATCAAGAAACTTCACGTACAAGTAGAAATAAATGGACTTGCTACCTTACATTGTTCTTCGCTTAAGACACTATCTCAAAAACAAGAAATAAAATTGGAATGGTGGAATGCTATTAAAAACTTCTTAAGTGAATAATTTTTGCACTGCCAACCTAAATACAAAGTAAAGATGTGTAAGTAAATTCGGGATAAACCCAAAATGCTTTTTTAAAATCATATATCTTTCTTTGAGACCTCTTTTGTGATGTTGAGTTGACATGCCCCCTTCCATAAATTTAGAAATTGGAATGTTCACATTCACAATTCGTTCAGCATTTTTAATTGACCTTATTGCCCAATCAATGTCTGCCGCAATTCTATACTCTGTATTGTAGTTCTGCGAAAGTGATTTCTTAATGATGATGGATTGGTGGCACACTAGCATACCATATCTAAAATCTGTCCAATACAAGTTGCGAGGAGGTCTTAATCTTCGACTTCCAATTTCTTTGCCCTCTACGTCAGTAATTATAGTATCACCATAATACACATCAGCTGAATCAATAGTACTATCAAATATTTTTTCGACAACATCCTTAGTGCAAAATTCATCTCCTGAATTTAAAAACATGAGATAGTCACCTGTTGCAAAGCCTTGGGCTTTATTCATTGCATCGTAAATACCTTGATCGGGCTCAGATTTCCAAAAAGCTATTTTATTGGAATACTTTCGTATTATTTCTAGGGTATTGTCCTTAGAAGCTCCATCTAAAATAATATGTTCAATGTTGGCGTAGGTTTGATTGAGAACAGTGAGAATGGTTCTTTCTAAATACTCTTCACTATTATAAACTACAGTTATGATACTTAATATAGGCTTATGTTTGTCATAGACATGATCGCCACTTAAATTATATCCGCCTTCTAATTTCATCGCAAAAAAAAGCCCCGAAATTCGGGGCTAATATTTTTATTTATTAGGTCTTTTCTTTTTGAATTTTTCGCCGTTTGGTGATCCCAATCGAACCATAGCGCAACGGAAACCTATATCCGCTGTACTAGCCTCTTCATCTAAGAATCTTCTAATTCCTGGATTTAAATAATATGCTCTATCATTCCATGAACCACCCTTGTAAACTCTTGCTTTATTATTTACCATACTTGCAACACCATAAGCGTACATTGACTCATCATCAACTTCGCCTCGCTTGTCAGGATTTGCATACGTATCGTAATCAACTACGCGCTTAATTCTACCTAAACTATCCTTTTCAGCGATATTGCCATCGGCATCCAATTGAGGTTTTGTATACACGTTACCTCTGAATGGATTAAAGTCATTCTTATCCTCAGGTGATAAAGGACGATAAACATCCATTACCCATTCTGAAACATTTCCAGACATATTAAACAAGCCATAATCGTTTGGCAAGAATGCTTTCACTGGTCCAGTGATATCGTAGTTGTCATTCAAATAACCTGCAACCCCCATATTATCACCTCTTCCTCTCTTATAGTTTGCATACATAATACCTTGACCTCTTCCGATGTTATCACGCATGCCTAAACCATTCCAAGAATATAATTTTTTCTCGTTTACGTTTTCATATTTTGAATTACCTTTTAAAGCTTTAGCAGCATATTCCCACTCAGATTCTGTTGGTAAACGATAATTCGGTAATAAAATCCCGTCTTGAACTCTTACTCTTCTAGTTGGCTCACCGTTAGGATCTAAATTTTTTAAATTTTTCTTAACTAAACCTTCATACTGACCAGCTAAATAGGCTTCTGTACTGAAATTATCTTCATTAACTTGATTCGGATTTACTCTTAATATTCCTTTATCAATTAGGATTTGCTCGTTTACGCGATCTGTTCTCCAAGCACAATATTCATTGGCTTGTACCCAAGATACACCAACTACAGGATAATTTTGATATGCTGGATGTCTTAAGTAATTGTCAACAAACGGCTCGTTGTAAGAAGTTGGATTTCTCCAAACTAATGTATCTGGCAAAGCCTTTTTGTAAACTTCAGGATAATCCGCACCATACACTCTTTGAAGCCAATATAGATATTCCAGATAGTTTACGTTTGATACTTCTGTTTCGTCCATGTAGAAAGAAGACACAGTTACACGGCGCTCCAATGCATCGTGATCGTACATAAGATCTTGTTCCATAGATCCCATCACGAATGTACCACCTTCAACAAGTACCAAACCTGGACCTGTTTTTTGTTCTACATTTTTGAAAACCTGAAATCCACCATTATTTTTATCGTTGTATTTCCAACCTGTGGACGAAGATTTCTGTGAACAAGAAACTACCGAGAATGCCATCCCAATAGTCGCTGCAATTACAGAAAGGTTAATCAATTTTTTCATTGTCTAATGCTAAATTTTGCTTAAAACGCAGTAAATATATCTAATATTATTGTAAAATGCTAAAACGACGGACAATTTACCCTTTTGAAACTTCTACCCTTACCTCTTTTGTTAGGTTGTGGCAGTTCTATAGAGAGCGAAAATTCGTGAGCTCCAGAAGCTGAGGCTCTTAATTGTGATGTTACAATGTCGTAACTGTAACCAAACTTGTAGATATCGTATTTTACACCTACCAAGCCAATAAATGCATCGCCGTTCACCAAACTGGTTCTGTACCAACCTCCTAATACAATAGGACCCCTATTGTAATACATACCAACATTTAGCTGATTAAAGCTTCCTTGTTGCTGAAATAATATATTGGGCGATATGGAAGCGTTATATTGTCTTTTACCTACTGGGAAAAATGCTCCAGCATGTAAGGTATATTTTCTAGGTAATGGGGAGTTTCCACCTGTTACCGATTGATTGGGTTCAGTTAAATGATCAACCGAGAAACCTCCAAAATACTTTTCTGTGAATATGATTGCTCCTGCTCCAAAATCAAGATAACTCGTAGATAAATTTGGACCAGTTGGCTCTTGAGAATTAAAATCAGGTCTTCCTAAATTGTCGAATCTATATACCAATCCATTCGTGTTTACTGCTGTGTTTACATAGGTTGTGTAAATACCAGGCTTGATATAAACATTGTTATTTACTTTCAAATTATACGAATAGATCCCCCCAACACGTGTACTATTAAATACTCCATCGGCTTGTTTATCGTTTGTTACCAATACACCAATACCACCATTTAAGCGAGGCATATATTGATCGTATGAAAAAGCCAAATTCTTATAGGCATTGCTGATTCCAGGCCATTGATTTCTATAATTCAATATAAATCTTGGCCCACCTGCAGTACCTGCAAAAGCTGGATTTAAATACAAAGGCGCAGCATAAAACTGCGAAAAGTGCAAATCTTGGGCATTTGAATGTACAATTGCCATCAATCCTGCTAGGGTAAGTAAGAATCTCTTCTTTAACATGTAAAACAAAAACAATTTTCTAAGGTATTATAATTTTACTTAAAACATCAAATATAATACAATTTATATTTTGAATCGAATTTCGGCAATTTTATTGCCAAAATTTCGTTTCAAGCCTTATTCATCGCAATATATGGCATAAAAAGCCTTTATTTGATGTTATTATACTGATTATTTTTAAATATGTTTCATATACGCAAATTATTAGTCGGAGGATTCTTAAGTATTTGTACTGTTTCTAGTACGTATGCTCAAAAATCCATGGAAAATAAAATAGATTGGAAAACGAATACCATTGATTTGCTCGATCAATCGGGTACAAAAAAAATTGAAGTGTTTGATGGTGCTATATACGATCATCGATACCATGATTTACCTTTAGTTACAGGCACCTTATCAGGTAGTTTCAGTTCAATCGTTTTGGAAGATGCTGCTTATAAAGAAGTTTCAATTGAACTAAGCAATGAACAGAAAAAAAATATTAAAGAACAACCAATTGTTGAGTTTGGCCCTCTGTTCGAACGAAAAAAAGAATTTACTGGATACACAATTTTACCATATCGTATTAATAAAAATACAGGTAAATACGAGGTGTTAACACGATATAAAATAAACGCAATACAAGGGAATAGCACAAGAGCTACAAGAGCAGCAAGAAACTATGCGAGTAATTCTGTTTTGAATTCTGGAAATTGGTTTAAACTTGGGATTAATAGCACAGGTATTCATAAATTAAGCTACGATAATCTTGTAAGTTTAGGCATCGACCCAACTACTATTGACCCAAGAAACATTCGCATTTATGGAAATGGAGGCGGGATGTTACCCGAACATAATTTAATAGAGCGATACGATGACCTTGTAGAAAATCATATTTATGTTTCTGGTGAGAATGATGGTGTGTTTGACCGTAACGATTACATTTTATTTTACGCAAGAGGTCCACTATCTATATTACCAAACAACAATGCTCAAGTAATGTATCACGAGCAACATCCATACTCATCGGAATATTTCTATTTTATTTCTGCCGATTTAGGTCCAGGTAAGCGTGTTCAAAATTCAGCAGTTCCTTCTGGAAATGTAACTACAACAATTACTGACTATAATGAATTTTATTTACATGAAATTGAACGTTCTACTGGTGTAAATACAACCATTCGTTCAGGCAGAATTCGTTGGGGAGAAGAATTCGGTGCTCAATCAGAATATACATTTAATTTTGAAGTACCCGATGTGATTACTAGCAAACCAATGAAAATTATGGTTGATATGATTGGGCGTTCTGAAGCACCTAGCAATTCTCAATTTAGACTCAAATATAACAATACCCCAATTGGTAACTACACGGCTTTTGGTGTGGATTTCGATTACATAGGCACCTATGGTCAAATAATTAATACAAACTATTTGAACGTCACACCAAACAATAATGTGAATATAAATATTGAATTTATTCGTCCAAATTTTTCATCAATTGGCTACCTAAATTATATTACAGTCAACGCGATTAGAAAATTAAAAATAATCAATAACGAAATTAGATTTAGAAGCTTTGAAAGTGTAGGTTCAGGAAATATTGCTCAATTTATTGTAGAAAGCCCTAGTGTTTCTAACACTTTCGTATGGGATATAAGCGACAAAATTAGTCCCAAAAACATGCCACTTACAATTCAAGGTACTAATGTAATTTTCAATTCCGAAAGTTCAGCTTTAAAAGAATTCTGCGCATTTGTTGGTAGTAATTTTAAGACACCAAACTTAGTTGGAAGAATCGAAAATCAAAATTTACATGGATTAGGTTTTTATGATTTTATTATTATCACACATCCTGATTTCTTAAGTCAAGCTAATAGACTCGCTGAATTCAGAACTACAAACAACAATTTAAGATGCTTAGTAATTACACCAGATAAAATTTATAATGAATTCTCTTCAGGCACACAAGATGCAAGTGCAATCAGAGATTTCTTAAAAATGTTTTACGATAGAGCTGGAAATAATGAATTAAATATGCCAAAATATGTATTGCTATTTGGCGATGGTTCTTATGATAATTTGGGTTTAGTTAGCTCGAATTCAAATTATATAGTTACATATGAAAGTAGACAATCTACTTCTCCGATTACTTCTTACGTTTCCGACGATTATTTTGGCTTACTCGATGATGTTGAGGGGAATTGGGAGCTTGCTAATCCGAGCTATGGTTCTACTGCATTAGATCTTGCAGTGGGTAGATTGCCAGTTCGCAATGCATTGCAAGCCACTCAAATGGTTGATAAAATAATTCATTATAGCAATAGCAGCACATTAGGTGATTGGAGAAATAAATATGTACTAATTGCCGATGATGAAGATGGCAATCTACATTTTACGCATGCCGAAAATCATTATAGAACAATTTTATCGAGAACCAACACAGTAAACGTAGATAAAATTTATATGGATGCGTATCAACAAATAAGTACTCCAGCTGGTAACAGATACCCAGAAGTCAATGCGCAATTCAATCAAAGAGTTAATACGGGAGCTTTGGTTATTAACTACATCGGACATGGTGGTGAAAATGGATTAGGTCATGAGAAAATCTTAACAATAGACGATATATCTACTTGGAAGGGCTTTAACAATATGCCTGTTTTGCTAACAGCTACATGTTCATTTAGTAGATGGGATGATCCTGCATTTCAATCGGCAGGAGAGCTTAGTCTCCTTCAGCCAAATGGTGGCGCAATAGCATTGTTTACTACTACTCGTGTAGTATATGCACATCAAAATGAAACAATCAATAGGTCGTTCTTACAATCATTATTCGATAGTACTAATAGAGGTAGCACTAATACATTAGGTGATATTTATAGAAAAACTAAAAATAGAAATGGGGTAGGTATTGGATTAGATCAAAGAAACTTTTCATTACTAGGTGATCCATCCTTGCCATTTGCATTACCAAAATACAATGTTATAACTGAAAGTATTAATGATATACCTACGAATGCATCCAATGCTGATACAATTAAAGCTTTGAAAACAATTACTATCAAAGGTGCGATTACTGATAATAACGGTAATATTATTACATCGGCAAATGGGACTATATTCCCAGCAGTATATGATAAAATAACAAATCAAAAAACATTGGGTCAAGATCGTGGAAGTAGTGCATCGAATTTTGAAGTAAGAAGAAATGTTATTTATAAAGGCAAAGCGAGTGTTGTTAATGGCCGTTTTAGCTTTAGCTTCGTAGTTCCAAAAGATATCAATTATACTTATGGTTTTGGTCGAATAAGTTATTATGCACGTATTGGAGCGAATGATGCGAATGGAGCTTTTGATAGTGTTTATGTAGGTGGAAGTAGCGACAATTTAATCGACGATAAGGTAGGTCCTGAGATGCAACTGTTTTTAAACAATGAAAATTTTGTAAATAATGGAATCACTGGCGATGCACCCACTTTAATCGTGAAGTTGAAAGATCAAAATGGCATTAACACGGTTGGAAATGGCATTGGACATAACATTACAGCAAGTTTAAATAATGGTACGAAAACTGAAAAAATTGATCTAAATGAATTTTACGAAGCAACTCTTGATTCGTATCAGGAAGGTGAAATCCGATATACGTTTAATAAGTTAAATCCTGGGAATTATAAATTAACAGTGAAAGCTTGGGATGTAGTAAATAATTCTTCAGAAATATCAACAGATTTTACAGTTATTGAGTCAAAAAATTTCAATATCGATCGAGTACTAAATTATCCAAACCCATTCACTACTAATACCGCATTCCAGTTTGAACACAATAGACCTGGTGATGATTTGCAAGCAATGGTTCAAGTATATACTATATCAGGCAAATTGGTTAAAACTATAATAAAAAACATAAGTTCAAGTGGTTCGCGTATCAGTGATATTACATGGGACGGGAAGGATGAATACGGGGATAAGTTAGCGAGAGGTGTCTATGTTTATAGAATGAAAGTTAGAGCCTCAGATGGTTCAATTGCCGATAAATACGAGAAACTCGTAATACTAAAGTAGCTAATTAATAATTTTCTATATTTGACATCTTTGATTAATAAAATTTAATATAATAAAATGAAGCTGGGAAAAGGTTTAGGTCTATGTTTAATGATGAGCATTTCTTTTATGAATTATTCTTCTGCTCAAATTACAAGACAACAATTAAATGGAAGAGAAAATACCGTCAATGCAATTACTACAGCAGTGCCTTTTTTGTTGATAGGCCCTGATTCAAGAGCGGGTGCAATGGGTGATGGAGGTGTAGCATCTCCTGCCGATGTTTACTCGCAACATTGGAACTCTGCAAAATATGCTTTTACGAATAAACCCTATGCATTAGGTATATCTTATACACCTTGGTTGCAACAACTTGTACCAGATATAAATCTTGCTTATTTATCGGGTTATTATAAGTTCGACGAAAAACAAGTATTTGGAGCTAGTTTAAGGTATTTTTCTTTAGGTGAAATTAACTTTACCGATAATACAGGCGCCTCAACAGGCACTGGTAATCCGAACGAATTGGCCTTAGATTTCTCGTACAATAGAAAACTCTCTGATAATTTCGCTATTGGTACAGCTTTTAGATTTATCAACTCTGATTTAGCCTCCGGGCAATTGGCTCAAGCGGGTCAATCTGTTAGACCAGGCAGATCGGTTGCTGTAGATATTTCTACCTACTATGTTAAACCCGATGTTAGAATTAATGGCAAGAAAACAGATCTAGCATGGGGATTAAATATTTCTAACATAGGCGCAAAAATGAACTATACCAATAGTGCCGACAGATACTTTATTCCTACCAACCTTCGCTTAGGTGGTGCAGGTACTATGAAATTAGATAATTTCAATACGCTTACTGTTTTTGTAGAAGCAAACAAATTACTTGTACCTACCACACCAGTTTACCAACGCGATAGTACTGGAGCTATTGAATATGGAGCAGATAATGAACCTATAATTCTAGCTGGGAAAAATCCAAACGTGTCTGTCCCTGCAGGCATTTTCCAATCCTTTAACGATGCTCCATTAGGCATGAAAGAAGAATTAAGAGAAATCTATTACTCTGCTGGTTTAGAATATTGGTACGACAATCAATTCGCATTAAGAGGTGGATATTTTTACGAACATCCTACTAAGGGAAATAGAAGATACTTCACCGTTGGTGCTGGTATTAAATACAATATTTTTGGATTAGACTTGTCATACCTCGTTCCATTAACACAACAAAATCCTTTACAAAATACCTTACGCTTCTCGCTAACATTTAACTTTGAGGGGCCTAAAGAACAAAAAAATTAATATGAAAATCAGAGTAGGTTTTGGTTTCGATGTCCATCAATTAAAAGATGGACATCCGTTTTTTGTAGGCGGTGTAAAATTAGAACATCATAAAGGTGCATTTGGACATTCCGATGCCGATGTACTAATTCATGCCATTTGCGATGCATTACTTGGTGCAGCTAATATGCGTGATATTGGATTTCATTTTTCTAATAAAGATGACCGATGGAAAGGCATTGCTAGTACCGAGCTTTTAAAAGAAGTTGTACGCATGTTGCAAGAGAAAAATTATTCGATTGGTAATCTAGATTGTATGCTTTGTTTGGAAGCTCCTAAAATCAATCCTCACATTCCTGAAATGAAAAAAATCTTAGCCGATACCATGCAAATTTCTGTAGATGATATCTCCATCAAAGCAACTACGAATGAAAGCATGGGATTTATAGGTCGTGAAGAGGGTGTTGTTGCGTACGCTACTGTTTTAATCGAAAAAAATTAATCAAGCCATTCTCTGCCTCAAAGCTTCAAAGGTTATAATTGCGGTCGATGTAGAAACGTTTAGTGAATCTATTTTCCCTAACATCGGAATTTTAATTTGCTTAGTAGATTTCTCCAACCAAAAATCACTCAAGCCTGTAGCCTCTGTTCCCATTACGATTGCCGATGATTGCTTGAAATCAACATCAGTATAACTATTAGTCGCTGTTAAGGCTGCGGCATAAGTTTGAACCGATTGGGATTGCAAAAACTCCAATACATCTTCAGAAGTTCCTACAGCTATTGGCACACTAAATACACATCCAACACTGGAACGAATTGCATTCGGATTGTAGATATCTGTTTTGGGATCACACACTATCAATGCATCTACCTTTGCAGCATCTGCTGTACGCAATATTGCTCCTAAATTCCCAGGTTTTTCAACCGATTCAATCACTATTATAAATGGATTTTCTCTTAGTCTTAATTCATTTAATGAAGTGTATTTAGGTTTTAGTAATGCGATGTATCCATCACTGTCTTCACGATAAGCAATTTTGTTAAATACCTCTTTGCTTACATCAAAGTATTGTCTTGATTTTAATTCTTTCGAACTTGCTCCCAATGCTTCGCAATAATACAATTGATCAATTTCATAATTACAACTGATAGCAATCCCCAACTCTCGAAGTCCCTCCACTACAAACAATTGTTGCGCCCTTCGTTCAGATGATTTTTCAATCAACTTAACTATATTTTTAATTTTAGGATTTTGTAAACTGCTGATGTATTCGTTTTGCATCATTTGTTTGGATTGACAGATTGATCCAATTTGCTCATATCAATCCCACATTTACCACAATTAGATGCGCAAGCACTCTTAGATGTAAATTGTTTTCTTAATAATTGAACGATGTAGTAAATGGCCCATAAAAGTAAAAGCCCCACTAAAATGTATTGAATCATAATGCAAAAATAATAAATCCTACTCTTTAATCGACAAAAATCCTGCGTTCGTCGGTCTTTTATATTTTATTAACGTACATTCCTTGTAGAGGTTTTGATTCTAGCTTACTTTAGTGGAAATAATACATAGATATGACATCAATTGAAAATAAAAAGAAGAACAACAAGCAATGGTTTGGCTTATTGTTAATCCTTGTTGGGATACTATTTTTAGGCAATACATTAGATTTACCCATGCCCGAATGGGTATTTAGCTGGCCGATGTTGCTGATTGGAATCGGTATCTTCTCTGGAATTGCAAATAAATTCAAAGACTGGTCTTGGTTAATAATGGTCGGAATCGGATTTATCTTTATCATCGATGATATTACCGGTCGCGATATCAAAGCATTTTCTTTAATCATCCCATTTGTTATGATTTATTATGGATTGAAATTCATGCTTAAAAAAGACAAAAAAATCCATGTCTACAATGAAGAAAGTGGTGAAGTCTCTGAAGCAGATGCCGACAATGATGATGTTCTAAGTTTAACAGCTGTATTTGCAGGCAACAAGAAAATAATCGTAAATAAAAATCTCAAGGGAGGAGAAATCATCTCCGTTTTTGGTGGTAATGATGTGAATTTAATCAATGCCGATTTCAATGGTACCATTAAAATCGAAATAATTTCCATATTCGCTGGCACTAAACTTATAGTACCATCGAACTGGATAATTAAATCTGAAATGGTAAGTGTTTTTGGTGGACTCGACGATAAAAGAAGTCAAACCATTGGAAATGCAAATGGCGATAAAGTATTAATTATTGAAGGTACCAATATCTTCGGTGGTATTGACATCCGTAGCTATTAATCATTTTGGCGAAGACAATTTTTTCATATAAGCGATTTAATTTACTGTTAAGCTTATTATTTATATGCTGGACAGTAACACATTTTTGGATACTACACGATGTATTTAAATTCTCATGGGTAGTTTCTATATGGGATAGTTTTGTCTACAACTCATTATTAGCAGCATGTGCAATATTTATTAGCATCATTTTATTTTTCTATAAACCTGTCAACAAATCTTTATGGATTAGCTTGTCGATGGTACTAACATTAACCTATTTTTGGATTAATGTAAGCGAATACCTAAGCTATAATTATATTTCAAACGATAGTATTTATAGAAATTTCGTAGACCAAAGCACACCTATACGATTTATTTTTGGACTAATGATCAACATCGCATCCTTAGGAATTTCTTGGTTTTGGTATGGAATAGAAGAACAGAAAGATCAAGATAAGCGCCGACAAACCATTGAAGACTTAGCGAAAGAAGCGGAACTAATTTCCTTACGACAAAAACTACAACCACATTTTTTATTTAACAGCTTAAATTCCATCTCTGCACTCATCGTAGTAAAACCTGATCAAGCTCGTACTATGATACATCAATTGTCAGACTTTCTTAGGAGTACACTTAAGCAAGAAGAGAATAAAAAAGTAAGTATCGAAGAAGAATTGGAACAATTAGAACTTTATCTTTCAATTGAGAAAGTGCGCTTCGGACATCGATTAAATACCATTATTAATAAATCTGATAATGCTTCAGGCTCAATGCCGGCAATGCTCTTACAACCTATAGTGGAGAATGCAATCAAATTTGGATTGTACGATACTACTGGAGAAGTAACCATTCAAATTGATGTAAAATTGGAGAACAATCAACTTTGTATTTGCGTGAAAAACCCTTTCGATAAAGAGACAAGATCTGCAAACGACAAAGGCACTGGCTTCGGATTGAACTCTATAAAACGTAGATTATACTTATTATATTCTAGAAACGATTTATTACAAACATCAGAAGAAGAAAATAATTTTATAACTAAACTTTGCATACCACAATGAATAAATGTATCATAATTGACGATGAGCACTTGGCTCGTTCAATTGTAGTTGAATATTTAAAAGACATTCATGATATTGAAATTGTTGCCGAATGTTCAGACGGTTTTGAAGGTTTAAAAGCCATTCAACAACATCAACCCGATATTATTTTTCTTGATGTGCAAATGCCAAAAATCAATGGCTTCGAACTGCTTGAATTAATTGACAATCCACCTTCAATAATTTTCACCACCGCATTCGACGAATATGCCATCAAAGCATTCGAAGCAAATGCAATTGATTATTTATTAAAACCTTTTACTAAAGAACGTTTCGATAAAGCCATCCAAAAATTCAAAAGTCAAGAAATAAAAAAAATCAACCCAGAAAATTTACAACTACAAAATAGCACTCAAAATAGAATCGTCGTAAAATCAGATGGTAAAATAAAAATTATACCTACAGATGAATTGCATTACATTGAAGCCAATGGCGATAATGTAAAAATTGTTTGTACCGATGGTTCCTTTCACAAAAACAAAACCATGACTTATTTCGAACAACAATTACCTAGTAATGATTTTGTTCGAATACATCGATCATACATTGTTAATGTTTCTATGGTAAGTAGAATCGATGCTTACGACAAAGAATCTCATCTGGCAGTTTTAAGTTCAGGGATTCAAATTCCTGTTAGCAAATCAGGATACCAAAAATTAAAAGAAATTTTAGGAATGTAATTATTTGCTAGATGCTCTACTTAGTCGATCATTTATAGCCCTACCAATTGTTTCATTCGGGAATCTCTCTGCTATGATTAAATCCACATCTTGTTTATCCAACGCTCGTAAACATGCAAATAATTTAGATGCGGCTTCATACAAATCGCCACGATTTGAAAGTAGAATTTGTTGCTCTTTTGGAAGTAAGTTCGAGTACGTGTTAAATCGAATCCCCATCGATTTTTTTGTCAACATCCTACCATTTAGTTCGTCTTCAAAATACAAAGGAATACTTGTAGCATAATGCCGTTTCATCATACCAGGTGCAATCACATTATCGCTTATCAATAAATCATCAATTTCCTCATTAATACAATCTTGTATTTCTTCCCTACTTATCGCACCCAATCTCAACAAGCGTGCTTTCGTCCTGCTTAAATCTATAATCGTAGACTCTAAACCAACAACACATTCGCCACCATCAAGCACCATCGGTATAAGATTTCCTAATTGATCATCTACGTGCTCTGCCTTTGTAGGACTAACGTATTCCGATGGGTTAGCGCTTGGCGCTGCTAGTGGAAAATCTAAATTTGAAAGCAACTCTAAGCAAACTGGATGATTGGGAATTCTAATTGCAACTGTATTTTGACCCGCAGTTATAACATCAGGAATTTTTGAGGAACTCGAAATCACATAAGTCAATGGACCAGGAGAAAATTTCTCAGCTAATTTTCTCAATCGATTATCAATTATCAAATCCCATTCTGCAAATCGCTCAATTGAATTGCTATGAATAATGAGGGGATTAAACTTTGGTCTATTTTTTACTTCGTAAATTTTCAATACAGCTTTTGGGTCGAATGCATTCGCGGCCAAACCATACACCGTTTCAGTAGGTATCGCTACTAATTCGCCCGACTTAAGCAATTCCGCTGCCTTCGCTATATCTCTTGAAATCATTACTAATAAGGTGTATTTATTGCGTTAATCACTTGCTGTATGTTCCATCCATCCGGTCTATATTTTCCTAACAATTGCCGATGTGTTAGCGTCTTGCAAACTTGAGCTAACTGTAAGGGCAATTGTTCAATTGTTGCAATTGATTTTTCTCTATATTCAGGAGTATATGCATCGGGTCGAACTACTTTGCCAACCGGATATTTTAATTTTTCTAAATCCATATTAATGTGCTTCTAACCAATTTTTACCAGTACCAACTTCTACTAAAATTGGAACATTTAATTTTATTGCATTTTGCATTTTATCAATTACCAATGCCTCCACTTCTGCAAGCTCAGGCTTATACACTTCAAACACCAATTCGTCATGCACTTGCATGGTCATCTTAGTCTTTAAGTTTCGTTTGTTTAATTCATTATGAATGGTAATCATGGCACATTTAATCATGTCGGCCGCACTGCCTTGTATTGGAGCATTTATTGCATTTCGCTCTGCAAATCCTCTCACTGTAGCATTTGCCGAATTGATGTCGCGCAAATATCTTCTTCGCTTTAACAATGTTTCTACATAACCATTTTCTCTAGCAAAGTCTATGGTATCAGACATGTATTTTTTAATGCCTGGATATTGCTCAAAATAATTCTCAATAATTTCTTGAGCTTCTTTTCTAGGTATACCTAAGTTTTGTGATAAACCGAATGCCGACTGACCGTAAATGATTCCAAAGTTTACGGCTTTCGCATTTCTTCTTTGTGTAGAACTCACTTCATTTAATGGAACTCCATACACTTTAGATGCAGTAGCAGTATGAATGTCTATTCCATTTTTAAAAGCTTCTAACATATTTTTTTCATTCGCCATTTCTGCAATCACACGCAATTCTATCTGTGAATAATCGGCCGACAAAATCATATGTTCATCGTCTTTAGCAATAAAAGCTTTACGAACTTCTCTTCCGCGTTCCGTTTTAATGGGAATGTTTTGCAAATTCGGATTGTTAGAACTTAGTCTACCCGTAGATGCCACAGCCTGATTATAGGAAGTATGAACTCTTCCAGTTTTAGGATTGATCATTTCAGGCAATGCATCGACATAAGTAGATTTTAATTTTTGTAAGGATCTAAAATCTAAAATCATTTGTACGATAGGGCTCTTTGAAGACAATGCAGTTAACACATCCTCTCCAGTTTGATATTGCCCAGTCTTTGTTTTCTTCGCCTTAGGATCCAATTGCAATTTATCGAACAACACTTCTCCTAATTGTTTTGGCGATGCGATGTTGAATTTCACACCAGCCATTTCATAAATATTTTGCTCAATAGTTTTAATTTCATTTTCTAGGTCTATGGAAAATTGTTTAAGTGTAGGTTCATCAATTTTCACTCCCGTGCGTTCCATGTCGGCTAGTACATAAATCAATGGGTTCTCTACTTCTTCAAATAATTTTTTGCCATTGTTTTCATCTAAGCGCTGATTCAATACTCCTTTCAACTGTAAAGTAATATCGGCATCTTCTGCTGCATAGTCTACTACATCTTCTACTGGAACATCACGCATATTCCCTTGATTTTTCCCTTTTGCACCGATCAATGTGGTAATAGAAATTGGAGAATAATTCAAATAAGCATTGGCCATTATGTCCATATTATTTCTTGCATCTGCATCCACAATATATTGAGCCAACATAGTATCAAATAATTTCCCTTTCAGATGTACATCGTACCATGAAAGTACGAGTAAATCGTATTTAATATTTTGACCAATCTTTTCAATCGATTCGTTTTCAAGTATCGGCTTAAAAACTTCTAGAATTTTCAAACACTCATTTCTATCGGCTGGGCAGGGTATGTAATATGCTTCTCCAATTTTATACGAGAAAGAAAGACCAACTAAATCGGCATCGTTCGCATCAGTTGATGTAGTTTCAGTATCGAAACAAATTGATTTTTGTTTCAATAAATCTGCAGCTAATTTCTCATATCCTTCTTGAGTATTTATAAGCACATAATTATGTTCAACATCTTTGATCGTCTTATAAATTTTAATTCCATCTTCGTCTTCTTCGTTACTTAGTTTAACTGCTTCCTTTTTAGATGGCAACACTTGTCCGAATAAATCCATCTGAGCTGCGGCTTTTTGTGATGCATCGGCAAGATTAAACTCTTCTCCAAAAACTCTTTTGCCTAAGGTTCTGAATTCGAGTTCAGCAAACAATGGTTCTAATACATCCTTATCGGGAGAAGTTAATTTAAATTCTTCGGCATTAAATTCAACAGGTGCATCCAATAAGATAGTTGCCAATCGTTTCGACAACAAGCCTTGCTCTGCATAGTTCTCTACATTTTCCTTTTGCTTCCCTTTTAACTCATGGCTATTTGCAATGATGTTTTCCATGGACCCATATCGCTTGATCAAATCTTTTGCGGTTTTCTCTCCAATACCAGGTATGCCGGGAATGTTATCCACTGCATCGCCCCAAAGTCCTAATATATCAATCACTTGATCTACTCGTTCAATCTCCCATTTTTTTAGCACTTCTGGTACACCCATAATTTCTACATCGTTGCCCATACGAGCTGGCTTATAAAGAAAAATTTTATCCGAAACCAATTGAGCAAAATCCTTATCAGGCGTCATGCAAAAAACTTGAAAGCCCTCTTGTTCTGCTTTTTTTGCAAGAGTACCAATCACATCATCTGCCTCATATCCATCTGAAGTAATCACAGGAATATTAAAGCCTTCAATAAGCCTGAATACATAAGGCAATGCCGTTGATAAATCTTCTGGCATTGCTTCTCGATGCGCTTTATAATCGGTAAATTCCACATGCCTATCTGTTGGCGCTTCCGTATCGAACACCACAGCTATATGACTTGGATTTTCTTTTTTAATTACATCCAATAATGTATTTGCAAAACCAAAAACTGCTGATGTATTTAATCCCGATGTAGTGAATCGTGGTGATTTACTCAATGCAAAATGCGCTCTATAGATTAGCGCCATCCCGTCTAATAAAAATAATTTCTTCTCCATTGAAATGCTTTGTTCAAATATATAAATATGTCTTGGCTTTAAGCTAATCTAGCTCTCATATTTCACAATAAAATCCTTAAATTGCTTCATAAAAATTTACAAATACATGGGAAAGCTAGTAGAAGAATTTAATGATTATCGCTCAAAAATGAATGAGCGCATTCTGTCTGAAAAAAACTTGAACATCAATAGGTTTTTTAGTTTAGACACTACATCTTATGCCGATGGTGCTTTAGATGTAAAAACTAAGGAGATGTTAGGTTTAGTAGCATCAATGGTTTTACGCTGCGACGATTGCATCAAATACCATTTGGGAAAGTGCAAGGAACAAGGTGTTAGCAATGCGGAGATCTGGGAAATATTTATGATTGCTAATTTAGTAGGTGGTTCTATCGTTATTCCGCATTTTAGAAGAGCTGTAGAATATTGGGATGAATTACAACAAGCATAAAATGAAAAAGGAATTAATTAAATGCCCATGGTGTTTGGGTTCGGAATTATACGAACGTTATCACGACGAAGAATGGGGAGTTCCTGTGCATGACGATAAAATCTTATTTGAATTTCTGATTTTAGAAAGCGCGCAAGCAGGGCTTAGTTGGATTACCGTATTGAAAAAGAGAAAGGCTTATAAGAAAGCGTTCGCAAATTTTGATGCGAAAAAAGTTGCGAAATTTGACGATGATATGATTGAAGAATTAATGCTAAATGAAGGCATAATCCGAAATCGATTAAAAATTAAGGCTGCAATATCTAATGCGAAATTGTTTTTGGAAATTCAAAAAGAATTTGGATCCTTTAATCAATACATGTATTCTTTTATGCCCAATAATAAGCCTATAAAAAACAGTAGAAAAAGCATGAAAGAAGTACCTGCTAGTTCCAAAGAATCTGATGCAATATCTAAAGATTTAAAGAAAAGAGGATTTAAGTTTTTTGGAACTACAATTTGTTATGCGCATATGCAAGCCACTGGAATGGTTAACGATCATTTAGTAGATTGTCATAGATACAATAAAGTTTAGAGCAAGTGATTAGAACTCTGGTTTCCAATAAAGTTCTTTAAATCGAATCACTTTATCGTCGCGCACCTCTATTCCTTCCGATTCTAATAATTCTTGCATCAAGTTTGGACTAGCAAAATGATGCTTGCCGGTTAAGTAGCCGTTTCTGTTTACCACTCTGTGAGCAGGAACGGGTATTTCTGCTGTATGTGATGCATTCATAGCCCAACCAACCATTCTTGAGGAACTTTTCATGCCAATAGCTTCTGCGATTGTTCCATAGGATGTTACTCGTCCATATGGAATTTGCCGTACCACTTCGTATACTTTGTCAAAGAAATTTTTATCGGCTTTCATTCAATTGAAATTGTATGTAGTTGATATTTTTACCTTTATCTCTGTATATTTTTTCGTAGGTGGTTTGAATAGAAAGTACTTCATCGAGCCAAGGTTCTTGATACAAATCGGCACTATGCTTAATAATTTTATCGCCCCTATCTTTTAGTCGTTCTAAGGTATATTCGTACAATCCATCGTTATCGGTTTTTAAATGCAATACCCCCGTTGATTTCATTATCTGTTTGTAGTTGTCTAAAAACCGATCGTGAGTTAAACGCTTACGTTCGCGAGAAATTTGAGGCTGAGGATCGGGGAAAGTAATCCAGATTTCATCCACTTCTTGAGCTCCAAAATGTTCTGTTATTTTTTCAATTTCGATGCGAAGAAATGCCATATTTTTTATCCCTTCTTCCATCCCAGTTTTTGCACCCCTCCAAATTCTTGCTCCTTTAATGTCGATCCCTATAAAATTCTTTTGAGGAAAATATTTTGCAAGATTTACGGTATACTCACCTCTACCACAACCCAGCTCCAGGACTAATGGTTGTGTGTTTTTAAAATATTGGGAATTCCATTTCCCTTGTAGTTCATTTGTTAATTGGAAGACATTTGTAAACGTCTCTAACTCTGCAAATCGCTTTAATTTATCTTTTCCCACAATTTTAGCTTTTGATACAAAGATGAAAAATTTTTATATTGTAAGGCATGACACAAGAAATATTAATTACTATTAGTGTACTGATAATTTTATCGTACCTATTCGATATAGCAGCTAAATGGGTGAAAATCCCCTCTGTAATTTTACTTTTAGGGAGTGGGGTATTTATCAAAGTTTTATGGGATGCTGTTGGTTTGCCTGCTTATGATGTTAAACCAATCTTAGAATTATTTGGAACCGTTGGACTAATTTTAATTGTTTTAGAAGGTGCATTAGATTTAAGTTTAACTAAAGATAAGCTACCGTTAATTAACAGAAGTTTGATTTCTGCTTCTGTATTTCTAATTATTGCATCGATTGCTATTGCCTACTTAATTCAATATTATTTTGCTTGCGATTGGAAAACAGCTTGGATCAATGCTATACCACTTGCCGTTATTAGTAGTGCTGTAGCAATTCCATCTGCCGTAAATTTCATGAATAAACCTAAAGAGTTTATCGTGTATGAGTCTTCATTTTCCGATATAATCGGAATTATGGTATTTAATTTTGCATTGATGAATGATGCAGGAAGTCCCATGTCCTTCTTGAAATTTGGTACTGATACCTTATTAATAATTTTAATATCAGTTATTAGTTCAATTATATTATTTGTATTTCTCCATTATGTAAAACTACATTTGAAATTCATCTTTACATTTGCTGTCTTATTTCTTTTATATGCATTAGTGAAAAAACTTCATTTGCCATCTCTATTACTCATCATGTTCTTCGGACTATTGTTAAATAATTACAAACTGATCTCATTCGATTGGATACAGAAATGGTTAAAAGAAGATAAATTCGACAAAGAATTAGAGCAATTAAAAAGCATAACGGCTGAAAGTGCTTTTTTAATTCGAACATTTTTCTTTTTACTATTCGGATTTTCACTGAATCTAAATCAATTGAACGATCAAAATTTATGGATTCTCACATTTGAAATTACAGCAATTTTGTTCGCCTTGCGTTGGATAATATTAAGGATAATGGACAAGGACTTAGTCTTTCCAGCATTATTCATTGGGCCTAAAGGATTAATCACCGTACTTTTATTCTATAGTATTCCAAATGATAAGCGTATTTTTGGCTTTGAAGAACCATCATTATTCATGATTATTATTGTAACCTGTTTATTGATGATGGGTGGTACTATATTTAGTAAAAAGCCAAGTAATTAAATGGAAAAAAATTCGAAAATATATGTTGCTGGACATAGAGGAATGGTGGGTTCAGCAATTGTACGTAAATTAGAAAAAGAAGGGTTTAAGAATATCATTACTAGAAGTTCTAAGGATCTTGATTTGAGAAATCAATTAGCTGTTGCCGATTTTTTTGCAAATGAAAAACCCGATTATGTTTTTCTAGCTGCAGCTAAAGTTGGGGGAATTATTGCTAACAATACCTATAGAGCTGAATTCCTATACGACAATATTCAAATGCAGAATAATGTGATTCATTATTCTTATGTCAATGGTGTCAAAAAATTAATGTTTTTGGGCTCTTCATGCATATACCCAAAGTTAGCACCTCAACCACTAAAAGAAGAGTATTTATTAACAGGTACTCTAGAGCCTACGAATGAGCCTTATGCCATTGCAAAGATTGCAGGAATCAAAATGTGTGAGGCTTATAGATCGCAATATGATTGTAATTTTATTTCTGTAATGCCTACCAATTTGTATGGGTACAACGATAATTATCACCCGCAAAATTCACACGTATTACCAGCATTAATCAGAAGATTTCACGAAGCAAAAGTTGCAAACCATAAAGAAGTTGAAATATGGGGAACAGGCTCGCCCTTGCGAGAGTTTTTATTTTCAGACGATCTAGCAGACGCTTGTTTTTTCTTAATGCAAAATTACAACGATGCACAATTCGTAAACATTGGAGTGGGGCACGACATCAGCATAAAAGATTTAGCAATGTTAATCAAACGTATTGTAGGTTTCGATGGCGAAATAAAATTTGATACTAGCAAGCCCGATGGTACACCAAGAAAACTTATGGACGTGAGCAAACTGCATGCAATGGGTTGGAAACACCGAATTGAACTGGCAGAAGGAATTGAATTGGCTTATGAAGATTTTCTAAGCAAACTTGCATAAAGAAATTGCATACACCCAATCGAATGTATGCAATTTTACTATTATCTATTTGGAAAATTTGCTTTACGTTTTTCTACGAATGCAGTTGTACCTTCTTTGAAATCTTCTGTTCCAAAGCATTTTCCGAATTCATCAATTTCTACATCATAACCATTTACACCATCTTTGAATCCTGCGTTAACAGCTCGTATAGCGTGAGCAATGGCTACCGATGATTTCGTTAATATCTTTGATGCTATTTCTTCACATTTTGCTATTAATTCTTCTTGCGTACACACGTGATTTACTAAGCCCAATTTCAGAGCATCTTCAGCTCCTAACATATCGGCTGTCATAATCATTTCAAAAGCCTTTCCTTTACCCACTAACTGAGCCAATCGTTGTGTACCACCATAGCCTGGAATTACTCCTAAGCCTACTTCTGGCAATCCCATTTTTGCATTATCACTCGCTACACGAATGTGACAACTCATTGCTAATTCCAAACCACCACCTAATGCAAAACCGTTTACAGCTGCGATTACAGGTTTACTGAAATTTTCAATAAAATCAAATACTGTCTTGTGTCCTACTGCGCTTAAATTCTTACCTTCTTCGATGCTAAAGTTCGCAAACTCAGTAATGTCAGCACCAGCTACAAATGCTTTAGTACCATCACCAGTTAAAATTATTACACGCACTTCTGAATCTCCACTCGCATTAGAAAACGCTTGATGTAACTCTTCTAAGGTTAATTTATTTAATGCGTTTAATTTTGTCGCTCTATTAATGGTTATATATAAAATACCATTTTTCTTTTCTGTTAAAATGTTTTCGTATGACATTATTCAAAAATTAATTGTTCTAAACTTAATGTATTTGGCGGATATGTTTTTTTGATTTTTATAGATGAAAGTACACAAATTGATGGACTTAATTTTCCATCATTTATTATTAGCATATGCGTGTCGCCAAGCTCCCAAACATATCCTATTGTTGCCTCTTCTCCCTCTACTCCCAATTCATTTTTTTCCTTTATAATAGGCTTTCCATATTGAATAGTCAACTCAGCTATAATGTTAGCTATGTCTTTATGTGCAATATCAAATTGAATTTCAGAAAGTTTGTTTTGAAAAAATCGAATGCTAATAAAATTGTATTTGTACTTACCAATAAAGATGGAATCTTTCGATTGAAATTCACAAATTTCGAAACCGGCACCCGTTTGATTCGAGTTGCAATTGGATAAATTTCTTATTTGTTCTTTGCTTTGAGACCAAGTAAGGTTGTTATAACCATTGTTCTTGATTTGCGCATTTGCAGTATTAAAAACAAGCAGCAATAAAAAAATGAATAAATTTCGCATGTTAATTTTTGCGATTAGCACTTACCCAAGTTGTTATATAATCAACGATTTCATGAGTAGCGGTACCAGGAGGAAAAAGTTTGCCTACGCCCAAATCATTCAATTGTTTCATATCGTCTTCAGGAATAATACCTCCTCCAGTTAACAACACATCTGTCAACCCTTTGCTTTTCATCAATTCAATAACTTTTGGAAATATGGTATTGTGTGCACCACTCAAAATGCTAATTCCAATTGCATCAACGTCTTCTTGTAACGCTGTCTGTACAACCATTTCAGGAGTTTGACGTAATCCAGTATAGATTACTTCCATTCCTGCATCTCTTAAAGTAGTTGCAATAATTTTTGCTCCCCTATCGTGACCATCTAATCCACATTTTGCAACTAACACTCTAATTGGTCTATTCATTATTCTTGTACTTGAGTAAATACTACTTTATGTTTTTTAATTTTATTGATGTATTTCAATAATTTCTTATCATCCATTTTTACAGCATAAGAATATTTGTCGATGTTTGAATTCTTATTTAACACCACTACATCGGCAAAAAATCTTTTTAATATTTTTACATCTTTCGTAGTGTCGCTTTTCATCGGACCAATTAATGGAACAATTGTTAATTTGTTTTTCTTTTTACTCATTTGAAATCCGCTCCATGCTCCATCCTCTTTTATAAAAAGAAAATCTTTATTCTTATACGTTGAAAAGACATGATTCTCATCCAATATCTCGATGCTAGTCTCCGACTTATCGGTAATGGTATAAGACTTATTAGAAATATAAAGCATTACTGTATCCGAATCGTTAACCGCAATACTTGGATTCACATATCGGCCTCTGTAAGCTTCTGGAATTTCTTGCAATGCTTCACCTGCATATCGATCAAATTTCAATGGGCTACATGCCGCAACTAAAATACTGAAGAGTACTATGTATATTATTTTACGCATTGAATTTCTGAATTGCTTTTTCTAATCTCGAAATTACTAAATCCTTACCTAATAATGCAGTGGTTTCAAAAATTGCTGGCCCAGCACCCTGTCCGGTTAATGCCACCCTGAAGATCTGCATTACTGAACCTGATCCTATGCCCATGCTCTCTGCATGCGATTTGAATTTTGCCTCCAAACTTGCAGCATCGAAGCTACTCATCGATTTAAATTCTTCTGTCAAACTTTGAATGAATGCTGGCGTTTGATCTTTCCATTTCTTTGCAACTACTTCCATATCGTATGCCGATGGTTCCTCGAAGAAATAGAATCCCAATGACCAAAATTCTGTAATAAATTGTGCTTTTTCTTTGATCAATGCACAAACTTTCTCCACGTATGATACATCGGCATTAATATTTTTAGATTTTAATTCTTCAGAAAAAATCTTAGCTAATTTTTCATCGGAAGTATTTCTTAAATATTGCTGATTGAACCATTTGGTTTTATTAGCATCGAACTTAGCTCCAGACTTTGAAATTCTTTCGATGGTAAATGCATCGATCAACTCTTGCATGCTAAAAATTTCTTGATTGGTACCTGGGTTCCAACCTAGCAATGCCAACATATTAATAAAGGCTTCTGGGAAATATCCTTTTTCTCTATATCCCGAGCTGATCTCACCTGTGCTAGGATCTTTCCACTCTAATGGAAACACTGGGAATCCCAATCGATCACCGTCACGCTTACTTAATTTTCCATTGCCATCTGGTTTCAACAACAATGGTAAATGTGCAAACTGAGGCATCACTTCTTCCCAACCCAAATATCTATACAGTAATACGTGCAGTGGTGCAGAAGGCAACCATTCTTCACCTCTAATCACATGTGTTACTTTCATTAAATAATCGTCCACAACATTGGCTAAATGGTAGGTAGGCATACCATCCGATTTGAACAATACTTTATCGTCCATTTGGGAAGTATGTACCAATACATTTCCTCTAATCAAATCAGTCACACGCACTTCTTCTTTACGAGGAATTTTTATACGTACCACGTATGGGTCGCCTGCCTCTAATCTTCTTTGCACTTCATCGTGAGGCAAACTCAATGAGTTTTTCATGCTCTCACGTGTGATGTAATTATACTGAGGTGATGCAACATTCGCAGCCTTTAATCGCTCGCGCATTTCATCCAATTCTTCTGGTGTATCAAAGGCATAATATGCATGACCCGATTCGATGAGTTGCATAGCATATTGTTTGTACATCGGCTTACGTTCCGATTGTCTATAAGGTGCATCGGGACCTCCAATATGTACACCTTCATCAAAGGTAATTCCGCACCAAGTCAAGGCATCAATAATATATTGCTCAGCTCCAGGCACATAACGCGTCTGGTCTGTATCTTCAATTCTTAAAATTAAATCGCCACCGTGTTTTTTGGCAAATAAATAATTATACAATGCTGTGCGCACCCCACCCATGTGTAATGGGCCTGTAGGACTAGGGGCAAATCTTACTCGAACTTTTCTTTCCATAGCGTGGCAAATATAGGATTTTTCAGCGTTTAGCCCTCTAGTACAGCTTATATTAATTTTTTGTATTTTTCCCATAATGAATATTGTAGAAAGAAAAAAGCGTTGGAAAATGGGATTATTGGTGTTTGCCGGTATCATCGGCCTATCATCTTTAATTTACACGAATATTTTAGTGAAAAAACTTCAAGAGCAGGAGAAAGAAAATATTGAATTGCGCTTAGAGGCTACGAAACAATTGATTAAGGCTACGGATTCTACCGACAGTGAATTTATCGTTTTCCTTTTTGAATATATTATTAATAAGGACAATGTTGCATTTATGGTTACCGACTCGAACGATGTTATTTTACAATCGCGCGGATTAGATGCCAATAAAACTTTACGAAAAGATATTGAACCAGATAAACAATACGATCCCGATTATTTCAAATCAGAATTAGCCGAGATGAAATCTCAACACGAGCCCATCGTATATGAAGTATTCGAAGGCGAAAAGCAATACATCTATTACAAAGATTCTTCTATTTTAAGTCAGCTTAAATTATATCCTTGGTTACAATTTACCATTATTTCTATTTTCTTATTGGCGTCATATCTAGCATTTAGTACCAGCAGACGTGCTGAGCAAAATAGAGTATGGGTGGGTATGGCTAAAGAAACAGCACATCAATTAGGTACTCCAATTTCGTCCTTGTTGGCTTGGTTGGAATACTTAAAGGAGAAATATAAAGACAGTGATGCAGAAACTTTATCAGAAATAGAACACGACATTCAACGTTTAGAATTAGTAGCCGATCGTTTTTCGAAAATTGGTTCTGCTCCTCAATTACAAGATGAGAACGTGATGGAAGTAATTCGTAATGGCATTGCATACATTCAAAAAAGAAGTCCATCGAGAATACAATATTCTTTAGAAGGTGATGAAACTTTAACTGCAAAAATAAATATATCCTTATTCGATTGGGTGATAGAAAATTTATGCAAGAACGCTGTTAATGCCATTGGAACAGAGGGTAAGATTAGCATCAATGTTAGAGCAATAAAAAATAAAATTGTAATTGATATTAGCGATACTGGTGTAGGTATTCCAAAATCAAAATTCCAAACAGTATTTGAACCCGGTTACACCACACGTAAGCGGGGATGGGGTTTGGGGCTATCTTTGGTAAAACGAATTATTGAGAATTATCATTTTGGTCAAATTTTTGTGAAAGAATCTACGATTGGAAAAGGAAGTACATTTAGAATTATTTTAAATGCCTAAGTATTTTTTAAGCATAGTTTTCTTATTCATTCATGCATTCTGCTTCGCGCAAAATGATTTAAAAAAGATTGCCGATGTAGAAGCACTTGGGTATGAAAATCAATTTAAAGAAAATACGACTGCAACTAGTTTTAATATTCATTACATTGTTGCGCAAATCAAATCCGATCCCAGAATAAATTTCATTGATGCGAATTTCAGGTACATCCTAAGGCATACACGGATAAATTCGAGCATTCAATTCCAATTGAAAAACAACATCGGCATAGATTCCATTAAAATAAATTCAGAACTAGTAACATATACACGCAGAGTAGACACCTTGGAGATTTTAATAAATTCGGGTTCTACACTCAATGATTTAGACACTTTGGATATCTATTATAAGGGTTCGCCGGAGAGTGCCGACTTTGGTTCATTTGTTACATCGACTCATGCTACAGGGCCAGTGCAATGGACACTTTCGCAACCATTTGGTGCTAAGAATTGGTGGCCATGTGTTTCGGATTTAAAGAAAAAAATCGACTCCATTGATTTTATTATTCAAACACCTAAACCATATGTTGCAGTTTCAAATGGCATACTATTTAGTGTTGATTCTGCGGATAGTTTTTATATCTATCATTGGAAACATCGTTATCCAATTTCACATTATTTAATAGCATTTGCTGTTTCCAATTATTTAATCGTTAAAGATACAATTGAATCACAAAATAGAACAGTAAATTTCCAAAACTACGTATACCCTCAACGCGCGAATGAATCAATAGTTGAGATAGAAGAAACAAAAAATATTTTTCGACTTTTCGAAAGGCTATTTGGCGAATACCCTTTTAGTTTAGAACAATATGGTCATGCGCAATGTGGTTTTAGTGGAGGAATGGAACATCAGACCATGAGCTTTATGGGCAACTTTAATAAAGGATTAATCGCGCATGAATTGGGACATCAATGGTTTGGGAATAAAGTAACCTGTTCTAGTTGGAGGGATATTTGGCTGAATGAAGGTTTTGCTACTTACATGATGGGCTTGATACATGATTTCAACATCAACTCAGAAGAATGGGAAAATTTCAAGAGAAATACCATTAACGATGTACTTCGAGTAGATGAGCTAAGTGTTTATGTCGATGATACTTCGAGTGTCAGTCGTATTTTCAATTATACGATGTCCTATCAAAAAGCTGCTTTAGTAGTACACTTAATCCGATGGCATTTAGGTGACTCATTATTTTTCGCAGCTTGCAAAGATTATTTAACTGCTTTTGCTTACAATAGTGTAAGCACAGAAGAATTTAAAAATCATTTTCAAAATTATACCAGTTATAATTTATCGGAGCTCTTTATAGATTGGGTGTACGGCAAAGGACATCCAAAATTTAGACTCTTGTGGCGACAAGAAAACAATAGGTTGAACATAAAATTAATACAAACAGTCCAAAGTACTAGTGTCAACAAATTTGAACTACCCATTGAATTAAAATTAATTGGTAATCAAAAGGACACCAGCATAATCATTTACAATAATCAATTAGAACAAGAATTCGAATTACCCATATCATTTACAATTGAACAATTTCTTGTAGATCCCAATCGTTGGTTAATTGCAGAATACGAGGTTTCAAATATAGACGAAGCACAAAATTTTGGGAAAATAGAGTTTGACGTTTATCCAAATCCTGGAAATGGAAATGTAAACTTAAAATTTAAGAATCCGATTCAAATCAATACTGTAAAAGTGTACAATTCGGTCTTAAAAAAAATTGTAGAGATCAATAATGATTCTAAGAATTTCTACAAGGAATACTCCTTTGATCTCAGTGATCAAAAAAATGGAATTTATTTTATAATTCTAGAAGTGAATGGGAAGCAAGCCATCAGAAAATTAATTATCGATAAATAAAAAAGGGAATGCTTTCACATTCCCTTTTAAAATAATTTTGAAATATTATTCAATCACTATTTTTTGAGTTGAGCTTTCATCGCCCATTTCTGCTTTAATAAAATAGATTCCTTTAGGCAAGGTGCTTAAGTTTAATTCTTCAGAAACTTTTCTGTTTTGTGTTTTAAACTCTTTAGTTGCAACAACTTTTCCAAGTTGATCAATTACTTGTAATTTTAAGTTGCTAGCATTAGAAGAACTTACATTGATTTTCACTAGTCCTTTAGAAGGATTTGGTGTGATTTCAAAAGTCTTCAACTCTTTATTAATTCCTACCAGTCCAGTAACTGTAATAATACTTGTATCACTTGCAGAACATCCGTCGTTATTCATATAAGAATAAGTTATAATGAAATTACCAGGACCAGAAACCGCTGGATCAAAATTATTGTTCGATACTCCAGTTCCTGAATAAGTACCACCCGCTGGATTCCCACCAGTTAATGCAAATGCAGGAGTAGTTGTTGTTACAGGCGCAATAGGATCAAACGTTACATTAGGCGCTGGCAAAAAGGTCATAACAACGGTATCAGAATTTATGGTGCAAATTCCGTTTGAAGATTTAATCTGACAAAAATATTCGCCCGATTGAGTAACATTAATTGTTCTAGTTGTAGCTCCTGTATTCCATAAATACGTTGCGCCTGCTTGTGCTGCTGTTAAAGCGATAGCTCTACCTTCGCAAGGAGTACCTGTACCTCTATTAATGATTTTGTTAGGCTGATTGGTTACGTTGATGTAGGCCTCTTTTTCTTGAACTTTGCCATCAACAGTTAGTGTAACTTTGTATCTTCCTGCCGTTGAAAAAATCACGATTGGATTAGGATCTGTAGAAACCGAAGGTGTACCACCAGCAAAAGTCCAACTAATTGACGAACCACTGAAATTTGATGTGTTAGTAAATGTGATTGGCTCATTCACACATGCATAGATTTTGTCGGCACTAAAATCAGCCACTTGAGCGTATGGGTCTACTGCAGCCCACCATGTTGCCCATTGATTTGCAGCTGTACCAGCATATTCTTGTATAGTCCAGAATACTGAATCATTGGTTGGATCCACAACAGTATTGGTATAGTCGCCCCAACGATTTCTAGTGCTACCAAAGTTTTTAAAATACGTATTTTCTCCATATTTGAAAATATACTCGTTTCTGAAAGTATTTACTGGATCAGTACTTTTTCTGAATGAATATGAACCAGAAGCGTATCTGTTAGCAGAGAAACTTGCATATCCAATCAAAACATCATTTTTATTATTAATTGCAACACTTGGATAAGAATAAAAATTAGTACCAGTTGGATCGTCAATTCTTCCTCTTTGTATTACAGCTCCAGTTGTATCCAATTCCCAATATTGAACACTACTTCTAGTTGCAGTACCTGCTGGTAAAAATACTGTATGTACTGCCCAAATTTTACCATCACGTACAGCCACATGTCTCATTCTATGATCATTTGTTGCTATTCTGTTGGTCGTACCTAATTGAGGTGCAAAGTCGCCATTGTTATTACCAGACGCTGACCAATTCACTCCAACTGGAGTCTGAATAACTGTTTCTGTAGACAAGTTTGGTTGTGAAGCAGTTCCAGTAATAGTTCTTAAACCAATAGAACCTCTACCTCCATTTGTACCAGAGATGGTTCTAATAGTGAACATTTTTGAAGTAGAATTATCATGATGAATCGATGGACAAGCGATAGCTGTTCCTTCATTCGTGATATTGAACAATGTATATACTCCATTTCCATTTGCATAGATATCAGATTTATCCCATACGTATATTTGATGAGAGGTTTGAGATGAACCAGGCATTGAAAATAAATTCATTTGTACTACAATCCAGCGATCGTTAAACCCAATACTTGGATAATCCACCCACATCATGTTTGTAGGATCAACATCTACCTTATAAAGATTCCAGTTTCCTGTTGGATCTGATGTTTGAGAAACAGCTAATAAAGTACAAGATGTATTATCTTGTGGATTAGCAGAAGAGACAAACATCCAACGATTCGACATATGGTCGTATAATATTTTTGGATCATAAACTTGTCCTAATCCGCCTAAGGAATTCCAAAATGCCCCAAGTCCTACTGTACTAATCACTGTACCGGTTCTTGTTTGAATTCTTACCTGAGAATTTAAAGTAGTCATTAAATGATTGGGACCCACTGCTCCATTAACATCTGGAGGAATAAATTGAGAATTGTCGTTTAATGCATTGAAATTTGCAATTGGAGATGGAGATGGAGTATTCATAAATACTCTATTTTGATTTTGCTCAACAGGATGTGGATCTACAAACACCGTTCTTCCTGTCATTGAAGGCATAATTTCAGGAATTTCCCTTGCTTTCTTATTTCCTATTAATTCTATTGGCCTTTTTGGTGCCTTATTTAAAGCATCTGTAATTGCAATTGCTTTAAAATTCACAACTGCTTTAGCAGCCGCTTTGCCTTGTACTTTTACATATTCTTGCTCTTGTGCAGAGACCACATTCAATGAAAATGCCATGAATGCAAATAAGAATAGGCGTTTAGATAGTATTGTTTTATTCATAATCTATTAGTTTTCAATATTTAGGATAATAAAGATAACAATTCTCATATTAAATCTTAGAATTACAATAAATTTGACATTTTAATTACTCTTACAATAATGAAACCAATTTCTTTGATAAGCAGCATTTTATGCATTTTGTTATATTCTTGTAAAACAAAAAACATTGATGCGCCTAAGCCAGAACCAAAATCGGCAGTCAGTTATGCTAGACCATTATCAAATTTGAATCTTCCTATAAGTGTACAAATTGCCGACTTAGAGAGCTCTGTTAATAAGTTATTTGCGGGTACACTTTATAATGATGATTCATACGAAAACAACAATAACGATAATTTGATTTTAAAAATCAATAAAATTGGCAATTTGAAGATTTCTGCACAGGCAGATAAAATTAACATCAATATACCTCTAGAAATATATGTAAAAGGAAGATTGAAAAAAGATTTCTTTAGTATGTTCGATCAAGATTTTGGAATCGATCAATCAAAAGATGCCAATTTTAAAATCAATGTTAGCATAAGTTCTAAACTTTCCGTAGATCAAGATTGGAATATAATTACTAAATCCGAATCCGGATTTCAATGGAGAGAACGACCGTATTTAGAGTTAGGGCCTGTAAAAATACCCATTGGGTCAATTATTGAGAGCGTAGTAAACTCTCAAATAAATACCATCAACCAAAAGCTGGATACAGAATTATCTAAATTATTGAAATTAAAACCGTATGCAGAAAATTATTGGAATCAATTACAAAAACCGATTATACTTAGCGACGTTTACAAAAGTTATCTATTAATTAAACCTGAATTTGTATCGCTTTCCTCTATACAAAGTGATAATAAAGTTATCTTATTTTATTTAGGTATACGTTCCGATTTATCAATAAATACTGGCGATGCACCAAGTTCTATAAACTATAAAGCCCTTCCCAAACTGCAACTTCAACAAAAGAAAGATAATACCTTCAACTTGTACATTGGTGCATCTTTAAATTATACCGATGCTACAGAATTGGCAAAGAAAGAATTTGTAGGCAAAACATACACTTTTGAGAATGGGATGCAAAGTGTAAGCATCAATGATCTACAGATCTATAGCAATGGAGATAAATTAGGAATGATGTTAGACATCAATGGAATGGTAAAAGATGGGTTGTTTAAAAAGAAATTCAAAGGAAAAGTTTACGCATTAGGCATCCCTGTTTTTGACGATAAAACTCAAACATTATATATTAAGGATTTTGATTTTGATGTAAAAAGCAAGGATGTTCTAATCGGTACAGCTGAATGGTTATTCAAGGGTAGCTTTAGAAAGCAAATTGAACAGAACCTTAGATATTCATTACAATCGGATTTGGAAAGAGCTAAAACATCGGCACAAAAATCATTAGATGACTTAAAGTTTAACAACTTCGTATTAAAAGGAAAAATTGATCAATTCAAACCATATGGCGTTCAGATTTTTTCTGATAAAGTTGAAGTAATCGTACAAACAACTGGTGTTATAAATTTTGAATTAAAACCATTTTAAAAATGAAAATTGACAAACCTCAAGAACATGAATATGGTTCTTTTTACGCGAATTATATTAATCAGATAAATTCTAATCCGATAGACTTTTTAAAATCTCAATTAGACCGCTTGAATGATTTAACAAGAAATTTATCCGAAGAAAAATTAATATCTGCATATGCAGAAGGGAAATGGACCATTAAAGAATTGCTAGTGCATTGTACTGATACGGAGCGAATCATGACGTACCGTTTGTTAAGTGTTTTGAGAGGGGAGCAAAAAGAACTACCTGGTTTTGATGAAAACGAATACGCTAAAAATTCTAATTCGAACCAAAGATCTATTTCTAATATCTTGAGAGAGTTTAACGCTTTACGAGCATCAACAATAGAATTGATGGAATCAATTTCAGAAAAACAACTCGATTTAATGGGCAGAGCAAATGGCTATCCTATTAGTGTGAGGGCACTTATGTATATTATCCCAGGCCACATGGAACATCATTTAAATATTCTAATTAGCAGATATTTAAATTAATTTTAATTTAGAGGAAATTTAATATATGGATAGATACTTTGGGATAATTGGTATAGTTTTAATCATAGGACTCGCCTTTTTACTTTCTAATAACAGAAAAGCAATAAATTATAAATTAGTTTTTACTGGATTGATTATTCAATTATTGCTTGCAATTTTTATTTTAAAAACTCCAATAGGTCAGAGCATCTTTGGAGGCTTGGGTTACTTTATTACTAAAATTTTAGACTTTTCTAACAAAGGAGCCGACTTTGTATTTGGACCACTTGTAAATTCGCAACTACTTGCTCCAATATTTGGCATTAGTAATGCCTTCATATTTTTCTTTAAGATAATCCCTACCATCATTTTCGTTTCAGTACTTGTTAGTATTGCTTATCATATCGGATTGATGCAAAGAATAGTTGCAGTTTTCGCTAGAGCAGTACATTGGCTTATGGGAGTGAGCGGATCGGAAGCTTTATCGAATGTAGGTTCTGCATTTGTTGGTCAAGTAGAGGCGCAAATAATGATTAAGCCATATATAAGTGGCATGACTATGTCTGAGCTTCTTGCAAGTATGTCGGGTAGTATGGCTTGTATTGCAGGAGGGGTAATGGCTGTATATATTTCGATGGGAGTTCCTGCCGAATACTTAATAGCTGCGAGTATTATGGCTGCACCAGGTGCTCTTGTTATTTCTAAAATTGTTTATCCAGAAACTGAAGAATCTGAAACAAAAGGTAAGGTTAAATTAGAAATTAAAAAAGCACATGCAAATTTAATGGATGCAATCTCACATGGGGCTAGTGATGGTATGCGAATTTCATTGAATGTAATTGCTATGTTGCTTGGATTTATTGCATTGATTGCAATGGTTGATGCTGGACTCGGTTGGTTGGGAAATTGGTTGTATTGGAATACAAGTCTAGATTTATCAGGAATTGGAATCTCTTTAAAAGAATTGAGCTTAAAAGAAATACTAGGGTCTATATTTTCAATTTTTGCATGGGCAATGGGTGTACCCTCTCAAGACACACATGCAGTTGGGGCGCTAATGGGAACAAAATTAGTGATCAATGAATTTGTAGCGTATTCAAATTTGTCGCCAATGATCGCTCAAGGTATGCTTAGTCCAAAATCAATTGTGATAGTTAGTTTCGCATTATGTGGATTTGCTAACTTTAGTTCAATCGCTATTCAAGTGGGCGGCATTGGAGAATTGGCTCCAAACAGAAGAGCTGATTTAGCGAAGTTGGGATTTAAAGCGTTGATATGTGGTACTCTAGCATCTTACTTATCGGCTACCATAGCTGGTATATTGATGTAAGAGAAATCAATTAAAAATTAAAATGCCTGTTAGTATATAATTATTCTAACAGGCATTTTTTATATATATAATTCTATTAGGCCAAATTAGGTATTTCAAGAATGAATACAGAACCCTGACCAAGATTAGAAATTACTTTAATGTTTCCATTGATTTTCTTTAATGCTTCACCCGCAACATACAAGCCAACACCCGAGCCAGCGTTCTTATGACTGCCTCTATAAAACATATCAAATATTTTGTCATGATTTGTTTCGTCAATTCCAACTCCATTATCTTCAATTGAGATAAGTGTTTTTTCATGGGTTGAATTAATAGAAATTTTAACAATATTTTCAGTCTTAGTGTCGTCTACGAATTTTAATGCATTCATCAATAAATTATTCAAGATAATTCGAATTCTAGATTCATCAGAACGAATGAAAACAGGTTCTTGTATCGTCTTAACTATATTGGTATGTTCAGTTATATGATTGCCTTTTAAATCATCGATGATTTCATTGACAATTTTTTCAAACTGAATATGTGAAATCTCTACATCGACCTTATTGCTTCTGTGATAACGAATAATGTTTTGAACAAAAACATCCATTTTATGAATGGTAGTTTCAATCATGTTCAAATAATTGGGCATTTTATTAATTTCGTCGGTTTTTGCGACTTTTACTAATCCTAATACAGATGCTAATGGTGCACGTAAATCATGCGATGCGCTGTATACAAACTTATCCAATTCATCATAGGCTTTTTTTAGTTGAACATTTTGTTCTCTCAATAACAACCTAGTATGATAGATATCGTATGCGTTTTGTATTGCAATTGATAAAGCTTGAGGGTCCCAGGGTTTGTCAATAAATCTATAAATTTGACCTCTGTTTATCGCTTCAACAACAGCTTGTATATCGGTATAGCCAGTAAGCAAAATCCGAATTGGATGAGGATGCTTGTTTAGTATCGATTCAAAAAATTCTACACCTGTCATGCCCGGCATTCTTTGATCGGAAATAATAACATGCACCATTTCTTGATCTAAAATTTTTGCGCCTTCTTCTCCTGACTCAGCGATAAATATCTCGTAATCTTTTCTGAATAAAGCTTTAAATGACTGAAGATTGTTTACTTCATCATCAATATATAACACACGTATTTTCTCTCTAGTCATTAGTGCTGATTAATGGGTAATGTTATCAGGAATTCTGTTCCCTCTCCAGGATTCGAATTCACTTCAATTTTACCTTTATGAAGTTCTATGATACTAAATACAATTGATAATCCCAATCCTGTACCCTCCCCAGCTTTTTTTGTAGTAAAGAAGGGTTCAAATATTTTTTCTTTCACATGTTCAGGCATTCCAACTCCATTATCTTTAATACTTATTTTAACAGCCTCCTCATTCTCCGCTTTATAAGTTTTTATGAGCACTTGACCATCATTATCGTCCATATGTGCTTGCATGACTGCTTGTGCTGCATTGTTGATAATATTCATAAATACTTGGTTTAATTTTCCAGCGAAACATTCTATTTCTGGTATATCACCCAAGTCCTTCAATACTGTTACTCTACCTTTGAAAGTACTGTTTAAAATTATAATCGTCGAATCAATGCCGTCATTCACATTTGCATATTTTAAATCCGATTCATCCAATCGAGAAAAGGATTTTAGTCCCTTCACAATTTCTACTGTTCTTCCAGCACCATCGGCCATACCTTTTAATAAAACATCGATTTCATGAATTAGATAATCGTAATCAATTTCTTTTTTAAACTTATATACCTCTTCAAATTGTTCTTGAAATTTATTTACATCTACCGAATTTTCGTATTTTTTAATTAGATCGATGATATCATCTATATCTCTTCTCAGTGGTCTAATATTAGAGCTAACAAAATTAATTGGATTATTTATTTCATGTGCAATCCCTGCTGTTAATTGACCTAAAGATGCCATCTTTTCTGCATCTACTAATTTTGTTTGAGCATTCTTTAATTCATCGAGCGCATTGTTTAATTCAATATTTGATTGATGTAATTCGTGCGTTCGTTCTTCGACTTTAATTTCCAATAGAATATTTTGCTCTTTAATAATTTGCTCATTTTCTTTTGATATTCTTAAAGCTTCTGCTTGTGATGCTTCTTTCTCTTTTCTATAAATATTTATTTTATCTGCTAATGCAAAAGATAGCAATGTGACTTCAAGTGCTGAGCCTATTTGTAAAGAATAGTAAGTAATATTATTATAAGGCAAAATATTGAAATTCCTTAAAACAAATACTACAACAGATATTAAAAAAACACCCCAAGCAATTAAGAAATAAATCGCTGGCCTGAAACCTTTTTTAGAAATTTTATAGGCAATATGAATGGTTAATATAGAACCCGTCATTGCGGTAAATTGCACCAATGTTTGTGCCCAATAAAATTGATTTAAAACACTTAGTATAAAACAAATGGTATAGAATCCAAATGTGACGTTTAATATAGTATTGCCAATCTTATAATTCTCTTTAGTGTTCAAGAAGTTCTTAACAAACAAGATTGCAGTCCAACCATTCAATACTGGAACTAAAAAGGTGCTTTGTAAAACTAACCAAACCGAGTTCGGCCATAGATACTTGAAACCATAACCTTGCAATACAACTTGTGTAAGACCAACAAAAATTATATATGAAACATAATAAAGATAGCTTCGATCTCTAACAGTTAGATAAATAAATAAATTATAAATAGCCATCACAAGGATAATTCCTATATATAGGCCAAATACTAAATCTTTAACAATTAATTCCTCAAATATTTCCTTTTGTACTCCTAGGAATAAAGGTAATTGAACTTGCTCGCCACTTCTAATTTTAAAATATACAACTTTAGTTGAGCCTGAAGGAATATCTACATAAAACAAAAAGTTTTGATTGTCTACTTGTCTTGAATAATACCCTCTTAGTTCTCCCGATAATACAGAGTCTAAAATTCCATTTTCATCATAAGAATAATAAACAATTTCATCTATGGTTGGATGGTCCAACTGCAATACCAAACGATTGATTTCAGAAGTATTCTTAATAATTAATTTTACCCAATGTGTTTTTTCACTGATGGATAAATTCGGTACATTTTTATGATTGTGATTAAACTTATTTATTTTTAATACCGAATTTAAATCTAAGCGATTGGTCTCATCGCTATAAATACCTAGGTACTGGCCTGCCGAATAAATTGTATGCACGTCTTTAAAAAAAAGCGTATCGGAAGCTCGACTAAATTTTGAAGCAAGTAGAACTATAATTAATAAAAAACAAAATCTTAAATTCTGCTGCATAATATATTTTACTTACTTAATATAAAATGGTTATTAGGTATTAATAATTTATATTCGACATCGAACTCCCCTTTAGGGCCTTTCTCGACTTTAATTTGATTTGGCTTTGCTCTTAACGCAAATATATTTTCTCGTTCTTTCTCATCGGCATTGTTTACCGTATCTGGATCATAAATTGCCATTGCAGTGGCTACAAAGTCATCCTTCGGATAAAAGAAAATGCCTTTATCGCCGAGACTTTCTTCTACCACTGCACCAACTCTTTTTCCCATTCGAGTTGTAACAGGTGCGCATAACACATATATTTTGTCAATTGGTAATTGGTTGACTACCGATACACAAACCCTACATAAAATTAAACTACCAATTCCCATTCCGGCTACTTCCATTGAATTCCACATTCCACAAATCTCTGCACAACCAGGTTTTACAAATTCAAAAATTTTGGGATCGTAATGCCCCAATGCATGTTCAATAGGTAAAGGAATTTTACCATCAACGATTTGAACTCGAGCACCACCATAAACTTTTTCTCCAGTTTCATCCTCAACAATAATAACAATTGTATTTTCAGAATATACCCAGTCTATATTACTCGAAGTCACTTTGGCAACACCGAAATGTATTTCCAATAATCGCCTATGACCCTCTATGAATTTCATACAGGCATCCTGATCATCAATTGCTCTAAATGCGCGAATTTTAATCATTCTGCAATTACTTTATGATTTCTTCAAAATCGACATAATATCTTCCTGAACTTTTTAGTTGCCCCAGTAAAATTCTTCTTACTACATCCGTTACCATAGCACCACCTAATACAACTGAAGAAGCAAGCTGTGGCCAAGTAGATATTGTTTTGCCCATTTCAGACAAAGATAGTTTCATGCGGTCAGAAATTTTATCGATACCAACCATTGCTCCTAATAAAGGTACCTTTTCTTGATTGCTTAAATTCTTTAATGAATTTAAATCGGTCATGCCTTCAGGAATTAATCCATGAAGTAATGGCATGTTCTCTTCTAAATCAAATCGCTCAATATCCAACATCCCTCTATCGTTCGTATCCATCACAACTGGTATTTTATAAGCTCTTGCTTTTATCCTACTTAAAATTTTAACATCCAGCCCATCACATTCTTCTACCAACACATCCAATTTTTCAGAAGTTCCCAGTAAAAATTCATCGATGTTTTCTTCTGTTATGCCATCAGAAAATATTTTGACTTTGATATATGGATCCATCTCAGCTATTTCTCTAGCTGCAATGATTGTTTTTGATAATCCTAAATTCGCAACACTTGTACGTATACGATTCATGTTACTTAATTCAAGTGTATCAAAATCTGCCATTCGAATCTCTCCACAAATACGCTCCATTGCAATTGTAACTGCGATCATCTGCCCAACCGATAATCCAATTACACCTACTCGCTTACTTCTCAATTGCTTAAGCTCATCTGGAGTAATTTTATACATATTCCTTGAAGTTCGTAACTCAACAAACTCATCTTCGTCCAAAATATGAACCAATCTCATGTTCCATGGATAGTAAACCCAGACACCATACTCATCGGAATGATCCCTAATAAAATATTTATTTATTTCATTTTGATACTCCTCTTCAGTTAAAGGTTTTTGAGGATGTCTTATTTTTATTAACTCACGTACCTGACTTTCAATTTCATCTAAAATCAAAATCCCTGGAGTAGAGTCAATAAGTTCCTGCAATGCCAACTTATCTTTGGCATTTTTAAGTGAATATATTTGTGGTAAATAAAGCGCGTTGTTGTTGTGTTGGTTTTGTTTAGTTTTTTTGAGCATTCGTATTATTTAATTTTTTGTGGAAAATTTAATAAGTATTAAATATCAAAATAAAAATTCGATTATTGAGAAAAAAATCGCTATTTTTAATAAAAAATAGATAAATTTTCTTATTTCAAAACATTATTCCGTCATGTCTGACTCTAAGATTAAAATTTTATACATTGATGATGAAGAAAATAACTTGAATTCTTTCAAAGCTGCTTTCAGAAGAGAATACGATGTTACTACTGCTTTATCTGCTATGGAAGCTAAAGAGTTATTGAAAAAAGAAAAATTTGAAATCATTATTACGGATCAACGTATGCCTGGAATGACAGGTGTTGAATTTCTTTCGAGTATAATAAAAGAATTTCCTGAACCTATTCGAATGCTGCTTACCGGTTATGCCGATATTCAAGCGGTGATAGATGCAATTAATAAAGGTCAAATCTATCAATATATAACCAAGCCTTGGGACGAACAACAAATGCGCGTAATCATTAATAATGCTTATGAGATTTTTTCACTGAGAAAAGAAAACAAAGAATTGATGAAAAGCTTAATACGAGCAAATGAACAATTAGAATTCTTACTTAGACAAAAATTATTGTCCTAACTTTTTTTCTTTGAAGATTTCTTGCCTAGTAATTTCTTAATATTTTCAATTTCTATTTTCAATGCCTCTAAGTCTTGCTGGTATCCCATGCTATCGGGCTCTTGAAAACTCGTCTTTTGTGGAGTATCTGCAATTAATGCAACTACATTTATACCGAGTATAACTGCAATCTCAATCGCACGCTTCACAGTAATATCGGTCTTACCAGTTTCAATATTCGAGTATGCCGATGTAGAGATTTCTAACTCATTCGCCATATACTCCTGACTAAATCCTTTTAAAACCCTTTGTTGTCTAATGCGCTCTCCGATATCTGTTTTCATAATTCTAAATTATATTTAGCCTATCGGAATATTATTTCATTAGAATAAATAATATTTACATATTGTATAATTATTTTAGTTTAACTAAATTTATATGTGTTTTCACTGAAACAATACATATTACAACTTTTAAACGAAGAAGAACCTAACCCACTACTTCCAAAGTCCACTTTATTGGATGAATTTTATTTGAATTGTAAAGATGAAATCGATTCAAAAATCCTAGAATTATGGGATCAATATCAATATGAAAAAAAAGACTCTGCAAGTTCAAATAATCACTTTTCGTCAAATTAAAGAATATTCGTTTGGTTTTCAGTAATTTATATTGATTATTTATAAGTAAGTACGTAAATTTCATTTATACTAAACTACTTATTATGAAGCCATTCTATTCTCGTATCCCAAGAAGGCTAATCTTATTTATTAGCTTATTATTTTTTGTTAGCACGCTTTCAGCGCAAAATTCTTTAAACAAGTCAAAAGAAATTGGAAGTATCCAGAAAACAGACCTTGAAAAATTCAATCCTAGACTTAGAGTAAAAAATTCTAGTAATGAAAATGTAGCTGCATTTAAACATCAATACAATGCACCAATTCAAACACATTACGAAAACAATGTATTGAAGTGGATAAGCAATTGCAACTACTCAATATCCAAAAATAATTCTAGTAATCAAGCACTGGATATACATTCAAGTGTAATGGAATTCGTTAAATCGAAAGCACATCTTTTCAATTACAACAACCTTTACCTAGAATTAAGATCTAATAAATCTTATCAAGATGACTTAGGCTTTACTCACCTAAGCTATTACCAGGAATTTGATGGCTTGCGGGTTTGGACATCGGATTTAATATTTCATGTTAATGAGAATGAACTGAAAAGTTATAATGGCAATTACTTATTATGTTCTAATTTTAAACTTAAGTCAAAACAATTTCATTCTGCAGAAGCAATTGAAAAAGTCAAATTAGATTTAGCATCAAAGGGTAAGTACAGAGCTTTAACTGAGAATGAAAAAAAACTGGTAGCGCATGATGAAATTCTATTTGAAGAAATAATATTTCTGAATCCAGATAGATCCATTGAAGCTACTAGAGCTTGGCACATCAGCATATATAAAAATATTTTCGAACGCTGGGAATACTTTATTGATGCAAATAATGGAACAATTTTAGAGTCTTATAAATCTACTTGCGCGGATGGTCCACAGACTGCAAATGCATTAGATTTGAATAATCAAAATAGAACCATAAACACCTATTTAAAATCTGGCACTTATTTTATGCTCGATGCAAGTAGAACTATGTTTATGGGAGGCACTATTCCTGATGATGCAAAAGGTGCTATCGTAACGCTTGATTTAAAAAATGCCCCACTTGCAAGTACGAGCAATTTATTCTTTGTAAGTTCTGCGAATAACACATGGTCAGATAAGTCGGCTGTTTCAGCACATGTTAATGCCGGACTATGTTACGAATATTTTAAAACTGTTCACTCTAGAAATTCTATTGATGGTGCAGGTGGAACTATTTATTCGGTAGTAAATGTTGCAGATGATAATGGTGGCGGATTAGATAATGCTTTTTGGACAGGCAAATTAATGTGTTATGGAAATGGAGGTACAGCATTCAAACCATTAGCTGGTGCATTGGATGTAGCGGCACATGAAATGACGCATGGTGTTACTGAAAATACAGCAAATTTAGAATACAAATTTCAATCGGGTGCTATTAATGAATCTATGTCGGATGTTTTTGGAGTTGCTTTAGACCCAAACGATTGGAAGTTGGGAGAAGATGTTGTTAAGCTAAGTGCATTCCCTAGCGGTGCATTGCGCGACATACAAGATCCACATAATGGTGGTACCAACATCAACAGTCCGGGATGGCAACCTTCACATATGAATGAATATTTAAACTTAGATATCTCACAAGATAATGGTGGCGTACATATTAATTCTGGCATCCCAAATAAAGCATTCTATAATTTTGCAGTAAGTGTTGGAATGGCCAAAGCAGAAAAAGTTTACTATCGAGCTTTAGCAAATTACCTCACACGTTCTTCCAACTTTATCGATTTAAGAAATGCTGTAATTCAGTCGGCAACCGATTTACACGGACAAAATTCTTCCGAATCACAATCGGCAGCTGCAGCATTTGATGCTGTAGGTATCCAAGGTTCTGGCGGTGGTGGAGGAGGTGGAAGTACTCAAACCGATTTAAATCCAAATCCTGGTACAGAATTTATGTTGGTGCACGATGGTTCCATTCCATCAGCAGATCCAAATTCATTTTATATTGTCACGAATCCCGACAATATTACGAATAACGATTTTCATCCTGTGGCAACTATCAATGCATTGAACAGACCAAGTATTATGGACAACGGTGCTGTTGCAGTTTTTGCTGGTACAAATAAAATTCCTTACGCATTAACACTTTCCATTAGCAATCCACAATTAACTCCGCTTGACAATCAAAACAATTGGGACAACATCGCAGTGTCTAAAGATGGTAATCGAATCGCACTGATTTCGAAATTTATTGATACATCGATATACGTTTACGATTTCAACTCTCAGCAATTGGCTCAATATGTTTTATATAATCCGACAACCGCACCTGGAACCGTAAATTCCGATGGGCCTTTATATGCAAACGCAATAGAATGGGACTATTCGGGCGAATATCTAATCTATGACGCATACAATGTTATAAAAAAATCGAACGGACAGAATATTGATTATTGGGATGTTGGATTTATTAATGTGTGGAATAAAACTTCAAATAATTTTGGCGATGGTAGAATTACAAAATTATTTTCAGGCTTACCTGAAGGCATTAGTATTGGAAACCCGAGTATCTCCAAGAACTCACCGTACATTGGCGCTTTCGACTTTTTAGATTTCAATAATAATCAAATAAAAATCATTGGTGTGAATATGGAAACAGGTGATAATTTTGAAATCTTCAACAACAATACAATTGGTTATCCGAGTTATAACAAAAACGATAATGCCATTACGTTTACTAGCATCAACAATCAGAATGGCGATACTGTAGTTGCAAAAATTGCATTGCAAAGTAATAAAATTGCTCCGAGTGGTTCTGCTATAGGCTTAATATCACAAGCAAAATGGTCGAGCTATTATGCAAATGGTAATCGAGTAATTAATATTGGAATAGAAATGAATGATCCATCTGCACTAAACATCTATCCCAATCCATTTCAAAATAATATTCAGGTCGATGTAGAAGCAAATGGAATTTTATCTGCGAATATTGATGTTTACGACATGCTAGGATCTAAATTAAAATCCATAACGATTAACGACAAAACGAATACAATTAATTTAAGTGATTTGACGCAAGGCACGTATTTATTGCGAATCATTAATGGAAATAAAATTATTACCAAGAAAATAATTAAAACGAATTAATTTTTAAAAGCGAATCCTTAGATTCGCTTTTAAATTTTTAGAACATGGCATTACCAAACATATTTGATCCCGCTACTACATCGGAATTAAAAAAAAGAATAGAGCAGTTAAACCCAATGACGCAACGTAGGTGGGGAAAGATGAATGTCGACCAGATGTTGGCGCATATTTGTGTGCCTTATGAACAAGCATTGGGAGAAAGAAACGATGGACCAAATTGGATTATGAAAATGATGCTTCGTGCATTTTTCAAACAGAGTATGGTGAATGAAGTACCGTACCGACAAAATTTACCAACTGCGCCTGCATTTATGATCGTTGATAGAAGAGATTTTGAACGTGAGAAAGCTCGTATACTTTCATACATTGAGAAAATAGAAAAATTAGGTCCAGATTATTTCGATGGTAAGGAACAAATTTCTTTAGGTAAATTAAATGTCACCGAGTGGAATAATCTTTTATATAAACACATCGACCATCATTTACGCCAATTTGGGGTTTAAAAAATACATCATATGATGTATAGCTAATGAACTCTTCATATTGCAGTTTTGTACAATCAAAACTAAATTAATATGAAGAAAATTATCCTATTACTATTTGCCATTGTCATTGTACAAAAGGCTTCTGCACAATCTTGGCCATTTCTTGGTTCTCCTGGTCAAGGTTTAGATCCACAACTGGGTACGAATGCAGCAGATCTTTTAGTGGTCTCTGAAACTGAAGTATATTCGGTAGTATTCCAACTCGATGCATTTGCGAACAATAACGTATTGCGATTGTACAAATACGACGGTTCTACTTGGACCACAATGTCAAGCCTTGGTGCCGATGCATCAACTATTGGTAGAATTTATCTGCGAAAATCAAAACTAGGAACTTTGTTTATTGCTTATTCAAAACTAGGTGCACAATTCAATTACAATATTTTCGTAAAGAAATTGGTGAACGGAAATTTTGTTTCTGTTGGCGATTCATTAGGCTTAACATCGGGCGTAAACTATTTTGGATTTGAAATAGATAATAACGATATTCCAATTGTACTTGGATCAAAATCAAGTCTACTTGACCCAATCCGAATCAGTAAACATGAAAACGGCACTTGGGTACATACAACTGTACCCAACGCTTCGGGTGTAACCATAGAAGAAAATAATGCGTTTGTAGATGCACAAAATAATTTAATCTTCATGTATGGGAAAGCACAAATGGTATCCGGCGTTTTTGTATCATCAGTATTCATTGACACCTTCAGCAACAATACTATAACAAGTGGTAGTGAAAACATCAATACAAAATTTACAACCTCTAGTTATTTACTAAGGGATGCAAATAATAACATGACCGTATTTAACAAAGAAGGTGGCACGGGCGAAACGTATATTAAAACATATACCTTGAGCAATGGTGTTTGGAATGCATCTCCATTAGATACGATTCCATTAAGTTTTGTGAATGGTATTGCAATGAGTGCTTCAGGTAAAATCGTTTTAGCAAATTCAGATGCAAAAATATATGTAGGACCAAGTTTTAATTCACCGGTATCGAATCCAGATGCAAATACTTTTTGCTTAAAACTAACATGTTCAGGTGAGAAGGGCTACGCCATATACAATACTGGTGTTGTCAGCGGTGAACTTACATCGAGTGTAGGAATTGAATCACAAAAAATTGTGCAATTGAATGCGTATCCAAATCCTGCAGAAAATTTTATTCGATTCAATACATCGGCACAAATAAAAACATTGAAAGTGATTTCGAGTGATGCAAAAGTAGTGCTACAAGTATCTAGCCCGACTGAAATTTCAGTAGAAGGACTAGATGCGGGTTTATACTTTTTGGAAGCGTTGTTAGAAGACGGTAGCATTGCACGAAGCAAAATCTTAAAACAATAAATTCAATAGCCCATTGAAATTGTTTCGAAACCCCAGTATTTGCTGGGGTTTCATTTTAATATTACATCGTACACATCTTTTCTGCGATCTTTTAAATTTCTTACACTACCAAATTGATTAAGCTCTCGTAGTAAATCGAGATCTACATCGGCAATTAAAATCATTTCTGTATTTGGGGTGGCTTCAGCTTTAATACCATTTGCGGGAAAAGCAAAATCACATGGGGTTAAGACCATCGACTGTGCATATTGAATGTCCATGTTATGTACATTGGGTAAATTACCTACACTACCAGCAATAGCAACAAAACATTCGTTCTCTATTGCACGGGCTTGAGCGCAATGTTTCACTCTAGAAAATCCATTTTGCGTATCGGTTAAATACGGAACAAATAAAATATCCATACCTTGATCGGCAAGTATCCTACTCAACTCGGGGAATTCGGAATCGTAACAAATTAAGATTCCAATTTTACCACAATCGGTATCAAACACTTTCAAGGATCTCCCACCTTGCATGCCCCATACTTTTGCCTCATCTGGTGTCACATGAATTTTTTCGTACTTATCAATTGAACCATCGCGTCTACAGAGATACCCAACATTGTACAATGAACCGTCGGTAATTTCGGGCATACTTCCAGTGATTATGTTGATGTTGTAGGATATCGATAGTTTTGAAAAACGTTGAACAATTTCTTCAGTATGTTCCGCTAATTTTCTGATGGCTTCCGCTTCTGAAAGGTGATTGTTTTCCGACATTAATGGAGCATTGAAAAACTCTGGAAATAGAGCAAAGTCGGACCGATAACCCGAAACCGTATCAACGAAATACTCGGCTTGCGACATCAATTCGTTGAGGTTTTTGTACGGTCGCATTTGCCATTGAATTAATCCCAGTCGCACAACGGTTTTATTAGCAACCACTGTTTTCGATGGTTTGGTATAATAAATATTATCCCATTTCAACAATACTGCAAATTCATTCGATGCATTATCGCCCTCCAAATATTTTTTCAATATTCGATACGGATAAAAATCGTTCGACAACTGAAAGTTTAATACAGGATCATGTATTTCTTTTTTCTTAACCTTGTCGATGTATTCGCTTGGTTTTAGTTCATGTGCAAACTTATGATAATTGGGTATCCTTCCGCCAAAGACTATGCTTCTTAAATTTAATTTTTCCGTTAACTCTTTTCTATAATCGTATAATCTTCGACCTAAGCGCAAGCCTCTGAATTCGGGAGACACAAAAATATCAATACCATACAATATATTGCCTTTTGGGGTATGAGTATTAAAGGTATAGTTTGCTGTAATGTCTTTATATGTATGCTGATCAACCACCTGATTGTATAATACAATAATAGATAATGCACAACCCGCAATTTTACCATTCACTTTAATTACAACTTGGCCTTCCGGAAATTTTTCAGTTAAAGCTTTTATATGATGATCTTTCCAATATGCATTAGGCATGGTAGGATAAGAGCTAATCATCACTTCTTTCAACTCATCGTAATCTTCGAGCTGTAATAATACAATTTCAATGTTTTCAATTTTGTTGATTTCCATAGTAGATGTGTGTTAATCGGTCGATAAAAGAAGAAATATGAATATCAACCTGTATGTTTTTCCGAGAACAACAATATACAAAAAAATTGCTTAAATTACAATTGTAGCCTCGGTTTTATCGATAACACGCAATAATTTTAAACTTAATTTCATGATAGACTTTCAAGAAATAGACAATAAGCTTTACGCAAAAATAATTTTCAAAGATTTTTTGTCGGCAATCGAATTCATCAACAAACTTGCAATAATTGCAAAGCAGTTGAATCATCACCCAACGATCCACAACACATACAATACGGTAGAATTATTTTTAAGTACTCACGATGCAGGTGATGTGGTGACGGAGAAAGATTGGGGCTTGGCCAAGGAGATTATGAAATTGACATAAATGCAAAAAGCCTTAGATTTCTCTAAGGCTTTTGCGGAATGGACGGGACTCGAACCCGCGACCTCCTGCGTGACAGGCAGGCATTCTAACCAGCTGAACTACCACTCCGTTTTTATCCCCAATTGTTTCTTGGGACTGCAAATATACGTTCTTTTTGTAATTTGTCAACAAAAAAATGTAATTCGTTATTATACAGTGCCTTCTTTCATTTTTTCCGCATTTTCTGCGAACTGAAGGGCATTGATAATATCGTTAATATCGCCGTTCATAACTGCCGGTAAATTATGTGTTGTTAACCCAATTCTATGGTCTGTTAATCTGCTTTGTGGGAAGTTATACGTTCTAATTTTCGCCGACCTGTCGCCCGTAGAAACCATGGTCTTACGTTTCTTAGAAACTTCTTCCATATGCTTTGCAAACTCCATCTCGTAAATACGTGATCTTAATACTCCCAATGCTTTTTCGTAATTCTTCTGCTGCGATTTTTCATCCTGACATTGCGCCACAACCCCTGTTGGGATATGCGTTAGTCGGACTGCCGAATAGGTAGTGTTTACCGATTGTCCGCCTGGACCCGATGAGCAGAATAAATCTTTACGAATATCATTCATCTTTAAATCGATGTCGAACTCATCTGCTTCTGGCAATACTACTACCGATGCTGCCGATGTATGTACTCTACCCTGCGTTTCTGTAGCTGGCACACGTTGCACACGGTGTACACCCGATTCATACTTCAAAGTTCCATACACATCCTCACCAATCACATTCAAAATAATCTCTTTATATCCACCCGCTGTCCCTGGTGTATAATCCACCAACTCTGTTTTCCAACCTTTCAATTCGCAATACCTTTGGTACATGCGGAACAAATCGCCCGCAAATAAACTCGCCTCATCGCCGCCTGTTCCTGCACGAATTTCTAAAATTGCATTACGCGCATCTTCTGGATCTTTAGGAATTAACATCACTCGAATCTCCTCTTCAATCTTATCCTTCTGCACCAATAATTCGTCTAATTCCGATTTCGCCATCTCCCTAAACTCCTCGTCCTTCTCCGTAGCTAAAATCTGTTTGTTCGCATCTATATTGCTCATAATGTTACTGTATATCTTGTATTCAGCAACAATATTTCCCAATTCCTTGTAATCTTTATTCAATTGTGCAAAGCGCTTCATATCGCTCATCGCTTCAGGACTCGAAAGCTCCTTCTCAACCTCGATGTAGCGTTTATTAATTGCTTCTAGCTTTTCCAACATGTCGTTCATGACAATTTACCTCCATTAAAAGTCTGCAAAGATAAGGAAAATAAACGATTTTATTGACTTACAAATCCTTCTTGAAATACAAATCGTTTGTGGAACTCAGGTAGTAATACCCAGCTAGCCCTTTTTGAGCCATCTTAATTCCTGTATAGTTCATGAGTGTATCTGTACTCAATCGCGCATAGCTTAACAAATACTTATCGGTATCGTAAATAACCGCATCTTTATTAAAACTGATAAAGCCACTCGCATAAACCGGAATTGTGCGCTTATACCCTCCTAATAAATCGAATACAAAAATCCCATTTTTCTGATCGCATAAATACAACTCATCCGAATACTCTATCATATAATAGGGATTCAATCGCTTACGTGTAATCAAATACAAATCGCCCGTCTGCAATTGTGTATTCAACTGCTCCCCCACTTTTATTAATTTCCGATTCAACTCTTCGTACAACCACAAACCGTTATTGTTCGAAGCACATGCCAATCGAATCCAACCATCGGGATACGAATCTTTCAAATTAAAAGAACTAATCTCCGTTAAATTTACATCCAAAAATTTCACAATAAACTGATCGGCATAATACACCAACACACGCAGTGGATTGCTAACATCAATCGAATGAATCTTTCCCGCTTTTAAATCGGCAAACTTCGTATACCGAGGAACTTGCGGCTCATACTTCGTGAAATTATTCTGATTGTCCACGATGTACACATTGCCCAACTTGTCTACCTTGTAAAACAATACGTCCTTAGCAATTAGTTGATCTTGTGCAATTGTAGAATTCATAAGACTTAGGCCGATGAATACCAATGCATAAATTATCTTCATGATTGAAAACTCTTTAATTCTGCTCCATGTTCAGAGAGTTTCAAATAGGTTCTATGATGCACCCACTCTCCTAAATTGATATAACGTGAGGTATCGCTTAATCTTATATCTAATGGTAAATGCCGATGTCCAAATACAAATAAATCGTAATGCACTTTTTGCAATTGCTCTTTGCAATAGATCGCTAACCATTCGTTTTCTTCACCTAAAAATTGCTCCTTACTATCGTTTGCCAACCTGCTGCTTCTCGACCATTTATCGGCAATCCACATTCCTAAATTCGGATGTATGCGCGCAAACAACCATTGACAAATTTTACTTGCAAAAACTTTCTTTAAAAATTTATACGAATAATCGCCCGGACCCAATCCATCGCCATGGCCTATCATTATTTTCTTACCAAAATATTCACGAATAATATTATCGCGATATATCTTCACTCCCAACTCTTTCTCAAAATAATCGAACATCCACATATCGTGATTGCCTGTGAAAAAAATCACTGGAATGCCTTTGTCTACTAACTCTGCAATCTTTCCTTGCAAACGAACAAAACCTTTGGGAATCACCTTTGCATATTCAAACCAGAAATCAAAAAGATCTCCTACCAAATAAATTTCTTGCGCATCGTGTTCTATCGAACTCAACCAATTCACTACGGCTTGCTCTCTTTCTCTAGAACTTTTTTCATCGGGCACACCCAAATGGAAATCGGATGCGAAATAAATGGATTTCTGATTATTGCTCATCGATTAAGAATAAATAAATTTCTCTAGGTCCATGAGCACCTAAAACTAAGGTCTTTTCAATATCTGCTGTTCTGCTAGGTCCAGTAGTATTACTTATCATACTTGGTAATTTACCATCGTATTTTTTAGTAATGGCCTCTAATGCTGGATTGATATCTTTGTACAATTGCGATGTGTACGCAATCACAATATGTATATGCGGATAAATGGATAATCTTCTTCCTGCCTCTGTGCCATTGCTAATTAAAATGCTTGCAGTTCTTGCTACTAAAGCTTCGCAGGTGGTGATCCCAACATTTGCATTCAAAAAATCGGCATCGTCTTTTTTTAGTCCGGGTATATTCAGCCATTCGAGTAATGAATGTTCCCAAGCATATATATTAGTCCATTGATTACTTTCAATCAATGCTTTCAAATCTTCTAAGCAATGCTCTTTACTTTCGCAAAAAATAAATTTACCATTGATTTTTGCAAACTCTTCTGCGAATTGAATCTCCAACATCTCTTCATCGGAATAATGCAACACGGCAGAATGTTCGTCGATCCTTGGATAAGGATTTTCCGTTTTTTCTATCAATGCTCTTCGAATCGATTTAAGCATTCGCTCTTTTGGGGTGGCCTCTCGCATACAACAAATATAATTAAAAAAACAAAGGACGCTTAGGCGTCCTTTATCTAACTTATATGTTTTCTTCTTTCGTATCTTCTGTTCGCTTCAGCTCTACGTCTTCTGCATTCACAATTTCCAAAGGTGCACCTTCTGTTTTATTTTCAATCGCTTCCTTAGCTACTCCATTCGTTTCAGGAGTAGGAATGCTATTGTTATTCACTACATCGGCATTCTCTAAAACTGTTTCTTCGCTACCGTTTACAAACTCATCGTAGGTTGTACGTGTGTCGAAAGGACGTTTACCTAATAACTCTTCTAAGTCCGTTTGGAAAATGATTTCTTTTTGCAATAATGCTTGTGCAATTTTTTCTAAACCTTCTCTGTGTTTTGTTAATAAGGCTTTTGTTTGTTCGTAAATATCGCCAATTAAATTTCTAACTTCTAAGTCGATCAACTCCGCTGTTTTATCGGAATAAGGTTTACCAAATCCGTACTCACCTTGTGGATCATTGAACGATACGTTACCTACATTTTTATTCATACCGTACATGGTTACCATGGCGTATGCTAATTTGGTGATTCTCTCCAAATCGTTTTGCGCGCCAGTAGAAATTTTTCCAAATACGATTTCTTCCGATGCTCTACCGCCCAATGTCATTTTCATACTATCAATCAATTGCTCGGTCGTATACAAGTATTGTTCTTTAGGTAAGTACTGCGCATAACCCAATGCAGCAATACCTCTTGGCACAATGGAAACTTTCACCAATGGATCTGCATATTCCAAGAACCAACCTGCAATAGCGTGTCCGGCTTCGTGGTAAGCAACAATCTTTTTCTCTTCTGGTGAAATGATTTTATTTTTCTTTTCAAGACCACCGATCACACGATCAATCGCATCTTGAAAATCTTGCATATCAATTTGTGTTTTGTTTCTACGTGCTGCAATCAATGCTGCCTCGTTACAAACGTTTGCAATTTCTGCACCTGCAAAACCTGGTGTTTGTGCTGCTAATTTTTTAGTCTCAACTTCTGGTGCAAGCTTCAAAGGTTTCAAATGCACTTTGAAAATTTGTTCTCTACCTTTCAAGTCTGGTTTATCAATTGCAATTTGTCTGTCGAATCTGCCCGGACGTAACAATGCAGGATCCAATACATCTGGTCTGTTTGTTGCAGCCATAATGATTACTCCCGAGTCCGTTCCGAAACCATCCATCTCCACCAATAATTGATTCAAAGTATTTTCACGCTCATCGTTTCCACCCATGATTTGATTCTTCCCTCTCGCTCTACCTACTGCATCAATCTCGTCGATGAAAATTATACAAGGCGCTTTCTCTTTTGCTTGTTTAAATAAATCTCTTACCCTCGATGCACCAACTCCCACAAACATCTCTACGAAATCAGAACCCGATAAGGAGAAGAATGGTACTTGTGCTTCTCCAGCAACTGCTTTCGCCAATAATGTTTTACCTGTACCTGGCGAACCTACTAGTAAAACACCTTTCGGAATTTTACCACCCAATGCGGTATATTTCTTAGGGTTTTTAAGGAAATCTACCACTTCCATTACTTCTTGTTTCGCTTCTTCTAATCCAGCTACATCGTTGAAGGTAATAGTCACCTGCGACTCTTTATCGAATAATGTTGCACGCGATTTACCGATGTTGAAGATCTGTCCACCCGGACCATTTCCACCACCAGAAATTCTACGCATAATAAATATCCAAACTGCAATCATAATCGCTAAAGGCAATATCCATGTTAACAAGAAATCGCGGCCCCAGTTTGAACGTTCTATAAATTGAATCGCAATTTGCTCATTCGGTGGAAATCCTTTTTGCAAATCTCTCAACTGAGCTTTTAAATCACTCACAGAACTTGCTGCTTCAGTAAAATAATAATGTGGCCCCGAACCCGATAAGAATTGATTCGTATTAATGTCTTTATATTTCTCGTTAGAGAGTTTGTCTTTTTGAATGTAAACTTCAATCTTATAAATATTACCTTCTTGGTATCCAATCAATTTCTCTACATCGTGACTCAACAACATCTCATTGGTGAAACGTTGGAAACTCACCGGCATAGCCGAATTGCCCGAGTACATAAATTGGAATAAGATTAAGCCCACTGCTAATATCCCGTATATCCAATAGAAATTAAATTTAGGAGGCTTAGGTAAGTTCCTTTTTTGTTTTTTATTATCTTCCATGTTCTTCTTTTACAATTGTTAAGACTCGTATCGGGTTACTTCTGCATCGCCCCACAAGTCTTCTACTCCATAAAACTCTCTTTTTTCTGTTTTAAAAATATGCACCACTACACTTACAAAATCCAGTAATATCCATTCTGAATTTTGAAAACCTTCCTTATGCCAAGGCTCTTCTTGAAAAGCCTTAAACATTTCATCTTCCACCGAATCGGCAATAGCCTTTACTTGGGTCGATGAGTCGGCATGACAAACCACAAAATAATCACTGACAGAACTGCTGATATTTCTTAAATCGAGGCTCACGATATCTTTGCCCTTCTTTTCTTGAATCCCATGCACAATAACTTCTGTAATTCTCTTCGATTCGTCTGAATGTTGAGTTGTTTCTTCTAGCTGTTTGTTTCTAAGCATTAAAAGCAATTAATTTACACAAAAATAAAAATTTAAACCTTACATTAATCAGCATGTCTGCACAATTCACAGGAAAAAATTTAATTCATATAGAACGTATTTCTTCTACAAACAGCTATATACAAGAATTGTTGTCAAAATCCACGCCATTGCCCAATGGTTCTGTTATTATGGCAGACGAGCAAACTCACGGTAGAGGTCAAATCGGGAACTTTTGGGAATCTGAGCCTCATCAGAACCTAACTTTTAGCATCCTATACATGCCCGATTTCCTGAACATCGACAAACAATATTTTCTATCCATTGCGGTATGCTTGGGGATTTGTGATTTTCTGGAAAAATATGCGGAACGGGATTTCCTTGTAAAATGGCCCAACGACATCTATTACAAAGACAAAAAAATTGCAGGGATCTTAATCGAAAACAGCTTATTGGGCGAGAAAATCAAACATTCGATCATCGGCATCGGCATAAATATCAACCAAACTAATTTCAAGAGTTCGGCTCCTAATCCGGTTTCCTTAAAACAAATTACGCAGATTAATTATTCTTTAGATACACTTTTGCCGCATTTGCTGAGTTATATTGAGTACTATTATTTAATTGTTAAAGCTCAAAAATTTGAATACTTACAAGAGCGTTTTCTGCAGAAAATGTTGTACTACGGTCAGCAAAAAGAATTCAAAACGTCTGAAGGTAAAACCATTGGTAGAATTGAAGGTATAGATGCATATGGAAGATTGTGTTTGAATGTCGATGGTACCACGAGATACTTTGACTTCAAAGAAATAGAATACATAATTGATTAAAATTGATAAATTTGAAATTCCCTTGAGGTAAAAGATAGAATGAAAAAAATAATTTTAGCGCTAATTTTTAGCATCCTTAGTTTTGGCGTTTTCGCTCAAATTCAAAATCCAGTTAAATGGTCGTATAGTGTAGAGAACAATGGTACTGCAGAAGCAACACTAGTTATCAAAGCTAGCATTGACAAAGGCTGGCATTTGTATTCTCAGTTTATTGGAGAAGGTGGCCCAGTGCCAACTAGTTTTCGATTCGACAAATCTGGTGATTACACTTTAGTTGCAGGTGTTACTGAAACGCCTAAAGCAAAACCGATATTTGATGAGATTTTCGGAATGAATGTGGCATGGTTTGAAAAATCGGCAACCTTCAAACAAAAAATAAAAGTAAGCTCAGCAAAAGATTTTAAAATCACAGGTGCATTGGAGTTTATGGTTTGCGACGATAAGCAATGCTTACCACCAGAAGAAGTGGAATTTAGTTTTAACATCAAAGGAGTTGCTGCGAGTACGAATGTAGAAAAAAGCAGTACATCAACAGAAAGCAATGCATCGGCAGAAAAAGAAAATGCCGAATCGGATATGCAAGTTACAGCAGTTCCGAACGATCAAAAAGATTCATCGGTAATTGTTGCGACAGATAGCAGTGCTAATGCGGCTGCAGGTTCTGCGCAGTTAACGGAATTGGATAATAAAAAAGAAGAAAGTTCCATCTGGTATATTTTCATACAAGGATTTTTATTCGGATTTGTAGCTTTATTAATGCCTTGTATTTTCCCGATGATTCCGCTGACAGTAAGTTTCTTCACGAAGCAAAGTAAGACGCGTGCCATTGGAATTCGCAATGCATTGTTGTATGGATTGTCGATCGTAGTTATTTACGTTGGACTTGGCTTAGGCATTACCATTTTGTTAGGTGCGAGCGCACTAAACGAATTATCGAGCGATGCTATTTTTAATTTAATTTTCTTCGCAGTCTTAGTGATTTTCGCTGCATCGTTTTTCGGTGCATTTGAAATTACATTACCAAGCTCTTGGTCAACAAAGGCCGATCAGAAAGCCGACAAAGGCGGACTCGTTGGAATATTTTTTATGGCCGTGGTATTAGCCATCGCATCGTTCTCTTGCACCGGACCATTAATTGGCACATTGCTCGTAGACGCTGCAAACAAAGGCGAGTACATGGGGCCATTCATGGGCATGTTAGGTTTTTCATTATCCTTAGCATTACCATTTACATTATTTGCAATCTTCCCAAGCTGGTTGAACTCGATGCCAAAATCTGGCGGTTGGTTAAATTCAGTGAAAGTAGTTTTAGGATTTATTGAATTGGCTTTCGCATTGAAATTCTTGTCGAACGCCGATATGGCTTACCACTGGGGCATTCTAGACAGAGAAGTATTCATTGTATTATGGATTATCATCTTTGCTTTATTGGGAATGTATTTATTAGGTAAACTAAAATTCAATCACGACTCAGATGTAAAACATGTTTCCGTAACGCGGTTGTTTTTAGCAATACTTTCTTTAAGTTTCTCGATGTATCTCGTACCCGGATTATGGGGCGCACCATTGAAGGCAGTGAGTGGATTCTTACCACATCAGGGTACTCAAGATTTCGATTTATACTCACCACAATTTGCAGCCATGAGTGGAATAGCTGCAGGCACAGAAACACATACCAATAAAAAATACGCAGACCGTTTGCATGCACCGTTGGGCATTGATGCATTCTTTGATTACGAAGAAGGTATGGCTTATGCAAAAAAAGTTGGTAAGCCTGTGTTCCTTGATTTTACTGGGCATAGCTGCACCAATTGCAGAAAAATGGAGAATGCTGTTTGGCCAGATCCAGAAGTGTTGAATCGATTAAAAAATGATTTCGTTGTGATTTCTTTATACGTGGACGATAGAACGGAATTGCCTGAAGATCAAAAATACGTATCGAAATATACTGGTAAAAAAGTAAAAACATTAGGTAATAGAAATGTGGATTTACAAGTATCGAAATTCAACAGTAATGCTCAGCCTTTATATGTTGTTACTGATGCCGATGGTAACCCATTGAATACTCCTTATGGATACAACGAAGATATTCCAGCGTATATTAAATTCTTAGACGCAGGAAAGAATGCGTTTTACAATAAATAATTTATAATAAAATTAAAATAGAAAAGCCCTATGATGAATGTTCACAGGGCTTTTCTATTTGCATCTAATTTATTTCCTCATCAACAAAATTATTGATTATATCAACACCTTCAATTTTTCAGTAGCTATCTCCGCAACAAAAGGAGCAATCCCCTTCTCCTCCCCATCAATGGTGAGTATTGAAATTTCTGAATTGACTTTAATAGATTTCACTTGTGTATACTCTAGAAACTCCGAGTCAATGTGTTTCCCCGAATAAATTTTTGGAAACAACTGCAATAAATTCTTTAATGAAGTTCTTCTTACCAACAACACATCCATGAGTTCATCTTCTAAACTTGCCAATGGTGCCATCTTCATCCCCTTCCCTGTGTGCTTTGTATTTAATATTAAAACAAATGAAAACTCTTCTTCATATGTAATACTATTGTCAATTTGAATTTTCACCTTTTGGCTTGGGTTCGCAAAAAGCTCTATCAACGACGCAAGTGTGTATCTTGAACTTCCCAAAATTCTTAATGCCTCCGACCTCCTATTAATACTCGCAGCCAATCCCCATCCAATCATATTAAATGCAACACAACTTACATCATCGTATTTTATTTTTATTAGGTCGATGTTTTTCGTTTGGAAAGATTTGAGTTTTGATAATGCAGTTTTATAATCGAGACAAAACAAATCGTGATTAAACGCATTGCCACTGCCAGCAGGGAACAATATCACCGGAATGTGTAATGACTCTGCATTGTATAAGGCATTCACCACATCGTGCATGGTACCATCGCCACCCAACACTACTACCGCATCTATATCTGACAATATATTCTTATTGATGAATCGAGAGAAGTATCCAGGACTCACACTTTCTAAAACCAAAAAATCATCACCTGGCAAATCGATGCGCAATTTCTTGAGCATGTTCTTTGCTTCCGACTTCCCTGCGGAAGGATTTAAGGCACATAAATATTTTCTTCCCATTAAAAGACAATATAAGAAAAGGTTCGTTAAATTTGATAAAATCCTTTACCATGCATAAATATTTTTACATCGGTGGAATTTTGCTCTGTGCTATGCTTGCTTGTAGCAATTCCAATTCTAGTCAAAGCAAATCTAACGTTAACAGCAACACATCGGCCGAAACATTAGAACCGGGTGCAGCCTTGCAGATTGGTTTGAAAGAAGTGGCCACAAATTTGAACTCACCAATAGGAATGGTGGATGCGAGCGATGCTACAACAAAACGTTTTCTAATTGCAGAACAAGGTGGTGTGATAAAGGTAATGGAAAATGGGAAGATTTTGGGCCATGCATTTTTGGATTTGAAAAACAAGATGGTAAAGCTGAATGCTTTTTACGATGAGCGTGGACTTTTGGGATTGGCATTGCATCCGAACTATACCGAGAATGGATTATTCTATGTGTATTACTCCGCAGCATCGAATGTAAAGGGCAGCAATCATAAAAGCGTGTTGGCGGAATACAGTGTGAGTGCGAATAAAAATATTGCGAACACGAACGGACGTGTAATCATGGAAATTGAACAACCGGAGTCGAACCATAACGGTGGTCAATTGGCCTTTGGAAAGGATGGATTTTTATACATTGCCTTGGGCGATGGCGGTGGTGCAGACGATAAGCATGGCAAGATTGGAAACGGACAAAATTTGAATACATTACTCGGTAAAATTTTACGGGTCGATGTAGCTACGAAACCATACGGTATACCGAAGGACAATCCTTTTGTAGGTAGAGCCGATGCGAAGCCAGAGATATATGCTTACGGTTTACGTAATCCTTGGAGATTTTCTTTCGACAAGCAAACAGGAAAATTATTTTGTGCAGATGTTGGACAAAATGAATGGGAAGAAATTAACATCGTAGAAAAAGGCGGTAATTACGGATGGAGAATTATGGAAGCGAAACATTGTTTTAATCCAGTAAGCAATTGCAATCAAAAGGGTTTGATCTTACCCGTGCATGAATACTCGCACGATGTAGGTGTAAGTGTTACTGGCGGTTTTGTGTACAGAGGCACTGCGGTTGCGAGCTTGTATGGGAAATATATTTTTGCCGATTGGACGGGACCCATGTTTTACTTGCAAGAAAATGGGAAGAATTGGGTGAGCGGTACCATCGACATACAAAATAAACCAGAAGATTTGCGCATCTTAAGTTTTGCGGAAGATAAGGCGGGCGAATTGTATATTTTAACCAGCAGAGAAGTAACGCCGAAAAGTTTTACAGGATCTGTGTACAAAATTACTTCAAGATAAGTATCATTGCATTATGAATTCTATTCAAGCACATTTCGAAGAGGCACAAAAAGTATTAGCGGCATTTATTGCCGATGAAAAAAATATTCAAGCGATTGAAAAAGCAGGGAAGCTAATGGTTTCTGCCATTCAGTCGGGGAACAAAATTATCTCATGCGGCAACGGCGGTTCCATGTGCGATGCCATGCATTTTGCAGAGGAGTTAAGCGGTAAGTATCGCAACGATAGAAAAGCGATTGCAGCGATATCCATTTCCGATCCATCGCATCTTTCATGTGTGGGTAACGACTATGGTTTCGATTTTGTATTCTCTCGATTCGTAGAGGGGATAGGGCTTTCGGGCGATGTGTTGCTGGCCATTAGTACTTCTGGTAATTCAAAAAATATTTTGCATGCTGTGAAAGCTGCACAAGAAAAAGGAATGAAAGTGATTGCGTTAACAGGTAAGGATGGTGGTGCATTGTCGAACGTTTGCGATGTAGAAATTCGCGCGCCCTATTCAGAGTATGCAGATCGCGCACAAGAGATTCATATTAAAGTGATCCATTCATTAATCGATTACATCGAGAAAAATATCTAAAAGTTGTAAGTATGCAGTCTCTTAAATAATCCTGCATACTTGCGGTTCCATAAGAATTTCATGCTCGCTAACTTTACATCATGTTAGTGAAAACTTTTGGCAGTGCGGTACATGGGGTAAGGGCTATATTGATAGAGGTGGAAGTGAATATAGTGACGGGAGTAGATTATCATTTAGTTGGTTTACCAGATGGCGCTGTGAAAGAAAGCAACCTGCGAATAGAGTCGGCAGTGAAACACGTTGGGATGAACATGCCGAGGATGAAGATTGTGGTGAACATGGCTCCTGCCGACATACGCAAAGAAGGTTCAGCTTATGATCTAACAATTGCAATTGGAATTTTAGCAGCATCGGACCAAATTCCTTCAGCAGAAATAGCAAACTATTTAATCATGGGTGAGTTATCGCTGGATGGAACATTAAAGCCGATAAGAGGTGCATTGCCTATCGCCATTGAGGCAAGAAAAAAAGGGTTCAAAGGATTTATACTACCATTTAAAAATGCGAAAGAAGCTGCAATTGTTGCAGGATTAGAAGTGTATGGGATGCAGAATATTTCGGAGGTGATTGGTTTTTTTAAAGGCGAGAGAAAATTTAGTCCTCTAGTAATAAATCCGCGCGACGATTTTTTCTTAAATCAATGCATTACGGAAGAAGACTTTGCAGATGTAAAAGGTCAAGAGAATGTAAAGCGGGCGATGGAGGTAGCCGCAGCCGGTGGACATAATATCTTATTGATAGGTCCGCCGGGAGCTGGCAAAACAATGATTGCAAAAAGATTGCCGAGTATACTACCACCTTTAAGTTTATCGGAATCTTTAGAGACTACAAAAATTCATTCGGTGGCAGGTCGACTCAAATCAAGTGATTCATTAATTGCACGAAGACCATTTCGTTCACCTCATCATTCGATATCAGACGTTGCATTGGTAGGAGGTGGAAGTTTTCCTCAACCAGGAGAAATTTCATTGGCACATAATGGTGTATTGTTTCTAGATGAATTGCCAGAATTTAAACGATCGGTATTGGAAGTTATGCGACAACCATTAGAAGAAAGAAGAGTTTCTATTGCACGTTCAAAATTTAGTGTGAATTATCCAGCAAGTTTCATGTTGGTAGCATCCATGAATCCCTGTCCTTGCGGATACTTTAATCATCCAAACAAAGAATGCACTTGTGGACCAGGTGTAGTGCAAAAATATTTGAGTAGAGTATCGGGACCTTTGCTCGATAGAATTGATATTCATTTAGAAGTAACACCCGTTGATTATAAAGAATTAAGCGAACTAAAAAATTACGAACAAAGTGTTGACATAAGAACAAGAGTTATGAAAGCGAGAAAAAAACAAGAGGAACGATTTGTGGAGTATGATGCCATTCATAACAATGCACAAATGAATTCAAAACAAGTTAAAGAAGTATGCATGCTATCAGAACCAGGCAATGCCTTATTACGAACCGCCATGGAACGACTCAATTTATCGGCACGTGCATACGACCGAATCTTAAAAGTTTCGCGCACAATTGCCGACTTAGATGGCTCCGATGATATTCGAATAGAGCATCTGGCAGAAGCGATTCAGTATAGGAGTTTGGATAGAGATGATTGGGGAAGGTAGCTTACTCCTGGTCCATTAACGACTTCAACTCTTCCAACTCTACATCTGGCTCTTCGTAATTGATGAGGGAATCTGGCACAACATAGTTGCGTGCGGGGCCTCGTAATGAAACGGAACGGAACATTCCGATGGTGTCGATCTCTTGGATTTTGCCACGCTTTACCATTAGGCCTCCAATAAATTTAAAGTAGTTGTGCATGTATGGTTTGAGTTCACCATTTGGTAAAAATGAGTATTTGAATTTTTTTGGTTTTGGGACAATGCTTGCTAAGAATATGCTTTCCCCTAAGTTTAATTCGGAAGCGCGTTTGTTGAAATAAAATCTCGATGCTTCTGAAATTCCGTAAACATTTGGTGCCCATTCAATGATGTTCAAATATACTTCATACATTCTTTGTTTGGAACTTAATCGGTTATTCTCAATTAACCAAACAATGATCATCTCTTCAAGCTTACGTGCTACAGTTTTGTTTCTGTTTAAGAAAACATTTTTCACCAATTGCATAGAGATGGTGCTTCCTCCACGCTTGAATCTTTTCGCTACATAATTAGCAGCGATGGATTGTCGGAATGCTTCTTCATAAAATCCTCTGTGTGAAAAAAACAAAGGATCTTCTGTAGTAAGCAATGCATTCTTGATATAATTGGATATTTGATCGTATGGTACGAAGTTGGGATTCTCTGGACCTACTACAATTGGTCGCGATGCTCTATCAACTTCGTATGGAACATGCACAAAGCTGCCGTTGATTTTTTGGAAATTAGTATTGCCGAAACTTACAATTTGAAAATCTTTTTTCTTTAATTCTGAATCAAATCTACAACGCCAAGGTGTTTTAGAATCGAGATAAAAATCTAAATGATACGCTAGCATCCCTTTCACTTTTATTCCCTCAATGGAATTGAATAATCCAACAGGAAAAGAATCGAAGAAATCTTGTGCTTGCATTTCTTCTGTATCAAATTTTAGTTCGTAAATTTTTTGTGCACCTAATGTATATTTAATAAAAGGTCTTGCTTTTATTTTTCCTAAATATGCCATTGATGAACTATCAATCGAGATTGATTTTTCTCCAAAGAACATATTGCAATCAATTGATGCATTACTAACTACCACATCTTTTTGAGCAAGTTTCTCATGCTTCATCATTAAATTACTTAATGCCCAATTTCCATAAATCCTCAACTCGTCTGAACTATATTCTATTTTATCCATTCGAGTAGATACGGTATCGAAACTTAATTTCAATCCGAATTTTTGTTCGAAATATGGTAGCTCTACTTTTTTATTATCGGCAAAAAATTTCAGATCCAATTTTTTATCGGAAGGAAAGATATGCCCGTTCATATGCCATATAGATTCATTATCGTTGAGCACAAATGTTGAATTCAAATTATTATCATCAATACGAATATCTTGTGCACGAATCTGAAATGCTAGTTTATCATCTACCACATTCAATAAATAATTTTCGATGAGCATTTCATTCGGCACTTTGTAGAGTACTTTATTAATTAAACCATTTAATATGGATGCAATGTCGAGACCCGATTGATCTTTCTCAACAGTATCCACATTGCTTGTATCTTTTTTCAAAAGAAAATCGAAATTTCTGAGTCCATCTTTATGAATGATGTTAAGCAGGGCATTACTGGATTGCAATTCATCGACCTTAATATGACCAAGAAACAAAGGCATGATGGCGATGCTTACTTTAAATTTTTCTACACGAAGTAATGTATCGCGTTGATCGGGCACAACACTTAAGTCATCGATTTTCACGCTGGTTAATCCAGCAAATTTTGCTTCTTTAATTTCGATGTTAAGGCCGTGTTTTTCTTTTTCTGAGGCAATGACTTTTTGAATCACTTCATCGAGAATCTTTTGTCGAAATGTAAATACTCCGACAATGCCTATGATAAATAGACTTAATACAATCCATAAAATGATTTTAATCTTGCTCATTGAAGCGAAATTGGCAAGAACTTTGCTAAAAATGAAATATGAATTCAATAAAATTACTTTCAGCGGTACTCATCGGCCTAAGTTTAACAGCTTGTAAGAAAGATACAGATGAGCCGAGCGATAAGACATTGCCTAGTATAAACAAAGTACAACCAGCATTTATGCATCAGGCCTATGATTTTGGGGATACGGCATATTTTCAGATTGAGTTCAGCGATAATGCGAGTTTGAAGGAGACTTCTTTGAAATTATATTTAGAGACGGGTGAAACGATTCTATATCTACAACAATTTCCAAATGCAGCCACGGATCGCATCGATACCTTTGTGATTATGAACGATCCTCGATTTGGGGATTTGGATTTCGACATTAAAGCCATTGATGCATCGGATAATGTGGCAATGCAAAGCAGTCATATACATTTGAGATAAAACATTTTTTCCGAAACAAAAGCCTCATAAATAAGTTCTTTTGATACATTTGCACATATTTTAAATGCTATGTATACTCAAGAAGATATATTAAAAGCCTTAAGTCATGTTGAAGAGCCAGATTTGAAAAAGGATTTGGTGACTTTAAAGATGATTGAGGACATCAAAATTGAAGGAAAAGAAATTTCGTTCAATGTAATTTTAACGACTCCTGCTTGTCCTTTGAAGGAGTTGATTCACAATGCATGTGTAAATGCGATTCATCACTTCGTTGATAAAGAGGCGGTGGTGAAAATTAACATGACATCGAGGGTTACTCAGAAGCTCGATGGAAAGAGTTTTCCGAACATCAAAAATGTGGTATTGGTAGCATCGGGAAAAGGCGGTGTTGGAAAATCTACAGTAGCGGTGAATTTGGCAATCGGCTTGGCGAAGCAAGGTGCGAAAGTGGGTTTAATTGATGCCGATATTTACGGACCATCGATCCCTATGATGTTCAAATTAGAAGGTGCAAGACCAAGCGCTGAAAAGGAAGGCGATAAAGTAAAATTAATGCCACTTGAAAAATATGGAGTTAAATTATTGTCGATAGGATTCTTCACAGAACCGGGTCAAGCTATTCCTTGGAGAGGACCAATGGTAACGAGTGCATTGCGACAAATGTTCATGGATGCCAATTGGGGTGAATTAGACTATTTAATTGTGGACACTCCTCCAGGTACTGGTGATGTGCACATTACCTTGGCACAAAACTTCCCAGTGACTGGTGCCGTGATAGTGACCACTCCTCAAAATGTGGCCTTGGCCGATACACGTAAAGGTATTGCTATGTTTAGAATGGATGCCATCAATGTGCCTATTTTAGGTATTGTTGAGAACATGTCGTACTTCATACCAGAAGAATTACCTGACAATAAATATTATTTATTCGGCAAAGAAGGTGGACGCAAATTAGCAGAGCAATTCGATGTAAGCTTCCTGGGTGAGATTCCATTGGTTCAAGCAGTGGGTGAAGCGGGTGAAAAGGGCGAACCGATTATTCTGAACGATGAACACCCTACCGCTATAGCAATGAAGGGCATTGCATCGTCGGTGGCACAACAAGTGGCCATTTTAAATGCTGGAATGAGGGAAACTATTCTTAATTAGAATTGTTATAAATAATACTTAACTTTGTATAAATATTTAAAACAATGAATAACGCAAGTCCAGAATTAGTAGAGCGCATTGAAACCGCTTTAGACCAAATACGTCCTTATTTAGAGGCAGACGGTGGTAACGTGGCATTACACGAAATCACGGATGAAATGGTAGTTAAATTGAAATTATTAGGCGCATGCGGTTCATGTCCAATGAGTATCATGACCTTGAAGGCAGGTGTGGAGCAAGCATTGAAGCGCGCCATTCCAGAAATCAATTCGGTTGAAGCCATCAACATCACGGACATGGATGATCCGAACGCAGTTTTACCAGAAAGACTAAGAGGATAATTTATCCGTTTTCATATATTAGCGTGTAATACTTGTCCTATGAAAAAACTTTTTTTCCTGATCATTGCCATACTCTGTTTACAACATGTAAATGCTCAGGAAAAAAAGTTAGTTCAGTTTTCGGGTATAGTAATACACGCTGATAGTTTAGTACCTCTCCCTTTTGTAAGCATCACCAATATTTCTAGGAATTATAGAGGAACGTATACCGATATGCGTGGCTTCTTTTCATTGGTGGTGGCCGTTGGCGATACCATTCAAATTTCTTGTTTGGGTTATAAAAAACAGGAGTTGATTATTCCAGATAATTTGATCAACAATAGCTTAAGTGCAATCTTCAAATTGAAAATGGAAAGTTTTGATTTGCCGATGGTGTATATCTTTCCATATGCTACCGTTGAACAATTCAAACAAGCCTTCATAAAATTGCGATTGCCCGATGATGACTTGATGATTGCTCAACGAAATTTAGATGAGCGCACCATGATGGCATTGAGTTCTGCCATGGCTTGGGACGGTTCGCAAAACACTCGTTATTATTTTCAGAATCAAAGTGAAAAATTATACTGGCGCGGACAAGATCGCTACAATCCTTTGCTTGATATCGTAAAAATCAATCAGTTTATTCAATTGCTAAATCAAGGGAAGATTTCGTTTAAGAATGAACCGAGTAAATAATGTGATAATTTGATAATTTGATAATTAGCAAATAGGTCGCGTTCTATTATCACATTTGCTAATTATCACATTATCACATTCTATTACCTTCTTTTTTTCGAAACCGCTGGATACTTCATCTTATAATCGGGTTTCACCAAGCCTTTCGTAATCGCATCTAATTTTTTTGCGATGAGTCGTTTTTTAATGGCTGAAATTTTATCGACAAATAATTTTCCTTCTATATGATCGTATTCGTGTTGAATAATACGAGCGATGATACCGCCGTATGATTCTTCGTGCTTCACAAAATTCTCATCGAAATACGTAATCTTGATATTCGATAATCGGTTTACATCTTCACGAATTTCTGGAATACTTAAACAACCTTCTGCAAATGGCCATTCCTTACCAGTCTCATCGGTAATCTGCGCATTGATGAAAACTTTTTTGAAATTCATTTGCTCCGGCTTATCCTCATCGTCATCATCGAAAGGACTCGCATCAATTACAAACAAACGAATGGCAAGCCCAATTTGTGGAGCAGCCAAACCCACACCGCGCGCAGCGTACATGGTCTCCCACATATCGTCAATCAACTCTTTTAAATTCGGATAATCAGCGCTGATATCTTCCGATACTTTTCTCAATACGGGATCACCGTAAGCAATAATTGGTAAAATCATATTTTAAAAATTCGACTCCATGTACGACTGCAAAATGATGGTCGCACTAACCGTGTCGATTAAACTTTTATTTTGTCTGTCTTTTTTACTCTTCCCACTTTGCGCAATCACTTGCGATGCCATCTTCGATGTAAATCGCTCGTCGACACGCTTGATATTCAATGTTGGAAAATGCGTTTTTATTTTCAGAATCTCTGCTTCAATGATAGGCGTTGATTCCGATGGACTATTATCCATTTGCTTGGGCTCACCAATCACCAGAAGTTCCACTTGCTCAGTAAGCATATACTTCTTTAAAAAATCAATTAGTTCCGATGTTGCCACCGTAGTTAAGCCGTTCGCAATTATGCGCATTGGATCGGTCACTGCTACGCCTGTTCTTTTGCCTCCAATATCAAGTGCCATCCATCTTGCCATTTTGCAAAGATAAGCGATGGAAACGAATTTTAAATTTTATAAATTGCGGCATGTTATTTAAAGAGATTCCCGGACACGAAGAAATTAAGGATAGATTGGTGCGATCGATCAAAGAAAACAGGGTTTCGCATGCACAATTATTTCTAGGGCCAAGCGGCAGCGGCAATTTAGCGCTCGCCATTGCCTATGCTCAATACATCAATTGCACGAATAAGGCCGATGCAGATGCTTGTGGCGAGTGTGGTTCGTGTAAAAAATATGAGAAGTACATACATCCGGATTTACATTTTTCATATCCATTCATTGCAAAAAAATCGGAAGAAGTAAGTACTACTTATATCAAAGAATGGCGCAAAGCATTGAGTGATTCGCCCTACTTGGGTTTGCAAGATTGGCTGTTGTATTTGGATGCAGAGAACAAAAGGCCGAACATCAATATTGCAGAATGTCACGACATCATCAAACGTTTGGCCTATAAATCCTTTGAAGCCGAGTACAAAGTATTGATCATGTGGTTGCCCGAATTTTTGGGGAACGAAGGAAATACTTTGTTGAAGTTGATAGAAGAACCACCAGAAAAAACGCTGTTTATCTTAGTGGCAGAGCAATACGATCAGTTGTTAAACACCATATTGTCGAGAACTCAATTGGTGAAGATCAATGCCTTGAACGATAAAATTGTGAAGGAATTCTTGATAGGTCAGGGTGCCGATGAAGATGCAGCGGCTCGTTATGCCTATTTGGCAAACGGAAGTCTACAAGCGGGAATGAACTTAATGGAGCAAAACGACGACGATTTAGAAGGCCTATTTGTGCAATGGTTGCGATTGTGCTACGCTCGTAAAGTGGTGGAATTGCAAGGCTTAATAGATCAAATAGCGGTAGCGGCATTTGGAAGAGAGAACCAAATCAACCTTTTAAAATTTGGTTTGCAGGTCTTGAGGGAATGTATTGTGCATAATGCACAGGTGCCTGAGATTATTCGGTTTGAGAGTAAGCATTTTGAGTTACCTAAACTAGCAAGTATCATCAATACCTTTAATGCGCCTCACATCATCGACCATCTTGAAAAAGCCATCTATCATATAGAGCGAAATGCCAATACGAAGGTCTTATTCTTGGACCTTTCCATACAAGTTATGAGAGATTTGCAAAGAAAAATGTAAATTCGCATTTTACATAATTAAAATATAAGTCATATGGGATGTGGATCATGCTCAACTCAAGGCGGAGTGCCAAAGGGTTGTAACAGTAATGGTTCTTGTATGACGGGAGGAGGTTGCAGCAAGTTAGATGTGTACGATTGGTTAGCCAATTTGGAAATGCCATCGAACTACCAGCCTTTTAATATTGTTGAGGTGAGGTTTAAAGGCTCACGAAAAGATTTTTACCGCAATACTGAAAATATATATGTAGAAGCAGGCGAATTGGTCTGCGTTGAATCAGGGACGGGTGGGTACGATGTAGGTCATGTGAGCATGACGGGTGAGTTGGTTCGAATGCAAATGAAAAAAAGAGGGGTAGCGGTAGATTCTCCCGACATCAAGAAAATTTATAGAAAGGCGAGTACTGCCGATGTAGATAAATGGAAGCTTGCGAAAGGTCTTGAATATGAGACCATGCATAAGGCGCGTAAAATTATTTTGGCGCTAAAGCTGGATATGAAGCTGAGCGATGTAGATTATCAGGGCGACAAAACCAAGGCAACATTTTATTATACTGCCGAAGATCGTGTAGACTTTAGGGAGCTGATTAAAAAATTAGCGGAAGAGTTTAAGATTCGTATCGAGATGCGTCAAATTGGTATGCGTCAAGAGGCAAGTAGATTAGGCGGTATTGGCTCTTGTGGTCGCGAATTGTGTTGTTCAACTTGGTTAACCGATTTCAAAACGGTGAGTACTTCTGCAGCACGTTATCAGAATTTATCTTTAAATACCTTGAAGCTTGCGGGACAATGTGGCAAATTAAAATGCTGCTTGAACTATGAGCTCGATACGTATATGGATGCTTTGAAAGATTTTCCCGATGATATTAAGGAAATCAAGACCAAGCGTGGTTCTGCTTATCTGCAAAAAACCGACATCTTCAAAAAAATGATGTGGTTTAGTTATAGGCAAGAAGAGACTTGGGTGCCTTTACATGTTTCGCGTGTGAATGAGATTTTAGAAATGAACAAGCGTAACGAGTACCCTGAAGATTTATCTGAAATCGTTATTCAATCGAAAGTTATTGAGAAAGTATTGGATTATGAAAATGTGGTGGGTCAAGACAGTTTAACGCGTTTAGACGATCGTAACCGCAAGAAGAAAAAGAATAACAATAATAATCGAAATAGAAATAAGTCGGGGAACTCTAATTCTTCTCAAAGAAGAAATAATCCGAACAATAATAACAACCGACCAAATCAGAATAAACCTAGAAACAATTAATATGAAAACATGGGCTTCAATTATTCTTTTTAGTACTGTAGTGCTGTTCAACGCCTGCGATCCTAAAAGAGTATTTGAAGCACATGAAAGCATTGAAAACGATTCATGGTACATCAACCAAAAACCTGCCTTTTTTGTAGAGATTAAGGATACGGTTTCAGAGCATAATATTTATTTCAATTTGAGGCATACTGGATTGTATAAATACTCTAATTTATTTGTGCTAATGACAATTCAAGGTCCAAAGTCTAAAGCCGAAACACAACGTTACGAATTCAAACTTGCAGAAGTAGATGGAAAATGGTTGGGCTCAGGCTTAGGCGATATTTATTCGAATCAGATTTTGTTGGTGGAAAAAATCAAGTTTCCAAAATCAGGAGTTTACTCCTTTACCTTTGAGCAGAACATGCGCGACAATCCGCTAACTGGAATTGAAGATGTGGGAGTAAAAATATCTAAAGCGGATTAATTCGAATTTCGTTTAAGGTTCATTCAAATAAAAATTACTCGTTTGTTTATTTGGTATTCGCTTGATGCCGTTGATAAGATTTGATTCATTAAAATTAATCATTACACCATCTTTCAAGTTGAGTAATTTCAACAGCGTGAGCGTTTGTTCTGCATGCTGATTTAATAATTTTTCGCTAGCAAAAATTTGCACCAACACTTGATTGTCCACCACTACATCGGCATAAAAAATGGATTTTATTTTTTTGTTTTTATAAACTATTTGAACAGGCTTTTGAAATTCATGATGTAAGTTTAGCAATTGCAGTTCTATTCCAAGGCATTCTTCATAAACGCTTTTATTGAGGCCAGGGCCTACTGCGTTATGAATATTTACCGCGGCATGGATAATTGAATTGTATACGTGTTCGATTTCCATAATCAAATTTGTTTGATTAACAAAGGAAATCCAACTGCATAAATGCAACTTTTTTAAAAAACTTCGGTAAGTGTTTCTAATTTCATGCCTCTCGAGCCCTTTACAAGTATGCTTGTGTTTTCAGGCTTATTGTTTTTTAGGTATTCTTTAGCTTCTTCGGTACTTTGAAAATAGGTATAGTTGTATTTTTTATTTGCGTAAAAATCTTTACCAACGAAAATTACGTTTTCTAAATTTTGTTCGCGCACAAGTTCAATCATATCGGCATGTTCCTTCATGCTCTCATCGCCCATCTCAAACATATCTCCAAGTATTAGGAGTTTTGTATTTGCTTGAAGTTTTGCGAAGTTCAAAATTGCAGCGCTCATGCTACTTGGATTTGCATTGTATGCATCCATAACAACAGTATTGGATCCCATTTTTACTGCTTGAGATCTGTTGTTGCTTGGCGCGTAAGATTCAATGCCTACTTTCATTTCATCGAAAGGCACTCTGAAATAGTGACCAATGCATAAAGATGCGAGAACATTATTCAGATTATAATCGCCCACCAATTGTGTATTGATTTCTAATTCTTCATTCGTTGGGTTCAACTTTGCTTTTACAGAAAGGAATGGGTCGAATTTAGTAATACTTCCCGAAACCACCGAATCCATTGTGTTTCCGAAGTAGATAACATCGTCGTTCTTTGCACTCATCTGCATTAAATGCTCATCATCGGCATTTACAAAAATTACTCCACCAGTACTCTGAATATAATCGTACAATTCCTTTTTCGTTTTTTTCACACCTTCGAATCCGCCCATCCCTTCTAAATGCGCCTTGCCCACATTGCAAATGAGTCCGAATTCAGGGTCGGCAATGTTGCAAAGAAAATCAATTTCACGTTGATGGTTTGCACCCATTTCAATTATAGCAATCTCCACATCATCTGTTATACTTAAAAGTGTAAGCGGCACGCCGATGTGGTTGTTCAAATTTCCTTTTGTTGCAAGTGTCTTGTATTTTCTACTCAATACAGCGTTTAGCAATTCTTTCGATGTGGTTTTTCCGTTTGATCCAGTGATTCCAATGAAAGGAATGTCTAATCGATCGCGATGAAAACGAGCGAGCTCTTGCAATGCTTGTAGCACATCATCGACCAAAAAATAACGATCGTCTTTTTTATATTCTGCTTCATCGATCACCACATACGCAGCGCCTAATTCTAGTGCTTGATCGGCAAATTTATTTCCATTGAAATTAGCGCCTTTAAGCGCGAAGAATATTGAATTCGCTTGGATGTTGCGAGTGTCGGTGCTTATTACTTTTGAATCTAAATACGCTGAATATAAATCCTCAATTTTCATTTTGATTTCTAATTTTAATTAATTCTTCTAAATCCAATATATCTCTAGTTCTGCCACTTGCTTTTTTGGCTTCTATTAAATAATTTATATGTAAAAAGGGGATTTTAACTGAATTAATCTCAGCGATACTAGCATTATTACTAAGTTCATCGAATCGTGACTCATCAAATCCTTTTATATATGTCATTATATCCAATTCGAATCCAGATTTCAACTTCACGCTAGTCCAACCTGGCACCAATTCTGAATGCTCGATAAATGAAAAGTCACCATGTCCTAATTTTTGCAATACTAGTCTTAAAATTTTTCTATTTTTTAAGGAGTTTTTAATTAGGATATTTAGGTCAGCAGTTATACGAGAGTAACCATTAAGATTTGTTGCAAATCCACCTACAACAAGGTATTCGAGATTATTGAGTTCAAATTCTTTCCACAGATCTAATAGTTCTTCATCTAGAATATCCATACGATCTTAGATTTTTTTCTTTATGATTTTTGCAGATTTAAGCATGCGATCAATTTTAATCAATCTCATTAATAAATAAAAACGCTTCTCATGAATAGAAGCGTTTTTATTATATGATGTATTTAAATCTTTCATGTATTAAAAATACATAAATTGCATTTTTATAACAATTAATTTGCCATCTTCTTTTTAGCTTGCGCTCTTTCGTTTTCAGTCAAATAAATTTTACGCAAACGCATTGATGCTGGAGTAACTTCAACGTATTCGTCGGCTTGGATGTACTCCATTGCCTCTTCCAACGAGAACTTAATTGCTGGAGCGATACGTGTTGCATCGTCTTTACTTGTAGTTCTAAAGTTTGTTAACTGCTTGCCCTCTGTGATGTTCACCGTCATGTCCGAATCTCTTGAGTTTTCACCAATGATCATACCTTGATAAACTTCTTCACCTGGATTCACAAAAAATCTACCTCTATCTTGCAATTTATCAATACGGTAAGCTGTAGCAGTACCCTTATCCATCGATATTAATACACCACTCATACGTTGTGGAATATCTCCCTTCCAAGGTTCATACGCTTTGAAACGATGTGCCATGATGGCTTCACCCGCAGTTGCTGTTAAGATATTATTTCTTAGGCCGATGATACCACGAGATGGAATTTCGAATTCCAAATGTTGTAAATCGCCTTTTGGTTCCATGATTAATAGCTCACCCTTACGTTGTGTAACGAGCTCGATTACTTTACCTGCAACATCGCCCGGCACATCTACAATTAATGTCTCAACTGGTTCGCATTTTTTGCCATCAATTTCTTTAACGATTACTTGTGGCTGACCAACTTGCAATTCGTAGCCTTCTCTTCTCATCGTTTCAATTAAAACAGATAAGTGAAGAATACCTCTACCATACACAATGTATGCGTCTGGAGATGCCGATTCTTCTACACGTAATGCAAGATTTTTTTCCATCTCTTTCATCAAGCGATCACGCAAGTGACGAGAGGTAACGAATTTACCTTCCTTGCCGAAGAATGGAGAGTTGTTAATCGTGAACAACATGTTCATCGTAGGTTCATCGATCTTAATAACAGCTAAAGCTTCTGGATTTTCAAAGTCTGCGATGGTATCGCCAATTTCAAAACCCTCGATTCCAACAACAGCGCAAATGTCACCGTTATGAACTTCTTCAACTCTAATTTTTCCTAGACCCTCGAAAGTATATAATTCTTTGATTCTCGATTTTACGATTTTGCCATCTTTCTTCATAAGAGAAACCGGCATGTTTTCTTTGATTGTTCCTCTAGCAACACGACCGATAGCGATACGACCCACAAAAGAAGAGTAATCTAAAGATGTGATTTGCATTTGCAAAGTACCCGGATTGTCTTTCGGTTCAGGGATGTATTCTAAGATCGCATCTAATAATGGGGTGATGTCTTCCGTTGGAGTTTTCCAATCGGTGTTCATCCAGCCTTGTTTTGATGATCCGTATAATGTTGGGAAATCTAATTGCTCTTCTGTGGCTTCAAGGTTGAAGAATAATTCGAAAATTGATTCCTGAACTTCTTCTGGTCTACAATTTTCCTTATCCACTTTATTGACAACCACAATAGGCTTTAAACCCAATGATAAAGCTTTTTGAGTTACGAAACGAGTTTGTGGCATGGCGCCTTCAAACGCGTCAACAAGTAATAATACTCCATCTGCCATTTTCAATACACGCTCTACCTCACCACCAAAGTCGGCGTGGCCAGGTGTATCAATAATGTTGATTTTATGCTCTTTATATTTTACTGAAACGTTTTTCGATACGATGGTAATCCCTCTTTCACGCTCTAAATCGTTATTATCTAAAATTAACTCCCCTGTCTCCTGATTATCACGAAAAAGGTTCGTTTGATGTAAAATCTTGTCAACCAGCGTTGTTTTACCGTGGTCAACGTGGGCAATAATGGCTATATTTCTTACTTTTTGCATAGGGCGCAAAGGTATGGAAATATTTGGAAATCTTAGCACTAAGTATCAGAAAAGCTCCAAAACCACTATTTATGCAGGATGATAAATACAGGATTTTAAAAAATCCAGCATAACTGCGGTAAACTGGTGGCACGACTTAAGT
>JAEYZM010000009.1 GCA_023427985.1 Bacteroidota bacterium | reverse complement strand
CATCGCGTTCAAACTGCGATTTGCGTAAAACCAATTCGTCTTGAATGCTGCGGATGGCCGACTGCATTCGTTCTTTGGGAGCAACGTAAATATTCGCGGGATAAATCGCCACATGTTCTTGCTTTTCGATTGTCTTTCCAGTTACTGGGTCGATGTAACTCATCTCTTCAATCTCATCCCCAAAAAATGAAATCCTCAACGCATAGTCGGCATACGCCAAATAAATATCAACCGTTTCCCCCTTTACTCTAAACGTACCCCTCTTAAAATCAGCTGTAGTTCTCGAATACAATAATTCCACAAAGCGATACAACAAGGCATTTCTACTTACCGTCTGTCCCACTTGCAATCGAACCACCGAATCCGTAAAATCATCTGGATTCCCCATACCATAAATGCAAGAAACCGAAGAAACCACAATCACATCTCTTCTTCCAGAAACTAATGCCGATGTAGTGCGCAAACGCAACTTCTCTATTTCATCATTAATGGATAAATCTTTTTCGATGTAGGTGTTCGTAGTGGGTAGATATGCTTCGGGCTGATAATAGTCGTAATACGATACAAAATAATTGACAGAATTCTCTGGGAAAAATTGTTTGAACTCACCATACAATTGTGCAGCCAAAGTTTTGTTATGAGAAAGAATTAAAGTTGGACGTTGTACTTTTTCAATCACATTTGCTACAGTAAATGTTTTTCCGGAACCCGTTACACCCAATAAGGTCTGATAGGTATCGCCATGATTCAAACCTTCCACTAATTGTCTAATCGCTTCAGGCTGATCACCTGTTGGTATATAGGATGAATTTAATTTGAAGGGCATGATTCAATCAGTTGAGAATATAAATCTATGTATTTTTGTACTTCTTTTTCTGTGCTAAATTTTCTTTGTGCAGATTCAATGCAATTGTCACGAAGATCATTCGTCAAACAATCTAATATGCCTTTACTTAAGGCTTCTATATTGCCAAACTCAGCTAAACTTCCATTGTAATTATGCTCAATCATATCGGGCATTCCCCCTATATTAAAAGCAACTACAGGTGTGCCACATGATAAGGATTCTATCACTGTGTTTGGTAAATTATCTTGTACCGATGGTGCAACAAACACGTCCGCTGCTGAATATGCTTTTGATATGATGTCGAATGATGAGAGCCTGCCAGTAAAATGAATTTTTGTTTCAAAATATTGTTCATCGCTATTCCTACCAATCGCAAGTACTTCATACTGTTCTTTCCAATTTGGAATGGAACGCTCTAATTCAATAATTGCCTTTCGCAAATAATCAAATCCTTTTCTTGGATCTTCTACATTCATGGAAACAAAAAGAATAATTTTTTTCTCTGGATTGATACCAAAATATTCCTTCGATGATTTTTTTTCTTGTGGCTTAAATAAATTAAAGTCGATGTTGTAAGGAATGGTACTGATGTTATTATTAGAAAATAATTTACTTTTTTTAGCTTCAGCACTTAACCAATTACTTGGAGTAACAATATGGAATTTATCTGAATATATATTTTGCTTCTGTTTAAATATCCAATTGCTTAAGTCAATTAGATGTTGATTTTTCAACTGAGGACATTGGAAACATTCCGTTTCAAATTTTCTACAGCTTTGATTGTAATGACAACCACCTGTGAATGCCCACATATCGTGTAAGGTCCATACGATGGGCTTGTTCAGCAGTTTTAATTTTTCTAAGGTTCTCAGACTTAAATAAGAATTTTGAGCCCAATGAATATGCACTACATCGGCATCCTTAATCAATGGATGATTTTCTAATTTTGGTCCAAAATAGGGGATGGAAAAATCATAATTTTTTGTTTTAAAGAATTTCAGAAAAAACAATTCGACATAAAATTGGAAGAGATTCCATCTCATGCTCCATTTGCTTTTTGTAAATTCAAAAACACTTTTGTCAGAAGATGATTTATGTCGCACCAACATCTTGCTGTTTACACCTAGTTCGTTTAAACCTATATGCAAACGATTGCAAGCAACAGCAGCGCCACCTTTTGTTTCAGCAGTATTAATGATTACAACCTTAAGCTTTTCTGTAGGCATAAATATTCAATTGTAAATCGTAAGCACGGTCCTTGTGTAGGTTCAAAAAAGGTGACTTGCGTTTGTTCTCATTTTTGATGTAAAAATGGAATCCAGACTCTTTTAATATGTTTAACAGATTTGGTAATTCTTGCGAATCATTATAAGAGGAATGATATTCTAAAAATAAATGTTCTACTTTTTTAAGACCTTCTACGCAGGTTGGAATTACTATATTCTCAGCACCTTCGATGTCCATTTTTAAGAAATCAATTTTCTCAAAGCCCATCAGAAATTCATTGAAATCTATGCTTTCAATTTTCACAGCATTGTTTGAATCTCCAGATTTCACAGAGCCGCTGTCGGATCCTTCTGAATCGAAACTCACACCTTCGTTATTGATCCAAGCAGCTTTCGCAATAATTTCTGCTTCCACAGAATTGTTCATGAAATTTCTTCGCATCACATCCGCAATTTTTGGATCGGCCTCAATGCAATATAATTTATGATTGGGATAATTCGATTTAAAGAATAGCCCACTAAGTCCGATGTTCGCACCACAGTCGACAATCACTCCACTAGATCCCTTTGTGTTGAATCTATACGACTCATCGACAAAAATTTCTTTGTATTGCCAAATGAACGATAGCGCATCGGGAATGTATAGATAATACTTATTAACTTTTGTATTGAGCGCTTGATAACGTTGCTTGTTACCAAATCTCATTAATAAGATGTAAAAGGTACGGTAATGAACATTACTAATGAAGTAATAAAGATTCTTAAACGCTACTTCCAGAAAAAGCCTCATGCTAACAAAAGTAGTAAATATTTTGATTCTAATTTCTTGCTTTTACATCTCGGAAATATTGATAATTTTGATAAATATGAGACAACTGGTCTTTTTATTCAATCAACTCGGTTTGCTAGGTATTCCTTTCAAATTGTTTTTGCACTACATCGGTAGAGTTTATTATCGTTTGAAGCACATCTCATGGGAGAGTAAATTCAATGCCTATATTCATCCCGATGCATTGCTATTGATTCAATCTGGTCAGGAGTTTTCATTAGG
>JAEYZM010000003.1 GCA_023427985.1 Bacteroidota bacterium | reverse complement strand
ATGAGCTGCTTTTTTATGAGCTGCTTTTTTAGGAGCTGCTTTCTTAGCTGCTTTTTTAGGAGCTGCTTTCTTAGCTGCTTTTTTAGGAGCTGCTTTCTTAGCTGCTTTTTTAGGAGCCGCTTTCTTTGCTGCTTTTTTCGCAGCTGGTTTTTTTGCAGCTGATTTCTTAGCTGCTTTTTTTACTGTTGCCATGTTTTTTTGTTTTAAGTTTTAAAAATTAATTGTTTTTGGTTTTTGATGATTTATATTTTTTTGTCGATATCACATCGATATTTTTTTTTCATCCTGTAAAACAATACATTTACAAATTTAAAATTAATTTATAAAAAAAAAATATTTATTAAAAAGTTATCCACATGCCAACATTTGACATAGTAAGTAAAGTTGATCAACAACTTTTAGACAACGCAATTAACAATGCAAAAAAAGAAATTGTAAATCGATACGACTTCAATGGATCGAAAACAGAAATCGATTTAGATAAGAAGACAAATACGATAAATATTCTCACAGAAGACGACATGAAAATTAAAGCGATACGCGACGTAATCATTGCCAGGGTTATGAAACAGCAGATTGACCCTTCGTGTCTCGACTTCGGGAAAGAAGAAATTGCATCTGGAAATATGATTCGAAAAGAAGTGAAAATTAAAGAAGGAATCGATAAAGAATTATCAAAAAAAATCATCAAAAAAATTAAAGATTCTAAGTTAAAAGTCGACGCGCAAATTATGAATGATCAAATTCGAGTAAGTGGAAAAAAAATTGACGATTTGCAATCGACCATCCAATTATTGCGATCAGAGAGCTGGGATACACCATTGCAGTTCATAAATATGAGAAGCTAGTTCGTATGCTCGTAGGTTCGTGTGATCGTTGATTGAAAGTTGGGATATGTTTAAATAATTTTATTCTCAATAAAGAATTATAAACCTATTCCAAAGTTTACACGAATTATAGGATTTGTGTACGGTGTGTATGGTGTCTCGGTTAAGTTATAAAGTAATAAAATATCCACAACACTGTTTCTACCTAACATTTGTCGGTAACCTCCACCAACTAAGGTGCTGTTAATTGTTCTTCTTCCAGTTCCATCGACAGCTCCTGCTGGACTAATTTTCACATACTCTAAATTTAAACTTTCGTATTCGGCATGTGCTACTAAAAAATCTGTTAATTGATACGAAGTAAATAATCGACCACCATAGTTATTAAACTTGAAATCAAAACCTGGAATTTTTAATCGGTAGTATTGATATATCACACCTGTACCTACAGTCAATCGTTCCGTAAATCGGTATCCAACACTTGGCGACAATGCAATTAATGATTCGTTAGAAGAAAATCCTGCTCCAAAATTACCACCAAACACTACTCTATCCCAAGAAAATCCGCCCTGTGCTTTAACATGGTTTAAACTAATTACTAAAATAAAAATACATAATAATAATCTTGCTCGGGATTTTAAGCTATTCATCATGACATTGAATTTTGAATTCAAACGTAAAGAAAAGTTATTAATTGTGAAAATACCTTTATAGAAGTATTAAGTACGAAGTATTAAGTATTAAGACGGGGGAATTAGGTGCAGAATTTCGAATGGGGTATTGCGTACAGCGTATTGTGTATTGCGTACAGCGTAGTGCGATTGAAAACTGTGTAGCGTTATCATTTGCAAATAGCACTACACAGTTCTTAACTCTTAATTTTTAATTCTTAATTTTCAATTAATTATTGAACAGATATCTCTTTCACTAATTCTTGTGTTGCTTTTATTTTTGGAATAGCAATATGCAAAACACCATCTTTGTACTCTGCTTTGATGTCTTCTTTGTTCGCATTTTCTGGTAAAGTAAAAGAGCGTTTAAAAGAATGATACGAAAATTCTTTGCGTGTATATTGCGTATTTTCTTCCTTAGTTTCTTGTTTTTTCTCAGTAGAAATTGATATCACATCTTTTTCTAAATTGATTTTAAAATCTTCTTTGCTTATTCCAGGTGCAGCTAATTCTATTTTAAAAGCATCAGCATTTTCTGAGATATTCACCGCAGGTAATCGATGATTGATTCCATTAATACCTTGATTAAAGAAATCGTTGAATACATCACTGAACATAGGATTTAACATTTTATAAAACATTTTATCCGAATAATTTCCGTTTTTAAATTTTACTAGTGTCATAATCTTTTCTATTTTTTGTTACGAATAGATTTCTTCAAGCGCTATACCAAAGCAAAATTTAAGAGATTTTAAAGACAATATGTCTTAATCAGAGCAAATGTGTGCGACAAAAAGACAGAAACTTAATGATTCACATTCTTCGCAGCATTTAAATTATAGCAGGAATACTATTTACTAAACACTATCAATTAGAAATTAGAAATTAGAAACTATAAACTATAAACTATAACTAACATATTAGCAAACTAGCATACTAACCCTATCCACTATCCACTAAAACTAAAGTATTAGCACACTAGCATCCCGATAGCTATCGGGATAGCAAACTAAACTATTTTCCCCGGATTCAAAATCCCATTCGGATCAAACACATTCTTTATCCCTTTCAACAATGCAAGATGTGCAGCAGAATATTTGATTGGCATATAATTTTTTTGAACATAGCCGATGCCGTGCTCGCCAGAAATTGTTCCGTTTAATGCAGTTGTTAATTCAAAAATTTCGGTAATACCTTTTGGAAGTTCATTCATCCATGCAACATCGCTCATGTTCGATTTCAAAATATTGATGTGCAAATTTCCATCGCCCGCATGTCCGTAGCATACCGACTGAAATCCATATTTTTCTCCGATTTGCTTCACTCCTTTTAGCAATGCTGGCAAGGCAGCACGTGGCACCACAGTATCTTCTTCTCTATAGACCGAATGCGCTTTCACAGAATGCGCCATGTTTCTTCTCATCCTCCACCATTCTTCTTTTTGTGCCGATGAGTCGGCAAACAACACTTCATCCACTTCGAAATTATACAACACTTCTGTGATCAATTCACAATCCTTATACAATTGTTCCAACTCATTTCCGTCTACTTCAATTAAGAGATACGCTTCAATATTTTCTTTGCGAACAAAATTCAATCCTTCATGTTGCACTACCCAGTCGACCCCATCTTTCTCCATAAATTCCAAGGCCGATGGACAGATACCTGCACGAAAAATTCCTGATACAGCTTCGCAGGCTTTCTCTGCGTTAGGAAAACTTGCAAGTAATAATAAATTATGTTGTGCCGATGGTACCAATTTGAAAACGATTTTCGTAACAATCCCCAAGGTACCTTCAGAGCCCACCATCAATTGTGTAAGATTATATCCCGATGCATACTTCAATGTATTGGCACCCGTCCAAATAATTTCGCCATTTGGCAAGACCACTTCCAAATTCAACACATAATCGCGCACCGTGCCGTACTTCACAGCCCTCGGCCCGCCCGATGATTCCGCAACATTTCCACCCAACATACAGGAACCTTTGCTCGAAGGGTCCACTGGATACATCAATCCATGCTTCGCCACTTCATCCATGAAAACTTGTGTGATCATTCCTGGCTCAACAGTAGCTTGTAAATTTTGTAGGTCGATGTGTTGCAATTTATTAAATTTCTCCATAGACAAAATTACACCACCGTGTACAGCCAATGCACCACCACTCAAGCCTGTACCGCCTGCTCTTGGTGTTACTGGAATCAAATGTTCGCTGCAATATTTCATGATCTTTGAAATTTGTTCCGATGTATCTGGAATCAAAACTAATTCGGGCATGAAGACAAGATCTTCTGTTTCATCGTGTGCATAATTACCAAGCGCTTCTACATCGGCAATCACAAGACATATCGATTGAAAAAAATCTATATCGTGTTGATCTATTTTCTTGTACATAAAAATTTATAAGGTATTGGAGTAAACAACTTGCGATGCGCCTATCATTTGATCAATAGGTACTTTTGGTTTGGTGATGGAAACTTCTACAAAATGTACGAATGGATAGGCCAGCACTACATCGGCATATACATCTTTTACAAAATCTTCTAACAATTTGTATTTTATATTCATTCTATTTTTCACAATGTTGAAAACTTGCTCGTAGTTCACAGTGCTGTTCAAATCGTTCTGTTTTATCTGCGAATCCTCCACTTTGATATGAATATCTACTATGTATTTATTTCCTATTAGATTTTCTTCCTGATACCAGCCGTGGAAAGCATAAAATTCGAGTCCATTGAGTCTAATGCTGTACATATTGTTCAATATGATTTTTTGTTACATTTGTGGCAATTATAACAAATATAAAGATAGCAATGGCTAAAACAGATTTATTTGAAGCGCCTGATTATTATTTATTGGATGAATTACTAACGGAAGAACATAAGTTGGTAAGAAATTCGGTGCGCGACTGGGTTAAAAAAGAAGTGAGTCCGATCATTGAAGACTATGCTCAACGTGCCGAATTTCCTAAGCATTTGATAAAAGGATTAGGAGAAATTGGTGCATTTGGCCCAACAATTCCTGTGGAATATGGTGGTGGCGGATTGGATTATATTTCATACGGATTGATCATGCAAGAAGTAGAGCGTGGCGACTCTGGTATACGTTCCACTGCATCGGTACAAGGCTCATTGGTGATGTATCCGATATATGCATACGGTTCAGAAGAACAACGTAAAAAATATTTACCAAAATTAGCTACGGGTGAATTCATGGGATGCTTCGGATTAACGGAACCGAATCATGGTTCGAATCCTGGTGGAATGCTAACAAACTATAAAGATGCGGGCGATCATGTGATATTGAATGGAGCGAAGATGTGGATATCGAATGCACCTTTTGCAGACATTGCAGTAGTATGGGCTAAGGGCGAAGATGGTAAAATCAGAGGCTTAATTGTGGAGCGTGGAATGGAAGGATTTTCTACTCCTGAAACGCATAATAAATGGTCATTGAGAGCATCGGCAACAGGCGAATTAGTATTTGACAATGTGAAAGTTCCTAAAGAAAATATTTTACCAAACGTAGAAGGCTTGAAAGGTCCATTAGGATGTTTGAATCAAGCTCGATACGGAATTGCTTGGGGAGCATTAGGTGCTGCAATGGATTGTTACGATACTGCTTTGAGATATTCTAAAGAGCGAGTACAATTCGACAGACCTATCGGTGGTTTCCAATTGCAACAAAAGAAATTGGCTGAGATGATTACAGAAATCACTAAAGGACAATTATTAAATTGGAGATTAGGTGTATTGAAATCTGAGAATCGTGCAACTGCTGCTCAAATTTCAATGGCAAAAAGAAATTCAGTTGAAGTAGCATTAAACACTGCACGTGATGCTCGTCAAATGTTAGGCGGCATGGGTATTACTGGAGAATATCCAATCATGCGCCACATGATGAATTTAGAATCGGTTGTTACGTACGAAGGAACACACGACATACACTTATTAATTACGGGTATGGATGTGACAGGATTGAATGCGTTTAAATGAAAAAAGGTCGAGT
>JAEYZM010000020.1 GCA_023427985.1 Bacteroidota bacterium | reverse complement strand
ATCTTTTAATTGCCACTCCAATGTTGCGATAGAAATCAAATCCCCTTTCAAAGTCCTCGCTTCCACTTTAAAGTGCTTAATAAAAGTATGATTTTTTTCTAAATCAGATTTTATTTCCTGCAATTCATCGGCATTCATTTTAAAATGGATGTACACATCTTCTTTACCTTGCTTCACGTAATCCATATGCAAACTCCGCATAATTAATCGGTAACGATCTGGATTTAATCTGCTAATAATTAATAAACCACAGGCGTATTCCGATGCAGTTGCCAATGCACACGCGTGAATTCCGTTTAGGTGATTTAAATTTTTACGGATGTATGGAAGTCGAACCTGAATCTCTTCTTCAGAAATTTTTTGAATCTTAAATCGATGTGGCGCATTAAATGGAATCTTAAAATTCATGATGAAATTAAATACCTTCAGCCAGAATGCCGATGTGTACGCACGTAGCAAAATTTTATTAAACTTATTCATACTTCAGGCTTTGGATTTCATTCAGCGCTTCGCGCAATTCACTATCCATCGTTTTAACGATTTCAGAAACTGGAGTAATAGCATCAATCAACTCCACAGATTTACCTGCACACCATAAGGTTTCATAGGAACCGGGCTTTATCGATTTCATTAATTTATTCATGCCTTTGTATTGCAAAAGCATTTTGTAATATTTTTTGGTTTTAGGATTTTTATTCAACCATCGCTCTATCCAATTTTGTTTATACCCTATTTTTTTCGCATATGGTGTATTGATAATCGTACATGGTGTGCCTGAAATTTTCTCTGTCATTACAATATCATCCATCCCAGAATTAACCACTGCATCTTTGTATGCATTGCTCACACCCGCTTCCAAACTTGCTATAAATCGAGTGCCTATTGAAACAGCTGATGCTCCCAAACTCAATGCCGACAATATTCCTGGACCATTCACAATTCCTCCAGCCGCAATTACAGGCTTGTCTGGGAATTGTTTTCTTAAGGATGGGATCAACACTTGCAATGGATTGTCGCCCGCATGTCCTCCCGCTCCTTGCCCCACTGCAATAAATCCATCGCAATTCAAATCATAACATTTTTGTGCATGCTTCAAATTCGTAACATCGCAATATACTTTTGCTCCATATCGATGCGCTTCTTCAATTACTCGTGCTGGATTACCTAAAGATGTAATGTAAAATGGAACTTTGTATTTTACACACAATGCCAAATGCTTTTCAAAATAAACATTCGTCTTTTGCACAATTAAGTTCACCCCGAAATTCCCAAAATTTGCTTGCTCTTTCTTTGCATTGAGATTTTTTAAAACAAGTTCTAGCTCTTCTTCGTTCCTATAATTAAGAGTAGGGAAAACACCCAAGATTCCCGACTCAATTGCAGCACTTACCATGGCTTCATTACTTACCAAAAACATGGGTGCCATAATTATAGGTAGGCTTAACCGAAATTCATTTGCAAAATTGTTCTTTATCATAAAAAACTTTTATATTTCAAATATTATGATATATTTGTACTAAATACTAAATTGGTATAAAGTTAATATTATTTATAAAATACAAGATAATAAATATAATCAGGTATCAATTTAAATATGGAATTGATAAGTATATTTATATTATTTAAATAAGACAAAACATACGCTATGAAAATTACCAGAGTATTTGACCTGATGCCTTTTCTGAAAATGTACTACCCTGAGAGTACTATATTTTCAGCAAAAGTCGATGGGCATTGGCAGCATTACGATACGGATGCATTCATCAGAAATGTAGATGATCTAAGTTTAGGTTTGATCGCTTTGGGTATTAAAAAAGACGATAAAATCGCCAACATGTCGCCCAACAGACCCGAATGGAATTTTGTCGACTTCGCAGTCATGCAAATTGGCGCGGTACATTTGCCTTTATATCCTACATTATCGGAAGCAGATCTAAAATTCATTATCAATGACGCAGAAGCAAAAGTAATTTTTGTTGCCGATGTAGAACTCTTGGAAAAAATCAAACGCGTAAAAAATGAATGTCCAACATTACAACATATTTTCACTTACAATAAAGTGGATGATCCAATAGCAAGTCATTGGGAAGACCTTAAATCAAAAGGAAATCCAAACGATATGCAACAAGTAATAGCGTATAGAAATTCAGTTCAACCCGACGATCTTTTAACATTAATTTACACATCAGGTACTACAGGTAATCCCAAAGGCGTAATGTTAACTCACGATAATTTAGTAAGTAACTTCAAATCTTCAAACCCCTTAATTCCTGAAGGTGCGTATACTGCCTTAAGTTTCTTACCACTCTCACATATTTTTGAACGCATGGTCATCTATATGTATTTGAGTAAAGGTGTAAGTATTTATTATGCAGAATCATTAGAAAAAATAGCCGATAATTTAAAAGAGGTTAAACCGCATATGTTCACTACGGTACCTCGATTATTAGAAAAAGTATACGATAAAATTGTTGCAAAAGGTTCGGAATTAAAAGGCATCAAAAAAGCATTGTTTTTCTGGGCATTGAACCTTGGATTGCGTTATGAATACGATGGGAAGAACGGTTGGTGGTATGAGTTTCAATTAAAAATTGCGAATAAAATAATCTTTAAAAAATGGCGTGAAGCATTAGGTGGAAACATACTTGCAATTTGCTCAGGTGGTGCCGCATTACAAGAACGCTTAGCACGTGTTTTTTGGTCGGCGGGAATCCCCGTCCTACAAGGTTATGGCCTCACTGAAACATCGCCAGTAATCACTGTGAATGGCATTGATAAAGGCATGAGATACTTTGGTACTTGCGGCCCAACAATAGAGGGTGTTGAAGTAAAAATTGCAAGCGACGGTGAAATACTTGCAAAAGGACCCAACATCATGAAAGGTTATTATAAGAAGGCCGATGCTACCGCGGAAGTTATCGATTCGGATGGCTGGTTTCATACGGGTGATATTGGGGAATTAGTAGAAGGTCGATATTTAAAAATCACCGATCGTAAAAAAGAAATTTTTAAAACTGCAGGTGGCAAATACATCGCCCCTCAAATTATAGAAAATAAATTGAAGGAATCTAAGTTCATTGAACAGGTAATGGTGATTGGTGAAAATAGAAAATTCCCATCGGCCTTAGTAATTCCTTCTTTTGCATACTTGAACGATTGGTGTGCTCTTAAGGGGATTAATTATACTACTAATGAAGACATGATTCAAGATCAACGAATCATTGATAGAATTCAAAGAGAAGTTGATGAGCTAAATCAGAATTTTGGACATTGGGAGCAGATAAAAAAAATTGCCTTACTCCCTAGAGAATTTTCAATAGATGCTGGTGAGCTAACACCAAAATTGAGTTTGAAGCGCAAGTCAATACTAGAAAAGTATAATGATAAAGTAGAGTTAATGTATGCATAAAATGTACTACCCAATTTTAGAGTAGTACATTTTTAAATAGTTCTTTGAATTAGTTTTCTCTTGGCAAAGTAAATGAGCCATTCGTAAACACAATACTATCGGTAGGGTCACTTACGTTGATAGCAGTGAAACTGAAATTCCCTGAAATAGAATTTGCAGTATCGGCAGCAGTTAAATTAACATTGCCTCTTCTTGCTTGATATACATCGTAATCTAAAACTCCAGGGCCAGACTTTACACTATACGTTGCAGTTGCATTTGTTGTAAAATCATAATTCCCTGTTGCTATTCCTTCGAAATTGATGATGAATGTCTCTGTATACATTTGTTTACTTGCATAAATCTGAATGGTGCTAGAAGAGCTAACATCAAAATTTGCAGTGTCGGTAGAATAGGTTTTAGAACCCATACTCACACGAAAATTTGTGCTAGAATTCGGACTTGGTGAATTGCTTTTTTCATCGTCTGAATTACAAGAGAAAAGGATTACAGAGGTAATCAACAATAGTGATTTTGAAATTTTAATGTTCATAGTTTAATTGGTTTAATGTATTACATGCAAAAGTATTTCTAATAATATTCTGCTGTAATACCCAAGGCTTGGTATTTAACTACCCAATAGAGGGTATATTTTATAGAAATGAGAAGAATAAATAAAGTTGCAGTATTAGGTTCAGGAATCATGGGTTCACGCATTGCATGTCATTTTGCAAATGCAAATGTGCCGGTGATCTTGTTGGATATTAGTCCCAAAGAGGCTAAGGCCGATGATTCAAAATCAATACGAAATAAAATCGTAAACGATGCTTTGACATCCACACTTAAGTCTAACCCATCGGCAGTATTTAATAAATCCAAAGCTAAATTAATTAGTACTGGAAATTTCGAAGACGATTTGCATTTAATATCGGATTGCGATTGGGTGATAGAAGTAGTAGTTGAAAATTTAGAAATTAAAAAACAATTGTTCGAGAAAGTAGAAAAGTATAGAAAAGCAGGAACAATTATTTCTTCTAATACATCGGGAATCCCAATTCATTTAATGTCGCAAGGAAGATCGGAGGATTTTAAAAAACATTTTTGTGGCACACACTTTTTTAATCCGCCAAGATATTTGCCATTATTAGAGGTTATTCCTACTGCTGATACGCAAAAAGAGGTCATTGATTTCTTAATGCATTATGGCGATTTGTATTTGGGCAAGACTACGGTTTTATGCAAAGATACACCTGCATTTATCGCAAATAGAATCGGAGTATTTTCTATCATGTCTTTATTTCATTTAGTAAAAGAAATGGGATTGAGTATTGATGAAGTAGACAAATACACAGGTACTATTGTTGGTCGACCAAAGTCGGCAACCTTTAGGACTACCGATGTAGTGGGATTAGATACCTTGATCAAAGTTGCAAAAGGATTGCAAGACAATTTGCCAAACGATGAGGCGAAAGATGCATTTCAGATTCCAGACTTCATTGCAAAAATGGAAGCAAATAATTGGTTAGGCGATAAGACCAAACAAGGCTTCTATAAGAAAACAAAAAATGAAAAAGGGGAGAAGGAAATTCTTTCTTTAAATTTAGATACACTCGAATATCAAACAAAAACAAAATTCAAATCGGCATCGCTCGAAGCATTAAAAAATATCGACGATTTAAAAGAACGATTGAAATTTTTAGCGAAAGCGAATGATACCGCTGGAGTGTTTTTCAGAAAAACAATGTACCGTTTGTTCGCATACTGTTCAAATCGGATTCCAGAAATTTCTGATGAGTTGTATCGTATCGATGATGCTATGCGAGCAGGTTTCGGTTGGGAGCTTGGTCCTTTTCAAACTTGGGATGTATTAGGTGTTCAAGAAACATTGAATGCTATGAAGGCCGATGGGTTGCAAGTTGCATCATGGGTGGAGGATATGTTGAAAGACGGCAAGACATCGTTCTACGAGTTAAAAGATAATAAGCCAAACTATTATAATCAAGTTTCTAAGTCTTATGAAAAAATTCCAGGAACAGACGCGTTTATTATTCTCGATTATATACGTCCGAATAAAACCGTTTGGAAAAATTCTGGAGTAACAGTTACAGATTTAGGCGATGGGATTTTGAATTGTGAATTCCATACTAAAATGAATTCGATTGGAGGCGAAGTATTGCAAGGTATCAACAAAGCAATTGATCTAGCGGAAAAAGATTTCAGAGGTTTGGTTGTGGGAAATCAAGGAGCAAATTTCTCTGCAGGCGCAAACATCGCCATGATATTTATGATGGCTGTAGAGCAAGAGTATGATGAAATTGATTTTGCGATTAGGCAATTCCAAAATACGATGATGCGTGTTCGATATTCATCGATACCTGTTGTAGCAGCACCACATCACTTGACATTAGGAGGTGGATGTGAATTGTGTTTGCATGCCGACTGGGTGCAAGCGAATGCAGAGACCTATATGGGCTTAGTAGAGTTTGGAGTGGGCGTGATACCAGGTGGTGGAGGTTCTAAAGAATTTGCATTGAGAATTTCAGATGCTTATCGCGATGGTGATTATGAACTCAATACTTTAAAGGAAAGATTTTTGACCATCGGTATGGCGAAAGTTTCAACATCGGGATTAGAGGCATACGATTTAGGATATCTGAAACAAGGGCAATTTGGAATTAGCATGAATTATAACAGATTGTTAGAAGATGCAAAACAAAAAGCGATTGAATTAGCAGAAGCTGGATATGTACGTCCGAAAGAAAGAACAGATATAAAAGTTTTAGGCAAACAAGGATTGGGAATGGTATACATCGGCGCAAATTCAATGTATTCTGGACATTATATTTCTGAACACGATAAGAAAATTTCAGAAAAGTTAGGTTATGTTTTATGCGGTGGAGATTTGTCGGAACCTACATTAGTATCTGAACAATATTTATTGGACTTAGAACGTGAAGCATTTTTATCATTATGTGCAGAGCGAAAAACATTAGAGCGATTACAAGCAATATTAAAAGGAGGAAAACCCTTAAGAAATTAAGAGTGTAGAATTAAGAGTGTAGAACGGGGTTCTGCTACTTTTTGTCTTAATACTTAATACTTTGTACTTAATACTTATTTATGAAAGAAGCATACATTATATCAGCATACAGAACAGCAGTTGGTAAAGCGCCCAAAGGAAAGTTAAGATTTTATAGACCCGATGATTTGGCCTCGGATGTAATACATCATATGATGTCGGAATTTCCACAACTCGATAAAACATGGATCGATGATGTGATAGTGGGCAATGCAACACCAGAAGCTGAGCAGGGCTTGAACATCGGCAGAATGATTTCATTAATTGGTTTGGAAACCGATAAAGTTCCAGGCATGACAGTGAATAGATATTGCGCATCGGGATTAGAAACGATTGCGATCGCGAGTGCAAAAATCAAAGCAGGAATGTCGCACTGCATTATAGCGGGTGGAGTTGAATCGATGTCGCCCATTCCATTCGGTGGTTGGAAAATTGTCCCGAATTATAAAATTGCAAAAACGAATCCCGATTATTATTGGGGCATGGGCTTGAC
>JAEYZM010000037.1 GCA_023427985.1 Bacteroidota bacterium | reverse complement strand
TTTCTGTCGAAAATAAAAATACATTGCACATCACCTGCTTTTAAAGCATGATATAATCCTGCATTGTCTTTTAATCTTAAATCTCTTCTAAACCAAAAAATGTTCATGTTCGTATGCTCGTATGCTCGTGGGTTCGTATGCTCGTATGATAGCAAGCTAATTGATAAAAGCTAAATACTATTTTCCATTTTCTATTTTCTATTTTCCATTTTCTATTTTCCATTTTCCATTTTTTCTACTAACTACTATCTACTATCTATTTACTTTTCCCATTAATAATACGCTCCAAGGAATCTCTCAAATTAGGGTAGAGAAATTTAAATCCTGTTGACTCAATTTTTTTCGAGCTAACTCTAATACTACCCAAAATGATTTCCGACATTTCACCGAATAAAGTTTTAATCACAAAGCTTGGAACTGCAGGTGCCCAATAAGGTTTCTTTAAAACTTTAGATAATACTTTACCAAACTCATTATTTTGTACTGGTTCGGGAGCTACTGCATTGTATGCGCCATACATCTCCGAGTTTTCTAATGCATATACAAACATTCGTGCTAGGTCTTTCGTGTCAATCCAGCTCATCCACTGCTTCCCAGTACCTAATGCAGAACCAAAACCAAATCTAAATGGTAATATCATTTGCTTTAATGCTCCACCATCGAGTGTTAAAACAATGCCGATTCTTAATTTTACTACTCTAATATCTAAATTCGAAATTCTATCAACCCCTCGTTCCCACAACACACATGTCTGACCCAAAAAATCAGTAGCCGGAGAATCATCTTCTTTCATTATTTGTTCACCTCTGTCGGAATAATAACCTACAGCTGATGCCGATATGAAATGTTTTACTTTACGATTGGGATTTTCTGACAAACATTTTTCAAGCAATGCAGTAGTAAGAACTCTACTATCTATAATCGCTTGCTTACGTTCCTTTGTCCAAGCCTTGTCTGCTATGCCCTCTCCAGCCAAATGAATGATTGCTTCAATTTCATTTAGCTTGCTTTTATCGATAATCTCTTTTTCAACATCCCAATAAATATAGTTAGGACTATCATCGCGCTTTGTTCTACTCAATACATACACCTCATGACCTTTCGAAATTAGTTCCTTCGAGATCTCTTTTCCTAAAAGCCCAGTGCCTCCGCTAATTAATACTTTCATATTTTTTATTGAATTTAAACAACAATTAAATTTTTAATATGTTTGCGCTATGATTTATTCAAAACACGTATTCGTTTGCACCAACCAAAGGCCCGATGGTGCCCCAAAACCTAGTTGTGGAAGCATTCATGGTGAGGCTCTTATTGCTGAATTTAAGAAATTAGTTCGTCAACACGAATTAAGCGTTGAAATCCGAACTCAAAAAACTGGTTGTATGGACGTATGCGAACAAGGCCCTGCAGTAGTAGTTTATCCCGATGCCGTGTTTTATAAAGTAGCTGATCTTGCCGATGTATCACGAATAGTTGAAGAACATTTTGTAAAAGGAAATGTAGTGAAAGAACTCCAAATCCTATCAAAATCTAATTAGTATATAGCGTTTAAGTCAATAGCTATCATATTAATTTGAGTACAAAATCATAACCATAAAGCAATTCATTATCAATTAAGTTTATATGTTGCCTCTTAATACTTAATACTTTGTACTTTGTACTTAATACTTAGCTCTATCTTAGTTTCCTAGCCGCTAGAGAAGAACTCAAAGTAGTAAACAACACAATACTAATAGACGATGCAGGCATTAAAATTGCCGCAATCACTGGTGAAAGCGATCCTTGAACTGCAAAGTACAATCCTACTATATTGTAGAGAATTGATATCACAAAGCTCGCAATTATTATATTCTTACTCGTTTTCGAGAAACGAATAAAATCATACAACTTGTGAAATACACTCCCATCCATAATGACATCGCATGCAGGAGAAAAATAATTTGCATGATCGGTTACTGCAATTCCAATATCACTTTGTCGTAATGCTCCTGCATCGTTCAAGCCGTCGCCAATCATCATAACTTTTTTCCCCGATTCTTGCAAAGATTTAATCTTCTCTAGTTTATCTTCAGGACTTTGTTTGAAATGCAATTCAGCTCGATCGCCTAACAAGTACTGTAATACCTCTCGCTCTGAATCATGGTCGCCCGACAACACCATTAATTGAAATTTATTTTTTAATTTTTCAACGAGATGACTGAATCCTGTTCTATATACATTGCTAAGTGCGAAGTATCCAAAATATTCATCATTGATTTCTACATACACTCTACTTTCTTTAATAGAATCATCGTTTCCCAATTCATCCTCCACATAATTTTTATTCGACTGAAGTATGAAGCGCTCAGAACCAATTCGAACCTGTGTCGCATCAACTGTTGCAATGATACCCTTACCATTTATCTCTTCGAATTTACCCAATTCCATCGAAGCGCTATGTCCTAAATAATCGTAAACGCGTTTGCTTAATGGATGTGCAGAATGTCGGAATACATTAGAAAGTATGCCGATGTGTTGCTGCGAAAATACTTTCCCATGATATTGAATGTTTGCGTGCTGTGCTTCTGTGATGGTACCCGTTTTGTCAAACACAATTACATCGATATCACTCAATTTTTCTATCGCATCGGAATTTTTTAAATAGAATTTATATTTCCCATACAAACGTATGATATTTCCATTGGTAAAGGTAGCTGATAATAATAAGGCACATGGACAAGCAATAATTAATGTAGTGGTTAATGCATTCAATGCTTTGCTAATATCAACTGGAGCCCAATAAATAAAAGCGATTGCAGTGATGATAAATAAAACAATAGTAAAATATTTACTGATAGTATGTATGAAAGAATCGTATGCGTCTTTACGCTCTTTGAAAACATCCTTATTCCATAGTCGTGTTAAATAACTTTGCGAAACTTCTTTTAATACTTCCAACATTAATGACACTCCTTCTTGTCGCCCACCAGCATACAACAACTCGCCTCTTTCTTTAGTTATCAATGTTGATTCTCCAGTTACAAAACTATAATCAATTCGTGCATCACCTTTTAATAAGATGCCATCAGCAGGAATCAATTCTTTATTGCGAATTAAAATATGATCACCCTTCTTGATTTGATTTACTGGAACTTGAACTTCTTTTCCTTTAACTAATTTTGTAATAGCTAAGGGGAAAAAGGATTTATAATCGCGTTCAAACGAAAGGGTGTCGTAAGTTCTGTCTTGGAAATATCTGCCTATCAACATAAAGAAAACAATACCACTCATTGAGTCTAGATATCCAGGTCCTGTTTGTGAAATGATCTCATACAAACTCCTTGCAAATGTCACAAGTACCGCCAATGCAATTGGTAAATCGATATTCAGAAAACCTTTTCGTAAACTTTTTATTCCCGATTCAAAAAATTCTGATGCGGAATAGAAGAATACTGGTAATGCAAGTAAAATATTTATATAGCCAAAGTATTTACTCAAGTCGTGCTGATCGAAAAAGTTTCCAACGGCAAAATATTCTGGGAAACTCAACATCATAACATTGCCAAAGACAAATCCTGCTATACCAATTTTATAAAGTCGTGATCTATTAGGCTTAACATCTTTCTTGTCGAGCTGCTCTAAGCTTACATGCGGTTCATAACCAATACTGGCCATTAGCTCGGCTATGTAACTTAATTTTGTTTCTTCTTCTTTATAAACTAGTTCAACTTCTTTTCTAGGGAAGTTAACGGTCGACTTAATTACACCCGGATTTAGTTTATGCAAATTTTCCAATAAATAAACACATGAGCTACAATGCATGCTAGGTACATTTAAATTTACATGCGTTTCAATGCCATCACTAAATTTTACTAAAGATTTTTTGAGTTGTTCGTCTTCAAGGAATGAATACCTATAGGTTTGTTGAGCATCTTTTCTGGAGATGCCTGCCTTTGCATCTAATTCATAATAATTACATAAATTATTTTCCGATAATAATTCATAGACCAATTTACATCCTTCACAACAAAAGGATTTATCATCGTAAATGACTGCTTGATCTTCGCAATCTTCGGAACAATGATAACAGCTTATTTTATTGAGTTTTTCGGCAGTATTCATGGAGTAAAGGTCTATACTTCGATCCCATTAAAAAATGATAAATATCAGCTTTTCTGCAATTTAAGCATTTTATGACTAAGTGCTAGTGGGTATATAAAATACCCGTGCTAAGGGATTTCTAGCTGCCTTTATTCTTGGCAATTTTACCTTCAATTAAAACCCTACTAAATCAAAATAAAATTATTATGAAACGTTTACTACAGTTAGCATTAGTATCGGCTATTATCTGGTCCAATGCATTTGCACAATCTCAGGTATCTGAGAAAAAAATCGAATTAACAAAAGATCAAAGAAAGAATGAACCATTAGGTGCCATCTACAGCTCTAATTCTGGAGGTGCATTGGTGTATTTTGAATCTAAAAAAGCTAAAAAAGAAAAGGGAGAAAAAAGAACCTGGGAGCGATATGAAATTACAGTAGATAAGGAATTGAATGTGAAAGATGGTGCTTATGTAACCTTAGGAACTAAACATGCATTAAAACCAAAAATTTATTACGACAATTTCAGAATTGGATACACTACTTGGGTCGATGAAGAAGGTAAGACCGATATGATGATGGTGCAAGTTGTGAAATTCGATAACAGCAACAAAATATTAGAAGTAAAAGATTTTGAAGTCTGTGCAGAAAAGGAGTTTGGTAATTACCGTGTGATAAGTGGAAATGGCGACTTGATTATGATGGTACAAATGGAGTCAAAGAGCAAGGACAAAAAGGAAAAGGGATTAGATTATGTGAAGTATTATCGAATTGATCCAAGCACTTTAGAAGTTAAATCTCAAAACGATCTAAATTTATTAGGTAAAAGAGAATTCGGCCTAGAGAATTTAATGTTCTATAATAATAAAGTTTATCTAATCGGTATAGAACTTCAACAGATAAAACCTTTCAATTGGAAGTTTCCAAAAGATTATTATTTGTTCAAATTATCAATCGATGGTCAAGAAGAAGGTAGATCAATTCTTCAATTGCCTACTGGATTCAAAATCGCTGGAGTGCAAATGGATGCTAAAGGCAATGATTTAGTTTTGGCTGGTGAGTACGCTCCCGCAAATACAAAATCTAAAGCTCCAAAACAACCAACTGGAAATAGAACAGTAAAGGTATCGAATCCTTATATAGGCGTCTTTGTAATGAAATACGACGCTACAAAATTAGAGCAAAAAGCAGTGAATACTTACGATTATGAAAAAGATATCATGAAGAAATTACGTAAGGGAAATCCTGGCTTTAATAAAAAAGGTGGAAGTTTCTCTTTAAATGACTTTTACTTTTTAAGTGATGGTAGCTTTTACATTACTGCAGAAATGTATGTGAAATATTGGAGAACTCAAGTACAAAAATCGACTGTTGGAAATATGACTTATACAACTTATAGATATTATACCGACTATCAATATTTAGACGCTATTGTTTACAAGTTTAATGCGAATGTTGAAATGGAATGGTTAGTACAAATCGATAGAGACATGTATAAGAGAACCTATTCGGGACATTTAAAAGCAGAGAAGCCGATTGATCCAGGAAAACTAAATACCTATTTAACGAAGGACGATAAGTTAGTAGCTTTCTACAATACACCTGGTAAAAAATACAGCGGTAAAAGATTTGGTTTATCGGGAATGACTATTACAAAAGATGGTAATGCAACAGATCCAGTAGATTTCAATGATAATTTCCAATTTGGTCAATTAGATGGAGGCGTAATTAAGATTGATGAAAATCATATTGTAGCGGTTGGTACCGATAAGAAAGAAGACTTTTTATGGTTTAAGAAAATTAAGATCAATTAATCATGAGAAATCTAATCTGTTTTTTAATATTCATTTCTTGCATAACCTATAAAGCTCAAGCTCAATCGAAAGAATATACTGGTGAATCCATCGAATTTATAAACGACGATGGATTCAAAACCAGAGGGTGGATTCCCGGAAAATACAACATCGTATTTAACGGAAAGAAGTATGGCTCATATGAATCGGAAGCAGGAAAAGTAACAAAGACAACTGCCTTTGACGACAAGAAATACAATAAAGATTCAAATAATAAATCTCAAAAAGTTGAAGCATTTGGCGGAAAATTATTTGATAGTAATGGCAAGGAAATAGGTAAGTTTAGAATGACTGGAGCACAGGGTGAATTTACTTTTCATGAGCCTTACAAAGTGCTGTATATAAAAGGCAGAAATGGTAAGAAAATGGCAGAGCAGTTAATCGATGAAGGGTATATAAAATAACATGAAAAGGTATTTGTATATTCTAGCATTACTATTCATTGCTGCTAACACATCGGCACAAAAATCCTATACTTATATTGGTGGTGGATTGAATGGTTCAGCGTTTAACTTTGATCGTTTCGACGCCTTTGTTGATAATTATAATACATCGAGAACGGGTGCAAACGGCTCAGTTGCTTTGACAAAAAAAATGGATAAGATCAATTTTTTATCGGGCTATAATTTTGTTTGGGGGAATGTGAATTCGGAAACGGGCTTGCATGTGGAATTTCGATATGCGATGAATAAAGCGAATACGAGGGCAGAAGCGGGTGCGCGATTTAGGGAGATCGATTTTATTTATAATCAAGGTTCAGTTGGCATGGGCTATACCATGATCAATTCTGGAATCATGGATTTGATTGTTGGCGCAACTGCGGAATTTGGGGCAATGAATTTTCATACGAGAACGGATTCCATTGCAACCGTAAAATTCAATGATTTGTCGACAGGGAATAAAATTTATTTACAGTCCAATATTACATTTGGTTTCGTTGGAGTAGGTGCTCGTGCCTTCTATAATTTTCAATGGTTTAGTGCCGATGTAGATAAACTAGATGAGACGGTGAATACCAATACATTTCAACAAAGCGATAAGACTTTAAATTATTCGAGTGGTTTTGGATTGGAGGCAAGTGTCTTTATTATGTTTGGAAAGAAAAAAATGAACACTAGTAATCGAGTAATACGTAAAAGTTAAACGATTGAAAACCAAAAGAGAAGGCCTTGCGATGAAGAATTGTAAGGCCTTCTTTACTTTGTGATTTATAGCATTTTCTTATCTTCATAAATTCAAATCTTTACTATGAGAAAAATTAATTTATTGAGTGTTTGGATTTTGCTTCTTTCTATATCCTTTGTAAAGGCACAGAGTTCTTCGGAGATATATTTGAAAATGCAGAAACTAGATGTATTAGGTTCGGCATTATACATTGCTGCACATCCCGATGATGAGAACACTCGATTGTTAAGTTATTTGGCAAATGAAAAGAAATGGCGAACGGCATATTTGTCTTTAACACGAGGCGATGGTGGACAGAATTTAATTGGGACAGAGCAAAGTGAGAAGTTGGGAATGATTCGTACCCAAGAGTTGTTAGCAGCTAGAAGAATTGATGGTGCTGAACAGTTTTTTACGCGTGCATTCGATTTTGGATTCTCTAAAAATCCTGATGAGACGTTTAGAATTTGGAAAAAAGATTCAGTGCTTGCCGATATGGTTTGGGTAATTAGAAATTTTCAACCGGATGTTATAATTACAAGATTTCCTACCGATGGTTCAGGCGGACACGGCCATCACACTGCATCGGCATTGTTAGCTGAAGAGGCAATGGATGCTGCTGCGGATCCTAATAAATATAAAGAGCAATTGCAATTTGTTAAACCTTGGAAAGTAAAGCGGTTGGTATGGAATGGTTTTAATTTTGGTAATGCTCCTCAAAGTGATGGAAAGGATTTTACGAAGTTAGACATTGGCGATTATAATGAATTGTTGGGTAAGAGTTATGGTGAGATTGCATCCATGAGTAGATCGCAACATAAGAGCCAAGGTTTTGGAGTTCCAATGCAGCGTGGTAGTATTAAGGAAACTTTCAAATACGTGAAAGGGGATTCTGTAAAATCAAATATACTAGAAGGCGTAAATGATTCTTGGTCAAGACTACCAGGCACAAAATCAATTTCAAAGTTAACGCAGAAATTATTGAAGGAATTCGATTCCAATCAGCCCGATTTATCAATTCCTTTATTACAAGCAATCGAGACCGAATTGATGAAATTAGATAATTCCTATTGGAGAAATCAAAAGTTAAAAGAAGTACAAGAATTAATTTTTTCTTGTGCCGGATTGTTCTTTGATTCTTATGCAAATGATTATGTAGCGAATAGAAACGAAGGATTGAAATTTTCTGTACAGGTAATTAACAGATCGAATCAATCAATTAAATTAGTTCAAGTGAAATCGAATTCGGGATTCGATTCGATATTTAATAAAAATTTAGAAAACAATATTCTTTTAAATTATTCAACGAAACAAATTATTGCAGAAAGTATTTCCTATTCCAATCCTTATTGGTTGATTGAGAAACCATCGCAAGGACTTTTCCATGTTGCAAATCAACAATTGATTGGAGTGCCAAATCCTATTGCAGCGCTACAAATGGAGTATGTTTTTGAAATCAATTCCAAGAGGTACACATCGACAAAAACATTAAAGTATAAATGGACAGATCCTGTGAAGGGTGAATTGCAAAGGGATGTAGAAGTGTTGCCTGCGGTTTCTATCCAAGCTTTAGATAAAAATATTATACTTGGCAAAAATGAATTGAATAAAAATATAAAACTAAGCGTACAGAATTTCAAAACCATTGATAAAGCAATTCTTAGAATTCGTTCAAATGGAAAAGTGAAAATTAGTCCCGCTGAAATTGAGTTTAGTTCATCGCAAACGAACGCTGTATTGAACTTTGAATTTGATTTGAGTTTTACTTCATCTGAAATCCAAAGTCTTGAATTAATACCGGAAGTTATCATTGGCGATAAAGTATATGCTTCAAAAGTGGAGCGGATTGAATACGATCATATACCTGTACAGGTACAAGTGGTGCCGACTAAAATTCGATTGGAGAAAACAGATATTGTTGTGAAAGGCAAACGAGCTGGATATATCATTGGTGCTGGTGATGAAATTCCTGAAGCATTAAAACAGTTGGGCTTCGAAGTAACAATGATTGACGAGGCCTATTTGAATACCAAGGAGCTTAATGAATTTGATGTAATTGTTGCAGGTATTCGATTGTATAATACCAATGAGAATATGAAAAACCATTACAATAAATTGATGAAATATGTTGAGAATGGTGGTAATTACGTAGTACAATATAATACTAGTAATTTCATTAGTAATGTAAGTTCTAAAGTCGGTCCATACGATTTTCAAATTACAAGAGATAGGATAACCGATGAACAAGCTACAATGAATTTTGTAAATCCTGCCGATAAAATCCTGAACTATCCGAATAAAATTAGCGATAAAGATTTTGACGCTTGGGTACAAGAAAGAGGATTGTATTTCTTATCGAAAGTAGATCCTCAATACAGAAAAATTTTTAGCGGGAATGATCCAAACGAAAAAACATCGGATGGGATATTAATTACTTGTGCATACGGTAAAGGAACATTTACGTATACAGGAATTTCTTTTTTCCGTCAATTGCCTGCAGGTGTTCCAGGAGCTTATAAATTATTTGCAAATATAATTTCACAATCGCGCTAATGTATTATATCGACTGGATAGTATTGTTTCTTACCTTATTGCTAATTGTAGTATATGGTATTTATAAAAGTAGAGGTAAGAAAAACCTAGACAGTTATTTAGTAGCCAACAGAGAGATGCCTTGGTACAATGTTGGACTTTCTGTAATGGCTACACAAGCAAGTGCGATCACATTTTTATCTGCACCCGGACAAGGCTTTACCGATGGAACTCGATTTGTGCAATTCTATTTTGGACTACCATTGGCGATGTTAGTTTTATGCATCACCTTTGTTCCGATTTTTCATCGATTAAAAGTCTACACGGCTTATGAATATTTAGAGCAACGTTTCGATTTAAAAACAAGATCCTTCACGGCATTTTTATTTTTAATTCAACGTGGTGTATCAACAGGTATTACCATTTATGCCCCATCAATTATTCTATCCACTTTATTGGGGATGTCGCATTATTACACTACAACAATAATTGGAGTGTTAGTGATTTTATATACGGTATACGGTGGTACGAAAGCAGTCTCGCACACACATTTCTTACAAATGTTTATCATATTCACGGGGATGTTTGTCGCTGGATACATGATCATTCATTTGTTGCCTGAAGGTTTTGGATTCTCTGAAACCTACCATTTAGCTGGGGAGTTAGGGAAGTTGAATACAATTGATACTAAAATGGATTGGAACAATAAGTATAATGTATGGTCGGGATTATTGGGTGGATTTTTCTTGGCATTATCGTATTTCGGAACCGATCAATCGCAAGTAGCCCGCTACCTCGCTGGGAAATCAATCAAAGAAAGTAGACTAGGTTTAATCATGAACGGTATTGTTAAAATACCGATGCAGTACTTGATATTAATGTTAGGTGCACTCTTAGTCGTATTCTATCAATTCCACTCGGCACCTATTTACTTCAATCAGCAAGCTGTCAATGAAATCAAGTCGACCAAGTATGCGTCAAAATTTGATTCATTGGAAAGTATTGCAAAGGAGATTGCAGTAGTTAAAAAACAAAACATCGAAAAATTGTCAAATGCATATACGAGCAATAATTCAAACGATGCCAATCAAGTAATTGAAACATTAAAAATAAACGAACAACGCTATCAGGAAATTCGTAAAGAAACCAAGTCGCTCATGGATAAAGCGAAATTGCTGAACGATGCAGACGATAGCAATTATATTTTCTTAAGTTTTGTGATGAATCATTTGCCAACAGGATTAGTTGGATTGTTAATCGCCATCATATTCTTGGCGAGTATGGGTTCTACTGCTGCAGGCTTGAGTTCCTTGGCGAACACAACCTGCGTGGACGTATACAGAAGTTTAATAAATAGAGAAGCCGATGATGAGACCTATGTGAAGTATTCAAGAATCTTTACAATAGCTTGGGGAATTTTCTGTATGATTGTTGCATACTTCGCAGGTAAAATTGGAAACTTAATCGAAGCTGTAAATATTTTAGGTTCACTCTTCTACGGAACCATTTTAGGAATATTTATAGTTGCTTTTTACTTTAAAAAATTAGGAGCAAATGCAACATTTTATGCCGCTTTGATTGCCGAAGCTATCGTATGTGTAGTATATTATTTCGATTTAACAGCCTTTTTATGGTTAAATGTGATTGGCTGTTTGGGTGTTGTCATCATTGCTTATTTAATCACCTTATTAGCGAATAACAAAGTGATTAAACAAGCTTGATAAAAAATTATAATTCCTTTTCTAAATCTTCTCTACTCAAATATCCAACATGCGTAAAACTACGTTGATTATTTTTGTAGACGTATAAAGTTGGCAATGCATCAATTCCTAAGGCTTTGCAAAGATCCACGTTGAGGTCCGCATCGATCTTAACGATTTTTATTTTATCCGACATATTTTTTTGCATGTCAGCTAAATACGGCGCCATTTTTTTACATGGACCACACCATTCCGCAAAGAAATCAACCACTACCACTTTATCACTTTTTACCAATTCATTGAATTGTTCCAAGGTTAATTTCTGGTGCACATCGCCAGTGTTTTCTTTCTCTTCAGGGAAATTAGCACCTCTCCACTTCATAATACCACCATTCAATTCATATACATTTTTGAACCCAGATGATTTCAAATAATCAACAGCACTTGCACTTCTACCTCCACTTAAACAGTATACATAGTACGTTTTACTTGGATCCAATTTTGCCAATTGTTCTTCTGCATCCCTTGAATTCCAATCGATATTCACTGCATTCGGAATTCGACCTAAACCAAATTCCTTCGGCGTACGCACATCCAATACCACTGCATTTTTATCACTTTCAATCCCTTTTTTGAATTCCTCTGCGTTCATCAGGAATCCCTTTTGTTGTCCATTACTACAAGCGAAAATAAATAGACTTAATACGATTAATATATTTTTCATAATACTTAGTTCATTAATTTTTTATACGCAGCTTCTTGCTCTGCCGACATTTTTTCTATTTTCTCAATTTTATATTTCACATTTGGATTGTTAATTAAACTAACATCAATGGTTTTTAGTATACCATCTCTATTAATCAAAACACTTAATTTATCTCCCACTTTTCTACCAACCATTGCTTTCGTTAAATCATCCACTCTGTAATTATTAATCGCAATTATTTCATCATTCACATTTAAACCCGTAGTATATGCTGGACCATTCTTATTCACGCTTGTAATAATTACTTTTCCGTTTTGTGCCGATGTGTTGATTCCTAAATAAGCATCCGTTTTACCTGCATTTAAATTACTAAGTTTCAAACCACAGATCAATAAATAATTTTCATAATTGATGCTTGCCGTACCATCAATATACTCTGCATAAAATTTATCGAGATTTCTTCCAGTGAATTTTTCTGCTGCTTGTTTGAATTGCAAATCTGTAAATCCAATATTTTTCTTCTCGTAATATTCTTTGTATAGATAAGACATTAAGTCGTCGAGATTTTGCTGAGCCTTTGAATGCTCAATGATCATTAGGTTGATAAGCAATGCAGCTAAACTGCCTTTATCGTAATACGACACTTGTGAATTGTTAGAGTTTTCGTTTCTTCTATAATATTTAATCCATGCATCGAAGCTCGATTCACTTAAAGGCTGTACTTTATCGCCGGGTAAATTCGTTTGATTGCTAATATCATTCGCTAACAAATCCAAATATTTTTCAGGTGTAAAAAAACCAGCTCTTCTTACAATCCAATTATCGTAATATGCAGTAAACCCTTCCGATACCCAAAGCATCTTGGTGTAATTTTCTTGATTGTAATCGAATGGCCCCAAAACAATTGGACGTAATCGTTTTACATTCCATAAATGAAAATATTCATGTGCCACTAAAGATAGAAAGCTGTTGTAAGTGTTTTCATTCGAATAAGCATTTCTCTGCACGAGTAAGGAAGTTGAATTCAAATGCTCCAATCCGCCGCCACCACTGTTTACATTATGTATAATAAAGGTATAGTCCTTCACTGGATTCGTACCGAAAATACTGCTAGATTCATCAATAATTTTAATAAAATCTTTCTTGATTTTTTCTGCATCGTATGAACCCGGACCAACCATCGCTACCGAATGTTTGATACCTTGCGCTTCAAATTCAATGATGTCTTGATTCCCAATTTCAATCGGTGAGTCGGCAAGTACATCGTAATTCTCTGCTTGCAAATGCCAAGGATTACCTTTGATTTTTGGCAATCCACACGATATCTTTTTCCAATTTGCTCTAGGCTCAATCATTAGCTCCGATTTCAAATTCATGTAACCATCGACATAAAAGAAAATATTGGAAGGCATAATCGCCGCATGCGAATCGTCAATGAAACTTGTGCGCACTGTTAATTCAAATGCATATACTTGATACGAAATTTTTATACTTCCATTGGGATTATTCTGTACCAACCATGTGTTTTTATTGATTTTGCCGATGTTCAAGTTCGTGGTTCCATCTGTTGCTTTTACAGATTCTACATGTCGAGCAAATTCACGAATCAAATAAGACCCCGGAGTCCATACCGGCAATTGTAATTTCAACTCTTTTTCTTTGAAACCCGAAAGTTCCATTTCTACATTCACATAATGGGCTTGTGCCTCTGGGAATGAAATTTTATACTTCACATTTGCAGCGTTTAAGCTTTGTAATCCGCTCATAAATACGATAAATAATACTAATCTTTTCATTATTTGGTTATATATACCTATACCTACAAGTATACGAAATTGGTCTAGAATAACATTTTTGATGGATTTTACATTTATCTAAACAGATGTTAGGTATTTATGTTATAACATTTAACTTTGCACATCTACCAAATATATAATTAATGAAAATCAGACAGTTAAGAAATTTTACATTTATAGTTTTATCGATTTTTGCAATAGGAATTAGCGCATGTAAAAAATCGGTTGAGAACCCTACAGCGGGAGGGAACAAGAAAATGATGCCAAAAGTTGCGGCGAATTTCTTTGTGGTTTCGGACACCGTTTTAAGAGAGAAGATTGTTGTTACTGGGAATATACAAGCCGATGAGTCGGTCGATTTGAAAGCGGAAGGATCGGGAAAAATTATTTCGATATCGTTCAAAGAAGGCGCGAATGTAAAACAGGGCGATTTGATTTTAAAAATAAACGATCAGGAATTAAAAGCTCAATACGATCGAGCAAAAGCACGTCAAAAACTTGCAGAAGAACAAGAATACCGCCAACGCATTTTATTAAAGAAAGAAGCGATTTCACAACAAGAATACGATATCGTGTTTACTGAACTGCAATCGTTAAAAGCAGAGACAGAATTAATAGAAGCTCAGTTGGCGAAGACTCAAGTGAGAGCACCATTCTCGGGGCAATTGGGATTGAGAATGGTTTCGGTTGGCGATTATATTACACCCTCTAACACGATTAGTAAATTAGTGAAAAGCGATAAAGTGAAAATCACATTTAGTGTGCCAGAGAAATACGCTAATAGTATTGCGAACAATGCTGAAATCAATTTCGAAATTGATGGTGTAAAGAAAAAATACAAAGCAAAAGTATATGCCTTTGAGCCAAGTATTGATGAGAATACTCGAACATTATTAGTGCGTGCAATTGCTGATAATGATGGGAAAATTATTCCAGGTTCTTTTGCAAAAATTGAATTGGAATTAAATGAAATCAAAGATGCAATTATGATTCCTAATCAAGCAATTGTTCCAATCTTAAAGGGTAAAAAAGTATACCTTGCTAAAAACGGAAAAGCCAAAGAGCAAGTAGTTCAAACCGGAATCAGGAACGATCAATTTATTCAAGTAACATCTGGACTTAGTGTGGGTGATACTGTAATTACAACAGGCATCATGTCTATCAAAGACGGTGCTGTATTGAACTTGAAATAATTTTTTGTTAAAGGACAATCATGAGTTTATCTACAACAAGTATAAAGAAACCAGTATTTACAATAGTGATGAATTTACTCATCATATTGTTTGGATACATCGGTTATAAATTTTTGGGAGTACGTGAATTCCCTTCTATTGATCCACCTATTGTTTCGGTGCGTACCAATTATCCGGGTGCGAATGCCGACATTATAGAATCACAAATCACAGAGCCTTTAGAAAAGGTTATTAATAGCATTGATGGAATTAAAAATATTTCTTCATCAAGCAATCAAGGTTCAAGTATTATTACGGTTGAGTTTAACCTTGAAAAAGATTTAGATGAAGCAGCAAACGATGTGCGGGACAAAGTTTCGCAAGCCGTTCGTACATTGCCAAAAGACATCGATGGATTACCGGTAGTATCTAAGGCCGATGCCAATTCGGATGCAATCATTTCCATGACCTTACAAAGCGATACTCGTACGCAATTGGAAGTGAGCGACTATGCAGAGAATGTAATTTCACAACGATTACAAACCATACCTGGAGTAAGTAGTGTGCAAATCTGGGGACAAAAAAGATATGCCATGCGTTTGTGGTTGGATCCCATCAAACTATCGGCATACAAACTTACACCACTGGATGTGAAGAGTGCTTTGGATCGTGAAAATATAGAATTGCCATCGGGTAAAATTGCTGGTAATACAACAGAGCTAACGGTTAAAACCTCTGGTAATTTATCGACCGAAGATCAGTTTAATGATTTAATCATCAAAAACGATGAAGATAAATTAATCCGATTAAGAGATGTAGGCTATGCAGTGTTAGGCCCAGAAAATGAAGAGTCGATCTTGAGAGAATCGGGTGTTCCTATGATTGGTTTAGCATTAGTACCTCAACCCGGTGCTAACTATCTCGATATTGCCGATGAGTTTTACAAACGTTACGATCAGATTGAAAAAGAACTACCAAAGGATTACCGTTTAAATATTGCTTTAGACAATACCACGTTCATTAGACAATCGGTTACCGAAGTTGCAGAAACTTTATTGATATCCTTAATCCTGGTTATCGCAATTATCTATTTATTCTTCAGAGATTGGAGCATTGCATTCAGACCATTAATTGATATTCCAGTTTCATTGATTGGAACATTTTTCGTCATGTATTTGATGGGATTTTCAATCAACGTTTTAACATTATTGGCAATCGTTCTTGCAACTGGTTTGGTAGTAGACGATGGTATTGTTGTAACGGAGAATATATTTAAAAAAGTAGAAGAAGGTCTATCGCCATTAGAAGCCGCGATAAAAGGTTCGAATGAAATTTTTATGGCAGTTATTTCTATCTCCATAACATTAGCAGCAGTTTTTCTTCCCATTATATTTTTAGAAGGTTTCGTAGGTCGACTTTTCCGAGAGTTTGGAATTGTGGTTGCCTCCGCCGTTTTAATCTCCGCATTCGTATCGCTTACGCTTACGCCGATGTTGAACGCTAAATTGATGAAGTCGGGACATAAGAAAAGTAAATTTTATTTAATGACCGAACCTTTCTTCCAACGTATGGAAGCAGAATATGCACGAACATTGGATAAATTTTTGAAAGTTAGAGCATGGGCATTGGGATTATTAGTCTTGTGTTTCGCAATTATTTTCTTCGTAGGAAAAGGCTTGCAATCGGAACTCTCTCCATTAGACGATAGAAGTGCAATTCAAATGTCTATTACTGCACCAGAAGGAGCATCTTACGAGTACACCGATTATTTTATTTTAAAACTCACACAAATTTTATTGGACTCTGTACCAGAAAAAAGAATTGCCCTTACAGTAACTTCCCCTGGTTTTACAGGTTCGGGTGCAGCTAATACAGGATTTGTGCGATTGAAATTATACGAACCACACGAACGTGAACGCAGTCAAAATCAAATTGCAAATCAACTTACTAATCTTACACGTAGTCTAACCGAAGCAAGAGTTTTTGTGATTCAACAACAAACCATTTCTTCGGGTGGAAGAAGAGGTGGATTACCTGTTCAGTATGTTTTGCAAGCTCCGAATTTTGAAAAATTACGTGAGGTGCTTCCGAAATTTATGGAACGTGTACAACAAAATCCAACTTTCACTATGAATGATGTGGATTTGAAATTCAATAAACCTGAATTATCGGTAAGCATCGACAGAGATAAGGCAAAAAGTTTAGGTGTATCTGTTTTAGACATTGCACAAACTTTGCAATTGGCATTGAGTGGACAGCGTTTCGCATATTTCAATATGAACTCGAAACAATACTCCGTCATCGGACAATTTGATCGTTCGGACCGCGATGAACCAATTGATTTAACTTCCATTTTTGTTAGAAACAATAAGAACGAATTGATTCAATTAGACAATTTAGTTAAAGTGGACGAACAAAGTAGTCCTCCACAATTGTATCATAACAACAGATTCATGTCGGCCACTGTTTCTGCCGGTCTCGCACCTGGTAAAACCATTGGCGATGGTATCAAAGAAATGGATGAAATTGCGAAAGAAGTTTTAGACGATTCATTCTCTACTTCATTGGCAGGAACATCAAGAGATTTTGCTGAAAGTAATTCGAATATTTTATTCGCATTTATACTTTCATTAATCTTAATCTATCTAATCCTTTCTGCACAATTTGAAAGTTTCATTGATCCATTGATCATCATGATTACAGTACCTTTAGCGATTGCCGGTGCAGTATTGTCGCTCTGGATGTTCGATCAAACATTAAACATCTTTAGCCAAATTGGAATCATTATGCTCATCGGTTTAGTAACCAAAAACGGGATCTTAATCGTTGAATTTGCGAATCAATTAAAACTACAAGGGAAGAGCATGTCAGTAGCAATTCGTGAAGCATCGGCAGCGCGCTTACGCCCAATTCTTATGACAAGTTTAGCCATCGCATTGGGTGCTTTACCTATCGCTCTATCTTTAGGTGCCGCTGCAAAAAGCAGAGTGAGTATGGGTATCGTAATTATTGGTGGGACAATATTTTCATTGATCTTAACCTTGTATATTATCCCTGCAATTTACACCTACATGTCGCGCACAAAAAAATTGGATACAACAGATTACAACGCTTTAGAAAATTAATAATGTTACATAAATATATATTCATACTACTTTTCATCAGCCTTTTTTCTTATGCCGATGTGTTAGCACAAGAGCAAAAGAAATTAAGTTTGGAAGAAAGTATTCGCATAGGATTAGATAATAATTATTCCATAAAAATTGCCAAAAACGAAGAAGAACTTTCTGAACAAAATAGAAAGGCTGCGGTTTCTGCTTTGTTACCAAGAGTAGATGCAAGTGCTGGATTGAGCAGAAGCATAAACGATACTCGTCAGGTTTTCGTAACAGGTGGAATCAACGAAAGAGATGCAGCAAAAACGGTCAGTCAAAATGCAAGTGTAGCATTGAGCTGGACTTTGTTTGATGGGATGAAGATGTTTGCAGCCTACGATCGACTTAAAGAATTGGAACGTTTGGGTGAAGTAAACGCAAAAGCAATGGTGCAAGGCGTAGTAGCCGATATTATAATCAATTACTATGCTATAGTTGCAGCAAACGAACAATTAAAAGCAAGTAAAGAAGCATTAGAAGTTTCTAAGTCGCGACTAAGTATTGCTGAAAACAAAAGTCAGGTAGGATCGGGTTCTACTTTGGATTTGTTAAATGCGAAGGTCGACTACAATGCAGATTATTCTAATTTTTTAAATCAGCAAGAGAATTATAAAAATTTAAAAGCAAGATTCAATGAGATTTTGGTGCAACCAATTTCTAACGATTTCGAATTAATCGATACTATACCTAATGCTACCACTTTAAATGTAGATGAATTGTACGGTAAATTGTTAATACAAAACCCTCAATTAATTTCTGCAAAAAGTAGGCAAAGAATTGCAGAGTTAAACATTAAAGAAGTAAGCGCCGATAGGTATCCGACATTACGTTTGAACTCTGGATACAATTACAACAATCAAAATGCAGAAGCAGGATTTTTTATTGAAAATAGAACACAAGGATTTAACTACGGAATCACTGCAAGTTTGAATATTTTCAATGGCTTATTGCAAAGCAAACGCGAAAAGATTGCAAAGATTCAGGCTCAAAGTGCGGAGATGGATTTGAACAGTGTGAAATTAAATTTAGAAGCCAATTGGAAGACATTGGTAAACTCTTATCAAAATAATTTGACGCTATTGAAATTAGAAAGTGAGAATCAAGAAATTTCGAAGCGCAACCTCGACATAAGTATAGATAAATATAGGCTTGGAGGAATTTCTTCTTTTCAATTACGTGAAGCACAAAGAAACTTTATTGAAGCAAACAGCAGGTATGTCAACGCATTGTACCAATTCAAATTAGCAGAGACTAGCTTATTGGAATTAGCAGGCGATTTGATAAAATAGTACAAATTTTACTATTTTGTGCTGAAATTAAACGCATTGCTATGTCGACGAAAATAAATTTACTTATTGTTGACGACCATCAGATTATGATCGATGGTATTCAAGCATTGCTGTCTGGAGTTCCCAATTTTCAGGTGCTTGCCGCTACTACATCGGCATTCAAAGCCTTGGAATTATTAAAGGAATTAGATATTGATATCGTACTAACAGATATTAACATGCCAGAGATGTCGGGTATTGAATTGACTCAAAAAATTCACGATGAATTTCCTGGGATGAAAGTTCTTGCATTGTCTATGTTTGGTGAAAAGCAGACGATTCGAGAGATGATTGATGCGGGGGTGCAAGGTTATATTTTAAAAAATACGGGCAAGGAAGAGTTGTTGAATGCATTGAATAAAATTGCATCGGGTGGATTATTTTTTGGTGATGAGATTACTGCAGAGTTAATGCGTAATTATGCGACGGAAACGACTAAGGTCGATGGTAGCAAGGAGATAAATTTAACAAAAAGAGAATTAGAAATCGTTGCATTGATTGCAAAGGAGTACAATAATAGTCAGATTGCAGAAGCGCTTTTTATTAGTGAACGCACGGTGGAAACGCATCGAAAAAATATTTTCAGGAAAACGAAGACCAAAAGTTTAGTTGGACTTATTAAATTTGCCTACGAACATAAAATAATTGAATAGTTATTATAAACTAAATGAATTAATATCTGTTGTATGGGCAGGATGAATAAGTTTTCCATTAAGGATATTGAAACCATTACAGGTATTAAGTCGCATACCATTCGTATCTGGGAGCAACGCTATAATTTCTTACCAGCTAAGCGTACGGAGACGAACATACGTTATTATGACGATGAGGACCTTCGATTTCTTTTAAACGTAGCAATTCTCAACGATCATGGCATTAAGATTTCTGAAATTGCGAAGTTGAGCAATGAAGAAATTTCGGAGAAAGTAAATGAACTTGCCCATTCTGAAAATAATTATTCGGTTTACATCCAACAGCTTTCCAAGCATTCATTGAGTTTAAACGAACTAGAATTCAAGAAAGCGCTAAATGCTGCGGTAAAAAAAATAGGTTTTGAGCAAACGGTTTTGCACGTGATTTACCCCTTTTTACATAAGGTTGGTATTATGTGGCAGACGGGTATGATCAATCCCGCTCAAGAACATTTTGCTTCGAACTTGATTAAGCAACGATTGATTCTAGCAATTGATTCCATCAAACAAGCTCCAAGCAATGATGCAAAAAAATTCCTCTTGTTCTTGCCCGATAATGAGTATCACGAGATTGCATTGTTATTTGCATACTACATTATAAAACAACATGGGCACCATATCTTGTATTTAGGCCAAAATTTATCGGTAGCCTATGTAAAAGATGTGATTTCTGCATATCAGCCCGATTATATTTTTAGTGTGCTCACCAATGCTATGCAGCCAGAGGAATTACATAAGGCCTTGCAGCAATACATTCAGCATTTCGCGAAGCAGAAAATACTGCTCGCAGGTGCAGCAATAAATCAGCATAATATTGATAGTTTGGAGAATATAATCGCATTGGCAGAAGTGTCAGATTTGTTATCCTTTCTAAATCAAGTAGATATGACCTTTGAGTCGAGTTTAAAGGCTTGAAAAACATTAGATTTTCTAGGCATTTTAATGCATAAAAACCTATAAAATAGGCGTTTTTATTTGTAATTTTGCGGACGTTTCTGAAAAACATGGATAAGTTAACATATTTGAACACGAACTCTACTGCATACATAGAGTCACTATACGAGTCGTATAAAGAAGATCCCGAATCGGTGGATTTTGGTTGGAAGAAATTTTTTGAAGGATTTGAATTGGGTAGAAGTGGTGATGCATCGGCAGTAACCATGGAAACTCCAGAACATTTCTTAAAAGAGATTGGGGTGTTAAATATGATTCATGGATATCGTCACCGTGGACATTTGTTCACAAAAACGAATCCTGTTAGAGAGCGTAGGAAATATTATCCGGGTAAAGAGATTTCGCAATGGGGATTGAGTGATGCCGATTTAGATACGGTATTCAACGCGGGTGTTGAAGTGGGATTGGGTCCAGCAAAATTGAAAGACATCATTGCTTTATTAGAACAAACCTATTGCCAATCTATTGGTGTGGAGTTCATGTACATCAGACATCCTGAACGTATACAATGGTTCCGCGAAAAATTAGAATCGACACGGAACACTCCCAATTTTTCTATAGAGGAGAAAAAACAAATCTTACATAAATTAAATCAAGCAGTAATTTTCGAGAATTTCTTAGGCACTAAATTTTTAGGTCAGAAAAGATTTTCTTTAGAAGGTGCTGAAACATTAATTCCTGCTTTGGATGCGGTGATTGAAAAAGGAGCAGAATTAGGTCTAAAAGAATTTGTGATTGGTATGGCACATAGAGGAAGACTTAATGTCTTAGCAAATATCATGAACAAAACCTACAAAGAAATTTTCAAAGAGTTTGAAGGTAAATTCAACGAAGACGATCCATTTGGAGGTGATGTGAAATATCACTTAGGTTATTCAACCGATGTGAAAACTTCAAAAGGCAAAGACATCCATTTAAGTTTGTCACCAAACCCTTCGCACTTAGAAGCGGTGGATCCAGTAGTAGAAGGAATGGTGCGTTCGAAAATTGATCATAAATACTCTGGAGATTTACTAAGCATTGCACCAATATTAATTCATGGTGATGCATCGGTAGCCGGGCAAGGTATCGTGTACGAAGTGATTCAAATGTCTAAGCTCGATGGTTATAGAACTGGTGGAACTATTCATTTGGTCATCAACAATCAGATTGGTTTCACAACGAATTATAAAGATGCTCGTTCAAGTACTTATTGTACCGATGTTGCAAAAACAACTTTATCGCCAGTATTCCATGTGAATGGTGACGATGTAGAAGCGCTAGTTCATGCAATACAAATGGCAGTGGAATATCGTCAGAAATATCATACCGATGTGTTCATTGATATTTTATGTTATAGAAGATATGGACACAACGAATCGGATGAACCTCGTTTTACACAACCTTTGTTGTACAAGGCAATTGAAAAACATCCGAATCCTAGAGAGATCTATGTAAAGAAATTAAGTGAACAAGGATCTATTGATGCTGATATGGCAAAGCAGATGGACAAAGAGTTTCGTCAGCATTTGCAAGAACGTTTGAATGAAGCAAAGCAAGAAAACAAAACCAGTGTAGAGCCTTTGTTCCAAGGTGCTTGGATGAATTTCAGATTCTCAACTCCTGAAGATTTTAAGACAACATTCAAGACGAAAGTCGATGAGAAAATATTTTTACAAATTGCCGATAAGATAAGTACTCTACCAAAAGATAAAAAGTTCCTAAGCAAAATAGAACGACTGTTTGCTGAACGAAATAAAATGGTAAAGGAAACAAAAACATTCGATTGGGCAATGGCAGAGTTGATGGCTTATGGAACATTGTTGAATGAAGGTTACGATGTTCGATTGAGTGGTCAAGATGTTGAACGTGGTACATTCTCGCATCGACATGCAGTTGTGAAGATCGAAGATTCAGAAGAAGAATACATCCCATTACAAAATATTTCAGAACAACAAAATGAGTTTAATATTTTCAACTCACATTTGTCTGAATACGGAGTCTTAGGATTTGAATACGGTTATGCAATGGCATCACCAAATACTCTTACGATTTGGGAAGCGCAGTTTGGCGATTTCTTTAATGGCGCACAAATTATTGTAGATCAATTTGTGACAAGTGCAGAGTATAAATGGAGAAGATCAAACGGATTGGTAATGTTATTGCCGCATGGTTATGAGGGTCAAGGCCCTGAACATTCATCGGGACGTATCGAACGATTCTTAGAAGCTTGTGCTAACGATAATATTCAAGTTGCAGTTTGTAGCACGCCTGCTAACTACTTCCATTTACTTCGTCGACAAATGGTTCGTCCATTTAGAAAACCATTAGTGGTATTTACACCTAAGAGTTTATTACGCCATCCTGCATGTGTATCTGAATTGTCGGAATTTACTAATGGAAATTTCCAAGAAGTAATTGACGATGCAAGTGTAAAGGCTAAAGATGTTAAACGCGTATTAATTTGTTCTGGTAAAATTTATTATGAATTATTGGAACGTAGAGAAAAAGAAGGACGCTCAAAAGATGTTGCAATAGTTCGTTTGGAACAAATTTATCCATTGCCATATGACCAATTGGAAGCATTGAAGAAAAAATATTCAAAAGCAACAGAAGTGTTCTGGGTACAAGAAGAACCACGTAATATGGGGGCTTGGCCATACCTAGTTCGCAAAATGAGAAAAGAAAATATTGAAGTGATTTCAAGAAAAGAAAGTGCAAGTACTGCAACCGGATTTAACAAACAACATTTGAGTCAGCAAGATTATATTTTATATAAAGCATTTACAAACGATAAATAATAACATCATTCCTTAGAGGAATATCGAAAGATATAAACTATGAAACTAGAAATTAAAGTACCTCCTGTTGGAGAATCAATCTCAGAAGTTACATTGTCACGTTGGATAAAACAAAGTGGCGATTTTGTAGAGATGGATGAAGTCATTGCAGAGTTAGAATCAGATAAAGCAACTTTTGAATTAACGGCAGAACAAGCAGGTGTGTTAAGCACCGTTGCAAATGAAGGCGATACCTTAGCGATTGGTGCAGCAGTTTGCTCTATTGATACCGACGCAAAAGCTACTGCTCCGAAGGCAGATGCTCCTAAAGCAGAAACAACTCCGAAACAAAAATCTGTAGCAAGCACTGTATCGGCAACAACTACTGCATCAAACTATGCAAGCAATCATCCTTCGCCAGCTGCTGCTAAAATTTTAGCAGAAAAAGGGGTGGATGCAAATGCAGTGAATGGTACGGGAAAGGATGGAAGAATCACCAAGGAAGATGCTATGAATGCTAGTCCTGCTAAGGCTTCTAAGCCAGCAGCAAGTACAGATGCAAAAACTTCTGTTCCAGTAGCAGGTGCAAGAAATGTGCGTAAGGAGAAGATGTCCTCATTGAGAAAAACTGTTTCGAAACGTTTGGTGACTGTGAAGAATGAAACTGCTATGCTTACTACGTTTAACGAAGTAGACATGCAACCGATCATGGATATCCGCGCTAAATACAAAGATAAATTCAAAGAAAAACACGGTGTTGGATTGGGCTTTATGTCCTTCTTTACAAAAGCTGTGTGTGAAGCTTTGAAAGAATTCCCAGCAGTGAATGCTCAAATTAATGGTGAGGAAATTTTATATCACGATTTCGTAGATATGTCTATCGCAGTATCGGCTCCGAAAGGTTTAGTCGTGCCTGTGATTCGTAATGCAGAATCTATGTCATTGGCAGAAATCGAAAAAGCAGTAGCCGAATTAGCAGGCAAAGCACGCGATAATAAATTGACGATTGAAGAAATGACAGGCGGAACATTTACTATCACTAATGGTGGTGTATTTGGTTCTATGATGTCTACTCCAATCATCAACGCTCCGCAGTCGGCAATCTTAGGAATGCACAACATCGTTGAACGTCCTATGGCAGTGAACGGACAAGTAGTTATTAAACCGATGATGTACATCGCATTGTCTTACGATCATAGAATTATTGACGGCAGAGAATCGGTTGGATTTTTAGTCCGCGTAAAACAATATTTAGAAGATCCACAACGCTTGTTGTTGGGTGTTTAAAAAATCAAAGGGCGGAATTTTCCGCCCTTCTTCTTTACTGTATATTTACCCTACCTACAACCTGATGATCTATCATCAAGATGTAAATTCCTGCATCCACTAGATTTATTTGAAAATCATTTATGCCGATGTGTTGCTCCTGAATAAGTTTTCCCAAACTCGAGTAAACACGTAGCGTTTTATCTTTGATATTTTCTGTACTCTTAATAGTTACCAAGCCTGTTGAAGGGTTCGGATATATCTTTATGTTTGAAGAAATTTCATTTGTGTTTATTCCACTTAATACTGTACTTACTTTGTAAAAATTATTATTTGCCCCATACAAGTAAACGGTATTATCATCCACAATATGGAAATTTTTAAAATTAACTCCAGTTGCTAGAGTTGTCCAATTGACCCCTCCATCCGTAGTTTTTCTAAATGCAAAATCTCTTGTATATCCTTCAGTAACATAACCTGTACTTAAATCAGAAAATAAAAGTTGATTTTCATAATCGAGTCTTGGGAAAACAGATTGAGTGAAATTAAATGTTTGCATTCCATCGGTCGATTTGTAAAGACCTCCAGCATCTTGTCCCACAAATGCATTTTGTGCGTCGTATAAGTACACAGACAAAACGTTCTCTGTAGTATCAATACCAGAAGGGCTGTACCAGTTTAGACCAGCATCTTTCGTGATGTATAAATTACTGTTAAAGTAAACTGCTCCTATAGATGCGTTTAAAAAAGTCATTCGTGCATTAGCACCTCTTTTTGGAAATTTATAAACACGTTCCCAAGTTTCAGCACCATCTGTGGATTTAAATAATATAATGGAGTCGGTGCTAGATCCAGAACTTGCAAGCGCGAACACAGTTGTTGAATTCAGGAATTCAATATCGTTTACTTGTTGATTCTTACCAATGAATTTTACGTCCGACCAAGTTGCTCCCGCATCGTTTGAAAGAATGTACCTACCACCTGTGTTTTGGCCTGCCATAATTTTTTCTCCAAAACCATCCATCGATGTAAAAGTATAAGCGCCGCCGAATTGTAGTTCGACAGAATTTTGCCAAGTTTTTAGATCATCGGTGCTTCTGTATAACCAATAACTGTTGATACAGAAACTCGTATCTGGTCCTTTAAATATTAAGTCTCTAGCAGTACCACCATTCGGCAATGTTGAATAAATTGCAGGAGTTTGTGCTTGTGATTGTAGCACCAAAACTATGCAACTAATTAACAATAGATGTTTTTTCATTTTAATGTAGATTCGTATACAAAAGAAGCAGATGTATTCATCCTATCCTATACCATTCCAAGTGTATTTTAAATACCCAATAGATGGTATGCTTCTGTAATTATTTAGTACATTTGATTTAATAGCATCTAACCAAGTATGAGATTTATAATATTCTTTTTAGTATTCTTAAATAGTTCAATTTTATCCATTGCTCAGAAATACAGTGCAGAGCAAGCGAAGGCCGACTTACAATTTACCTACGATGTCTTGAAACAAGCACATCCATCAGTTTTCAGATATACCAAGGAAGAAGAATTCGATTGGGTCTTCGACTACTTGAATCGTGGGATTGTGGATTCCATTTCAAAAAATGAGCTGGGAGAAAAAATCAATACATTAATGGCCACCGTTCGTTGCGTGCACACATCGGCAAGTAATACACTTGTCTTGCAATCGAAAAACTTTTTCAATTTCAACATTCTAATTCATAATGGTAATCTCTATGCAAAAAATATAAAGGAATTATTGCCGGATACTTCTTGGATGAAAATCATTTCAATTAATAATATCCCAAGTATTGAAATTGTTAGTAGAATGCTGATGTTGAAGAGCGGCGATGGGAATGTGCAAACTTTTACAAATTCGGTGATAGCTTCTAACTTCAATACCTATTTCAATGCTTTCTACAATGTACCTACCATATGTGTTGTGGAGTTTGAAACAAAAAATGGATTGAAGAAAATTCCGATAGAACGTACCATTAAATATACTGCGAAGAACCTTTCGTATCAATGGGCCGACTGGCAAAAGACAGATACGAGTGCTTCAGTATATTTTCTGAAAAATAAAAATTATAAAGATGTACGCATATTGAAAATCTCTTCGTTTAAAAAAATTAGTAAAGCCTTTTATGCCGAAGCATTTCAGAAAATGAAAAAGGATTCGGTGAAAACAATACTTATTGATTTAAGAGCAAATACTGGAGGCAACATCTATCATGCTTTTGATTTATTAAACCATTTGATTCCTTCCGATATATATATGTATGCTGAGCGTAAGAAAAATACAAAGCTTGGTAGCAGACTTAAATTTAAAGGATATAGCCAATGGCTACTTTCAAAATTATTGTACGATGTAATTCCTCAAGGACAACGCTGGTCGGAAAGTGGCCTGAAAAAATATCGCTACGAATTCAAATCTAAAAAAGACAAAGACTTTAATCCGGAAATTTATGTTTGGATAGATGGGAAATCGGTTTCCTCTTCAAGTTTATTAGCTTCCTATTTGAAATTATATACTAAAGCAAAATTTATTGGCGAAGAATCAGGTGGAACTATTGCTGGGAATAATGGGAGAGCCTATCCAGAAATTATTACACCTCATTCGGGTATGAAATTGAGAGTGCCATTGCACCATATAACGTATCATTTAGGGTATCCAGATGCAGGAAGAGGTGTTCAAGTTGATTATCCTTTGAGTATTTTCTTAACGGAGAAAGATGAGAAACAGTTTATACAAAACTTATTCCTTCAAAAAGAGTAAAATAATACTTATATTTACAACAAATTACACCCCCTAGTAATGGCTAAAAAAGAAGATTTGCACATCGATTGTGAGCATTGTTCTGCTCGTTTTAAATCCATTTTCTGTCATCTGAATAAAGAAGAATTACAAATTGTAAATCAAAATAAATGGTGTCAATCGGTAAAAAAAGGTCAACAGATTTTTACTGAAGGAGCTTATCCTCATGGCATTTTTTGTGTGAACAATGGTAAAATAAAAATTCATCAGATGGGAATGGAAGGTCGTGAGCAAATTGTGCGTTTAGCTAAAGAGGGCGATGTTGTGGGTTATCGAGCATTATTGAGTGGCGATGCCTATACGAGTACTGCAACAGCATTAGACGATTGTTCAATATGTTTTATTCCTAAAAATGTATTCTTGGATTTGGTGGAGAAAAACAAAGACCTTTCCATGCAGATCATTCAATTGCTTTCTAAAAATTTAAAACAGGCAGAAAATACCATATTACATTTAGCCCAAAAATCGGTACGTGAACGTATGGCAGAAGCGCTATTGTTTCTTAAAGAAATGTACGGCGTAGAGTCAGACGGAAGTACATTAACTGTGAGCTTATCGCGAGAAGAATTAGCAACATTAGTAGGCACTGCAACAGAAACTGCAATTCGTCTGTTGTCGGAATTCAAATCGAATAATATGTTGGAATTCTCTGGTAAGAAAATTAAAATTATCAATCATAGAGAATTACTAAAAACAGCTAATTTAGAAGAGTAATCTATAAGTTTTCTAAATTATCTAATATCGATTTAGATTTTTGTTTAATTGCATCAATATCTTCAGCACTCATTTTACGAAGAGTAGTATAAACCATACCTATTCTTGGATTCTTTGATAATACATCTTCATGTTCTAGATAGAAATTCCAATACAATGTATTGAAGGGACAAGAATCTTTTTCTGTTTTGGTGCTTCTATTGTATTCGCATGACATACATCACATCTTTATCAACATGTTCAAACCACGTATGCTTGATGTTCAGTTGATCCCCTAGAATAAGTCGAAGCTTCATTTATACCCGTTCAAATTTTTTAAATTGAATGATTGGATTGGGATAGTTTTTTCCTAATCGCAATCCAAATTTTTCTTGTTCTTCAATTTTCATTAGGTAGGGTTGATGTATGTATTGTTCTGGTAAATCTTTCAGTTCTGGAATCCAATGTTTAACATATTCTCCTTTGGGGTCATAATCGTATGCTTGCTTAAGTACGTTGAAGTAACGCTCTTCTCTAGGGTCATTTCCAACTCCTGCTAGATAAGCCCAATTTCCCCAATTAGATGCTGGATTATAATCGATGAGCATCTCTTCGAAATATGCAGCGCCCTTTGTCCATGTTACATGTAGATCGTTGATGAGGAAACTTGCAACATTTTGCCGACCTCTATTACTCATAAAACCTGTAAGTTTTAATTCAAGCATATTCGCGTCAATAAATGGAATTCCTGTTTTCGCATTTTTCCATAGCTCGAATAACTCTTCCTCGTTTTGTGCAATGTTTGTTCGTTTTATTTTCCTGATACCATCTTCTCTAAACAAAGCATTGCCATATTTTTTGAACATGAATCGGAAATAATCGCGCCATAACAATTCGAAATACAACCAGTAAGTGGAATCGTTTTCAACGCGTTCTTTCTCGTATCGCTTAATTTCCCAATAGACTTTTCGTGGCGACAAACAACCGAAAGATAATGCAGCTGAGAATTTTGATGAGTAGTCGGACCCCAACAATCCGTTCCTTGTATTCTTATAATTTTGTAATAAATCTTTCTCCCAAAAATATTCCTCAAGTCTCTTCAAAGCCTCGCTTTCTCCACCATTATAATTGATTGCAGCGTTTTTGTTTTTTGCGATTTTTTCAAATCCTAAATCCTCTAATACCGGAACACCCGACTCCTCTAGTCCTTCGGGTATTGTGATGCGCTCTGGTGCATCCATACACTCACGAATCCATGAGTCGCGCTCCACTCTTTTGCGAAACGTAGTAAATACATCCGGAATATCTTTGATGGGAAATGGTAGGTCTTCTTTATTGTATAAGGTATTGCCTAAAAATAAAGTTAGAGGAATTTTTTGTTTCCATAAATTCCTTTCTAATTGATCGGAAATTCTTACCTCTTCCGATGCTACCTCTTTAAAAGCATATACCGCATTGATCGAATATTTCTGACAAACTTCTGGAATCACTTCTTCTGCTTTCCCCATTTTTACTAGAAGATCTCCATTGATTTTTCGCAATTGATTTTTTAAATCTTGAACGGCTTCTAAATAAAATTGCATGCGATGCGCGCCAGTCTTACGAGTGCCAAATTTGGTTGTGGTATTCATTCTTGGGTCGATGCATACCAATGGCAAAACTTCTTCGGATTTTTGAACTGCTTCCAGCAATGCTCTATGATCATGAATCCTTAAGTCGTTTCGAAACCAAACCAAAATTCTTTTACTCATTTTTTTGAATCTCTTTTACAACGTTCACTACAATATTTTACATCGGCCCAATTCTTTTCCCATTTTTTTCTCCATATAAATGGTCGCTTGCAATGGACACATATTTTTTGGTCTAAATCCCCTTTCTTAACCATTTTCATCGTATTGGAAACAAAAATGGGGCTTAGATGTTTGATATTTTGTTTAATTATTTGATGTAAAAACTTAAACAAAAGTCGGAATGTCTTGTTGAACACAAAACAGAAAAATTATGTCAGAAACAAATACAATGAACTTAAACAAGGAAATAGTAGATATGATTGGCGACGAACATATTTCAACTTCTATTGAAACGCCATTAAGGGAAGATGCTTTTGAATTAGATGACGATTTAAAAATTGAATTGATAGAAAAGCATTTTAGAGAAATCATGCAAGTGTTGGGTTTGGATTTAAGTGACGATAGCCTGAAAGGCACACCACATAGAGTTGCAAAGATGTATGTGAAAGAAATTTTCAGGGGATTAAATCCAGCGAACAAGCCAAAAATTTCAATGTTCGAAAATAAATACAAATACAACCAAATGCTGGTTGAAAAGAACATCACTTTGTACAGTAATTGCGAACATCATTTCGTGCCCATCATAGGCAAAGCACATGTGGCATATATCTCAAACGGACAAGTGATTGGTCTTTCAAAGATTAATAGAATCGTACAGTATTATTCACAACGTCCACAAGTTCAAGAACGATTAACAAAACAAATTGCTAACGAGTTGAAACGAGTATTGCAAACAGAAGATGTAGCAGTTGTTATAGATGCACACCATTTATGTGTATCGTCTAGAGGTGTGGGTGATGTGAACAGCAGTACGGTTACTTCTGATTTCAGTGGAAGGTTCAACGATTCGGATGTGAGAAAAGAATTTTTACAATACATAGAAATGAAAGCATAAATGGAGAGTATTAAGGATAAGAATGTATTGATTGTTGGTGTCACGGGAGGTATTGGAAGAAACACGGCTAAATTATTAAAGCAGTCGGGCGCTAATTTATTTTTGACAGCAAGAGATGCAAGTAAATTAGCAGAATTGGCACATGAGCTAGGCATCGACAATGAAAATTGTTTCGCAATAGATTTGAAAAATGCCAAAAATGAAATACAACAAATGGCCGATGTGATCCATAGCAAATGCCCGTCGATAGATATATTGATAAATGCAAGTGGCATTGGTATTATCAAATCACTAGAAGACTTGACAGAGGAAGAAATCATTCAAAGTTTACAGATTAATTTAATTGCAGTTTTCAATTTATTGAAATCTTTTGTTCCAAAAATGAAAGAGCAAAAGAAAGGTTTAATCATAAACCTTCCTGGAGTTTTGGGTAAAACACCAATGGCAGGATCAATGGCTTATTCAGCATCGAAGTATGGATTGAATGGAATGTTAAAATCATTGAGAGAGGAATTAAAACGTACCGATATTAGAATCACCAATATTTTCTTAGGAGGCACCGACACTCCTTTCTGGGACAACATCGACCTAAGAGTACAAAAAGATAAATTTGTAACAGCCGAAGAAGCTGCACGTTCCATTTGGTTTTTATGTCAGCAACCAAGCTCTGGTGTAGTTTCAGAATTAGTACTTCAGCCCTTTAATCATCAAGCGATTTAATATGATTTCATACACTCGAAAAGATTTCGAAGAGATGCCTCAACGCTATCGCGCCAATTTTTTTAATTCCATCTCGGGTTTTAAAAGTTTGAACTTAATAGCTACAAAAAGTATTGCCGATGTGAGCAATGTGGCGCCTTTTAATTCCATCGTTCACATTGGTGCAAACCCGCCTTACATTGGGTTTATTGCTAGACCTGAAACCGAAGAACACCAAACCTTAAAGAATATTCGAGAAACAGGATACTATACTATCAATAACGTCACGAAACAAATTTATCACCAAGCACATCTAAGCAGTGCAAAATACGATGCTCAAACATCAGAGTTTAAGAAAACTGGATTGAATGAATATTATTCAGAATTTTTAACTGCTCCTTATGTTGAGGAATCGCCAATTAAATTGGGATTAAAATTACAAGAGATTCTTCCAATTCCATTGAATGGTACATCCTTGGTCATTGGAAATGTAATAGAAGTTATTCTTGAGCAAACCATTATCGAAGAGGATGGTTTTGTAAATATAGATAAGGCAAATTCCATAACATGTGCTGGACTCGATGCCTATTATAAAGTCGAAAAATTAGCACGTTTGCCTTATGCAAGTTTAAAATAATATGGCAAAGACAGACAACAAAATCAAAATCAGAGAAGCGTATATCGACTATGTTTTAACGCATTCTAAAACACCTGAAAGTATTTATGCCTTCACAAAATCCATTGGTATAGAAGAAGCGGAATTTTACAAACACTTCAGTGGATTTGAAGCCATTGAATCGAGTATTTGGAGATCCTTTTTTAACCATACCTTAGAAACCATTAAATCTCAAGATGTGTACGAAGGATATTCTTCTCGTGAGAAAATTTTATCGTTTTATTTTGGATTGATTGAGCATTTGAAATCGCATAGAAGTTATGTAACATGGTCATTTAAAAAAGTGAAAAAAGTTCAATTCTCAATGCCATATTTTTTAAATGATTTTAAAAAAATGTTCGAGGAGTATGCCGATGAAGTTATCCAACAAGGTATTGCATCGACAGAAATTATTGAACGTAAATTTATTAGTGATAAATACAAAGATGCTTTGTGGTTGCAATTGATGTTCATCATTAATTTCTGGACAGACGACCACAGCACAGATTTCGAACGAACCGATGAGGCGATAGAAAAAGGCTTAAATGTAACTTTTGATTTAATGGCTACATCGCCTTTAGACAGTATGATTGAATACGGAAAATTTTTATTCAGAAATTCTCCTTTCAAAAAATAACATGAAAGAACAAGAAAGTATTGCCAGCACAAAAGTGGAGCGCTCTGCTAAATTTATTAAGACGGGCGTAAAAGTTGGTAGTAATTACATTAAACATTATACGAAGAAATTATTCGATCCTTCTATTAGCAAGGAAGAGTTGAATGAGGACAATGCGCGAGATATTTATAATTCATTAAGTGAATTAAAAGGTTCTGCCTTGAAAGTTGCTCAGATGTTGAGCATGGATAAAAATATTTTACCAAAGGCTTATGTGAATCAATTTGCAAAATCGCAATACAATGCGCCTCCTTTATCAGGCCCATTAATTGTTAGAACGTTTAGTAAATATTTTGGGAAGAGTCCCGATAAAATCTACGATCGTTTTAATATGGTATCCAGCAATGCTGCATCCATTGGGCAAGTACATAAAGCAGAATTAAATGGTAAGGAGCTTGCAGTTAAAATTCAGTACCCTGGTGTAGCTGAAAGTATTTCATCCGATTTGAAATTGGTGAAACCTTTTGCATTCCGATTGTTGGGGATGTCTGAAAAAGAGTTGGAGGTTTATTTAAAGGAAGTTGAGCAAAAGATGTTGGAGGAAACCGATTATGAATTAGAGCTAGAACGTTCTCAGAAATTCGCTTCGGCATGTGCACATCTAAGCAACTTAGTTTTTCCAAATTATTATCCAGAACTATCGAGTCAGCGCATCATTACCATGGATTGGATGGATGGCAAGCATTTAAAAGAATTCCTCGCCGAGAATCCAAGTCAGGAAGAAAGAAATAGAATTGGACAATCGCTTTGGGATTTTTATAATTACCAACAGCATGTTTTAAAAGCGGTGCATGCCGACCCACATCCAGGGAATTTTTTAATTACCAAAGATGGGAAATTGGGCGTTTTAGATTTCGGATGCATTAAGGAAATACCAGAAGATTTTTACGAACCATTTTTCTCATTGACTAAAAGAGAGACCCTAGAAAATAAAGAGCTAACACTTGATGCATTTCGTAAATTGGAAATGATTTTGCCAGAGGACAATGAGCAAGAAATTGCATTTTATTACAAATGGTATAAAGAAATGATCTCCATTTTTGCTGAACCCTATATGTCGGAATATTTTAATTTCGACAATCCAGAATTTATGAATAAGCTTTATCAATTTGGAGAACAATTGTCTAAGATGCCAGAGTTTAAACAAGCGCGTGGAGTAAAGCATTTCATCTACATCAACCGCACAAACTTCGGGCTGTACAGTATATTGTTTGAACTAAAAGCAAAGGTACGAACTAGTTTGCCTCAGTATTAATCTTCAGAATTTTGGTTTGATCGGATAAAGTCAATTTTATACTGAAAGATTGCTGCAATACTTTCTGCTCGTTGCTTCGCTAGCTTAGCCTTTTCACCATCGAAATATTCATCTATAGTTTCATGAAATAGCCGGAGCCATTCATTAAAATGTTCGGCATGAATATGTGCTGCATGTTGGGCATGTTTTTCAAAAGGCTGACCTCGATAATCGGCTGTTCCCAACAAAATACCCGACCAAAACGCATACATTTTTGGCAAATGATGCTCCCAATTGGTGCGCGCAATATCATTGAATACAGGCGATAAAACTGCGTTTTTATTCACCTTTTCGTAGAAACTGTTTACTAAAAGCTCTACATCGGCCTTCGTTAAAATGTCGTTTTTCATCAATTGAGCATAAGCCATTAGACAAAATTATTTTTCTTATATTTATTAAAACATGATAAAAATCATGTTTGCACTTGATTATTATCATGAAATTGTAACAAACTACAAGATACTTTTACCTCATCAAAAAGCAATGAGTGTACTGATAATTTTAATTGGAGTGAGTTTACTGGTGGCTATAGGCTTCCTAATTTCCTTTCTATGGTCGGTAAAGACCGGACAATACGACGACGATTATACCCCATCAGTACGAATGCTTTTTGACGATGAGATAAAAGATAAATCAGAATCCATAAACCAAAAACAACCATAAATCTTTATGCAAGTAGAAAAGTTCTATTATGACAACAAGATCGTGCGCAATTTTGCCTATGCCACGATTGTATTTGGGCTAATTGGGATGACCGTAGGATTGCTGGTCGCGCTTCAATTAGTATTCCCTGAACTAAACTTTGGAATTCCCTACACTTCCTTTGGTAGAGTAAGACCTTTGCACACTAATGCTGTGATTTTCGCATTTGTGGGTAATGGTATTTTCGCCGGTGTGTATTATTCCTTACAGCGTTTGTGTAAAACGCGAATGTACAGCGATACGCTTAGTAAAATTAATTTCTGGGGCTGGCAGATCATCATTTTGGCCGCTGCAATTTCATTGCCTTTAGGTATGACATCGGGTAAAGAATATGCAGAACTAGAATGGCCAATTGATATTGCCATCACTTTAATCTGGGTAGTGTTCGGCTGGAATATGTTCGGTACCATATTAAAACGTAGAGAACGTCATTTATACGTAGCCATTTGGTTTTACATCGCAACTTTTGTAACCGTTGCGGTCTTGCATTTGGTGAATTCATTTGAATTACCCATCAACTTTTTCAAAAGTTATTCTTGGTACGCAGGTGTGCAAGATGCATTAGTACAATGGTGGTACGGCCACAATGCGGTTGCATTTTTCTTAACCACTCCTTATTTAGGGCTGATGTATTACTTCTTACCGAAGGCTGCAAATAGACCGGTATATTCTTATAGATTGTCGATAATTCACTTTTGGGCACTGATCTTCTTATACATTTGGGCTGGTCCGCACCACCTACTGTATTCGGCATTACCCGATTGGGCTCAATCATTAGGTGTAGTATTTTCTGTGATGTTAATAGCACCATCTTGGGGAGGTATGATCAATGGATTACTTACCTTAAGAGGAGCTTGGGATAAAGTACGTGAGGATGTGATTTTGAAATTCTTTGTAGTTGCAATTACAGCTTATGGTATGGCAACTTTTGAAGGTCCAATGTTGTCATTGAAAAACGTAAATGCGATTGGACATTTCACCGATTGGATTGTGGCACACGTACACGTTGGAGCATTGGGATGGAACGGTTTCCTAACCTTTGGTATGTTGTATTGGTTGTTCCCGCGTTTGTTTGGTAAAGAACTCTACTCTAAAAAACTTGCAAACTTCCATTTCTGGATTGGTACATTAGGAATTTTATTCTATGCTATTCCATTGTATTGGGCAGGGATCACACAAAGTTTAATGTGGGAAGAATTTACTGCAGAAGGTTTCTTGAAATATCCGAACTTCTTAGAAACAGTTACTCAAATTATTCCGATGTATGCCCTAAGAAGTTTAGGTGGTGCATTGTATTTAATTGGTGTAATTGTAATGACATACAACTTGATTAAAACCGCAGCATCAGGAAAACTTGTTGCCAATGAAGAAGCAGAAGCACCTGCATTAAGTAAAGAAGTAGTAGTACATAAAGGAGAACACTGGCATCGTTGGATTGAACGTAAGCCAACACAATTAATGATCTTCAGTTTAATCGTGATTTTAATTGGTGGTATTGTTGAAATTGTTCCAACCTTCTTAGTGAAGAGTAATATTCCAACCATTGCAAGTGTGAAACCATATACACCATTGGAATTACAAGGTAGAGATATTTATGTGCGTGAAGGTTGTTATACCTGTCACTCACAATTGGTTCGACCTTTCCGTTCAGAAACAGAACGTTACGGCGAGTATTCAAAAGCAGGTGAATACGTATACGACCATCCATTCCAATGGGGATCAAAACGTACTGGTCCCGACTTACATAGATTGGGTGCAAAATATCCAGACTCATGGCATTATAATCATATGTTGGAGCCAACATCTATGTCGCCCGGATCTATCATGCCTGCCTATCCTTGGTTGTTAGATGACGATTTAGATACCAGCACTACTGCTGCAAAAATAAGAGCGATGCAAACCTTAGGAGTTCCATATCCAGAAGGTTATGACCAAGTTGCTAATAAAGATTTGATGGAGCAAGCAAATAAGATTACAAAGAATTTAGCTGATGCTGGAATTAAAACTGTGTCGGATAAAGAGATTATAGCCTTGATTGCGTACTTACAACGTTTGGGTACAGACATCAAAGCAGAAAAATTAATGTCGGCTCAATAATTCATAGAACATGAAATTTATAAATTATTTAAGCAGTATCGCAGGGGTTGAAATATACCCCTTAATATCACTCGTAGTGTTTGTGTTATTTTTTACCATCCTAGTGATCTATGTTATCAAAACAGATAAGAAACATATTGATCGCATGAGTGATATGCCCCTTGAAAAAAACGAAGGAAATCTAAACTATGCCAATCATGAATAAGATTTTAAAACAACTAGGCATCATGAGTATGTTCCTGCTCCTAGTTTCTACAGTATATGCACAAGATGCCGCAACAACTACTGTTGCAAAAGAAAGCACAATGTGGTCAAGTCCCATGTTCTGGATTTTTGTATTCGCCATCATAGGATTATTATTAGTTATCGTTGCCATCGGTTCCGTTTTAGTTGGACTGGTAAATAAAAAAATCAGCGATAAATTTGGTAAAGGTGCAGCCATCATTACCGCATTTCTTATGCTGATGTCGAGCTCCGTATTTGCCCAAGATGCAACAGGAACAGCAGTTGCAGCAGATGCCAATACGAGTGTAGCAGCTGTATTTGGCGGACTAGATCCCAATACCGTAATTATTTTATCGGTAGTAGTATTTATTGAATTGTTTGTGATTCTTTATTTGTATTCAATCCTTCAAAGAATGCTGGTTGCATTGGGTTACAAAGAGAAAAAAGAATCTGCTTGGTCTTGGAAATCGATTTCTAAACGTATGACCAATGCAGCTCCAATTGAGCAAGAAGGAGAAGTGGAGACAGATCATGTGTACGATGGAATACGTGAGTTAGACAACAGTCTTCCTCCATGGTGGGTATATATGTTTTATGCTACTATAGCCTTTAGTTTTATTTATGTGATCTATTATCATTTAGGAAATGGTCCTACACAAGATCAGGAATATATGAAAGAAGTAGAACTTGCAAGTTTGAAGAAAACAGAACAGCTGAAACAAACAGCAAGTAAGGTGGATGAAAATACAGTAGAACTTTTAACCGATGCTGCTGAAATCGCAAAAGGTAAAAGCAGTTACATTACCAAATGTGCCGCTTGTCACGGGCAAAACGGTGAAGGTGGTGTTGGTCCAAATTTAACCGACGATTATTGGTTGCATGGTGGAAGTATCAAAGATATTTTCAAAACAATAAAATATGGTGTGCAAGAAAAAGGAATGATTGCTTGGGAAGCACAAATGCAGCCATCAGAAATGCAACAAGTTTCTAGTTTTATAAAGAGTTTGAAAGGTACTAATCCTGCCAATGCAAAAGCTCCACAAGGAGATCTTTATAAAGAAGAAGCAACGAGCTCAACAGATACAACAAATACTGCAGCAGCTGCTGATTCCTCTGCTGTAGCAATGAAATAAAAATGAGTAAAGAAGATTTTTCATACGAAGAACTAGACCAAAGCTTTCGCGACAGAGTCGCAACAGTAGATCAAGAAGGCAAGAGGGTTTGGGTGTACCCTCAAAAACCAAAGGGCAGATTTCACAACTATAGAATCGTAGTGGCTACTATATGTTTGTTGCTGCTCTTTGGTATGCCTTTTCTACGTTTTAACAACGAACCATTGATGCTGTTCAATGTCGTCGATAGAAAGTTTATCATCTTTGGAATTCTATTTGGCCCACAGGATTTTTTCTTGCTGGGTCTTTCCATGATTACTTTAATGGTGTTTATCATTTTGTTTACGGTGATCTATGGCCGACTTTTCTGCGGATGGACTTGTCCTCAAACTATTTTCATGGAAATGGTTTTTAGAAAAATCGAATATTTAATTGAAGGCGATGGCAATAAACAAAGAGCATTAGACCGAGCTCCATGGACAAAAGAAAAAATCTTCAAGAAAAGTCTAAAGCATATAGTCTTTTTTATCATTTCATTTATAATTGCCAACACCTTTTTAGCGTATATAATTTCTACCGATGAATTATTCAAACTCATCGCAGAACCTATATCGCAAAACATCGGCAGTCTTATTTCTTTATTGATTTTCACATCCATTTTTTATTGGGTCTTCGCATTTTTCAGAGAGCAAGTCTGCACGGTGGTTTGTCCGTATGGCCGACTACAAGGCGTGTTGTTGGATAAGAATTCAATTGTGGTTGCCTACGATTACATGCGTGGTGAAAAGCGTGGAAAATATAGGAAAGGCGAAGAGCGAAGCATCGGCGATTGCATCGATTGTCATCAATGTGTGGCGGTTTGTCCAACCGGAATTGACATTAGAAACGGCACACAATTGGAATGTGTGAATTGCACTGCTTGTATAGATGCATGCGATCATATTATGGATCGCGTAGGTTTGCCAAGAGGACTAATTACTTTTGCTTCTGAAAAAGGAATTGCAGAAAGAAAACCTTTGAAATTTACATTAAGAATTGCTGCGTATTCCGCAGTACTCATTGCATTGGTAGGAATTTTAAGTTTTGCACTCATCAGCAGAACAGATACCGAGACAACTATTTTGAGAACACCTGGGATGATGTATCAAGAGAATGCCGATGGTACCGTAAGCAACCTATACAACTATAAAGTAAATAATAAGACTTTTAAAGATTTGCCAATTGAGTTTCGAGTAGAAGAGCTCGATGCAAAAATTAAAATAATAGGTAAAGATAGTATACATGTAAAGAAAGAATCGGCAAGTACTGGTACAATGTTTATTTATATACCTGCAAATCAAATTGAAAAAAGAAGTACAAAAATTCAAATTGGAATTTATTCGAATGGTGAATTAATTGAAAAAGTGAAGACCAGTTTTTTAGGACCTGTAAATTAATTGTATGAGTTGGGGAAAAAGAATATTATTTTTATATCTAGGCTTTGTAGCATTAGTAATTACTATGGTTACCATCAGCATGCGTCAGCAAGTGGATTTGGTTCGACCCGATTATTATGCGAAAGAATTGAAGTATCAAGAAGATATTGATAAGATGAATAATCTTAGTCAATTGAAAACGGAATTAATATGTAAGTTAAATGCCAATTCTGAAATTGAAATTGTATTTCCAGAAGAACATCGCAATAAAAAAATCGAAGGCGAAGTATTGCTGTACAAACCTTCTGATGCAAAATCAGATAAACGATTGAGCATTGCAACGAATAATGGTTCTATGTTAATTCCTACATCGGCATTTAGCAAAGGAATGTACAAAGTTAAAATCGATTGGAATGTCGATGGTAGCGCATTTTATATTGAGAAAGTAATTAATTTATAGTCCATGTGGTCTGCATTGTTATTAGGATTTTTAGGGAGTTTCCATTGCATTGGAATGTGCGGACCTATTGTATTGGCATTGCCTGCACACAGTAATGATCGCTATCAAAAAATTTCTTCTTCCTTGCTGTACAATTTCGGAAGGGTAATTACCTACTCAATTTTTGGAATCATTTTCGGTTTGCTTGGAATGGGGATCTATTTAGCAGGACTGCAACAATGGGTTTCAATTCTTACTGGAATTCTTATTCTACTAGTCGTTGCATTTCCATACATCGTTCCGAAAAAAATTCAAGAATTTTCTGCATTGAAATATCCCTTTTTCAAAAAGGCATTCAATCAATTGTTTCAATCGAAAAGTTATGGAGCGTATTTTATTTTAGGAATATTGAATGGATTATTGCCATGTGGATTTGTTTACATTGCCTTGTCGATGGCATTGCTAGAAGGTTCTGTTTTGAATTCAATGATCTTTATGTTTTTCTTTGGTATAGGAACTATTCCTGCCATGTTTGGATTAAGCTTTGCGAGCTCCTTTTTGAACTTGAATGTTCGCAATAAAATAAAAAAATCGATACCCTATATCTCCATAATCATAGGTTTACTTCTCATAATACGTGGAATGAATTTAGGCATCCCGTATTTAAGCCCAGAGTTCAACACTACCAAACAAGAAACGAAAGTAGATTGTTGTCATAAATAAGGAATTCTTTCTTACTTTTGTGGACTAAATTTTTTGATAATGAAATACGATGTAGTAGTAATAGGCTCTGGCCCAGGTGGATATGTGGCGGCAATTCGTTCTGCTCAATTGGGATTAAAAACAGCGATAGTTGAAAAATATTCAAATTTCGGAGGCACCTGTTTAAATGTGGGATGTATTCCATCGAAAGCGTTGTTGGACTCATCGGAACATTATTACAATGCAGCGCATACATTTAAAACGCACGGCATCGACCTAAAAGATTTAAAGCCCAACATTTCGCAAATGATTGATCGCAAATCGGAAGTGGTGAAACAAAATGTCGAAGGCATTAAATATTTAATGAAGAAAAATAAAATTGATACCTACGAAGGTGTAGGATCATTTGTAAATAAAAACACCATTAAGATTCAAGGCAAGAGCGATCAAACGATAGAAGCAGCAAATGTTATTATTGCCACAGGATCTAAACCGAGCGTTCTGCCGTTTATCAATATCGATAAGAAAAGAATTATTACTTCAACAGAAGCCTTGAATTTAAAGGAGATTCCGAAGCATTTGGTTTTAATAGGAGGTGGAGTGATTGGATTAGAATTAGGATCGGTTTATGCGCGTTTGGGTGCTAAAGTTACAGTGGTGGAATTTATGGATTCTATTATTCCTACGATGGATAAAACATTGGGTAAGGAATTGCAAAAATCTTTGAAGAAAATTGGTTTCGAATTTTTATTAAGTCATAAAGTAAAAGAAGTAAGCAGTACGGCGAAGGAAATTACGGTGAAAGCAGATAATGCGAAGGGAGAAGAAGTGGTGTTGAAAGGCGACTATTGTTTGGTGGCAGTGGGAAGAACGGCTTACACAGAAGGATTGGGATTGCAAAACATCGGCATACAAACAGAAGATCGTGGTAAAAAAATTCCGGTGAACGAGCATTTGGAAACGAGTGTTCCGGGAGTGTATGCGATTGGCGATGTAATTCGTGGTGCAATGTTAGCGCATAAAGCAGAGGAAGAAGGGGTCTATGTTGCGGAGCGAATTGCAGGACAAAAACCACACATCAATTATAATTTAATTCCAGGTGTAGTGTACACTTGGCCAGAAGTTGCGGCTGTTGGTAAGACGGAAGAGGAATTGAAAGCGGCTGGTATAAAATATAAGACGGGCTCTTTCCCGTTTTTAGCAAGTGGTAGAGCGCGTGCAAGTATGGATACCGATGGATTGGTAAAGGTTTTAGCGGATGCCAATACCGATGAGATTTTAGGTGTGCATATGATTGGTCCGCGTGTGGCCGATATGATTGCGGAAGCAGTGGTAGCAATGGAGTTCAGAGCAAGTGCAGAAGATATTTCGCGCATGAGTCATGCACATCCAACGTATACGGAAGCATTTAAAGAAGCGTGTTTGGCAGCAACTGCAAACAGAGCCATTCATATATAATTTATGCTCATACAAAACAATACATCTTTACTTCCATACAATACTTTTCGGATCGATGTGTCTGCAAAATATTTTGCAGAGGTGCATTCGGTCGATGAACTGAAAGAAGTATTGCAGTCGGACATCGCCAAGGAAAATAAAATTTTCGTATTGGGTGGAGGAAGTAATCTGTTGTTGAGCAAAAATTTCGATGGATTGGTCATTCGCATGGGCATCAAAGGCATTCGAATTTGTGAAGATGGGAACGATGTTTTTGTTGAAGCAGGTGCAGCAGAAAATTGGAACGAGTTCGTACAATTCAATGTAAACAAGGGTTACTCAGGTATTGAAAATTTAAGTTTGATTCCCGGAACTGTGGGTGCATCGCCCATTCAAAATGTTGGCGCCTATGGTGTAGAGATCAAAGATATTTTTCATTCTTTAACTGCTTTGAATTTGGAGCGGATGGAATTGGAGCAGTTCGACAAAGCGGCATGTGAATTTTCTTACCGCGAAAGTGTTTTCAAAAATAAATACAAAGGCAAATACATTATCTGTTCGGTAGTCTTCAAATTATCGAAAACTCCAAACTTGAAATTACAATACGGAGCTATTCAAGAAGAACTCGAAAAACGTGGTATCAAAAATCCAAGCATTAGAGATGTGGCCGATGTGGTAGCGCATATTCGAGTGTCTAAATTACCCGATCCGAGTACCATCGGAAATTCAGGTTCATTCTTTAAAAATCCAATTGTGCCCATCCAACAATTGGAGCAATTGAAAGCGCAATATCCCAATATTGTGAATTATCCTTTGAACGATTCAGAGGCGAAGCTCGCGGCCGGATGGTTAATCGAACAATGCGGTTGGAAAGGCAAACAGATTGGAAATGTTGGCACTTGGCCCAATCAGGCATTGGTAATTGTAAATCATGGCGGCGCCAGCGGTCAGGAGATTTATCAATTCTCCCAACAAATCATCGATTCCGTTTACGATCGTTTTGGCGTATCTTTAGAAAGAGAAGTGAATCTCATTTAATTTTCTTAAAATTATTTATGCCGATGCAACCCTCCGATTTGGGCTGCGTCTTTTCATTGTATTTACGATCACTTGGGACAAAAAGTAAAAGACATTCAAAGCTATCTTATTCAAAGATGCAAGCAAGGCGATTCTAATGCACAGAGGGAATTGTACAAACTCTATGCAAAGAATATGTACAATACTGCATTTAGAATTTTAGGGCATTCGGCTGAAGCAGAAGATGTATTGCAAGATGCATTTCTGGAAGTGTTCTTGCGTATTCAGGAATACCGGGAAGATGCAAGCTTTGGTGTTTGGCTTAAACGAATCGTGATTAATAAAAGCATTTCTCAATTGAGGAAACGCAAATTAGATCTTGTAGATACAGGCGAATTTGTGGATGAGTTAAAAGAAGAGGCAGAGGATTTTGAATTGGATTTGAATGAAGCTTTAATCGATTTAATCCGACGTGGTATTAATGCTTTATCGGATGGATACCGGTTGGTGATCTCCCTGTATTTATTGGAAGGGTATGACCATGTAGAGATTGCAGAGATTTTGAAAATTTCTGAATCTACTTCCAAAACACAATACCTACGAGCTAAATCGAAATTGAAAGAATGGTTGATACAACAAAAAATAAATATTCCATATGAATAAGGATTTTTTAGAAAACATAATCAGAGAAAACAAACAGGCCTTCGATACCGAAGAGGCTCCCTTGTTTCTTTGGGAAGATATTGAGCAGAAATTGAAAGCACGTAAACGCAAACAATGGACACGTTCTTTATCGGTTGCCGCATCTATTTTATTGGTGTTTGCATCGAGTATTTTCCTAATACAAAACAAAAATGCAACTAAGAAGCCTTCGGAAGATGTCATCATCAACCAAGAAGTCTTAACTGCTCAAGCGCAATTCAGTTCTTTGATAGAATTGAAAAAATCGGAAATCAATCAGTATAAAAACGCTCAACCCGATTTGGTGAAAGAGTTGAATGCGCAATTGGCCGATTTGCAAAAAAATTACAATCAATTAGTGCCGCAATTGAAAGATGAAAATAAAAAGGAAATTATCGTACAAGCCTTAATTGAAAATCTACAATTGCAATTGGAAATCTTAAATCGTTCATTAGAAATTGTTCAAAATTTAAAAAATGGGAATTATGAAAAGGAAACTATTCAGCTTTAATTTAATCGCCTTGCTGATGCTCTCGAGCTTTGTGTTTGCAAAAGGTCAAAGCAATGAAAAGCAAAAAGTAATTAATAAAAATTACTCGGTGAATGCAGGTGATAAATTAAACATTGAAAATCAATTCGGGAAGGTAGTTGTGGAAACTTGGGAGAAAAATGAAATCTCTGTTGAAATAACTTTAAAGGCAAGTGCTAAGTCGGAAGCCAAGTCTTTGGAATTATTAGAAGGAATTAAAATCAATGAAACCAAAGCAGGTGGCGCGGTGTATTTAAAAACACAATTGCCCAATAATGTGTACAACACGGGGAAGCAAAGCATGACGGTCGACTATACAGTTAAGATGCCTGCGAATAGCCCTTTGGCATTAACCAATAAGTTTGGAAATGTATACATGGGTGTGTTCAAAGCGAATCTGCAATTGAATGTAAGCTATGGTTCAATTCGTATTCAAAAATTGCAAGGCGATAACAAACGAATTAATGTAAGTTTTGGTTCGGCCGATATTGATGAATTGGATGAAGCCGATATTGAATCGAAATATTCGAAGTTGAACATCGAGAAATTACAAAATGCAGAGATTAGAAATCAGTTTGGAAAAACGTACATCAACGAGGCCAACGTTTTGCGTATCACACAAAAGTATGGCGACTTAGATTTAAGAAAAGTAAACACAATTATTGGTACCATTGAGTTTGCGAATATCGATGTAGATGCATTGGGCAAAAGTGCAGAGTTGAATTTAAAGTATTCGGGGAATGCCGACTTAGGAGTGATTGGTGCGGGTGTCGATTTAATTAAGATCAATGCTGGATTTAGCACGGTATACATGAAATTTTCGGAAAGCAATGCATTTGATTTTTCTGCTAGATTAAAATTTGGAGACTTGAAATTAAACAATCAGCGTATTGATAATTTTGTAAAAACCAACAATGAAACTACTCATGAAAAAGAATACAAAGGTAAAGTAGGAAATGGGGGTAAGGGGAATTTGATTCTCGATGGAAATTATACAACAATCTATTTTCAATAGGCAATAAAAAAACCCGCTTATGCGGGTTTTTTTATATTAATAGAATTAATCTTCAAAAATTGAATCTTCATCGTTGCTCACTTTCTTGATATTTCTCTCGTAAGCTTTCAGTTGATTCTTCAACAACTTACGTGCAACGTGAATACGAGTCTTTACTGTACCAATCGGAATGCTTAGATAATCGGCAATCTCATGATACTTATAGCCTTCAAAATACATCGTAAAAGGAATCTTGTATTCATCCGCTAAATTAATCAAGGCACGCTTGATGTCGTCTAAAATGAATTTACCTTCTGCATTGTTTACAGTAGAACTGAAGTACAAATTAGCAGAGCTAATCTCATCCGACTTCGTTACCAAAGTATTGATTTTGGTAATTCTTCTGTAATTGTTGATGAAGGTGTTTTTCATGATGGTGTATAACCATCCTTTCAAGTTTGTTCCTTCTGCAAACTTATTATAATAGGTGATCGCCTTTAACAAAGTATCTTGTACCAAGTCGTCGGCATCGTCAGCATCGTGGGTAAAATGCAACGCATACATTCTTAATGAGCTGGTTTGTCTCAAAACCATGTCATTGAATTCAGGTCTTGTCATAGGTATTTTCCTTTCTTTGCTTATTCAAATGTAAGCAATAATCATTCTAAATACCAAATTTTTGTTAAAGTTTTTTGTAACAAAACTTAAACATTGTGTTTAAACATATATTAGGGCCTTTTTTGAGATGAAAGAAAAATGAACCCTCAAGATTTATGGTCAAAAAAAGAGGGCAATTAGAGCCCTTTGAGGTAAGAATCGATCTCCCTAGCCGCAACCTGACCCGAAATAATTGAAGGTGGCACCCCTGGTCCGGGTACGGTAAGCTGACCCGCATAAAATAAATTCTTTAACTTTTTTGATTTCATTTTTGGTTTCAGAAATGCCGTCTGCAAAAGAGTGTTCGCCAATCCGTAAGCATTGCCTTTATAGGAATGATAATCTTTTTTGAAATCGTTCATTGCATAAGAGCGCTTGAACAAAATCGATTCACGAATTTTATTTCCCGTTAATTTTTCGAAGCGATGTAGTATTACATCGAAATATTTTTCACGCAATTCCTCAGAGTCATGCAGTCCGGGTGCAAGCGGCACCAAGAAAAATAAATTTTCATGTCCTTCCGGCGCAACACTTGAATCCGTTACAGATGGGATGCAGGTATAGAACAATGGCTTGCTCGGCCATTTGGGATCGGTGTAAATTTCATAAGCATGTTGCTCAAAATCTTCGTCGAAAAATAAATTATGATGTTTCACATTGCTCAATTTTTTATCAAGCCCCACATAAAACAATAAAGAGGAGGGCGACATATCCCTTTTGTCCCAATATTTTTCATCATAATTCGCATCTTTTGCATCGAGCAATGTTAAATCGGTATGCGCATAATCGTTCGCGGCCAGCACTGCATCGGCATAAATAGATTGCTTGCTGCTCTGCACTTTACTTACTCGCCCTTTTTCCGATTCAATTTTTTGAACCTCTTCCTGAAGCAAAATTTCTACCCCTTGTTCGCGCGCAATTTGCTCCATCGCTTTCACAATTTCATTCATGCCACCCATAGGATACCAAGTGCCCAATGCAAGATCGGCATAGTTCATCAGCGAATAAAGTCCGGGTGTATTCTGTGGTGTAGCGCCAAGGAAGAGCACTGGAAACTCCAGCATTTTAATGAGTTTAGGATGCTTGAATGCTTGTCGAACTTCCTTACTCACAGATCCAAATAAATTAATTTTGAAAAGTTGTTGAAGAATTCTGATGTCGAAAAATTCTGTGATAGAATCCGATGTCTTCCACACAAAATCGTTCATGCCCGTTTCGTATTTGTACTGCGCCTCCTTCAAAAATTTTTCCAAATGCTTTGCACTGCCTGCCTCTAATTTTTCAAATGTTTCGTTTAAATCGTTTAATGCCGATGGTACATCTAAAAAATCATTCTCGCCAAAATAAATTCTATAGGAAGGATCTAAGCGTTTCAAATCGTAAAAGTCGATGCTCTGCTTTCCGAAGAGCTTAAAATAATTTTCGAAAACTTCTGGCATCCAATACCAGCTTGGTCCCATGTCGAACATAAAGCCATCTTTTTCCCATGTTCTTGCACGCCCACCACACTGATCGTTTTTATCCATCAATGTCACTTTATAACCTTTTTTTGCGAGTACTGCCGATGCTGCAAGGCCGGAGAATCCCGCGCCTATTACGATAATGTGTTTAGTTTGAGTCATTTTATGGCTTTTTGCCTATCTGATAAAAATTAATAGATTTATATAAAACCAAATAAAGCTAATCGTGTTTACAAGAAATACCAAAAAAAATAAATTTATGCAGGAATTGTATCGCGATACATGTTTGGAATGCAGTAAAATCATAACTCAACGCTACAGTACCTCATTCAGTTTAGGCATACGAGCATTTGAAAAAAAATACCGCTCCCCTATATATGCTATCTATGGTTTTGTGAGATATGCAGATGAAATCGTAGATACATTTCACGAATACAACAAGCAGGAATTGTTTGATAATTTCAAACGCGATACCTATTTAGCTATTGCGCAGGGCATCAGTTTAAATCCTGTCTTGCATTCCTTCCAATACACCGTAAATAAATTCGGCATACCAATGGATTTGATCGATGCATTTTTGAAATCCATGGAAATGGACATCGACAAAAATACATACGAAACAGATTCGTATAAGGAATACATTTACGGTTCTGCAGAAGTAATTGGTTTAATGTGTTTAATGATTTTTTGTGAAGGCGATAAAAAACAATATGGTGAATTGACGCCAATGGCACGCAGTTTAGGCGCAGCGTTTCAAAAAATAAATTTCTTGAGAGATATAAAATCGGACTACATGGAACGAGGTCGAATTTATTTTCCAAACGTGGAGTTTAGTAATTTTTGTGAGCAAGATAAGCGTGCAATAGAAGAAGACATACAAAAAGATTTCGATCATGGCTTAGAGGGCATTAAGCGATTGCCATCTGGGGCTCGACTAGGAGTGTACATTGCCTATCGTTACTACATCGACCTATTTCGAAAAATAAAAAATACACCTGCAAAAGAAGTGGCAAGTAAAAGAATTCGAGTTGCCGATTCGAGAAAAGCCTTATTATTTATAGAAGCGATTTTCAAGAATAGATTCATAGCGGCATGAAAAAGATTTTAATTTTATTCATTGTATGTATGAATATGATTAGCGTTACAGAAGCACACAGCATAGAAGATATTCGGAAACATTATAAGTTAGCGATTTACGATGCTGCTGTAGCCAATAAATTATCGAAGAAGCTAAAAAATATTCAAGATGAAGATGCATTGCTCTTGGCATATAAGGCATCGGTAGAAGCGTTGAAAGCAAAGCATGCTTGGAGTCCTTATACCAAATTGCAGCAGATGAAAGCTTTCGAAAAATTGATGAACGAAGCAGTGCAGCGTAAGTCAGAGGATTTGGAAATTCGTTTTTTAAGATATTCTATACAGAGCAATACACCTGTTTTTCTGGGCTTCTCGGTGAATATGAATGAAGACAAACAGAAAATTGTAGAATTGTTTTTGAAGAAAAAATTCAACACACACGATAAAGATTTAATTCAAGAAGTGTATGATTTTATGATGAGCACAAATGCATTGACGCTTAAAGAACAACAAAAAATGGAGCAAATTTTAAAATCGATATAGTATGGAAAAGTATTATTATTTGCTCATTGATTTTTTCACAATACTTTTTCCTTTTTTATTATCGTTCGATAAAAAAGTTGCTTTCTACAAACATTGGAAGAACTTAGCATACGGCTTATTGATAGGCGGTCTTGTATTTTTAATATGGGACCATGTGTTTACCATTCATGGGGTTTGGTCCTTCAATGAAAAATACATCAGCAGAATTTATATTGCATCATTGCCCATAGAAGAGGTATTGTTTTTCTTAGTAGTACCTTACGCATGCATTTTTGTAGTACATTGTGTAGAAGCTTATTTCCCAAAGCTTTCAGAAATCAAACACCTTAAATATTTTTGGTTACTGGTATATGCATTCTCAATTTTTATGTTGATAAAATACCACGATCGACTTTATACTTTAATAACATTTGCATTGCTTGCCATCATTTCATTTATCTTTTTCAACAAATATAAAAAATGGCATGCCTATTTTATTTTCGGTTATCTCCTTTCACTCATTCCTTTTTTCATTGTGAATGGCCTGCTCACATCAATTCCAATTGTACTATACGACGATACTGAAAACATTGCCTTTCGTTGGGGAAGTATTCCTTTCGAAGATTCATTTTATATGATGGCATTGTTGATGTTGAATGCATGGGTGATGAGAGGTGTTAGTATTTCCACCCAACCACTCGATCATTAACTGGATCTACACCACCAACAAAAATTACTTGTTGAGTAAGTGGCGAATTGGCATCCACACCGTTTTTACCGACCAAGCGGTGTCGATGTGCATAGGGAATGGAGTTTGAGCATTGGATATTAATGCTGCAAATCCCAATGAAAATAGAGTAAAGATTTTTTTCATTTGTTTGTTATTTAGTTGCAACAAACAAGAGCAGCAGTATTAATTGAAACTTCAGATAGGGTAAATAGAATGGAAAGTTTTTGTTAAATTAATGCGTATTTTGAATTAATTTGTATTTTATTTTATTGAACGATAAGTTTTCCCTGACTAATTATCGTGTTGTCTTTAAACACAGTATAAAAATAAATTCCGGCCGATTTGAATTCTGCTCGATTTATTTCGATTGAATGTTGAGTATTGCTCTCGTGTATCATTCGACCCATCACATCGTAAAAAAATATTTTAAGATCATTTAGATCGGTATTGATGCTAGAATTATCAATAAGCGGATTGGGGTTAATATTGAATAGACTTTGTTCTTTTTTTAGTTCTGATGAATTTAATGGATTTACAAAAACATCAAATGTTCCTGCAAGTGCTTGACAACCCGCAGCATCGGTAACAATCGAATAATACTGCGTAGATGTATCGGGCCATACACTTGGATTTTCAATGTTTGGATCAGAAATATTATAGTTTGGAAACCATTGAAAACTTAAAGGAGCGCAGCCATTTGCTACACTCGGGATAATTGTAGTAGTGTCACCTAGATTAATACTTGCAAATTTTGAGTCAGGTGTCCAAGCATAATTCCCACAAAATCGAATCACAATGGTGTCCTTGCAAATGTTGCCCAAACTATCAGTCACACTGAGGTAAAAAGCAAGAGTATCGGAGTTGTGGTCTAAAAGTCTTGGATTGGCAGAAGTAGAATCGTCCAAAAAGTCAGAAGCGGTTAAAGTACTTGTGTTGAGAAAATTATAATTGCAAGACCAATTGAAAGTATATGGTGGCTTACCATTCGTTGCAGTTGTTGTAGTACCTAAACGAAAGGTATCAATTCTGAAAGTAACACAAAGTGTTGTGTCCTTGCCGGCGTTTGCAATACATTGTCCGAATGAGTTTGAAGATAACAATGCAAAACAAATGATCAATATGTAGATGTGTTTCTTCATGTGATGATTTAATTCCAGAAGTTGTTATTTTGAGTAAGTATAATAGGTTTCCCTTCTGACACCACAATGGTATGTTCGTGCTGTGCCATATATCCACCATTATTACCTACCATTGTCCAGCCGTCTTCAAGTTCCACAGTATAAGTTGAAGAAGTTGAAATAAATGTTTCAATGGCTACAACCGAGTTCTTTTTAAATCGTCTTTGGTCAAATCTGTTTTTATAATTCAAAAGTTCATCTGGTTGTTCATGTAAACTTCTACCGATACCGTGCCCACCTAAATTTTTAATGACTTTAAATCCTCTTTTTTTAGCTTCAGTTTCTATAAGATGGCCAATTTCAGAAATTTTAATTCCTCCTCTAATGTTGTTGATCGCTTTATATAATATTTCTTTGGATGCGTCTACTAATTTTTGATGCTGATTAATATCTCGACCTAATACAAATGAACTGCCATTATCTGACCAAAAGCCTTCAAGTTCAGCTGAAACATCTATATTAATTAGATCACCTTCATAGAGTATTTTATTTTTTGAAGGGATGCCATGACAGAATTCATTGTTGACACTAATGCAAGTAGAACCCGGAAAATTGTAGGTCAAGAATGGTGCAGAGTTTGCATGAAAATCTTTTAATATGTTTGAACCGTAATCGTCAAGCTCTTTGGTGCTCATCCCAGGTTTAACATAATTTTTCATTTCTTTTAAGGTGTAAGCAACAACATCACTTACTTTTTTCATCCCAATTAAGTCCGATTCCGAAGATATAGACATTTTTTTCTAAGTTTTAACTAGCCTTATTTGCTAAATATTATATTAAGATACAATAAATAAATTATATAGTATTGAGTATTGAGTATTGAGATGCTTTAAAAGCTTTAATCTTAAACAAGGTAGTCTGCTTGTGGCTTAGATGATGTTAATGCTAAGCATATGTATTAATTTATTATTTTATATTTTATAAATCTATTTTCATTACTACGATGTCTTTACCATCTAGTGAAATTCGTTCTAATTGATCCCAACTTAATCGTATGTATAAATTCTCTGCACTATGTGTAAATAAGTAAAGATTTTTCAGTCCAATATTTTTTGAATGATTTTGGATGTATTTACAAAGTAAAGCACCTAATCCTTTACCTCTAAATTCTGGCATTGTATATACTAGTGCTAACCAATTTTTATAATTTTTCAACCTAGGCTCTTTATCGAGTAGTCCCACATGATTATGTACTCCCCCAGTTGCAATAGGTATAGAATCAGCAGTCATTAATATTTGAAATTCATTATTTTCAATTGATAAATTTGTGATTTTATTTATTGTAGTTTGAATAGGAATATTCCACTCGCTTAAATACCATTTCGAAATAAGTTCAATATTATCATGATCATTAGGTTGAATTATTTGATAATTTATGTTATTCATAATTTAAATTACAATTACTGAGCATTTGTATTTTTGTATACCATTAACGATTTCGTGTTTTGCATTCGGGTGTTTCAGATAGCTATTGGAAACGGAGGACAAAGCTTCAATTTATTACTAAAGTTCATTAGAAGAACAAATCTTTAAGTTTGCTCGTCAGCACATCTGAGTCAAAGCCGGTGTTTTCTGGTAGTTGTTCATTTTGTCGGTTCATAATAAAGTATAATTGCTCCGTTATTAAAATTTTTAGTCTTTTTAAGTTTGAAAATTGTCCTTTCATTGATATTCTCAAATAATGATAATCCATTTCCCGCAATGACTGGCTGAATGCAAAGTTGTAGTTCGTCAATTAAATTCAAGTTTATTAATTGTATAATTAAACTACGACTTCCAATTAAAATGTCTTTGCCAGATTGTTGCTTCAATTCTTTAATTACTACTTCTAATGGATTACTTGCAATTTTAGCAGTATCCCAATCTGTATTTTTGAGACTGTTGGAAAAAACTATTTTGGGGATTTTATCTATTGCTTTTGCAAAATTGTCGGATGCTTTTTCGCCTGTTGGATTATTTATCAGTATTTGCCAATATTGCATTAGTTGATAAGTTGTCCGTCCATAAAGGATAACATCTGCATTGTCAATAAGGTCAGAGTAGTGTTGATGTAATTCTTCGTCGGCTATTCCTAAAGTGTGGTCACAATTTCCGTCAATAGTCGTATTGAATGCCGCAATTACTTTTCTCATATTTTAATTTGTTATTTGCTTGTCTTTTTAACTCCGTCTTGTATTGCTGCTTCAAGTACGTCAATATTTATATCTTTTAGCGATTTGAACTTAATGCAATAACCCGTTACACTTGCTTTGCCTACTGTCTTACCGTAGTTTTCGGGTAAATATTTTTTATCTTCAATACCCATAATGTAAACCGAAATTCCAGTTGTATTTCCACTAATACCAATTTGATAAAATTCCTTGATTTTTCCGTCAGAATATTTTATGATTTGTGTCCCATATCCAATGTTTGAATTGGTGACAATTTTACCTTTATCGTTTTTTCCGTCTAAGAACCATAATTTACATTTTGGCATTAGTTGAAGTATCCGATTGTGTAATGACTCAATGTCGGCTCGTTTTGTTTCAGGTTGACTGTTGATAAACTGTATAATTTGTTCTTGTTTATTCATTGTTGACTGTTTTATTTTAGCATGCTAGGATTACAATGGCAGCTAACAGTTCTTAGCTAGGCTGTGTGCTGGATTGAGATACACTAAATTTTATTTAGGCTTTCAGGTTTTACATTTGCGAAGCTCTTAAAAGCTGAAAGCCTAAGCACAACAGCCCGCCTGCGGCTTAGCTGATGTTATAGGTGGTTTTTTAAATCCATCATTCCATGTAATATTCTAATAACTTCAATTTCGTTTTCAGAAATCTTTCTGTAGAAAATTACATGTTGTCCAGCTTTAAAACCAAATATGTTATTTGTTATAACTTCATATGATTTTCCTTGATCTGGTTTTATAGCTAATTCGTTACATGTATTAATTAATAAAGTGTAGTATATCTCAGCTTGTTTCTCAGACCATACATTTATAGTGTAATTCCAAATATCATTTAAATCTTCAACCGCTTTATTAGTTAAGAAATACTTAGCCATTTCTTTTTCTGGCTTTTAAAGTTTCTAAATGTTTCTTTGAATCAAAATTAACAGCTCGTCCACTTTCAATACCTTCTTGTAGCGCATTCCTTAATATAATAATGCGATTTTCCTCTTCTTCTAGTAGTCGAAGACCAGCTCTTATTACCTCGCTTGCATTACTAAAGCGACCTTTTGAAACTGAAGATTCGATAAAACTCTCAAAATGATTTCCTAATGATATTGAAGTGTTTTTCCCCATGATTATCTAATAACTATCACGTAAAGTTACCAATATTTGGTAATAATTTCAATTTTGAACGATTTTTTTTAAAATCACCTATAACGGTTTGCAGATTTGCGATGGGCGGGCTTTTTACCACAACTGTTTATTCGGAGCGCAAAACGTTCGGCTACCACAAAACTGTCCGCGGAGCACGAAACCCCGCCTATTGCAAATGTGCTGTTAGCGGCTGCTTTATTTTCTGTTTTCAATTTTACCTGTCTTAAAGTATGCTCTCAGTTCAATTCTATACTTTTTTTCTTTTCCATTCGAGACTTCCCAAAAGTCTTTACTTTTTAATTCTAAAACCCCTGAAATAATGTCGTCTTGTTTGAAAGTGGGTTTACTTACTAATGTTAATGAGGTTTCCGAACAAGGCACAGAAAGTCCAAACGTTAATGTCGTATCTGACTTGTTGTATTTATATATTTCTGCATCTGATTTCGCTAGGTAGGTTAATTCGTAACTGTCACCAAAAATGTCTAAATAAAATCCAAAACCCGCAAACATTCCTGCAAATCCTGTAATATGAATTGTGTCATTTTGCAAAGTTGTCATTGTAAAAAACTCGATTTTTTTGTCCTTGCCATAGGTGTCGAATAACAAACTGTCATTTTCAAACATTCTTATTTCCATTTTTCCCATTGCCACACCATTTGAGGAAGTTGTTTGCTTGTCAACTTGGCTCTGGACATTATTGTCAATTTTGTAGTCTGATTTGGAAGTTGTCTGTCCTTGTCCACATGACGAGAGAAAAAGAGAGAAAACAATTATTATTACTTGTAGTTGTTTCATTGTTTATCGTTAAAAGTTGCCGCTAACAGTTCTCAGCTAGACCTCGGGCGGGAATTAAGATACAAATATTTTTATTTAGGCCTTATAATTTAAACACATTTTATCTACTAAAATTATAAGGCCTAAGCACGAAATCCCGCCTGTGGCTTAGCTGATGTTATGGGCTGGCATTCTTTCAACTGTCGTTTTGGTCTGCATGTTAAAGCTCTATCACGTTTATCATTTCTGGTCTGCCTGATTGTATATTTAACTTATAAACTACTTGTCTTTCTCCTGTCATAAATGAAAATATACGGTCTTTTTTGGCAAATTTATAAATGAAACAAAATTCTCCCCCTTTTGTCACACTCTTAAATTTCACTTTGGAGTCTCCATTGTTTGGCTCAGAATTTATTTTTTGATTTTGCCAAACAAGGTCTTGTTCGATTGTCTGCGGGGATATTTCAAACTCTGTCCAATTATTTGCTTTCATGTCACCAACAATTATTTTGCAATGAAAACCATTATTTGTCGGAAGAACTGTCCATTTGTTAATTACCAATAGTTGTTCGTCTTCAGGAATGTCTTTGCTATGATAATTGCCTGAACCGATTTTATGAATGCTGTCTAACTCGTCCTTATATGAATATTGAATATCGTTGTCCCAACCATGAAAGTCGTCATAGTAATGAATGTCACGAATTAACTCCCCGCCAATATTCTGTTTTATTGTGTCTTTATAATTTTTGTCTGTGAGTGCATTATTTACAAAGTCGTCACAAGCTGTCATTGATAACAGAAAAAAAGTCGTAATAATTAATGTGATTAATTTCATTATTGTTCTGTCAATATGCTTACCCATAACGTTTTCGGGCTTTGCGTTCGGGCGAGTTTCGGAGCACCAAACTGTCAACCAGCACGACACTTGAATAGAAGCACAAAGCTCCAAGTTTACACGTCACCCCGCCTGACGCAAAGCACCCATGTAAAAGCAGTAGCAAATATTCCATCAATAAATATGTGACAATATTTAAATTCATATTTCACCAAAAAATAGAATGATATGGCAACACTTACTACTGCTCCACCTAAGTTATACATTGGGATGGACATACACAAAAAAAATTGGGCAATTCATATGAGAACAGATATTTCGGATCATAAACCCATGACGATACCACCAAGAGCTGATGTATTGTATGAATATGTTTCAAAGAATTTTCCTGCACATGAAGTTAATCTCGCATACGAAGCAGGATGCTGTGGTTTTTCTGCATCAAGATATTTCTTAAATGTTGGTTGGAACGTAAAAGTGGTCAACCCATCAGATATACCAACGATGGACAAA
>JAEYZM010000030.1 GCA_023427985.1 Bacteroidota bacterium | reverse complement strand
TCCAAAATTGAAATCCATTATCGTTTTTGTTGTTATCCCTGAAATATGGATAAAATTTATTCATTGCATTTGGCACTCCTATTTGAGCAAAATATGCTAAGAATAGACCCATTTCTAAAATAAAACGAGTTAGACCAATTTGATCTAAAGGTAAGCATGCAGGAAAAAGAAAAATAATATTAATATACCCAATAACAATTCCAATATATTGAGCAATTAACGACTTAAATCCTTGCCTTATAATGATTCCCAATTTAATTCTTTTTATAAACTACTGTTATACAAACTCCAGGTTTAGGTTTAAATATCCCTAATAAAATTTTTGCAATTGGCCTAGTAAGTGTTAATATTAAGGACTTAAACACACCCTTAAATCCTAATGTATTTCTTAAAAAAACTTCATAATATATTCCATAATTTTCTTTAATGGCAGGCTGTTTATAAACTCTAGTTACTTCTAAATTATAAATTTTTGCAATGTTTGTTAGAGACTCCTCAGTCCATAATCCCATATGATGAGGTGGTAAATTCAAAGTATGATCTAAATCATTTTTAAATAAATAGCAGTCGTTATTTGGAACACTTATTACTAAGGTCCCACCCTTTTTTAAACATGCAATCGATGCTTTCATAAAAGAATCTAGATCACTAATATGTTCTACTACTTGAAATGAAAAGACCATAACATACATATCTGAATTATTTTGTGAATGATTTTCTATGAATTCAACACGTACATCTAGCCCATTTTTAGCTGCATCAGCAACAGCATTTTTATTTAATTCTAAGCCCACAGTTTTTGTGGCTCCTTTTGTAATTGTTTTCTTGAGAAAACTCCCATAAGCACAACCGATCTCCAAAATTGAGTCTCCTGGATTTACATGTTTGATCGCCATATCATGTTCCCACTTCCAATTTGAATAATAGTTAGTTGTATTCTTATCAAGGTCCTCATAAAACTTAGCATCGCCTGCTATATTACTAGGATGGAAATATCTTAACTTGGTCTCATTACATTCATAAATGTCAATAGTTTCAATGTCCTTGAAAAATCGTTCAACATCATATCCAATAGAGCTATACAATTTAATTATTCTTTCTTTTTCTATTGATTGAATAAATCTGACATTATTATTTTTTGTAATTGGACTAATTGAATTCATCTTATTTAGTTAATATATTTTGTATGTTTAAGATTTGTTTTTTCATTTCATAATTATGAATCATATGTTTTCTTGCATTGTTACCAAATGATTCCACCTTATGATTATCGCTTAATAGTTCTATAATATATTCAGCCATATTTTCGTAATCTCCCTCTTCTACAAGATACCCCGTTTGTGCATGTATAACTGCTTGTTTAATACCTGCATGTTTAGTACTCACAACAGGTAAACCCATAGATGCCGCTTCTAATAACGCCACCGGCGTTCCCTCTGAATCTCCTTCAACTGTATGCATAGAATGTTGTACAAAGATTTTTGCTCTTTGAGATATTTCAATAATCTCCTCTGGTTTTTTTACCCCTAATAATTCAACTGAATCTTGAATTCCTAATTCATTAATTAATTGTTTAGACGGTTCAAATAATTCCCCTCCTCCTATCATAATTAATTTTGCATCTGGAATTTTCTTCAATACAATTTCAAATGCTTTTATTGTATTCATGGGCGATTTCTTACCGGTAAATCTTCCAGTAAATAATAATATATTTTTATTTAGCGCAGGGAAAACTTGCTTAAATTTCTGCGTATCTACTCCACAAGAATTAACATATATTTTATTAGATGAAATACCATAACTAGACAATGCAGTTTTCATATCTTCTGAAACTACAATGACGTTATTAATATTTTCCATCATCTCAATATATTTTGATTTATACTTTTGTAGAGTTGGAAAATGATGTGCATCAAACCCGTGAAAATGTGCTGTAAGCTTTATATTAGTACCTCTCAAAGCATTATGCATATTAGTCGCTGTTACTCCATACTCTGTCATGATGTATTCAATATTTTTTTGAATTAAATATTTTTTCAATGAATACGTATACAACCAACCATAAAGTTTAGGACTAATTTTTCTAACAAGTGCCCTGATAGGATTAATATTCAATGGAAATATAAATATACTGTTTCCTTCTTTTGTAAGATAGGGTAACCAACCGCCTGTCAGTGTTTCAACTGGTTTTAAATAATGAATATGGTCTCTAACAAATGTTTCAGAGAATGTATAAGGATTTGGATACGCGATTAATAACCTCATTATTTTTTACATTTAGCTACCACCAAAAATGTGCAAGCATCTGTGTTTTTTGTTGCTTGCTTGGTTGTTTTGTCGAACAATGAAATTAATACTTGCATTACGAATACAAAAGGTGGCTTCAAAAATTTTGGAATTTTAAAATACATACCATCTTGAAATAATTGCAAACCCATTGCAGATCTCCCAATGATGCCTCTGAAATCGACCACTTCAAATCCATTCATCTCCACCACTTTTTTTAATCCTGCCGATGTCCATCTCCAATAATCGAACGGATCGGGATGATACATCCAATAACCATGAGTAGTTAACAACAGTAAACCATCGTTTTTCAAAACTCGATGCGCTTCCGATAAATACAGCGCGGGATCGTCTACATGTTCCAGCACTTGTGTCGATAAAACCACATTCGCCGAATCGTTGGCACACATCAGCCTTCCTTTTTCATCCAACTTTATTTCTATCTGCGGATTATCACTTAAGTCGGCACCCTTGTACGACTGCACTTTTTGCTGAAACAAAGATCGATACGGCATGCTGCCACAACCATAATCGATGAGCACTTCTTCCGACTTCAAATAATTATCGTAGGCATACTCCACCAATTTTTTTAATTCACGTAAATAAAAGTATCGCGGATGAAAAATAGAGGGCTGGGTACGCTCAATGGCTTCGTTCTGATTGTGTCTGTATTCTTCCTTTGCTTGCATGTATTCCTATTATGCCCAAAAATAGTATTTTAGCGCAGTATTTATGAAAGTAATCTTTACTTTTCCCGGACTCGCACATTATTTGAATGCACAGCTCAACAAGCTGAACAGCAAGGGCGTAGAAGTTGCAGCCATTGTGCCTAAGCAACAAAGTGCTTCTATGGGCGCCGGTGTGCACATTCAAAAAAATGCCGAAGGCTTTAAAGTGATCGATGGAATCGAAGAAAAGTCCTTCCTCGGAAAGCCTTATTACGCAAACCTTGTAGAGATTTTGGAACAAGAGCGTCCCGATATTTTAGTGATCGGTTGGCCTTATGCCCTCGACCTAATTTTCAATAAAGATTTAGGCCGATGTATCAAGCGATTGAACATCAAACTAATTTATAAGGGCATCCCATTTAATTTGCCGAAACGCAATGAGATCATCAAATACTATCATGCAGGCAATTATGCGGGCGACGAAAGTATGGAGCAGAACAAACCCAGCTTTGTTGGATTAGTCAAGTTTTATTTGATCAGTGTGTTGCGAGGATATTATTTGAGAAAAGTTGACGCGCATGTTTATTATATCAATGCCGCACGCGATATCGCGAAATCCTATGGTGTTGATCCTTCTAAAGTTTTCATCACTTACAATTCCCCAGACACCGATGTGCATTTGAAAACCTATCGTGAAATTTTAGGAGAAGAAGCAATTTTAAAAACAGGTGTGAAGCGTGTGATTCATATTGGTAGGCTCGTGAAATGGAAGCGTGTCGATTTGTTGATTGAAGCACATAAAAAATTAAAATCGAAACATCCAGGTTTGGAATTGTTAATTGTAGGTGCAGGTCCCGAAGAAGAAGCCTTAAAAGCACAAGCGAAAGGCGAAGATGGAATTATTTTTACTGGCGCTGTTTACGATGCAAAACTATTGGGCAAATACTTGAAAGAGTCCGATGTATATGTTCTTGCGGGCATGGGCGGACTATCCATTAACGAGGCCATGTGCTATGCCAAGCCTATTATTTGTTCGGTTGCCGATGGTACCGAAAAAGAAATTGTTCGCGAAGGAGAAAATGGATTCTTCTTTGAAAATGGAAATCTAAATTC
>JAEYZM010000036.1 GCA_023427985.1 Bacteroidota bacterium | reverse complement strand
ACTGAAGTGTTTTTTAGTTACAGCTGGAATGAATTCAGCAAAAGCTGGAATCAAAGTTTGAAAGAGGAAATTATTTTTGATTCATTAGGAAGAAATGTTCGAAAGTTGAGGTATAATTTTTTAAGTGTGTTGCAAACAGATGAAAATTATTTGTACAACCAATCGGGACAATTGTATTCAACCATACACAGAGATTACATTCCTGATGTAGATTCATTTTTAAATACGAATAAATTTGAAAAACAATTTGACACTCTGGGAAGAATTATACAATCTCTTGGAAGTGTTTGGAACGTTGATTCTGCAAAATGGATTAATGTAAATAGAATTAATTCAATTTACGATGCGAATTCAAATGTGATTGAATATACGCAAGAGCGTCGCGATTCTAATGGTTGGATGTTATATTCGGGCTATCAAAACAATTATATCTATCAAGGCAATAAATTATCGGAAATTTTGAATTTTAGATACAATCTTTCGCAACAGAAATTTGATTCGAGTTATAGCATTTACTATACTTATCCTAACGATTCTACTTATGAAATGAGAAAAATTAATTATACTTTTTCTTGGATACCAGAAGGTAAGAAAGATTATAAAAGAATATACGATATGGATTCCAATTTTAATTTAAAACGGGAGACTCAATATATTGGGAATGCATTAAACGAATGGGAAGGAGATTACATGCGCTATGAAATTGAAATCCAAAATTATTACGACAGTTCCAGTATGCGAAATTCAAAACGAGAGTCATGGATTGAAAAAAAATGGAACACATCTTTACAAAGGTTCGAAACGGAGTATAAGTATGTAAAAGATAGTTTTATAGTATCGAATGAAAATAGTAGAGTTATCTATCAACTTGTAAATTCGAATTGGGATACCTTAACACATAATTTATGGCAATACGATCATTATGATAATTTAATTGAATACGGCAGCTACAGCTATTCAACTGGTCAGAAAGTTTTAACGAGTGGGAATCAATACAATTATACGTATACGAATGGTAAGAAATACTACGATTTAATTTATAAATACGATGGTCCTAACAATACTTGGATAAATTCAAGAAGAGATATATATGCATTACTAAGCAATGTAAATTATAATAAATCGGTTCCAGCCTTATTCAAAATATTCCCAAATCCAAGCAATGGAGAATTCGAGATTGAATTTAAAACGAAGTTAAAAGATAGCGAAAGCATTCAACTGTTTGACTTGCAAGGCCGACTCATACATAATTTAATGTTAGACTTCAATACCAATAGAAAAGTAGTTCGAGGTATAGAAAAAGGAGTTTATCTATTACAATACAAAAACTATATTGAAAAAATAATCGTGCAATAAGCCTTTTAGCTGCACATTGAATGAAATGCCTAGGGATATAGACTATACCTAGGCATTTTTATTTAGTATATTTGCAGCATGAAAACCGATATTCGTGCCTTATCCTTGCCTCAACTGCAGGAAGCTTTCATCGCCATGGGCGAACAGAAGTTTCGTGCCAAGCAAGTATACGAATGGCTCTGGATGAAGTCGGCACGCAGTTTCGACGAAATGACCAATCTCTCCAAAGATTTGCGCTTTAAGTTGAACGAACAATTTGCCATCAACGCAGTAAGTGTTTTGAAAGCACAAAAAAGCAACGATGGTACCATTAAGGATGCCTTTCAATTATACGATCATAATATAGTAGAAGGTGTTCTCATTCCAACAACAGAACGCATGACCGCTTGTGTATCCTCACAAGTTGGTTGCAGCTTAACTTGCAAATTTTGCGCAACAGGTTATATGGATCGCAAACGCAATTTGAATGCCGATGAGATTTACGATCAGGTGGTACTCATCAATAAGCAAGCCATCGACAATTACAACATACCGCTTACTAATATCGTGTATATGGGTATGGGCGAACCGCTGTTGAATTATGCGAATGTGTTGAAATCGATAGATCGCATTACCGCAGAAGACGGACTGAACATGTCGTATAAACGCATCACCGTTTCCACAGCAGGCATCGCGAAGATGATTAAAAAGTTGGGCGACGATGAGGTGAAGTTTAATTTAGCATTATCATTGCATGCTGCTAACGATCATAAACGCAATGAAATTATGCCCATCAACGAAAGTAATTCATTAGAAGCGTTGGCCGAAGCCTTAAAATATTATTACGCAAAAACGAAAAACCCAGTAACCTTTGAGTACATTATTTTCAACGATGTGAACGATGAATTACAAGATGCAAAAGAACTCTTAGCTTTCACAAAAAACGTTCCATGCAAAGTGAACATCATCGAATACAATCCCATCTCCATGGCAAGCTTTACGAATGCCGATGTAGATAAGGTAGATGCCTTTGCCGACTATTTGAGAAAGCATGGAGTCATTACTAAAGTCCGCCGCTCTCGCGGAAAAGATATTGATGCCGCATGCGGACAATTAGCCGTTAAATCGTGAGAAACATAAAAGTCAACACCCTCATCAACGGCTACGAGATCATCCATGATGCCATCCTCGTTCTAGATAATCACGATCGATACCTCGCTCATTTCTCGGCAGAGAATTTTGAAGGAGAGATACACGAACATTTTGATGGATATGTTTGTCCGGGTTTCGTAAATGCTCATTGTCACCTCGAACTTTCGCATCTCAAAAATAAAATTGCAGAACATACCGGATTAGTCGATTTTATTTTAAATGTTCAAAAATTACGGGCCAGCAATCCAGACGAAATTCAGCAAGCCATAGAACTTGCGGAATTGGAAATGATTGCCGATGGAATTGTAGCGGTAGGAGATATTTCGAATGGATCGAACAGTTTTGCGCAAAAAGCAAAAGGTAATATTACTTACCATACTTTTTTAGAAGCATTAAGTTTTACACCCTCACGCGCAGAAATCGCAAT
>JAEYZM010000015.1 GCA_023427985.1 Bacteroidota bacterium | reverse complement strand
CCGATGTTCATCTCGGAACCTACGGTTGTCACGCAAAAGAATTGCTCTTATATCTGAAGAGCATTAAGCCTGGAATGATTATCCTCAACGGTGACATCATTGATATCTGGCAGTTTAGTAAAAAATATTTTCCCGAAAACCATCTGAATGTATTACGACGTATATTGAAATACGTGAGTGCCGATGTTCCGGTGTACTATCTGACAGGGAATCACGATGAGACTTTGCGAAAGTTTGCCGACTTTGAATTGGGTTCATTGCGCTTGGTAAATAAGTTAATGTTGGATATCGATGGTAAGAAGGCATGGATATTTCACGGCGATGTGTTTGATGTTACCATGCAGTATTCAAAATGGCTTGCAAAATTGGGAGCTGTAGGTTATGATTCGCTAATACATTTGAATACGCTCATCAATTGGTTTTTGCAAAAATTTGGAAAAGAGAAAATGTCTTTATCGAAAAAAATAAAAAACTCAGTGAAAAATGCTGTGAAATTCATCAACGATTTTGAAGAGACAGCTGCAAACATCGCGATTGAAAAAGGCTACGATTACGTTATTTGTGGACATATACATCAGCCAGAAATGAGAACAATTAAAAATGAATTTGGTGAAGTGATGTATTTGAACTCGGGCGATTGGATAGAAAATTTAACAAGTTTAGAATATCATAATGGAGAATGGAGGATATTCGATTTCAAAAAAGAAAAACCATTGGTCATTGAAGATGCTTTAGAAGAAGAAATCAATCTGAATGTCTTAATGGATGTTCGAGAACTTTATAAAAGCCTTGTAAAATAAGGCAATCTAGCACATCTATATATTTTTGTATTTTTCGATTATATTTGGAGTGAGGTATTATAAAATAAAATTGGAAAAATAAAATCGAATTCAAGAGCATCCCGATAACAATCAGGTGAGCATACGTATTCCCGAGTATTCGGGAAACCTACGAGCATCCCGATAGCTATCGGGAGAGCACACGAACCCACGAACCCACGAACCCACGAACATGAACATATTATTTGCAATTCAAGGAACCGGAAACGGACATGTGAGTAGAGCCAGAGATTTTATTCCTGAGTTGAAGAAGTATGCGAACATCGATATACTTTTAAGTGGTACTCAGGTCGATGTAGAGTTGGGACATGAAGTGAAGTATCGGAAAAATGGATTGAGTTTTGTGTTTGGGAAAAGTGGTGGTGTGGATTATGGCAAAACCATCAAGACATTACATCCTCAAAAATTTTTTAGCGATTTGTGGAACATCGATTTAAAATCGTATGATTTTATTTTGAACGATTTTGAACCGGTTACCGCTTGGGCTGGTAAATTGAAAAATAAAAAAGTAATTGCGCTAAGTCATCAAAGTGCGTTCTTATCCAAGAAAACTCCACGCTATATGGAGAAAAATAAAACGGCAGAATTCCTTTACAAGAATTACGCGCCTTGTAATAAATTTTATGCTTTTCATTTTGAACAATACGATGAAAATATTTACACACCGATAATTCGCAGAGAAATTAGAAACATCAGCCCAACAAAAAACGGACATTATACGGTGTATCTTCCTGCCTACGACGATAAATATTTGTTGCAATTTTTACATCAAATCGATTTTGTGCATTGGCATGTTTTTTCAAAGCATGAGAAAATTGGTTATAGTATTGGGAATGTCGATGTATTGCCGATCGACAATCAGAAGTACAATCAAAGTGTGGCATCAAGCTCTGGATTGCTTACAGGCGGTGGCTTTGAAGCACCAGCGGAAGCCATGTTTTTAGGGAAAAAAGTGTTGGCAATTCCAATGAAAGGTCAGTACGAACAATTTTGCAATGCAGCAGCAATGGAGCAAATGGGAGTGCCTGTGGTGTACAACATCGACCAAAATTTTATTTACATATTACGCGACTGGGTTCAAAATCACGAAGCAGTAAAAGTTGATTTTCCAGATAATGCAGCAATGATTACGGAGAAAATTTTCAAAGAGCTCGAAAAATAAATCAAAATTCAAGAGCAGTACAATGATGCGGAGCATGCATACGTTATAGGTCTGGTCTCATTAGAGGAATGGAGGCATTGGTTTAAACATGGCAAATTTTAGTATTTTAGCATTCATATGAAATTCGACAGATACCTTGTTTTGATTTTGATTTTTTTCACGCTTCCATCGCAGGCGCAGAAAATTGATTTTTCTTCTTCTGAAAAAAGTTTTCAGCGCACATTTTCAAAAGTGATTGGACAGAATGCAAAAGGATTTTTTGTGGTGAAAAGTCAGAATGCTTTTAACAACAAAGCAGAGCAATTGCGATTGAGAGATAATCGTGTAGAGGTATCGTTTTTCGAAAACAATATGAGCATGAAATGGTCGAATCCATTGGTGTTTACAGATAACAATGCAGAAATTCAAGACATACTTTTATTACAAGATAGTTTGTATTTATTTTATGCAATTCCGAATAAAACGAGCAGTAAAAATGAATTATTTGTTCAGCGCATCGATACAGAAACGGGAATGTATGTAGGGCCTGCAAAGCTATTGGATGCTATTGAATTTGATCGAAAGAGAAACAAAGGAATGTTTTACATTAAGCGGAGTAAAAATTCTAAGTTGATTGCTACCATGTACAAGCAGACTTCTCCTGAGGATGAAAAATTAAATATAAAAATCAAAGTAATGGATTCGAGTTTCCACTTGGTTTGGGAAAAAATGTACAAGACGGATTCTTACGATGGCGTGCTCTTGCTTAATGATTTCAAGTTATCCAATGACAGTGTCGTATATTTTCTTACTTCATTGGATTTAGAAAAGAAACTCTTGCGCGACCGGAAACATACCTTGAACATTGCTACATCGGCATTAGATAAAATTCAAATGATTCCAATAAGCTTGGATAAGTATTTTATCAACGACATTAAAATGGAAATTGATTACATCAATAGAAATATAGTGTTTGCGGGCTTTTACTCGGAGCTGAATTCTTTCTCATCGGCAGGAATTTTTTATGCACGTATAAAATTTAAAGATCAGAAGTTGAAAATTTTTTCGGAAAGTTTCAAAGCCAAATTTCTTAATGAGTTCAACACTGAACGTACGGTGAATAGAGGTACAGAACTTATCAATTATTTCGTAGATCGAATCATCCTGCGTACAGACGGCGGGGTGATTCTTATCTCCGAATCGAATTATATAACGGAGTCGACCAATTACAATTCTTATTATCAATTGTATACCACATCTTACACCTATCATTACGACAATGTATTATTGTTTAGTGTAAATCCCGATGGAAAAATTCATTGGGAAAACATCGTGCGAAAAAATCAAGTATCGGAAGACGATGCCGCGTTTTATTCGTCCTACATATATACCTTAGACGTAGATCGCATACACATCATCTATAATAAATTCATTAGAAAAAGCACCGATATTATTTGCACCACCATCAACCAAAAAGGCGAGAGCACTGAAAAAATAATTGTGAAAGAAGCCGATAATACCTTGATGATGCCGGGTGGAGGAAGGCAAATTTCGGCCGATCAGATAATTGTTCCTTGTATTCAAAAAAATAAAACTAACTTTATGCGCATCAACTTTAATTGATGGAATGTTAGTTCGATTATTTAAACAACAGGAAGCACTCAATTTAATTGTCTTAGTAATTTTGGCATTCGCCATCCGTTTGCCTTATTTATTAAACGAAGAACCTATTCCTGTTTTTAATTATAACGAACCGCTGAGTCTCTTTCTATTCAATACTTTCCAATCTTTGTGGTCACTTAAATTATGGAATACCATTCTGACCACATTAATGTATGTGAGTATGGGAATTTGGCTCAATAAGATTATCAACGATTACGGATTGCTCTTTAAAAACACGATGTTGCCGAGCCTTTTATTCGTAATCATCACTGGAATTTTCCCCACTTTTTATACCCTCGATGCAGCAATTCTAATCATCTATTTGCAATTGTATTTGCTCATCACACTTTTTAATTTATTTAAAACAAATAAGGCAACACAGATTTCTTTCGATGCAGGTTTCGTTGTAGCAATTGCCTCCATGTTTTATTTTCCAGCCATCGCATGGCTGTTCTTAGTTTGGGTGTCCTTAGCAATTTTCCGCCCATTTTCTTGGCGCGAATGGCTTTCGAGTATTGTAGGGGTTATTACGCTTTATATTTTTCTTGCCTTTTATTATTTCTGGACCGACCGTTGGGTCGATTTCCTATTGATATGGCAACCCCTGAAAGGTACTTTCTGGCAAATAAACGTTTTCCCTAAAAAGAGCGATTATCTTCCATTGTTTCCTGTCGTTCTTATATTGATCATTGCGTTTAGTAAACTGTTTGAAAACTTCTACAAAAACGTATTGTTGGTACGCAAAGCGCAACAGATCATGATTGCATCAATTTTGGTCACAGCATTTTCGTATTATATCAAGCCAAGTTTTAGCATCAATCATTTCATATTATTGGCTGCACCACTCACATTTTTCCTTTCGTATTTTTTCTTAGTTTATAAAAGAACATGGGTAGCAGAAAGCTTGATGTGGTTGCTCATTCTCTCTGAAATCGCTTTTCAAATCATTAATTAGTCGCCCCGTAATAATTATTTTTCCTATCTTTGGGCTTCTTAAAAAATCTATATAAAAATGAAATTCGGAGTAGTTGTTTTCCCAGGTTCAAATTGCGATGAGGACATGGTATATGCCTTACAAACCATTATGAAACAAGATGTTGTGAAGTTATGGCATAAAGATCACGATTTGCAGGGAGCCGATTTCATTGTATTACCGGGAGGCTTCTCTTATGGCGATTATCTGCGCTCAGGAGCTATCGCACGTTTTTCGCCCATCATGCAAGAAGTAATTGCGCATGCGAACAAAGGCGGATACGTAATGGGAGTTTGCAACGGTTTCCAAATACTTGCAGAAGCAGGTTTAGTACCCGGGGCATTGTTGCATAACAACAGCAGAAAATTCATTTGTAAAAACATCTACATGAAAGCACAAACCAATAATTCATTGGTAACTGCAAATGTAGATCCTAATAAAGCATTGAAAATTCCTATTGCACACGGCGAAGGAAAATATTTTGCCGATGCAGATACCTTGAAATTACTGAACGATAAAGACCAAGTGTTGTTCCGCTATTGCGATGAGAATGGCTCGATTACCGATGCATCAAATCCTAACGGCGCCTTGGAAAACATCGCAGGAGTTTGCAATGCAGGACGTAACGTATTTGGCATGATGCCACATCCAGAACGTGCAGTAGATTCAGAATTATCGAACACAGACGGTTTAGGAATTTTTGAATCGATCTTGGGATTAGTAAAAGCATAAGCTTGGATAGGAATTCAGAATTCAAAATTCAGAATTCAAAATTCAGCAGCACCCACGCGTCAGTCCCGAGAATTCGGGAAGCATCCGAACCTACGAGCATACGAACCCACGAGCATATGAATTTGGTCATCGACATAGGCAACTCATCCACAAAACTTTATCTTTTTAAGGGCGATGAGATCTTATGGATGGAGCGTAAGGATTCAATAGAGAATTCGTACATCGACCAATTGATTCAAGAAAAAAATGTACAGCATGTCATTGTATCTTCAGTAGGAGAAGCTTCTGCGGCAGGTCTTTCAGAAGGACGTAAGGAATGGTTGGAATTTAATCGCGATACAGCAATACCTATAAAAAATTTATACGAGAGTAAGGAAACATTGGGTCTAGACCGATTGGCAGCGGCATGTGGGGCATGGAAAATTTTTCCCGGGAAAAATATTTTGAGCATCGACATGGGGACATGCATTACCTATGATTTCTTAAATTCGAAAGGCGAATATTTAGGAGGAGCCATTTCACCCGGACTGCAAATGCGCTTCAAAGCCATGCATACTTTTACTGCGAAGCTTCCGTTAATTGAAGCACAAGATCAAATGCTAGAGCAACACATCGGCATACCTACAAATGAAAGGCTAATTGGTAGAAATACCTTGGACTCCATGCGAGCGGGTGCCATTCGCGGAATGCTCTTAGAAATCAAGGGTTTTATTGAATCGTATCAAAGAAATTACCCCGATTTGCAATGTTTAGTATGTGGGGGCGATGCAGTTCTATTGGATACTGAGCATAAAAATAGCATCTTTGTTCGGACCAATTTAGTGGCGGAAGGATTAAATACTATATTGAATTATAATGTTCAGAAATAAAATTTTAAAAAACACCCTTGTTTTATCGAGTATCCTTTGTATACCATTCTCGTTTCTAGATAAAGCACAGGCTCAAAATACAGTAAGCACACCATATTCTCAATTCGGACTCGGACAGGTTCTCAACAACAGTTCGGTCATCAATTTGGGCATGGGTGGCATTAAAAATGGTATTCGTTATGACAATGCCATAAATATTTCTAATCCGGCATCGCTCAGTGCATTGCGCTACACTACCTTTGAAGTGGGTGCTTTTGCAACACTTTCTAAAATGTCCTCGCTCAGCGGTACTGCACAAGGTACCAACGCAGCCATGAGTTATTTGAAAGTGGCATTCCCTTTCACAGATAAATGGGGCACAAGTTTTGGCTTGGTTCCTTTTTCAGGAGTAGGATATGAATCGCGGATTCAAGGAAGAATGGCAGATACTCCAGTGACCAATGTTTACTCGGGTTCCGGAGGATTGAACCAGTTTTACATCGCCACATCGTACGAAGTGTATAAGGGGCTCTCCATCGGTATCAATGCCAATTATATTTTTGGTAGCATCGATAGGTCTAAGTCGGCCGAATTCCCAGACAGCCTTGCATTCACAAGCGCGCGTGTTACCAATTCTACCTATATCGGTAGTCTACTCCTCAACTTTGGAATACAATACCACAAAACATTTAGCAATGGTAAATACATCACCCTTGGACTAAGTGATAACCTGCCTACCAATCTCAACGCAACTCGAAATACCTTATCGAAACGTTATTTTGTGAATGGTTTAGGAAACGAGCAAACCATTGATACCATTAGCATTTCCAATGATGAAAAAGGGAAAATAGAATTTCCGATGTTGAATTCCATAGGATTCAGTTATGGGAAGATTAATAAATTTATGATAGGGGCCGATGTAAGCACAGGTCAATGGTCGAATCTTGTAGTGTATGGTCAGAATCAGAACTTACAAAACACCTTTGATCTTAGTCTTGGTGGTTTCATCATTCCGAAACACGATGCGGTTGGAAATTATTTGAAAACCATAGAATATCGAATGGGATTTAATTATGGAAAATCCTACGTAAGCATCAACAATCAGAACATCAATCAGTATTCTGTTAATTTTGGATTTGGATTACCATTACCACGCTCTGCATCGCGCATTAATTTGGGCTTTGAATACGGCATTCGAGGAACGCAAGAAGCTGGACTTATTAAAGAAGAATTTTTGGGAATACATGCCGGATTTAACTTTTGCGATAAGTGGTTTATGAGAAGGAAATACGATTAGTTCGTAGGTTCTCCCGATAGCTATCGGGATGTTCGTGGGTGCTGTTTTTAGGCGGTTTTTATGGATAGATATTTTGCTGTATTTTATAGGGGATTGATTTGTACCATCTTGTTGGGAACACAGGCTTGTGTGACCGATCTCGATAAGGTGGAGCGCATTGCAAACAATGAGATTTCATTGCCGGTTGAGATCAGTAGAAATGTTGAAATTATTTATTCCGATTCGGCCATCGTCCGCGCGAAATTAACCAGTCCTTTATTGAAATTTTACAACGTTCAAAATGCATATCACGAAATGCCGGAAGGTTTGTTTGTAGAATTTTATGGGTCGATGAAGAATATCGAAAGTACCTTGAGTGCCAAATACGGACGTAAGTTTCAGAACCAAGGAATCATCGAAGTAAAGGATTCTGTAGTAGTGATTAATGAAAAAGG
>JAEYZM010000031.1 GCA_023427985.1 Bacteroidota bacterium | reverse complement strand
CTTCCCATTTTACGGCATTTGGGCGCAGAAGGGCGCGAGTTTCGCATGTCTGGAACCTTGGTGTGGGATTGCCGATGCAGTGGAGGCAAGCGGCGACATTACAGAGAAGGAAGGCATTCAGGTTTTGGAATCATCGGAAGTATTTCTTCGTAAAGCCCGATTCCGTTTTTTCTGATAGGTGGCGTTTTTCCTCCAACTCTTTTTCCAAATCGCTCAAGACAATATCGAGCGAAACAACCGAAAGGTGAATTTCGCGCATCGACAAATACAGCGAAACCAGTAGTAAAATAAGGCTGATGCCGAAGGTGACCTGTGCCACTTCAATTTTGTTGTAGTAGAGTAGGATCATGCAGAACACGCAACCGAACATGCTGAGTACTCCGAGCATTTGCATGAGTCGAATCAGTTTTACACGTCGGCGTAAGTTATGCAATTGAAAAAGTATCTTATCGTCGTGCTCCTTTTCCCAGAGATCGCGCAGGCTTCTAATGCGCGATGCAATCACGTTGAAACGATTCGTATAGGCCAAAAGCAAGAGCGAGATGGCAGGAAACAAAAGGGCAGGAGTATTAATTGTAAATTCCATAAACCAAAATTGATTTTACTTGTTAAAAATACAGTAAAATGCATGAATATTTTGCTTTTAAAATCGTTTTCAATTAATTAAGTTTGCGACGCAAATACTAAAAAACACGAATCAAATGTCAGAAACTGCTGAAATTATCTTAGACGGACAATCCTACAAATTTCCTGTAGTATTAGGTACAGAGGGCGAAAAAGCCATTGATATCTCGAAATTGAGAGATGAAACGGGTTATATAACTTTAGATACAGGTTATAAAAACACCGGAGCTACCAAAAGTGCCATCACTTTTTTGGATGGTGAGCAAGGAATTTTAAAATACAGAGGATATCCGATTGAGCAAATCGCAGAAAAGTCGACATTCATTGAAGTTGCCTATCTATTGATCTACGGTGACTTGCCAACGAAAACAGAGTTGGACGCTTTCACACACGAGATCTCAAGACATACTTTGATTCATGAGGACATGAAGAAATTTTTCGATGGTTATCCATCGAAAGCGCATCCTATGGGACAATTGGTTTCATTGGTATGTTCATTATCGTCCTTCTATCCAGAATCATTGAAACCGAATCCAACGAAGGAAGAGCAGAACTTAACCATCATCAAATTGTTGGCTAAGATGAGTACCATCGTTTCGTGGATTCACAAGAAATCATTGGGACATCCATTGATTTATCCGCAAAATAAATTGGATTATGTTTCGAACTTCTTGAACATGACCTTCGGGAACCGTACAGAAGATTACGTAATTGATCCAGTGGTAGTAGATGCGATGAACAAATTGTTGATTCTTCACGCAGATCACGAGCAAAACTGCTCTACATCGACCGTAAGAATCGTAGGATCATCGGACGCGAACCTGTATGCATCCGTAGCATCGGGAATCTCAGCATTATGGGGACCATTGCACGGTGGCGCGAACCAAGCGGTGATTGAAATGTTGGAGGCCATAAAGGCCGATGGTGGCGATGCCGACAAATGGTTAGCGAAAGCAAAAGATAAAAACGATCCATTCCGATTGATGGGATTTGGACATAGAGTGTACAAGAATTTCGATCCACGCGCAACGATCATCAAAGAAGCTTGCGATAACGTGTTGAATAAATTAGGAGTGCACGATCCGATCTTAGACATCGCGAAGAAATTAGAACAAGCAGCATTGAACGATCCATATTTCGTAGAGCGTAAATTGTATCCGAACGTAGACTTCTACTCAGGCATCATTTACCGCGCGATCGGTTTCCCAACGGAGATGTTTACTGTATTATTTGCATTAGGTCGTTTACCAGGTTGGATTGCACAATGGAAAGAGATGCATGAGAACAATGAACCTATTGGTAGACCAAGACAGGTGTATATTGGGAAGACGCAGAGGGATTATGAGATAATTGCTAAGCGATAGTTAGGGAGTAGAAAAACGAAAATAGAAAATAGAAAAAGGTTAATAGGAAATAGGAATTAGGTTATTTAGGTGTAGCCGTTAACATTTCTATTATTATACGAGAATAATTTTTAAAAACGGGTCGAAGATTTCGGCCCGTTTTTTTTATAATTTAAGAGAGTTTCCTTCAATTTTTACGCTAAAATTAATTTCAGCTTTTAATGCATTGAAAACTTTTATTATGGTATCTATAGTTGCACTATTAGCGCTACTTTCTAGTTTTGAAATTTGTGCTTTTTGAACTCCGACTAACTGCCCAAGTTCTTCTTGCGTTAAATTTCTTTCTTTTCTAGCAGCTTTAATCATTTTGCCTAATACTTCCATTCTCAATTCATATTCATAATCATCACGTGATTTTGTTCCGACTTTTCCTATGAATTGATCTTTCATTTCTGAAAGAGTATATGTTTTTAAACGTTCCATATTCTATGTTAATAATTTATTCTCGAAATAAATTTGTCTTAATTTATTTGCTCTTTCAATTTCATTTGAAGGTACTTTATCTGATTTCTTAATAAAGCCATGTGTTGCAATTACTAGGGTGTTGTTATTATTTGATTTATCCCAAAATGCTAATAATCTTATTTGAACACCCGAATATTTAGTCCTAAACTCCCAAATGTTATTATTTAACTTTTTAAAAAGCCTAGGGTCATTTGTTTGTTCTGCCAATTCAATATTAAATAATACTTTTTTAACAGATTTTACATCTAGCTCCCCAAAGAATTCTTTTACATCTTTTAAAAAAATTGTTTCAAAAAATCGCATATCACCTTTCCTTCAACACAAAACAAATATAAGAATAAGTTTCTATATATGGAAACTTATTTTATAAAAAACAATTTCATTGTTTTCTTAAAAAGCTACAGCATCAAAAAGCTTATTACCGCATTGATTAAAATTACTATGAAGAATGCGATGAAGTAAAAGAAAATGAGCCAAGCAAATTTGAATGCGCTGATGAGGGCATGTTCTTTGTAAACTACTCGGAACGATTGATAGAAGTAAACTAAAATCGAGAGTACTGCGAAGAGTGCCATATAGCCTGCGTATGCGCCCGGTAATACTTTTACGATGAGTCCGAAAATGATCAGCGTTAAGAATAAAAAGCTGTGTAGGTAAACCGAATGAAAAAAGTGTTCAACGTAATACAATTTTTCTCTTCTAAAAAATAATTTCAGCAACAAGGCGAAAATTGGTAAGAGAATAAAAATCATTTTCGATGTATTCTTTTTGAAATTCGCATTCACCGCTTCGCGCAAATTCACACCAGAATTTTTCGCTACAATCGAGCGCTCTTTAAGGTAACGCTCCACAACACCATCGCGTTCGCTTTCGGGCATCGACATTTGTCGCGCATGGTAAGCCTCCACTGTGCTGTCCTGCGCAATAAATTTCTCATCGGAAAAACCAATTTCCACACTATCCTTATTTACATTGAATGTCGATGTTGCAGCACCACTGTCGCTTAGCCTCACTTCATCGGCATTCGAATTCAAAAGACTTGTATCGATGCTGATGCCTTGCTTGGGCTTGCCATCGAACTCAATCGGTTTTTTCTCTTTGTTGCTGAAAGAAGGGCTGATGATGAAAAAAATAATCGTGATGAAAATGTAGAGTCGGAAGGGATGCACATAACTCGCGCGTTTGCCTGCGTTGTAATTCAGCGTGAGGAAACCGGGTTTGAAGAGCAAGGGTTTGATGCTCGACCAAAATTTTTCATCGAGGTGCAGGTAATCGGTGATGAAATGCGACATGATGTGTTTGAACGATTCGCGTGGTTGCAAGTTTTCTTGTCCGCAATGCGTGCAAAACCTTTCTGGCACTTCGTTTCCACAGTTTAAGCAGTTTTTTTCCTTCCGTAGTTTTCGCATAATCCGATGTCGATTTGGAATACGAATATATTCTTTATTTAATATCTTCGCAGCATGAAGATACCAAAGTTTCAGGATTTAATACTTTTCGAGAACGATGAAGTGCTCGTTGTGAACAAGCCGCCCTTTTTCAGTTCCTTAGACGATCGTGCAGGCGAGAGTACCAATATGTTGCGCATGGGCAAGGCGTATGCCGGCGATGTGCAATTGTGTCACCGTCTCGATAAAGAAACTTCTGGTGCTTTGATTTTCGCGAAGAATCCCGATTCGTACCGCTCCATCTCGATGCAGTTCGAACATCGCGAAGTCAAAAAAATCTACCACGCCATTGTCGACGGTCAGCATAAATTTCAAGACCTCTACGTGGATCTGCCCATTGCCATTGGTGCTAAGGGTCAGGTGCGCATCGACAAAGCAGAAGGCAAGCGCGCTGAAACGTACTTCAGCACTTTGGAATTATACAAACATTATACCTTGATGGAATGTCGTCCGCTCACTGGTCGCATGCATCAGATTCGCATTCACCTCGCAACACAACGCGCATCTATCACCGGCGACGATATGTATGGCGGCAAGCCGATGTTTCTCTCTAAGATAAAGCGTGGCTATAAACAATCGAGCGAAGAAACAGAACTACCCATCCTGAAACGCTTTGCACTCCACGCATTCAGCGTAAGCTTCAAACTTTTGAACGGCGAAGAAATTTCAATCAATGCTCCGTATCCGAAAGATTTTGGAGTTGCGAAAACGCAACTAGATAAGTTTGACAGGTTATAGTTTGCTAGTTTGCTATCCCGATAGCTATCGGGATGCTAATCCTGTAGATTGAGTGGAGAGTAGAAGTGACTAGTGACTAGTGACTAGTGTTAGTGCAAGCACCCACACTCTCCACTCTCCACTCTCCACTATAACTAGCAAACTAGCATGTTAGCACACTAGCACACTAAAATTAGTTATATCCGAGAAGCTTTAAAACCTGCTTCGAATTCTGCTCTTCCCCAAACACTTCGTAGTTAAACGTTTCATCGCGGTTCTTGCGGATGAGGATGTGTTTTGGATGTGGTAAGAGGCAATGATGCACTCCGCCGTATCCGCTTAATACTTCTTGATAGGCTCCGGTATGGAAGAATCCGAGGTATTGTACTTTACGGGTTTTGGGCATGAACACGTTGTTCATATGCGCTTCTTGATTGTAATAATCCTGACCGTCGCAGGTAATGCCGCCAAGGTTTACACGCTCGTATTCTGAATCCCAATTGTTGATGGGTAATAAGATGTATCGTTGATTCAAGGCCCATACATCGGGAAGATTTGTAATGAAACTTCCATCGAGCATCAACCATTTTTCTCGATCGTTTTGTTGTTTACGACCCAAGACTTTGTATAATATTCCTGATGCATCGGACACCGTATATTTACCAAACTCTGTGATGATGTCTGGTTCAATTACATCGTGTTCCGCGCAAATATCTTTGATGCGTTTTACAATTTCATTCACCATGTATTCGTAATCGAAATCGAAGGTCAATGAATTCTTAAATGGCATACCACCGCCGATGTCGAGCATCGTTAAATCGGGATTCACCTTTTTGAATTTGCAATATAACGTTACATACTTCTCCAATTCGTTCCAGTAATACGGTGTATCGCTGATGCCAGAGTTGATGAAGAAATGCAACAATTTCACTTTGAAGTTCGGATTCGGTTCAATTCTTTGATGATAGAAATCGATGATGTCTTCAATCCTCACACCCAATCGCGAGGTATAAAATTGTGAGTCGGGCTGCTCTTCCGATGCAATGCGAATTCCCAAATTGCAATTCACATCCAACTCATCGTCGTAAAAATAAAACTCCTCTTTATTGTCGAGCACCGGAATGATGTTCGTAAATCCATCGTGCAACATATCCACGATGTATTGCTTATACGTATCCTTTTTGTAGCCATTGCAAATCACCGTAATGTCTTTGCTCAACAAGCCTTTCTTTTCAAGATGGTCGATGATGGGCATGTCGAAGGCCGATGAGGTCTCCAAATGGATGTCGTTTTTCAAAGCTTCTTCCAAGATGTGGCGGAAGTGTGAGCTCTTGGTACAATAGCAGTATTTATACGTACCTCGGTAATTATTATTGACAATAGCGCGTTGGAACCAAATTTTGGCTTGTTGGATTTTTTTCGATACGATGGGCAAATAGGTGAAACGTAAGGGAGTACCATAGGTTTCAATCATTTCCATCAAGTTAAGATCGTGAAAATACAATTCATCGTCGATCACTTCGAACCCTTCTTGAGGGAATCCAACGCTTAAATCTAGAAATTCCTTATAACTTTGCATTTATCAATAATTTCCGCAAAGATATTTTATTTATTTATAGAAATCATATTCTTAGATAAGTTTTGAAATTTTTATTTTGCGGGACAGAAAGAGATTATGAGAAATTTAAAGATCATAGAAGTAAAATCGGAAATTGGAGCAGGCACGAGAGGGGCGAGTTTAGGAGTGGATGCGATTAAAATTGCAGCATTGGATTTCGGTAGCAGATTCTTCAAACAATACAAGTCGGTAGAAGTTCCCAACGAAAACCACCTCTTGTTAGAATCGGCTGGCAATCCGCATGCAAAACGCATCTCTGGCGTACTTACTATGATGGAACGTGTGAGCGATGAGGTTTCTCGTACCATCAAAAATGCGGAGTTCCCAATTGTGTTGGCGGGCGACCATTCATCGGCAGCAGGTACCATCGCTGGAATTAAGATGGCCAATCCGAAAGCGCGTTTGGGGGTGATTTGGATCGATGCACATGCCGACATTCATTCGCCATACACCACACCATCGGGAAACATTCACGGTATGCCTATTGCCATTTCTTTGGCGGAGGACAACATCGAGAATAAAGTTAACAAGCCCGATCAAGAAACGCTGAACTATTGGTATCAATTGAAAAATGTGGGTGGCATTTCTCCAAAAATCACACCGAAAGATATTGTCTTTATCAATGTTCGCGATACAGAAAAGCAAGAAGATTATTTGATCAAGAAAAACGGAATCAAAAATTTCACAACAACAGAAATCCGACGTAAAGGTGTGGAGAAAGTAGCGATTGAAGCTTTGGCATTGTTGGATCATTGCGATATGATTTATGTTTCGTTCGATGTGGATTGTATGGATGCATCCATCTCTAAAGGAACTGGAACACCAGTACCCAATGGCATTACGGAGAAAGAGGCTGGAAATTTAGTTGCCCGATTGATGCAAAGTCCTAAAGTGGCTTGCTTCGAAATGGTAGAAGTAAATCCAACTCTCGATAAAGAAAATTCAATGGCAGAAAATGCTTTTGAAATTCTTGTGAGAGCCACGAATCAGTTAACGAACGATTAATTAATCCCGATAGCTATCGGGAGAAAATAGAAATCCCGATAGTTATCGGGAGAAAATAGAAAATCGTTCTTGCAATAATAAAATATAGCATCAATGATTCCTCTTAATACTTAATACTTTGTACTTAATACTTTTTAATGAACTTACACCAACATATAATAGAAATAACCATACAATCCATTGAGTCACTCTTCAGCGAAAGTATTTCTGCAGATCAAATTTCATTGCAAGAAACACGTAAGGAATTTGAAGGAGAAGTGACGCTTGTGGTTTTTCCTTTTACAAAATTTTCGAAGAAGTCGCCCGAGGAAACGGGTCGACAAATTGGAGAGTACCTTCAAAATAATTTAGAGCATGTGATTGGATTCAATTGCGTGAAAGGATTTTTGAATTTGAGCATCGACCCAAAATATTGGATTGATCAGTTGAAAGCGATTACTGCGGAGAAAAATTTTGGAACACTAGCATCTAAAAATGAAAAGGTGATGGTTGAGTACTCATCGCCCAACACCAATAAACCCTTGCATCTAGGTCATATCCGTAATAATTTATTGGGTTATGCCATCGGCAATATTTTCAAGGCTGCGGGTTACGATGTGATCTTAACCAATTTGATCAACGATCGAGGCATTCACATTTGCAAATCGATGCTTGCTTGGCAAAAATTTGGAAATGGTGAAACGCCTGCTAGCTCTGGAATGAAGGGCGATCATTTGGTGGGGAAATATTATGTGGAGTTCGACAAAGCGTATAAAAAAGAAATTGAAGCGCTAACAGCAGAGGGAATGTCGGAAGAGCAAGCGAAGAAGGAAGCGCCAATGATCAAAGAAGCGCAGGAGATGTTGTTGAAATGGGAGCAGAAAGATGAGCAGGTGATTGCATTGTGGAAGATGATGAACGATTGGGTGTACGAAGGATTCGATGTTACGTATAAAAATCTTGGTGTGAAATTCGATAAGTTTTATTACGAATCGAACACCTATACTTTGGGCAAGGACATCATTGAGGAAGGCTTAAGTAAGGGAGTATTTTTCAAGAAGGACGATGGTTCGGTCTGGATTGATTTAACCGAAGATGGTCTCGATCAGAAATTAGTGTTGCGAAGCGATGGTACATCGGTATACATCACACAAGATTTGGGAACTGCCCAAATGAAGTACGAAGATTTTCAAATGGGTAGATCCATTTATGTGGTGGGCAATGAGCAGGAGTACCATTTCAAAGTTTTGTTTTTGATCTTAAATAAATTGGGCAAGTCATGGGCTCAAGGTTTGTATCATTTGTCGTACGGCATGGTGGACTTGCCGAGTGGCAAAATGAAATCGAGAGAAGGAACGGTGGTGGATGCAGATGATCTAATGGAGGAGATGATTGCCAATGCAAAAGAGCAATCGGAAAGTTTGGGTAAGGTAAATGAATTTGCAGAAGAAGAGAAAACGCAACTCTATCGCACCATCGGTCTAGGCGCATTAAAATATTATTTATTGAAAGTAGATCCGCGCAAACGCATTTTGTTTAATCCGGCGGAATCCATCGATTTACAAGGACATACAGGACCATTCATACAGTATTCTTACGCTCGAATTCAGAGCATTTTACGCAAAGCGAATTATGCCGATGCAGTAACGTTTAGCATCGACACAATCAATGCAAACGAGAAGGAATGCATTTTGCAATTGTTGAAATATCCGCAGATCATTGAAGAAGCAGCGCGCGAATATTCGCCAGCAAGCATCGCCAATTATTTATACGAACTTGCAAAGCTCTTCAATAAATTTTATCACGACGATCCGATTCTGAAATTGGAGGATCTGCAATTGCAAGAATTCCGATTGAGTTTGTCGAAACAAATTGCGAAAGTCTTGAAACATGGAATGGAATTGTTGGGAATAGATATGCCAGAAAGAATGTAAGATGCGTAAAGTTGGGATTGGAATTTTCTTTTTGATCTTAATTGCTTGCTCTGTTTTTAAGAGCGGGATTGCACAAACATTCCGACTCGATTCTTTTCTGAATACCTATCAAAATCAACTGCTTCAGCACAATTCGATTTGGTTCGATGCCGATCAAGATTGTGATTTGGATTTGTTGAACGTTTCCATTTACAACGAGCGAAATAAATTATACATTGATTCTACATCGGAATTCAAACTCATTAATTCTGTATTGAATGCCGATGGTGGGAATGCGAATGGGGCTTGTGTGGGCGATATCGATAACGATGGAGATCTCGATGTCTTGGTGTATTCGATTTTTGGTCAGAAGAATTTTCTATATAGGCAAATTCAGAAAGGTGTGTTCGATAAAGAATATGCGAACGAAGAATTACAAATGGAGAACAATGCATTTTATGCAGAGTTCTGCGACATCGATATGGATCAGGATTTGGATGTATTGATTACCGATACCGAGTTATGGAATCCAAAGCAAGTGCGCAAACAAAGTAGATTGTTCATCAACAATGGGGCTGGGCAATTCAGTCGATATAAAGACTTGAATTTTGGGAATGCACAATCCAATACACGCTATCTTTTATTATTCGATTTTGACAACGATTTGTTGAAAGATGTTTTGATTTTAAATTTCGGATCAAGTGCTAAGTTGATGCGCAATAAAGGCGATTTGAAATTTGAAGAAGTAGTTTGCAATTTAAGCACACGTACCTTGGATGCGATGGATGCTTTAGCAGTAGATTTCGACCGCGATGGAGATCAGGATGTAGTAATTGCAACGGCTAGAAATGGATTGTATTATTATAGAAACGATGGCAATAATTTATTCACAGAATTGGATGTTTTCAACACGCATGATTTTGGAATTATAGATAATATTTCGAGCATCGATTATAACAGCGACGATTGGATGGATATCCTAGTTCATTCGAAATCCAATAATACTTCTTATGTTTTGTTGAATGAAACATCGGAAAAATTCAATTATGTTAAATTTAAATTAAGAGCAAGTAAGTCGAACTATTTTGCAATTGGGACGAAAATCTTCATCAAGCATGGAGGAAAATGGCACTACCAAGAGCTCATAAAACAGAACTCAATTGTACAAAAAAATACCTACGATATTTTCTTTGGATTAAAAAACGATGCGCTGATCGACAGCATAAAAATTATTTGGCCCGATGGCATGATTCAGTATTTAAGAAATCTAAGTGCGAACAATGCTTATCTCATTCATCAGCAACATGCGGCTAAAATCATTAAAGAAGAACGTTCCTATGTTTTCAAAGAAGAGGGTGTAAACGATTTGAGTATATCGATGGTGGCGGGTGCAGAAATGAAAATAGGAGAGAACAACAGTTTGAGTATTTTCTTTAAAAATAATTCGGCTGTACATCAGGACATCTACATCGACCTAGAGCTATCGGAAAATTTTAAATTGCAGTATGCCTATCCAGCGCCTTCAGAAACGGAGGAGCGCGCAATGCATTGGAAAATAAGGGATCTCAGGCCAATGGAGACTGGGATTATCACGCTTAATTTTTCATTGCCTATTTCTGCCGATTTGTTGTATAAGGATTTAATTTTGAAAGCACGAATACGAAACGGATTGCTCGATGAATTTCCGCTCGACAATGAAGTGGAGTTGAGCAGGGTTATTAAATAAAAAAAGCTAAACCCTGGGCTTAGCTTTTCTTAATCGTTTATGCTATTCAGTTAATTTTTAAACGGTTGAAATAGTACGATAATTTCAAGTCCTTCGTACCATGCGAGTAATCGTAGAATCCGCGTTTCGATTTCACACCCAACTCACCAGCCGTTACCATTTTTACCAATAAAGGACATGGTGCGTATTTCGGATTTCCAAAACCTTCGTGCAATACTTCTAAAATCGCCAAACATACGTCGAGCCCAATAAAATCGGCCAATTGCAATGGTCCCATCGGATGCGACATACCCAATTTCATCACCGTATCGATTTCCTCAACACCAGCAATACCTTCGTATAAAGTATAGATGGCTTCATTGATCATCGGCATTAAAATTCTATTTGCCACAAAACCCGGATAATCGTTTACTAATGTTGGAACTTTATCGATTTTCTTCGAAAGTTCAACAATAATATCGCAAACAATGTCTTCTGTTTGGTAACCTTTAATAACCTCTACCAATTTCATCACCGGAACAGGATTCATAAAATGCATACCAATTACTTTGTTTGCGCGACCAGAAGCTGCACCAATTTCAGTAATCGAAATGGAAGATGTGTTCGTTGCCAAAATTGCTTCCGGATGAGTGAACTTGTTTAGGTCTGCAAAAATTTTCTTTTTAATCTCTGGATTCTCCGTCGCCGCTTCCACAACTAAGTCGGCATCCTTCACACCCTCTTGTAAATCGGTATACGTAGAAAGGTTGTTTAAGGTCATCGCCTTAGTTTCCTCTGTAATGCTACCCTTCGTTACCATACGGTCGAGATTCTTTCCAATCGTATCTATAGCGCGTTTCAATGCATCTGGATTAACATCGATAAGGCTCACCTGATAACCGTATTGAGCAAAAACATGCGCAATCCCATTTCCCATTGTACCAGAGCCTATTACTGATATGTTTTTCATTCTATTTTGTGTTATTTTATTAAAATTTTGGCAAATTTATAAGAATTGTGGAGTCCACAATGTTTTAACATCTAAATTTATTAACATTTTATCTTGCCCTTGGTTTTTTAGGGTAATCTAAATTTTACAGTAGCGCGTTTTTAAATTTCTTTTCTTTGCAATTCACCTAATGAAACAAATAAAATGTTAAAATTACGCCTTGCAGTATATTTCTGCTTCGCCCATCTATTCTTTACGAATGCCGATGTGTTAGCACAGAGCAAGATCGTGCAAACAATCCGAGGAACCATCAAGGATAAAGAATCACAGGAAGTTCTACCCGGTGTCACCGTTGCAATTATCAATGCTGGTAGCAATGTCTTGGTGCAAAGTGATGCATCGGGAAAATTTATATTAAAAAATGTTCCTGTAGGGCGTGTAGATTTAAAGTTTTCGTACATCGGTTATGAAGATTTGAATATGAATGCATTGCTCTTGGGTTCTGGTAAGGAATTGATTCTTAATGTGCAAATGGAGGAGAAATTTGTGAGGACTCAAGAGGTGGAGGTGCGTGCCGACAAGAATAGCAATACCAATGAAATGGCTACCGTAAGTACGCGTTCATTTAGTGTGGAAGAGAGTAAACGATATGCGGCGAGTGTGAACGATCCGGCACGTATGGCATTGTCTTATGCAGGGGTGGCGAACAATGGCGATTTCGATAATGGGATTGTGATTCGTGGGAATGCTCCAAGAGGATTGTTATGGCGATTGGATGGGATTGAAATTCCGAATCCCAATCACTTTGCAAGCAATGGTGCATCGGGCGGATCTATTAGTATGATGAGTGCCAACACAATGACCAATTCTGATTTTTATGTGGGTGCATTTCCAGCCGAATATGGCAATGCTTTATCAGGTGTATTCGATATTAAATTAAGAAATGGTAACGACCAAAAAAGAGAGTATGCCATTCAATTTGGCTTGTTGGGTGCAGACCTTGCAGCAGAGGGACCCTTGGGCAAATCCGGTGCATCGTATTTAGTAAATTATCGATACAGTACATTGGCGATGTTAGATGCCATAGGTATTAAAATTGGGGGCGATGCAGTGCCTGATTTTCAGGACTTGACTTGGAAGGTAAATATGCCCACAAAAAAATTCGGAACCTTTTCTTTGTTTGGTTTGTACGGTGCCAATCAAGTCGCACAAAACGATACCAATTATAAATTTACCAATTCAGAAAAGTTAATCACTACTGGATTATCAAACCTCTATATTTTCAATAATAATAAAACCTATATCAAATCCATACTCTCGTACTCAGAAACGAAGAACAAAGATTTTGAAGAAGACAGCGATAGTTTAGGGAATTTCTTCGAATCGTTTTCACAAAATTCTACAAATAGATATTACCGATTCTCAAGTTTTGTAAATCATAAATTCAATGTGCAACATATTTTACGTGCAGGTATAATATTGAATGCCTACGACTTTGATGTGGATTTGAATTTCTACGATTACGAGGATAAAGTCTTTAAGAATTACTACAAAGACAAAGACAATACCGCCAATTTTCAAGCCTATATACAATATAAGTATAAGGCCACAGAGAAGTTAAGTTTAACTGCGGGTGTACACGCGAATCTTTTCCAATTAAACAATACCTATAATGTAGAGCCTCGCATCGGTATGCAATACGACTACAATGCATTGAATGTATTCACGGCTGGTATTGGCTTTCATTCGAGGTTAGAGAGCATTGCCGATTATTTCACAAAAGTAATGCAAGCGGATAGCAGCTATATACAACCGAATAAAAATTTACGATCAAGTAAATCGATGCATTTGATTCTTGGTTACAAGCGCGTAGTCAATGAATTTGTGAATTTGAAATTGGAAACATATTATCAGCATTTATACGACATTCCCGTATCGCCTTTAGCAGGTTCGAGTTTTTCGTTGATTAATTTCGATGGTGGATTAAACGATTTAGCCTTGGTAAATAATGGAACAGGAAGGAATTATGGATTAGAGATTACTTTAGAGCGTCCACTGAAACAGAAAATTTATTATTTAGTAACAGCATCATTTTTTAATTCTACCTACGAAAATTATGAAGGTAAAACCTTTAACACTCGATTCAATAATAATTATTTGTTCAATGTGTTAATCGGAAAGGAGTGGAGTCTGCGCAACAACAATATTTTTGGGTTAAACATTCGTAGCATTTACGCAGGAGGTTTACGAAGAACTCCCATCGACCTAAGTGCATCTCAAGCGGCTGATAGGCCTGTGTTTATTGAGAGTCAGGCATTCACGCAAAGGAATACCAATTATTTTAGACCCGATTTAAGGATCAGTTATAAAATCAACAAAACAAAAGCTTCGCACGAGATATCATTAGACGTTCAGAATTTTATCAACCGAATGAATGTGTACGGTCAGTTTTACGACAGCGATAAAAAGGAAGTTGTAGAAAGCTATCAGTTGGGATTGATCCCCTTATTGAATTATAGAATTGAGTTCTAAAAATTACAACACAAAAAAAGCCTTCTGAATTTTCAGAAGGCTTCTATTTTTATCTCGTGAGCAATTATAATTCTTTCACAATTTTTTCGAGTACTTCCATTCCTAGATCCACATGTTGTTTTTCTAAAATCAATGCTGGTCTGAAACGGATGGTATTGTTACCACAACCTAAGAACATCACATTGTGTTCCATGCCTTTGTTTACAAATTTATCGCGCATTTCTTTGGTAGGGAAATCGAATGCAATCATTAATCCTCTACCACGTACATTGCTAATTTTAGGCTGACGTTTAGAAATTTCTAAAATTTTATCGTATAAATAATTTCCTACGTTTTCTGCATTCTCTAATAAATTATCTTCTTCAATGATGTCCATAATTTTTGAAGAACGCACCATATCAACTAGGTTACCACCCCAAGTAGAATTGATACGTGAAGGAACTTTAAATACATTGGTGTCGATATCGTCAATGCGTGTACCTGCTAAAATTCCACATACCTGCATTTTCTTTCCGAATGCAATAATATCTGGACGTGCTTTCTCTCCAAAATGTTCGTGAGCCCAGAATTTACCAGTAAGTCCAACACCACTTTGTACCTCATCGTAAATTAACAAAGCATCGTTCTCATCGGCAATCACTCTTAACTTCTCTAAGAACTCTTGTCTGAAATGATTGTCGCCACCTTCCGATTGAATAGGTTCAATGATAATGGCACAAATTTCATCGGGATTATTTTTGAAAGCCGTTTTAATTTGGCTGATCGACAATTCTTCTCTGCGGATTAAATCGTCGTGCGTCTCGTCCGAATATGGAAATTTCATTTTCGGATTAGATACTCTTGGCCAGTCGAATTTCGCAAACCATTTCGTTTTATCTGGCAATGTATTGGTCAAGCTCAAAGTATAACCAGAACGGCCATGGAAAGCTTGTTCGAAATGCAATACTTTATAACCTTTTTCTTGAGTATAACCTTTTTTGAAATTCTTTTGCACCTTCCAGTCCATCGCTACTTTCAAGGCATTTTCAATTGCCAATGAACCACCAGCAATGAAAAATGCATGTGGTAAATAATCTGGAATACCAACTCTTGAGAAAGTATCAACAAATTGTGCGTATTGCGAAGTGTAGATATCTGAATTTGAAGGGTTTGTTAATGCAGCAAGCATTAAATTCTTTTTGAACTCCTCATCGTTTACCATTTTCGGATGATTGTACCCCAATGGAACCGATGCGAAACAGGTGAAAAAGTCCAGCATTTTACGCTGATGTTTGGCGTCATAAATCCATACGCCTTGACTTTTTTCCATATCGAACACTAAGTCGTAACCATCTGCTAAGATGTGCTTGCTTAATGTTTCTTGTACTTGATTAGGTGAGATGCTTACTTTGTACATATGCTTAATGTTTGCACAAAGGTAGGAATAATTTAGGCGATTTTGGGTTCAAAAATGGCTTTTTTATAGATTTGGACTAATATTCTTAAGTCGACTATTTCTTAAGAAAGTTGTTCGGTAATTCTAAAGGCTCTCAGAAAAAAAAGCATCGGCCTTGCCCACATTTCCCCATAGTCCGCCCGTATGCAAGAATAAAATCTTTGAATTTTCCAGTTCCGCCATTTGTTCGTATAAAACATACATGGCTTTTGCGGTGTATACCAAATCGAGCATGACTCCCGTGCCCTGCTGAAAATCTTTACAAAAGTTTACAAGTTCCGTAGTGTGTTTTCCATACCTTCCAAACTGTTGCGTTGTATGAAATTGTATTTGATTTGTAGGTCGATGTGTTAGCGCTTCCACATCGGCCTTAACTTCTTCCAAACCATTATGCACTACAACTGCATGAACAATGGTATGTAAATTTTTTTCGAGTACATAATTGAGCACACCTGCAGTGGAACAACCTGTGCCAGCGGCGAGAAAAATATGGTCGTATGTTTCTTGTAGCATCGACATATTTTCTTGCATGCCTAAGGCGCCGAGTGTTGATCTACCACCTTCGTCGATGTAATAGGCATCCGAATTTTGCGCGAAATATTTTTCGAACAATGCGGGTTTGTTTTTATAATCGTTCCTGCTAACTGCTTGTAATTCCATGCCCATAGAAGTGCAAATGCTGGTGCAAATATTTTGAGGAATACCTTCGTCGCTTCGAATGAATGCGAAACTTTTCATGCCAAATTTTGCAGCTGACGCTGAAAGAGCGATGAGGTGATTGGAATATGCGCCACCGAAACTAACCAAGAGTTTTTTGTTTTTACTGCGCGCGTCCAAAAAGCTATGCTTTAATTTCCACCATTTATTTCCTGAAATTAAGGGATCAATGGCATCGTCGCGTTTGATGTATAGCTCCATGTTTACAGGTACCTTGTGGTAAATGCGTTCGATTTTTGCCAATGCTTCAAATGCTTCAATTTGCATACTCAAAGAAAATAAAAAAACCCATCATTTCTGACGGGTTCTGAAAAAGATATTTAGATTAGTTTAGTATTATTTCCAATCGATGTTCAAACCAACACCTATACTTGCATACGGGTATTGTCCAAAAGTATACGAACCGTCTAGGGTCAGCACAAGTAGTTTTAATCGAGCACCCAAGGTTGCGGTCATACCATTAGCACCTTCAACTTCAAAACTTACTGGGTCTTTATAGCTTTCAATTACTTCTTGACCGTAATTATTAGCTCCTAATCTATCTTCTATGATGGTTACAGGATAATTACCATTTAATGCCAATGTGCTTGTAGATCTTTGGTATTGTAGGCCACTATATAAAGTTAATACAGCTAACTTTTTTGAAAGCAATAATCCAAAAGTTGTAGCTTTTGTCTCAATATTAAACATCTGATTTGAATAATCGGTATTTACATTTCCATCTCTATTGGGTACGTTAGCTTCTGGATTTAACTCTATACTTTTGTCTAAATTGAATTTTGTATAACCGAAATATGCCGATAAGTCGAAAGGAAGTTTATCCACAACAGGTATCCATTGCTTTACATCGTGTTTCAATCCAAATCCAAATAATCCAGCATCGCCAACATTACCTAATGCAACTGTAGGCATGTAACGAATCATAAGTTCTGTTTTTTTAATTAAACCAACTGCAAGTTGAACCGTTGGTGCACCAGAATAGGGTAAGCCTGTGCCTTGAGGCGATTGAAAATCTGTAACTAAGCTTGGTGTTCCAGTAAGAGGGTTGTCTAAATATAATTCATAAACCGCTGGATTTGAAAAATTATCTGAACCAGAAACGGTTGGTGCTTGTGGACCTGTTCCGCTTTTAACACGTAATTTATTAAATCCTAATGTGTTTGCATCAAAAACTTTATCAACCTCTGGTATAAACACTGCATTTAAATGAAAAGTTATATCAAATCTACCTAAACCATGTGGTTTAGCAGTATTGTACCAACCACCATTCAATCCCGCACCAAATCCTTTTAGTAGAGGACTCATGTAGGCATCAGCTAATTTCCCTGCATCATCAACGCCTGCCTTCATTAATTGAGCCACATCGTCTTGTGCTTTTACTTGAGTGTTCGATCCAATGATTATCACACCAAATGCAAGGCTTAACTGAAGAATTTTTCTGTTTAGTTTTAAGTTTAGTTTCATAGTATTAGGGATTAATTAAGGATAAATATATACATTTTATTAAACATCTCTAGTGCAAAAATACGCGCATTAAGCTTTATTCACCATCCCGCATATGTGGTATTTTTATACCACCTTCAGGGTATGCTCTACAGAAAATTCTTAGATTTGTTGCAATGAACGATTACCTAGAAGCCAACGAGTCGGAAGAACAAGAACTGTTCGAACATTTTAGAATTACGGTCGATAAAGGACAGTCGCTCTTGCGTATCGATAAGTTTCTGATGAATCGCATGGAGAATGTTTCGCGCAATCGAATTCAGAATGCTGCCATCGCTGGAAATATTTTAGTGAATGGCGTAGTGGTGAAAAGCAATTATCGAGTGAAGCCGCTCGACCTCATCACCATCGTTTTACCTCAACCGCCTCGCGATACGGAAATATATCCGGAAGATATTCCGCTGGATATAGTCTATGAAGACGATTACCTCGTGATCGTAAACAAGCCTGCTGGCATGGTGGTTCATCCGGGTTATAATAATTATACTGGAACCTTGGTGCATGCTCTCGCATTTCATTTTCAGAATTTACCCAATTTAAAAGGCAATATAGCTCGACCTGGATTGGTGCATCGGATCGATAAGGATACTTCTGGATTATTGCTCATAAGTAAAGATGAATTGTCGATGACGTATTTGGCCAAACAATTTTACGACCATACGATTACTCGAAAATATTTTGCATTGGTTTGGGGCGATGTGGAAGCGGATGGAACAGTAAGTGGTTACATTGGAAGAAGTCTGAAGGATAGAAAAGTGATGGCGATTTACGATAACGAAGAAAAAGGAAAATGGTCAGTTACTCATTATAAAGTAGTGAAGCGTTTTCAATATGTTACGCTAATTGAATGTGAATTGGAAACAGGTAGAACACACCAAATCCGTGCCCACATGCAACACATCGGCCATCCTTTATTTAACGATGCCAGTTATGGTGGAGATAAAATTTTGAAGGGCAATGCGAATGGAAAGTACAAACAGTTTATTGAAAATTGTTTTGAGCTTTGCAACAGACAAGTTTTGCATGCGCAAAGTCTCGGATTTATTCATCCGCATACCAAAGCCTTTGTTCATTTCGAATCGAAATTTCCGAAAGACATTGAGGCTCTGTTAGAAAAGTGGGAGAGCTATGCCGATGGAAAAAATTTAGTACAGGATTAGATAAATATTCGCATTTTTGAAGCATGTTTTCAACGGGTTTTTTTAGTTTAAACGGACAGTTACATCCTCAAGATACCAATATATTCAGCACTCAAAACAGGGCATTACGTTACGGCGATGGTTTGTTTGAAACCATGCGCATGTTGAATGGGAAGATTATGTTTTTTAAATACCACATGGATCGATTGTTTCGTGGCATGGATGTATTGAAAATCGATTATCATAAAGCCTTCGATTCGGAATTTGTTGCATCTGAAATTTTTGCCCTAGCTCGTGCGAATAAAATTTATAAAAATGCACGTATTCGTTTTGCTGTTTATCGTGATGATGGGGGATGGTATACGCCGGAGAAAAACACGTTCAATTACATCATCGAAATGCAGGCCTTGAATGAGGATACCTATATTGTGGAGCGCGGACTAATAGCCGACGTGTATAAAGATGTGCGTAAAGATTTTGGTGCACTTTCTGCATTAAAAACTTCGAATGCATTACCTTATGTGTTGGCAGGTGTGTTTAGAAAAGAAAACAATCTCGACGAATGCATTTTATTGAATTCTAAAGACAACATCGTAGAGTCTATTTCTTCCAATATATTTTTGGTGAAAGAAGATAAGGTATATACTCCCGCAATTTCTGAAGGTTGTATCGATGGTGTGATGCGTAAAGTAGTGATCGAATTATTGAAAAATCAAAACATTGCGGTCGTGGAAACCTCATTGCCAGCAACACTTCTAGCACATTCCGATGAAATTTTTCTGACCAACAGTATCAAAGGTGTTCAATCGGTGGTAGGCATCGGCATAAAACGATATTATTCGAAATTAGGAAAGCAATTGATTCAAACCTTGAATGCGCAACAGTAATTAGAGTTTGTATCCGCGTAGAAATTCTTCTACTGTCATGCGTTTTTTCCCTTCCAATTGTAAGTCTAGAATTTCAACCAATGCATCTGCTGCTTGAAATCGCAAATAGCTTTTACCATCGCTTGTAAATTCACCCGGCTTCAAATCCTTGCTGGCAGGACCTTTACGCGCTTTGTAAATTTTTAAAGTCTGATTGTTCAGTGTTGTAAATGCTACCGGATAAGGAGAAAGTCCGCGAATTAAATTGATAATATGTTGTGCCGATGTATCCCAATGTATGCAACGATCTTCTTTGAAAATCTTTTTCGCATGTTTGAGATCGGATTCTTGAATGTTATTTTCTTGCATCCAAATTTCTTGTGCAATACTCTGTACTTGCTTGTTCTCAATCGCTTTCACTGTTTTTAGAACGAGTTGAGCTCCTTGCATCATTGCCTCATCGTGCAATTCTCCAACAGTCATTTCATCGCCTATGGAAATCTTTTCTTGAAAGATGATGGAACCGGTATCTATTTCGTGTTGTAAGAAAAAGGTACTTAATCCTGTAGTATGTTCTCCATTGATGATGGCCCAGTTTAATGGCGCAGCTCCTCGGTATTGAGGAAGGAGCGAAGCATGCAAATTGAAGGTGCCTAATGATGGCATGCTCCAAACGACCTCTGGTAACATTCTAAACGCAACCACTATGAATAAGTCGGCATTCAATCCGCGCAATTCTTCTAAGAATTCTTCGGATTTTAATTTCTCGGGTTGCAAGATCTTAAGTCCATGAGCTAATGCATATTCTTTAACTGCCGAATACGTAATTTTTTGACCACGTCCCGCAGGCTTATCTGGAACAGTTACAACTGCTGCAATATCGTATTGATTCTTAACAAGGATATCTAAAGAGGCCACCGCAAATTCTGGCGTGCCCATAAACACTATTCTCATGGATATATTAAATATTTTGCCCGAACTTTTTTGAATGCATGCAAATCTTTTCTCCAACGTGCACGAATATAGGATTCCGATTTACCTGCTTTGATGTATTCTTTCAATCGAGCATCGCCCGCTAATTTATCGAAAAACTTATTGAAATAGTCTTCTTTCTTTGGATACTTAGCGTAAAACTCTATCAGCCATTGCAATTTAATTTGATCTATCCTTCCATGCTCTGCAACATAATTACTTAAGTTCAAGCCGTAACACATTTTGTTTTTGTGTGGTGGTTCTTTACTCATTCCTAGGATCGACTGAGGCTCAAATGAAAAATCGTACTGTCCTTCAAATGCAGGATGGCCAATGATTTTGAAAGGTTCGTAGGTTCCTCTGCCCATACTAATTACTGTGCCTTCAAACAAACATAAGGATGGGTACAGCGCAATGGCTTCTGCATCCATTAAATTCGGTGAGGGTTTAATGGGTAGCGTATAAGGCGTTTCGTGTGTATAATTCTTATTGGGAATAACTGTAAGTGTGCATTGTACACTATCTTTCAACCAATATTCACCGTTGATCATTTCTGCGTATTCACCAATGGTCATACCATATACAATTGGAACAGGATGCATTCCAACAAAGGATGTAAATTCTTTTTTAAGCAGGGGCCCATCGATGTAATGTCCATTGGGATTCGGACGATCCAATACAATTAATGGTATTTTATTTTCTGCACAAGCTTCCATCAAATAATGCAAACTTGAAATGTAGGTATAGAAACGAACACCTACATCTTGCACATCGAATACCATGAGCTCTATCCCTTCTAAATCTTTAGCACTCGGCTTCTTCTTATTACCATACAATGAAATTATAGGAAGCTGTGTGATGCTATCGACACTGTTTTCAATGAGTTCCCCCGCATCGGCATTCCCCCTAAAACCATGTTCCGGGCAAAAGATTTTTTTCACATTCATGCCAGCGCTTAGCAGCGTGTCTACCAAATGTTTATTCCCTACCACCGAAGTTTGATTCACTAATAATCCAATGCTTTTTTCTCGCAACAAGGGAAAATACTCGTTCACAAATTCTGCTGCAGGTATAGGCTTCGCATTTTTTTGTGCCGATGTGTTGCTGCTAATGAAGAGTAGTAGAATTATTGCAATGTATTTCATCATATAATTTTTGTATATACGGTAGGTATTCTATCTTTATTCAAAAATACATAAAGCAATTGAATTATACTTTTAAAATAGCAAAGCGAATTACCTTTGAATCGAAACGTAAATTTTCGAAACTCATTGTGCGTATTGCTATTGTAGGAATTGCTCTAGGAATAATGATTATGCTGCTCAGCATTGGAATCATTCGAGGATTCAAGCAAAGCATTGAACATAAATTGGTTTCGTATTCGGGCGATTTTCAAATTAGTGGTTTCCAAAACGATGCATCGGCAAATAGTTACATTCAACAACAAGCAGCTTTTGAATTCGATGCAAAAAAAGATCCCAATGTAGATGTAGTAATAGCAGTCGCAAATAAAATTTGTATTCTTCAACATAAGAATCGTATAGAACCCTTAATGATAAAGGGTTTGAGCGATATGAATAGCTATGATTTTGCAGTAGAGAATATGATCAAGGGTAGGAGAGTACGTACCGATCAAGAAATTGTAATTTCGAATTATTTAGCTGCAAAGCATTCCATAGATACTGGAGAACGATTGCTGTTTTATTTTACCGATCAATTAATCAAGACACGAAAATATACGGTAGTTGGTATCTATGAAAGCTCTATTGATAATATCGATAAACATATTGTGTTAAGCAATTTGGGTTTAGTTCGATCGGTAAACGATTGGTCGCAAAATCAATTGGCTTATTATCAAATTCATTTTAAGAGCAACACATCGGCATTAGAAAAAGAGAAATCCTTAGAACGTTTTGATGCATTGTTGCCATTGGATTTAAAGATGCAAAGCAATGAAGAATTGTACCTCGATATTTACGAATGGATTTCTTTGTTAGATGTAAATGCACAGGTAATCATTATTTTGATGCTCATAGTTTCTGGGATCAATATGATTTCAGCAATTTTGGTTCTAATACTGGAGCGTATTTCCTTTATTGGGATATTGAAAACAATGGGATCGAGCAATCGACAAATTCGAAGAATTTTCTACTGGAATGCCTCTTATTTAATGCTGCTTGGTTTAAGCTTTGGAAACTTCTTGGCATTAATCATTTATTTTATTCAAGATCGATATAAATTAATTGAATTGGATCCAGAGTCTTATTATATGAAATATGTAAGTATACATTTAGAACTCAAAGATTTTATTTTATTGAACTTGGGTACCATCATTATCACCTTGGGATTCGTGTTAATCGCAAGTTTATTAATCAATAAAATAAAACCTTTGAGAGCTATTCGATTTAATTAAGCTTTTTCGCAGCCACAATTGTTTGAATGCGTTCAGACGGTCTTCTGTTCATCGCTTTGTATGCATCTAATTTGTAGATGTATAAGGAATCATTTTTAAATTCGTATTCATAAAATTCACCCTCATTATTCTGCTTTGAAAAGAAAATAGTATTACCTTGATTAAACTCACGACACATTTTCGACAAACAAATCGAGTAGTATTTGTATTCCGGAATACCAATTATATCAGAGCTTTCAGTAAATTGGATGGTATCTTTTCCAAAGTTTAAATACGATCCTTTTATAATAATAGAATTCAAATATGGAATTCCGTACGAAGTATATCTTTTTTCTTTAGCAAATTCTAAATCGCTATCCTCTATTTTAATGTATTGAAATTGCTCGTTGGTATTAATGTTTGTAAGCGTTAGTCCTTTCTTATTGATTTTAATTTCAGCATCTACCAAGGAACCGAAGAAATTAGGGACAACAATTCGATCATTATTTGTAGGGTTGTATTTGAATTCTTTTTTCGACTTATTGATTTCAAAATAAGAAAGCAATGAGTCATTTCGTAGAAAGACCAATTCTTTCATAAGTACAGAATTGTTGATGTAATTTTTGTCTTTCTTATATGCCTCGATGTATTCTGGAGTTACATAATGACCAAAGAAGTCTTCGCTTAATTCTACTTTTTGTTCGCATGCGCTAAAACTTGTAATCAATAGAATACTTAAACCGTAGATGTATTTTTTCATTTTCATAGATTTTTTGCTTCGTTCCAATAGACATCCATTTCTGCCAATGTCATGTCTCTTAAATTTTTCCCTATTTCTTTTGCTTTGATTTCTAAATATTGAAAACGCTTGATGAATTTTTTATTTGTTTTCTCCAAGGCATCTTCTGGATTGATGTCGATGAATCGAGCGTAGTTAATTAATGAGAACAACAAATCGCCAAATTCTTTCTCTGCCTCTTCTTTATTAATTGCTTTTGTTTCAACTACATTAAATGCTTGTTTGAATTCTTGTAATTCCTCTTCAACTTTTTCCCAAACTTGTTCTTTCTCTTCCCAATCAAAACCTACACCTCTTGCTTTTTCTTGTATTCTCGATGCTTTCACAAGGGCTGGTAAGGAAACAGGGACTCCTTCTAATACCGATTTATTTCCTTCTTTTAATTTGAGTTCTTCCCAATTCCGTTTCACCTGTTCTTCCGTTTCCGCTACTACATCGCCATAAATATGAGGATGTCTGCTGATGAGTTTTTCGCAAATAGAATGCAATACATCGGTAATCGTAAAATCATTTTTTTCCGATGCAATTTTTGCATAGAACACCAAATGCAACATAATGTCGCCCAACTCTTTTTTTATTTCATTGGTATCGCCTTCTAAAATAGCATCCGATAGCTCGTAGACTTCTTCAATACTCAGATGGCGCAAGCTTTCCATGGTTTGTTTTTTATCCCATGGACATTGCGCTCGAAGATCGTCCATAATGTTCAACAATCGCTCAAATGCTTCTAATCGTGGATCCATTTGTTTTTTTGGCTAAAATAGTAAAAAGCTTTATTGTTTCTTATCTTTGTGATTTATTTGAAATTGTGATAGCATTAAATGATCTTACCTTCGAGTTTGGGTCTCGAGCATTATACGATAGTGTCAACTGGCACATTAAACCCAATGAAAAAATTGGTTTAATTGGTGCAAATGGAACTGGTAAAACTACTTTATTAAGAATTTTGGTGGGAGAATACCGACCAACTTCTGGAACGGTGTCGCGTTCTAAGGATTTGAAAATCGGTTACTTAAATCAGGACTTACTTTCTTATCAGTCCGATTTTTCAATTCTTCATGTGGCCATGGAAGCCTTTGAACGTCAGAATAAATTGCACGATCAAATTGAAGAAATTATCAAGCAGTTAGAGCACGATTATTCCGATCATATCATTGAAAAATTAAGTAAACTTCAAGAAGAATTTGAAGCTTTGGATGGATACAACATTCAGTACAAAGCCGAACAGATTCTTGCAGGTTTGGGATTTACAGCTGAACAAACTAAGCGTCCACTTTCATCTTTCTCTGGAGGATGGAGGATGCGTGTAATGTTGGCGAAAATTTTATTGCAACAACCCGATTTGTTATTGCTGGATGAGCCCACCAACCACTTGGACTTACCATCTATCAAATGGTTAGAGAATTATTTGAATGCGTTCGAAGGAGCCTATGTAATTGTTTCTCACGATAGATATTTCTTAGACCGCACGGTTACTAAAATTGTAGAGTCGGCACGCGCTAACCTTACTATTTATTCGGGTAATTACTCTTTCTATTTAGAAGAAAAAGCAGTTCGTTCGGAAATACAAAATGCACAGTATCAAAATCAACAGCAATACATCAAGCAACAAGAGCAATTGATCGATCGATTCCGAGCTAAAGCTTCCAAAGCGAAAATGGCACAATCGAGGATCAAAGCCTTAGAAAAATTAGATCGGGTCGATGCAGTGGAGGAAGATAATGTATCCGTGAATTTTAGATTTAAATTTTCTAAGAACAGTGGTCGACATGTATGCACCTTAGAGCATGTAAACAAATCCTATCCACAAACTCCAATTTTGAATGATGCCTTTGCTACGATAGAGAAAGGCGATAAGATTGCATTGATTGGAGCTAATGGTAAAGGAAAATCTACATTGCTTAGAATCATTGCAGGAGCTGAGTCTTACGAAGGTACGGTTGTTACAGGTCATAACGTAACACAAGCATTCTTTGCACAACATCAGCTCGAATCCTTGCATTTAGAAAACGATATTTTATCGGAGTTGCGAAACTTTGCACCGGAGTATACTGAAACGGAGATACGTTCCTTATTGGGATGCTTTTTATTTTCGGGCGATGATGTGTTTAAACGCATCAAAGTGCTATCGGGAGGAGAGAAATCGCGCGTGGCTTTGGCAAAAGTGATTACATCCGATGCGAATTTTTTAATTCTGGATGAGCCTACGAACCACCTCGATATTCAATCGGTAAATATTTTAATTCAAGCTTTACAACAGTTTGAAGGAACCATGATCATTGTATCGCACGACCGTTATTTACTTGATAATGTCGCGAATAAAATCTGGTACATCGAAGACGAAAAAATCAAAATTTATCCGGGAACGTATCAGGAATACGAAGAATGGGCGAGTTTGCGTTTAAAAGAGCAGAAGGCTACGGCTCCAGAGCCAGTGAAAGAGCAAAAGAAAAAAGAGTCGACACCAAACGAAAACGATCAGAAGAAAAATCAATTGAAGAAACTCAATACGGAGTTGAAAAAAATTGAAGAGCAATTAGCCGAATTGGAAAAAGAGAAATTGAGGATTGAACAAGAGTTGGCATTGGAGAAAAATTATACCGATTTAAAAATTTTAAACGACTTGAACGCTCAATACGAAGCAGTAAAAATTAACATCAAAACGCAGCAAACTCAATGGGATTCAATGGCAGAGCAAGTGATGGAACTCGAAGGATAATAAAAATTAAAGGATGATAAAAAACATTGGACTTTTTATACTAACAATGTTCTTTGCCTTTACCACATCGGCACAAGTACAAACGGAATACGTATCGAATTTTTATATACGAACGGTTTTGTTAAATAATACCAAGGCTGAGCAAAGTTTTCCAATGATTGCACTGAACGGCAGAGAGCGATTGCTTTTGCAGTTCGATAATCTTTCCGATCAATATCAGAATTATGCGTATACTGTGGAGCATTGCAATGCCGACTGGACATTGAGTAATATTGTATTCAACGAATACTTGGATGGTTTCAATCGGAATTTCATCACCAATTATAAATTTTCTTCAAATACGATTCAGCCATATGTGCATTATGAATTGGAGCTTCCGAATGCCGATGTTCGCTTTCGATTGGCAGGGAACTATATCTTGAAAGTGTATGCAGCCGAAAACGATCAGCAAGTTCTATTGTCGAAACGTTTTATCGTTTATCAAAATTACGTTGGAATTGAACAGCAACTGATGAGGAGTACGGTGATTAACGATCGGAATAAAAAGCAAAAAATTGATTTCACGATTTACAAACAAGATTTTAAAATTGATAATCCATTTGATCAATTGAAAGTTGTAGTTATGCAAAACGATAATTGGAACTCGAGTTATTTAAATACTAGACCTAGTTTTTACGATAATTCGATGTTGCGTTTTGATCATGTAGATGCCAATGTTTTCAATGGTTTGAACGAACATAGGAGGTTTGATATTCGCAGTACTCGATTTTTATCGGAACGACTTGCAAAGATTAATTCGGATTCTATTTGGGATGTTTATGTGATGGAAGACCGACCTAAAAATCCATTGCGGTATGTTGAAGAAATGGATTTAAATGGCAACTTTTTTATCGACAGAACCGATTTCGGTGAAGGAGCTTTGAATGCCGATTATGTGAATGTGCATTTTACCTTCAATTATGGAACACAGAATCCATTCGGAACATTTTATGTCTTAGGCCGATTCAATGATTGGAAAGCCAACGACGCTTCGGAAATGAAATACAATTTAAACTCAGGTCGCTACGAAGCAAATATATATTTGAAACAAGGTATTTACGATTATATGATTGGCTTCAAAGCCAATAAATCCAACTTCGTAGACTTTAGTCCAGTTGAAGGGAATTTCTACGATACCGAAAATAATTATAGAATTATTGTTTACTACAGAAGAACTGGGAATCGGTTTGATGAAGTGATAGGAGTGAAGGACTGGAATGTGAATCCCTAGTTCTTCACTCTTAATTTTATTAAGATTATACATTAAATCTAAAATGCATGATATCTCCGTCTTCTACAACATAAGCTTTTCCTTCAACACCTAATTTGCCTGCTTCTTTGCATGCGTTTTCTGATCCCAAAGTGATGAAGTCGTTATATTTTATTACTTCTGCACGGATGAATCCTTTTTCGAAATCGGTATGAATTACACCTGCTGCTTGTGGTGCAGTCATTCCTTTGGTGATGGTCCAAGCACGCACTTCTTGTACACCTGCAGTAAAGTAGGTAGCTAGATTCAATAGTGAATAAGCTGCACGAATCAATTTGTTTACTCCTGATTCTTCTAGACCTAAATCATCTAAAAACATTTTACGCTCATCGTAACTCTCTAATTGTGCAATGTCGGCTTCAATTGCTGCGGATATTACTAACACCTCTGCATTCTCATCTTTCACAGCTTCTTTTACCTTGTCGACATATGCATTACCTGTATTGATCGATTTCTCATCGACATTACATACATACAATACGGGTTTCAAGGTCAACAATTGTAAGTCGTTGATATGTTCCAAATCTTTTTCTTCAACACTAACTGTACGCGCCGATTTTCCAGAAAGAAGCGCATCTTTCAAAGCAGATAAAATCTCAAATGCTTTCTTCGCATCCTTGTCGCCCGTCTTTGCCGACTTCTCTACCTTTTGCAATTTCTTTTCTACGGATTCCAAATCTTTTAATTGCAATTCGGTATCAATAATTTCTTTATCGCGAATCGGATCAACCGAACCATCAACATGCACCACATTCGGATCGTCGAAACATCTTAATACATGTATAATCGCGTTGGTGGTTCTAATATTTCCTAAAAATTGATTCCCTAAACCTTCACCTTTACTAGCTCCTTTTACCAATCCAGCGATGTCTACAATCTCAATCGTATTTGGAACCACTTTTTGAGGATTCACCAATTCTGCCAATTTCGTTAAGCGAGGATCCGGTACCGTTATTACTCCAACATTTGGTTCGATGGTACAAAATGGAAAATTCGCTGCTTGCGCTTTCGCATTCGATAAACAATTAAATAATGTCGATTTACCTACGTTTGGTAATCCTACAATTCCACATTGCAATGCCATAGTTCGTGTGTTCGTATGCTCTTGGGTTCATGGGTTCGAATGTTCGTGTGCTCGAATGCTCGAAGGTTCGTGTGTTCGAATGCTCGAAGGTTCGTATGCTCGAATGATGAACGTATTCAAGAGGTATACTTTTTTTAATTTTTAATATTATATTTTAAATATTTAATTCTTAATTCTTAGTTCTTAGTTCTTAGTTCTTAGTTCTTAGTTCTTAGTTCTTAGTTCTTAATTCTAAGTTCTTAACTCTTAATTCTTAATTATCTATTTTCCATTTCCCCAACCGCTACTTTCTTCTTCCACACTCTATAAAATCCATTAAAGCTTACTTTCACAATGGTGTACACAGGAATGGCTAAAAACATTCCGAATGGTCCGCCGATGGTGCCGCCCACAAATACCATCAAGAAAATTTCAAGTGGATGTGCGCGTACACTTTTCGAAAATATGAGCGGTTGGAAAATAAAACTATCTAGGGTTTGAGTTCCTACTACAATTCCAGTAATGCTTAATAGGAAATACAATAATTCCGATGAATTGATGATATCGATATTCGATGCTACCGCTAAGCTTAATGCCAAGAATACTGAAATCACTTGACCCAAATAGGGGATCACATTGATGATGCCCACTAATATTCCAATCAATAAAAAATTTTGAACTCCTATTAATGATAATGCAATAGCTACAATCGTTGATATTAAGGAAGCTTGAATTAACAAGCCTATGAAATACCTCGATAATAAATTTTCTATGCTGTTAAATACCGCTATATAATCGACATAATATTTACCAGGAATAATTGTAGCAATTGATTTTTTTAGAAGGTTTTCATCTTTTAAAGAAAAGAAACTAATGAAAAAAATAGAGAACAATGCAATGAACCCATTTGTTAAGCCACTAAATACATTGCTCAACACACTTTCTGCATTTTGTTTGTTCATTAAGCTGCTCAACTCTTCAATAATGCTCGGTTTTAAATATCCAGGTTGATTTTCAACGATATGATTTTCTAATAACAGATGTTCGATATAATAAATTTGAGTATCAAATATATTGGTGAGCTTATTGGGGTCGATGTCTTTGAGGTGGTTAAATTCTTGGTTAATCAAAGGGAAAATCGTAATGCCGAATAATCCAATAACTGCAAATAAAATAATAAACGCAAGAATGGTTGCCAGCATTCGAGGCACTCGAATTTTTACTAATTTTCCTTTGTTGAAATAATTCACCAATGGATTGAGTATAAAGGTCAAACACATGGCAAAAAATAAATACAACAAAATGATTCTAAAGTACCAGAACAAATAAATCCCGATAGCAAAAGCGATGAAGCCCCAGTAATTCTGATACTTTTTAAACATTATTTTTTGCTAAATTTTTCAATGTATCCAATAATTCTATATGCCAATTTTGCAAGGGTGTATTCCGATAAGATACTTCCTTCCATTGGTGCACATTCTACAATATCAAAACCTACCACATTTTTTGTTCTGCAGGTCTCTCTCAATAAGTCAAGGGTTTCATTCCAGAACAATCCATTCGGTTCCGCTGTACCAACAGCAGGCATAATGCTCGGATCAAATCCATCGGCATCAATCGTAATGTAAACGTTCTCTGTTAAGTTCGAAACTAGTTCAGAAATCCAATTCGGATTTGTTCTAATTTTATGCGCGTAGGCCGTATGAATTTTAGGATTGTTTTTAATTTCATTTGCCTCTTCAATGCATTGTGCACGTATACCAGCTTGACAAATTGTAATCCCCATGTCTTTCACTCTCGCCATTACCGATGCATGCGAATAAGGATTATCGTGATATGCTTCACGTAAGTCGGAATGCGCATCAATTTGCAATACACTTAAATTCTCAAAGCGTTTTGCGAAAGCTCTAACAAAACCATAAGTTACAGTATGCTCCGCTCCAAATGAAACTACAAATTTTCCTGTGTCAATTAATTTCGATGTTTCCGCTTCGATGTGTGCTACTGCTTCTTCATCGACCTTAGTCCCAAATTGCATTGCTTCTAAGGTTGCTATTGGCGCAGTACGAACGGTTTCCATATCGAGTTCCTCATCGTAAAACTCTACGTATTTCGATGCTTCAATAATTGCAGCAGGACCTTTTGCCGAGCCTTCTAAATACGAAGATGTGTGCTCGTAGGGCACCGATTGGATTAAGTATTTTGCGTTTTCAAAGGAGAATAAGTTTTCCTCTTCTAAACCTAAGAAGTTATGATCTGTTCCTAAAACTTTCATTGATTTTTAATTTCCGCAAAGATAGGAAATCCATCGGTCTATTTAAGAAAATAGAAAATAGAAAAAAGAAAAAGCCCCATAAAGGGGCTCTTATTAAATTTCAAAGTCGATATCCGGACCTGAGCTTGTGCCGTTGAAATCTTCGTATCTTCTTTCAACAACTTCTTGATTCGATTTTATGTATTCAACCGTATCTTTCAGACCTTCCATGAATTTTTCAAAGTCTTCTTTGTAAAGGAAAATTTTATGTTTCACGAACACGCCATCTTCCATTCTTTTCTTGCTCTCGGTGATTGTGATGTAGTAATCGTTACTTCTGGTCGACTTCACATCAAAAAAATAAGTTCTCTTTCCCGCTCTTACTTTCTTTGAATACACCTCTTCTCTGTCTTTATTTTCAAATTCTCCCATGTTTTATTAAATAAATATGCAGTAAATAAAAGTATTTAATTTCAAACTTCCAAACGCTCTTTTATTCACATTTCTACATTTTTAAATCCTTTAGACCCTTTCTTCCTCTAATAATTGTTTTTGGTACAACTCTGCGTAGGCTCCATTTTTATCCAGAAGTTGCTGATGTGTACCGCTTTCCAATATTCTACCATCTTCTAAAAATAGAATCTTATCGGCATGCTTTAATGTGGAAATTCTATGCGATATGATGATGCTGGTTCTATTGCTCATGATTTCTTTAAGCGATTGAAGTATAGCTTCTTCGGTCTTGGTATCAACGGCCGACAATGCATCGTCGAATATCATAATGCTTGGATTTTTTATGATGGCTCGAGCTATAGATACACGTTGCTTTTGTCCGCCCGAAAGTGTAATACCACGCTCACCAACTTTGGTTTCAAAGCCATCTTCAAATTGCATGATGTTTTCATAAATGGCTGCTTTCTTTGCGGCAGTGATTACTTGTTCGTTCGTAAACTCATCGAGACCGAATCCGATATTATTTTTTATAGTATCGGAAAACAAGAACACTTCTTGCGGCACCAAGGATATTTTTTTTCTGAATTCGTACAATGGCCAAGTTCGAATACTTAAATTATCGAGTAAAATCTCACCATCACTCACATCGTACATACGAAATAAAAGGTTTGCAATGGTCGATTTTCCGGAACCCGTTCTACCAGTAATGGCCAATGTTTCGTTCGGTTCCAACACAAAACTCACATCTTTCAATGCCTGAATACCTGTGTCGGGATAAGTAAAGCTTACCGACTTAAATTCAATACGGCCAAGCATTTCGGGGAGCGCTAACACATCGGCATTCGTATTTTTTATTTCCGGCTCTGTATCTAAAAATTCGTTGATGCGCTTTTGTGAAGCTGCAGCACGTTGGACCAATGAAGTGACCCATCCAACCGATGCCACGGGCCAAGTAAGCATGTTTACATAGACAATAAATTCGGCGATGTTTCCGGCAGTAATACTACCTTTTATTACTTCCTGTCCACCAATATATACGGTAAGAATGGTGCTTATTCCAACCAATGCCATTACCGTTGGAAAAAATACCGCTTGGATTTTCACCAGATCCATGGATTTTGTTTTATACATTTCTGCCGATGTATTGAAGGCTTGGGTGATGCTGTGCTCTCTTACAAAGGCTTTGATGACGCGTATGCCTGAAAAGTTCTCTTGAATATTCGTGGAAAGATGGGAGAGTTGCTCCTGAATTTCTTCCGATTTTTTATTGATAAGGCTTTGTACGTAATAGATGGCTAGAAATAAAAAGGGTAGTGGGATGATGGAGTAGAGGGTAAGTTTTACGTTGACAGCCAACATGGTGCTAATGACCAAAACAAACAGTACCAATAGGTTTAAGGTGTACATGATGGCTGGGCCAATGTACATGCGCACCCTGCTCACATCTTCACTCACACGATTCATCAAATCGCCCGTATTGTTTTTTCTATAAAAGGATAGGTTGAGTACCTGATAATGGGCATAAATTTCATTCTTCATATCGTATTCAATGAGTCGCGACATGACGATAATGGTCTGACGCATGAAAAACATAAAGACCCCTTTGATGAAGGCGACAGTAAAAATGATGAAGCCGAAAAACAGAACGATACTTATAAATACTTGATAATATTGACTTTGTGCTTGGAAACCGCTGAGCGATTGATAGGTATTGATCTCTTCTTTGACTAAGTCGAAAGCTAGACGGATGACTTGAGCAGGAAAGACGCCAAACCAATTGGATAAGAGTATGAAAATGAAGCCCAATAGCAATCGGTACTTGTATTTCCATAAGTATTTGTTGATAGATTTTAGCTCTTTCATGCGTATAATTATTGGTCAATTCAAAAAATTGCCTAGTTTTGTAGGCCTTAGTTGAATTATTTAACAAAAATATAAATCGAATGTCAGATATTTTAGGAGATTACTCAGTCTTTAATCAAATGGCAGAAAATGACCACCAAAAAGTGGTTTTCTGTTACGATAAAGCAACTGGATTGAAAGCAATCGTCGCGATTCACGACACTACATTAGGTCCCGCATTAGGTGGAACACGTATGTGGAACTACAAATCGGAAGGCGAAGCCCTGAACGATGTATTGCGTTTATCGAGAGGGATGACTTATAAAGCTGCGATTACAGGCTTGAACCTTGGAGGTGGTAAAGCAGTAATCATTGGTGATTCTAAAAAAGACAAGTCGGAAGCCATGATGCGTAGATATGGTAAGTGCATCGAAAATTTAAATGGCGAATACATCACCGCAGAAGATGTGGGTACCAGCCCTAAAGACATGGAGTACATTAAAATGGAAACCAACCATGTTGCAGGTATTCCTGAATCCCTGGGCGGACTAGGCGATCCATCGCCAGTAACTGCTTACGGAGTTTTCATGGGTATGAAAGCTTGTGCTCAAACTTTATGGGGTAACGATAGCTTATCGGGTAAAGTAGTGGCTGTACAAGGTGTTGGTCATGTCGGTGAGAATTTAGTAAAACATTTACGCGCTGAAAATGCGAAAGTATACATCACCGATATTAACGAAGAGCGCCTTGCAGAAATTTCTAAAAAATACGGTGCAGAAGTTGTAGCGAATAACAATTTATACGATTTGGATATCGATGTGTATGCTCCATGTGCATTAGGTGCTACAGTAAACACGGATACACTTTCAAAATTGAAATGTGCAATTATTGCAGGTGCTGCTAACAATCAGCTTGCCGACGAAGATGTTCACGGTAGAATGGTAATGGAAAAAGGAATTTTATATGCTCCTGATTTCTTAATCAATGCCGGCGGATTAATCAATGTTTACTCAGAATTGATGGGATATAGCGCTAAACGTGCTATGGAAAAAACAGAACATATTTACGATGTTACTTTAGAAATTTTGAAAAAATCTAAAGATGAAAACATTCCAACGTATGAAGCTGCTAATAGAATTGCAGAAAAACGTATCAACGACATACGTAGAATCAAAGCTTGCTATTAATATTATTTAAATTATAGGGGTAGATTTTTCTACCCCAAAATCGTTCTTTATGCTAAATCGCCGTCACCTTAGAATTAAAGCTTTTCAGACCATTTATGCTTTTCATCAAGCAGAGGTAAAGGATCGCAAATCGTTTGAAAAAACCTTGCTCGACTCCATACTTTCTGTTCATAAAGCGTATATCAAGTCCTTGCAATTACTTATTGAATTAAGTGATTTCGAAGCAATGGATGTAGAAGAACGCTCTTCTAAATTCTTACCAAGCGAGGATGACTTACAAGCAAGTGCTATCCTTCAAAACAATCAGTTTATTCAATTATTAAAACAAGATGCAACATTCAAAGATCTGTTAAAGAAATATAAAATTTCTTGGACAGATGAGTTGGTGTTACTGCGTGAAATTTATAATAAGTTGAAGGCCGATGTTGCGTATAAAGAGTATGCTGCTAAGGAAGTTAAATCGATGGAAGTCGAAAGAGAATGCATTAATAACATTTATAAAAATATATTGATTCCCGATCCATTATTGGAGCAGTTTTTTGAAGAACAGTTTATCAATTGGCCGGTCGATAAACAATCGGTCGATGGGATGGTTCTTAAAACGGTACGCTCATTCAAAGAACAAGCTGAAAAGAAAATTGATATTCTCCCAATCACTGCAAACTGGGAAGAAGATCAGCAGTTTGCATTGGATTTGTACAATAAGACTTTATTGAATTCTGAGGATTATGAGAAGCTAATTGCCGATAAGACACAGAATTGGGAAGTGGATCGAATTGCATTAGTGGATGTTATCTTAATGAAAATGGCTATTGCAGAATTGGTGTACTTTCAATCGATACCTACCAAGGTAACTATGAATGAATACATCGACATATCAAAAGATTTTAGTACACCAAAGAGTAAGAGTTTTATAAATGGTATATTAGACAAAATTTTAATTGAGATGAAGGCAGAGGGGAAGATTCGTAAAATTGGACGCGGACTAATGGAATAATAGATATGAAAAACATCAAACATTTATTTTTAGTAGTGATTGCAATTAGTTTTTTGACTCAAAGTTGTTCTGAGAAAAAATCAAACTCTAATTCGAATATTTCAGTGGAAGTACCATTGACATCGGATGGTAAGATTGACGATAGTAAATTGCCGAAGTTTGAATTTGTATCCGAGAGTTACGATTTTGGGAAAATTAAACAAGGCGAAAAAGTTTCTTATTCCTATAAATTTAAAAATACAGGTGCTACACCATTGATTATTTCAAGTGCAAGTGCTAGCTGTGGTTGTACGGTTCCAACTTATCCGGAAGACCCAATCGCTCCAGGTGCAGAAGGTATTGTTGAAGTGGTTTTTGATAGCAATGGAAAGATGGGAATGCAAACGAAGACGGTTACTTTAGTTGCAAATACAATTCCTAATACGAAGGTATTGTACATGCGCGGCGAGATTTTACCATAATTAAAAATTAAATAAATAAAATAATACAGACATGTTTCAAACATTATTAATGGCTCCACAAGCGGGTGCCGACCAAAATCCAATTATGAGTTTTTTACCATTGATTTTAATTGCAGTGGTATTTTATTTTTTCATGATTCGTCCTCAAACGAAAAAAATGAAAGATCAAAAAAACTTTATTGAGAACATTAAAAAAGGCGATAAGATTGTAACAGTGGGTGGTATCCACGGTAAAATCGCTGAAATCAACGACGATACATTTATTATGGAAGTTGAAGGCGGAGTACGTATGAAAATCGATAGAGTATCGGTTTCATTAGAAGCTTCTAAGCGCTTAAACGATTCTAAATAATCTTAAATTTTAAAGAGCTAATCAATCTAGTAAATAAATTATTAGATTTGATTAGCTTTTTTGTTTTGAAAAATCTCATCTTACATTGGCGTAAAACACTTCAAGAACTTGGTCGCAAACGATTAAGGAGGAGATTTTTTATCTTTTTCATTTGCCTTTTTCTAGCAGCAACTTTTTGGATATTAAACATCTTGGGTAAGTCGTACCGATTTGAATTGGAAGCAAAAATTGCTTTTGAAAATTTACCTGAAGATAAAGCTTTGAGTTTGGATAGGGCTCCAGTGGTTTTGTTTTCGGTAGAAGGTTCTGGATGGAATTTTCTTCGATCAAAACTCCAATACATCAAGGATACCTTAATTGTAGATCTAAGAAAAAATAGTTCCAAAGATGAAATCGATTTGAATAAAGCGCTGATAGATTTTGAAAAGCAATGGGACAGTAAATTGAAAATTGTAAATGTTTATCCCGCCAAAATAATTTTCAATTTAGAGCAAAAGAAGATTCGAAAATTACCTATTAAAATTCAAGCTAATATTAGTTTCAAAGAGAATTATAGCATATCGCGTCCAATTAGTATTAGTCCGGATAGTGTTTATGTGAAAGGTCCATTGGAAATTATTCGAAAACTAAAGTACATTGAAACGGAACCGATCGTTTTACAGAATCTCGATAAAAGTACTCAGCTGAATGTTCGAATACAGGCGAACAAATATCCGAATGTTATCTTCTCCAATAACGATTTAAAATTGAATGTTCCTGTTGAACAATTCACTGAAAATATTTTGGAACTGCCCATAAACATTAAGCTCGATGATGCATCATCGAATATGTTACTCTTTCCTTCTGTTTGTAAGGTGAAATTCAAGGTAGCCTTGTCACAGTATCCAAACATTTATGCACAATCTTTCCGTGTATTTGCTGAGCGAAATAAGAATTTGAGCAATCAATTAAGTTTGCGATTGGTTTCACAACCTAATTATATAAAGGATGTAGAAATCATTCCAGAAACTGTTGAATTTATTAAAGTTGTGAAATGATACGCGTAGGAATTACAGGAGGTATAGGCACAGGCAAGAGCACTGTAGCTAAAATTTTCAGAAGCATGGGCATTCCTTTTTTAGATGCCGATGTGTTAGCGAAAGAAATTGTTGAACGCGATCTTGAATTGAAAGCATCCATTATTCAATTGTTTGGTGAAGAAAGTTATAATGCCGATGGAAAATACAATAGAAAATACATTGCGAGTATCGTTTTTAACGACAAAGATAAATTAGCGCAACTCAATGCGCTGGTGCATCCTGCCGTGATTCAATATGGAAACGATTGGGCGGAGGAACATCGACATTCAAATTATGTTTTAAAAGAAGCAGCGTTGATGTTCGAGTCGGGAAGTTATAAGCACAACGATATAAATATTTTAGTTCAATCTCCTATTGAATTACGATTGGAAAGAGTTGCGAATCGCGATGGAATATCGAAAGATGAAATTCTAAAACGCATTCATGCTCAAATGTCGGACGAGGAGAAAATAAAGCTCGCCGATAAAATTATTGTAAACGATGAACAGCATTCATTGATAGAGCAGGTGATGCAAATTCATAAAGAATTAATGCAGCATGGTTAAAACAGATTTTCTAATTGCCAGCGATAAAGGCTATTACTGTAAGTATGGTAATTTTTACATCGATGCCTTGCATGCCGTAGAGCACAATGTGGTTTCACATGCACATGCGGATCATGCTCGTGAAGGCTCTAGAAATGTATACTGTACTCAAGTAACTGCTGAAATCATGCAGTTGAGGTATAAGCAAAAATCTGCGAAATCTTTTTATTTAAAATCCTTTCGAGAAGCATTTGAGATCAACGGCGTCCGATTGGAGTTCATTGCAGCAGGTCATATTTTAGGTTCGGCTCAAATCTTAATGGAATACGAAGGCGTCCGATATTTATACAGCGGCGATATTAAATTGCAGGAGGATGCTACTTGTGAATCTACCGATTTTGTTTATGCCGATGTGTTGATTACTGAAACAACTTTTGCGAAAAAGGATTTTGTTCACCCCAATGTAAATCAAGAAATTCTACAATTGCAAGAAGCTGATCAGCCCTTTATAATAGGTACTTATGTCTTAGGGAAAGCACAACGATTGAATTATTTATTGGATGAATTAAAACCGAATTCGAAAATTTATGTTCATTACGATATACTTCCTTACCATAAAATATATGAACGTAATGGAATAAGGCTTGGGAATTATGAAGTGTTGGATAAGAAAAATCTAAAACATGCCAGAATAGGTTTTTATCTGGTTCCTCCTTTAAGTTATCAATCCTATAAAATTAGGTATCCATACGATTTTGCGTTTGCAAGTGGATGGTTGGAGAAACAAGAGCCCAAACATAGACTCCTGTTATCGGATCATATCGATTGGTCGGAACTTTTGGAATACATTCGTAAAGTGAATCCTAAAGAAATTTGGACAATTCATGGCGATGGTAGAGATTTGCAGGATTATTTCAAGAATTCAAGTATAATTGTTAAGGAAATAGAGCATGAAAGAGTCGGAAGACTATTACATTGAAAATGGTTTTTATGTTTTTACAAAGGAATATCATTTAAAAAGGGGATATTGTTGTAAAAGCGGATGCCGACATTGTCCTTGGAATTATCAGAAAAAACCGAAGGACCAGGATAAAAAAGATGATTTAAAGGGAAAAGAGTAAATATTTGTAAATTCAATAAAAATTTAAATTATGGAATTGGAAAAAGAGATTGCCCAGAAGAATTTTAAAAGTGAGCAACAGAAGGCTATGATTAATTTAATTTTTACCTACCATTGGGCAATTAACTTGATGCGTCAGGATTTTGTACGATACGATATTACACATCAGCAATTTAATATTTTAAGAATTTTACGTGGTCAATATCCCAATCCATCGACCATTAATTTATTAAAAGAGCGTATGCTCGATAAAATGTGCGATGCCTCTCGTATGGTCGATCGTTTAAAGCAAAAAGAATTGATAGAACGTTGTGTGAGTAAGAAAGACAGACGTTCGGTAGATATTGTAATTTCACAAAAGGGTTTGGATCTATTGAGTAAAATAGACAAAGAACTGGATGAGAATAAGCCGATGAATAATTTGAGCGACGAAGAATCGAAAACTTTAAATAAATTATTGGATAAGCTTCGTGGTTAATTCTAATGAATTAAAAAATTTAGAATTGCAATTCCTGCTCCCAAAACGATCGCAATCATTTTGTAAAAATTGAATCGGTGATCAACATTGGATTCAAATAAAATAGTGGTAGAGATGTGTAGGAAAATACCAATTACAATTCCCATCATATAATTAAAATACTGCGCTAGATCTTTTCCGGTGGAATGCTGCAACCAATTGGCGGTAAAGCTCCCCAGTGGCGTCATACAAGCAAATAATATAAGAAGCAGTATGGTATTTCTTTTAGAAACTTTATTGCCATTTAAAACACTTGTTAAAGCGAAAGCTGCAGGGATGTGATGCAATGCAATACCATACAATAGAGACTGGTCCATATCTGCAGATTGTCCATCGTGATGATGACTTAGCAATGGCATTCCCTCTAAAAATGCATGTAAGGACAAACTAATCATAATGCCCCAAGGAAAGCTTGCTGCATGATGATGGTGCACGTGAATATGTCCGTGTTCTATACCTTCAGAAAATTGCTCCAAAACAATTTGAAAGGCAAAACCCAATAAAATAAAGAGTCCAATAGAGTGGTCGCTTGTAGAATACACTTCAGGAAGTAAATGCAATACCGTAATTGCAAATAAATAAGCACCTGAGAAGGATAACAAAAGTTTTAAGCGTTTATTCTGATTTTCTTTAAATAGAAAAATCAAAGAGCCACCTAAAAAAGCAGTGCTAAAAAGTATGAGCGTATTTACGAAATCCATTGTTTTCTAAGCGCAAATTTATGTATATATATCACAATATTGGCCAAAATTATTCCAAGTATTGAACCGCAGATGACATCTAATGGATAATGTACACCCACATAAACTTGAGCATAACATATAATAATTGCCCAAGCTTTAAAAGTATAATTGATCCATGTTTTATAATTAAATAAATAGATAAGGAAAATGGCAATCCCAAAATGATTCGTTGCGTGTGAAGAAACAAAACTGTAACCCGATCCGCAACCAACTATATTACGTACCATACTTATAATTTCTGGATCGTTACAAGGTCGCAAACGTTGTACACTTTCTTTGATAATTCCAGCACTCACAAAATCAGTTAAAGCAAATGTTAAGAGTAAGAACAACACTTTCCAAACGCCTGACTTTCCATAATTTCGAATAAAATATACGATTAGAAAAAGATACAAGGGTGCCCAGAAATACTTGCTACGCATCAATGGTAGTACAACATCAAATACATCGTTCACAAAAACTCTGTTGATGAGAAAGAAAAATTGCTGATCAAATTGTACGATGGAATCCATTTATTTTTTCTGAGCCAAGATAATTAATCGTTCCGATAAATGTAAATCGAATGGACGCATTTGATAATCGCCATAGGTATCTACAATCTCAAATCCAACAGCCTGGCAATATGCTTTTAAATCAGAATAACTTAAAGCCTTTACTTCTTCTTTGAATTCATAATGCACTCCCTCATCCACAAATCGTATACTTTTTTTAATTAAACCCTGGTCGATTTTCTTCTCAATATTAAATTCAATGCCTTCTATTGTTTTCTGCTCAAAGGGTTTTAGTTGATCTTGTATTACTTGAACGTTTAAGAAATCTATCAAAAAATAACCACCTGGTTTTAATGCTCTATGAAAAGATTTGAATGCTTTGAGGTCTTCGTTTTTGCGCTTGAAATATCCAAAACTCGTAAAAATATTGAGCACATAGTCGAAAATATTACTGGCGATAGTATTTCGAATATCGTGTTCGAAAAATCTAAGGTGTTGGTTTTCATATTGTTTGGCGTATTTTATATTGCTCGCCGACAAATCGACACCCGTAACATCGAGCCCCTTTTCGTTCAAATAAATGGAATGTCGGCCTCTACCACAACAAGCATCCAACACCTTTGCAAAAGGCTCTGGCTGCAAGCGTTTATAGATATTATCGATAAACAATTCCGCTTCCTTATAATCCCGATGTGCATACAGGATGTGATAGTAGGGCGAATTAAACCAACTGCGATACCATTTCTTCATAATTCTAAGCAAAATAGAGCTAGGCAAATGTCTTATTATTTTTTTTATTTTTGCATGGAAAAAAAAAGATAAACACTTGACCCTAATAAAATCAATTTCCGGAATCAGAGGCACTATTGGAGGCCAGCCGGGCGATACTTTAAGTCCTATCGATGTTGTAAAGTTTTCTGCAGCTTTTGGACATTGGGTAATAAAAAACTCAGGAAAGAAGAAAATTATCATTGGCCGCGATGCTCGCTTATCGGGAGAAATGGTGAAGAACATTGTTGTTGGAACCTTACAAGCCTTGGGCATAGATGTTCTAGATTTGGGTCTTGCAACTACGCCTACTGTTGAAATGGCGGTGCCTATGGAAAATGCTGGTGGAGGAATTATCCTAACTGCGAGCCATAATCCAAAACAATGGAATGCCTTAAAACTCTTGAATCATAAAGGTGAATTCATATCGGATGTGGAAGGAAAAGAAGTATTGCGCATTGCAGAAAGTAATGAATTGCAGTATGTAGAAGTAGACGAATTGGGTGCTTATACCACTACATCGGCCTACTTACAAAAACATATTGATGCCATTATTGCCTTGCCTTGGGTCGATGTAGAAGCGATTCGTAAACGTAATTTCTCGGTGGTGATCGATTGTGTGAATTCGGTTGGCGGTATTGCATTGCCTACACTTTTGAATGCTATCGGGGTGAATACGGTACATAAATTATATTGCGAGCCAGATGGTAAATTCCCGCATAATCCGGAACCATTGCCAGAGCATTTGGTCGATTTGTCGGCGGAGGTGTTGAAGCAACATGCCGACCTTGGAATAGCGGTGGATCCAGATGTGGATCGTTTGTGTTTTGTGTCGGAAGATGGGAAGATGTTTGGAGAGGAATATACCTTGGTGGCTATTGCCGATTATTTATTGAACACTACTTCGGAGGAATATTTAAAAGCGAACAATTATAAAATCAATACCGTATCCAATTTATCTTCTACTCGTGCATTGCGCGATGTTACCGAAGCTAAAGGTGGTGCGTACTTTGCATCGGCAGTGGGAGAGGTTAATGTGGTAAATATGATGAAAGCAAACCAGGCATTGATTGGGGGCGAAGGGAATGGTGGAATTATTTTACCTGCTTTACATTATGGAAGAGATGCATTGGTAGGCATTGCAATTTTCTTAACGCAATTGGCAAAATCGGGAATGAAATGTTCTGAGCTGCGTGCAAGCTATCCGAATTATCATATTTCTAAAAATAAAATTTCACTTACTGAGGGACTCGATGTGGATGCCTTGTTGGAAAAGTTGAAAACAAAATATAAAGATCAACCGATCAACACTGTGGATGGTGTAAAGATTGAATTTGATAAAGAATGGGTACATTTGCGTAAATCCAATACAGAGCCTATCATCAGAATTTATTCTGAAAGTACGAACGAGACTACAGCACAAAATTTAGCCAATAGAATCATGGATGATATCCGTGAATTAATAAACAACTAATACCATGAATAGAATATACCTCGATAATGCCGCAACCACTGCAATTGATAAAGAAGTTTTAGCTGCAATGACTAAGACCATGGAATTCCAGTTTGGGAATCCCTCTTCTATTCATGCTCATGGTAGAGAAGTTCGTTCATTGATTGAAAACGCTAGAAAAACAGTTGCGAAATTACTGAACACCAGTCCAGCCGAAATATTTTTCACATCAGGTGGAACTGAAGCCGATAATATGGCGATTAACTGTAGCATCGAGGATTATAGTTTGAAACATGCTATCACTTCAAAAATTGAGCATCATGCGGTACTGCATACTTTAGAGGTATTAGAACAAAAAGGTAAAATCAAATTGAGTTTTGTGAAACTCGATGATAAAGGGAATGTCGATTTAGAACATTTAGAAGAATTGTTGGCAAATAATGAGCGATCGCTCGTTTCTTTAATGCATGCCAATAATGAGATAGGAACTTTATTAGACCTAGAAAAGGTAGGCGATATTTGTGAAAAATACCAAGCAATTTTCCATTGCGATACGGTACAAACGATGGGACATTATGCGCACGATTTATCTAAATTAAAAGTTCATTTTATTACGTGTGCGGCACATAAATTACATGGTCCAAAAGGAGTCGGATTTTTATACATCAACAATAACATCAAAATAAAACCCATGATTCATGGGGGTGCACAAGAACGTAATATGCGTGGTGGGACGGAGAATGTGTACGGTATTGTAGGACTTGCAAAGGCATTAGAAATTGCTTATGCCGAATTAGAAGAGCATAAGAATTACATACAAGGCTTGAAATCGTACATGATTCAGAAACTTACATCTGAATTTCAAGATGTACATTTTAACGGAGAAATTGAACCTTCAAAAAGTTTATATACCGTACTAAATGTTTCCTTCCCAGAAAGCGAGATGGGAGAGATGCTATTATTTAATTTAGACATACAAGGGATCTCGGCATCGGGTGGAAGTGCCTGTTCATCGGGTTCTAACGTGGGTTCGCATGTGTTGAAAAACATTAATGCACATCCCAATAGACCTTCGGTACGATTCTCCTTCTGTAAACACAATACAAAAGAAGAGATAGATCTAGTGGTAGAAAAATTGAAAGAACTGATTCTTGTAAAGGCTTAATTTTTTTGATGTATATTTTGTACATTAGATAATTATGAATAAGATTTCAAGCGCTTTCCTTATTGTACTTCTAGCAATTGCACTTTTTTCTTGTTCCGATGATTCAAAACTATCAAGTCCTTTCGTTTTAAATAATTCTCCACAAGACTCAATTATTTTAAATTCGCTCGACGATAAAATTCAGCTTAGACAGTTTGATGCATTCTTTGTAGAGTTAGATTCAGTGAAATCTTCCAATCGTTATGATAATGTAAACTTGTTTAGGCTTAGAGTAAATCTTCTAGAGGCTCAAGCATTAAATAGAATCAATAAATATCAAGAATCACTGGTGGTTCTCAATAAAATTATAGAAGAGTGTTCCTCTGAAGAAAAATACAAATCCATTTATTTTGATGCAATACTATTAAAAGGGGATACCTATTTCCGTCTCGGCAATTTTCAAGTAGCATATAAATATTTATACGAAGGCAAACGTGCAGGTCTCGAATACAACAGTACCTGCGATATGGCCAAGTACGATTATAGAATCGGTATGATTTTATACATGCAAGAAAAATATGCAGAGTCAATTAGTTACTTTAAACAATCGTTCGATAAATACAATAAATGTGTTACGGGTTTTCAAATCGAATTTAGAAAACAAGAGTTAGTTAGCAATATAGGGCTCTGCTATTATAAATTAGGTATGTACGATTCGGCAATTACCTATTATAATAATGCTGCGCAAATCATTTCGAATATTTCCATCAATGATTCGATTCAAGCAAAGTATATACGAATGGCATTGGGAGTAATTAATGGAAATACTGGAAAAGCTTATTATGCAAGGGGCGATATGGCAAATTCAATCCCCCGATTAGAATACAATATTAAGGTTAATACCAGTCCCAATTTAGATTATCAAGATGCACTCACTTCTGTTATAGCATTAGCTAAAATTTATCTTGAACAAAAAAATTATTCCAAATTTTTGAGCACTATTTCTGTTGCCGATAAATACGAAGATTCAGCACATGTTCAAAAACATTTTTTCGAAATATATAAGCTTAAATCAAAATATTATACAGAATTAGGTAAATACCAAGAAGCATTGTCGGCCATTACTAAATACATTTCTACCGATGATTCCTTAAAGAAAGAATCGGAAGATTTAAAGAATGCCGATTTGTTGATTTCTATTCAATCCTTAGAAAAAGAATATGAGTTGGATCAACTAAAAAAGATCAATGCGATTAGCAATAAGTATTTATTTATTGCAATACTAATTAGTTCATTATTGGTATTGGGGATTGTGTTTTTTGTGGTTCTCTTGAGAAAATATCGATCGGAACAAAAGCGTACAGCAAAAATTAATCTTCAGGTTAAAGAACAATCCGACCTTCTTTTACAAGCCAACGAAGAAATTCAAAAAAACTTAGAAGTGTTGCGCAAACGAGAGATTGAAAAGAATCGTATCATGAATATGTTGGCTATAGATTTACAAAGTCCAAATGCCCGCGTAATATCTTTATTAAAGCAAATCATTTCCAACCCGGAATTGCATGAAGAAATTAAACCAGTTCTCAATGAAATTTATACGATTATATTAAATAATAATGACCTTATACAAGAGATATTATTGTTCTCTAAATCCAATCCGAAACTTGAACAATCTAATTCTTACGAAGCCTTTACTTGTGCTAATTTGATTAATCAAATTGTCGACAGTAATTACTTCAAAGCCAAACAAAAAAATATTGAATTGATCTTTAAAAATTTCAATTCAGATGTAATGATTTATGGTAATCAAGAAAAGCTACGTAGAGCATTGAGTAATCTAATCCTGAATGCTATTAAATTCTCACATCGAAATTCTAAAATTTCATTATTTATTACCTCTACCAAGGAAACAGTGAACATTCACATTAAAGACGAAGGTATTGGAATTCCAGACCGAATGAAACCATTGTTGTTTGAATCGGACCCATTCATTCGCCGACTGGGCACTGAGGGAGAGCCTACCTTTGGTTTAGGATTAACCTTAGTCAAACAAATTGTGGAAGATCATAAAGGTCATATTACCTTTAATTCAGATAAATCGGGTACCGAATTTATCATCTCATTACCCATTTATAAACAATCCTAAAATTTATGTGTTATAACATATAAATCAGAAATTTTATGAACAAAAGCCCAAAACAATTATTGTATGCACATCCATACGATATGGGAGGAATGCCAATACGCCAGCCATTCCCAACCAATTCCATTGATCATATAGGCCCATTTATTTTATTACATCATGCTAGAATAAAAGTCCCGACAAATATCGCAACCAAACAAGCAGGCGTTGGTCCTCATCCGCATAGAGGCTTCGCTCCGGTGACATTTATTTTTGAAGGAGGCGTGCATCATAGAGACAGTAGAGGAAATGATAGCATTATCTATGAAGGTGGCACACAATGGATGAATGCAGGAATGGGAGTTATTCATAGTGAGCGACCGCCAGAAAACATTCACGAACTGGGCGGAGTCCAAGAGCTCATACAATTATGGGTGAATGTGCCTGCCAAACATAAAATGGATATTCCTCAGTATTTGCCTTTAACCAAGGAAGAAACACCCGTATATACTTCTACTGATGGTAAAGCTCGACTCAACATCGTCTCTGGCAAGGTGAATGGAATTACTGGTCCAATACAAGCATTGTCCGATTTAACAGCCTCAACAGGCCAATTAGAGCAATCTGCAAAACTTATTGTTGAACTGCCTGAAAATCATCATGCTTTAATTTATGTCTTGTCGGGCAAGCTAAAAATCAGCGATTTTGGATTGGTAGAAATGCATCATGCCCTAAGTTTTAATGCCGATGGTACGAACATTGAAATAGAAGCGCTTGAAGATTCTAAAATACTCGTTTTGTCGGGTAAAGAAATTGAGGAACCAATGGTAGCACAAGGTCCATTCGTGATGAATTCAGAGATTGAAATTATGCAAGCTTACAGAGATTTTCAGATGGGGAAAATGGGTGTTTTAATTGAAGAATAATCGCTATCTTGTTGCCATAAATAGATAGAATGTTGCAGTTAAAATTAAAAAAGCCTTTAGCATTTTTCGATATAGAATCAACAGGGGTAAGTGTTGCGAGTGATCGTATAGTAGAAATTTCGATATTAAAAATTAATGTCGATGGTACCGAAGAAGTAAAAACGAAGCGTATTAATCCAGGAATTCCAATTCCTCTAGAGTCCTCTTTAATTCATGGAATTTACGACGAAGACATACAAGATTGCCCGAGCTTCAAACAAATAGCAAAAAGCTTGGCGCAGTTTCTAGATAATTGTGATTTAGCAGGATACAATTCCAATAAATTTGACATTCCAATTTTAATGGAAGAGTTTTTAAGAGCGGAGGTTGAGTTTGATATTTCTAAACGCAAATTTGTTGACGTGCAGAATATTTTTCATCAAATGGAGCAACGTACACTCAAAGCAGCTTATAAATTTTATTGCAACAAAGAATTAGAGAATGCACATTCGGCAGAAGCAGATATTCGAGCAACTTATGAAGTGTTATTGGCGCAAATTGAGCGTTACGAGAATACAGAGTTTACCGATAAGAAAGGAAATAAATTTGTTCCCGTTCAGAACGATGTAGAAGCACTACATAAATTTACACAGGTACAAAAGAATGTCGACTTTGCAGGTACGATGGTATATAACGAGCAAGGAGAAGAAGTTTTCAATTTTGGAAAACACAAAGGCAAACGTGTTGCCGATATTTTTGTTCAAGAGCCTAGTTATTACGATTGGATGATGAATGGTGTATTTCCTTTGTATACTAAGAAAAAATTAACCGAATTACGATTAAGAGCATTCCAAAAATCTTAATGAAATACTTTATTCGAGACTAACATTGAATGCAACAATGCATCTGCATTTAAACCGTGTTCAATGTTATGTTCGTCTAAATATGAAATCAAACTTTCCGTCGCAATATTTCCTGTTAACTCATCTTTAGCCATTGGACAGCCACCAAATCCTTTAATGGCTACGTCAAAACGTTTACAACCTGCGCGGTAGGCTGCATCTATTTTTTCAATTCTTTGATCGGGTGTAGAATGAAGATGCGCTGTAAATTCAATATGAGGAAAAAGAGGAGCGATGTTACTGAATAAATAATGAATGTTTTCTTTGTTAGATATTCCAATAGTATCGGCAAATGCAATGTCTTGAATGCCCATTTCCGACAATACTTTTGTCCATCGTTCTACTACTTCTATACTCCACTCATCGCCATAAGGATTTCCAAAACCCATAGAAATATAAACTAAAAGTTTTTTGTTTTTGGAGTGTGCTAATTTTTGTATTTCTTGAACACGTATTACAGACTCTGCAATACTAGCATTGGTATTTCTTTGTTGAAAGGTTTCAGAGATACTAAATGGATATCCCAAATAATGTATTTCGTCGAACACAACCGCATCTTCTGCACCCCTTGTATTTGCTACAATTGCGAGCAGTTTGGATGAATTTGTATTTAAGTTTAATCCACGCAATACATCGGCAGTATCCTTCATTTGTGGAATTGCCTTAGGAGAAACAAAACTACCAAAATCAATGGTGTCGAAACCTATAGCTAACAAACTATTTATGTATTCTATTTTTGTAGCTGTCGGAATAAATTCCTGTATCCCTTGCATTGCATCGCGGGGACATTCAACAATTTTTATCATTTGAATTAAGTTGTTTGTACCAATTCGTTTTCTTCTTTCACAATATCGCTATTCTTTCTGAATGGTCGAATAATTAATCGAGTTCCTCTATCGTAACTAAAGTAATTCCAGATCCAATTGATAAGTACAACCATTTTATTTCTGAAACCTACCAAGAACAATAGGTGTAAAAACATCCAGACAAACCATGCAAAAAATCCCTGGAAGCGAATGAATGGTAAGTCTACCACAGCCTTATTCCTTCCAACAGTAGCCATGGAACCCATATTGAAATACTTGAAGGGCTTGAGCGTCCTGCCATTAATTTCGGCAATTATATTTTTTGATAAATGTTTGGCTTGTTGCAGGGCAACTTGTGCTACACCGGGATGACCGTTTGGATTTTCTTCATTAATCATTGCTGCCACATCACCTATGGCATAAATATTTTTATAACCATTGACTTGGTTATAGTCGTTGACACGAATTCTATTTCCACGAACAATTTCTGCGGCACTTAAACCATCTATTAATGATCCTTTAACTCCGGCTGTCCAAATTAAGTTCCTGCTTTCTAATTTTTTGCCTGAACGGAGTTCAGCAGTATAGCCATCGTATGAAAGTACGGAGTCGTTACTGCGAACAATAACGCCCATTTCTCTTAAGAAATTTTCTGCTTGTTCCGATGCTTGTTCCGACATTCCGGCCAGTAAACGCTCGTTGTTTTCAACGAGATTTATTTGCATTCTACGAATGTCTAAATCGGGATAATCATTCGGTAAGACATGCATTTTCAATTCGGCTAATGCTCCAGCTGTTTCAACACCTGTTGGTCCACCACCCACAATCACAAAATTCATTAATGCCTCTTGTTCGTTGAGACTATCTTTTAATAAAGCTTCCTCAAAGCTTTGTAAAATTAGACTTCTTAAATTCAGAGCTTCTGGAATGGATTTCATAGGCATTGAATTTTCTTCGATGCTTGTATTTCCAAAGAAATTAGTGGTAGAACCACTGGCAATAACTAGGTAATCGTATTTTATTGCTCCAATGTTAGTGTACAACATATTGATGTTAGCATCTACATATTCTGCTTTTGCAACCCGGAAAAATACGTTTTTATGATTTTTGAAAATCTTGCGTAAAGGAAAAGCAATAGAATCGGGCTCTAGTCCGCCCGTAGCCACTTGATACAACAAGGGCTGAAAGGTATGGTAATTGTGCTTATCGAGCATCAGCACCTGAACCTCTTTGTTTCTTAAACTTTTTGCTAATTGTATTCCTCCAAATCCACCCCCAATTATTACTACTCTGGGGAAGGAAGAATCTGGTATATCGATGGACATAATAATTGATGTTATGTAATGTAAATGCCTTACAAAGATAACTATATTGGATAGAATAAGTTTTGATAACAAACAAAAAAAGCCCATCATTTCTGATGGGCTCTTCTCAATTTTTATGATGATTATTTTATAATCAGTTTTTGTGTCGACATTGCATTATCACTATTGATAACTACAGTATAAACACCTGCACTTAGTCCATCTACTTGGATGCTAGTAGTATTTGCATTAACAATTGCAGTATATACTACTTGACCCATTGTATTTAAAATATTAACCGATTGTATAGAAACGTTTGCTTTAATATTTAATACATCTTTAGCTGGATTCGGGTATACCGATAAACCATCAATTTTAGATACATTAACACCAATTACATCGTTATCCACTATAGTTAAGATTGCAGAACTAGGAGTACCTAATACTGCGTTCACTGGATTTGATAAAGCGAAATTAACAGTTTCGTTGTTTTCAGCTATTCCATCCTCGTTTATGTTAAACACCACTGATTTTTCAGTTTCACCATGAGCAAAAGTTACCACACCAGTACCAGTTAATTGGAAATCGCTAGATGTAGCAGTTCCACCTGTAACCGCAATGTTTACAGTTGTTGTACCATTAGAAGGAGTACTTAGTTTTACCAATACTGTTTTCGATTGTCCGCCTTCACTAACACTATATGTTGCTGAATCTAACGTAACAGTAGGGTCAACTACAGCAGTAACATCTTGTAAGTAACGAGGTAATAATTGATATCCTGAGTTTTTAGGATTCGAATTATCAAATTGACCACCTAAACCAACAACATTGAATTTTGCTGGTAATCCTTGGTTGAATAGTGATACATCGGCATCCACTCTTAAGTCTAATGAATCAGTACCTGCAGCGATTCTTACTGTAGTACCAGAACCTGTATTTGCAATTGTATCTACTACGACTGCATTTCTGAACAATACTAAATCCGATTCAGTTGTTTCATCTAGGCTAGTAATTACTCTTGGTTGTTTTAATGCATTACCACTTGAAATTATGATAATAGAATCCATATTGATTTGAGTCAAACCATTGAATTCAGCTACAGTTCCGTAAACGCTTGCAGAATCACCTTCTACTGGAACGATAGTGATAGCAGGAGGGTTGTTTGCACCGGAACGGAAGATACCAACACCTGCAGTAGGATCAATTAAAGTATATTGTAAACTAGTAGCAGATCCTTGCATGTCAACACCATAAACAATACCTCTAATGTTCACTTTAGAACCTGTTAATAATGAATTACCATTTGCATCGTTTTCTCTAATTTGTGCAATCGTGTAAGAAGCGATATCATCGCTTTTAATTATTAAGGTATAGATTGAATCAGAGATAATACCGTTGTTCGTAATATTGCGAATAACTAATACAATGTCTTCATCAGTTTCTACATCAGTATCGTTTAAAATACTTACAGGGATTACGATAGTTGAATCTTCACCTGCAGCTACAGTAATTGTTGTGGTATTAAAATTATAGTCGGCACCATTCGTAGCCGTACTCGATTTAACAGCTAAATCAAAACTAGTTGGGCTTGATGTTCCAGTACCCATAGCCATAATCGTAACATTTACTGAACCTGCGTTTTCATTAACGTTCGCAGTTGTTCCCATGAAATGTACTGTTAATGGTTGGTCGTTTTGAGCAATAATAATTGTTTGAACCGAATCCGAACCAATTAAAGCAGAGTTGGTAGCATTTCTTAATACAAAAATAATGCTTTCGTTAAATTCAGCGATGTTATCGTCAGTTATATCAACTGTATCCGAAATAGAAGCGCTAGAATTTGCAGGGAAAGTATAAGTTACACCAGCAGAATCAATACCTGAGAAATCAGAAGCATTTGCAGTTGAAGTGCTCTTCATCACTAAGTTTACCGATGTAGGGTTTGAGTTTTCGTTAGTAATGCTAAGTGTAATAACTGCCGACTGTCCCTCAGCGGTTTGGATCGTATCCATAGAGCTTATGCTCACTACTGGTGAAGCGATGTCGTTAGCAGGAATTGTAATTGTTAAAATTGAATCAGCTTCAATTGTAGAAGCATTGGTATTATTTCTTAAAACTAATTCGATTGTTTCATCGATTTCTTGAGTTAAATCGTCGATGATAGGGAACGTAAAGGATTGAGCAGTTGTTGAATTAGCTGGGAATGTAACAGTTTGTGATGTAAATGTATAATCATTTGCGGCTGTTGCTGAACCCCCTTTTACTACTACATCAACACTCGTTGCGTTGGCATTTGCATTCGTCAATTCAACAGTAACTGTTGCTGTTCCAGCGTTTTCATTTACTGTTAAAGTAGTTGGGTTGAATTTAACGCTTGGTGGAATTACTGCTGCTTCTGAAATTATTGCCCAAGAACGTGCAACTTTAATTCCATCAATAAATGCCAATGGCATGTTAGCAGCTGAACCTTGGCGTAAGGTAAATGCACCGATACCCACTGTATTTGAAATTGTAATATCCGATTCTGAAGTTACAGCTATTGCAGATGCTGCAGGTTCTGAAGCTCCTAAAACAGGGTTAATGTATAGCATCGCTGAATCATTAGCTGTCCCAGGTAAAATTTTGTATTTAACAACCACTAAATAGGTTTCGTTGAAATTCAAATCACTTGCATTGAATCCAGCAACGCCTACTGCTCCAGATTTAGAAATTCCAAGACGGTATCCAGCACCAGAAGAACGAGCAAAAACTCTTGCTCTAAAATTCGTACCATTTAATGCAGAATCTAAATATGCAAAGATGTAATCACCAGTAGCATTCACAGAACTTATATTCAATAAGAATGAAGTGTAAACCGAATTGTTTCTGATGTTCGCACCTGGAAATACTCTTCCGATGTCTTGACCTGAAACGTTTGCAATTCTAGCTTTATTACCGATGTTACTTTGTGGATATCCAGCATAAACCAAACCTGGAGAATCCACAAGAATTGGGTTTGTTGCTGTCGTAGCAATTTGTGCCCAACCGTTTGCCGATAATGTTGAAAGTTGAGTCGCATTTGGGTAGCTGAAATTCTCTACGAACAAAGGCGCAGCAGGGTTAACCGTTATAGTACCCACCATTCCAGAACCAGCATGTGGTTGACATTCGTAATTTACAGTACCAGTTGCAGTCATTACAACTTTAAACTCTGTAGTAGTTCCATCTAAAGTATGTAAAGCAATTGCTACTGGACCACTTGTAGATACCGTAGGATGTGATCCTGATGATGATGGGCCATAGAAAAATCTAATAGTATCGCCTACCATACAGGTTACAGCATTCGGGCTGAATTCCAAGTTACCACCTGGAGCAACCACGATTGTGTGTGTCGATTGTGCGTTGGCATTAATTGCGAGGAAAGTTCCTGCAAGCATTAATGCTTTTGCGAGTAATTGTTTAATCATATGTTTTTATTTTAATGTTCAGATTGTGAGAAGCAAATATAAAGATATGTATATTAATTAAATGTTAAGAATGGGAGATATCTCATTTATTTACAAACATTTTTTCCCCAAACTAAAATGCTAGGTAAATGTTGTTTAAACAATTACATTTGTAGCATGCATAGCAATTCTAATTCCATTCAAACCCTTCTGAATTCGGCAATAAGTCCCGAATTAAAAAATATAGCCGAAATTATCCTTAATAATGAACGAATTAGCACCGAACAGGCCATTTATTTATACCGAAATGTAGACTTGTCTACGCTAGGACTCTTAGCCAATTTTAT
>JAEYZM010000033.1 GCA_023427985.1 Bacteroidota bacterium | reverse complement strand
CACTTAAAAAATTATACCTCAACTTTCGAACATTTCTTCCTAATGAATCAAAAATAATTTCCTCTTTCAAACTTTGATTCCAGCTTTTGCTGAATTCATTCCAGCTGTAACTAAAAAACACTTCAGTGCTGTTAGGAGTCGAATAAATTTGATTGCCGATGTGTTGAGCAGTAGCAGTCGTTTTTTGAACCAGCAAGATCGATGTGCATAGTACAAAATTTATCAGAATTGTTTTCATACAATTGTTTATACTATGAATATAGCACTTAATTTTATGAAAATTGTAATATCAATGTAATTATTATTCCTCTTCCTCATAAGTAAACTCTTCCCCTTCTGCTCTTGGTTCGATCCAGAAGTTATTATATCCAAGGCCGATGGATATCTTAATCATTTGTTGTTGCAACATTTCTAAGATGGCTAGGAAGGAATAAACGAGTTGTACGCGGTCTTTGGAATTTAGCATGACCGATTCGAAATCGATGCGTGCATTGGTCGCCATTAAATCGGCTAAATGTTTTTTCTGCTCTTCAATGGTATATGGATATTGGATTACGGTATGGCGGACTTCAACGGGTTTGTTGTTGTGCCTGTTCATCACGCGTTGATATACGGTGAGGAGTTTGTACAAATCCAATGTTTGCAATTCGTCTTCTTGCGTAGCACTTTCGCGAACGGCAATTAAATCTTTTTGTATGAAGCCACGCTCGAATTGTTTGTAGCGCTCTTCTAATTTTTGTTCAAGTTCTAAAGATGCTTCTTTGAACTTTTTGTACTCCAATAATTTTTGAACAAGGTCTTTACGCGGATCCACTTCATTACCTTCTTCATCCACTTCCGGACGAGGTAATAACATGCGCGCTTTAATTTGCATCAAACGTGCAGCTACTAAAATGAATTCCGATGCCAGCTCTATATTCAAAGCCGTCATCTGTTCAATGTATTCCAAGAAATCTTTGGTAATCTTTGCAATGGGAATATCGTAAATGTCCAACTCATCGCGCTCTATAAAGAACAACAAGAGGTCAAATGGACCTTCAAACTGCGGCAGTTTTATCTCAAATTTTTCTTGAAACCAATTCATCGGTATATATAATGGGTTAAAGATATAAAAATTAGTATTAAAACATTGAGAAGAAAAATCCTTTCAGCCATAAAATATTAGCAATTCAGGCATTTTTAAAAATATTCTTTTAAAAAGAATAATATTTGCGTAATTTGTGAATTGATAAATGAATATACTATTTAATTACAATTAAACCATAAATCGATAAATTATTCTATTTTTTAAAATGAAACCCATAAACTGTTTATTCTTCTTATTATTATTTAACACTTTTTCAGAGGCTCAGAATTTAAATAATAATCTTATTTCAAAGGTACAAGAGCAAGTCCATCCAATCGAGAAATTGCAAAAAGCAAATCAGTTAAAGATTGCAAAAAACATATTTTCAAAAAATGAAAAATTACAAGCATTTCTGTTAAACGATTCCATTAATGAAATTAAAGAGTATGTATGGAACGTCGATAATTCAGACTGGCAAATATCGAACACCATTTATAAGTTTCACAACGAAATGGGATATTTAAAATCTTATAGTAGTATTGATAATAATGGCACAAAGAAGTTTCAAGTCGATATTGAAACTGACAATAACGGCAATTTCGTTTTAGAAACACATCGCGAGTTGAATCAATTGGGTGTACTTGAAAACTCGGTGCAATATATGCGCAGCTTCAATTCAAACAATCTATTGACTTCTCAAATAGATCGTAGCTGGGATAAAGTAAATTCACGTTGGATTAATCAAGAGAGACGAGTATATGCATATAACAACACAGGAGATGTAATGCTTGACGAATACTCCATTTACTCATTTGGTGGTTGGGAAATTGTTGAGGGTATACGTTATGATTATCTATACAACAATGGAAATTTCAAGCAATTAATTATCAAAATGTTTGATCCCCAACTTTCTTTTTATGCGAATTATAAAAAATACGAGTATCAATTTGATCTCAATTCACGATTAATTTCAAATGAAACATCGGATTTCGATGCATCAGAAGGAATTTGGATCGTGAATTTTAGAAATTTATTTTATTACGATAATAATAATCCAAGTAACACTACTCCATTTAGAATCGATAATATCGCATTTCGAAATGATACTGCATTCGTAAAAAGTAGATTAGATAGTGTCGAATGGAAAGACTGGAAAAACACGAATAATTACGAAGCAAATACTCCAAGTAAGTTTATTAATTCTGATTATAATCCTTCGACTTTAACCTTTGAAAAAACTTCCAAATATTTCTATCGCATAACAGACCAAAACGATTCTGAAATATCAGAACAATATGAATGGTTAAATAATAATTGGAAACTAAATCGTCGATTCGAATTGGTATACGACGATCAGAAATCTATTACTGCTAATAAAGTGACCTCATTACAGGGATCTACCTATCGAGAAGATATTATACTTTACCTTAATGCATACGACAGTTTAAATCGGATGAAAGAGATAATAGAACAAAACAACTTCAATCCAAGTTCTACTATAATCAATCAATTTAAATATGAATACAATTACAAAGTTAGTAATGCTGTTAATGTAAGTAACCTTCTAGCTAACACTTTTGAAATTTATCCTAATCCTAGCACAGAAAAGGTTTATCTTAAAATAAATCCAACACTAGAGCAAAATCAAACTGTAAAGATTCACAACGTTCAAGGTCAATTGGTCCAAGAGCTATTGCCAGAGTTACATTCGGATGTAATTGAATTAAGTATTAAGCAACATGGGATATATCTAGTATCGTACAATGGATATCAAGTGCGTATTTTCATTCAGCCATAAAAATTTTATACAAATTATGTATCAGTTTTGGTAAGCACAGAATTCTAGGAAAAGCATTCTGTAAATTGTAGCATGAGAAACATCGCACTACCCATTGCATTTGTAGTATTAATGATTGCAAATGCAAACGCAAACGTCAACAAGGAATTGAATAAATTCAAAAATCCAATGACTATTTTGCCAGCTGAAAAAATGTTGAGCAAGCATAGTCAGCAAATGGATTCACAATTTTATGCAAATAACGCTTGGTTAAAGTCGGCATCCTACCCTTCGCAAAAGCTTACGTATTACTGGAACGACACGATTAGCGATTGGACATTAACACTTAGAAATATATTTGAATACGACGATCGAAAAAATATTCTGAAGAACGAAATCATCGATGCCAATGGCACAACAAATTTCATTTATGCATACGAATATTCGCAGGATAATAAAGAACTAAGTGTCACTTTAATATCGAGATTCAACAACCCAACTGGAACACTTCAAAATGTTTCGAGAGAAGAAATTTCGTATAACAGTCAGGGCTTTGCCACTCAACGCCTCATCAAAAAATGGGACGCTATCACATCGGCATGGATAGAGGATCAAAGAGCAGTGATCGAATACGATGCGCTGGGACATAATACAGAATATCGTGTCGATGTAATGATTTCGGGCATCTGGGTCACTCAATTTGGTTATAAAGCTCAGGTAACATACGGCAGCAATAACAGTATCACAGAGTTGAAATATTTGGGTTGGTATCCCGATGTATCGAACTACGATACGACCTATAAATTGGTTTATGCATACTCGAACAATTTGAATACTTCCATGGAACACCATTCCTTCGATAGAGATTTGAATCAATGGTACGAGCTGGAACGAACAGAAATTTTTTACACAGCAGATACTGCAACACGAATTTTATTTTATCAAAGAAATGGTAACAATTGGGAATTGAATTCCGCAAGCGATAGTCTGGAATGGAATGTGTGGACGGGCGATTACAATTCGAGTGAGAATATTTATAAGAAATACATCGCACAAGTTTGGGTACCAGATTCGAACAGAATGGCTAATGTTTTGAGAATTGAAAATGAGTTCATCGACAGTAATGGTTCGATCAATATTAGATTACGTCAATGGGAAAATCAGTGGGTACTTCGCAATGTGCATTATATTGGTTACGACTCGCACAAAAACTTAACAGAGAACACCGCATATACTGTGGATGGGACACAATTGTTCATCGACTTTAGCGCATTGTATACGAACACTTACGATCAAGACGACCATCTTATATCAATGGTACAAGAATTGTACGACACACGCAATCTTGAATATCAAAAAACTACAAAATTTGTGTTCAGCAATTTTGTTGGAATCGATAAAAATGCAAAAGCAAAAACTTTAGAATTTTATCCGAATCCGAGCAATGGCTGCGTTCACATTCGACATAATTTTAACACTGCGAATGCCGATGAGAGCATTCTGAAAATATATTCGCTCGATGGAAGATTGGTAGCAGAGCATGTGCTTAGCACTGCATCGGCACAAACTGAAATCAAAATTGAAAAGGCGGGGATGTATGTGTTGAAGTGTGGGGAGTATGTGGGGAGAATTGTGATACAATTCTAGTGTGCTAGTTGTAGTGGATAGTGGTTAGAGGATAGTGGATAATACAACGAAAGATCGAACAGACAACGATAAATAAAATGACAAATAAAGAAATCATCATTACAAAAGGGACAATTGTGGTAAATAAAAAGGCAGAAAACGTTTTTGACTTCTTTGCCAATCCAAGCAACGACAAATTATGGCGAACAGAGATAAATAGAACCATACTTAATGGAACATTAGGAATAGGTTCATTAGTATCTGAATATTCATACTTGTCAAAAAAAGCACCTAACAATTTAATTGAGTTAGAATGTAAAGTATTTGAAAAAGACAAAATAGCGGTTTATGAGACATTAGAAAATGCTGACTTTTATTTAAAAACTCAACGACAAGTAAAATCTGTTTCAAGCAATTCAACAGAGGTAATTTACACATTATGTTTCGACAAAGGCATTGTAAAATTTGCTTTAGGTTTTGGATTGCCAAAATTTATTATTTCATTAAAAGCAAAAAGTGATATGAAAAAATATTTACGGCAATTAAAAACAAAACTTGAAAACGATTGACAGAAGCCCATCCACTATCACACGTCTTGCGCCATTGCCGTTGACCTGCTAAATTCAAGCTTTCATTTATGCATTATTTTTCATCTTGGTTGACAGTTCCTGCTCCGCAATCGGCAACAGCGCAAGGCGGGGGAACGTTAGTAGCTAGTAGCTAGTACAAAGTATTAAGATGCGTCTTTGTATTTAATACTTTGTACTTCGTACTTAATACAACAACTATAAAAGTGATCAATTTTATTCGAACTTTAAAAGTTTTGTAAGTTTTAGGAAATAATCATTGGACCATATATCTAATCTATTTTGTTCTGGTATGAAACTAGCAACATCTTCTTTTACATTTTTAATATTTATTGTTTCAATTTTTGATTGAAGTATTTCCAAAAATTGAGTTTCATTCATCTCATCTAAACTCCAATCCCCACTTTCTTTTGCTCTTAACAAGAAATGATTCAAGTTTAATTTTACACCTTTCCTGATATACCATTCTAAATCATACCAATCTCTTCCTTTGACTCTATTTTTCCATTTGCGAAATAACAATGCATGCATTTTTCCTGCAAATAAATTTGGCAAAGTCATACAGTTTACATAAAAAGAAAATGGCTTCAATAATAATTGATTTTCAGTATCAAAATTCAATGGAGGATTCGTATCAACCTCTATTTTTATCTTTATGTTAGGCTTGTAATTTAGTTTTAATTGAGGTATAGTCCCTTCAAATATTAACTCATTTAAACTGGTGTTCGATTTTAGAAATGCTGAGTCAATTGCTGTCGTATTTGTTTTATTTTTTTTATTTATACTAACATTGATCCCAAGAGATTCGAATTCTTCAACAATATCTTTAATATATTCTTCCAATTCGAATTCTGTATTTTTTTGCATAAGTGAGAAATCCAAATCCTCAGAGAATCTATCCAATCCATGAAAAATTCTCAATGCAGTTCCACCATAAAAAGCTGCAACCTTAAAAAAATTTGCTCTATATAAGCCTGCTAACGTAATTTCCTGCATTATTTCTCTTAATGCTATTTCAGTTTCATAAAGAGTTGTAGGATTATACGTTTGTACCCATTCTTTGATCATATTTCTGAAATTGATTTTATCATTTGGTCTATACTATTTTTTTTAGGACATACTGAAAGCCAATTCTTTATCTCAGATATATTTAATTCAAGTAAATGATTTTTATCAAGTCTTAAATCTTCTATTAAAAATTGCATAGCTTCTTTTTTACTCCTTAAATTTATTCCGCTTGTATTTATAATTTTATCACATAAAGCTTTTTCGGGACTTGCAATCAAAATCGTTTGATTGTTTGTAATTAAATGAGAACGAATACCTAAGGGATAATACCGCCTAGAAGTTCTAGTATAATTATATACTTTGTTTTCTATTTGAAATGATTTTGAATTTTTAATTGTAATACTACTTATTTCAAAAACTTGTTCTGGAATTAAGCCCCAATAGGATAAGGCCGAATCTAATGATACATAACTGGGCCCATACAAATGATTGGCAATTAAAAATGGTTCTGGTTGTATATTATTATGAGAACTATTTAATACGTATAAACCTTTTCTCAATTGTAGTAGTATGCCTTTTGATAATAAATCCATTATTTTATCATACGGCCGTTTGTATGATTTTAATACATTAAGTAATACTTGAGTACTTAAGAGTTGATTCGAATATTTTTCTAATTCATTCCTGATCTCCATTTGTCAAATATACGTATACAATTCGACAATTAATCGAATTACATAGTATAATTTTACATAAAATGGGAAATTCAACAAATACTCCGTCCGGAATTAGAAGCTGAAGTATCCATAATTCTAAAGAAAAAATCAATCGGGACTAGTAAACTACTTCAGGCGTGTTTGCCATTGCACGTACCGCTGCGGCAATTGCTTGCGCATCGTACTCGCATTCGCGCCACAACTCGGCTTGCTCGCCGTGTTCGATGAATTTATCGGGAATGCCTAAGCGCACTACTTGTGCATTGTAATTATTGTCGGCCATGAATTCCAAGACTGCAGAACCTACACCACCCGGTAAACATCCGTCTTCAACGGTGATTACTTTTTTATAATTCGAGAATACTTCGTGAAGTAGTAATGAATCCAATGGTTTTGCGAAACGTAAATCGTAATGTGCTGGATTGAATCCTTCTTTGCGTAAATTCTGACACGCTTCAATGGCGAAGTTTCCGACATGACCTAATGTTAGGATGGCTACTTCTTCTCCATCGCAAATCTTGCGACCTTTACCTACAGGAATAATTTCGAATGGTGTTTTCCAATTGACCATAACACCGTTACCACGCGGATAGCGAATGCTAAATGGACCCATATTTTCTTGCGATGCAGTGTACATCATGTTACGCAGTTCTTGCTCGTTCATAGGAGCAGCAACTACCATATGCGGGATACATCGGAAATAAGCAATGTCGTAAGCACCGTGATGCGTTGGCCCATCGGCGCCAGCCAAACCTGCGCGGTCTAAACAAAAGACTACGTTCAATTTTTGTAAGGCTACATCGTGCAATACTTGATCGTAGGCACGTTGCATGAAAGAGGAATAAATATTGCAGAAAGGTATCATGCCCTGCGTTGCAAGTCCTGCCGAAAAAGTAACGGCATGCTGCTCCGCAATGCCTACATCGAAGGCTCTATGCGGCATGGCTTTCATCATGATATTCAAAGAGCAACCACTCGGCATCGCAGGTGTAACGCCCATAATTTTTTCGTTCTTCTCTGCTAACTCAACAATGGTATGTCCAAAAACGTCTTGGTATTTTGGAGGCTGAGGAGTGCTGCTGGCCGACTTCTTAATCTCTCCCGTAATTTTATCGAACAAACCCGGCGCATGCCATTTCGTTTGATCTTTTTCGGCTAGCTCAAAGCCCTTACCTTTCACCGTTAGGCAATGCAAAAGTTTCGGCCCCGGAATGTCTTTCAAATCGTTCAAGACCTTCACCAAATGGTTGATGTCGTGACCATCAACCGGACCAAAATATCTAAATTTTAATGCTTCAAATAAATTCGAATTTTTCAAAAGCGTCCCCTTCACCCCCTTTTCAATCTTCTTCACAATCTCTTGCGCGTTGGGACCAAATCGCGATATGCCACCTAGAATTTTCCAGATGTCTTCGCGCATTTTATTATAGGTATGCGAAGTAGTAATGTCGGTCAAATATTCCTTCAATGCACCAACATTGGGATCAATGGACATACAATTATCGTTCAAGATCACGAGCAAATTCGCGTTCTCTACCCCCGCATGATTCAATGCCTCAAAAGCCATCCCCGCCGTCATCGCACCATCGCCAATCACCGCAATATGTTGTCTCGAATTTTCGTGTTTGTATCTCGATGCTACCGCCATCCCTAAGGCTGCGGAGATCGATGTAGAGCTATGCCCAACTCCAAAGGTATCGTATTCACTTTCTGAGCGCTTCGGGAAACCGCTTATCCCCTTGTACACTCTGTTGGTATGAAATACATCGCGCCTGCCCGTCAAAATCTTATGCCCATATGCCTGATGCCCCACATCCCAAACCAATTGATCGTCGGGCGTATTGAACACATAATGCAAAGCCACCGTTAACTCCACAACACCTAAGCTCGCACCAAAATGCCCACCATTCACAGAAACCATGTCAATGATGTACTGACGCAGTTCATCCGCCACTTGTTTCAACTGGTTTTCTGGCAGTTTTCGAAGATCAGATGGTATATTAATGTTTTTAAGTAGTTCGCCGATGTGTTGCTCCATATAAGGGTATAAGGTACAAATATAAGCTAAACGCATATAGCCTGAAAATGTTTTTTTGATACGCAGGGGCGCAGGGGACGCAGGGGGGACGCAGGGGGAAATTATAAACCATTGACATAGCGTTTGATCCCTTCCTTTAATGTGCTTCGGTTAAAGTTTAATAGTAGACCCAGTTTAAGATTTGTGATTTTTAAATATGTTAAGAGTTGTGCTGTATGTATTTGAGCATAAGTTGCGACCGCTTTAACTTCTACGATGACTTTTTCTTCTACAATTAAATCGACTTTAAAATATTTAGTATCCTTAACTAAAGGTTCAATTTTAATTTTTTTTTGCCGCTCTACTTTCAATCCCTTTTTAACTAAAGAATTATATAGTTTTTCCTCATAAAAAGATTCTAATAATCCAGGTCCAAATTCTTTATGAATGTCAATGGATGCAATAATAATCTCTCTCGATATCTCATTCTCATGCATTCACAAATTTCTTCATAATAAAAAACATTCTCAACCGCATTTATGCAGGATTATTTATCAGTAGCGTCCCTGCGTCTCCCTGCGTCCCTGCGTCTCCCTGCTCCCCCTGCGCCCCTGCGTCATCCTTAGCGATCCATATACAAATTCCTCCAACCCGCTCGTACCCCAAAAGTAATCACATGCGCCTGCTCTGCGCCCCCGCGCCCCTGCGCCTCCCTGTAAATATAACCAATCTCCAAACGCGCATTCACCTTAGGATTCAGTAAATACGACGCACGTACATCGGCATACAAAAAAGAACCCCGAATGCCCTGCAACGTGCGATTGTCGAACTCCTTATCCCGCGTGTTGTACGAAGCAAAAATATCGCTGCCCACATTCGTGCCGCTCGCCGAATCCAAACCATAGCGCGCATAATTAATTTGTGTGAACAGCCCCCATCGCATGTACTGCAATTCCAACCTACTCACACTCTCCACAAAATTCGCACCCAGCGGATGCGCCAATGCATCGTTGTAATTCGTGTAAGAACGCAGCGTGTTTTTATGCGTGTACATATACGGTCGCGCCGTGTTCATCTCCGTAAATCCCATCACTAACAAATTACCGCGACTGCCTGTAAAATAGGGGTCTCGGGCCGATGTGTTAGCGCCTAGGTTAATCTCTTTGTAAAATTTCAAACCCAGTTGCAAGGCATATTTATTGGCCCACCATCCGGTCTGATTGATGTACTCATCGAGCTTCAACTCATCCAATGCAAATTGCGAATACAGTTTAATTCCGGGCAACACATCGTACTTCAAATTAATCCCAATCAATGCATTGTCGCTCGAGTGATTCATGTACTCCGTCGTGCGTAAAAAAATAATCGGATTCGCGTACTGCATCTCAAAGCCCCGCTGGCCAAGGCTATCCGAGTCTTGCCATACGAGTGCATCGAACAATCCAAGCGTAAATTTCTTGCTGATGTTCCAATTCAAATAATGCATCACCGCCCATTTTCTTCTGAAACCTAGATCGGCCGAAATCTGCGGCGCACGTAGGTCGATGTGTTGCATGTAAATGGCCGAGTATTGAAATTTTTTATTCTCATACGTGGCACGGAAATAAGGATATGGCACGGAGACGTCCGATAATAAAAGGGATCGATAACCATCGCCTATGAAAAGTTTGTCGTTACCCAACTGAAAATGAAATTGATTTTTTTTGTACGCAATATGTCCTTGCCCATAGGCATAATCGTAATAACCTTGTCCACCCACCGGCTTGCTCCAACCCTGACCCGGAATGGTAATTGTTCTGCGTGCAAAACTGTCGATGTACGTTGGAAAGACAGCCTGATTTTCATACAAACTTAAATCGTAGGAAAAGCCTTCTGCCACTGTTCCAAAAATTCTAAAGCCACGCGTATTGTTCCATAAATTTTTATTTGCACTAAACTCCCTACCCAAAAACACATCGGGAATAAAATCAATTTTCAATTGCGCATCGCCTCTATTAATCTGTACCAAATGCTCGTCCAACATTTTACGCATCAACCAAAGTTTTCGGCCCGACTTATAAATCGTATCGTTGCGCTCCACATAAATCGGCTGCAATGCCGTATGCGAAATCTCCGCATCTTTATACCAATTGTTCTGCTGCGAATACTGATGATATATGGGAAGGTATTGTGCCTTTGTAGTATTAAAAAGCAACACCATAAATGATAACAAGAAAAATATTTTCTTCAACATAGAATTATTTCTTGACCTAAGATAAAAATATTATCTTGCTTGCAAGCAATGGAACTAACTAAACTACTTTTACTGCTCGTTTCAACCTTTGGTTTTACTTGGTTTGCAGTACCTACGCTCATCAAGATCTCTACCTCTGGAAATTTTTTCGATCATCCAGATCATATTCGAAAAGTACATAGCAATGCCAAACCCAATATCGGTGGCATCGCCATTTTTCTTTCTTTTTTATTCGGATGTATTTTATTTCTGAAAGCAACCGCTATTGAATATTCCAATTTCTTACTCGGCGCCAGCATGATCATTTTTTCGATGGGCGTGCGCGACGATTTTATTGGACTAACGGCCTATAAAAAATTAGGATTGCAAATACTTGCCTCGGTGCTTGTGGTGGTACTGGCAGAAGTACGCATTACCAGTTTTTACGGATTGTTCAACGTAACCGATTTGCCCTATTGGGTATCGGTGCCCTTCAGTGTATTCGTGATGTTGGTCATCACCAATGCTATCAATTTAATTGATGGGATCGATGGATTAGCAACTTGCATCGGTATCGTGGTAACCTTGTCTATAGGTATTTTATTTTACGACATGCAACAACTCGGATGGGCCCGAATTTCTTTTGCGTTGTGTGGAGCATTACTCGGATTTCTTCCTTTTAATTTTGAACCCGCTAAAATTTTTATGGGCGATACTGGAGCGTACATCATCGGATTTATCATCTCCATTTTGGTGATACAATTCATAGAACTCAACCGCTTCGATTCCATTTTCAATCCCAATCCCTTTATCAAATCGGCACCCGCTGTAGGCATCGGCTTTGTGTTCATCCCTTTGTTCGACACCCTACGTGCCTTTATACTACGCATCTATCAAGGACATTCACCTTTGTACGCAGACCGACAACACATTCATCATTTCTTATTGGACCACGGTTGGACACATGCACAAATCACGCTCTTCCTTTCCTTCAGCGCCTTGTTCATCGTCATCTTATGTTTATTCTTTCAATGGATCGGAAGCTTCTGGCTAATCGGCTCCCTCTTAGCCCTAGGATTAATCCTCCATTGGATCATGTACTTCTTCAAAGCAAAAAAATAGAAAGCACCCCACTCTCCACTCTCCACTAAAACTATCCACTCTCCACTCCAACTAAAGGACTAGCATCCCGATAGCTATCGGGATAGCACACTAGCATACTAACTAGTCTAGTGCTTGATACACCGAATTATTACTAATATATTCCCGCACCATCCCCTTAATCTGTCCCACCAATTTCAAATCATCTTTATAGGTATAGGCATGATGCAGTTCTTTAAACTGTTCTTCTATATATTCAGGTTCGAATTGTTCTACGCTCGCAATTTTGATTTTTGGATGATGCGTCTCTACGGTATTTTCTGAATCGTTTAAAAGCTCCTCATACAATTTCTCACCCGGACGAAGACCTGTGATTTCAATCTGTATGTCTTTGCCCAGGGTGAGACCTGAGAGCTTAATCATATTTTTTGCAACATCGATAATCTTTACCGACTCTCCCATGTCGAAGATGAAAATTTCACCTCCCTTACCCATCGCGCCTGCTTCTAATACAAGCTGACAAGCCTCGGGAATGGTCATAAAGTATCGAGTTATTTCTGGATGCGTTACAGTAATTGGACCACCTGCTTCAATCTGTTTTCGGAACAATGGAATCACCGATCCGTTCGATCCCAAAACGTTTCCAAATCGAGTGGTGATAAAACTAGTCGTATTCTCTACTCTTTTGTTCAAGCATTGAATGTACATCTCTGCAATGCGCTTACTTGCCCCCATCACATTCGTTGGTCGCACCGCCTTATCGGTACTCACCATCACAAATTTCTTCGCCCTGTATTCCATACTAAGGTCGGCCATAGTCTTGGTACCAAAAGCATTCACGCGGATAGCCTCAAAAGGATTCGATTCCATCAAAGGCACATGTTTATACGCCGCCGCATGGAAAACTTTCTCTGGACCATAC
>JAEYZM010000019.1 GCA_023427985.1 Bacteroidota bacterium | reverse complement strand
CAAATGCATTTTGCACGGCATGATTCAAATAAGGGTCTTTGATAAAGCGTTTGTTCACAAAGAAAAATTGTTCGCCCCGAGTTTTTTTCGCAAACTGTGGTTTCCCAACATATCCTTGCAATTGAATAATATCGGTACTCTCTTCCACTGGTACTAATCGCTCCGAATAATTATTGCCGAAAATTGCAGTGATGCGTTGCTTCAAATTACCTACAGGTAAATGAAAGACTTCGTTCCCATCATGATGCATGCTAAAGAAAATCTCTGGATGCGCTAATGCCTGGCGTTGAAATTCGTCGATGATGTGACGCAATTCCACTGGATTGGATTTCAGAAAATTCCTTCTTGCTGGAATATTGTAAAATAAGTTTTTCACAACAATCTGCGTCCCATCGGTCATGCTGCATGGCTCCAATTTTTTGAGGTCCGATGCTTCAATCTCCACCAAGGTCCCTGCCTTAGCATCGGCTTGCTTGGTCTTCAACTCCACCTGTGCAATGGCTGCAATGGATGCCATCGCCTCACCTCTGAAGCCCATGGTTTTTATTTCAAAAAGATCTTCTGCTTTGCGCAATTTAGAAGTGGCATGTCGCTCAAAACACATGCGGGCGTCGCTTTCCGACATTCCCTTGCCATTGTCGTTCACCTGAATGAGGGTCTTCCCAGCATCTTTCAACACCAGCTTAATCTGTGTAGCCCCTGCATCTATAGCATTCTCAAGCAATTCCTTCACTGCCGATGCCGGTCTTTGAATAACCTCCCCCGCCGCAATCTGATTGGCTACCGAATCGGGTAATAATTGAATGATATCTGACATGCTGTATTCGACAAGTTGTGGAGAAAATTTAAACTCCTACATCTTGTTTGATTTATTAGTTTTGTAAATATTTATAACATCACAAATTTACATTTTTTTCGGGCAGAAGACATGAGGAAATCGATTATAAGTCTATTCTTTTTATACATTTTATCCACAACATATACACATTCGCAAGGGCTTGATACACTGGGTGCTGCACGCTGGGCCGACTCTCTAATGAAAAACATGAACCGTGAGGAAAAAATTGGGCAGTTGTTCATGGTTGCAGCCTATTCGAACCGAGATACCACTCATATTAAAGAGATTACCAAGCTCATTAAGAATTACAACATCGGCGGATTATGTTTTTTTCAAGGCGGGCCGATGCGTCAAGCTCAGCAAACGAATTGGTACCAGAAAAATTCGCGCATCCCATTATTGATTTCTATTGATGGGGAATGGGGGCTGGGTATGCGCCTCGATTCGGTGGTCCGATATCCGAAGCAGATGGCTATGGGTGCCATAAGTGACAATCAGCTCATCTATGATTTTGCTAAGGAAACCGCTCGCCAGTGCAAACGCATCGGCATACATTTAAATTTTGCTCCGGTAGTGGATGTGAATAATAATCCCAAGAATCCGGTGATTAACGATCGCTCTTTTGGGGAGGACAAATACCGAGTGGCGGCGAAAGGAATTGAATACATGCGCGGCATGCTAGATCATGGGGTGATGGCCTATGTGAAACATTTTCCAGGGCATGGGAATACCGATAAAGATTCACATTATGCATTACCTACAATTAATAAAACCTTGCAACAGCTCGATTCCATTGAATTGTACCCTTTCAAGGAATTGATGAGTAGAGGAATTGTATCGGTAATGGTGGGGCATTTGAATATACCTTACCTCGATTCTGGAAAGAATACTGCATCGAGTATTTCAAAAAATATAGTCACCAAATTATTAAAAGAAGATTTGGGATACAATGGATTGGTTTTTACCGACGCCCTGAACATGAAGGGTGTGAGCAGCTATTATGCACCGGGTGTGGTGGATGCAAAAGCATTGATCGCAGGGAACGATATGTTATTGTTTACAGAAAATGTTCCCAATGCAGTGCGTGAAATTAAGAAGGCTTTGGATTCGGGATTGGTAAGCATGACAGATATTGAGAAAAGTGTTCGTAAGATTTTAATCGCGAAATATTCGGTAGGATTAAATAAATACGAGCCCGTTAATATGAATGGAATTTACGAAGATTTAAATTCTAATGAAGCAAAATTAATGAGCATGCGTTTGTACGAACATGCATTAACATTATTAGAAAATAAAAATAATTTAATTCCATTTACAGGATTAGAGAATAGGAATATTGCAGCAATTTCAATAGGTGCGGAACTCGATAATAATTTTTTGTCGACATGTAAATACTATGCACCCATCACAAGTTTTGCCATCAAGCGCGATGCATCATTAAACGATTTCGATTTTCTTGCAAAGAATTTAGAAAACTACAATACCATTATCGTCGGCTTACACGACATGACAAGAAACGAGTCGCGCAATTTTAATGTAAGCAAACAAACCAAAGATTTTTTAAATCATTTGAGCAATAGAGCGAATGTAGTTTTAGTAGTTTTTGGAAATGCCTATAGCTTGAGAAATTTCGACAATCAAGCGCCAATTTTAGTGGCTTATGAAGAAAACGATTTCACACGTTCACTTGCAGCGCAAGCTTTGTTTGGTGGGGTTCCTATCAGAGGCACACTGCCTGTTACATCATCCGAAATATTTGAGGGTGGCGATGGGTATGTTGTCGATAAAGCGATACGTTTGAAATACACCTTGCCGGAGGATGCCGATATGTGTTCGTCTTGTTTGTCGAAAATCGATGACATCGTAAACAAAGCACTAGCAGAAAAAGCGATGCCGGGTTGCCAAGTGATGGTTATTAAAGATGCGAAAGTAGTGTACAATAAATCCTTCGGATATTTAAGTTACAGTCAACAACGGAAAGTAGAGAATACCGATCTTTACGATTTAGCCTCGCTAACAAAAATTTTATCGACGAACCTTTCCATAATGAAAATGTACGACGATGGGAAATTGGATGTTCGTAAAAAGATGAGTCAGTATTTACCATATACCCGCAGTCATCTAAACGTAAAAAACATACAGATTGCGAATTTGCTGACACATAATGCAGGCTTTATTTCATTCATTCCATTTTGGAAAGAATCCTTAACACAAAACGATGGACTATCCAATTACAGTAAGGATTCCACTGCATTTTATTCTATAAGAGTAGCCGATAGTTTATTCATTCGTTCCGATTATCCAGAGAAGATGCGTGAGATTATTTTGAATACAGAATTAAAAAATTTAGGAAAATATACTTATTCAGATATAGGATTTTATTTTCTAAAAGATATTGTAGAATACCATTACAAGAAAGACATCAAAAGCATCAGTAGCACGAACTATTACCAAACATTGGGCTTAAGCACGATGGGTTATACCCCATTACAACGATTCAATAAATCGCGTATTGCAGCAACAGAATTCGATACTGAATTTCGCAAACAATTGATTCATGGATACGTACACGATCAAGGAGCAGCCATGATGGGAGGTATTGCAGGTCATGCTGGATTATTTGCCAATGCAAACGATGTTGGAATTATTATGCAAATGTTATTGAATGAAGGTACTTATGGAGATGTACAATACTTCAAACCAAGCACAGTTAATAAATTCACTGCAGCCTATATGCCAGCACAAAGTAGGAGAGGTTTAGGTTTCGACAAACCTGATTCAGATCCAAAGAAAAGTCCAACTTGCAAATCGGCCAGCCTTAGTACCTTTGGGCATACCGGCTTCACTGGCACCGCTACTTGGGCCGACCCAGAAAATGGATTGGTATACGTATTCTTATCGAACCGAATTCACCCTTCCACTGAAAATAAAAAGTTGAT
>JAEYZM010000041.1 GCA_023427985.1 Bacteroidota bacterium | reverse complement strand
AAGCTTTAATTGCTGGGTAAATTCCAGATACAATTCCTACTCCAAAACAAAGTGCATAGCCTAAGCCCATCCAGAACCAAGGAATAATAAAACTACCTCCAATAAAAATACTGGTGAGGTTCCCAATGCCAATGCCAAATAGGATTCCAGCGATTCCACCAAACTGACAAATCACAATTGCTTCAATTAAAAATTGCCTACGAATAGCGTTAACTTTAGCACCAATTGCTTTTCGAATTCCGATCTCACGTGTACGTTCTGTTACCGATACAAGCATAATATTCATTAGGCCGATGGAGGCTCCGAATAAAGTTATGGCACCAATGATGATGCCTGCAATACTTATGAAATTCAAATTAGATATTAATGAATTTGCTAAACTATCGCTTTGAGTAATTTCAAAATTATCTTCCTGTTGAGGATTTAATTTTCGAATATTTCTGAATTTAGAAATGGCCTGCGCACTTGCCGCTTCTATCAATCGACCATCGTCTACCATCACACTAATGGTATAGGATTTATTCGCAGAATTCTCTTTGGCTTTTAATAATGGAATAATACAAATTTTATCGCCACCAAAACCAAAGCTTGAACCCTTTTCTGCAAGTACACCTATGACTTTAAATTTTTGATTGCCAATAAAAATATTTTCTCCGATGGGCGATTTCTTACTGAACAATTTATCCTTAATTTCTTTACCAATTAAGGTTACTGCATGTCCTTCCTGCTCTTCGGTTTCATTGAAATTTCTACCGATGTCCAATTTATAGCCTGCAGTAATTAAATAGTTGGCATCGGCTGCCATGATGGTAATGTTCGGATTGGTTTTTTCGTTGCCGTATTTAACAGTTGAAGCGAAGGAGCTAGCAAATGAAAGTGATACATCGGCATTAGGAAAAGAAAATTCTTCTTTGAATTTTTTAGCTTCGTAGAATTCAATTTTTTCATAGGCTTTGGGTCTAGCTCCTGAATTCCCGATGCGTATTCCCGAAGCGCCCCTATTTCTGATGGTAAAAGAATTGGCACCCATACTCGCAAAATTATTTTTGATAGAACTTTCCATTCCATCTATAGAAGTAAGGATGCCAACCAATGCGGTAATGCCAATTGCAATGATCAAAGCCGTTAAAGTTGTACGCAACAAATTGGCTTTGATGGAGCTTATGGCTATTTTAATATTTTCCTTATAGGTCATGAATTATGCAGAGAATGAACTGCCACATCCACAAGTGCTGCTTGCGTTCGGATTGCTAAATGTAAAACCTCTAGAGTTCAATCCATCTTGATAGTCAACTTCAGTACCTAATAAATACAAGCCATGCGACTTATTCATGTATACTTTCACTCCATCGATGTAAAATTCTTGATCATTCTCCTGTTTTTTGTCAAAACCTAAAACGTAGGTCATTCCTGAACATCCGCCTCCATTTACACCTACTCTTAGTCCAAAATCAGGTTCTAAAGCCTTCTCACTTAATAAATTTTTCACTGCTTTAATAGCATTTTCCGTCATTGTAATTGGCGTAAAGCTGCTATTTTGTACTTCTGTTTCCATTATTGTATTGTTATTGAATTATTTACACAAAATAAATTTACCACAAATATACTACAAAGAAAAAACAAAAATGTTTCTTATTTTAAGAGTTTAAAAAGCCTTAAAAACTTACATTTGCACATAATTGATATAAACTATGAATTGGTCATTATTCCTACTCGATTTACTCAAATTAATTGTTCCTTCATTAATTGTCTTTTTAACAGCCTATTTCGTGCTGAACTCTTATTTAGAAAACGATTATCAGAAGAAATTACTGGAAATGAAAATGAACAATCAGGGGAATGTAACTCCTCTAAGATTGCAGGCTTATGAGCGACTCACATTATTTGTAGAGCGTATACAATTGCAATCGATCATTATGCGTACTCATAAAACAGGAATGTCGGCTCGTGAATTACATTCATCTATGCTGCAAGATATTCGAGCAGAATTTGATCATAACGTATCGCAACAAATTTTTGTGACTCCTCAAACATGGACCATGATTAAAGCGGTGAAAGAAGAGACCATCAATATGATAAATTTTGCTGCGAATAATTTACCTGCACAAGCTACAGGCATTGATTTAAGTAAGGTGATTTTTGAAAACATGGCAAACTCTGAACGTCATCCCCATCAAGTAGCATTATCCATGATTAGAACAGAAGTGCAACAATACTTTTAAGTTGAAATTTTTTTATGAAAGAGCAGAGAGTGTTTAAGACCAGTTCGGGAATTGAAATAAAAGAAGTTTACGAATCTAAAGAACGCGTTTATGAAATGCCAGGTGAATTCCCTTTCACTCGAGGCATACAAAAAGATATGTACCGTGGTCGACTTTGGACCATGCGTCAGTATGCGGGATTTTCAACCGCAGAAGAGTCGAACAAACGATATCATTACCTCTTACAACAAGGTACCATGGGATTGTCTGTGGCCTTCGATTTACCAACTCAAATTGGATACGATTCCGATCATGATTTTGCAGAAGGTGAAGTGGGCAAAGTGGGAGTGGCAATTGATTCATTGAAAGACATGGAAATTTTGTTCGATGGTATAAAATTACAGGACATTACCACATCCATGACGATCAATGCTACGGCATCGACATTATTAGCGATGTATATTGCATTGGCGAAAAAACAAGGCGCAGATTTAACGCAAATTTCGGGTACTATACAAAACGATATTTTAAAAGAATACGCTGCGCGCGGCACTTATATTTATCCGCCGAAAGCATCGATGCGATTGATCACCGATATTTTCGAATATTGTTCCAAAGATTTACCTAAATGGAATACCATTTCAATTTCGGGATATCATATTCGTGAAGCAGGATCAACTGCTGTGCAAGAGTTGGCATTTACTTTGGCAAATGGTAAATCGTATTTACAAGCCGCAATTACAAAAGGCTTGGACATCGATGTGTTTGCAAAACGATTGTCTTTTTTCTTTAATTGTCACAATAACTTTTTCGAAGAGATTGCGAAGTTCCGCGCAGCTCGTAGGATGTGGGCAAAAATTACAAAAGATTTAGGAGCTAAAGATGTTCGAGCGATGCAGTTGCGTTTCCATACACAAACTGGAGGCTCAACGCTTACGGCTCAACAACCCATGAACAATATCGTTCGTGTAAGCAATCAAGCTTTGGCTGCAGTACTTGGAGGAACTCAGTCTTTACATACCAACGGTTACGACGAAGCACTTTCTTTACCAACAGAAGAGGCAGCAAAAATTGCACTGCGAACGCAACAAATTATTGCCTTTGAAACTGGGGTGACAGAAACGGTGGATCCATTGGCGGGTTCATATTTTATTGAGGACTTGACAGACCGCATGGAGGCTGAGGCTTGGAAATACATCGACAAAATTGATGCGATGGGCGGCTCAGTAAATGCCATCGAAGAAGGATACATACAAGAAGAAATTGCTCGCGCATCGTACGAGTATCAGAAAGAAGTGGAGAAGGCTGAACGCATCATTGTGGGAGTAAATAAATTTACGGAGAAAGAACCTGCCTTCGATAAGGTGTTTAAAATTGATGATGCGATAAGAAAAGTACAAATCGAAAAAATTCAAAAATTAAAGAAGGAACGTAATGCCGATGCAGTGCAAGCAAGCTTGATAAAGTTGAAAGAACATGCTACATCGGGCCAAAATCTAATGCCTATAATCATTGAATGTGTAGAGCATTATGCAACGTTGGGTGAGATTGCCAACACTTTACGAGATGTTTTTGGAGAATATTAAGATGAATAAAATCAAGATAGTACTATTGGCTTCTGGCTTATTCTTGTTCGCTTGTAAATCGAGCCTACAATTGAGTAGTGTAAAACCATCGCAATTGAAAATTGATTCTACCTTAGTAGAAGATGAGCAGATTAAAAATTTTTACGCTCCATACAAGCGCTCGCTCGACTCGCAAATGAATGCGGTCCTTAATGTTTCCGAAATAGAATTACAAAAGTCTCAGCCCGAAAGTCCTTTAAGTAATTTTTTTGCCGATGCAGTAGCGTCGACATGCAGAGCGAAGGGAATTGATTTTGATTTCGGCTTACCATCAACCAATGGTGGCATTCGTACAAGCTTACCCAAAGGTGAAATTACACGTAGACATTTATTTGAATTGATGCCATTTGAGAACGAAGTAGTAGTGCTCACATTAAAAGCAGAATCGGTTCAGAAGTTAGTGGAGTACATTGTAGACAAAGGCGGACAACCGGTTACAGGTATTCAAATTATTGCAGGAAAAGATGGGAAGATAAGCAGTAAAATCAATGGACAAGAGTTAAGAACAACAGGTGTATATAAAGTACTTACATCGGACTACTTAGCTAACGGTGGCGATGGCATTGATGCATTTAAAGAGGCGGTAAAACGTGAAAGCACCAATATCAAAGTGCGCGATGCAATCATTGACTATGTGATTGCCGAAAAAAATATGGCTCGTACCTTAAATCCAAAAAAAGATGGCAGAATCATCATCGAACAGTAGAAGAGATTTTTTAAAGAAGCTTGGTTTGTTAGGAGCTGGGTTAGCCGCAAGTTCCTTACCATCGGCAGAAGCGAAAGAGCGCATTCAAAAACTAACGATATTGCATACCAACGATGTACACAGTAGAATAGACCCATTTCCATTGGATGGTTCTAGAAATGCTGGACTGGCAGGCGTTGCACGTAGAGCAGCTTTATTGAAGAAGATTCGTTCAGAAGAAGAACATGTCTTATTGTTGGATGCTGGTGATATCTTTCAAGGCACACCTTATTTTAATTTATATGGTGGCGAATTGGAATTGAAACTTATGTCTCAAATGGGTTATGATGCTGCTACTCTGGGAAATCACGATTTTGATAATGGGATAGAAGGATTTGTAAAGCAAATGCCTCATGCTAATTTCCCATTTTTATGTGCGAATTACGATTTTAATAATACAGCTTTATATAATAAGACAAAGCCTTATAAAGTATTCAGAAAGGGAGATCTGAAAATAGGGGTATTGGGTGTTGGTATTGAATTAGAAGGACTTGTAGAACAAAAGAATTATGGTGAGACCATTTACTTGGATCCAATAATTCAAGCGAATAAATACGCAAGTATCTTGAAAAATGAAGAGCATTGCGATTTGGTTATATGTTTATCGCATCTAGGATATAAATACAGGGAACAAAAAGTATCCGATCAAATCTTAGCAAAAGAAACGGAAAATATTGACTTAATCATTGGTGCTCATACACATACCTTTATGCGAGCACCCGAAGTGCTAAAAAATAAATTTGGGAATGAAGTTCAAATTTTCCAGGTGGGTTTTGCTGGAATTAATTTAGGCAGAGTCGATTACTATTTTGAACGTTCTAAAAAGAAAAAAATTAGCGCCGCTAGCGCTTTGTTAATTGATGAAAATTTAGATGTCATCTAATTCAGTTTTTATCAAAAAAAATCCTTAATTTCAGATTGATTTTTTCACAGAATTGTTGTGGAAAAAGATGTTCTTACATCTATTCTGTTTAACATAAGAACAGAAAAACGAATTTAAGTTTGATTTTCAAGCGATTAAGTTAAAAAGCCTGTTTTGCCTAGTAAAATCAAGGTTTTTAGACGATGTTGAAAAATACTCTAGTGCTTAAAAAAATATTTTTTAATTTTTTTTTAACAAAAAATTAGCATTAGACACTGCAAACGCAGAAATGAAATTGTCAAGTGTTTTTTTTATTTTTTTGTTAGGAATTTTTTTCAAATATTCGTTGTTGATAAGAGTGCCAACTTATCAACAGAATTACAAAAACTAAATCAAAT
>JAEYZM010000017.1 GCA_023427985.1 Bacteroidota bacterium | reverse complement strand
AGTATAAAAAAGATTACCCTGCTATAGAGAAATTTTTAGTTAAAGTAGGAAGAAGAAAGTTTTTAATGCCAATCTATTCCGAATTAATTAAGACTCCAGAAGGTAAGATGTTTGCTTTAGAAATTTACAAAAAAGCAAGACCGAATTATCATTATGTTTCAACTCAGAGTTTAGACGAACTGTTGAAGTAATACAAAAAAGAAAGGCATGAATAATATTCATGCCTTTTATATTTTTTATAACCAGATGCTTAAAATCCAATAGGTGATTGCGGCAACCAAAGCCGATACCGGAATCGTTAAAACCCAAGCCCATAATAGGTTTACCGTAACACCCCAACGTACCGCTGAAATTCTTTTCGATAATCCCACACCAATGATTGAACCAGTGATGGTATGAGTTGTTGACACAGGAATTTTAAAATGTTCTGTTAAGAATAAAGTTATAGCACCTGCAGTTTCAGCTGCTACACCTTCTAATGGAGTTACCTTTGTAATTTTAGTACCCATTGTTTTTACAATCTTCCATCCGCCCGAAACAGTTCCTGCAGCAATAGCAGTATAACATGCTAATGGTACCCAGAATGGAGGATCTTGAATTTTCACTTTACCATTTAAGATTTCGTATTTTAAATTCAACCAAGCAGGTAAAGTTGTAACATCAACACCCGAAGTATTTATATATACAATGATTGCAGCAGAAATAATACCCATTACTTTTTGAGCATCGTTACCACCATGTCCTAAACTGAATAATGCCGATGATACCAATTGCAATCGTTTGAACCATTTCTCAGCTCTACTCGGAGATGCATATCGACATACATTTAAAATAAATAATGTAATTAAATATGCCATAATCATACCGATGATTGGAGCAAGAACAATAAACGATGCAACTTTTGCAATTACTTGTAAATTAACTACTGAAAATCCAGCATGGGCAATTGCAGCGCCAGCGAATCCACCGATTAATGTATGAGATGAACTCGATGGGATTCCGAACCACCATGTTAAAAGGTTCCAAAAGATTGCAGCTATGATACCAGCAAGAATTACAACCAAGTTAATTTCTAATGTATTTACCGTTTTGGCAACCGTATCGGCTACGTTTAAGTGAAAAATCCAATATGCTAAGAAGTTGAAAAATGCAGCCCATAGAACCGCTTGTAATGGCGTAAGTACTTTTGTACTTACAACTGTAGCTATAGAGTTAGCTGCATCATGAAATCCATTGATATAGTCAAAGACTAATGCTAGGAAAATGATGATGATTAATAAGGTTAAACCTGTCATGATTTCAATTCAATTATGCGTGCTTAACTATAATTGATTCCATTACGTTCGCTGCATCTTCGCATTTGTCTGTTGCAGTTTCCATTGCAGAAAGCAATTCCTTCATCTTAAATAATTCAATAGCATCTTTTTCATTTTTAAATAAATCTGCTACCGCCATATCGAAAACATAATCGGCTTGATTTTCCATGCTGTTGATTCGCACGCATGAGTCCGTTACGTTTCTAATATTTTTTAAATCTTTTAATTCTTTTATCGCGCGATCAATGTCTTTACAACCTTGACTTATTAATTCAGCTAATTTTCTAACCGAATCATTCACATGCTTCACATTGTATAATAACATTCTATTCGCTGAACCATGTACATAATCGGCAATATCGTCAATCGCTGTTGCCAATGCATGAATGTCTTCTCTATCGAATGGAGTAATAAAATTCTTACTCAACTCAACAAAAATTTCATGCGTAATTTCATCCCCTCTGTGTTCCAAGGTTTCAATTTTCTTTATCAATTCATTTCTGTGCTCAATATCATTCGTGTTAACTGCCTCTAATAAAGCATCAGAAATATTGATTAAATTCGAACTAGCATTTTCGAATAATGGAAAGAACTTCTTATCCTTTGGAACGAAGTACTGAAAAATTGAGTTTAGTGACATTTTTTCTAATATTTGCCACAAAGGTAAATTTGCAATGTTAAGTCAATGTTAAGAAATTAAGATAATGTGAACTTTTTGTAAAGCCTGACAAATCTTTGATTTATGCCGATGTATTCATTCAAATATCTATTAATCAGTTAATTGCATTTTAATATGATCGAAATTATTAAAGCCGATATCCAAAATATTCCCGAAATAATCGATTTGGCCCATAAAACTTGGTTCCATACTTACCAAAATATCATCTCCAAAGAGCAAATCGACTATATGTATGGGGAGATGTATAGTCCCGATTCATTGCTCAAACAAATGGAGTTTTTGAAGCATCAGTTTCTAATAATTAAACATGAATCAATAGCAACAGGGTTTGCTTCTTATTCAGAACTAATAGATGTTCCAGAGAAATCGTACAAAATACACAAGCTTTATATTTTACCAAATGCTCAGAAATTAGGATTAGGCAAGAAGTTAATAGATGAAATTGAAACTATTGCCAAGAATGAAGCTGCGGAATACGTTTTATTAAATGTAAATAGAAGCAATCCAGCATATCAATTCTATTTAAAAAACAAGTATGTAGCTCGTGAAAGTGTAGACATTCCATTTGCAGAATTTGTATTGAACGATTATGTGATGGAAAAAAAATTAGTTTAATACAAGAAATATTTTCTAATTTTGAGGCAGCTCAAAGGGGTGGTTCCATAACACGGAGCCTGAGATAATACCCATAGAACCTGATGCGGGTAATGCCGTCGAAGGGATGAGGTGATAAAATCGTTGTAGGATAGCTAATCCCTTGCTATCTGAGGTTTTATACTTAATTATAATTAAATGTTTTTTAAAAAATCATTTCTGCTAAGTCTATTCGTAGTAACGAACATAATGGCTTATGCACAGGAATCTTTTAGGATTAAGATTCTAGATGAAAACTCTGCAGCTATTGCAGGAGCTACTGTTTCCATTGATGGGGTAATTAATGCTCAAACAAATTCAGATGGTGAATTTGAATTTAAAAACCAAAAATCAAAAGTGTATTTAGAAATTCGGATGATAGGATTTCATAATTACGCATCGGCTGTCGATTTAAGAACTACATCGACATTCACATTAAGAAAGAATACTTATTTATCGGAAGAAGTATTAGTATCGGCAACACGTATCGATGAAAAATCGGCGGGAACGTATTCCACTGTTGATAAGCAGTACATTGAGAAAACAAACTTAGGTCAGGATTTACCCTATATCTTAAATCAAACTCCATCGGTTGTCATTACTTCTGATGCGGGGAATGGAATTGGTTATACGGGTATTCGTATTAGAGGGACCGATCCAACGAGAACAAATTTAACCATCAATGGTATTCCATTGAACGATGCAGAATCGCAGGGTACATTTACGGTGAACATTCCTGATTTTGCATCATCGGTAGAAAACATTCAGATTCAAAGGGGTGTTGGAACTTCTACAAACGGCGCAGGTGCTTTTGGTGCAAGTATTAATATCCAAACCGATGAAATGCCTGATACTGCATATGCTGAGGTAAACATTGCGCATGGCAGTTTTGATGCACAAAATATTTTTCATAAAAATGAAATTGAAAAATACACTGCGAAAGTAAATACTGGATTAATAAACAATCATTGGAATTTTAGTGGAAGATTGTCTAAAATTTCTTCTACAGGTTATGTAAATGGCAGTTCAGCAATATTGAAATCATTCTTTACATCTGCATCTTATCGCGATGAAAAACATTTACTAAAATTCAATGTGTTTTCGGGACAGGAGAAAACATATTTAGCATGGAATGGTATTCCACAAGATTCCTTAAATACAAATAGAAAATACAATCCCATACATGAAGATTATCCCGATCAATACGATCAATATCAACAGGATCATTATCAAATTTTCGAAACGTATAAAATGAATGCTCGCAATACGTTTAACGTTGGATTCCATTTCACAAGAGGTCAAGGGTTTTTTCAAGAATTTAGAAGAGATCAATCCTTTAGTGATTATAAATTTAGAGATGTAATAATTGGAACCGACACCATTACTGAAACAAATTTATTAAGAAGACGTTGGTTGCGAAATGAATTCTATGGAATAGTGTACAGTTGGGCATACTCCAATAATAAAAATTTTAGATTAACAATTGGTGGTGCAGCTAATGATTATAGAGGTGAACATTTTGGAGAAGTAATTTGGGCCGAACATTCTCAAACGATCCAATCGGGCGATAGATTCTATACTGGTAGAGGCATCAAATTAGAAAGCAATACCTATGCAAAAATGAATTACGACATTAATACTAAATGGTCTACATTTTTAGATTTACAAGTTAGATTTGTCGATTATCGTATAGATGGCTTTAATAAAGATCAAGTTTTATTAGACCAAGACAATCGCTTTAATTTCATCAATCCAAAAGCTGGTATTTCGTATTTTAAATCTGCACAAGAAATGTTGTATTTCAGTTACGGTATGGCGAATAAGGAACCAAATAGAGATGATCTAATTAATGGCTTTGTAAATGGTCAAAAACCTAAATCGGAACAACTTCACGATTTTGAATTGGGCTGGAAGAAACGCAGAAATAATTTTAGCTGGGAAGCCAATGCATATTATATGTATTACATCAATCAATTAGTGCTGACAGGTGAAGTAAATAATGTGGGTGAATACTTGAGAGTAAATACACCTGAAAGTTATAGGGCTGGTATTGAATTATCTGGAGGATGGAATTATAGTAATAAACTAAGTTTCATGGGTACTTTGAATTTAAGTCAAAACAAAATAGCAGAATTCAAAGAGTACATCTACGATGCCAATACCTATGCACTTGCTGAAGTCCGTGATTATAAGAATACAGATATTTCATTTGCACCCAATATTGTTGCGTCGGCACGAACAAGAGTAAAACTAATTAATAATTTATTTGCAACACTTGAATCTAAGTATGTTGGTAAGCAATACCTCGATAACACCTCTAACGATTTAAAAAGTATCGATGCATTTTTTGTAAATGATTTATTCATCGACTATAATGTATCAATTAAAAAAATTGTTCCGCAAATGAGTATTATCTTAAAAGTGAATAATGTGTTTAATACATTATACGAATCGAATGGTTACACATTTAACTTAATAGATAATGGTCAAGAGCAAATTTTCAACTATTATTATCCACAAGCGACGCGCAATTATTTACTAGGTTTTAATTTTAGATTTTAACATTAAAACACTTCAAATAGTATAAAAATGGGCGATACTTCGCCCATTTTAATTTATACAAAAAAATGAAATTTATTTTCTTGCCGGATAAGGTATATATTCTACCTCATCACCAGGTATTTTTACAAAAGTTTGATCCATCCATTTTTGTTTTGCTTCAGCTATTAAATCCTTACTGCTTGAAACAAAATTCCAATCAATAAATCGTTCTTCAGGAAATGGCTCACCACCGAAAATATAAACCGTAGAATTTTCATGAATTGTAAATTCACATAGGTGACTTTCTTTTGTCACTAACATTTG
>JAEYZM010000034.1 GCA_023427985.1 Bacteroidota bacterium | reverse complement strand
CTCTTCGCTGTATCGCAACCTATTGCTTTCAGCTCATCAATGATCCAATCTTCAATTTCATCTGTAAACTCGTCTAAGTCCACATCTTCTTCTGATCCATCTGCTTCACGGTATACATCAATTTCGTATCCTGTTAATTTTCCAGCCAACTTAATGTTGTACCCACCTTTACCAATTGCCAATGACACTTGATCTGGTTTTAAATAAACCGATGCACGTTTCGTTTCATCGTCTAATTTGATACTTGTAATTTTTGCTGGTGATAATGCTCTTTGTATGTACAATGAAATATTGTTCGTGTAATTGATTACATCTATGTTCTCGTTCTTCAATTCTCTTACAATACCATGTATTCTTGAACCTTTCATACCCACACATGCTCCTACTGGATCAATACGATCGTCATACGATTCTACTGCAACTTTAGCACGCTCTCCGGGTTCTCTTACAATATTTTTAATGGTTATTAATCCATCAAATACTTCAGGAACTTCTTGCTCAAATAATCTTTCTAAGAATGATGGTGCTGTTCTTGAAATAATGATGCGCGGATTGTTGTTCTGCATATCTACTCTCAATACCACCGCCTTTACACTGTCGCCTTTCTTAAAGAAATCGGCAGGAATTTGTTCCGTCTTTGGTAAAATCAATTCGTTACCATCATCGTCCATCACCAAAATTTCTTTCTTCCACACTTGGTAAACTTCACCCGATACAATCTCTCCAATTCTATCTTTGTATTTCTTAAATACTTCGTCTTTTTCTAATTCAATAATTTTAGAAACCAATGTCTGACGAGCTGCTAATATTGCTCTACGTCCAAAACTTTCTAAAGTTACTTGCTCAATCGCATCATCTCCCACCTCTAAATCCGGATCAATTGTTTTCGCCTCTGCCAACTCAACTTCTAATGCATCGTCTTCCGAAAATCCATCTTCCATTACTCTACGCGTTCTCCAGATTTCCAAATCCCCATTATCTGTGTTAACGATGATATCACAGTTTTCATCCGTACCGTACTTCTTACGTAACATACTTCTGAATACATCTTCCAACACACTCATCATGGTTGGTCTGTCGATGTTCTTAAACTCTTTAAATTCCTGAAAAGAGTCTATCAAATTGATATTATTCATTGTTAATGATATTAATCTATTTAAAATATAATCTTAATTTTTGCTTCTTTAATGTTAGAAAGTTCAAATTCCATTCCCTCTACTCTTGCCTTCTTACCTTTCTCTTTAATCTTTGCGTCTATGCTAATTTGCTCGCCTTCTACTTTCGTTAATGTACCCTCAAACTCTTTCCCATCCAACAATCTCACATGTAAATTCCTGCCGATGTGTTGCGGATATTGACGTTGGAATTTCAATGGATGATCTACTCCCGGCGATGATACTTCTAATGTATGCGCGCCCTCAATTAGATTCTCTTCTTCCATACGATGTGAAACATGTCTGCTCACTTTCGCACACTCATCTATCCCCACTCCATTATCTCCATCCAGCAAAATCACAATTCTATTTTTGGGTAACATTTTTAAATCCACCAAAAATAAATTACCTCCATCCAAGGCCTCATCTATGTACTGTCTAATCTTTTCCTCTGCTTTCATAACGATTATAAAATAAACGAGGGGACTATTTGTCCCCTCGTTATCAGCATTTTCCGTCGCAAATATACAAAAAATATAGGTTTTGTCAAATATCTTGTTAAATAATTCGTGCAATTACGCCCTTTAAATACAAGGATTCCGGGAAAGCTGCCCTCACTGGGTGATCCAAAGGCTGTTGCAAATCCTCTATAAACTGCAATTCCTTGCCCGCATCTTTTGCCGCCCATGCTAAAATTTGCTTAAAATGATCTAAGCCGATGCTACCCGAACAAGAGAAACTCACTAAAAGTTGGCCCGACTGCAAAATCTGAATGGCTTGCATGTTTAAATCTTTATAGGCGCGCTCTGCCTTGGGAATGCTCTGTCTATTGGGTGCTAATTTGGGCGGATCAAGAATTATCACATCCCATCTTTGCGATAATTTTTTTGCATCTCTTAAGTACTGAAACACATCGCCCGTAATAATTTTATCGGCATCGTAATCCATATTATTGAGCGTGTAATTTTTCTTTAAATATTCTGTAGCAAGTGCCGATGAGTCTACACTCCAAACCTCTGAAGCTCCCTGTTTACAAGCCATTAGACTGAAGCCCCCAGTATAACAAAATGTATCTAAGACTTTTTTCCCTTTGCAATATTTTGCAACAATAGCACGATTGTCGCGTTGATCCATGAAGTAGCCCGACTTTTGTCCATCAACGATATTAGTATGAAATCGCAATCCATTTTCCATGATTTCTAAATCGTCGGGAGGCAAACCGCCCCTAAGCAAACCTGTAGATTTTACAAGGCCTTCCAAGCTTCTTGCCGATGCATCACTTCGCTCATATATTCCTTTTACTTGTAATTCATCGAACAAAATATCGCAAATCATTTCCTTGCGCACATCAGTTCCTGCAGTTAAAAATTGTACCGAAAGATAGTCGGCAAACTTATCTACAATTAATCCTGGTAATGAATCCCCTTCAGAAAAAATTAAGCGATAACTGTTATGTTTTGTAGCATCGACATAATTTTTTCTTAAATCTATAGCGGCCTTGATTTTACTGGCCCACCAAGCTTTGTCAATAACAACATCTTGATTCCATTCCAGCAATCGAACATTAATTTTCGAGTCGGCATTCCAATAGCCATAGGCCAAAAAATTATTACCAGAATCATGAACTGCTACTACATCGCCCTTCATAATACCATCCTCCACTTTAGCGATTGCGCCTGAATACACCCAATTATGTTTTTGTAAAACTGGTTTTTCTTTTCCTTTATGTAGATAAATTTTCTGCATTATTTCTATTTTTACAAAGTTACTCCATTCAACATGAGCTTTACAATTTATTCCGATGAATATTTCATGAACGAGGCCATCAAGGAAGCGCATAAAGCTTTAGAGGCCGATGAGATTCCGATAGGTGCAGTGATTGTGATGAAAAATAAAATCATTGCTCGTGCGCATAATTTAACGGAGCGATTAAATGATGTGACAGCACATGCGGAAATGCAAGCATTCACATCGGCAAGCAATTATCTATCGGCGAAATATTTACAAGAGGCAACTTTGTACGTGACTGTTGAGCCTTGTGTGATGTGTGCAGGGGCTTCCTATTGGGCACAGATTTCTAGAATTGTTATTGGCTGTGCAGATAGTAAGAGAGGTTATTCGGCATTTGGAGAAAAATTATTGCATCCAAAAACCGAAGTAAAGCTAGGAGTACTAGAAACAGAATGTAAACAATTAATACAAGATTTCTTTAAACAGAAACGCGAGGATTAAAACCTTTAATTGATATATTTGTCTAATTAATACAATCATTTATATAATTTAAAATTTAAGAATATGGCATTTACTTTACCGGCGTTACCCTATGCAGTTGATGCATTGGAACCGCATATCGACAAAATGACAATGGAAATACACCATGGCAAACACCATGCAGCGTATGTTACCAATTTAAATAATGCAATTACAGGAACTGATTTAGAGAAGATGAGCATTGAAGATATTTGCAAAAATATTTCGAAACATCCGATGGCAGTTCGCAATAACGGTGGTGGGCATTATAATCACTCATTATTTTGGTCAATTATGAGTCCAAATGGTGGTGGAGCTCCAACAGGAGAATTAGCAGATGCAATCAATACAGCATTTGGAAATTTCGAAGAGTTTAAAACCAAATTTGTAAACGCTGGTGCAACGCGTTTCGGTTCTGGTTGGGCTTGGTTAATAGTTGGTGCCGATGGTAAGTTGGCGGTAACATCGACCCCAAATCAGGACAATCCATTAATGGATATTGCTGAAGTAAAAGGTACTCCAATTTTAGGTATGGACGTTTGGGAACATGCGTACTATTTAAAATATCAAAACCGTAGACCCGATTATATGGGAGCATTCTTCAATGTAATTAATTGGAATGCGGTATCAGATAGATTAAAAGCTGTGAAGTAAATTATTAAAAGAAAAAACGTAATCCCGATAAATTCGGGTGTAAATAAAAAAGAGGTGCTTTCAAATGATAGCACCTCTTTTTATTTTATAATAATTTTTATTATCGAGCACGCAATACGCTGTACGCAATACTCAATACGCTGTACTCAATACCCTGTACTATTCAACAGTTACCGATTTCGCCAAGTTCCTTGGCTGATCTACATTACAGCCTCGCATAATAGCTATGTGGTACGATAATAATTGCAAAGGAATAGTAGCTAATAGTGGAACTAATGCCTCTTCTGTATCTGGAATTTCAATCGTATAGTCGGCCATCTTACGCACCTCTTCATCGCCTTCTGTTACCACGGCAATGATAATGCCTTTACGCGCTTTTACTTCTTGAATATTACTTATTGTTTTTTCTAAAATCGTTCCTTTTGTAGCAATTACTACTACTGGCATTTGCTCATCGATCAATGCAATAGGACCATGTTTCATTTCTGCTGCAGGATATCCCTCTGCATGGATGTAAGAAATTTCTTTCAATTTCAATGCACCTTCTAAGGCAACTGGGAAATTGTAACCCCTACCTAAATACAAGAAATTTCTAGCATCCTTAAAACGCGATGAAATTTCTTTGATTTTATCGTTGCTCGTTAATGCCTGTTCAACTTTATTTGGAATATCTTCTAAGGCAGTTAAGATTTCAATTAATTTAGTTTTTTTAATTGTTCCTTTTTTCTGTGCGATAGATAATGCTAATAAAGTAAGAACCGTTACTTGCGCTGTGAAAGCTTTTGTAGAAGCAACACCAATTTCGGGACCAGCATGCGTGTAGGCACCGGCATTGGATGCACGAGGAATTGAAGATCCTACCACATTACAAATACCAAAAATTGTTGCACCTTTTGATTTCGCAAGCTCTATGGCAGCAAGTGTATCGGCAGTTTCACCCGATTGAGAAATTGCTATTACTATATCTTTTTCTGAAATAATTGGGTTTCTATATCTAAATTCCGATGCGTATTCCACTTCAACAGGAATTCTTGCAAAGTCTTCAATCAAATATTCTGCTACTAATCCTGCATGCCACGACGTTCCGCACGCAACAATTAATATACGATCAGCTTGCTTGAATTTTTCTTCGTATTCATTCAATCCTGAAAGATTAATGAAACCTTCTTTTGCATTTATCCTACCACGCATACTATCGTAAATCGAACGTGGTTGTTCGTAAATCTCTTTCAACATGAAATGATCGTAACCACCTTTTTCAATCATTTCTAATTGAAGTTCTAATTCTTGTATGTATGGATTTTGAACGATATTATCGATAGTTTTAATAACTAAACTATCGCGCTTCACTATTGCCATCTCACTATCGTTCAAGAAAATTACATTTTTTGTATACTCAATAATTGGGGATGCATCTGAAGCTATAAAATATTCACCTTCACCTACACCAATTACCATTGGACTACCTTTACGAGCAGCAATAATTTCGTCAGGATTTTCTTTTGACATTACTACTATTGCATAAGCACCAACTACTTCTTGTAAAGCAATTCTTACTGCTTCGTCTAATGAGTTTCCTGTTTTTTGTTTAATGTCTTCGATTAAATGAATTAACACCTCTGTGTCTGTATCGCTCGTGAACTTATGCCCACGCTTAATCATCTCCTCTTTGATAGTAGCATAATTCTCAATGATACCATTATGAATAATGCTAAGCTTCCCATCGTTAGAAGTATGTGGATGAGAATTTCTATCACTAGGTTCACCATGAGTTGCCCAACGAGTATGGCCCATACCTAATGATCCGACTGTAGTCTGACCATCAATAAAAGAAACAAGGTCGCTTACTTTTCCTTCTTTTTTATAGATACGCATGTCGCCGTTCATCAATGCAACACCTGCACTGTCGTATCCTCTGTATTCTAATCGTTGAAGACCTTTAATTATAATTGGGTAAGCTTCTCTGAAGCCTATATAACCTACAATTCCACACATATTTAATTAATAGTTTAATTTATATACGTAAATATACTCTAATAAAGTTTAGTATAAAATACCCTTAATTGTATAGGGTCGGCTGAGTTCTGTCCAGACAACACCAATCGATTTGGTCGAATCTGTTTACTTGCGTCTTCCAAATATAATTCTTTTACATCCAATTTCCCAGCTACATACTGTTGAATATAATTCGTAATTACTAGACGATATTCTTTCTTACTAGCATTATATGTAGCAGTTTGAATAATAAATTCTGTATTATCAACTCTTCTTGCTTTCAATGAAAGCTGAGCAATAGGAGCATATGGACTTTCTGTACCCATGTAAGGCTTCACGATTAATTCTGCCTTGTTTACCGCGACCATCCCTGAATCAGTTAACCTTTTAATATTAGGGAATGATAATTTTCCTCTTAAGCCTGCTAAAGATTGAATGAATGTTTTTGTCTGACCTAAAGTACTATCCCCCAATTGAGTAAATACTTCTGTGCCTGCATAATTGTGTTCGTATCTATTAATGTTTGCCGCAACACTATTTATATTAAAAATAAAATTAGTGGTGTCTGTACTATTCTTATAATACAACACAATGTAAGACCTGTTACTATTCGTTAAGTCGAAGGACATAATTCCACCTTCACCACTCAAACGTTTGGCTGTAATATTAAAACCTTTATAAGTATTCAAAAACACTGTGTTTTCCGATAGGTCGATGCTACCAGATTTTGAAAGTAATTCTTGACCAAATGAATCTTTCAATCGAATTCTCAAATGCGGTGGTAATTTCGCAACAGTATCTGGTCTACCATCTCTAATATTTTGAACAGTAATAGAATCTGTAGGATTTGGTCTGTAATTTACAGTACCGATGATTTCAGATTTTGTTCTAAAAACTCGGTTGGAATAATACACACTATCTTCGGTAATATCCTCGTCCAATTGTTGAACATTTATTTCCATGACCGAATTCGTATCGCCATAATATCTAGCAGTATTATCAACAATATATCCCATTACCAAAACTATTGAATCTAGAACAGGATTCGTTCCAAAATTCACATTGTTTTGTGAGAGTACGGCTTGAAATGCGATGCTCGCTTTAGTGTTACCAAATAATGGGTCCTGAAATTCTCCCAATTGATTACGAACATATCGACTCGATATCAAAGAGTCATCTTTAACAGAAAATGTTCTGATAGTACTGGTATCTATTAAGGCCCCTGATAATCCTTCTTCATCAATCTGTTGCTCTAGACCAATATCGCCTTCTTTCTTGCAGGCTTGTAAAATAAAAAGACTTATTAAAAAAATTAATAAGTCTTTACGAATATTCAATTTCATCTATCGATATAAATTATGCGGTCACTAATTCTTCGCTTACTTCTTCGTAAAACTGAACAAATGTATCAAAATCTATTTCATCGTGGTTATAATTTTCGACGATAGTTTTGTCACTTTGCTTTGACAAGAATTTAATAACGGCATTATCTATGTTTTCGTCTGCTTTAATTACAGCATCTGAATAATTTATAGCATTGATATGTAATGAACTGCATGTACAGTCTTTTAATAAGCCTGCATCTGATGCATCCATTTCTGGCATTAATGATTTCGTCTTCAAACTCTTATCGAGATTTTCAGTGAAACAATTTTCATACACAGAATAAACCACCTTCGTGTTTTTGAACATAGGATCTTCTTTGTACGAAGTCTTTAAGTACATAGGTACTAAACTACTCATCCAACCGAAGCAATGCACAACATCTGGCATCCAACCTAATTTCTTAACGGTTTCGATAGCTCCTTTGCAGAAGAATATCATACGCTCATCATTATCGGCATGGAAGTTTTCTTTGTTGTCTCTGAATACCGACTTACGTTGGAAATATTCTTCGTTGTCTAAGAAATACACCTGCATACGTGCCGTTGGCAAGGATGCTACCTTAATGATTAATGGATTATCATTGTCATTGATTACAATGTTCATACCCGACAAACGAATTACCTCATGTAATCTGTTTCTTCTTTCGTTAATAAGTCCGAAACGCGGCATTAGAATTCGAATTTCAAATCCTTTTTCCTGCATCGCTTGCGGTAATGATCTTGTAATCTTTGCTATTTTGCTAATCTCCAAAAATGGAGACATCTCATGGGTGATAAAGAGAATCTTTGTTTTTGCCATACTGAACTAACTCCTAATCAACAAATTATCGCCTCATGGCGAAATGAATTGGGACTGCAAATATACAAATAATATTAGAATTTTTTAACATTCTCTCAAAACATGCTTGTAATTATGGAAAATTTATAATTTTAGCCCTCTTTTAATCATACTAATTTGTTAGTAGTAAAAACACAGTCGGAACTACAAGAATTCCTTAATAACCAAAGGATTAGCCATAAATCTATCGGTTTTGTTCCTACAATGGGCGCATTGCATGATGGGCATCTATCTTTAATCAAACGCGCAAAATCCGAAAACGAAGTAGTTGTTTGCAGCATTTTTGTAAATCCTACGCAATTTAATGACCCTAAAGACTTGGAGAAATATCCTAGGCCCATAGAAATGGATATAGAAATGCTTGAGACAGAGCATTGCGATGTGCTATTTCTGCCAGAAGTATCCGAGATGTACTCCACAGAAGAAATTAAATGGACACATAGTTTTGGTGAAATTGAGAGCGCTTGGGAAGGTAAAATGAGACCTGGACATTTTGCTGGTGTAGGACAAATAGTGCTGAAATTACTTAAGCTTGTACTGCCAACGAATGCATATTTCGGTCAAAAGGACTTTCAACAAACTGTCATTATCAAAAAACTATGTGAGGACTTCCACATCGACATAAATATTATTGTTTGCCCAATAATTAGGGAACCAAACGGTTTGGCCATGAGTTCAAGAAACATAAGACTTACAAGTCAAGAGCGTGAAGAGGCCGGGAAAATATATGAGTCATTAACATTACTAAAAGATTTATACGAAACGACTGATCTGCCATTGTCTGCAATAAAAGAACATGCTATCGCTAAGCTTCAAGAAATCAAATCGATAGAAATAGAATATTTAGAAATTGTAGATCGAAGCAATATGTTGCCCCAAATTAAAAAACTACATGGGAATCAAGTTGTTATAATAGCAGTACGTTTAGGGAATACTCGCTTGATAGATAATATGTTACTCTAATTATAGGGCTTCGGCATACTTTTCATAATTAATTTTATTGCTACCTTTGCGCGCAATGTATATAGAAGTATTAAAATCAAAGATTCACAGGGCTAAAATCACTCAAGCCGAACTAAATTATGTAGGAAGTATTACCATTGACGAAGATTTAATGGATGCTGCCAACTTAATTGTGCATGAAAAAGTGCAGGTCGTAAATGTGAATAATGGTGAACGATTAGAAACTTATGTAATCAAAGGTGAGAGAGGCTCTGGTATAGTTTGTTTGAATGGGCCAGCTGCACGTAAAGCTCAAGTCGGCGATATTGTTATTATTATTTCCTATGCATCTATGGATTTTGAAGAGGCTAAAAAATACGAGCCTATTTCAATCTTTCCAGATGCAAATAATAAACTCATATAATTCCTGAATTATTAAAGCTGCAATTAAATACTTAGCATTACTCGCCATAGCCTTTTTGCTATTATGGCTTGCATTTCGCGGACAGAATCTTGAGCAAATCGCTTTTGATTTAAAAAATGCAAATTATTTTTGGGTACTTGCATCTGTTATAGTATCTGTATTTGCACATTATATTCGAGCATTACGTTGGAATATGCTAATTCAACCTTTAGGTTTCAAGCCCAGCAATAGCAACACATTTCACGCAGTAATGATAGGCTACTTAGCTAATTTAGCAGTGCCACGAATGGGTGAAGTTTCAAGATGCGGTGTATTGAACAGAAGCGACAAAATACCATTGAATAATCTCATTGGCACTGTCATAGTTGAACGTATTATAGATGTGATTTTCATGCTTAGCATTCTTGCACTTTCTATACTAATTCAATTCAAACAAATTTTTGGCTTTATTAATGAGAATATTTTTAAAAATCTTATTAATAAACTACCAAGTTCAACATTCATTATTGTTTTTATTTTGATAATAATTGTTACTGTAATTACATTCTACTTTTTGGCTAAAAAATATCATCAGAGTTTTTTGCGCTTTACATTTTATCAAAAAATTTGGAATGTATTATTAGGTTTCAAAGACGGAATTGTATCGGTAATTAAAATGGAAAATAAATGGAAGTTCATTTTCTTTTCCATTCTAATATGGATGTTCTACATTCTATCCACCTACCTCTGCTACTTTGCAATAGAAGCAACATCAGGACTAACATTTATTAGTGCGATTTTTATTATGGCAATTGGCGGACTGGGAATGGCTGCACCCGTTCAGGGTGGTATTGGCGCTTTTGAAGCCAGCGTACAACTAGGTTTACTTGTATACGGAATCGATGCATCCAGCGGTTTAAGTTATGCTACTTTAAGTCATAGCTCACAAATACTTTCTATCTTAGTATTAGGTAGTATAAGTTTAATCTATATTTTTGCTAAGTACAGAAAATCGACCAATGTTAGTGAACGATAATAAAATTGAGAAACTAAAATCTAAAATTGTTTCTGCTTCTGAAGCTGCGGGGATGGTTGGCATTTGGCATTATATGGGACTCAAAGTTGTCTTCACAAATGGATGTTTCGATATAGTACATTACGGTCATGTCGACTATCTTTCTAAAGCGGCAAATCTTGGTAATAAAATGGTGGTGGGACTGAATACCGATACATCGGTACGAAAACTAAAAGGGGATTGCCGACCTGTACAAGATGAATTATCGCGTGCACATATTTTAGCTTCCATGTTTTTTGTCGATGCGGTGGTTCTTTTCAACGAAGACACGCCATATGAACTTATAAAAACATTAGAGCCCGATATTTTAGTGAAAGGCAGCGACTATAAAGTTGATCAAATTGTTGGTGCCGATGTAGTGCTGGCCAAAGGCGGTAAGGTTGAGACGATTGATTTCGTTGAGGGATATTCAACAAGTAATATTATCAACAAGATTGCATCATTTGAAAAATAGAAACGTTTTAAATTAGAACAGATTTAGGACGAATCTTTTGAATACATTATTTTTAAATTTTATTGAAAACTAAATAAGAACACAATATGCATTTCGAACTTTCAGAAGAACATTTAATGATTCAGAAGGCTGCGAGAGATTTCGCACAAAATGAATTGAAACCTGGAGTTATTGAGCGCGATGAGCATCAAAAATTTCCTGCTGAACAAATTAAAAAATTAGGAGAACTTGGATTCTTAGGAATGATGGTAGATCCTAAATACGGTGGAGCAGGATTAGATACCATATCATATGTATTGGCTATGGAAGAATTATCGAAAGTAGACGCATCTGCATCGGTAGTTGTATCCGTAAACAATTCTTTGGTATGCTACGGTTTAGAAGCTTATGGTTCTGAAGAACAAAAACAAAAATACTTAGTTCCTTTAGCAAGTGGTCAAAAATTAGGCGCATTCTGTTTGTCGGAACCCGAAGCAGGTTCTGATGCAACTATGCAAAGAACAACTGCAGAAGATAAAGGCGATTATTATTTATTGAACGGTACTAAAAACTGGATTACGAATGGTGGCAATGCCGACTATTATTTAGTAATTGCGCAGACCGATGTTGCAAAAGGACATAGAGGTATCAATGCATTAATCGTAGAAAAAGGTATGCCTGGATTCGAAGTGGGCCCTAAAGAAAATAAATTAGGAATTAGAGGATCAGATACTCATTCATTGATGTTTACTGATGTTAAAGTTCCGAAAGAAAATAGAATTGGTGAAGATGGATTCGGATTTAAATTCGCGATGAAAACATTAACCGGTGGTCGTATTGGTATTGCATCTCAAGCATTAGGTATCGCATCTGGTGCATATGAATTAGCATTGGCCTATTCAAAAGAAAGAAAAGCTTTTGGTACTGCAATTTCTAATCATCAAGCCATCCAATTTAAACTTGCCGATATGGCAACTGAGATTGAAGCAGCTCGATTATTATGCTTGAAAGCAGCATGGATGAAAGATCATAAAATGGATTACGGACAAGCTAGTTCAATGGCAAAATTATTTGCATCTGAAGTAGCAATGAAGACTACAGTTGAAGCAGTTCAAATTCATGGCGGTTACGGATTCGTAAAAGAATTCCATGTAGAACGATTAATGCGTGATGCTAAAATCACTCAGATTTATGAAGGTACTTCAGAAATCCAACGTATTGTAATTGCTCGCGAGATCCTAAAATAATTCTTTAGGATTTCTTATAAATAAAAAAGACTGATGAACCTAGTTTATCAGTCTTTTTTATCTGTATTGACTTGATTTTCTCAATAAGCTTGAATCAATTCTGCCAGATATGTCCTTTTTCATCATACCTGGCGGAAAGAAAAAGCCGCGTCTTGCAGTTCTTTATAGGTCATCTTCTGAACTTCTGGCTTTCTATCCGCATCTCCCATTCCAAAAAGGACTGCTGGATTCACGCTTGATTCAAATTTATAAGCGTCCTCTTCTGTAGAATTATTCGAGTTTTTGTTCGCTGAGTTCGTTGTATTACTGTTGTTGGACTGCGTTGAATTGTTATTTAATTGTGATTCTCTGTTGTTTCTAATATCTGCTATTGCCGATTGTTTATCATTCGGATTCGAATTTACAGAACCCTTGTTGTTGCCCCCCGCTGTTGATTTTGTCTTAGCACGAAAAGCTGGTTTTCTATTACTTGCTGTTAAACCATCGTCGATCGTTGAATACCTAAAGTCTTTCAAATTAGAAACATTTAAATAATTTAACTCATCGAACTTTTTTATACTAACGAGTATGTACTCTTTATAAAAATCGGGCGGTAAGATTTTTTCTACCGCCTTCTCAATTCCTGTATTTGTTGAACTAGCTAAACTTGGTGCTATTGATTTACTCGGTTCTACATTAGAAGAACCTGAATTCGGTTTGATTGTACTGTTTTGTTTTTTCAAACCCTCCAATGCTTCTTTATGAGTTACACGTTGTCCATCTTTATAAGGAACAACAAATGCATCCTTAATACCTAATTTACGAATGTCGTTCTTGAATTTATCTGCCTCTTCTAAGGAGAAAAATAAACCAACCACATACTTGTCAACATCGTTACTTGACTCTGTTAAAAAACTATCGTCCTGCTTACTGTTCTTTGCCTTTACATCGAAAAACTTATAGGCTCCAAGCTGTACTCGGTAATAATAACCTTTAGCAATTCCTTTTTTAGCACTAGAAGCTTCAGATTGTGCCGACTGCAATTGAGATTCGAGGCTCGCTAGTCGTGTAGCGCTTGAGTTAACAATACCCTGTAATGAATCAATTTTCTTTTGCAATAATTTGCTTTGTGCTTCTTGATTCTTTTTGTCTTTGAGTTTGTTCTCATAATTTAGCTTCATGGCACGAACGTCCATGGGCTTCATCTTTTTGTATTGCTTTAATTCTTGTTTTAGCTTCTTCTTTTCTGCGCGGGATTGTGAAAAAACTACATACGGAACTAAGCTTAAAAAGACAACGACTACTACAAATTTAATTCTGTTCATAGATGTTGATTGTTATAACAAACGCAATTTAGTAGAAATAAAAAGTTTAAAATGAGTAACTTTATTCACATTTCCACATTCAGAATATGATTAGAAATATTTTATGCATAGCACTAAGCTTAGTGTTTACTAAGACATCGGCACAAAGCCCTTCCGAAAACCCATATTTTACTAATGGTTCATGGCTTGGCCTTCTTAAAAATGATAAAAACAAAACCATAAATTTCAACTTTGATGTTCAAGTACTTATGAACAAAAAAGTTATCAACATCTATAATGCAGATGAAAAATTATTTGTAGACGATATCAAAAATGTTGGCGACAGTATTCATGTAGTGATGCCATTTTTCGATTCAGAATTTATGTTTAAAGCACATGCCGACTCGCTTCACGGGTACTGGAAAAAGAATTTAGCAAACAGCTCTGTACGTATGCCATTTGTTGCCTATAAAAACAAGTATAGGTTTCCTGAAGTAAAAGCAATTTCTACAAATAAGTTCGATGGTACTTGGGCTACTTATTTCATAAATGCTAATAAAGATACGAGCTTTGCAATTGCCGAATTTAAATCTGTTAAGGATAAAGTTTATGGTACATTTTTATCAAGCACTGGTGATGATCGTTACCTAGAAGGTGTAAGTGATGGCAAAAAATTATGGCTATCTAGTTTTGATGGCTCTCATGCCTATCGATACGAGATGGAATTATCCGCAGATGGCAAATCTATTGTTAATGGTAAATTATATTCGGGGAAATCAGGATACTCTGAATTCTATTCTGAATTTAAACCCAATGCTAAATTACCAGATGCAGATCAACTAACATTCTTAAAAGATGGGTTCAACACCATCGATTTTAAATTTAAAAATATAGAAGGTAAAGAAATATCATTAGACGACGATCAATACAAAAATAAAATTGTATTAATTCAAATCATGGGTTCATGGTGCCCTAACTGTATGGATGAATCGTATTATTTAATGGAATATTATAAGAACACCGACAGAAGTAAAATTGAGATCATAGGACTATGTTATGAACGAAGTGCAGATTTTACCGTCGCAAGTAGAAATGTGCAAAGGATGAAAGAGCGTATTGGAATAGAATATGAATTGCTCATAGCGGGTACAAATGCTAAGGGTAATGTAAATGAATCGTTACCGATGCTAAAAAACTTTATAGCATTCCCAACCATGATTATCTTAGACAAAAATCATATCGTACGAAAAATTCATACAGGTTATTCAGGTCCTGCAACTGGGAAACATTACGTTGAATTTAAATACGAATTTGAAAACTTTATAAAAACTCTTATAAACGAATGATGAAAAAAATCTTAATTCTAGCTTTGGCTGCAAGTAGTTTGTATGCTTGTAAACCAACGCAAATTGTAAACTTGCCAGAGGTTAAAGTTGAAAGCAAAAAAGAAATTCACACAAATCCTCAAAGATATTTCGCAACCTATACGCGCAAAATTGATATCATTCATACCAAATTAGATATCAAATTAAATTGGGACAGTTGTTTCGTTATTGGTAAGGCCAATTTGAAAATTGCACCTTATTTTTATGCTACGAATGAAATTGAATTAGACGCAAAAGGATTCAAGATAAACGAAATAAAAGTTAATAATAAAAAAGCCGATTACACCTACGATAATTATAAACTAAAAATTCAGCTTGGTAAAGAATTTAAGAAAAACGAAAGCTTTGAGGTTTTTGTCGATTATATCGCTATGCCGAATAGAATAAAAGTGCAAGGCTCTGCAGCCATTACTTCAGACAAAGGCTTTTATTTTATAAATCCAGATGGTAAGAATAAAAATATTCCTACTCAATTTTGGACACAAGGTGAGACAGAAGCTAATTCTTGTTGGTTCCCAACAGTTGAGTCTGGGTCTGAAAGATTTTCTCAAGAAATTGCAATTACTGTTAAAGATCAATGGGTCACTTTGTCGAATGGCCGATTAGCTTATTCAACAAAAAATAGCGACGGTACTCGTACCGATTATTGGAAACAAGATTTAAATCATGCACCATACTTGGTAATGTTGGCCGGTGGCGATTTTAAAATCTACAAGGACAAGTGGCGCGACATGGAAGTAAATTATTATATGGAACCCGAATATGCGAATTATGCAAAACAGATTTTCGGGAATACGCCTGAGATGATTGAATTCTTCTCAAAGAAACTAGGCTATACCTATCCTTGGGATAAATACTCTCAAATTGTTGTAAGAGAGTTTGTCTCAGGTGCAATGGAAAATACTGGTGCAGTTACATTCTTTGACGATATGAACATGACCGACCGCGATTTATTAGACAATACCAACGAAGAAATTATTTCACACGAATTATTTCATCATTGGTTTGGTGATTTGGTTACTTGCGAGTCTTGGCCTAATCTACCTTTAAATGAATCGTTCGCAACCTATGGTGAATATTTATGGAACGAATATAAATACGGTAGATACTTCGCCGATCGTTCTGGTCAAAATGATTTGAACGTTTATTTACAAACGGCTACAAACAACAGAGTAAATATGATTCGATTCGATTTAGATAATCGAGAAGAAATGTTTGATGCAAATTCTTATCAAAAAGGTGGTCGAATTCTTCATATGTTACGCAAATATGTTGGAGACGATGCCTTCTTTACAGCACTAAATAAATATCTAACTACTTATCAATTTAAACCAGTTGAAATTCATCATTTACGTTTAGTATTTGAAGAGGTTACTGGAGAAGATTTAAATTGGTTCTTTAATCAATGGTTCCTTGCATCTGGTCATGCCGAACTAGAAATGAATTATGCTTATGATGCAGAGAAAAATCAAGCTCATCTGCAGATAAAACAAAACCAAGATTTATCTAAAAATCCATTGTACAAATTACCATTAGATGTTGATATCTATCTTAATGATAAAATAATAAGAAAACGAATTATAGTCGATAGTTTAAGTCAGAATTTTTATTTCGATGTTCCATCAAAACCAAACTTAATCAATGTTGATGCAGAGAAAATGTTAGTTGGAACTAAGAAAGACAATCATTCAAAAGAAGAGTGGTTATACATGTTCCACAATGCCCCTCTTTATTTAGATCGATACGAATCTTTAGTTGCATTAGATGCATATATTGGCGACTCAACAGTACAACAAGCAGCAATTAAAGCACTAAACGATTCAATCAATTCAATTAGAATCTTAGCCCTAAATAAAGTTAAAAGCTTAAATGATAAAAATAAATCCGAATTATATTCTAAGATAAAAGACATGGCAATGAACGACGAAAAATCAAATGTACGTTCAAGAGCATTGCGTGTATTGGATGAATCGTATAAAAAAGAGAATAATTCAGAAGTGCTAGACAAATTAAGTAATGACCCTTCTTATTTGGTATTATCAACTGTTTTAAAATCATATATGAATAGTGATTCAACTAAGGCAGCGGCTATTGCAAAACGTGAGGAGAATACAAACAATTTCAATATGCTTTCAAGTATAGCCGAATTTTATTCAAAAGGATCAGACAAAAACAACAATGCATTTTATATAAAGACATTAGAAAAAACTTCGGGATACAGCTATATCTTTATTCTACCATTTTATAAAAATTACTTGAAAAAAATGGACGATGAGACCGTTCGTTTTTCTTACCCAACAATTAGCAATATTGCTAAAACATCGACATTAGCTTTTGTGAAATCAACAGCAATACAATCATTAAAAGATTTAAAGAAAACTGTGAAAGATGAAAATCTGAAAAATGACTTGTCGGCCGAGATTGAAAAATTAGAGAAAAAATAATTGAAAAAATAAATTAAAATTAAAAAGCCCCCTTAATTACAAAAAATAAGGGGGCTTCTTTATTGAATTTTATTATGATTTTTTAGCCTTTTTATTCATTCTTAAATTTAGCATCTCCACTAAAATTGAGAAGGCCATTGCAAAATAAATATATCCTTTAGATATGTGCTGATCCAAACCTTCTGCAAGCAATGTAACTCCAATGAGTACTAAGAAAGCCAATGCTAACATTTTTACTGTTGGATGATTGTTAACAAATTTGCTAATTGATTCTGCTGCAAATAACATGATAATTACAGCAACGATTACTGCAGTTATCATTACTCCGATTTGACTTGCCATACCTACAGCTGTAATTACTGAATCTAATGAGAATACAATATCCAATAGTAAAATCTGTATGATTACAGAGCTAAATGTAACTTTCCCTTTTATTTCTGTTGCATGATTTCCACCTTCTAATTTCTCATGAATTTCCTTAGTTGCTTTATAGATTAAGAAAAGCCCACCTACTAAAAGTATAATGTCTCTGCCTGATATTTCTTGAGATAAAACGGTAAAGAGTGGAGCAGTTAAACTCATTATCCAAGAAAGTGATAACAATAATAAAACACGCGTTATTAAGGCCAATGCTAAACCCATTCTTCTTGCTTTCTTTTGTTGTTCTGCAGGAAGTTTACCCGCTAAAATGGAAATGAAAACAATGTTGTCAATTCCTAATACAATCTCTAATACCGTTAAGGTCAAGAGTGCAATCCACATGTTGGGATCAAATAAAAATTCCATGTTATAAATTTAAGTTTCTAAGTTTAGGTGCAAATCTAGCAGTTATTCCCGTAACTAATATTGTCATACTGCCTCCAAATAATATTGATGGTATTAATCCCAATGCTTTTGCCGCGAAACCCGACTCAAAAGCGCCTATTTCGTTGGATGAACCAATAAATATACTATTTACCGATGATACTCGACCGCGCATATTATCAGGCGTAAACAACTGAACTATGGTTGTTCGTATCACTACACTCACATTATCAAAAGCTCCACTTAATGCTAAAAATAAAACAGATAAGTAAAAATTTCTCGATAAGGCAAAGCCGATAATACAACAACCAAACAAGGCTACAGCGTATAATAATTTCTTACCAGCGTTTTCTTTCAATGGATGATAAGCCAAAAATATAGCCATTATCAATGCGCCAAATGCCGGAGCAGAACGCAATATTCCCAAACCTTTAGGACCAACCATCAAAATCTGATCGGCCATCATGGGTAATAATGCTACGGCTCCACCAAAAAATACCGCAAATAAATCCAATGTTAATGCCGATACTAATAACTGATGCCCAAAAACAAATTTCAATCCAGCAGTTAAACTTTTTCGTAATCCTTCTGTACGTTCCGATTTTATCAATGCTTTAACAGCTACTAAAGAGAAAAATAAAAATGCTAATCCAAATAAAAATGTGTTCGTTAAATAAGCTTTCGACACCCCCAAAAATCCATAAACAAATCCAGCAATTGCAGGTCCTCCAACCGCACCAATTTGCCATACAGTACTGTTCCAGGTCGATGAATTGCCGTAAATTTCTTTGGGTACTGTTTGAGACATGATTGCGAACATTGATGGACTCACAAAACCCCGGGCCAATCCAGTTACGAATATCAATGAATAAATTGTATAAATTACATTACTCTTCGATTGATCTATATTCATTGACAAGTAAAATAATAATGCCGATGAGAGCACGAGTGTAAAAACTGCTGTTAGTAAGATTTTTTTTCTATCGTAATGATCTACCACATAACCTGCGAATAATGCGATAAGTATATACGGAATCGCTTCCGCTAATCCAATCAAACCCAATGAAAATGGGTCTTTGGTAAGCTCGTATATTTGCCAACCCACACATACCGCTTGAAAATTGACAGCTGTTGTAAGAAAAAATCGACCTAAAATATAAAACCTAAACTCCCTAAATCGTAAGGCAGCAAATGGGTCGTGTTTCGTATTATCTTTCAATTAAATATTCCTTAATAATTATTTTTGAACTTGCATTAACCTCTACATTACCATCGTCAATTACTTTATAATATTTTGATTCTGCTATTAAATTAGTTAACTGTATATCATTCGCATTAAATTCAAATTTGGAGTTTTTCTCTTTCCATTTTTTGAAATGTTTTTCTTTACTAAAAACTTTATAGCTTGAAGAATAAAAAATGATATTCAGTTTCTCTTCATTTTCTAAAATAAGTTGCTCTAGTTTACAATCGTGTCCAACAATACTTAATGCTTCGTGATTATCTGACTTTAAAAATTGTATCGTTTCTTGTATTTTATTATCTAGTTTAATTTTGAGCACCTGAACATTTTCTTGAAATGCAATCCAGGAATCTAGCTCCTCATCAGACATACTACATTGAATAACATAATCAATTTTAATGGGATTATGGTTGATCAATGGTAAACATCGATCTTCAACAAAAACGATTGGCGCCCATTCCAATAATTGGGCTACTAGGTTTTCATCGAAACTGGCATCGGCCAAAATCAACAAAGCAGGTTCTTGTTTTTCCTTTACAAAATGGTGTGACGACATGCTAAAATGCGATTCCACGAAATTATAAATTAATTGGCTTATTCCTGTGAAAATCATACTTTTGGGATTCATTAAATTTTAAATATGTTAAGAACACATACTTGCGGAGAATTAACAATCAGTGACTTAGCTAAGGAAGTACGTTTGGCTGGATGGGTACAAAAATCGAGAGATCTAGGTGGTATGACCTTTATAGATGTGCGCGATAGATATGGGATTACACAATTGGTTTTCAATATGGAAGAAAATGAAAGCCTTTGCCAAACTGCACGTACAGTGGGAAGAGAGTATGTGATTCAAGTGAGAGGGACAGTAATTGAGCGAAGCAGTAAGAATCCTAAAATTCCAACAGGAGAGATTGAAATTAAAGTTTCTGAATTGGAAATATTGAACGTTTCTAAAGTACCTCCATTTATTATTGACGATGAAACAGATGGTGGAGAGGAATTGCGTGCGAAATATCGTTACCTCGATTTGAGGAGAAATGCAGTACGTAAAAATTTAGAACTACGTCACCGCATGGCACAAGAGACTCGTAAATACATGGATGCTCTCAATTTCATTGAAGTAGAAACTCCTGTATTAATTAAGTCGACCCCAGAAGGTGCACGCGATTTCGTAGTACCGAGCAGAATGAATCCGGGTGAATTTTATGCATTACCACAGTCGCCACAAACCTTCAAGCAATTGTTAATGGTTTCTGGTTTCGATCGGTATTTTCAGATTGTAAAATGTTTTAGAGATGAGGATTTGCGTGCCGATAGACAGCCGGAATTTACACAGATAGATTGCGAGATGGCATTCGTTACACAAGAAGATATATTAAATACGTTCGAAGGATTAGCGAAACATTTATTCAAATCAGTAAAGGGAATTGACATTATCGATTTTCCTCGTATGACATACGCGAATGCTATGAAATACTACGGTTCCGATAAGCCGGATACTCGTTTCGATATGAAGTTTGTTGAGCTTAACGATGTAGTAAAAGGTAAAAACTTCAAAGTTTTTGAAGATGCAGAATTAGTTGTCGGCATCTGTGCAAAAGGAGCTGCGGAGTATACGCGTAAACAACTAGATGAATTAACAGATTTTGTGAAACGTCCGCAAATTGGTGCTACTGGATTAGTATATGCAAGAGTTGGAGAAGATGGTACGGTTAAATCTTCTGTTGATAAATTTTACGATGCACAAGATTTAAGTTTATGGAAAGCGAAATTCAATGCAGAGCCTGGTGATTTAATTTTGATTTTAGCTGGTGCAGTTGATAAAACGCGCAAAGCCTTGAGCGAGCTACGTTTGGAGATGGGTAATAGATTAGGATTAAGAGCTAAAGATAAATTTGCTCCTTTATGGGTAATTGATTTTCCATTATTAGAATGGGATGAAGAAAGTAAACGTTTCCATGCCATGCATCATCCATTTACATCACCAAAACCAGAAGACATTCCTTTGTTAAAAGAAAGTCCAGGAGAAGTACGTGCAAATGCTTACGATATGGTCATCAATGGTACAGAAATTGGCGGAGGTTCTATTAGAATTTTCAATAAAGAATTACAAGCAAGCATGTTTGAATTGTTAGGGTTCACAAAAGAAGAAGCTCAAAAACAATTTGGATTTTTAATGGATGCTTTTGAATACGGTGCACCACCTCATGGAGGTATTGCATTTGGTTTCGATAGATGGTGTTCCTTGTTTGCAGAATTAGATTCGATTAGAGACATAATTGCATTCCCTAAAAATAATTCGGGAAGAGATGTTATGATTGACTCACCATCGACCATAGCAGAAGCACAACTACAAGAATTAGGAATAAAAACAAATTCATAAATGAAGAAATTATTTTTTGCATTAAGTATTGCAAGTCTTGCTTGTAATACTGTGAAAGAAAAAGGTATGAGCACAGACACTCATACCTTTTCTTCTAAGTCAGATGTTAGAGTTGAACATTTACATTTAGACATCGAAGTAAATTTTCAAGAGAAAAAACTAAAGGGTTTTGCATTATATGATTTAAAGAAAGGATACAATGACGACACCTTGCATTTAGATGTGAAAAGCTTGAAAATTATTTCAGTACTAAATCCAGAAAATGGAGAAGCCCTTAATTTCAAGGAACACATCGGCAATAAAATAATGGGAAATGATTTAGCAGTGTATGTAAAAGGTATTGGTAAAGTAAAAATTAATTACGAAACTTCTGCCGATGCAGCAGCATTGCAGTGGCTAAGTCCCGAACAAACAGCTGGTAAAAAAGATCCTTTCTTATTTACACAATCGCAAGCAATTCTTGCACGAACTTGGTTGCCTTGTCAGGACGGACCTGGGGTTCGATTTACATACACAGCAAAAGTAAAAGTACCGAATCAATTATTAGCATTGATGAGTGCAGAAAATCCTATGAGTAAAAACGATTCAGGCATTTATCATTTTAATCAAACACGTGCTATACCATCGTATTTAATGGCATTGGCGGTGGGCGATTTAGAATTTAAAGCATTAGGTAAAAACTCTGGAGTTTATGCAGAGCCATCGGAATTAAATGCATGTGCGAATGAATTTGTTGACTTGCCCAAAATGATTGATGCAGCTGAAGCATTGTATGGCAAGTATCAATGGAACAGATACGATGTATTAGTACTTCCTCCTAGTTTTCCTTTCGGTGGAATGGAAAATCCTGAACTAACATTTGCAACACCTACTATTATTGCTGGTGATCGTTCATTGGTAAGTTTATTAGCGCATGAACTAGCACATTCGTGGTCTGGAAATTTAGTGACCAACGATACTTGGAATGACTTCTGGTTGAACGAAGGTTTTACAACTTATTTTGAGAGAAGAATTATGGAAAGCATTGAAGGCAAAGAGTATGCCGATATGTTGAAAGTAGTAGGCTTTCAAGATTTACAAGAAGAGTTGAAAGCTTTTGGAAAAGGAAATCCTGATACTCGATTAAGATTAAATTTAGAAGGTAGAGATCCTGATGAAGGGTTAACAGACATTGCATATGAAAAAGGTGCTTTATTTTTAATACATATAGAAAATGCTGTTGGTAGAGAAAAATTCGATGTGTTTTTGAAAAATTATTTCAGTTCACATGCATTCCAAACAATGAACACCGATCAATTCTTAGAATACTTGAATAAAGAATTGATAAAGGGAGATAAATCATTAGCAGATAAAATAAATGCAAAAGCATGGATTGATGAGAGCGATTTACCTGCTGATTATCCACAAATAACATCGAGTAGATTTGCATTTGTAGATTCTGTTTTGAAATCGTTCAATACTGGACAAAGCATTTCTAACTTTGACACTAAAAATTGGTCGAGTCATGAATGGCTATATTTTATTAGACTTTTGAGCAATGATCTTACATCGGTACAAATCGAAGATTTGAAGAAGCATGTAGACTTTGCAAATTCAGGTAATTCTGAATTAGAAGCAGCATGGTTTATACACGTGATAAAACATAAGTATAAAAAAGATTACCCTGCTATAGAGAAATTTTTAGTTAAAGTAGGAAGAAGAAAGTTTTTAATGCCAATCTATTCCGAATTAATTAAGACTCCAGAAGGTAAGATGTTTGCTTTAGAAATTTA
>JAEYZM010000044.1 GCA_023427985.1 Bacteroidota bacterium | reverse complement strand
TTGATCCGCGTAAGGAAGACGATTTGTGTGCTGCATATGGTGAAGTACTTTTCAAAAAGCGTCAGCGTAGAGGAATTACTTTATACGAAGCAAAAAAATACATGCGCGATCGCAATCATTTTGGTGCTATGATGGTGGAATTGGGAGAGGCAGATGCCTTAATTTCTGGCTTGACAAAAAATTATCCAAACACCATACGTCCGGCATTGCAAATCATCGGCATGGATGAAAGTGTTAAAAAAGTAGCGGGTATGTATTTGATGTTGACCAAACAAGGTCCAATATTTTTGGCCGATACTACGGTGAACATAGAACCATGTGCAGAAGATTTGGTAGACATCACCAACATCGTTGCAAAATCGGTGAAGAAATTTAACATAACACCACGCATCGCAATGTTGTCGTATTCTAATTTTGGCAGCTCTGAAACTAAGTCGGCAATCAATGTACGTGAAGCTGTTCGCATCTTGCACGAGCGTTGTCCCGATTTAATTGTGGATGGTGAAATGCAAGCAAACTTTGCCTTAAATGCCAATCTTTTAAAAGATAATTTCCCATTCTCAAAATTAGCAGGAGAACCAGCAAACACCTTGATTTTCCCGAACTTAGAAGCAGGTAATGCAGCTTATAAAATTCTTCAAGAAATTGGAGGTGCAGAAGCTGTTGGTCCAATTTTAATCGGTATGAAAAAACCTGTACACATTTTGCAGTTGGGATCATCGGTGCGAGAAATCGTAAACATGATTACCATTGCAGTTGTAGATGCACAATCGAAAGAAGAAGAAGCAAAAGCAATAAGTACAGAACCAAAGAAGGAGAGAAAATCGATATTTAAGAAGTAAAGTATTAAGTACAAAGTATTAAGTACAAAGACATGGGTGATAATGATATTTGAATATGAACCCTTTTAATACTTAATACTTTGTACTTAGTACTATAATCAATCGGTAGCACCCACGAACATCCCGATAGCTATCGGGAGAGCACACGAACATACGATCATGATCAACCACATAAAAGGCAAACTTACCCACAAATCCCCAACGCATATTGTTGTTGAAGCAGCAGGTGTAGGGTATTTTATCAATATATCCTTACACACATTTGCGCAGATTGGCGATGAGGAGCATATTTTAATCTATACCTATTTGAATATCCGAGAGGATGCGCATGTGTTGTATGGATTCTTTGATGAGACAGAACGCCGACTTTTTACGCATTTGATATCGGTTTCGGGCATTGGACCCAATACGGCACGTATGATGCTTTCATCGATATCTCCATTAGAAATACAAGATGCTATTGTTAAAGGCGATATTCCTCTAATTCAGAGAATTAAGGGTATTGGTCCTAAGAGTGCACAGCGATTGGTGTTGGAATTACAAGATAAATTGAAAAAAGAGGGTTCAGATACACTTTTAAGTGCACCTATGAACAATACTACGCGCGATGAAGCGTTATCTGCATTGGTTATGTTGGGTTTTGCAAAGAATTCAGCAGAAAAGGCGCTCGATCAGGTTATTAAATCGGAAGGCACTCAATTGAGTGTCGAAAGATTAATAAAATCAGCACTTAAAAATTTATAATAGTATTTTTGCCCGGTTTTTAATTAGTAACGTTGAAAAAAGGTAGGAGAGGAATTACCCCTATATATAAGGTATTTTTAGTAATTATTGCGTTTGCATTGGTTTTTTCGGTGGTCTGGACCTCCGAGGCTGGCTTGCGCAATCATCTTTTATTACCTACCGATTTACTCATGCCGGGTGAAATTGTGGACTCAGGTCCTAAATTTCAGGGTACGGCGCTCGACAAAAACACTAAAAAAATTGATCTTCAGGATCCACCGAACCTTGAACGTAAGGTCGACTATGATCCAGAGACCCGTCAGTATGTTATAACAGAAACTATAGGTGGAAAGTTTTACAAAGCTCCAGTTTATATGAGCTTTGAAGAATATCAACGCTATGAAGCTTCAAAAACTAAGTTCGATTATTGGAAACAACGTTCCGCAGAGTCTTCTTTGATCTCGCCCAATGGAATGATTCCAAAATTGTACGTGAACAATCAAATCTTCGATCGAATTTTTGGAGGTAGTAAGGTAGACATCAGACCACAAGGTACGGCCGAATTAATTTTTGCTGGCCGATTCAATAGAAATGAAAATCCCATCCTAAACGAACGTCAGCGTATTACACGTCAGTTCGATTTTGATCAAAAAATACAATTGAATGTTACGGGAAACATCGGCGATAAATTAAAAACCAGTGTAAACTACAATACCGAAGCAACCTTCGATTTTGAAAATCAAATGAAGTTGGAGTATACGGGTTATGAAGATGAGATTATTAAGAAGATCGAATTGGGTAACGTATCTCTTCCTTTAAACTCTAGTCTTATCAGTGGTTCTCAAAGTTTGTTCGGTATAAAAACTCAATTGCAGTTTGGTAAATTAACGGTAACATCGGTATTCTCTCAACAAAAATCGGAGAAGAAACAAATTAAAATTACGAACGGTGCGCAAAAAACGGAGTTCAAATTTTTGGCCGATAATTACGAAGCCAATAGACACTTTTTCTTATCGCATTATTTTCGTGAACAATACGATCGCGCTTTAGAAGAACCGCCAATTATTAAAACGAATGTTTTAATTTCTAGAGTGGAGGTTTGGGTAACCAATAGAAATCGTGTGGGCGATGAGGATACACGCGATGTTTTAGCTTTGATTGATCTTGGTGAAAATCAAAGAATCTATTCGAACAATCCGCAGTTAACAACGAGTCAAAGTCCTTATCCAAATTCACAACCGGGTACTAACGCTCCTGCATCGAACAACTTATTAGATATCATTCCATCGAGTTCGCGTAATGTAGGCGATAATGCCATCGCGACGTATTTTGGTGACAAAGGTGGACCCGATAACTATGCGAAAATTCGCGCTAGAAAATTAACAGATCGTGAATATACTTTTCATCCACAATTGGGTTATATCTCATTAAACGCAGCCTTGAATGCCGATGAGGTATTGGCCGTTTCATACCGATATACGGTCGACGGTGTAGAGTATACGGTTGGGGAGTTTTCAAACGAACGTACGGAAACGAATCCGCCAACAATGTTGTACACGAAATTGTTGAAGAACGTTTCTTTAAAAACCAGTTTGCCAATTTGGGATTTGATGATGAAAAATATTTATTCATTAAATGCATTTCAAATCAATCAAGATCAGTTTAGACTCGATGTATTGTATCTCGATGAGAAGACTGCAAACAACATCAATTATTTACCAGTTGGTCCCGACAATGTGAAAAATATTCCATTGATACGAGTACTCGGTTTGGATAAACTTGATGTGAAGCAAACTCCAACTCCCGATGGTGTTTTCGACTTTGTAAACAACATTACCATCAACTCTGCAAATGGTCGAATTATCTTTACTAAGATTGAACCCTTTGGTTCCTATCTATACGATTTATTAGCTGCCGAAGGCGATGTTACTACAGCTAATAATATAGCATTTACAGAGCTTTACGATTCTACTCGATTTAAAGCACAGCAGTTGCCGCGGAAAAATAAATTTACCATTTCCGGATCTTTTCAGTCGACCTCCAATTCGGAGTTCTCCTTAAACGCCATTAACATTCCGCCTGGATCCGTGGTTGTGAAATCAGGAACTCAAGTCTTAACTGAAGGGGTTGATTATACCGTTGATTATAATGTAGGTCGAGTGAAAATTGTGAACGCTGGAATTTTAAGTTCTGGTAGTCCCATTACGGTTGACTTAGAAAGTTCAACATTATTTGGTATACAGTCGAGAACATTTATCGGAAATCGATTCGATTATAAAGTGAACGATCAATTGAATTTGGGTGGTACATTCATTCGATTATCGGAACGTCCACTTACTCAAAAAGTGAACATTGGCGACGAGCCCATTGCTAATAATATGTATGGTTTCGATGTGAATTATAGAACAGAATCTAGATACCTTACAACCTTAGTAGATCGACTTCCATTGATTGAAACCAAGCAACCATCGAGTATTACAGTTTCTGCTGAGTATGCTCGGTTGGATCCTGGTCATTCGCGATTGTTGAATACAAAAAATAATAAAAGTGGTATTTCCTACATCGACGATTTTGAGGGTTCTCGTTCTTCCATCGACCTAAAATCTGCGAACTCATGGACACTTTCGAGTACTCCTGCAATGTTCCCTGAGTCACGATTATTTAACGATTTATCCTATGGTTTCAATCGTGCACGAATTTCTTTTTATCAAATCGATAATTTATTTTTTAGTAGAACAGATAATAGAACGCCACAACATTTGCGCAGCGACAGAAATCAATTGTCGAATCACTACTTGCGCGAAGTAACCGAGAACGAAGTGTTTCCAAGCAAGCAAATTCCTACCGGTCAACCAAATATTTTATCGACACTCGACTTAACTTATTATCCGCGTGAACGTGGTCCTTATAACTATACCATTACTGGCTTGAATGCCGATGGTACCTTACGAAATCCGCAGGCTGCATGGGGTGGAATTATGCGCCGATTGGAGACGAATGATTTTGAAGCACTGAATGTAGAGTTCATAGAATTTTGGTTGTTGGATCCATTCATTTACAAACCAGGATCTGGTGGTGGTGATTTGTATTTTAACTTAGGTAGCATTTCAGAAGATGTATTGAAAGATGGTAAGGAATCTATTGAAAATGGATTGCCTGCCGATGGTAATGCCGACCGTTACGATTCAACTACTTGGGGTAGAGTAGGTACCTTGTATCCATTGTCAAATGCATTTGGAAATACAGAAGCTGCGCGTTCCTTTCAAGATGTGGGTCTCGATGGATTAACAACTGCACAAGAGCGTGAGTTTTTTAAAACGACTTATCTCGATTTATTAGAAGCTGCTTATGGAACCAACTCAACAGCTTATTTAAATGCCGTTGCCGATCCTTCGGCAGATGATTTTATTTATTATAGAGGATCGGAATTAGATAACGTACAAGCATCGATCTTAGATCGATACAAATCATACAATGGACAAGAAGGTAATTCACCCACCGAACAACAGTCGATACAACGTACAGGATTAAGTAATGCTGGAGGTAGAATTTATCCCGATTCAGAAGACATCAACAACGATCAAGCACAAAGTGATCGCGACGAATATTTTCAGTATCGAGTACGATTAAGTCCGGGCGATTTGCAAAATCCAGATCAGAATTCATTCATCACCGATCGTGTGGTTGCACCGGTTCGATTAGCAAATGGAAAAGTTGAGAACGTAACTTGGTATCAATTTAGAGTACCATTATCGAAATTCGAATCGAGAGTTGGAGAGATTCAAGACTTTAGAGCAATTCGTTTCATGCGTGCATTCTTAACGGGATTTAACGATACAGTTACTTTGCGTTTTGCTCGATTACAATTGGTGCGTGGTGAGTGGAGAAGGATAGAACCAAGTGTTACACCTGGTGAAGGTACCGAAGCAAAATCGGATGCGATTTTCGATTTATCGACCATCAATATTGAAGAGAATGCGAAACGTGCACCTATTCCTTATGTTTTACCTCCAGGGATTATTCAAGAAAGAAATTTTCAAGATGTGCGTGGCGATACACGTGTGAACGAACAGTCGCTTTTATTGAACGCATGTAATTTCAAGAAAGACGATCAAGTGATGGCGTATAAAATTACGAACATGGACTTCAGATCGTATAAAAAAGTAGAGATGTTTATTCACGCAGAAGGGAACACCGTTCAGAACAATGAGATGGTTGCCTTTGTGCGATTTGGTATCGACTATACCGATAACTATTACGAATACGAAATTCCATTAAGCATTACTCCAGACGGTTCGCAAAATCCAGATGTGATTTGGCCCGATGCCAATAAAATGTCTTTGCCATTAGGAGTATTACAAGTTGCAAAACAATTAAGAAATAGTTCCGGGATTCCTGTCACCACCTTGTTCCCTTATCAGGATGGTAAGAATAGAGTTTGGATCAAAGGTAATCCAGATTTAGGGAATGTGCGATCAATTGTTGTGGGGATACGAAATAGAAGTGGAGTACCAGAAGATCCAAAATGTATACAAGTTTGGTTCAACGAATTATTGTTAACGGAATTCGACGAACAAGGAGGTTGGGCTGCAACGGGTAGAGTGAATGCGCAATTGGCCGATCTTGCGAACGTTACCTTATCGGGAAGTAGAAGTACCATCGGTTTTGGTTCCATCGATAAAAAAGTATCGGAAAGAAATAGATCAGACGACAGACAATACGATGTATCATCGAATATAGAATTGGGTAAATTTTTCCCAGAAAAAGTGGGGATGAGAATACCAATGTTCGTATCTTATTCGGAAGCCATTAGCACTCCACAGTTTGCTCCAAATAATCCGGATATTTTACTTGACAATGTATTGGATGTGCTCACACAAGCGCAACAAGATTCTATTAAAAGAATTACCGAAGATTATACTCGAAGAAAGAGTATTAGTTTTACGAATGTTAAAAAGGAACGTGTCGATACAAAGAAAACACCTAGGGTGTACGATGTAGAAAATTTTAGTGTGACCTATTCATTCAATGATCAATATAGAAGAAATTATACAACTGAGTACGATGTCGTGAAAACATATAGAGCAGCATTGGCCTATAATTTTGCTACATCACCCAAAGAAGTTCGACCTTTTGATAAAATTGTAAGCAATAAGAACTTACGATTGATCAAAGATTTTAATTTCAATTACGTACCATCGGCATTAGATTTTAGAATAGATGTGGATCGTATGTATGCAGAGAATAAAGTGCGAAACATCAACACGAATTTATTGGCGATTCCTGCAACCTTCAATAAAGATTTTAGAATTAATCGCGTATATGGTTTCCGTTACGATTTAACAAAGTCTTTGAAGATCGATTACAATGCAACGAATATGGCAATCGTAGATGAACCGGTGGGAAAAATAGATACACGTGAAGAGAAAGATTCCATCATGACCAATTTGAGAACATTGGGAAGAACAACGGATTTTTCACAGAATACGAACATCAACTATAACGTACCAATCAATAAATTGCCCTACTTGGATTTCGTTCAAATGACGGCAACGTATGGTGCGCGTTACGATTGGAGAGCGGCATCTTTGGCAACGCCAAAATTTGAAAATACCATTTCGAATTCTCAGTCTTTTCAAATTAATCCGAATTTCAACATGACGCAGTTGTACGGTAAATCAAAGTATTTAAAAGCTTTGATGACACCTCAACGTAATGCAGCAGCGAATAGAAATAATCCACTTGAAAAATTAAAGGTAAATAAAACTCCAGAGCAAGAAAAGCAAGACAGTATTGCGCGTGCAATGAACAAAAACGATTTGAAAAAAATTCTTGCACGTGGGTTAATAATGGTGAGGACAGTAAACTTTTCATACCGTCAAACGAACGGACAATTGTTGCCGGGTTACATACCACAAACCGATTTAATGGGGATGGACTTTGGAAGAAACAATGCACCAGGTTTTGGTTTCGTGATGGGTAGTCAAAAAGACATTAGATTCCCTGCAGCTCAGAACGGTTGGATTACAACTTACGATTCTGTGTCGAACCGATACGCTAGAAATAACAGAGAAGAAATAACAGGTAGGATTAATATTGAACCGATGCCCGACATGCGCATCGACCTGAATTTCCAACGATCGATTTCATTTTCTTATCAAGAATTTTTTAGGTACGACAACAATCCAAGCAGTGCTACTTTTGGTAAGTTCCGTTCGTTTGCAGAAACCGAAACGGGTAACTTCTCTATGTCAATCATTACCATTCGATCGGCATTTGAAAAACTCGATGCGAAAAATCCAAGTCCACAATCGGCCTTATTTGATAGATTCATGGACAACCGATTTATCATTTCTCAACGATTAGCCTCAGAAGATGGTAATTTCACACAGGACACAACAGGATTCTTTGACGGATATGGAAGGTACTCACAACAGGTATTAATTCCTGCTTTTATTGCTGCATATACGGGCAGAAGTGTGAATAGAGTTACCTTAAATCCATTCCCTAAAATTCCATTGCCAAATTGGAGAGTGAACTACAGTGGATTGATAAAGATTCCAGTAATTGCCGAATACTTCAGCAGTTTTGTTGTCAATCACTCGTATGTTTCTACCTATAATGTGAACAGCTTTAATAGACCTACGACTATAGCAGAACGATATGTGGCTACGAACAATTACGTGCCAGAATACGAAATACAGCAAATCACCATTTCAGAAACCTTTGCTCCATTGATTGGATTTGATATGGTATTGAAGAGTAAAGTGAATGTGAATGTTGATTATAAGCAAAGTAGAAATTTAGGTTTGAGCTTCGCGAATACTCGACTAGAACAAATGAATACTCAAGAGTACAACATCGCCATAGGTTATACTACGAATAATTTAAAATTGCCATTTTCTATTGGTAATGGACAAAAGGTGCTGACGAACGATTTGAATGTTCGAATGGACTTCAACATTCGCGTCAATAGGGGTGTGGTGCAACGTATGGAGCCGAGAGTCTCTGAGACAATTAATGGTTCTCGCGTCATCAGCATAAAACCTTCTGTAGAATACATTTTGAATCAGCGTTTCCAAGTGCGTGTGTTCTACGACCGCTTGGTGACCGATCCATTTATCAATACTTCATTCCCTACCAAAATCACGAGTTTTGGATTTAGCTTAAGAATTAATATTGGAGCATAAATTATTCAAAGAAAAATTTAACTTTGAGAAAAATTAATCAAACACAAAAATGAATTTTCCAGCAGAACTAAAGTACACGAAAGACCACGAGTGGGTTCGTTTAGAAGGTAATACTGCATACATTGGTATTACGGATTTTGCACAACGCGAATTGGGCGACATTGTATATGTTGACATTAACACGGTAGGTAAAACAGTGAATCAAGAAGAAGTTTTTGGAACTGTTGAAGCAGTGAAAACGGTTTCTGATTTATACATGCCTTTAAGCGGTGAAGTATTGGAAGTTAATTCTAAATTGGATGCAAATCCTGAATTGGTAAATTCTGATCCTTATGGCGATGGTTGGATGGTGAAAGTGAGTGTTGCAAACACAGCCGATTTCGATACTTTACTAAGTGCCGATGATTACAAAGCGGTTGTTGGCGCTTAATTTCTGGCGATACAATATTTATTGGGTTCTTTGGCTTTGCTTAATCACTTGGTTGAGCAACAAAGAACCCTCTTCATTACCGAAGATTACTCTTTTGGCATTTCCTCATGCCGATAAACTCGTACATGCGATTTTTTATTTTAACTTATTTCTGCTTTCTGTATGGGGATTTAAGGCACAAAATCAATTCTCGAATTTGAAAACATTTGCCTTTTCTAGTGCTTTGGTATTTTCATTGCTTTGGGGAGCACTCATGGAATTATCGCAACTCTGGATATTTACCTACCGCTCTGCAGATATAAAAGATATGATGGCGAATACTTTTGGCGTTATAATTGGTATATTCGTTTTTCAAATCATGCTTAAAATGAAACGTATAAAAATCATTGGATTGCTTTTATTGTTCTTTTGTAGCACTGCTTTGTTTTCTTGCAAAGCTCGTTGCGACTGCCCTACTTTTTCAAAAAATACCCATAGCTCAAACAAAAACATTCAGTCCTAGTTAATTATAAGCGAATACTTATTTGGATTTAATTTAAATAAGACTTAAATTGCGCTGTTTTTAAAGGGTATTGATTATGATACTGAGCGATATGAAATTGAGAAAACTTTCTGAATTAGAACCTGGAAATAAGGCCATTATAGATTCATTCATCGATGAAGAATTATCTGTTCGATTGTTAGAATTAGGCTGCCTACCAGGCGAGGAAGTGGAAATCGCGCACATCGCACCGCTTGGCGATCCCATCGCCATTCATTTATACGGTCATAAATTAAGCCTAAGAAAAAAAGAAGCGGAAAGTATTTTGGTCAAATAAGCATTGAAAGCATTACGCAACATCGCCCTCATTGGGAATCCGAATACCGGTAAATCTTCCTTATTCAACGCACTCACCGGACTGAACCAAAAAGTTGGGAACTTCCCCGGAGTAACAGTCGATAAATTAAGCGGAGAATTTACGCTCGATGATGCAACAAAAATCCGACTCATTGACCTTCCCGGAACTTATAGTTTATATCCCCGCTCACAAGACGAACAAATTGCCGTTCAAGTACTGAGCTCTCCAGGTAATCCCGATTATCCAGAAGTGATTGTGGTGGTGGCCGATGCTACGAACTTGAAACGTAATCTTCTACTCTTTACACAAATTCTCGATTTAGGCATTCCCACAGTTCTTGCTTTGAACATGATGGATCAAGCCAAAACACAAGAGATTCATATCGATGTAGAAAATCTTTCGAACGACATCGGTATTCCAGTTGTAGGTATCAGTGCAAGAAACAACGAAGGAATCAAAGAATTAAAAAGCGCCATCGCTCTACAATTAAAAGAAAGAAAAATTGTTAGCACTGGCATCGACATAAAACAATATGCTCCGGAATTAATTGATGAGATTAAAAATTATTTCCAGTTAGATAACGATTACATCGCGTTTGAATTGGCGCATCATTATCACGAGTTAAATCATTTAAGTGCGGAGAAAAAAGAGAAGTTAAAATCTTTAGCAGCAAAATATAATTTTAATCCTGGCAAGGCGCAGGCCTCTGAAACCATTGCTAGATATAATTGGATCAACGAACTCTTGTTCGATTCGGTGTACAAAGCATTTGATCCAGTACAAGAAAATTACAGCAATAAAATTGATAAATGGTTAACGCATAGAGTATGGGGATTAATCATATTCTTCTGCATTTTATTTTTAGTCTTTCAATCGATTTTCACTTGGTCAACATTTCCGATGGACATGATTGAGCTTGCATTTGTGCATGCCGAAGATTATTTGACAGGAATTTTAAGTCCAGGAATTTTTACCGATTTATTGGTCGGAGGAATTTTACCAGGACTCAGTGGAGTGCTCGTGTTTATTCCGCAGATTGCAATTTTATTTTTATTCATTGCCATTCTAGAAGACACCGGTTATATGGCACGCGTGACGTTTATGATGGACCGATTGATGAAAAAATTTGGATTGAATGGAAAGTCGGTGGTGCCTTTGATGAGCGGTATTGCATGTGCGGTACCTGCGATCATGTCGACACGTACCATCGAAAATTGGAAAGACCGATTAATCACCATCATGGTTACACCATTGATGAGTTGTTCGGCTCGATTACCAGTGTACACTTTACTCATTGCATTAGTAGTACCATCGGAAAAAGTTTTAGGAATTTTCAATTTGCAAGGATTGGTATTGATGGGCATGTATTTAATTGGATTTGTTGCAGCAATACTTTCGGCCTATGTGATGAAGCTCATCATTAAAACGAAGGAGCGAAGTTTCTTCATTATGGAACTACCTGTATATCGCATGCCGCGATGGGGGAGTGTGGGCATCATCATATATAACAAAGTAAAAACATTTGTCTTTGAAGCAGGAAAAGTCATACTCGCAGTATCTATTGTTTTATGGTTATTGGCAAGTTATGGTCCCTCTGAATCGATGCAACACATCGACCTAAAATATGAGCAAAGCATGTCGATGGCAAATGCGAACATCGACAGTTTAGAACGATTAAAAAGTTCAGAAAAATTGGAAGCATCGTACGCAGGACAATTAGGAAAATTGATTGAGCCCGCGATACGACCATTGGGATACGATTGGAAAATTGGAATTGCACTCATCACATCTTTTGCAGCGCGTGAAGTTTTTGTTGGAACCATGGCCACCATCTACAGTGTAGAAGGCGGCGACGAAGAAATTGAAACCGTAAAAGCAAAACTTTCTGCCGCAATAAATCCCAACACAGGAGAGCCCACTTTCAATTTAGCCACCAGCTTCTCCCTCATGTTATTCTACGCCTTCGCCATGCAATGCATGAGCACCATCGCCGTAGTCTACCGCGAAACCAAATCTTGGAAATGGCCATTAATACAACTCTTCTACATGACCGCATTGGCTTATGTTTCCGCGTTTGTGGCGTATAGTATCTTGTCTTAATTCTTAATAAATATTTCTAACAAATTTCATTTCTTTGTACTTAATACTTTGTACTTAATACTTAATTCTGTCTTGTGTCTTTAGAAAAAAACGCAAAAATCCTCCAGCAATATCTCCCCGATGGCACTGCCTTAACCATGGCCAAATGGATCGATTATTTTCAGGTGGAATTGTCTTTGAATAGACCGCGACAATCGGTATTGGGCGATTATAGACATCCTTATAATGGGAAGGGACATCGTATTTCTGTGAATCGTGATTTGAATCCCTATGCTTTTCTCATCACTTTAATTCATGAGTTTGCACATCTTACCAATTGGAACAAACATAAAAATAAAGTAAAGCCGCATGGCGATGAATGGAAGGAAGAATATAAACGATTGATGCAGCCTTTTATTGATCGAAAAATTTTCCCGGAAGATGTTGAACGTGCCATCAAAAAATACATGCAAAATCCTGCAGCCGCAAGTTGTAGCGATACCAATTTATTGCGGGTCTTGAAAAATTACGATCAACATCAACATACCGTTTTTGTAAGTCAGCTTCCTGCCGGTGCGGTCTTCGCCATTAAAAACGGAAGAAAATTTCAAAAGATGGAATTGATTCGCAAACGATTCCGCTGCAAAGAAATTCCATCAGGACACATCTATTTGTTTAGTCCTGTTACGGAAGTCTTTCCACTTTCTTCTTAAGCGCCAGATTCATTGCTTCAAATCCAACTGTTCCTTCGCAACAACATCAAAATACGACTGTATATAATTACTTAATTGCATTGTAATTAATTGAGATTTATATTTTTATTGTTGATGTTTGATGTTTTACTAGCGAAAATCAAAGCTTGAATGATTAAGCCTATAATAATCAATAATGCCAATTCCAATTTGAAGGATAAATCGGAACCTAAAAAACGATTGCTCGATTCAATGTTAAGTCGAGTCCCTTCCTCTACTTGTATTTTTGATAAACGATCGAGAAGTACATAAATTGATGCATAATTGAGCTTCGGTGCAATGCTATACTTTTCTTGCAATACATCGGCCAACAATAATTTTTTTAGAGATTCAAAATAGGAGAGCTCTTCCTTGGTGAGGTAGGTCGACTCGTAATCCTTGATGAGCAATAAAATTTTTTCATCAATGAGTTCCTTACTTATGTTTGCTTCTTTTATAAGCTCATGCTCATGCAATAAATCGGACAAGAGGTAAATGTAGCTCTCTGCCAATAATCGGTCTTTGTAAATAGAACTAAAACTCTCGTTGAGTTTCGACATGTTTCTTCTTTCGTAAATATTATTGAGAATAATAAATACGAAAACAATTGCTAGTAGCAATGAAGCAATCGTTTTCTGCCTGATTGTATACGTCCAATTCATACTTAAATGTATGAAATTATTTTGAGCTACGTAATTTTATGATGCTTAAAATATGACTAAAAAATACGATGGGTACAATGATTGCAGGCAATAAGCTGAATGGAAAATGTTGCACTGCTTTGTTGGGTTGATCAAAGGCAATGAATTGTTGCGGTCCAGGCGCGCTAATAATTGCAGTAAGTACAATATTAACTAAAAATATTAGGCCGATGTAATTCCAAATCAAAAGGGCTTTGCTCGATAATTTTCCATTGGTATATAAATAATAAATTACGATCGCAGTAATTCCAATGAGAATATCGAAATTATTGCCCTCATAGGTCATAACTTTAGGGATGAATTTAATTTCATATAAGGCATGTAAAACTAGTTCGACTAATAATCGAACAACATGAATTAATATTAGGAATTTCATTTCGAAACGCATACACATCGACCTAAATTTTGGTATGCTTAAACTGAGAATGAGCAATAGAAATGAAGGCAATACTAAGAACACAAATCTAGGTGGGATGCTGCTTGCATCAGCATAAAAATCTGTACTGCTGATTAGCGATTGTAAAATTCCAATCGATGTGATAATTCCTAATACATAATTATTTTTCTTAGATGCAAAGTAGAGAAGTGTGATAGCCGTAATAACTGCTACGCCAAAAAGTAGGTAATAAATACTGTTAAGTTGTTCCATAATGATTTGTATTTAACAATACAAAAGAACAGACATGATTCAGTAAATCACTTGTCAAATGGCAAGTTTTGAAAATTATTTTTTAGAATGTTCTCTTCGAATTCTGCTGAATGAAGTATCGGTAATACCTAAATACGAAGCAATGTATTTTAGAGGTACATGTTGAAACATTTCGCGTTTTTGTTGCAAAAGTATTTCGTATCGATGTTCTGCTTTATCATTTATTAACGATAAACTTCTAAATTTTTGTTCCACTAGTAAACCCACTAACATGCTTCTGCCCATCTCTCTAAACTCAGGAATGCTATGAAATAACTTATTGATGGTTTCAAAATTAATGCTGTAGTAAATACAATCGCTAATCGCTTGAATATTTTCTTTGGCCGGAACACGTTTGAAAAATGACATTGGCTCCAAAACCATTTCCTT
>JAEYZM010000024.1 GCA_023427985.1 Bacteroidota bacterium | reverse complement strand
TTTTGCAGCTTATTTTATTTCAGAAGAACGCAATCGCGATCAAGAAGCCGATTTGTTTTTAGTAGTAGGGACTGGAATTGTGTTGATCTCAATCTTGTTTATATTTTTAACACATTATCGCACCATCGTTGAGAACGGCAGTTTAATCCTAACGGGTTTATGGAGTACTAAAAAAGTTAAGATCGATTTATCGAGTATTCGGAAATCCGAAATTGTCAAATACAGCCCATACATGATCAACAATCCCGTTTACAACCTTCATAAAAAGGGCACCATACGCTTTTACGCTTACGGTAAATACGCCGTAAAGCTCACCGACAAAGATGGCTTGGAATATGTGATAGGTTCACAAGATCCTATTGAGTTGAATAATGTGATATCAGGGATTATTAAGTAAGATAGTCTGAGATATTAATATTCGTCTTTATTAATTAACTTTTCGATCATTTTTCTACTCTTCCAATTTTTAATTTCTTTTTCTCTATTTATTGCTTCTTGTTTTGTTATGAATTCTTCTGAATATTTAAGTTCCCAATCATTTGCACTTGCTGTGAAACCCCTATGTTTATTGTTGTGTTTATAAATTCTATCATTAAGATCTTCTGTGAATCCAATGTAATACTTATCAATATAACTTGAGTATAAAATGTATATATAAAACATAGTGTTTTATACGGTACAAAATTGAAAAAGTTCTAAGCATGACCCTCCCGATGTAATCGGGATGCACAGAACCCTTGAAACCCTTTAAAACAGACACTCTACAGCTTTTAATCTCTTCTATGTGCTTGTTATTTGCACGCTTACTTGTTAAACATTCTTATTATGTGTTGATATAGATGTCTCTTCTTTTACATCAGAGTAAACCACCATGTCAACGACAAAATTCTCTATATTCTTTCTGCCCCACCATATCGACTTTATATAGGCATTGGTACCAGTGAACCACTTTCTTTCTTTGCTGAACCCTTCTTTAGAGTTCAGAAAGTCAATGTAACATCATTCTTTCATTGGCTGTCTAAATGTACAAGTTATTTATAAAGTGAAAAAGGAGGTAGTCACCAGTGACCATGCTTAGTATATTGCAACTACGCACCTCCCCCCTTGTACACGCACCTTTATATCATACCCTCATTTGCATAAGAGTAATAACGAAACTCTGGTGAAATGATTACGTGATCTAACAGCTTTATGTCTTGTAGCTCTAACGCATCTTTTAACTTCTTTGTCATTACATCATCTTCTCTAGAAGGCTGTACGTTACCTGATGGGTGGTTATGTAATATTATAACTCCTGATGCCATCAACTTTAAGCCTGCAGACAGTATAAGCTTTGTATCAATAGAGACACCAATGATTGCGTCTAGAAACATGTTGGTCCAACCTATGACAACGTTAGATCGATTCAGATAGATAACTAGAAACTGCTCTTGTATTGCAAGTTTGTTTTCAGTGTAAATATCTTACAAAACTTCTACTGTTTCTGATACTGACTATAACTTTGGTCTATCATCAAAGCTGCTGTGATATTTGTAGATGACATCTACCTCACCCAATGTATTTAAGTTTTTCTGCTTTTCCATTTTCTTGTTTTATTATGTGATCATATTCTTTAGCTACTCCTCTGATAACTGCACTACAATGGTTAAACTCATTTACATGACCTCTAACGCATGGTGTATGGTTGTATAGATAGTTAAGTTCATCAAGGGTTTAACATGCTCCTATCATGTTTTCTATTTCTTCATTAGAGTAACCTTCATCATCTTTACACCAACTTGCAATCGCATTTCCTACGCTTTCATCTAGTGTAAAATTTGACCTGTTACTAAAGAGTTGACTTCTGTCTTTAGAGCAGTTAGCATTATGACTCATGTCAAGTTAAATACAGTTGTGAAATCATAATCATAACCATCACGTTGTATACCTTTCATTCCAACTTTTTCAGGTGTAGCTTTACCATTCTTATCAGTTATAACATACTCTTGTTTGCTACGTATAGTTGTGATGATATGTTTACCAGAGCCAAGTATTCTGCGTATAAAAGCATTGTGTCGTGGTGTAAGCTTGGACCAGTTAGTGAAAGAGTTCCCAACCAACTTTGAGTGAACATCCAGTATACCACCTTCACCTTCCCACTCATGAGAAATACTATCACAGATGATTACATCATGACATGCTGCTTCACATTTGTCAATAGCTTCAATGTATCTTTCAGGCGTATACGGTGGCTGTAAGTTTATGACTTTATATCCACCAAGATGCGAGTACAAATCTGCTGACATGTTCTCTGTGTCAATAACTGCAATCCTGTTCCAGTCTTTGCATATGCCAAACGCAATGCGTAGCGCTGACATAGTCTTCCCTGAACCACTTGGTCCTTGGATAGCAAGTCTGATACGTGCCAGACTTCTGTTTGCTTTTCTTAACTCCATAAGTTTAAATTTTAAAAGTTTAACTATAACTACCGGGGGGGGTGATAGGTGTCGTTAAGTGTACGGGGTAGCTTGATGGTGGGACCCATTGCTCTCTAACGCACATCTTATTTTTACAAACTTTTTGTCACTAGAATGTGCTGTAGTGAAACATAACATCGGTAGTTGTAGTTTCAGCAGAATTATTATCTTTAGGGATGAAAAACAGTGAGGTTTTGTAGGTTAACGTGTTGGCATCTCACACTAAACTAAAGTTATGACAAACCAAAATCCAGAACAGTTATCACGTGATAATATTGACAGAAAACTTTTATTATGTGGTTGGGTAATACAAGATAAGAAAAACATAAACCTTACTGCAGGCTTAGGGGTTGCTGTGAGAGAGTACAGTACCGAAGTTGGTCCTGCTGACTATGTGCTTTTTGTAAACCAGAGACCAGTGGGAATAATTGAGGCTAAGAGAGAAGAGGAAGCTGTGAAACTATCAGTGCATGAACAACAGGCTGAGGGATATGCAAAAGCCAAACTTAAACATATTGACAATGACCCATTGCCTTTTTTATATATAAGCACTGGTGTAATAACAAAGTTTAGTGATGGAAGAGACCCAAACCCTAGATACAGAGAAATCACATTTTTTCATAGACCAGAAACTCTAGCAAAGTGGCTGCGTAAAGATAAGTCTTTGAGAAGAAGAATGGCTGAAGATATACCAAGTTTGGAAGCTGAAAATCTTAGAAAATGTCAAATTGATGCTATAACAAACTTAGAAACATCTTTCAAGAAGAATAAGCCCAAAGCATTGGTTTATATGGCTACTGGCTCAGGTAAAACCTTTACTGCAATAACAGCAATATATAGATTGTTAAAACATGTAAGAGCAGAGCGTATACTTTTTTTAGTAGACACTAAAAATCTTGGAGAGCAAGCAGAATCTGAGTTTAGAAAGTATCAGCCACAAGATGATAATAGGCTTTTTCCTGAGCTATATGGTGTAACAAGACTTACAAGTTCATATATACCACAAGATAGCCAAGTCTACATAAGTACTATACAACGTATGTATAGTGTGTTAAAAGGTATTGAGCTAGATGAGGAAGCTGAAGTAGAAAACCCGAATGAGTTAAAGAGTTATGCTAAAGAAGCTTTACCAGTAGTTTACAATGAAAAGCTTCCAATAGAATTTTTTGATGTTATAGTTATTGATGAATGTCATAGAAGTATATACAACTTATGGAAGCAAGTGTTAGACTACTTTGATGCTTTTCAAGTTGGTCTTACAGCAACACCTGATGATAGAACCTATGGGTATTTTAACATGAATGTTGTTTCTCATTATAAATATGATGATGCTGTTATAGATGGTGTTTTGGTGCCATATAATGTTTACACCATAGAAACACAAATCATGAAGGATGGTGCATCAATAAAGATGGGCATGCAGGTTGATATGAGAGAGAGGTTAACTAGGAAAAAGTTTTTTGAAACTGTAGATGAAGATATTGAGTATTCTAAAAAACAGCTTGATAAGGACATTGTTAATCCAAGTACAATACGCAGCATCATAAGAGAAGTCAAAAATCAACTCCCTGTAATGTTTCCAGATCGTATTGATGAACAAGGTAACTTTGAAGTACCTAAGATGTTGATATTTGCAAAGACTGATAGCCATGCAGAAGATATCATAGATATCGTTCGCGATGAGTTTGCAGAAGGCAACAACTTCTGTAAGAAAATCACGTATCAAAGTGTTGAAGACCCCAAGTCAATCCTTAAAGAATTTAGGAACAGTTATCATCCACGTATAGCTGTTACTGTTGATATGATTGCAACTGGTACGGACATCAGACCCTTAGAAGTTTTATTATTCATGCGTGATGTAAAGAGTAAGAGTTACTATGAACAGATGAAAGGCAGAGGTACAAGAACCTGTTCATTAGAGGAGTTGAAAGCAACAGGTACAAATCATGCTAAGTTTGCAAAGGGCCACTTTGTAATTATAGATGCTATTGGTGTAGAACAATCACAGAAAACAGATAGTAGACCTTTAGAGAAGGCTCCATCAGTATCTTTAAAGGAAGTGTTACAACGTATTGCAGTAGGTGATAGAAGTGAAGTGATTATGACAACTCTAGCTAACAGACTTCTGAGATTGGATAAGCAGATAAACACATACGAGAAACAGACATTTGAAGAGAAGACAGGTGGTAAAAGTATAACAGAAGTTGTGAGACAGCTATTATATGCACATGATCCTGACACTAAAGAATCCATTGAGCAATCAGTTAGAGAAGCAAATGTTGGTGCAGCACCGATACTTATAGAAGAGCAAATAAATAGTAAGCTATCAGCAGTTTTAGAAAATGCGGTAGCAGTTTTTCATAACCCTGAGCTAAGAGAATTTATTGTTGATGTAAGGAAGAAATACGATCAGGTAATTGACACATTAAACATTGATTCTGTTCAGAAAAGCGGTTGGGTAAAAGACCAAAAACAAGAGGCAGAATTTGTAGTAAGTGATTTTAAAACTTGGGTAGAAGAAAACAAAGATAAACTTGTAGCATTACAGATTTTTTATGCACAACCATATAGAAGAAGAGAGCTAACTTTTAAGATGATAAAAGACTTGAGTGAGCTTATTTTAAGGACCAAGCCAACACTTGCACCACTTAAGGTATGGAAAGCTTATGAGCAGTTAGAAAGTGTTGTTGGTCAACCTAAGAATGAGTTGATAGCACTGGTGTCTTTGATCAGAAGAGTTGCAGGTGTTGACACAGCGCTCACCACTTTTGATAAAACAGTTGATAAGAATTTTGCAGACTGGGTGTGGAAGAAACAACAGGGTAACACATATAAATTTACACAAGAGCAAATGAGTTGGTTGTACATGATGAAGGATCACATAGCAACAAGCGTTCATCTTAACACAGATGATCTTGACTATACACCATTTGATGCACTTGGTGGTAGAGGTAAGATGTGGCAGTTATTTGGTGCAGACATGGAGAACATAATTGAAGAACTTAATGAGGTATTGGTAGCATGAGTGAATTATCATTCCCAGTTAGTTGGGTATCTGACAAACTTGGTGAAATATGTTTTACTACAAGTGGTGGAACTCCTTCCAGAAAAAGAGAAGACTTTTATAATGGTTCTATACCTTGGGTAAAATCAGGTGAGCTTGACAGAGGGTTGATACTATCAACTGAAGAGAAAATAACAGAAGCTGCAGTCAAATCTTCTAGTGCAAAAGTTTTTCCCAAAGGTACATTGTTAATAGCGCTATATGGCGCAACAATTGGTAAGCTAGGGTTTCTAGGGGTTGAAGCAGCCACCAACCAAGCAATTTGTGGTATTTTTGATAATGGACATTTAGATTTGAAGTTCTTGTATCACTACCTCTTCTTTAGTAGGAACAAGTTAGTTGAACAAGGTGCAGGTGGAGCGCAACCAAATATCAGTCAAGCGATACTTAAAGATTTAGTAGTTCCACTACCACCACTAGCAGAACAACAACGCATTGTTACAAAGATAGAAGAGATTTTCAGTGAACTTGACAAAGGTATTGAGACACTCAAGATAGCAAAAGAGCAACTGAAAGTGTACAGGCAAGCAGTGTTAAAGTTTGCGTTTGAAGGTAGGCTCACAAATCCTGATGTTATGGAAGGTGAGTTACCTGAAGATTGGAAAATTAAACATTTAAATGAAATAGGTTGTGTTATAAATGGAGATAGAGGTGTCAACTATCCATCAAGAGAACACTACATCATTTCTGGTATACCGTTTATTAGTGCAGGTAACATAGATAATAACCGCATAGATAATAGTACACTTAACTATATAAGCAAAGTTAAATTTGATTCTCTAAGAAGTGGTAAAATACAACTGGGAGATATTTTGTACTGTTTAAGGGGATCACTTGGCAAATGTGCCATAGTGGAATTGCATGATGGTGCGATCTCATCTTCTCTATGTATTCTAAGGGTTAGAAATGAACATTTACCAAAGTACATTTATTACTACCTCATAAGTCCATTAGCAAAATTAGAAATACTCAAGTATGACAATGGTACTGCACAGCCAAATCTATCATCAAAATCTTTTGAAAGTTTTGAAGTACCAATATGTGAACGAAACACTCAAGAATTAGTTGTTGAGCTTATTGAATCACGCCTCTCAGTGTGTGATAAAATTGAAGAGAGCATTGAGCAAGGACTACAGCAAACAGAGGCATTACGTCAAAGTATCTTGAAGACAGCATTTGAAGGTGAGTTGGTCCCTCAAGACCCTAATGATGAACCAGCAAGTGTGTTACTAGAACGCATCAAAGCTGAGCGTTCAATAGTACAACCAGTGAAGAAAAGTAATAAGTCTAAAACTAAAGTGTAATATGACATCAGAAGAATTAAAAATAATCTTTGACAGAAAGAAGCACAAAGTTGAAGTTAAAACAAATAAGAAGGGTATTGAAATGGTTGTCATAACAAAAGGTTTTGAAAACACCTCTTTTGAAGATTTTGAAAGATGGTTTAGCATTGAGAACTTCAATAAAGGATGTGTTTATTGTGGAACTACCAACGAACAGTCTTTAAAACTTTATAAAGCACAACGCGAAGGATTAAGAATGGATGGTACAAGAGGTGGTAAAAGAGGCAAAAGACTAGAAATAGATAGAAGAGATCCTAATCTGCCATACGATAACCTTGATAATCTAGTATGGTGTTGCTACTGGTGTAACAATGCAAAGTCAAACTTCTTCAGTGAAGAGGAGTTTAGACCCATAGGTCAAGCAATAGGAAACAAGTTAAAAACTATTTTACAAACGTTAAATCAATGAGTACAGAAGCAAATAACACATCAAGTATAATAAGTAAAGTATGGAGTTTCTCAACAGTGTTGAGAGATGATGGTGTAGGCTATGGAGATTATCTAGAGCAACTAACTTACCTGTTGTTTTTAAAAATGGCAGATGAGTTTAGTAAGCCACCATACAACAGACCATTAAGCATACCTAAAGGATATGACTGGCAAGCACTGACTGATAAGCGTGGTGCGGAGTTAGAAGTGCACTATGTAAATACCTTAAGAGAACTTGCAAATGCTAAAGGATTCTTAGGTCAAATCTTTACAAAGAGTCAGAACAAAATCCAAGACCCTGCAAAGTTGTACAAGCTTATTGACATGATTGACAACGAGCAATGGAGTACAATGGGTGCTGATATCAAAGGTAAAATCTATGAAGGCTTATTAGAAAAGAATGCTGAAGACACGAAGAGTGGTGCAGGACAATACTTTACTCCTAGAGCGCTTATTAGAGCCATGGTTGAATGTATTAGACCTGAGCCTATGAAGACTATTGCTGACCCTGCTTGTGGCACTGGAGGCTTCTTTTTAGCTGCATATGATTTCATTGCAAATCCTAGTAACTATTCACTAAATAAAGAGCAGAAACAGTTCCTTAAAATGGAGACATTTCATGGCAATGAAATTGTTGCAAGTACAAGACGCATGGCACTTATGAACTTGTTTTTACATAACATAGGTGACTTTGATAGTTCAAGTATTATATCTCCTGCTGATGCGCTTATCTCTGATCCAGGTTATAGAGTTGATTATGTCTTGGCTAACCCACCATTTGGAAAGAAGAGCAGTATGACTTTTACGAATGAAGATGGCGAGCAAGACTCTGAAGATCTTACATACAATAGACAAGATTTTTATGTAACAACCAGTAACAAACAGTTGAACTTCATGCAACACATTAAGACTATGCTAAAGACTGATGGGAAGGCTGCAGTTGTGTTACCTGATAACGTTTTGTTTGAAGGTGGTGTTGGTGAAACTGTACGTAAGAAACTTTTAGAGAGTACAAACTTGCATACTATACTTAGATTACCTACAGGTATTTTCTACAAGCAAGGAGTGAAAGCAAACGTGTTATTTTTTGATAACAAGCCAGCTTCTAAAGACCCATGGACCAAAGAGGTTTGGTTCTATGACTTCAGAACAAACATACATTTTACCCTTAAGAAAAATCCGTTGAAGTTTGAAGACTTGCATGACTTCATCACATGCTACAATTCTAAGAACATAAACAAACGTATAGAAACATACAACGCAGACACAAATCCTGAAGGTAGATGGAGGAAGTTCAGCTATGATGAAATTGTTGCACGTGATAAAACCAGCTTGGACATCACATGGCTTAAAGACAAAAGTCTAACAGACCTTGACAACTTACCTGATCCAGATGTTCTAGCAGAAGAGATCATTGAGAATCTACAAACAGCTATGGAAAACTTCAAGGAGATTATGTTGAACCTGAAGTAAGTTCATCTGAAATTTTTACAATAAGAGAACTATGCAACTAGCGAGAATTACAAAAGTATATCCACATGAATAATGGAAAAAAGAAGCACACGATTCTTCACGTTGGCTTGCAAAGGAAGAGAACATTTCTGTGCTATGCCAATAGCTTGAGATAAATCTTGAGAACGTAAAACCAGAAGCAGCAGCAGGTAGGTACAATGTAGATATAGTAGCAGATGAAATTGATACAAAACGCAAAGTTATTATAGAGAACCAGCTAGAACCTATAAATCACAAGCATCTTGGACAACTTCTTACATTTGCTTCTGCGTATGATGAAAGCATAATAATATGAATAGTTACAGATTATACTGAAGATCATAGACAAGCTATCGACTGGTTTAACAGAAATATAAGTGACAATATTAGCTTCTTCCTTGTGCAGATAGAAGTCTATAGAATAGGAAACTCTGGACCAGCGCCAAAGTTCAACATTGTATGTGAACCTAATGACTGGGGTAAGACCGTTTAGAAATCAAACACTAGTGATGCTGTAAGTGAATTGAAGCTTTTACAGAAAGAGTATTCTTAGCTATCACATCTTCTGTCAATGTTGTTTTCGAATTGCAGTGTAGTGATGCTCCATTTGCTCATAAACACAACATATATTTTCACATGTAAAGACTATCCCTATTGTAGAAATATTGGACTATCATTATCTTAGCAAACAAAACCTAACTAAAATGAACCTGACAAAACAACATTTAGGCAATACCCTACTTTCATTTGCATTGCTCAACATAATCATATTAACCTTTTCAGGTTGTAAGAAGGATGAGGAGACCAGTCCTAAAAACCCGATCATAAAATATGAAGTTATCTCTGGGGCACCTTTTGCTATAGATTCTAGTTTAGGTTTAAATACCAGCTTGTATATTAATTTCACTAACGCAACAGGACAAGTAGAGACTGAACGACTTCAATTAGTAGGAACATCAACATTTACTAGAGAAATAACTCTTACTTCAACCCAACGTCCTATTTCTATTTATTTCACTTTAAGTGGTCTTACATCTAGTCTAGGAACAGGTACATCAATTGCAAATATCTATATGAATGGAGAATTGAAAGCATCACAAAATATGCAAATAACACCATTGGGTAATGGGAAATATAACTTTGTAGTTACTCCAACTTATCCTTTGAGTTTCATAATTAAGTAGTAAATAAGCTCAAAAGACTTAATTGCTTAGAGCTTCAAAATGAGTTTTAAATGGAGAGCATCATCTACTCTACATAACATGTTCTACAATTTCATTGTGCATCTTATTCAACTTCTCAAAGTCATACATCTCCAAGTATATATCAGTAACACTGTTACCATATTCATGACCTAATGCTTCTGCTATCCAGTCTTTACTATATCTTAAAGACTTTGCAATGTTAGCATAGGTATATCTAAAGACATATGTGGTAGGGGGGATGTTGATGCCTGCGCGTTTACCGACTTTTTTTAAGTGTACGTTTATAAGCTTTCGCAACTGCATATATTTGTTTACAGTTGTAGGGTTAGTGTGTACATCGCTTATACTGATGTGACTTGGCAAAAGAGAAAATCCGGTGTACTTATCATCTAACTTCAGTAACTCTTTAGCAAGCGGATGTATGTTGATGTTATAAAACTTACCAGTTTTAGTGCGCTTATATACAAGTCTGTTGTTGATGATAGAAGTTTCAGTTAATTGCAACAGATCTCTAAGGTTTATTCCTCTTAACAGGAATATCAACTTACCTATTGTATGCGCATAGTACAGTTTATCTTAGAGGTTCTAACTTATTAGAAAAATATGTACGTATTTCTTCGATGGTGAGTGCACGGACTACAGTCTTCTCTTTTTTATCTGAAACTTTCTGAATGGATACCATGCACTTTCTACTAAGTCAAGATGTATCGCTTTGTTGCATAGAGCACGTAGAGTACGCATGTATACTGCTACTGAATTTGTAGACACGCCTCTTTTTTTTAGCTCAACTTCTGCATTCAACAGGTCTTTTAACTGAAGATCTTTTATGGGTCTTTTAAGGTCTATAACGCTTTGCAATCCTCTAAGCGACGACTTGTTTACTCTAACGTTTCCTGCACTTCCTGACTGCGCTAAACGCTCTATCTCTTGTTGCCAGAAATGTAGAAGCGACAACTCTCCTTCTGTTTTATTTTGAAGAATATTCTTTATTCTCTCTAGTGAATTTCCTTCTGCAAATAGCTGTACAATTCTACTGCTATAGGCTACTAAAATTTGTTGAACTTCTTTGTTTTTTTTGTGATTGGTTTTTGATCTTCATTTTCTGTTCATCAAACTCATGAACTTCTAGATCAGTACCTGTGGAGATGTCAAAGTATTTACCATTATGACGAACTCTCACAACTAGTGGAAACTTACCACTTTGCTTTTCCCTTCTTAAGTCAAGGACCAATTTTATTTTTGCCATTTTTTGCTTGTTGTGAAAGCATGTTAGACACAGTAGAGAGGGGAGTCAATTCTTGTAAACCATGTGCACGTTATTTGCACCTATTGTGCACGTTTTATGGTCAAAATCTAGTAAAGACTGTTACAGTTGTAAAGTGTGAGATTTTTTATAGTCTGATGGAGGATGGCCCAAACACCTTTATTTACAAGGGTTTACAAACAAAAAAACCTCGACGTCTGTCGAGGTTTCGTGGAGGCTACTGGATTCGAACCAGTGACCCTCTGCTTGTAAGGCAGATGCTCTGAACCAGCTGAGCTAAGCCTCCATTTTGCTTCTTCGATTCGTGACCCTCCCGATATAATCGGGATGCTCTGAACCAGCTGAGCTAAGCCTCCATTTGCTTCTTCGATTCGTGACCCTCCCGATGTAATCGGGATGCTCTGAACCAGCTGAGCTAAGCCTCCATTTTGGATCCCTTCCTTGCGTTTGGGACTGCAAATATAGACTCTCTTTTAATTTTTCCAAAAAAAATCTCAAAAAAATATAATTTACTATATGTTTGAATCGGAAATTATACGTTTTAGCAAGAATGAAACTGCTTAAAAGAATTGGACTATGGTCCCTTATTTTGGCTTTAGTCTTTGTTATTCAGGGGCTTTTGTTGGTATGGTATTTTGAATCGGAGATAAAACAGGCAGCCGTAAAGGAACTGAACAAAAGCTTGAATACACCAATTCAAGTAGGTGAAATAAAATTAAATTTTTGGGAGCACTTTCCTCATATAGCTTTACAGTTTCCAAATGTAAAGTTAAGTAGCTCTGATTCAAGTTCTGAAGATTTGCTCTTGGAAGCATCCGAAATTTCTATGCTTTTTAATATTTGGGACATTTATCAGAAGAAGTACATTGTAAAAAAATTATTCATTAAAGATGCACTTTGGTATTCTAAATACAACAAACAAGGTCAGCACAATTTTGAAATTTTCAAAAAGTCGAACGAGAAAACGAACAGTTCATTTAAACTGCAATTCAATGAAATTATAATTCAAAATAGTATTGTAAAACATTTCGACGAGCAGAGTAATCAGTTTTTGGTTTTTGATATAGACGATATTTCTGCAGGTGCCGATTTTAGTAAAGATGTATTTCAATTAAAACTCAAATCGGATTTTCATATCAAATCGATGTTATTAAATAAAATCTCTTATTTAAAAGATAAACATCTAAAAATTAATTCTGAATTCAGCGTTAACTTAATTGAGAATACTTATACCTTTCAAAACACTTCTGTAAATTTAGAGCGAATGAATCTTTTGTTGAATGGATTCATCAATTTAAAAAATGAAGAGATTGATTTGAATGTCGATGGAAAGGATTTGAACATTCAATCGTTTCTAAGTATTCTTCCGAAAGAATTTTACCAAAAATCAAAGGACTATAGCAGTGATGGTAGTTTTTATCTAAATGCAATTATTAAAGGATCATTGAATAAAAATAAATCGCCATTGATTGCCATTAATGCGGGCATACAAAATTCATCCATCGTAATTAATAATCCCGAATTCAAAAATATAAAGTTGATGAATGTAAACGCTAAAATTAATTATACGAATAATTCAAGTGCTTCAATTCATGACGATGTATTAACAATTTCGAACATTAGTGGTTTATATAATAATGAAGCATTTGCTTCTACTATCCGAATTGAAAATCTAATCAATCCATATTTAAATTTAAGTTTAAGAACAAAACAGGATTTGGTAGAGCTTACTAAATTATTCCCAATCAAAAATTTAAATATAACTGCGGGTAATATTGATTTAGATATTGCTATTGAAGGGAAATTGTCCGATATGAAATCGGCAAAGAATTCAAAGAACTTAAATGCGTCTGGACAAATAAAAATAATACACTTAAACGCATTAGCTAAGAATTACGAATTAGCTTTTCAAAATTTGAATGCTAATCTAAGTTTTCAGAAATACGATTTAAAGATAAATCAATTGTCTTTTTTATTAGGTGAAAGTGATCTGCAATTAAATGGATATTTCAGAAATGTCTTTGCATATTTATTAGATAATAATCAAGAATTAGTAATTGATGCAACAGTTAAATCAAATAAAATTAATTTAAGACAATTATTGTCCTCGTCGAAAGTTAATGAAGGGGAGGTTTATAAGTTTAAATTAAGTCCAAAATTAAGAGCAAATTTACTGCTTAATGCAAAGCAGTTAAGCTTCGATTTATTCAATGCCTACAACATAGAAGGAAAAATTTCTATTGATAATCAATTATTGATTGCCGACTATCTTTCATTTCAATCGCAAGGAGGCTTGGTGTTTTCTAGTATTCATTTCGATACGCGAAATCCTATTGCAATGCCAATGAAAATTAAACTCAATATGCAAAAGGTGAATATTTCAAATGTCTTTAAAGAGTTTAATAATTTTGGATTAAATATTATTACCGATAAAAATATAAATGGGCAGTTGAGTACAGAGCTATTGGTCGGGATTGTATGGGATGAAAATTTAAAATCGAATCCAAATTTATTTACGGCAGATGGTCCATTAGTAATCGAAAATGGTGAATTAAATAATTTCGCACCCATGTTGGCCTTATCGAAATACATCGATGTAAATGATTTAAAAAATTTGAGATTTTCTAGATTAGAAAACAATATCAGCATAAAGAATTCTACCATTTATATTCCAGATATGGAAATAAAATCCAATGCATTGAATTTGAATTTATCGGGTTCTCATCAATTTAACAATCAGATTGATTATCATTTGAAAATATTATTATCGGAGTTGAGTAAAAAGAAATCAACTAAGCTACAGCAATCTGAATTTGGTGAGATTGAGGACGATGGTTCTGGAAAGACTACTTTATTTATTCGGATGTATGGCGACGCGGCAAATCCTAAATTTTCACTCGATAAGCAAATGATCAAGAAGAAAATTGCAGAAGATTTGAAGCAAGAACGACAAGAAGTAAAGCAAATTTTGAAAGAGGAATTTGGAAATTGGTTTAAAAAAGATAAAGAATTTCGAGAACAATTGAATGAAGGTGCAGCAGAATGGGAAAGAGATATTCCTAACCAAAATAAAAATCCGAATACTAAAACAGATACGCTAAATACTAAAAATAAAAAGTCTAAATTAGAGAAACTAAAACAAAAGCTCAATGAGCCTATTGAAGAAGATCTTTAAAAACTATTCTTATAGTTTAGTCCTAATTTTTTTTGTAATTGTCGCATATCATTTTTTGTGGCTAAATGGCTACAGTATGAAATGGGATATGTCGGAACAATATCTACCTTGGCGATTCTTTCTTTCAAAGGCACTGAATAATGGGAATATACCCATTTGGAATCCTTTTCAATTAGGTGGTTATCCAACATTTGCCGACCCACAAAGTGGATTCTGGTTTTATCCCACATGGGTCATCTCATTAATTTCGGGATACAGTATGCGCGTAATTGAATTTGAAATTGTGCTTGCATTATGTTTTGCAGCAATTGGATTTTTTAAACTTGCATCGAAATTTAATATCGAAAAAATACCAGCATTGTGCATTGCAATATGTTATGTTGCTTCTGGATTTTTTGTCGGTAATGCCCAACACATCACTTGGATTTATGCAGGAGTGTTCTTGCCTTGGATATTGTATTATTATATCGACTTAAGAGTAAAATTAATCCGGTTAGTTTTTGCAAAATTTATATTAGTCTTTTACCTATTTATAAGCAGTTCTTATCCCGCATACCTAATCGTGCTGATTTATATTTTGAGCATAGATCAAATCCAACTTTTTATTTTCAATAAGCAAAAAATTGATTTTATAAAATCAAGGCTAATAATACTTGTCGGAATACTTTTAATTTCAAGTCCAATAATTTATTCTGTTGTAAGTAGTGCCGATTATTTTAGTAGAGGCGGGGGGATAAGTTTGGAGAAAGCCTTGCAACATCCATTTAGTTTCAATAGTCTGATTTCATTGATTTTCCCATTCAGCACTTTTAAGAATCCCGATTTTTTTCAAACAGATTTATCCATGGCAAACGCCTACATTGGGATTTTTTCTATACCAATTTTATTTCTTGGTTTATTCAGAAAATTAACGAAGGTCGATGTTGTGCTGATAGCTACTTCTATTCTCTTTTTACTCATTTCATTTGGGGCTGAAACTTCTATCCGCGCTTGGTTATACGAATATCTTCCAGGGTTTAATTTATTCAGATTTCCATCTTTGTTCCGACTGTTTTTCTTGAGTGCATTTTTGTTGTTAATCGGAAGAAATCTTAATTATTTGAATATAAATAATCTTCGATATGCATTAATTGGTTTTGTTATAGTAGCAATTGGAATATTACTTTATTATAAAAATCAATTTGAATTCATTGAGGTATTAAATTATAAAGAATTACATAAAATTTTAGAAGCATATAGTTTTAACCAGCATATTCTTTTTCAATTAAGCATACATGTAGTTTTAATAATATCCTTCTTATTAGCACATAAATTCATCGCTTCAAAAAAAATAATGTTGCTTGCTTTTATTGCAATAGACATGTTTGTCTCCATTCAGTTAAATGCATTTGCGAGTATGGTAGTAAATGTTAAAACTGAAAATGTAGATCAACTAATTAGGAATAAAGATCTAGAATTAAACAAACCTGAATTAATTCAATTAAAAGAATGTATAGATCAACGATATGAATATCGATGGCCATTGAATTGGAATATGAATTGTTATTACGGCCAAATTGCGGTAGATGGTTATAATCCATTCGTTCTTAAAAGCTTTAATACACTTTCAGATAATCCTTTGCGAGATAGCATTTGGTCGAATTACTGGTATTATGCCACAGATTCTATTAATCAAATTAAAGGCAATGTGGAAGCAATAGAGTTAATAGAATTCAATACATCGGCATTTGTTTTTAAAACTAATTTTGATAGAGAAAAATATTTTAATATTGCTCAAAACCCTTATCCAGGTTGGCTTGTACGCATCAACGGAGAAAATAATATCCCTACAGTAAAAAATATTTCACATTTAAGTATCAAAGTCCCTGCTGGTGAAAATCGTATTTCATGGGAGTATAATAATCCAATAGTATATACGCTGCTTTACTCGCATTTATTAGTATTTATTACACTTTTAGTATACATACTTTGTATTGAATTTATTAATTTGCGAAAAATTTGAAATTATGGGAAGCATCAATATACCGCGTTTAGATTTAAACGATTACATTTCTGGAACATCAGATCAAAAGAAAGCCTTTTCTGAAGGTATTGGTAAAGCCTTTAACGAAACTGGATTTGTCACGATTGCAAATCATGGCATGAGTAAGGAATTGATGAACGAATTATATGCTGAGGTAAAGCGTTTGTTCGACTTATCGGAAGAGACAAAAAAGAAGTATGAAATTATTGAACTCGCTGGTCAGCGTGGATATACGAGCAAGGGAAGAGAGAAGGCGAAGGATTCTACTACACCAGATTTGAAAGAATTTTGGCAAGTTGGTCAGTATGTGGAAGGAGAGGTACTTCCGAAAGACGAATATCCAGATAATATTTTGGTTGATGAGTTGCCTCGATTTAACGAAGTCACTAAAGAGGTATATAAAAAATTAGAATATGCGGGCACTCATATATTAAGAGCAATTGCGGTTTACTTGGGATTAGAAGAAAATTATTTCGATGCAAAAATTAAGAATGGTAACAGTATTTTACGTGCTATTCATTATTTCCCGATAGATAATCCCGATGCATTATCGCCAGATGCAGTACGTGCTGGAGCGCATGAAGACATCAATCTAATTACCTTGTTAATTGGGGCAAGTGCAGATGGACTAGAACTATTAACGAGAGAGGGAACATGGTTCCCGGTGAAAGCTCATGTGGATGATATAGTTGTAAACGTAGGGGACATGTTGCAACGTTTAACCAATAATAAATTAAAATCTACTACACATAGAGTAGTTAATCCGCCGAGAGAATTAATGGGAACATCAAGATATTCTGTTCCATTCTTTTTACATCCGAAATCTGAGATGAGTTTAGCTTGTTTGAATTCATGCATTGATGCAAATCATCCTAAGGCTTACGAAGATTATACAGCGGGGCAATATTTGGATGAGCGATTGAGAGAAATTGGATTAAAGAAATAAATTGAATAAGCCCCAAAATCTTGGGGCTTATTTTTTTATAGCAAATAATTCAGTCCAAAATTTAATCTTAATGAATTTGTTGCACTTTTATCTCTTAATTCTTCCATCATAGGTTTTGCGATTCCGCAATTAAAGCCAAACTTTTGAATATAAAGATCACATCCCATTTGTCCATATATTGCTGTTCCATTTGTAACATACATACTTAGTCCCTGATCAATATCGTAGCCCGCATGTTCAATTAAAAATGTGACTTGTGGGATGAAACTGAATGATGATTTTTTGAAGGAATAAAACACGGTACTTGCCGATGAAAATCTATTAGCGAATTTGAATTTTAAATTATTTTCGGTGTTGATTTTATAATTTATCTCTTGATTAAAACCCAAACGATCTGATTTTAATAAATAGGATGATGTAAGTAATACATCCCAAGAACCTGTTCCATTTTGAATGTGCGGATCTAGGTAATTTTCTCTTGAGAATTCCTTGTATTGACCTGTTGGTGTTTTAATTCCAATACCTGCATTGAATTGTTGTTGGTATTTATTTTCATCAGATGATCGGTAAACCAAATACCTTACAATTGCTTGAGCATCGCCAAGATTATTATAAACATCTATGACTTGATGATTACGTTCGTTTTCAACGCTATTCATTGAATATGGAACAACAAATAAAATCTGTATACGATGACTTGGCATCCATTGTCCCCAAAGTTCTGCGGTTTGAAAAACTCGTCTTTGTGTATAGGAATTTGTATTGGTATGTGAAACATGATGGCTGTGACCATTGACTCCAGAATATTCACTCCATCTATATCTAAGGCCGATGCTATTTTTTGTTTGGTTCGGGTGCATACCTAAATATAAACTACACATATCACATCCAGCGAGCACTTGTGTACTCGCTGAAAGTAATATGAAAAGAATTAATAGGTATGAAATGTAGTTTTTCATACATGAAATTTTATGTAGATATATTAATGTTCGTGATTATGAACATGATCGACACTGAACATATAGGAATAATTATTCGCAATATTTACTGAGAAAGGTGCAAGCATTACTCCGGGATAAACTTTGAAATCCACATTACTCGGGCCGTTCAAAACTTTCAGAGCATCAACATAAAGGTGGACTTTTGGTCCTTCTGTACCATGCTCGGCACGAACTTCTGCTTTACCCGCTTCAGCAAAACTTAGTGTGATTTTTTTAATATTATTAATTGCTGGTGAATTTAAATTTCCGAAACCACCAATATGATAAAAGTAGTTCGATGTAGTGCTAATGGTGTCCGTTGGATCATCATATTTTCCTTCCATCTTCAAAAAGATATATCCTGAATTCCAAGTCCAATACATATCTGATGCTTCAGCACCTGGATCAAGACAGCCTGTTCTCTTGTCCATAGTCATAGTACTCCTCATACTGTCAACTCCAATCACAAATTCAATACCAGCGTAATTCCCTTCTGGAATGCCTTTCAAATTTATATCTCTACTACTCGAAATGTTTTCACGTATCAAGAAATAAGAAGAATCTTGAGGTATTGTGTAACGTTCTCCATTTTCATTGATCAAGACGATGTTACTGATAAAGTAATTGAATTTTGAAATACTGAAAGTTTGACCAAAAGAATTTGAATAAAATGGTGAATCTAAAATTAGATTTAAATTTCCTACTCTGTTGTCAAATTCAAGAGTTAAATTCCCTTTTCTATTTGGGTCTATAGTGCTGCTTTGTTCAATCGGATCTTCTTTCTTACAAGCAGATAAAGTAATCCCAATAAGGCTTATAGCCAATATATTTTTAATTATTGTATTCATTTTATTGAAGTTTAATAAATTTCTTAATCTGAGTTTAATAACTCATTTAATACGGGATTAAGATTTATTTATTGGCGGTTTGATTAAGCTTATTGCATAACCTAATTCTAATTTTTTGAGAAACTCAATATTAATTATAGATTCTGAATTACACGGAATGTTAAGTACAAGTTGATGGGAAATTTGGGCATTAAACTCTTTGATGCTTTTTAATAAATCTACTATGATGCCTACAGCCTTGTCGTCATTAGCTTTATTCATTAAGTAACATTTACCTTCGCAACCCATTTCTGGTTCATCGGCATTAACACATAAATTTTCAATGATGTATTCCTTGTCTATTTCATAGTAAGCAAAAACAATTGTTTTGTGCAAGCTTGCAACTGTAATAATTAGGATGATTAATATTGAAAAATATCGTTTCATTGACATAGCAAATATACACAAAGAGCTTGCCACAAAACATGATTTAACTCATATTATAATAAAACTTCTTCGAGAATATGGTGTGATTTTAAACTTTTAAAATTTTCTATGTGAGTTGAATAATAATTCAACAGTTCTAGGAGCATTTTTTTACGTTGCTCTGGACTTAATTTTAAAACCTTTAATTCATCCCAAGAGTTATAATGCAGATAGGATAAAATTTGTGTGTGAAATTCGTCTAAAAATTGTGGATGAGTAGGCATGCTTGGTACATAAATACCTTCTCTTAAGTCGAAGTATTTTGTATGATCGGTATAATTATTATGCGGAAAGAATCCCAAATGTTTACTGTATTTCAATAAAAACCAAAGGTGAAAATTTGCTACATTACCTTCGGTCAGATCCAATAATTTAATTGAATTATACACAAATTCGAAAAGCTGTTCATCTTGTTGTTGCTCTTTGAGTGTATTGTAAAGCAATTCACATATAAACAGTCCAAGGGATGTTTTAACAATGTCAATACTTATACTATGAAAAACTGGATTCGCTTTTAGTTCAGAAATTCTTTGAAGACCTGAATTTTCTTTATGATATACTACCATGTCGAGCAGTTGTAAATTCTGCAACATGGAGGGTCTTATTTTCGATTTGTTTTTTCGTACTCCTTGTAATAAATAAGATTGCATCCCAAAGGATTCGGTATAGATGTGTACAACAAGACTGCTTTCAGAATAAGGAGTTGACTTCAGTACAATTCCACGTGTCTTGTGTAACATGACTAATGAATAAAAACAATTTTGCTCACCATTTTTTCTATTCCATCTTCATCAGTAGAAAATACCAAGTATACTCCCGATTGTACTCGATCGCCATTGAAATTTTTCCCATTCCAAGTTGCCATTGCACCATTTGCACGAGTGGTATAAACTACTTTACCTTCAACATCCGTAATCTTCACATTTGCTGAGTTTACCAATCCGTCAATCGCAATTTCGCCCGAAAAGCTTTCCTTAACAGGGTTAGGAAAAACACGAACCAATTCCTGGTTCAGTTCAAATCCTTCTGTAGCATTCGAACGATAACTTACGATTCCAAGATCGGTAGCAATATAAACTTCTCCAGTTTTTGGATCAATTGCTATATCGTTAATGATGTTTGTTGGTAATGGACTGTTATCAGTATTGAAATAATGTATTTGTTCCGTACCATCTTCAGTAAAGAGCCAAGCGCCATTTCTTGTGCCAATCCATTTTCTATTTGCACCATCGACCTTAATACATGTTATGCTTTCGTTCTCTAATAGTAGCTGAACAAACTCGCCATCTATTACTCTCACCGGTTGACCATCTATTTCTGAACCGCTTGATTTTAGGACATTTGATGGATTATTAAAAACAACCAATCCCTTGTTTGTGCCTAACCAAATTTGCCCATCCAAATCCTCTGTTACACACAATGCCTCCGATGCATCTTTCGGAAGATTTCCATTTCCTGTACCCGCAGCGAGTCTTTTGAAAGTAAGTGTACCATTAGGGTTTTCTTTGAATACTAACACTGCATTACTTCTTGGAATGATCATCCATTTCTGATCGTTACGGTCGATGGTAATATCGCTCACGTATTTGTATTCACCGAAAATTCCAGGGAACTCATAGGCTTGCCATTGACCGTTCGATTTTAACACAGAAACTGGCTTGTCGGCCCAATAATTCGATACCCACATTTGTGCTTTTGAATCAAATGCAATACCTGTGATTCTAAATTGACCATCGTTTCCAAATGCTTCTCCAATCGTTGAATTGTAACCACTATAATTTCTTACAAATCCATTGTTGTTAAATTCTACAATACCTTTCCAGAATGTGCCATAATATTGATTCCCATTCTTAGGATTGAAAGCACAAACAATATAATCGTAAAAAGAATCCAATGCTGGAGTATTCAAGTAATTGTAATTTTTCCAACGGTTATTTTCGTATTCGTATATACCATTATTTGTAAATCGATTTCCATAATTTTCACCTACCGTACCAGATGCTACAATGAGTTTATTATTGAAAATTGCGAGCCTGCGCGCCATTGAATTAAATGGGCCATTTGGAAAATAACTTGCTACTGCTACATTGTTTTCGTATCGTTGAAAACCCTTCTCAATATCTGCAATCCATACGGTACCATTTTTATCGATACAAGAATGTCTGTACGATTGTCTATAATTAGGACTTACGATAAAGTATTCGTTGCCAATGTTTTCACCTATATAATTTACCACAACTTGATTGACAATAAGCAAACGATTTTTCTCTACCCCTAAATAATCAAGTCGGCCTTGAAAAATAGTACTCGGAATAAAATAACGCGTACCATCGAACTGATATAAAGTATCACCAACATACGCAAACAAAAAACCATTATAACTTGCACATGCTCGTGCTAATGTTTGCTGTGGGTAATTGAATAAATTTTTATGCCTTCTCCAATTCTGAAAGTTTGATAAATTCGGATTATTTGCATTTGCCTCATACATTCCACTGTCTGTAGCTGCGTAGAATTTATCATTATATCTTGCAATATTATAAATCCCCAAAGCAGATCCATTGTTCCCCAAATAATAGGTGTCACGAATTTCTAATCTCAGTAAATCAAGAAGCACGATTCCAAATCCACAATTTATATATGCAATATCGTCAATTACGTTTATGCTGTTAATTGTTTTTATGCCGATGATTTCCGCCTTAAATATATCGTCGATATTGATGATTTCATTGCCTTTAATGACATCGATTTTGCAGTTTTCATAAGCTAACACCAAACTTTTAGTATTGTCATCGTATACTGCTGTTTTGAAGTTAGTAGAAGACAATCCATCTTGTTTAGTGATCCGTTCCATACTACTATCGTTCAAATTCAGCCTAAATAACCCATTCAATGAGACACAATACAAATAATCCCCAGCATCTAACACTCTAATTGCTTGCTGATGCGGAGTATGGCTAGTCCATGAGCCTATAGGAGTGGTTTGAGCGTAACTTGCAGTAAAACAGACAAATAATATGAATACAATAAAAAGTCTTTTCATGAAAACATCAATAATCACCTAAATAACAAAAAAAGCACATAAATATTACACATGCAGGAGAATAAAGCCAATGATGTTATAACAAATTCCCAAAAAAATAGCATTTTTGCAGCTTATTTTATACTATGTGGGGTAAATTTTCAGAATCGATATTAAAATATAGGCTTTACTACCTTTTATTGGTGGTAGTGTTCACTGGCTTTATGGGCTATCATGCCAAAGATGTTGAATTGTCTTTTGCAGGCTCTAAAATATTACCCCTTACAGATCCTGAATATATAGCGTATAATAAATTCAAAAAACAATTTGGCGAAGATGGTACCATGATGGTATTGGGTTTGCAATCCGAAAAAATTTTCGATCAAAAAATTTATAATGCATGGTCTGAACTCGGCGATAGTATCAAAGCCATTGATGGAATTACCAATGTACTATCAACAGCACATTCTTACGAACTAAAAAAAGATACTACAAAACAAGCGTTTAAATTAGAACGCATTCATATCGGTAAAGTAAACAATCAATCACAAGCAGATAGCATTCAATCGGTAATCGAGCGTTTACCATTCTATGATAAATTACTCTATAATGCCGATTCTCAGAGTACATTGATGGCATTGAGTTTCGACAGTCTATCCTTAAATAGCAAAAAGCGTAACGTTGTATTAAATAAAATTAAAGAGCATACCGATCGATTTGAACTTGAAACGGGTATCACATTAAGAAAATCCGGACTACCATACATTCGAACTGTAGTTGCAAATTTAGTTGCTGGTGAATTCAAATTATTTTTAATTCTTGCATTGATTATCACAGCACTAATTCTGTTGATTTTCTTTAGATCCTTTTATGCAGTATTGTTTCCAGTCATTGTGGTGTTGATAGGTGTTGTGGCTGCAGTTGGTACGACAGTTTTATTTGGTTATAAAATCACCATTCTAACTGGATTAATTCCGCCACTCATTGTTGTTATTGGCATCCCAAATAGTATTTTAATTTTAAATAAATACCATACCGAGTACATGCTTTTTCAAGATAAATTCAAGGCATTGAGCATTGCAATTAAGCGTGTAGGTACTACCATTTTCTTTACCAACTTAACAACGGCAATTGGTTTCGGAGTGTTTGCCTTAACAAGCTCCGAAGTACTAACTGAATTTGGAATTATAGCTTCCATCAATGTGATGACAACTTGGTTGTTGTCGCTCGTTCTTATACCAATTATATTTAGTTATCTGCCCAATCCAAAAGCATGGCAGACCAAACATTTAGAGAATGGGTATTTAACAAGCTTTATTAAGAAGGTCGATTTTTGGGTTCATCATAAGCGTACTGCTATATACATTATCACTGCAGTAATTGTCGCAATAGCTTCATTCGGAATGTACAAAGTATCGGTGAATGGATATATGGTAGACGATATGCCAAGTGATTCACCAGTGCTTGCCGATTTGAAATTCTTCGAGAATAATTTCGATGGAGTATTACCATTAGAAGTTCAGGTCGATGCAAAACGTAAAAATGGATTAATCAATATTCCTAGTATTCAGAAATTAGAAAAACTAGATCGAATGATTTCTGCTTATCCAGAAATTTCTAGATCCATTTCATTAAATGAAGTTTTGAAATTTTCTAAGCAAGCATTTTATAATGGAGAGCCATCTTTTTATAAACTTCCCACACAATCGGAAGCAGCATTTATATTAAGTTATGCTAAGAAATCAGGAGCTTCAGGCGGATTAATGAAATCGTATATCGATAAAGACAATCAAGTAACACGAGTTAGTTTTCAAGTTAAAGATGTGGGTTCTAATAGAATGAATGTATTGCTTGATGAGCTAAGACCAAGAGTTGATTCAATATTTAACCCTGAAAAATACGATGTGCTTTTAACTGGTAATTCTGTGTTGTTCGTAAAAGGAGCAAATTATTTATTACAAAATTTAGTAGAAAGTTTAGCGCTAGCATTTTTCTTGGTTGCATTGTTAATGTTTGGATTATTTAGGAATTTGAAAGTGGTATTAATTTCATTGGTTCCTAATATAATTCCATTGATAATTACAGCCAGTATTATGGGTTATGTTGGATTAAGTTTGAAGCCGAGTACTATTTTAATTTACAGTATTGCATTGGGTATTGCATCGGATCAAACTTTATATTTTTTAACAAAGTTTCGTCACGAACAAAAGCATGAAAACCTCACAGCATCGAGAATCATTAGCATGACTTTAAAAGAAACAGGAATGAGTATGATTTATACTGCCATCATTCTATTCTTTGGATTTGGAATCTTTGCAGTTTCATCGTTCGGCGGAACAGTTTCATTAGGAATATTATTGTCCATCACCTTAATGGTGGCAATGCTTTGCAACTTAATAGTATTGCCCGCATTAATTTTAACATTTACAAAAGAAAAGAAGACAGATAAGATATGAGTAAGTATCCGGAATATAAAAATTTGAATCTTTCACAAATAGGTAAAGATGTTTTACAGTTTTGGAAAGAGGAAAAAATATTTGAGAAAAGTGTAGAAAGCAGACCGGCCTCTAAGCCATATACTTTTTATGAAGGACCACCATCGGCAAACGGTATGCCGGGTATACATCACGTGATGGCAAGAAGTATTAAAGATATTTTTTGCCGATATAAAACTTTACAAGGCTATCAAGTGAAACGTAAAGGGGGATGGGATACGCATGGATTGCCAATTGAACTTGCGGTGGAGAAAGCACTAGGTATCACGAAGGAAGACATCGGCAAAAAAATTTCTGTCGATGAATACAATGCTGCGTGTAAGAAAGAGGTGATGAAGTATACCGATGTGTGGAACGATTTAACGGAGAAGATGGGATATTGGGTCGACTTAGATCATCCTTATGTTACGTATCATAACGAATACATTGAAACACTTTGGTGGTTGTTGAAAGAACTTTATAACAAAGGACTTTTGTATAAAGGCTATACCATTCAGCCGTATTCTCCTGCAGCTGGAACTGGTTTGAGTTCGCATGAATTGAATCAGCCTGGTACCTATAAAATGGTGAAAGACACTACAATTGTTGCGCAGTTTAAAATGAAGCGTAATGATGAAAAGTTGTTTGCCGATGTAGTGGGTGACATTCACTTTCTTGCTTGGACCACTACACCTTGGACTTTGCCATCAAACACTGCATTAGCGGTTGGGAAAGAAGTGGAATATGTCTTGGTGCAATCGTTTAATCAGTATACATCGGAAGCAATTCATGTAATTCTTGCAAAAGATTTATTTGGAAAATATTTCTCGGAAAAAAACGCCGAATTAAATTTAGACGATTATAAATCGGGCGATAAAAATATTCCTTTTAAAATTTTAAAATCTTTTAAAGGAAAAGAAATAGATGGAATTCGCTACGAGCAATTATTGCCTTATGCACAACCAGAAGATGGCGATGCGTTCAGAGTGATCATTGGCGATTTTGTAACTACCGAAGATGGTACTGGTATTGTACACATCGCTCCGAGCTTCGGTGCCGATGACTTTAGAGTGGCGAAGCAAAACGGTATAGGTTCCTTGACCTTAGTGGATAAGCGTGGTAAGTTTTTGGATGTAGTGACAGATTTTCCATCGGAATATGTGAAAGAGGATTATTTAACGGCGGAAGAAAAAGAAGCAGAAAGATTAAAGCAAGGAAGAGATAAATATTTATCCATTGATGAGCGAATTGCGATCAAATTAAAAACAGAAAACAAAGCATTCAAAGTAGAAAAATACGAACATACGTATCCGCATTGTTGGAGAACAGATAAACCTGTTTTATATTATCCATTGGATTCATGGTTCATCAAAACTACTGCTTTGAAAGAACGCATGGTGCAGTTGAATCAAAGCATCAATTGGAAACCGGAGTCAACAGGTACTGGCCGATTCGGAAATTGGTTGGAGAATTTGGTGGATTGGAATTTATCGCGTTCAAGATATTGGGGAACACCTTTGCCTATTTGGAGATCGGAAGATAGTGCTGAAGAAATTTGCATCGGTTCAATTGATGAGTTAAAATCATACATATCGGATGCATTGAATTCAGGAGTGTTGAGTGCCGATGAACAATCGAAAATGCAAAATATTTTTGAACAGTATAGTTCAAATGCATTTGATTTACATAGGCCTTATGTCGATTATATTATCTTAGTTAAGAACGGTAAAAAATTATTCAGAGAACCAGATTTAATTGATGTATGGTTCGATTCAGGAGCGATGCCTTATGCGCAGTGGGGATTGGATTTAGCGAAGATGAAATCGGGCGAAAAGCAACCGTTTGCTAGTGGTTGGGAAGGTGCATATCCTGCCGATTTTATTGCTGAGGGTGTGGATCAAACGCGTGGATGGTTCTTCACTTTGCATGCGATTGCGGTGATGTTGTTCGATTCGGTTGCCTACAAAAATGTGGTATCGAACGGATTAGTATTAGACAAGAACGGCAATAAAATGTCGAAGCGATTAGGCAATGCAGTGGATCCATTTGAGACCATTGAAAAGTATGGTCCCGATGCTACGCGTTGGTACATGATCAGCAATGCTGCACCTTGGGATAATTTAAAATTCGACATCGAAGGATTAGCAGAGGTACAACGGAAATTCTTTGGAACACTTTATAACACTTACGCATTCTTTGCATTGTATGCAAACATCGACCAGTTTAAAATCGATGAAAACAAACGTATACCCTTGGAGCAGCGCGCAGAATTAGATCGATGGATTATTTCTAGTTTGAATGCTTTGATAAAAGATGTTGAAGAGTCGTATGAAAATTACGAACCACATCGCGCGGCAAGATTTATTCAGAATTTTGTGGACGAGAATCTTTCAAACTGGTACGTACGTTTGTCGCGCCGACGTTTCTGGAGAGGCGATATGACAGAAGATAAGCAAGCGGCGTATGAAACATTGTATGAATGTTTGACAACGATTGCACAATTGATGTCGCCAGTAGCGCCATTCTTTGCCGACTGGATGTATAAAAATTTAAGTAACAATGTATCGGTTCATCTTAGTAATTGGCCAAAGGCAAACGATGCATTGATTGAAGAATCATTGAATGAAAGCATGCAATTAGCGCAAGACATTTCATCGATGATTTTATCCTTACGTAAAAAAGTAAGCATCAATGTTCGTCAGCCTTTACAAAAAGTCTTGATCCCTGTTCTCGATGAGAATTTTGCGAATAAAGTGGAGCGTGTGAAAGCTTTGATATTATCAGAAACGAACATCAAAGAAGTAGAATATATAAAAGATACGGAAGGCTTCATCAAGAAAAAGGTAAAACCTAATTTTAAATTATTAGGTGCTAAAGTTGGGAAAGATATGAAGGATGTAGCAGCAGAAATTACCGCTTTTGGTCCAGATAAGATTTCGGAATTAGAAAAGAACGGTCGTATCGTATTAAGTACAGGAGCTTATGAAATCTTGACATCGGACGTAGAGATATTAGCAGATGATATTCCAGGTTGGCTGGTAAATGTGATGGGTAAACTAACTGTAGCTTTGGATGTTACCTTAACGGAAGAATTAAAGATGGAAGGAATTGCGCGTGAATTCATAAATAGGGTACAGAATTTGCGTAAAGACAAGGATTTTGAGGTTACGGACCGCATAAAAGTCTTGGTGGCTGAAAATGAATTTATTAAAGAGGCAATTAATCAGAATTTAAATTATATTTGCGCCGAAATTTTAGCAGACCAGCTAAGTTTCGATAATGAGCTAACTAACAAGGAAAGGGTTGAAATCAATGAAAAAGAAATCCACATCGGTATCGAAAAAAGCTGATACTAAGAAAGTTGCGAAGAAAGTTGCGAAAAAAGTTGATACGAAAAACGTAAAAACGAAAAACGTAGCGGCAAAGAAAGCAGTAGCGGCGAAGAAAGCAGTACCTGCTAAGAAGTCAGCACCTGCTAAGAAAGCAAATACGAAAAAAGTTGATACGAAAAAGGTAGCGACTAAGAAGGTAGTGGCTAAAAAGGCGGCACCTGCTAAGAAAGTTGATACGAAAAAGGTAAAAACGAAAAACGTAGCGGTGAAGAAGGTAGTGGCTAAGAAAGCAGCACCTGCTAAAAAAGCGAATACGAAAAAAGTTGAAACGAAAAAAGTAGCAACTAAGAAGGTAGTGGCTAAGAAGGCAGCACCGGCGAAGAAAGTTGATACGAAAAAAGTAAAAACGAAAAACGTAGCGGCTAAAAAAGTAGCAACTAAGAAGGTGGTAGCTAAGAAGTCAGCACCTGCAAAGAAAGTTGAAACGAAAAACGTAAAAACGAAAAGTGTAGTGGCAAAAAAGGCTGCTCCTGCTAAGAAAGTTGAAACGAAAAAAGTTGAAACGAATAAAGTAGTGGCTAAAAAGCTTGCACCTGCTAAGAAAGTGGAAGCTAAGAAAGTAGTGGAGAAAAAAGTTGAGGTTAAAAAACCTGAAACTCCTAAAGTTGTTGAAAAAGTAGTAGTAAAAGAGGAGAACAAAGTGCCAGAGAAAACTAGATATTCGGACGCAGAATTATTAGAGTTCAAAGAAATCATATTAAAAAAATTAAGTTCAGCGAGAGAGGAATTGCAATTGTTAACAGAGACATTAAGTAATCCAAATAGTAATGGAACAGACGATACTGCTGGTACATTCAAAGTGTTGGAAGATGGTTCTGCTACATTGGAAAAAGAACATGTTAATCAATTAGCTGCTCGTCAACGTAAGTTTATAGACCAATTAGAAGCGGCATTGGTACGCATCGAAAATAAAACATACGGAGTATGTAGAGAAACAGGAAAGTTAATTCCTAAAGAGCGATTGAGAGCTGTTCCTCATACTACGCTTAGTATGGAAGCAAAATTAAAACAGAATTAATTTTTTATATACCTTAATTGAAAAGTATGCGTTAAATTGCGCATACTTTTTTTATGTCGAATGAAAGCATACCTTAAACCAATCGGAATTATTCTCTCAGTATTATTGATTGATCAGTTATTAAAGATCTGGATTAAAACCAATATGTACATTGGTCAAGAGTTCAATATTTTCGG
>JAEYZM010000010.1 GCA_023427985.1 Bacteroidota bacterium | reverse complement strand
CATTTAACATGCGTTTCTACATCATCGCCATCGTATTTTTATTGTTCGATGTAGAATTGGTATTCCTATTTCCATGGTCTACCATTTATGCCGATGTAGAACTTTTAGCAAGCGTACCACAATGGGGAAGCTTTAACCTCATCGAGATGTTTGTTTTCATTGCTTTACTTTTATTAGGTCTGGCATACATATGGAAGAAGGGTGATCTCGAATGGATGCGACCTCAAGTTGTAATACCGAGTACCGATTCCAAAGTACCATCGAGTTTCTATGAAAGTATTAATGAGAAAAAATACAGCGTAAAAAAGTTTGAGCTGATTGAGATCAAGAAAGAAGAAAATATTCCAAGTGCTACTACATCGGCAAGCCCCGCTCCTGCTGCTGTTCGTAGACCTCCATTTAGATCGGCTGTAAAAAAAGAAAACAATGAGCAATAACATCCAACATAAAATTGAGAGAGAAGGTGTGGTCATTAGCAAGATTGAAGATTTGCTAAGCTGGGCCCGACTTTCATCGATGTGGCCTATGGGTTTTGGACTGGCATGTTGCGCCATCGAATTTATGGATACGCAGTCGGGAAACTACGATCTCGATCGATTTGGAATTTTCCCTCGACCATCGCCTCGACATTCAGATGTGATGATTGTTGCAGGAACGGTTACTTTTAAAATGGCAGAACGCATCAAACGTTTGTACGAGCAAATGCCAGAACCTCGATACGTTATTTCAATGGGTTCCTGCTCTAATTGTGGTGGACCTTATTGGCAACACGGATATCATGTGGTGAAAGGCGTGGATCAAATTGTTCCGGTGGATGTATACATTCAAGGATGTCCGCCTAGACCAGAAGCATTGATTGGTGGATTGTTAGAATTACAAAAGAAAATAAAAGAAGAACGCATTTTAGGATAAGACAATGAAAAAATTTTACGGTGATTTAAAGCTTGGGATTTTAGGTGGCGGACAGTTGGGAAGAATGTGGATACAAAATGCCTTAAACTATAATGTAACCTGTTATGTAATTGATCCCGATGCAAATGCACCTTGTAAAAACATTTGTGATTATTTTGAACAAGGCGATATTACTGACTTCGATACGGTTTATAATTTCGGGAAGAAAGTTGATTTACTTACAATCGAAATTGAAAAAGTAAATGTTGAAGCATTAGAAAAATTAGCATCGGAAGGATTGCAAGTGTATCCGCAACCTTCTATCATTAAGATGATTCGCGACAAAGGTACACAGAAGCAATGGCTCAAAGACAATAACATACCTACATCTGATTTTCAACTCTTATCATCGAAAGAAGAATTAACATCTCTGAAATGGTCTTTACCATTCGTGCAAAAAATGCGTAAAGATGGTTACGATGGAAAAGGTGTTCATATCATTCGTTCAAAAGAGGATTATGCTCAAGCATTTGAAACAAATTTTTTAGTAGAACGCATGGTCGATTTCGAGAAAGAATTATCGGTAATCGTTGCAAGAAATGCAAATGGAGAAATCAAAACTTTCCCATTAGTTGAAATGGAATTTCATCCTACTGCGAATCTAGTAGAGTTCTTAATTTCTCCTGCCGATGTAAGCGCGTATATTGAATTACAAGCTGAAAACATCGCTATAGATATTGCTGAAAAATTAGAATTGGTTGGCTTGCTTGCGGTTGAAATGTTCTTGACAAAAGATGGTAAAATTTTAGTCAATGAAATGGCTCCACGTCCGCATAATTCTGGACATCAAACTATAGAAGGAAACATCAGTTCACAATTTGAACAACATTTGCGTGCTATATTTAATCAGCCTTTGGGCGATACATCCTCTAAATTCCATTCGGTAATGGTGAATGTATTGGGTGAAGATGGTTATTCAGGTGATGCCATTTATGAAGGAATGGAAGCTTGCTTAGAAATACCCGGCGTATACATACATTTATACGGTAAAAAAATCACCAAACCTTTCAGGAAAATGGGGCATATCACCATTGTAAATGAAGATCGAGCATTGGCCATTAGCAATGCACGAAAAGTAAAGGACTTGCTGAAAGTTAAAGCTTAAATTCAAATTTAAAATCCTACTTTTGTACTAAAACCAAATATCATGCAAGCACAAGTTGGCATTATCATGGGATCTGAATCGGATCTACCTGTTATGGAAGAAGCAGCAAATGTTTTGAGCGAATTAGGAATTGCTTTTGAACTTACTGTAGTATCGGCTCACAGAACACCAGAGAGAATGTTTAACTATGCGAAACAAGCACGATCGCGAGGACTGAAGGTTATCATTGCCGGTGCGGGTGGTGCAGCACATCTTCCTGGTATGGTGGCATCCTTAACTTCATTGCCTGTAATTGGAGTACCTGTAAAATCCTCAAACTCTATTGATGGATGGGATTCGGTGCTTTCGATTCTTCAAATGCCCGGTGGAATTCCAGTCGCAACGGTTGCATTGAACGGTGCAAAAAATGCGGGACTGTTAGCCGCTCAAATTTTAGGTGCAAGTGATCAGGAGATTGGAAAAAGAATGGATGAGTACAAAGAGGCACTTAAAAATAAAATCGAAAAATCGGCAGAACACCTGAAAGGCAAAGGCTATCCTTCTAATTTTTAAGAAATAAAGAAGAACTATATTTAATCATCTGATGGAGTAAATTCCAAAATGACTAATTCCAATTCACGATTTTCGTATTTGCAATTTTCTATTTTCCTATTTACGATTTTCTTATTCCCTATTTTCGATTTTCGTAATCTAAACTAAATCCACTGCGGATTCTCTGGAAAGTTAGCAATATGTGCGTATTTATTTCCGAGCGACTTCACCGTATCGCGCCATAGATTATCGGAATCGTAATCAAAAATATGAGCATGTTCTGTTGGTGCAACGATCCATGAATTTGCTTCCAATTCATCTGCCAATTGTCCATGGTCCCAACCCGAATATCCTAAGAAAAATATTACATCATTAATGTCCACCAAGCCTAAAGAAATTTTTTCTTTTAATTGTTCAAAATCGCCTCCCCAAAAAACACCTTCCATAACTTCAACACCATTCTCAACCAAATGGGGTACTCGATGAATAAAATGCAAGGTATCCGTTTGAACAGGTCCGCCTACTCGAACTCTAGCATCGAACATTGGGAATCCCGGAATGATATCGGGTAGTGTAACTTCTGTTTCCTGATTCAATACAAATCCAACAGTACCTTGTGCCGAATGTTCCACAATCAATACCACCGATCGGCGAAATTGAGGATCGAGCATAAAGGGCTCTGAGATTAATATTTTTCCTACTGTTGGAGCTGTTTTACTGAGCATTTTTTTGGTATCTTAGCCGTGATTCATCAAATGAATATAATAAAACTTTGATAAAATCCAAAATTCTTTAGAATGTCAGCACAAACACAAGATCCACTCATTCAAGCAATTAAAAAGCAATTTGGAGATAGTTGTTTGCCTGCAAGCATCGATATAAGTACATATGAAGACCTACGTTCTGCATTAGCATCCTACATAAAAAATTTGCTAAACGAAAACAAAGCCTATTTATTTGCGTCCTTATATAGAATCGATGTGTCGGAAAAAGACGTCCGACTAGCACTAACTCAAAACATTCCAGAATATCTTTTGGCCGAATTAATTTTAAAAAAACTACAAGAAAAATTGTACTGGAGAAATAAATATAAAACACATGACAAAATTGACTAAAGAAGATATAGAGAATTTAAGAACGGATTATGCCAAGCATACCTTATCTGAAAAGGACATTCAAGCAAACCCTTTCGAGCAATTCGACATTTGGTTTCATGAAGCTGTTAAGGCCGATGTAATGGAGCCCAATGCCATGACACTCGCAACGGCAACAAAAGATGGTATTCCAAGTGCTCGTGTGGTATTGCTAAAAGGATACGACCCAAAAGGTTTTTCATTTTACACGAACTACTTAAGTAGAAAAGGAAAAGAAATTGCTAAGAATCCGCATGCTGCATTGGTATTTTTTTGGCCTGAACTACATCGACAAGTACGAATCGAAGGCAAGTTGAAAAAATTAAGTAAAGAAGAATCAGAAGCATATTTCAATACACGTCCCTTTGAAAGTAGAATAGGCGCTATAAGCTCTCCACAAAGTCAGGTTATTCCTAACCGTGAAAGTCTAGAAGTGATTTTCAAAAACATGGATGAAAAATATAAAAACAAACATGTTCCAAAACCTGCACATTGGGGAGGATATATTTTAGAACCTGTATCGATTGAGTTTTGGCAAGGTAGACCAAGCAGATTGCACGATCGTATGAAGTATGCACTCATGGAAAAAGGCAAATGGAAAATTGAACGATTAGCACCCTAATCATGAACTTTGAAGCAATAAAAAATAAACTAATCGATAATTTTGGATCGGATGCAGTTTTGGAAGTCAGCGACTCTGGACTGCAAGCCAGCATTACCGTTTCCAAAGATCAGCTGCATGCTGTTTGTAAATTTTTGAAAGAAGATTCGGAACTATTTTTTGATTATCTAGCATGTTTATCGGGTGTCGACTATGGTATAGATAAAAATTATTTGGGCCTTGTTTACCACCTATATTCTATCCCATTTCAACATCAGATAACAATAAAAGTTAATACGATTTTCGATAGAGAAAAAAATTATGTCGATGCAGTGCCAAGTGTAAATGATATTTGGAGAACGGCCGACTGGCATGAGCGAGAGGCATTCGATATGTATGGAATTCCTTTTGAAAATCATCCCGACTTAAGAAGAATTTTATGTCCCGATGATTGGGAAGGATTTCCACTCAGAAAAGATTACCAAGCAGCGGAATATTATCAAGGTTTAAAAATAAAATTCGATCGTTAATGACCGATTATAAATTAGACATACATAATTTAAAGAGGGAAGAAATGGTACTCAATATGGGACCACAACATCCTTCTATGCATGGTGTATTACGTCTTGAACTTTTAACAGATGGTGAGATCGTAAAAGAGTGCATCCCCCATATAGGTTATTTACACAGGTGTTTCGAGAAACATGCAGAAAATTTAAGCTATCAGCAAACGATACCATTTGTCGATCGCATGGACTACTTAACATCCATGAACAACGATCATATTTTTGTGATGGGTGTAGAAAAAATGATGGGCATCGACAAAGAAATTCCACAACGTGTAGAATACATTCGCGTATTAGTTGCGGAATTGAATCGAATTGCATCGCACCTCATCGCCATCGGAACTTATGGTATGGACATTGGCGCTGTCACCCCATTTTTCTGGTGTTTCAGAGATCGCGAACACATTCTAAATTTATTGGAATGGGCATCGGGAGCAAGATTATTGTATAACTATATTTGGGTAGGCGGATTATTTTTCGATTTACCGGTAGGTTTCGAAGAACGTTGCAAAGAGTTTATCGATTATTTCAAACCTAAAATGCATGAGCTCGATGAACTACTTACCGAGAATAAAATTTTCATCGATAGAACAGCAAATGTTGGTGTTTTACCATTAGATGTTGCCATCAATTACGGATGCTCTGGGCCGATGTTACGTGCATCAGGACTGAAGTGGGATTTAAGAAGAGTGGATGGGTATTCGGTTTATCCGGAATTAGATTTTGAGATTCCGATGGGTGAAGGAAAAATGGGAACAAAAGGCGATTGTTGGGACAGGTATTATGTGCGCGTATTAGAAGTCTACGAATCGATAAAGATTATTGATCAATGCTTAGATCGATTACAAGGACCGTTGAAACGCAATCCCGACTTTGATCCTAGAGCCAAAATGCCTAAAAAAATTATTCCGAAAGCACAAGAATTTTATGTCAGAGGTGAAAGCCCTAAAGGTGAATTGGGATTCTTCTTTGTGACAGATGGTAAAACAGAAAAACCGATTCGATGCAAAGCAAGGTCGGCAAGCTTTTCCAATCTTTCTGTAATGCCTGAAATAACTAAAGGTGCAATGATTGCCGATATTATAGCAATCCTAGGTTCAATAGATATTGTGTTAGGAGAAGTGGACCGATAATAAGAATTAAAATTTCAAAAATTTCAATGCTAGCACTGGACTAAATACCTTTTTCTGTTAGTAGCTCTATCAATTCAGATGCTTTGAAAGGTTTATTTAATTTAGCATCCATACCCGAGCTTAGGAATTTAGTTTCATCATCGTCGAACGAACCTGCAGTAATACCGAAAATCAGTGGTCTATTTACACCATAAGATTGAATGATTTTCTCAGTGGCTTCAAGCCCATCCATTTCTGGCATTTGAAAATCCATTAAAATTACATCGTAATTGCTATCGCTCAAATTTAATTTCTCAAGCACCTGCAAACCATTTGCGGCAACATCGACCTTCATACCAGTTTTCTCAATTACTTTACGCATAAGCAATTGATTTACGAGGTTATCTTCGGCAATTAAAATTGAAATATCGGATAATGACTTTTTCGGAGTCATGCTGTGTTGTTAATGTTTGTTGTTGATTACAAGCAAATATACTATTTTTATATGGTATGATTAGAATCGCCCAAACAGAAGATTTAGAAAAAATTGTAGCCATTTACAATCAGACCATTCATTTGAAAAATGTGACGGCCGACACGGAAAAGGTGAGTGTTGAGAGCAGGGCCGAATGGTTTAAGCAATTTAATGCAAGCAGACCGCTATGGGTTTATGAAATGAATGCCGATGTAGTGGCTTGGCTCAGCATTCGTAGTTTCTATGGTAGACCTGCTTATAATAAAACGGTAGAAATAGGATTATACATTGATGAAAATTTCAGACAACACGGAATTGGCGCGGAATTGATTATGCATGCGATCAACGAGTGTAAAAAAATTGGGGTCGAAACCATTCTTGCCTTCATTTTTGGGAACAACGACGTAAGTCTGCATTTCTTTAATAAATACGGTTTCGTAACCTACGGTATTCTACCAGGTGTAGCAGAAATCGATCGGAGTAAAATTGACCTACATATTTTGGGGTTAAAACTGTAAGGTTCGTGGGTTCGTATGCTCGTATGCTCGTGGGTTCGTGTGCTCGTAGGTTCATGATAGCGGTCAATGTTGGAGGAATCGTATAAAACAAACAAACGAAAAAGAACAAATACAAATATGTACAACTTTTCATACTTCAAAGAAAAAGACAAAAAAGCAATTTTGGACTTTATAGAAGAATATCCATTTGCGTTTATGACGGGTAGTTTTGTTTCGGGCATACAAGTAGCAACTCAGATTCCTATTTTATTGGAAGAACGAGATGGAGAGTTGTATTTACAGGGACACATTATGCGTAATACAGACCATCACAATGCATTTATTGAAAACCCCAATTGTTTACTTGTCTTTACAGGGCCAAGTTGCTATGTAAGTGCATCTTGGTACAGCAATCCACAAATTGGTTCAACTTGGAATTATATGAGTGTACATATACAAGGTCAAGTAAAGTTTATGACTGATAAAGAATTGGTAAGTTTTATGAAAAAACTAACCTTGAAATTTGAAAAAGGAAATACTCAATCTCAAACATACTACGAAAATCTACCTGAACAATATTTAAGTAAAATGATGCCTGCAATTGTTGGCTTTGAATTAAAAGCAGACAAACTTGACAATGTATTTAAACTAAGCCAAAACAGAGACGAAAAAAGTTATGATAACATCATATCAAAACTTAAAGAGAATGGGGGTTATAGTGCTATGATAGCAGTAGAAATGACGAATAGACGAGCAGCACTCTTTCCAGAAGGTGTTGAATGGGATGGTTCAGGCTTTGATTCTTAAAAAATGGAAATAAAAAAACTCAATGCAAATAGTTTAAGGGAATTTAAATCCTTAATTGAAATTTTCAAATTGGTTTTTGAAAACAATGAACCTATTGCTAAAGACGAGCAGTTGAGTAAATTACTATCAAATCCTGACTTATTTGTGTTTGTTGTAATGTCAAATAACGAAGTTTTAGGGGGACTAACAATGTATGTATTACATAGATACTACGGCACAAAACCGATTGCATATATCTATGACGTAGGGGTTAGTCCTAACTTCCAAGGACAAGGTATAGGTAAAGCACTCATATCCGAAGTATGTAGTTTCTGTAAACAAAATAACTTTGAAGATGTCTATGTTGAAGCTGAAAGTGACGACATTGACGCTGTTGAGTTTTATAGGAAAACGAAATTTAGTTCTGAAATGAATGCAATCCATTTTAATTATGATCTTTCAGACTAGAACTACCGCCGTCATAAAACAATGAACCACAATTAATGTATAACCAACAGATAGGCTGTACTAGTTCAACTGGAAATTTCTGCATGGTTCAATATTCAATCTTCGATTGAGCATGTCTGCTAAAAATCCCCACCTTCGACAGTTTCGAATTTCATACACGAACCCACGAGCATACGAACATACGAACCCACAAGCGCACGAAAAAGAAGAGCCCCGACTTTCGCCGAGGCTTCTTCTAACCTAACTAACCTAAACCACTGTGTGGCAAAACTAAATTACTCTTCTAACGCAAGATCTTCCGATTTATTTTTCTTAAATAATTTTTGTTTCAAATTAGCCACCAATAAGTACATTACTGGTACCAAAATGAGGGTTAAGAACGTCGCGAAAATTAACCCGAAGATCATTGTCCATGACAATGGACCCCAGAACGCTACGTTATCGCCACCGAAATAAATGTGCGGATTGAACTCTGTAAACAATAGCGCAAAGTCCATATTTAATCCAACAGCCAAAGGAATCAATCCCAACATAGTCGCTAATGCGGTTAATAATACCGGTGTCATACGTGTACGTCCTGCTTCTAATACCGCATCATAAGCTGTCATCCCCTGCGACATCATTAAATCGGCAAACTCCACCAATAGAATACCATTACGAACCACAATACCTGCCAATGCAATAATACCTACACCCATCATTACGGTCGACATCGTCATTTTGAATATCGTAATACCCAACAATACCCCAATGATACTGAAGAAAATCTCACTCAAAATAATGATCGGCTTACCAATAGAGTTAAACTGAGTTACCAAAATCAACAAGATCAATCCAAATGAAACCATCAATGCAGTACCTAAGAACAATACCGTTTCCATTTGTTCCTCTTGTTCACCAGCCATTTTAATGCTTACTCCCGAAGGTGCATTGAATTGATCAATTTCACGTTGAATATTTCCAACAACTTCGTTCGGATTGTATGCACTCAAAACGTTCGACGATAGTATGATGATACGTTTTTGTTGTTTACGTTTGATACCACCATATGTGTTTACATATTGAATATCGGCGAAAGACGACATCGGTACTTGGCGAATCATTCCGCCCATGCCCATATCGCGATACGTTACATTCATATTACGCAATACTTCTAAGTTATTACGTTGTTCTTCCTTCGCACGTAAATTAATCTCATAATCGTCCTTCTCATCGCGGAACTTCGACACTTCCGTACCGTACAATGCAGTTCGAAGTTCTTGAGCTACTTGACCCGTTGAAATTCCTTCTCTATTCGCACGCTCTCTGTCGATATCGAATATAATTTCAGGCTTATTGTTTTGGAAATCTGATTTCAATTCTTCAACACCTGCAATGTTTTTCGAATCCAAATATTTTTTCAATCGTACCGATGTTGCAACCAATGAATCTAAGTTATCACCAGTGATTTCAATAGATATAGGTTTCGCTGTAGGTGGACCCGATTGTTCTTTCGTTACCGTAATTTCTGCACCCGGAATACCTTTTACAGATTCTCTAATCTTATCGAGATACTCTGCAGTATTTACACCATTTCGTTTTCCAAATTCAACAAATGCTACCGATACTTTTCCTTTATTGGTATACTTACCTTGATCTTCATCTTGCGGATCGGTAACCCCTACCGTAACATTAGAAATAATTGAAGATACTACTGGGTTATCTTTACCAACCACTTTGTTCACTCTTTCTTCTACATCTTTAATCACTTCATTCGTATACTCTTGATCCGTACCAACTGGTAAACTAACATAAACGTATACGAAGTTTGGATCTGAATCAGGGAAGAATACAAATTTTGGTGTTCGTACCGACATGAAGATGATAGTAAATATGAATAAACCAATCGTACCTAAAATCATTTGCCATGGTTTGTGCAATGCCCATTCTAATTTCTTAGCATACCAATTTTGGAATCTAGGCCAAGCCTTTGTTTGGAATTTCAGTACCCATCCTTCTAAATAAAAATGATTCAATAAATAAAGTAATGCAAGTACTACTATGAAATTACCCAATCCAAAGTTTATTAAATAACCTATCAATGCAATTCCAGCCATCCACATCATCACACGTTTTACACGTGCATCAAAACTTGGTTTATGATTGTGATCAGTATTGTGTGGTTTCATAAAATCCACCGCAAATACTGGGTTGATAATATATGCTACCAATAAGGAAGCTAATAAAGTAATGATTAATGTTACTGGTAAATAGAACATGAATTTACCAATGATACCTGGCCAGAATAATAAAGGAACGAAGGGTGCTAAAGTTGTTAATGTTCCCGATAATACTGGAAGGAACACTTCACCCGTTGCCATTTTTGCTGCCTTTTTAATCGAAACTTTACCATTATCAAAAATTCTATGCGTATTTTCTATAACTACAATCGCATCGTCTACCACAATACCTAAACCTAATAGGAAGGAGAACAACACAATCATGTTCATTGTAAATGAGAATCCAAAAATCCCTCCTAATGCAGGCATTGCGATGAAGGCAACACACATCGATAAAGGCACCGATAGTGCAACAAATATGGCATTCGTTACACCCATGAAGAACATCAAGATAATCGTAACTAATATAAATCCGATGATAATGGTATTTATTAAATCGTGTAAGGTTACACGCGTTTGATCCGATTGATCACCAGTAATAGTAATATCAAGACCTTTAGGAAACTCATCTTCCTTCATCTCTTTCACAATCTCACGAATCTTATCCGATGCTTCAATCAAGTTTTCTCCAGAACGTTTTTTCACGTTTAAGGTGATTACGTTCTTACCATATAAACGGGCATAACTTTCTTGCTCCTTAAATCCATCAACAACTTCTGCAATGTCTTTAAGATACACCGATCCACCTGTAGGAGTTTTAATGATCGTGTTTGCAATTTCTAATGCATTCGGATATTCTTTTTTAATGTTTAATGTTCTTCTTACTCCATCAATTTTAATAGTCCCACCCGATGCAGAAATATTTTCATAACCAACCGCTCGTTGAATGTCGCCAAAGGAAATCTGCGCTGCATTCATTTTATTTAAGTCGACATTAATCTGAATCTCTTGTTCCAATGCACCTACAATATCGACCCCTGAAA
>JAEYZM010000023.1 GCA_023427985.1 Bacteroidota bacterium | reverse complement strand
CATTCAAAAAAATAATATAGAAATCAATAATGTTGCAGCTGGATTCCCAAATATTGATTCGCAAGAAATATTAAGTCTCAACGGCGATACGAGCAGGTTTCAATCCTACCATTTAAAAAACACCGACTATATATTATGGTCTAATGTATTTAATTATCCAGATGAACTCATAACTGAAATTCAGAACTACGAATTAATTTATGAAGAGAAAAAACGTGGAGTATTTATGCGCTTATATAAAATTAAGAAGAATGATCTGCAACAATCAACCATTGATTATTAATTTTTTTTAATCGCAAGGTGAAAAAACCTTTTAACTGATCTTTAGATCTATCAAGAATCCATTCGCCCAAAACGAATGCATTCGATTCGCAATACACATCGACCTTCAAAATATTAAATGTCAATTGTCCCATTGCTTCCTTATTAGGATAGGACTTTCTGTAATTTTCAAGAGTGCGATTCCAACCATATTGTGGACCACGCTTTCCCACGAAGAGTAGGGAATCGGATTTCCAATATCCTTGCATGTACGCTTCTACATCGCCAGAATTCCAATCTTTTCTTTGTTGCTCCAATAATGTAAGGATGGATTGAGTATCACTTGTTTGAGCAAAATTCTTGTGACTCAATACGACTAAGGCAATTATCAATAGAAATGTTCTCATATTTGGATTCGATTAATTCTTAAAACTATTATACAATATAATACGTTTATTGAAAATGCGCGGATATAATTTTAGCAAATATTTACCAAACGAATTACCAAAAGGCTCATTTGAAGAGCTATTGAAACTCTTTTTGGAGCTTTTGAATTATACCTCTGGAGATGCAAACGAGGCATTGGCTTGGATGAATGAGCTCGACAAAAAATACAATATTACTCGAGACGATTATGGGATGGGCGATTTTATTGATGATTTGAAGAAGCATGGATATTTGAAAGACGATGCCAACAATAATCAAGGATTTATCATTACTGCAAAAACCGAGCAAAGCATCAGACAAAATGCGTTGGAAGAAATTTTCGGGAAACTGAAAAAATCGGGTAGAGGTCAGCATCAAAGTCCATATTCTGGTCAAGGCGACGAACGTAATGCTGAACGCAGACAATTTGAATTTGGCGATGCATTAGATCGGATCGATGTTACCCAATCCATACACAATGCACAAGTCAATCATGGTATCGGTGATTTTAAATTAACTGAACGTGATTTAGAAGTTGAGGAAATGGATTATAAAACTCAAGCTTCAACCGTTTTGATGATCGACATATCGCACTCCATGATTCTTTATGGTGAGGATAGAATTACTCCTGCTAAAAAAGTTGCAATGGCATTGTCGGAATTAATCAAGAAAAAATATCCAAAAGACACTTTAGATATAATCGTTTTTGGGAACGATGCATGGCCTATCGAAATAAAAGATCTACCCTATTTACAAGTAGGCCCATATCATACCAACACCTATGCCGGATTAGAATTGGCAGTAGATATTTTGAGAAGAAGGAAAACCAATAACAAGCAAATCTTTATGATTACCGATGGTAAGCCATCTTGTTTGAAAGAAGGTGCAAAGTATTATAAAAACAGTGTTGGACTCGATCGAAAAATTGTGAATAAAACATTGAACATGGCGGCACAATGTAAGAAGTTAAAAATCCCTATTACCACATTTATGATTGCTCAAGACCCGTATTTACAACAGTTCGTGCGAATGTTTACTCAAACAAATGGAGGCCGAGCATTCTACAGTTCATTGAATGGACTAGGTGAATATGTATTTGAAGATTATGTAAAAAACAGAAGAAAAACAGTTAAATAAGATGAATAAATTACTCAACATAAAAACATTTGGCGAACTAAAAAAATCGGGCTACCAATCGAAAAGCATTAAGCAAGAATTGCGCGATAATTTAATTGAGCGATTGAAAAAGAAAGAAAAAAGTTTCGATGGAATTTTGGGATTCGACGACACCGTGATCCCTGAAATTCAAACTGCAATTTTATCGAAGCACAATATTTTACTTTTAGGTTTAAGAGGTCAAGCAAAAACAAGAATTGCACGCTCCATCATCGAACTACTGGATGAGTACATTCCTTATATCGATGGTTCAGAATTATATGACGATCCATTTAATCCAATTTCTTGGTATGGTATTAATACTATAAATGAATTGGGAGATAAAACTCCGATAGCTTGGATGCACCGATCGGAACGTTATACAGAAAAGCTTGCAACACCAGATGTAACAGTTGCCGACTTAATTGGCGATATAGATCCTATTAAAGCAGCGGCTCAAAAACTTTCCTACGCAGACGAACGTGTGATTCACTACGGTTTAATTCCGCGTACACATCGACAAATATTTGTAATTAATGAGTTGCCCGATTTGCAAGCAAGAATTCAAGTGGCATTGTTCAATATACTTCAAGAAAAGGACATTCAAATTAGGGGATTCAAATTGAGATTGCCATTAGACATACAATTTGTATTCACTGCTAATCCAGAGGATTATACGAACAGAGGTAGTATTGTAACACCTTTGAAGGATAGGATCGAAAGTCAAATTCTAACGCATTATCCAAAAACAGTAGAAATTTCAAAAGCTATCACAGAACAGGAAGCAGATTTAGATCAAGCACAAAAAAAATCAGTACGTGTAAATGACATTGCAAAAATACTGATTGAACAAATTGCATTTGAAGCTAGAAATAGTGAGTACATCGATAAGAAAAGTGGAGTTTCTGCAAGGTTAACAATTAGTGCTTTTGAAAATTTAGTGAGCACTGCGGAGAGAAGAATGTTATTGAATGGGGAGAAAGAGACTAGCATTAGAATCACAGATTTTCTTGGAGTATTACCGAGTATCACAGGTAAAATAGAACTGGTCTATGAAGGGGAACTGGAAGGACCAGCAAAAGTAGCGCATATTTTAATTGGTAAAGCTATAAAAAATACAATCGTAGAATATCTACCAGATCCAGAAAAGTCTAAGAAGACAAAAGAGAAAAATCCTTATCAAGAAATCATCAATTGGTTTGCAGAAGGGAATCAGATGAATATCTTGGACGACTTAAGCAATAAGGAATACAAAAATCGATTAGAAGCAATTCCTGGTTTGGAAGAACTCGTTCTAAAGAGTAATAAAAAAATTGAAGAATCATTAAAATTATTTTTGATGGAAATGAGCCTTCATGCATTGTCGGAATACTCGCTCATCAGCAAAAATTATTTAGACAATGGTTACGAATTCAAAGACATGTTCAACACCTTGTTTGGAAGCGCCTTGAACGACGATGAAGATTTTGATATCGATAGTAATTTTAGATAGTATATTTGCAAACGATGGAGCGGTTTTTAAATTTATTAATATTATGTGTGGTCTTGTTTGCAATCGACTTTTATGTATTACAAGCAATTAAAGCATCCTTCAATTTCAAGTCGACAAGAAGAAAAGCGATAGTAGTATATGCTTATTGGATCATCGTGCTCTTAACGATTTCAGGCATGATTTCTGGAATTTTATTTTCTATTCCTAGAATATTACGCACGGTAATTTTCATTTGGTTTTTCATCCATTATTTTTCAAAAGCCTTTGCATTGCCTTTCTTATTAATAGACGATATAAGAAGAGCATTTGTTTTTATTGCCCGTACCATCGGCATAAAACGAAATACTATAAACAAGGAAGAATTGATTGCCGATGTAGTGACGGCTAGTGAACCTATTGCTCCATTGAAAAAAGAAAATGCAATCAGTAGATCTGAGTTCATAAGTAAGACAGGCTTAGTGATGGCAGGTTTACCATTTGTAACCATGAACTATGGAATGATTTCTAAAAATGTTTACGATTATCAGGTAAAACGTAAAAAAATTATTCTTAGAAATCTGCCGAAAAGTTTCGATGGATTAAAAATTGGACAGATATCCGATGTGCATTCGGGAAGTTTTTACGATAAAGTTGCGGTGCAAGGAGGTGTTGATCTATTAAATGCAGAGAAATGCGATATCGTATTTTTCACAGGCGATTTAGTAAACGATCAAACTTCTGAAATGCGTGATTATTCGAATATCTTCGATAAAGTGAAGGCGCCGATGGGAGTTTACTCGATTTTAGGCAACCACGATTATGGCGATTATCACCAATGGCCATCGGAGAAAGCGAAGAAGAAAAACTTAAGCGATTTATATGAAGTTCATAAAAACATGGGATGGGATTTGCTTTTGAATGAGAACAGAATTATTGAACAATCGGGCGATAAATTAGCAATCATTGGAGTTGAAAATTGGGGTGCGAATATGCGTTTCCCAAGGAAAGGTGATTTGGTAAAAGCAAAAAAAGAAACGGACGAAGCAGCTGTAAAACTATTATTATCGCATGACCCAAGTCATTGGAGAGCTCAAGTTTTAAAGGATCATAAGGACATCGACATGATGTTTGCAGGCCATACACATGGAATGCAATTTGGAATTGAGTTTGGAGATTTCAAATGGAGTCCGGCACAATATGTATATCCTGAATGGTCGGGACTTTATGAAGAAGCAGATCAAAAATTATATGTAAATGTTGGTTATGGATTCTTAGGTTATCCAGGTCGAATAGGCATTTTACCCGAGATTACAATTTTTGAATTAAAATCTGCGTAAGTTTGTAGATGCTTAAAAAGTTTCAAGACTTTTTGATATACTCCAATATCTTTATCGGTTTAGCTGCAACTGCACAGTCGGCATTATTTTTTCAAATTCATGAAATACCATTCGATTACAAGTACTTGGCTTTTGTATTTTTTAGCACCATTGTAGCTTACCTCTTTGCAGTTGGATACCCTAATAAATCGGGTAGTTTCAAAAATCCGCGTATTGAATGGATGAATACACATTCCAGTTTGGTACACGGTATAATGTTTCTTAGTGCTTCTGCATCGGCATATACATTTTTAGGAATACAACATAAAGTTTTAATTGTGTTAACAGCAGGCCTTACATTATTGTATCATTTACCTTTTGAAAACTGGGGCTTCAAAGGATTCAGGAGCTTGCCGTATTTAAAAGTGTTCATAATTTCTTTCGTATGGGTAATGCTGTGCAACGTACAGATTGCTATTGAAAATAAAATACCGCTACAAGAAATTCAGTATACACGTTTTGCTCTAAAATTCATTTGGATAATTGCATTAACATTGCCATTTGATATCAGAGATTTTGAGCAGGATAAGGAAAGTAATTTAAAAACGATCCCCAGTTTGATTGGTGTAAAAGGCACTCAATTAGTCTCAATCCTCCTCTTTCTTTTTTGTATGTCGATGCAGATGCTAATCAATGGCTTTACTGCCGAAAGTATCACTGTCATCTGTAGCAGCTTAGTTGCTATTGCTGTGATTGCGAACATTCATAGATCTAAAGGAGATTTTCAATATTTGGTTCTGCTAGATGGCTTATTAATTTTACAATTACCTATATTTTATATAACAAAATACTTGTTATAAATGTTAAATTATAAATACCTTTGTGTAACTAAATTAAATATGAAAAGCCCAGCAATTTCCGGTTCAATACTTATAATAAGTACCTGTTCCCTTTTCGTTCTTGAAGGATGTACTAACAAATCGGACAACGACATCAAATCTCTAAAGTGGATGTTAGGTACTTGGAAGAGTCCAACGGAGGAAGGAATACTTTATGAAGAATGGAACTCTTTGAACGATTCGACATATATTGGGCATGCTTATGCAATTTCACCTGAAGGGGATACAACTTTTTCTGAGAACGCAGAAATTGGATACATGAACGGTTTGCTCACCTATTCTGTGACTGTGAACGATGCAGAGACTACTGATTTTACATTGGTTGATAATCAAGGTCAAGCTGTTTTTGAAAACGTAAACCACGATTTCCCTCAACGCATCATTTACAAAAAACTAGCTAAAGATTCATTGTTTGCAAGAATCGAAGGCACCGTAGATGGCGAAGAGCAATTTGAAGAATATAGATACGGAAAATAGTACTATAATTATTCCAATACAAATTTATAGCCCAATCCGCGTACTGTTTGTAATAATGTTGGTTGCTCTGGATTGTTTTCTATTTTCTTTCTTAGGCGCACAATATGCATGTCTAAGGTACGAGTGTTTACATCGGAATTATAGCCCCAAACAACCATCATCAATTCATCTCTGTTGATTACCTTATTCATGTTTTTCAGAAAGTATAATAGAATTCTATTTTCTAAAATTGTAAGTTCTACTTTCTTGCCTTCACGAATTAGCATATGGATACTCGGATGATGTTCCATATTTGCAAATTTGATTACATCTGACTTATCAGAATTTACAATAAATTTCACCTTATTCTCTAATAGCGCCATCAATACTTCCATATTGAAAGGTTTCGTGATGTAATCTGTGACACCAAAACCATAAGCATCAATTTTATCGACATCCTGAGATTTGGCTGTAACCATTATAACGATTCCCGAATAGTCTTGCTGGCGAACAGATGTACAAACATCCGATCCGGTTTTACCGGGTAGCATCCAATCCAATAAAACAATATGAGGTTGCTCTTTCAAAATAAGCTCTTCACCAGAATTACCATCTGCAGCTTCCAATACTTGGTATCCTTCAGAGGCTATTCTTTGACTTACTAAAAATCTTAAATTACTGTCGTCTTCAACAATTGCTATTTTTACTTGAGACTTTTCCATAGTGTTAATTTTGGGCGAAATTAAATAATATAATAGTATATAAATGTAAAAATTTTATGCGAATAAGTATAGGCTAATCAATTGGTAAGACAATTTTAAACTCAGAACCCTTACCCAGTTCACTTCGAACGCTTATCTCTCCTTTCATAAATTTAACCACTTCCTTACAGAAAGCCAAGCCTATGCCAACGCTTCCTTGTTGATTGAATTGATTTTCGATTCGGTAAAATTTATTGAAGACATTATTGATTTCCTCGGCTGGAATACCAATTCCACTATCGATGAATAATAATAACAATTGCTGTTTAACTCGTTTAATTTTTATTTGTAATTTTCTATTGTCTTGATAAGAATACTTGTACGCATTATCCATTAGGTTTTGAAATAAGCTGTATAGTAATACCCGATCTCCATTATAATATAGAATATTTTGCACACTGTATTCGATTTTAAAATCTGTGTATTTGATATTATAAGCATCTACAATGTCTCTGCAGAATTCGTACAAATCAATCTGCTCCTTCTTCACAATTAAGGACCTATTTTCGAGTTGAGTTAATGAAAGTAATTTATTCATTAAATCATTTAACTTATCGGCTTCCTCATCAAGTATTCTTCCATACAATTCTTTATCTTTTTCATTCAACACCTTTTGGTTTTTAATATTATTTGCAGCAATTTTTATAACGCTCACAGGTGTCTTGAACTCATGTGTTAAATTATTGACAAAGTCGTATTGGAGTTTGAAAAGTTTTGCATTAATATTTAGGTTCCTATATATTAAAATCGCAATGAATAACATAATTAAATACACGGCTAGAATACCAATAGCTATAGGTGTAAACAACATTCCTATTCTCTTATTGACAAACTCTCTTGATGAGATAAAATACAACTGATAATCGGAGAATGCACCTGGTAATGAAATCCCAGTAGTAAAGTACCGCTTGTCGTTCATCAATGAATCGAATGTTACTGGACGCAATAATATATTTTCATACAAATATGGATTATTGTTTACGATCGGTAGTTTATTGGGATCCAACTGAAAGGTAATTAAATCCTGATCGTAAGCCATGATTCGATTGACTTCTTCGGTAACCAATTGATGATAAATTTTTATTTCAGTTTCACTAGGCACATTCACGAAACTTACTTGCTTATCATTAAATGCATAAAAAACTTTAAAAACTAAATCTGGACTAATTTCCTTTGTAGAATCGTAATTATTGATGTAATTCGAAAATTTTAATATTGACCTACTAAAATCATTGACATCTTTTCCTAAAAATTCACCATACTCTTTTTTCTTAAATTTAAGCTGTAAAATTGGCAAATCGTTTTTGTCTTTATTAATGTTATAAACAGATTTCACCCCTATAGAAAAATTGTCTTGTCGGAATCCATCTTCTATAGGAATATTCCCCACTTCAATATCATAAAAAGTAATGCTTTCAATTATTGGATAGTTCCTAAAATAATTGCCCGATAAACTCTTTACGGAAACAGAATCTAAATAACCTTGATATAGTGATATTTGAGGAATCTTAGTAAAAATAAAATCATTATAAGGCTTTAATGCTTCATCAAGCACTTCAACCTTATCTGTTACGAACTGCGACTCAATAACCTTTTGAGTAAACTTATAACCAAAAAATAATGCAATAAAGAAAGTGATTGTTAATACCACAATAAATATTGGTATTAAGGCATAATTTCTTCTATAGGAATTTTTTTGCTTCTTATTCATTAATGGTTTTTAGCTTAGTCTCTAAAAACTTTTCTATCTCGTGATACAAGGTATACTTATTTTCTAACTTTCTAAAACCATGGCCTTCTCCAGTGATATATAAGTATTGTACATGTTGATTTTGTTTTTGAAGACTTTTGACAAATCGATTCACTTCATCGGTACTTACACGGTTGTCGTTTTGACCATGTGCAATAAATACAGAAGCTTTAATTTTTTCTGAATTAAAAATTGGAGAAACCGATTTGAAATACTCAGAATCTTTTTCTGGATTCCCCAACATTTCGTAAATCATCTCCAGATATTGATGGTAATATGGTGGAATAGTTTTAACGTAAGAAAATAGGTTTAGATAACCTGAATAGGATACTGCGCATTTATATAAATTAGAATCTCGAACACATGCATTTAATGCGGCAAATCCGCCCAAACTATATCCCATAGTTCCAATTCTTGTACTGTCTACTATTCCTTGTCGGATTAAGAACCTGACACCATCATCTATATCATCTTGCATTTTTCGCCCAATTTCTTGAAAGCCTTTCTGTTGAAAGTATTTGCCATAACCACCAACGCCTCTATGATTTACTTGCAAAACAGCATACCCACGGTTTGCTAAAAATTGAACTTCTGAATTATATTGCCATTTAATTCTTTCCCAAGGATTGTATCCTATCCATACGATTAATGGATACTTATCTTGTTTAGTTTTAGGAAGTGTTAGATAAGCATTAATGTATAGACTATCTCTACTTACATAACTAATAGTTCTTTGTTCAGCTAAAATATCTTTGTCAATCCAATTTTTAGTACTAGCTATTTTGTTCAAAGCGTTTGTACTGTAATCAAATATATAGTATTCGCCTAATGAACGATCAGAGTACGATTTTATTAAAAATTTTTGTTCGTTTTTAGTAGAATTTAGAATTAAAAAACTTTCATCACTAATTCTATTTTTCAAAAAATTAATCAATGTATCTAGCTTAGTATTAAGAGCCCTAATTTGATACTTTGAAGTATGATATGCAGCATAGATTGGAGAATTTGTGATTTCAGAAAATTTTATATCTGATACATCCACTGCATCGTGTTCAAAAATCACTTGCTTTTCTTTTGCACTTTCTAAGTCAAATACAACTAATGCTATTTTATCTCGATTAATATTTGACAATGCATAAATACTACTTCCTTCTTTTGTAAATGCTAATGGCAATAAGGTCTCTTTAAAATTCAAGGAATGCACCAATTTATATTCCGATGAAGAACTACGTTTGTAAAAAATTTTTTCATTTACACCATCGGTCTCAACTCTTAATCGAACCTCACCATTCAAGTCTTCTAACCATGAACCAATATTACCAGGATTTTTTTCAATCAAGCTAATCTTATTCGTAACAACATTAATCTTAAATAAATCCAAAACATTCGGATTTAATTTATTCATCTGAATAAAAATATCAGAATTACTATAAATATTATTACTCGTGATCTGAATTTTAACACCTTCAAAAGGAGTTAAATCTATCTCTTTCTCTAATTTATTTATACACTTTTTAAAAAGATGATAATTACTTTTTCCATCGATATCTTTAAGATAAATCAAAAGGCTATCGTTTAACCACATATATTTATTGATACCAATTAATGTATCGTTCGTAATCTTTAGGATCTCCTGCGTCCCTAAATCTTGGAGGAATACATTGGGCCTATTTTTATATAAGGCAATGAAGCTAACATACTTACCATTAGGCGATAATAACATGTTACTCTTTTCTGCCGATTTAAAAAAGTCTTCGAGAGGGATTAATCTATGTTGGCTAGAATTTTTATTACAAGCCAATGGAATTAATGCAATTAAAAGGTATATATAGTGTAAATACTTACTTTTCATGGTTAAAACAAACTAAATTTAATCATAAAATCACTGATAGCCTCGTTTATATATAGCTGTAACACCATTTTTACCCTTATTTTATGTTATTGCTTATTTGTAAAAAGTTCTTGAATATAAATATATGTATTAATTTTATAGACTATGTTTAAGTATTTCCTCTTCATAATAGTTATAATAATTTCATGTATCGATTCTACATCGGCACAAAAATATTCAAACGATTTAATTGCTAAAGAGTATTTTAATAATGGTGAATATGAAAAGGCTGCGGATGTTTACGAGAAATTATATCAGAATAATCCAGACAATATTCAATATTATAAAAATCTAATTCAATCGTATATCATCTTAAAAAAATACGATTCTGCCGAGAAGATTGTTAAAAAGCAAATAAAGCGTTCAAAAAATTATCCTATATACTTTATTGATCTGGGCAATATATATAGTTTGACCAACAATGCCGACAAAGCAAATAAATCATATTTAGATGCAATAAATAATTTAAAGCCAGATATTGGTATGATGATGGAAACGTGTAACGAATTCATCAACCTTAATTTATTGGATTATGCCATACAAGTTGTGAAACGTTCAAGGCAAATGTTAAATAACAATACTGTGTTGAGTATAGAGGCATCTAAAATATACAGTTTACAAAACAATAAGCAGGGAGTAATTGAAGAACAATTGGCAATGTTTGAGGCAAGCGCTTATCAAATAGAACAAACACAACAAATGCTTCAGGATTACTTAAATGATGAAAAAGATTATGACTTACTTAAAGGAATTCTGCTTCAAAAAATTCAATTGTTCCCCGATCAAATTTTTTATAATGAGTTACTTATTTGGACATTCATTCAACAACAAAATTTTGAAGCGGCATTGACACAAAGTATTGCTCTTGATAAAAGAAATAATGAAAATGGATTTAGAATATTGAGCTTAGCTAATTATTGCAATAGCAATAGGGCATATGATGTAGCAGACAAGGCGTATAAAGAAATTATAAGTAGAGGTCCGCAATCGGATTTATTTGAAAATGCACGTCGACTTAAATTAGAAAACCAGTTCGAAAAAATTATCAATAGCAATTATAATTCGAACGACATACTACAATTAGAAAACGAGTACGAACAATATTTTAAAGAGAAATCATATTCAAGCGAAGCATTAGAAAGCATAAAAGATTATGCGAAAATTTTGGCTTTATACTCGGGCAAGGTTAATAAAGCAATAGAACTATTAGAACACATAGTAAATAATCGTTTAGGAATTACATCTTTCAATGCATCCTGTAAATTAGATCTAGCCGATTATTATTTAATAAGAGGGGATATTTGGGATGCTGCCTTATTGTATGGACAGGTAGACAAGGCTTACAAGGACGAACCTATTGGACAATTGGCAAAATTTAAAAATGCTAAGTTGTCATACTATGCAGGGGAATTCATTTGGGCTAAAGCACAGCTAGACATATTAAAATCGGGGACCTCTAACCTAATAGCAAACGATGCATTGAATTTAAGTTTGCTGATTTCTGATAACGAATACATCGACAGTAATTTATATTCATTAAAGTTGTATGCAGAGGCAGATTTGTTTGTTTTTCAACACAAATATGAGGATGCGGTAATTAAGCTCGATTCAATTAATACATTATTTCCAATGAATGATTTGGAAGATGATATTTTATGGATGAAAGCCGATATACACTTGCAAAAGCAAGAATATTCATTAGCTATTCCAATGCTTGAGAAAATAAGTCTAAATTTTAAAGATGGTATTTGGGCTGATGATGCGGTATTTAAAATCGCAGTTACCTATCAATACAAATTAAATGAACCTGTAAAAGCTATGGAATATTATAAACGCATCATAGAAGAATATGATGGTAGCCTATTTGTAGTTGAAGCTAGAAAAAGATATAGGGAGTTAAGGGGTAGTTAATTTTTTTTATAATTTCGCAAATAAAAAATGGTATTATATAGTGTAACGGTTAACGTGATCGAAGATGTTCATGTTGAATGGATAGAATGGATGAGAAAGGTTCATGTTCCAGATGTAATGAATACTGGATGTTTTGTAATGCATAAAATCATGAAACTCAAAGAGCCCAAACAAGATGGACACACCTATTCATTTCAATATTTTTGTGAGTCCCAAGATAAACTAAACGAATACCAAAGCAATTTTGCACCGGCTTTGCAAGCTGAACATTCAGCAAAATTTCAAAATAAATTTATAGCATTTAGAACAATCCTCGACGTTATAGAATAATGAATATATCAACAACCCCTATTAGTGGATTATTAATTATCGAGCCAAAAGTTTGGCGAGATGAAAGAGGATATTTTTTTGAAAGCTTCAGACAAGATGTTTTTGATAAAAAAATTGGAAACATACATTTTGTTCAAGACAATCAGAGCCTATCACAGAAAGGGACCATTAGAGGATTACATTTTCAAAAAAGGCCATATGGACAAGGTAAATTAGTACGTGTAATACAAGGTAGCGTTTTGGATGTAGCTCTGGATATCCGCAAAGATTCAGCAACATATGGTCAATATTTTGCCATAGAATTAAATGCAGAGAATCAATTACAATTCTTCATCCCAGAAGGATTTGCACATGGATTTTCTACGTTAGAAGACAATACCATATTTGCGTACAAATGCACGAATTATTACCATAAAGAATCGGAAGGTGGTATATGCTTTAATGACTCTGACTTGAATATCGATTGGAAAGTGGAAGCAAAATTTGTGTCAGACAAAGACAAAGAATTACCGAGCTTTAAAAACTTTGTGAGTCCTTTTTAAAATAGTATTAAGTACAAAGTATTAAGTATTAAGAAAAAAAATTGGTGCTAGTTTATAAAGCTAGCACCAACCGTTCTTAACTCTTAACTCTTAATTCTAAATTTAGAATTTCTACTTGCCTTCTTCATTCAACAAATTATACAACTCATCCAATTTCGGAGTCAAGATAATTTCAATTCTTCTATTTTTACTTCTAGCCTCTGCAGTATTCATTTTATCAACCGGCATAACTTCTCCTCTTCCAGATGCAGTAACTCTGTTAGGATCTAGCTTTTCATTATCCGTTAGATACCTAACAACTGCAGTTGAACGTAATACGCTTAAGTCCCAATTGTCTTTTATTTGACCTAAGTTTGTAACCTTCATATTATCGGTATGACCTTCCACCAAAATATTAATATCGGGTTGTGTTTGTAATACTTTCGCTAATTCCGTTAATGCATCTTTACCTTTATCATCGATCTCTATACTTCCCGATGCAAACAATAATTTATCTGTTAAAGAAACATATACTTTACCATCTTTAATATTAACTGTTAAGCCACTCTTATTAAATCCAAGCAAAGCTTTTTGTAGTTTATCTCTCAATGCATTTACTGCATCATCTCTTCTAGCCATTGCATCTTCCACCTCTTTCAATCGCTTTTCACGTGCTGCTAAATTAGCTTGCGTTGCTTCTAAATCCTTAATTAGTTTTTTAATTTCATCTGTACTATTAGCTCTTAATTGCTTATAGTTTTCTGAAAGCGTATTGTATTGTTCAGTCAAAGTTGAAAGTTTAGATTTTGTATCTGCTAACTCTGCTCTCAAAATCAGTATTGTATCGCGTTGAGCTTTTACTAATCCATTTAAACTATCAATTTTTAAGTTGGCTATATTCAAACCATTTTGTAAAGAATCTCTTTGATGTTGCATCGCCAAAAATTTCTTTTTAGGAACAACACAAGAACTAACAAATGCCAAAGCAAAAATTAGCATTGATGAATGTATTAATCTTTTCATAGTAAATCATTTTATACTTTTCAAATTTACACCCTTATCTACATTATAAATTCTCAGAATTATCAACATATACAGAATAAAAGTAAATATTAGTTTATTTAAATTCTGATTATCAGATATTTAAAAATTAATATTTAGGTCGATTTTTTCTTAAATTTGCGGCACAAAAATCAAATCACATGGAATTTCGTATAGAAAAAGACAGTTTAGGAGAAGTACAAGTGCCTGCAGATAAATATTGGGCTGCGCAAACTCAGAGATCTTTAATGAATTTTAAAATTGGAGGTCCTGCAGATAAAATGCCAATTGAAATCATTAGAGCTTTTGCAATATTAAAAAAAGCCGCGGCATTAACTAATAAAGATTTAGGAGTATTATCAGAAGAAAAAGCAAATCTTATAGCACAAGTATGCGAAGAAATTCTTGATGGAAAATTAGACTCAGAATTCCCATTAGTAATTTGGCAAACAGGCTCAGGAACTCAAAGCAATATGAATGTGAACGAAGTTGTTGCCAATAGAGGTCATGTAATAAAAGGTGGAAAATTAACTGACGATTCAAAAGCATTGCACCCAAACGACGATGTAAATAAATCGCAATCATCAAACGATACGTATCCAACGGCAATGCACATAGCGGCTTACAAGCAAGTTGTCGAAATCACAATACCTGGATTAGAACAATTACGCGATACTCTTGATAAGAAATCGAAAGAATTCATGAACATTGTGAAAATTGGAAGAACACATTTTATGGATGCTACTCCGCTTACATTAGGTCAAGAATTTTCTGGTTACGTTCAACAAATTACGAATAGCATAAGAGCTATTAAAAATTCTTTAGAGATGGTTTCTGAATTAGCACTAGGCGGTACCGCAGTTGGAACTGGTTTAAATGCTCCAAAAGGTTATGCAGAATTAGTAGCTAAAAAAATCGCAGAAATCAGTGGATACCCATTCGTTACAGCACCAAATAAATTCGAAGCATTGGCAGCTCATGATGCAATGGTTGAACTTTCAGGCGCATTAAAGAGAGCTGCAGTAGCATTAATGAAAATTGCGAACGATGTGCGTATGTTAAGCTCTGGACCTCGTTGTGGTATTGGCGAAATTATTATTCCAGATAACGAACCGGGCTCATCTATTATGCCTGGCAAAGTAAATCCAACTCAGCCCGAAGCTTTAACTATGGTTTGTGCACAAGTAATTGGTAACGATGTAGCAGTATCTGTTGGTGGTGCTACAGGACATTTTGAATTAAATGTATTTAAGCCGATGATTGCAGCGAATGTACTTCATTCGGCTCGATTAATTGGTGATGCTTGTGTTTCATTCGATGTAAATTGCGCGCAAGGCATCGAACCAAATTATAACGACATCAAAAAGAATTTAGATAATTCATTGATGTTGGTAACTGCTTTGAATACGCATATCGGTTACGACAATGCAGCAAAAATTGCGAAGAAAGCACACAAAGAAAATAAAACATTAAAAGAAGCTGCTATTGAATTAGGTTTACTTACATCGGAACAATTCGATGAATGGGTTAGACCTGAATCGATGGTTGGAAATTTATAATTCCATGAATTTATATGGACTCATTGGCAAATCCTTAGGGCATTCCTTTTCGAAAAATTATTTTGAAAAGAAGTTTGCCGATGAGTCCATTATCAATTCGGCATACGAATTATTTGAACTCAATGCCATTGAGGAATTCCCAGAATTAATAGCAAACCATCCAAACTTAAAGGGTTTAAACATCACCCTACCTTATAAGGAAAGTATTATTCCTTACCTCGATGAACTGCACGAAACTGCAAAAGGTGTTGGGGCTGTTAACACGGTTAAATTCCATTATGGTAAGACTATTGGATTTAATACCGATACTTGGGGCTTCGCGAAATCCTTATTCCCAGAAATTAGTCAATTCAAATCTTCTGCATTAATTTTAGGAAATGGAGGAGCATCAAAGGCAGTTCAATTCGTTTTCAAGAAACTAAATATTACATATAAAATTGTGAGCAGAACTAGCTCTGATAATATTTTAACCTACAATCAAATAACAAAAGATATTATTGATAATGTGGGCATAATCGTTCAAACAACGCCTCTCGGAATGTATCCTAATGTTAACGATTGTGTTGATTTCCCATTTGAATTACTTTCTTTGAAACATTTTTGTTTAGATCTCGTTTACAACCCTATCGAAACAACATTCCTAAGGAGGGCAAAAAATGAAGGCACAACAACAAAAAATGGATTACAAATGCTATACGAGCAAGCAGAAGAAAGCTGGAAGATTTGGAATAACCACTCTGCTTATTAGTTTAATCTTAATTTCGTTTAGCTCTTGTAGAAAATCAGGAAACGCCAGCTTGATTTTCGAAATGAATAGTTTTAACACGAACTCTGTTATTAATGTGAGCTCTGTTAAAATCCGAATGTCATCATTAACATTCGAAAGTTCTAGAAGAAGCAAATCAGAAACTAGTCCTGTTAATGTTCCAAACTCTGTGATTGAAATTGTTAGTCCTTATAATCTTTCTGAAATTAATATTAAGGAAGGTGAACACAGAAATGTAAAAGCGACAATAGGACTTTCAAAATCAAACCCAGAAAATGGAATCGAAATTTTAGGAGATTACAAAGGTACTCCTGTACAAATTTTTGTATATGAAAATTTGAATATTGTTGCAAATGGCAGAGATTTCGATGTAAATCCTTCGCAACAGAAAACTATAAGCATAAAATTAAATATCCATAAATTATTAGAAAACATAACAAGTACTGAACTAGATAACGCAGTTGTAAGCGCTGGTACTATTGTTATAGCAATGGATCCCAATTTAAATCTCTACTCGAAAATTAAATCAAACTTGAATTCGGCAACTGAAATCGCTGTCGAATAAATACAACAAACATAAAATAATAAAGCCCCGTGAAACCATTTGTTTACGGGGCTTTTCTAATTTATTTAATAGACCTAGAAATCAAATTTGATTCCTTGTGCCAATGGCATTTCCGTACTATAGTTAATGGTATTTGTTTGTCTACGCATGTACACTTTCCATGCATCAGATCCCGACTCTCTACCACCACCTGTTTCTTTCTCACCACCAAATGCTCCTCCAATTTCAGCACCCGATGTGCCTATGTTCACATTTGCAATTCCACAATCCGAGCCTTCGTGTGAAAGAAATTTTTCAGTTTCTAAAATATTTCTTGAAAATATTGCCGATGATAAACCTTGAGGAACATCGTTATGCATCGCAATTGCCTCATCGATGTTCGAATATTTCATCAAATATAAAATGGGTGCGAACGTTTCTTCTTGTACAATTTTATACTCGTTCTTCACTTCAGCAATACAAGGTCTAACGTAACATCCCGACTCATATCCTGCACCACTTAAAACTTCACCACCATATATCACATTACCACCTTCTTTTTTCACTTCTTCAATCGCATTCGTAAATGCTTTCACTGCATCCGTATCAATCAATGGTCCTACTAAATTCTTAGTATCCAAAGGATTTCCGATAGTAACTTGTGCGTATGCTTTTAACAATTTCTCTTTAAAAGAATCGTAAATACTATCTTTTATAATCAATCTTCGGGTCGATGTACACCTTTGTCCCGCCGTTCCTACCGCACCAAAAACAACCGCTCTCAATGCCATATCTAAATCGGCATGCTCAGAAATAATAATCGCATTGTTACCACCTAACTCCAATAAACTTCTTCCCAATCGCTCCCCAACAATTCTTCCTACTCGCTTACCAACTCGTGTTGATCCTGTAGCCGAAATTAATGGTACTCGTTTATCTTCTAAGAAATTATCTCCAACATATTTAGAACCAGCTGCGATTAAATTCAATACACCTTCTTCTACATTATTTGCCTTCAACACTTTTGCAACAATGTTTTGAGTAGCAATGGCACATAACATTACCTTCGAACTTGGCTTCCATACCACTACATCGCCACAAACCATTGCCAGCATTGCATTCCATGACCATACTGCAACAGGGAAATTGAATGCAGAAATTACACCTACAATTCCCAATGGATGATATTGATCGTACATACGGTGTCTCGGACGTTCCGAATGCATCGTGAAACCATGTAGTTGACGTGATAAGCCAACTGCAAAATCGCAGATATCGATCATTTCTTGGACTTCACCTAATCCTTCTTGGTACGATTTGCCCATCTCGTAAGAAACCAAATAACCCAAAGTTTCTTTTTCTTCTCTCAATGCATTCCCAATCTGACGAACAATTTCACCACGTTTAGGCGCTGGCATCATTCTCCAAGATTTAAATGCCTCTTGTGCTTTTTGAATAATTACTTCGTAATCTTTCTCGGTTCCTTGCTGAATTTTTGCAATCAATTTTCCATCAACTGGCGAATACGATTCTATAAACTCACCCTTTGTATCGAACCATTCATATCCTGTAGATGCACCTTTATTTACATCCTTAATCCCTAATTTATTTAATACTTCTTGTACGTTCATCTTAATTAATTATTTGCGCAAAAATATAAAAAATTCATACCTATACGATCTGAAATAAATATTCAGTAATAAACTCTGATAGAGCTACTAAATCAGGGAATATTCTCTCTTATTCCAAATGATCCTAATTTAAAATACTCACATTCCGAATAAACTCTAATGGTTGCATCGCAGGAATGTTCAACATTAACCTAAAATTATTAGCAGGATTTTTTGAATTAAATAAGAATAAATCCTGTTCTAATGAATTGTAGAACGGAACATAAACCTCTACGAAATCTTTAATCAAAGGAATGTAAAAACCAGCATCCGAATAATCGTTTAAACTTCCATTAAACCCAGAAATAGATGCCACTGCAAAATCGGCAAATAGACCCAGTGGTATTTTCTTTACGATTGGATCGGCTTTTACATTCAAAGCAAGTATACTTCGCACATTACTTCTCAATACATCGGATTTAAATCCACCATCTACTATATAAAATTGATTGTTCGATGCCAATGATCTATTGAAGTATACTCGATCAAAGGAATAATCTGTATTTCCAGAAATATTAAAATAATTGAAGGAACCATTATACTTATCTTCTGCAAAAATATTACCCGCAAATAATCTTAGATGCAAGGCATTATTTGATTTTGAATAATTAATTTGTTGCTTAAACTCAACATATAGTTTATGATAGGTTCCTTTAGTAGGAGCTGTTATCGAATCATACGTCTCTCCCAATTCATAGGACGCATTAAATGAAAAAGGATTACGAATTACTCTAGAAGCATAAGTGAATCTTAGTCGATGATAATTCAATTGATCGAAACTAAAAAAGTTTGAACTGTTGTCCGACGTAATGGTATTTATGGAAGCTCTCGTAATATCATTCAACAAAGCTATCGTATGTAAGAATTTATAGCTAATAAATTTATTGATGGCCGAATTCTGATGTGATTTTTTCAGTTGAGCATTTGCTTCTAACTCGTAACGTTGAAACCTACTTGCCTGAACTTTATTCGGATTTGTAGCTAACTGAAAACTGTAATAATGATAGGTGTTATAGGATGCACCTAATTTCAAACTCTGTAAAAACTTAGGATATAAATAATAATTCATCTTTGCCGTACCTACCCAATCTTTCGACTCAGATCCATACATACCAAGTATTAACCAATCGAAATTCTTAAATGGAAAAACAAAGTTGTGTAATGCCAAACCATACATTAGTCCATCGCTTGAATTGTATCCCAATGTTGGACTAAAAAACAACTCTGTTCTATCGGGCCTGTCCAATCCTATGAATGGTCTCAGACTTAACTTTTCAATTTTTTTAAATGCACCCTTCGTATTTATGGTATTATTATTCCGATTCGACTCAGGTATTACATAATATGGATCTATCTTGATTTTTTTAACATTCGCCGCATCGAAATATAAAAACTGATTTGCTGTTGTTGCTTGAGTTTTATATAATTCAATTAAATTATTTTCCTTGTCAAAGGACCCAATAAATACGGGTGCGGCTAAACTTGACTTATTATTTACTTTAACTCTGTACTGATTGTTTTCTTTTTTTAATTCAGTGATTTTAAAATCCAATTCTTCTGTAGTATTCAATAAATCATTGAAAAACCAAGATAAATTTTCATTGCTAACTTTCTCAAAAACTATTTGAATATCTTGTGGTTGGGGATGTTTGAATTTCCATTCATCGTAATAAATTTTCATACAAGAATCAAATCGTTCAGTCCCCAAATATTGCTCTAAATATTTAAATAGTAATCCTGTTTTCACATACATCACTGCAGCATAATTCATTGGTGTAAAATTTTCTGAATGTGTATTTACTGCTTGGTCTAAACCTTTACTTGCAGCATATTGATAAATCAAATAACCATCGTAGCCTCTAGGAACACTTTGTAATCCTAGCATCTTATAGAATCCATTCGTATCCTCATCGGAAATCATGCTTTTTGCTGGATATTTTAATTTCATGTATCTGCTCTCGTAAAAAGTGTTAATGCCCTCATCCATCCATCCGTATTGACGTTCGTTACTCCCCAAGATTCCATAAAACCAATTATGCCCAACTTCATGTGTGATCACTTGATCTAATGTTCTTCCAGAATTGACACTTCCAATAACCGTAATCATTGGATATTCCATACCACCACCAGCACTCAAAGCCCCATCTACTGCCGTACAAAAATTGTATGGATAGTCTCCCAACCATAAAGAATAATAATACAAGGCATCGTTAATGTACGCACTAGAATTCTTCCAATACTTCGCATATCGATTCGTGAACATAACATAAGTTGTCACCTTTCTTTTTGAATATGGAAGTTCAACTTCCGATTGTAAAACATGATAACGTTTATCAGCAAACCATGCAAAATCATGAATGTTATTCTGTATATACCTTAAGGTTTTAATCGTATCCGATGATGCAGGAAATGTATTGTCGTTTTTGAAACTATCTATTGTTAAAGTTTTATCGGAAAGCTGTTTTAAAAATAATTTTTCATCTTCATTTTGCAATTCTCCAGTTGCACCCACTACATAATTTTTTGGAAGCGTAATGCGCACATCAAAACTTCCAAACTCAGAATAAAATTCCCCTTGATCTAAATAAGGAATCGGATGCCAACCATTCATATCGTAAACCGCTGGCTTCGGATACCATTGTGTAATTTGATACGATTGTTGCACATGTCCCAAACGCGAAAACGAGTTCGGCAATTTTACAACAAATGGTGTACTGATGTTGATGCGCTCACCGGGCTTTAATGCTTTCGTTAACATCAACTTCACTACATCAGGAAAATTCTCATTCACTTGTATGTCCACCTCCTCACCATCGACCTTAAAATTTAATCCTTCAATATATCCTCGTTCCGATTCTTTGGAATAAGCAAACTTAGTGCTCCTATTAACCAATTGCTGTTGGGCAAATGCCGATTTGTCATTCTTATAGGCATTCGGCCATATATGCATCCAAATCTCTGTCAATTCTGTATTCGAATTATTCGTATAGCTTATCTCCTCATTTGCAATGAGTTTATGCTCTTTATCGTCCAAGCGTACGTCTATTTTATAATTTATTTCTTGTTGGAAATAACTTTGAGCTTTGCTTGGAGTAATAATTGCAGTAATGCTCAAGAGACATAAGAAAATAGTTATGCAAGTCTTGCAGGGTAGCTTATTCATAATTTTCTATCAATCAAGTGTTTAGCCTAGTTATTGAATCTTGTGGAAAAACAATAATATACAAAAAGAGAGAATATAACGAAATTAAATCTAGTTATTGTATGGCTTAATTTAGGCCGATGCAAAACATCGAAAATAATTAATCGTTATATCAAGAGATACGAATATGGACGAAGAATTTGAATACGATGATTCCGAAGAACTAAGGTTTTCGGTGGAGCGCTACGAAGAGATGATTCGTAATAAAGATCAGTATTTTTTCGACGCGCAAGCATTTGAAGGAATTATCGATTACTTTATAGAAAAAAACGACCCCATCAAAGCTTTGCAAGTGGTGGATTATGCAATTTCACAACACCCATATGCAAGTGTGTTCTTAATTAAACAAGCACAATTGTTAGTGGTAACAAACAGGGCAAACGAAGCCTTGGAAATTTTAGAAAAAGCAGAAAGTTTAGAAGCTAGTAATCCGGATATTTATTTAATACGCGGAAGCATTTACGAGAAGTTTGAAATTTTCGACAAAGCAATTGAGCAATATAATCTAGCGATAGAATTTGCAGAAGAGCTAGACGATATACATTTGCACATTGCATATGCTTTCGAAAATTTAGGTCGATACGATAAGGCGATTGAACACCTCAAGCTTTCATTGGAATACAATCCACAGAACTACGATGCATTGTATGAGTTAGCGTTCTGTTTCGATATATTGGACAAGCCCGACGAGAGTATTAACTTCTACAAAAAGTTTATCGATAACGATCCGTATTCATTTGCAGCTTGGTATAATTTAGGTAATGCCTATACAAAAGCGGAGATGTATGAAAAGGCGATTGATGCTTATGATTATGCGATCATCATCAACGATAGCTTTGCATCGGCATACTTCAACAAAGGTAATGCACTTGCAAATTTAGAGCGTTATGCAGAAGCAATTGAAGTGTATAAGCAAACCATGGAATATGAGCAAGCGACTGCTGAAACTTTTTGTAGTATTGGTGAGTGTTTTGAAAAATTGGAGTTAATGGACGAAGCGCGTTCGTATTATAAAAAAGCTGTGAAGATGAATCCTGCCTTATCGGATGCTTGGTTTGGTATTGGAGTTACATTAGATTACGAAGAGCGATGGTACGAGTCCTTACATTTCTACAACAAAGCAATTAGTTTGGATCCAAATGTTTCGGATTATTGGTTTGCATTGGCCGACTCACATTATAAATTAGGGAATTTCAAGGAAGCAGAAGATGCTTATGAAAAAGTGTTGGAGATTACTGAAAATGATATTGAAGTTTGGTTAGACTATTCGGCTATACTTTACGAACAAGGCAAATTGCGTGAAGCAATTGAGTGTATGCTGGAAGCGATCAAATCGAATCCAGATGCTGCAGAATTGTATTACCGTATGGTGGCATATTTGTTCAGCAATGGTCAATATCAAGATGCTATCAGTTATTTGGAAGCTGGCTTAACAATTTCACCCGAAAAACATGAAATTATTTTCGAATACCTACCTCAATTGCAAAGCAATACAGCCATCCTACAAATTATTCAAAAATATATGATTTAAACCTTTGTAAATAAAGAAGGAAATGCATAATTATGTGTTTCCTTTTTTGTTTATTTTAAATAGAAATATGCATTATCATTTATCACAATTACCCGAAAGAATATTAAAACCAAGAACGCATGGACTAACCATGGTAATGGATAAAGGACTTAGTCCGAGAGAAGTTGAAAACATGATTGAAGTGGCAGGGCCTCATATCGATATAGTGAAGTTTGGTTGGGCAACTTCTTTTGTGACTCCAGTTTTGCAAGAAAAATTAGATATCTACAGAGCAGCAGGAATACCTACATATTTTGGTGGTACTTTATTTGAAGCTTTCATCATCAGAAATCAATACGACGATTATAAAAAGGTGTTGGAAAAATACAACATGGAGTATGCAGAAGTTTCTGATGGTTCTATCATTCTAGATCACAAAAAGAAATGTGACTACATCAAAGATTTGAAAAAATACGTAAAGGTAGTTTCTGAAGTAGGTTCAAAAGACGCCACAAACATTATGGCGCCATACCAATGGATTGAATTGATGCAAGCCGAATTAGAAGCAGGTTCTGAATATGTAATTGCTGAAGCACGTGAAAGCGGAAACGTAGGTATTTACAGGGATTCTGGAGAAGTGCGTCAAGGTTTGGTACAAGAAGTCTTAACAAAAATACCTTCAGAAAAAATTCTTTGGGAAGCACCTCAAAAAGTTCAACAGACTTGGTTCATCAAACTTTTAGGAGCAAACGTTAATCTCGGAAACATACCAACGAATGAAGTCATTCCATTGGAGACATTACGTCTTGGCTTAAGAAGTGATACCTTTCATCATTTTTTGAATAAATAAATTTCTTTCTGAAAATTCATAGAAATTTATGTGTTTAATTATGCATTTGAACTAAACGTATAAATTCAATAATTGTATGAAGATTTTATTCGTTTGCTTAGGAAATATTTGTCGTTCACCTATAGCCGATGCAGTGATGCGATCAATGGTAAGTGCAGAAGGTTTATCATGGCATATTGATTCAGCTGGAACAAGTAATTACCATATAGGCGAAGCGCCTGATAAACGTACTCAGAAAATAACTAAAGAATACGGTATAGATTCGAGTTTTTTGAGAGCGAGACAATTTAACGTCAATGATTTCGATGAGTTCGACATAATTTATGCAATGGACCAAAATAATTTCAACGATATTTTACAGCTTGCTAGAAATGATGCTGATAAAGCAAAAGTAAAATTATTTTTAAATGAATTAGAACCAGGTAAGAATAGAGGAGTGAGAGATCCTTGGTATGACGACGCCTTGTTTGAGCCTGTATTTCTTGAAATTCAAGCGACTTGCAAAAAGATACTTGATAAATTTCGATAGAGTACTTAAGTAGCTAGTAGCTAGATACTAGATACTTTAGTACTAATTTCATACTTTTGCTCCATGAATAAGCCATCAATTCCAAAAGGAACTCGTGATTTTTCTCCGATAGAAGTAGAAAGAAGAAATTATATATTCAATACCATTAGAAGTACCTTCAAAAAGTTCGGCTATCAAGCTATTGAAACTCCTACCATGGAAAACTTATCGACCTTAACTGGTAAGTATGGAGAAGAAGGTGATCAATTGATTTTTAAAATTTTAAACTCAGGTGATTTTTTAGCGAAGGCTAACAATGAAAAACTTGTAAATAAAAATTCTAAGGCAATAACTTTTGAAATTTCTGAAAAAGCATTGCGTTACGATTTAACAGTTCCTTTCGCACGGTACGTAGTGATGCATCAGAATGAAATCACTTTACCTTTCAAGCG
>JAEYZM010000006.1 GCA_023427985.1 Bacteroidota bacterium | reverse complement strand
TATTTTATTTCTGAAACAAACCAAGCATTGCCGCAAGCACCCGGATTCATTTGTACTCCGCGTTGTCCAGTTTGTTGATCGGCAACAATAAAATATTTGGTGTTCAACATATTCAAAGTATTCATATTACCTTTCGATAAATGATACTCAATTAATTCTTGATAACGTTTCATTTTTGCTGCATGATAACCACCAATTGATTTGTGGAACTTCGATGTACTTGCATCGGTGAAAGGATTCACACTTACATTGTAAACGCGGTAATACAAATCTTTGTCCTGTAAAATCTGTTGATCAATAGCATCGGGCACTGCAATGGCCTCTGCTTTTTTATTTTTCTTAACAAATTTATCGTTGTTTAGATAACGCTTGTCAACAGACCACATATCAATCAACACCAATGCAGCCAATGCAATCACCATTGCATTCGCTTTTAATTTATTCATACGAAATGCAAACAATGCAACTGCTGCTAATACGATAAAGAAGAAAGATCTAAATGCATCAGAACGTAACATGCTTGCTCTATCAGCAGAAATTGGTTCTATTAATTGCTGATACGATTGTCCGAAAACTTGTTGGTCTTTGGTTTCATTTACAAAATCTCCAACAAAACTTGGAACTACTGCTAATACAAAACAAAGACCAGCAGTAATGATCAATGAATTTCTCAATGCTTTGAAACTATTTTCTTTTGATACCGTTCCTTCGATATATTCTTTCAATGCTAATACACCCAAAATAGGTATCAACAAACTGGTAACAGTTAAGATCGATGATACCGCTCTAAATTTATTGTACATTGGGAAGTAATCGAAGAACAAGAACGACAAACTTTCAAAATGTTTACCCCAAGATAACATCACGGTTAAAACAACAGTACTTAATATCCACCACTTATATCTACCGCGAACTAAAAATAATCCGAACACAAATAAGAACATTACAACAGCACCAAAATAAACTGGTCCTGCAGTGAAGGCTTGTTCGCCCCAGTACAATGGCAATTGTTTCACCGCTTGTGCTGGATTTGGTGCACCAACTTTTTGTAAGAATTTATAAGTTTCCGATTCTTTACTTAAAGAACCTGCAGAAGATCCTCCTAAAACATTTGGTATTAAAAACGATAAGGATTCATTAATGCCGTAAGAATATTCGAATGCATAATCTTTACTCAATCCATCTTTGTTGATGTCCTTACTTAAAGTTAATTCCGATTTTCCTCTAATGGTATAATGCGAGTATTCTTCAATCAATAATAATGGTGTAAGGTTAATTCCAACCGCAATAATTACAGCTGCGATCATTGCAAGAGAAGCTTTTATGTATTGTTGGATTTTTTGTTCACGCAATGAATAAATCAATTCAACAATAACATAAATAAGAATTCCTAAAGCTAGGTAATAACTCATTTGATAATGGTTGGCACGAATTTGCAATGCCAATGCCAATGCAGTCAATACCATACCATTTAAAATTTTTCCTCTATATGCCATAAGTACACCTGCAATGGTAGGGGCAAACAATCCAATTACAATTGCTTTGTTCGTATGACCTGCAGAAATAATTATGAAATTGTACGATGAAAATGCAAAAGCAATAGAACCCAGCAAACTCAGCCACACATTCATTCCCATGCTACGCATCAAAATAAAAAATCCTAATAAGTATAGAAACACTGTACTTACTGGATTTGGCAATACTAGATTGTAAGCATCTAAAATATGTCCTGCAACATTCGCTGGATAGCCTAACCACATCAAATAAGTTGGCATACCACTAAACATCGCATTGCTCCACAATGCATATCTACCGGTTTCTTTTTTATAATCTCTAATCTCCGAAAAGCCGTCTTTAATACTTTCAACGTCGTCTTGTTGTATGGTCTTACCTTCCAACAATGGACTGAAATAAATAAAGTTAATCGCTAAAAAGATGGCAATCGTTAAGAAAATGAATTGATTGCGCTTAAAGAATGATTGTTTTTCCATTATTATTTTCTTGTTCAAAACCAAAAGTAATAAATAGATTCATTGAATTTCAATATATTTAGCTCTGATTTTAAAAACATGTTAATTAACATCTATAGCCCTCAACTCAGCACTCGACTCGAGTATGTATTGCAATTCGTAATCATAGAGGTATGCGGATTAACTTATAAAATCTACACCGATGAAAATCAATATCTTAATGCCCTAGGTCCTAAGTTAAATTATTCCAATTCAGCCATCGATCCAAATGAAATTAGCATGTACAATCATGGCTTTTTGTACGATCGAGGTATTAAAATTATTCAGCCATTAACACGTTCGGAAGGCGAGCAAACAGAAATTTTTCCAGGAGAATCTGGAGATATTCCATTCGATATTTTCTCCAGCATTTTTTATTTTTTATCGAGGTACGAAGAATACCTCCCTTTCGAAAAAGATGCACACGGCAGATTCGAAGCCAATCAATCCTTCGCATATAGACATCAGCTTTTGGAAATTCCAATTGTAGATATTTACATTCAACGCTTACAAGAAAAACTTAAATCGAAATT
>JAEYZM010000018.1 GCA_023427985.1 Bacteroidota bacterium | reverse complement strand
TGCCGATTTGCAGGTAAATTATTTATAGATGCGGTAGCTCGAGTGATGGCATCGGAAGGAATAAAAGTGTATATGTGTTCGAATGAATTTGTGAGCACACCAATGATTTCCTTAGCAACGGTTAAGTTAAAAGCCAATGCGGGTATCATCATTACTGCAAGTCACAATCCGCCCGAATACAATGGATTTAAAATAAAAGCTTCTTATGGCGGACCTGCTACTCCTGCAGAAATATCGGCCGTGGAGGAATTAATTCCAGATACTTTTTCCAATACAACATTAAGTCTTAAAGAATACGAAAGCAAGGGATTCATTGAATACGTAGACATGGAGACGATGTACCTCGATCATGTGGAAGCTTCGTTCGATATGGAAGCGATCCGCAATTCAGGATTGAATTTAGCATACGATGCGATGTATGGCGCTGGTCAAAGTGTGATGCGTAGAATTTTACCCGATGCAACATTCTTACATTGCGAACACAATCCAGGATTCGATGGTCAAGCTCCTGAGCCAATACATAAAAATTTATTAGAGCTTTCGGAAATGATTAAAATCGCTGGTAACATCGATTCAGCTTTGGCAACCGATGGCGACGCGGATCGTATTGGTTTATATGATGATAAAGGAGATTTTGTGGATTCGCATCATATATTATTATTGCTAATTCATTACTTAGTTAAATACAAAAATCAAACCGGACAAGTAATCAATACATTTTCATGCACTAGAAAAATCGACGATCTGTGTAAGGCTTATGGCTTAAACCAAGAGATCACAAAAATTGGATTCAAATACATTTGTGAATTGATGGTTGCAAACAAAGAACCTTTCCTAGCAGGTGGTGAAGAGTCGGGAGGCATTGCAATTACAGGACATATACCTGAGCGCGATGGGATTTGGATTGGCTTAACCATTTGGGAATTCATGGCAAAAACTGGTAAGTCATTGCGCGAATTGATTCAAGAAGTGTACGATGTGGTGGGATCTTTCGCAGTGGAGCGTTACGACTTACATATTGAAGAAAGTTTGAAACAGAGCATCATCACAAAATGCAAAGAAGGTGCATATCAACATTTCGGAAATTACAAAGTTGTGAAAGTGGAAGACATGGATGGATTTAAATTTCATCTCGACAATGGTGCTTGGGTAATGATTCGACCATCGGGTACCGAACCTGTTTTAAGAACTTATTCCGAAGCCAGCTCATCGGAAGAGTCCTTCAAAATTTTAGATGCAACAAAAGCTACTTTATTAGCTTAATCATATGACGTATAAGATTGGCGATTATGTGCGCTTTTTAAATGAAAAGCAAGAAGGTGTAGTAACTAACATCATCGACCATCAATTGGTAGGCGTTACCATTGATGGCGATTTTGAGATTACCGTATTGGCCAATGAAATCGTTTTGGTACAAAGCGCCGAATCACAGTTGAGAGAAGATTTGGAAGAAATTCCTTTGAGTAAATCGCAACTCAATTCGGCCATAGAACAACAATTATATCTTGCCGTAACACAAGATTCAAAAATAGGTCATCTTTATCATTTGTATTTGGTGAACGGCAGTAGTTACGACCTTGCATTGAATTTAAGTATCCAAAAATCCGATGTTTACGAAGGTGTATTTTTCGACATAATACCATCGAGGACAAGTCAGCGTATATCCACGCACACACTTACTGAGTTGGATCAAAACTGGAATTTCCATTTGCAAATATTGCGTTTCAAAGAAGGGATTTATCAGCCTATGCAACCTATGATTGTTAAAAAACAAATCAAGGCCAAGCAAGTATTAACCCAACAAAAAGATATCCCATTTTTATCGGAAAAGGGCTACCTAAGTATTTTGGAGCAAGACTTGAATGTCGATGTAGATGCGGGTAGCATCAAAGATGCAATGCTTCAAAATAAATCGCAGGAAAGTATTGATATATCTATGCCTGAAAGAGAGGTCGACTTACATATCGAAGAGTTGACAGAAGATTTTCCAAAAATGCAAGCCGATGAGATGTTGCGATTGCAATTAGAAACCTTTAGAAGGAAATTAGAAGCAGCAATTGTGCATCATTATCAAAGCATCGTATTTATTCATGGTGTAGGTAATGGTACATTACGCAATGAAATTCACAAACAACTGGGCAAGCATCCACATGTAAAGACTTTCAAAGATGCACGTAAGGAGAAATTCGGATATGGTGCAACCGAAGTAATTTTAAAATAATTCGTACTTTTGTAAAGCAAATTCGTCTATCGCTGTTGTAAAACAGAGGAAAGTCCGGGCAACATAGAGCATCCTGCTTCCTAACGGGAAGGCTCCAGCAATGGAGACAGAAAGTGCCACAGAAAAAATACCGCCATGCAAATGGTAAGGGTGAAAATGTGAGGTAAGAGCTCACAGTCTTGCATAGTAATATGCATTACGGTAAACCTCAGGAGTTGAAAGCACAAATAGGTCCCGAGTATGATGGCTGCTCGTTATCTGATCGCAAGATCAATCGGGATGGGTAGTGCGTTAGAGCATATCAGCGATGATATGTCGAGATAAATGATAGACCAACATCAAACGTGTTTGATGCCATACAGAACCCGGCTTAAGAATTTGCATTTTTTGGTACAATAATTGAAAACCCGATTCTTTGAATTGGGTTTTTTTATTATACTTACATCAACATAAAAACAAAACATGCCAAAAATTTTAATCATAGACGACGAACGCAGCATCAGAGGGACTCTCAAAGAAATTTTAGAGTATGAGAAGTTTGAAGTGAAAGAAGCTTCCGATGGTGCAGAAGGCATTAACATGATCAAAAAAGAAGAGTTTGATTTGGTGATGTGCGATATTAAAATGCCTAAGATGGATGGTATGGAAGTGCTCAATGCAGCGATGGAGGTTAAACCAGATCTACCATTTATAATGATATCGGGTCATGGTACGATTGATACAGCAGTGGAAGCAACAAAAAAAGGAGCATACGATTTTTTACAGAAACCACCCGATCTAAATCGACTCTTAATAACCGTTCGAAATGCCTTAGAGAAAAAAGAGTTGGTAACGGAAACCAAAATTCTAAAACGCAAAGTAACAAAGACCCGCGATATTATTGGCAATACCACTCCTATTCAACGCATAAAAGAAACCATTGAAAAAGTTGCTCCAACAGAAGCGCGCGTATTAATTACAGGCGAGAATGGTTCAGGTAAGGAATTGGTGGCTCGATGGATACATGAAAAAAGCAATAGAGCAAATGGACCTTTGATAGAAGTAAATTGTGCAGCCATTCCCTCGGAGTTGATAGAGTCGGAATTATTCGGACATGAAAAAGGTAGCTTTACATCGGCCATCAAACAAAGAATAGGAAAGTTCGAACAGGCAAATGGAGGTACACTTTTTTTGGATGAGATTGGCGACATGAGTCCAAGTGCACAATCGAAAGTTCTACGTGCATTGCAAGAAAATAAAATCACACGTGTGGGTGGTGAAAAAGAAATTGCAGTAGATGTGCGTATTGTTGCTGCTACGAATAAAGATTTGTTTAAAGAAATCGAGCAGAATAATTTTCGAATGGACTTATACCATCGATTAAGTGTAATCATTATTCATGTTCCTTCATTAAACGAACGCAAAGAAGATATTCCAGAGATCGCTCAGAATTTCTTAGAAGAGATATGTGAGGAATATGGAATGCCTATCAAGAAATTTAACGACGAAGCCTTGCAAGCTTTGAAAGAAATCAATTGGACTGGAAATATTCGTGAATTGCACAATATGGTGGAACGCTTGGTAATATTGAGTGATAAAACTATTACGGCTGAAGATGTTTGGTTGAATGCAAATCGATCTACGAACCATGTGAACATAAGCGAACAAAAACAAATAAGCAATACCAGTTCCCAAGCCTACGATAAATATTCGAGTTTCCAAGAGTTTAAAGATGAATCGGAAAAGGATTATATTTTATACAAACTGGAGAAAAACAATTGGAATGTAACTAAGACTGCCGATGAGATGGAGATTCAGAGAAGTCATTTGTACAATAAGATTGAGAAATACGGATTGAAGAGGTAGTGAAATTTTCAGATCAGAATGACTGCAACAAAAGGTATACGTTTAAACAAATACATTGCCGAATCGGGGATTTGTTCTAGAAGGCAAGCCGATAAGTATATTGAACAAGGTCATGTTTTTATCAATGGCAAGCGAGCAAAGATTGGCGATTTGGTTTTGCCTCGCGATAGGGTTCGTGTAAATGGATTGGAATTGGAGCCACGTGATGAAGAAGATTTAATAATCATCGCACTCAACAAACCTGTTGGCATTACATCGACCACCGAAAAAAACGTACGCGACAATATTGTAGATTTTGTCAATCACAGTACGCGTATTTTTCCAATAGGCCGACTTGATAAAGATTCACAAGGGCTCATTCTACTTACTAACAACGGCGATATTGTCAATAAAATTCTTCGTGCAGGAAACGAGCATGAGAAGGAGTACATTGTAACGGTCAATAAACCATTGACCGAAGAAGCACTCAAGGGTATGGCCAATGGTGTGCCGATGTTGGGTGTGATGACAAAGAAGTGCAAGATTGAGCAATTAGGTCCCAATACATTCAAGATAATTTTAGTTCAAGGCTTGAACCGACAAATCCGAAGAATGTGTGAGCATTACGGTTATGATGTTGTAAAGTTGGAACGCATTCGCATCATGAACATTAAACTCAAAGGCTTACCACTCGGCGAATGGCGCGATTTAACTGAAAAGGAAATCGAAGAGCTCAATAAAATGATAAAGCTATCTAAGAGTTAAATTTCGAATTGCTATTAAGGTATGATTTTTATATCCGTATGAGATAGCAATCCCGACAAATTTGATTCTGAAAATATTGCACCTTTAATTTTGTTTTGATCTGGATGAATTCGAAAATTTAAAGCTTTAGATAGGTTAGCCTTTTCTAAATTAGTTCGATCAAAACTCGCATCACTTAAATCGGAAAAATCGAAATTCGAATCTTTCAAATCGGCCTCCGTAAAATCACATTCTTTCAAGGAACAATTTAGAAATTTAGTTCCTTTCATTCTACATTTATAGAATACGGAGTTATTAAGCTGGCAGTTTTCAAAGTATACTTCCATTCCAATATCATGTGCCGAATCAAATCTGAGTCCTAAAAGTTTTGTATTAACAAACCTTACATTTCTAAAGGCAGTTTTTGTTATACGTGCATTACTCAAGTTGCAATCGGTAAACACGCAATCGGTAAAAATACATTCAGCAATATTTGCACTTGACAAATCACAATTATTGAATTCGCAAGTATCAAACTCAGTTTTAACAACAAGATACTTGCTTAATAGTTCTGGTGTAATTGACTCGTTATTTATATAGTTCATTAATTTATTTAAACGTATTTATCTTGTAATTTTTGAAGATAAAAACAATTTAGTATATCTTAAAAATCAATATCGATAGTATTTAACTAGGTCTCTTCTCAATACTCAATACTCAATACTCCTATAAATCCTTTACAGATCCAAACCCTATCACATCTTTCACCACCATGTTTTCACTAAGTTCTGTAGCACGTAAAAGTTTTATATCGCCGAACTTGTTTTTAATTTGATATACGGTTTCTCGCAATTTATTTTGTCTGCTGCGGTCTTCAAAAAGATTGGGTTGCACATCTTCTTTCTTCACAAAATTGGTAACGGTTACACCCAAGCTGCGCACATCGGTTGTGAACACCGGCTTTGAATGATAGGTTTGTTCAAAACGATCGATGCGTTCGCGAATTAAATTCATCAATTCAATCCCATCTTGTATGGGTTCTGCAATCGAAAAATAATCGTCCCAACGCTCCGGTTCTCCGTAACGTGCAGTAAAACCAATGGTCTTGCAATAGACCCCATGTTTCACCATACGCTGCTCCAAACGCATGCAAAGCGTCATAAAAACCTGCTCTACACTTTCCACGGTTGAGCGCTGCTCTTTGGAAATTTGTCGTTGCGCCTGCATACTTTTATAAGCATGCGAATTGATATCGAACTCGTAAAAGTTCAATCGGTAATGCCAATAATAGCCTTCAACACTTTTAAAAATCTCTCTTAAAACTTGTGCCGATGTGTAGCGCATTTTTAAAGGATTCGTAATCCCCGCCCGCTCTAGTCTTCGCGCATAATTGCTAGAAATGCCAGGCAAATCTTGCAGGTTCAACTTGGCAAGCACTGCATCGATATTCTCTGGATGAATCACCGTGAGCCCATCTGGCTTTTGCAAATCGGAAGCTAATTTCGCTAAGAAAGTATTAGGCGCTACACCAATGGAACAACGCAACCAATCGCCCACCTCATTCTTAATATCCTCCTTTATTCTGCGCGCAATCTGTATGGGATCTTTATACATCAGCCCATATTTATTGAGATTAACCACCGCCTCATCTATACTCTTAGGCAAAACATCTTCGGCATATTTTTTCAATACGTTCATGATCTTCACATGAAACTCACGGTACCTAGCCGGATTCGTCTCCACAGGAACCAAGTCGGGACAAATTTGTATCGCATCGTTCAATCGCATACCCGTCTTCACTCCCGCCCTTTTCGCTTCTACCGATGGTGCAATCACACAACCGTACTTGCCTGTATACACGCATACCCCAACCGGTCTGCCGCGCAGGTAATAATTCACCTGCTGCTCGCAAGAAGCAAAGAAAGAGTTCATGTCCACAAACAAAACCCTGGGCTCCAAAACCTGTTTAAGCGAATTCTGATTCACAAAACAAATTTGCTAAAAATTTTAGCAAAATGCAAATATATTTGCAAAGCATCGGCACACAAGCAGGCTTGAATACTAGCATCCTAACTAGATATTTCTTATCTTCGCGGACGAATGAAAAATATTAGAAATTTTTGCATCATTGCACATATTGACCATGGGAAAAGTACCCTGGCCGACAGATTGTTAGAGTTTACCAATACCATTACCAAACGTGAAGCACAAGCCCAATTATTAGACGATATGGACCTTGAGCGTGAACGTGGAATCACCATAAAAAGTCATGCCATTCAAATGAACTATGAATTGAATGGTGAAAAATATGTTTTCAATTTAATAGACACACCCGGACACGTTGATTTTTCATATGAAGTATCGCGTTCTATCGCTGCTTGCGAAGGAGCATTGTTAATAGTAGATGCATCGCAAGGTATACAAGCACAAACGATTTCGAACTTGTATTTAGCGATAGAGAATGATTTAGAAATCATTCCGATTTTAAATAAAATGGATCTTCCAGGCGCAATGCCAGAAGAGGTAAAAGATCAAATCGTAGATTTAATTGGTTGCAAAAGAGAAGATATTATTCCCGCTTCTGGTAAAACAGGTTTTGGTGTCGATAAAATTTTAGAAGCAATTGTAGAGCGCGTGCCTGCACCCGTAGGCGATAACGAAGCACCATTACAAGCATTGATTTTCGATTCAGTCTTCAATTCTTTCAGAGGAATTATTGCTTACTTCAAAGTGGTGAACGGAGAAATCAAGAAAGGCGATAAAGTAAAATTCGTTGCTACGGGTTCTGAATATTATGCCGATGAAGTGGGTGTATTGAGATTGAATCAAGAACCAAGGGCAAGCATCAAAACAGGCGACGTAGGTTATATCATTTCAGGTATCAAGGAAGCAAGAGAAGTAAAAGTGGGCGATACCATTACGCATATTGATAGACCGGGTGAAGCCATCCAAGGATTTGAAGATGTAAAACCCATGGTATTCGCAGGGATTTATCCTGTAGATACAGATGATTTTGAAGAATTACGTGAGTCGATGTACAAGCTTCAATTAAACGATGCATCTCTAGTATTCGAGCCAGAATCTTCGGCAGCATTAGGTTTTGGTTTCCGATGTGGATTCCTAGGAATGTTGCACATGGAAATTATTCAAGAGCGTTTGGAGCGTGAGTTCAACATGACGGTAATTACTACCGTACCCAACGTATCGTATAAAGCATTTACAACCAAGGGCGAAGAAATTGCAGTGAACAATCCGTCTGATTTACCTGATCCAAGTAAAATTGAGTTTGTTGAAGAACCATTCATCAAAGCAAATATTATCACTAAATCTGAATTCGTAGGTCCCGTAATGTCTTTATGTATTCAAAAAAGAGGAACCATCATCCATCAAAACTACTTAACATCGGACCGAGTTGAATTAGTTTTTGAAATGCCGATGGGTGAGATTGTATTCGATTTTTACGATAGATTGAAAACAATTTCAAAAGGATATGCCTCTTTCGATTATCATCAGATTGGTTATAGACAATCGGATTTAGTGAAGATGGACATACGATTAAACTCTGAACCAGTAGATGCATTGTCGTCATTAATTCATAGAAGTAACTCATACAATTTCGGCAAGAAGATTTGTGAAAAATTAAAAGAATTATTACCACGTCAGCAATTCGAGATTGTCATTCAAGCATCCATAGGTGCAAAAATTATAGCACGTGAAACTGTAAAAGCATTGCGTAAAGACGTAACTGCAAAATGTTACGGTGGTGATATTTCACGTAAACGTAAATTATTAGAAAAACAAAAAGAAGGAAAGAAACGCATGCGTCAAGTAGGCTCGGTAGAGATTCCGCAGTCGGCGTTCATGGCGGTACTGAAACTCGACTAGAATAGTACAGCGTATAGCGTATAGCGTACAGAGTATTGCGTGTCACATTACACCAAACGCTATTCGCAATACGCACTACGCTGTACGCAATACGTTCTATACATAAAATAATTAATCAGGTATCAATATGTCACACCAACTACTAGACGGTAAAAAAATAGCAGCAGAGATTAAGCAGGAAATTGCAGCAGAAGTTGCGGAGATGATTGCATCCGGCAATCGTGCTCCACACTTGGTTGCTATATTGGTGGGCGACGATGGTGCGAGTGAAACGTATGTAAATTCAAAAGCTAAAAATTGTGCAGAGGTTGGTTTTAATTCGACTGTTTTACGCTTCGATGCTAGTATTACAGAAGAGTTTTTGCTGAATAAAATCATCGACATAAATAACGACGATTCTATTGATGGATTAATCGTTCAACTTCCACTACCCGATCATATTTCGGTAACGAAAGTTGTAGAGACCATCGATTATAAAAAAGACGTAGACGGTTTCCATCCGATCAACATCGGCAGAATGAATAAAAATTTACCTTGTTATATTTCTGCAACACCAAACGGTATCATGATGTTGTTGGAGCGATATAAAATAGAAACATCGGGAAAACATTGTGTGGTAATTGGCCGATCGAATATTGTGGGTTCGCCTATGAGTATTTTAATGGCATTGAATGCAGAGCCTGGAAATGCTACGGTTACATTATGTCACAGCAGAACGCCCAATATTAAATCCTTCACACAGCAAGCCGATATTTTAATCGTAGCCATCGGTAAGAAAAACTTTTTAACTGCCGATATGGTTAAAGAAGGTGCTGTGATTATCGATGTTGGAATGAACAGAGAACGTTCCGACAAAACTAAATCGGGATACAAATTATATGGCGATGTGGACTTCGATAATGTATCGCAAAAAGCAAGCTGGATCACACCAGTACCAGGTGGTGTTGGATTGATGACCATTGTTTCTTTGCTGAAGAATACCTTGGCTGCAGCGAAAAAATCTTATTATTAATTCGTATTGCGTATAGTGTACAGCGTATTGCGTACAGCTTTATTTGAAAATTGATGTATAAGAGATAAATTAAAATTATTATTCAAAAATTAACTTAATCATTCAACCAAACGTACTCGCAATACGCAATACGCAGTACTAATTTAAATTATGAATACACTCCCAGCAGACGGCTCACTACTTCCACTAATGGAAGAATTCTATACCATACAGGGGGAAGGATTTCATTCGGGTAAGGCTGCGTATTTCATTCGATTAGGTGGATGTGATGTAGGTTGTCACTGGTGCGATGTGAAAGAAAGTTGGAATGCCGAATTGCATCCACTTACTTCAGTAGACACCATCGTCGAAAACGCATCGCAATATGCTGCGAAAACGGTAGTGGTTACTGGAGGTGAACCTCTATTATACAATTTAGATTTGCTTACTTCTAAACTTCAAGAGCAAGGTATCAAAACATTTATTGAAACATCGGGCGCATATCCATTATCGGGTAACTGGGACTGGATTTGTTTATCGCCTAAAAAATTCAAAGCGCCTCTCCCATCTATTGCTCCACATGCTGGAGAATTGAAAGTGATTGTCTTCAACAAATCAGATTTTGATTGGGCCGAAGAACATGCTAAAATGGTAGGGCCTGAATGCAAATTATATTTACAACCCGAATGGAGTAAGGCGGAACAAATGACCCCACTTATTATTGAATATGTAAAAAACCATCCCAAATGGGAAGTAAGCCTTCAAACTCATAAGTTCATGAATATTCCGTAAAAGGAATTATGACTTTTATCATATTTTTCCTAACTTAATTGTCGGTAATTCGTATCAACCTATTATGCTTATAGATACCGATATACTTATCACATGGGGAGCAGTGTATAAAAAGTTCGAGAAACATCAATGTATTTTCGAAGAAGGTACGCATGCCAAATACTATCATCAGATTGTTGAAGGGGATGTGAAAATGTTTAACATCAACGAAGATGGGAAAGAATTTATACAAGGAATATTTAAAAAGGGTGAAAGTTTTGGTGAACCACCACTCTTTATCGAAGAAACCTATCCTGCTTCTGCGATGACATTGCACGACTGCATCATTCTTCGATTGAATAAAGAATCCTTTCATAAATTACTAAATGAATATCCACAGATTCAAGCCAACTTTATACATATGTTTGCTCGAAGAATCTATAATAAATCTATAACTGCTAAAGAAATTGCGAACAACAATCCTGAACATAGAATTCTGGCTTTTATGAAATCTTACAAGCATAACAATTGTAATGATTGTCCAGAACGCGTTCTTATACCCTATACTCGACAAGAGATAGCAAATTTTACAGGCTTGAGAGTAGAAACAGTTATCAGAGCATTAATAAAAATGAACGAACAAAAAATCGTACATATTGATAATCGTAAAGTTTATTTCTAATGGATTTTCAAAAGTGGACACGAATAACGCTTTTAAATTTCTTTATAGTCTCTATATTCGGATTGCTGATGCGATATAAAATTGCATTTGAATTCCCATTTTTTGAGCAAAAACATTTACAACACGCACATTCTCATTTTGCATTTTTAGGCTGGGTGAGTCAGGCAATTTATCTCTTATTAGTCTATCAATTATCCGAATGGAAAAAGGACATTTCTCTAATTAAATACAAAAGAATCATAATCTTCAATAATTTATTTTCCTATTTTCAACTGATTGCATTTTCAATTTACGGTTATCATTTTAGTTCCATTATATTTTTAAACGTACTGATACTTATTTCAATTTATTTCATGTTTCAGTACTACATCGACACTCGAAATTTAAAGAATGAACATGCTATACTTCGCTGGATATACATCGCATTTATCTTTAATGTTTTCTCAAATCTCGGCACCTTCTCACTTGCTTATTTGATGATTCAGAAAATATTCAATCATAAATTACAGTTGAGTTCAATCTATTTTTATTTGCATTTTCAATACAATGCTTGGTTTTTATTTACCTGCATTGCCTTATTTTTAAATCAATTCAAACAAAATTTTAGTCGACGTTCCCAAAATATTTTATTCTGGACCTTTACAATTGGAACAATCCCCAATTATTTATTATCGATCATGTGGATTGAATTTCCTACTCCTATTAAATTACTTTTAATCGTTAGTACTGGAACACAATTTTTAGCTTGGCTCTATTTAATTCGACAATTCAGATGGGCCGATGCATCAAAATTCTATAAACTTTTTTTGTTATTATTAAACATTGCCTTCCTCATCAAATTGGCATTACAAATTGGCTCTACATCCCAATATTTAAGTCATCTTGCATACAGCTTAAGAAGTATTGTGATTGCCTATATTCATCTCGCTTTATTAGTAATCATCTCTGGATTTCTCTTATACAAATTGCATCAGAAAATCTTAAAAATAGAATCTAAAATCTTATACCTTCTATTCTTTTTTATTCTGTTAAACGAGCTGGGATTAGGAATACAAGGCTTCTCAGGAGTTTTGCAATATCATATTTCTTATATGAATAAGATTCTTGTTTTTATATCCATAGGAATTTCTTTTAGCGCCTTACTTTTAATCTCGCACAAATCCCCTAAGCCTTAAGCATCCCGATAACTATCGGGAGAACCTTCGAGCATCCCGATAGCTATCGGGAGAACCTACGAACACACGAACCTGATTTCAATCATAAACAATCGACAATCAGTGTTTTACTTTTATATCGTTAAACTAAATATATGAAAACGATAATCCTATTTAGCGGCATCGCATTACTTGGCTTAAGTATTGCATGCAATTCTGGTACATCTAGTACAAGTCAAAATAATTCCAATTCTGAAGCAGTTGACGGTGGACAGTCAACCGTCCAAGACGATGTATCCAATCCTAATGTAGTTCAAGTTGCCGTTGCGAGTGCCGACCATAGCACATTAGTAACTGCAGTAAAAACAGCTGAATTAGTCGATGCATTGAGTAATGCAGGTCCATTCACCGTCTTTGCACCAACAAATGCAGCATTTGATCAACTTCCAGCAGGTACTGTTGAAGGCCTATTGAAACCTGAAAAAAGAGAGGCCTTAACAGATATTCTACAATATCATGTTTCTGTGGGTGTTTATAAAATGGAAAATTTCCAAGACGGTCAAAGCATAGGACAAGTTAATGGAGGCAACATTACCATCACTAAACAAGGTGATGATTTTTTTGTAAACGGTAAAGCAAAAATAATAGCAACAGTTGAAGCTTCTAATGGAGTAGTCTATGTAATAGATCAAGTGTTGTTACCAGCACAATAATCTCGTTTTTGGTTATAAGATTTATTGTGTGAAGCACGGGCTCAATTGAGTCCGTGTTTTTTATTTACATTAGGGAATTGAACAAGAAACTTGCGAATTGAATTATAGATATGAAATAATGACTATGATTTGAAAATACTTGACTGCATAATTGCCGAAATATTCATGGCTTTCTCCTTCATCATTTCTGCACGTTCACCTTTAAACAATTCGTTAACAGTTTCTAGAAATAAATTATTCCAGCGTTGAAAATCTTTAATACTCATTTGATGATTGGCATTTAAACGCTTATGAACAGACATAGGATTGCCCTCGTATTTTTCTGTAAAGAATAATATATTCTCCCAAAAATTCACCATCAGTGGAGTATGCTTCTCCCAATTGACAGGTATTACCTCCGTAAAATACACTGCAATTACTGGGTCTTTTAAGACCTTTTTATAAAACTTATCGATAATGAGTTCTATATCTTCCCTATTTTGAATGTCGCGTTTCATAATGATATACATAAATTCCCTACAACAATTTAATGATCCTTCTTCTTAAACTTTATTACCGAAATCATAAATGGTGTTGTTATCCACATCAACAAACAAAACATACTCATTAATATCCCGCCAGTGTTCTGAAAAGTTTCTCTATATAATGCACCTGTATATCCAAGCATGGCTGTAAGATCCAACTTTAATAAAACTGAAATCCTACTTAGATCTATCGGATTCAATGCGGTTAATGCAATGATAAATTTCTCTATGGGATAATCCCCAAACTGAAACATTATGAACATAATAATTCCATCAAATAGAAAACTAATAAACAACCATAATAGAATTGCTAACCCAATGCCCTTGGTTTTGTCTCGACTTAAAATCGAACATAGAAAAGCCATGGCAGAGAATATGGTTGATATGATAATACTAATACATAAAATATTCAGGCCCGATGCGTTGGGACTAAATATAATCAATGGAATTCCTACGGACAGTACTAATGAAATTATAAGCGAAAAATTCAATCCAAGAAATAATGAATTCCAAACCTTGACTCTTTTTATTGGTTGAGCAATTAATAATTCAATAAACTCAAAGCTGTTGTATAGATATATTGTACTGAATATTATGGAGAAAAGTGGAACATTTAATAACAACAAATTCAACATTGTTAATATGCCCTTATCGGAACTATCTTCTAATAAAAAAACAGACCAACTTAAGATTGCCATGAGTAGTGTAAAAAGCCATACAATTCTGCTTTTTAAAATATCCAATACAATGTATTTAATTATTCTGTTCATGGAATTCTGACTTTAATAATTTAGCAATCGCTTTCGATATTTTTTGTTCCGATGTGTACGCTCGAAGTTCCTCCGTACTTTTATGGAAAAACACCTTGCCTTCATTCATGAAAACAATAGAAGTAACTAAATCGTCGAGGTCCGACAATAAATGAGAAGTAATTAAACTTAACTTTCCATCCGACTTGGTTTGCATCATTTTATTTTTCAATATTTCTGATGCCAATGGATCTAAGCCTGCAGTTGGCTCATCTAAAATATAAATCGAAGGGTTAAATAAATATGCCAATGCCGCGCTCACTTTTTGCGTAGTTCCACCCGATAAGCTATGCATGCTTTTATGCAACATCGATTTTAGTTGAAAGGCATCGTATAATTCATAATCTAAGGCTTGATCGGATTTCCGAATATCTATAATCATATCGAAGATTTGACCAATGCTCATATGATCTGGATACCTACCTATTTGCGGCATATAACCAATGTTTGCACGATAGTCGACATTATTTTTAACATTTTGTCCTAAGACCGAAATATTCCCTTCATCGGGTAACACCATTCCTAAAATCGATTTGATTAAGGTGGTTTTTCCACATCCGTTTGGGCCAATCAATGCAATGCATTCGTTCTTTCCAAAATTTAAATCAATACCCTTCAACACTTCTTGCTTGCCGTATCTTTTATATAAATTTTCTATTTGAATCATATGTATTTGTTCATCACAGGTTGCTCGTCTATAAAATTATCCGGTGTAAGGCTGGGTAATAATTTTTCCGATTTATCAAGGAGGCTAACTATAAAACTTTTAAATAAAATCATCAACGTTGGATTGTGTTCAACCATTACTGAGAAGAGACTCAATGGTCTATATGAAACATCACCAATCTTATCTTTATTCAAATCGTAGCCCTCGTATTTATCCCAATAATTTAGCTCAAAAGAATTCAATACTAAAGAGCCATTCGTGCTCACATCAAAAGTATTGTTAATGAAATTATTTTTTCGAATCACATTGTCCATACAACTCGCTTGAATTTTCATCCCCCAACCATTACCAAAAAAATCATTGCGCTCAATAGTTATGCGGTTGGTTCCTTCCATGTAGATGGCCGATGTGTTGGATTCAAATTGATTTTTGTAGATGTATGAATCGGAAATCTCTTTCAATAACAATCCATACGAAGCATCGCCCCAATTGTCTTTAAATACATTATTGATCATAGTAACGCGTTTGGTAAACATCACCGCTACTCCTGCCCCATTGTATTTAAACACATTGGAAATATATGAATCGTCATTCGAAAACATAAAATGCAATCCGTACCGAATATTATTGTTAGCAATATTCCTCCATATCACCGAATGGGTCACAAATTCAAAATAAATTCCATCTCTATGACCTTCTATCTTATTCCCTTCAATGATTAAACTATCGCTCTTCCAACAATGAATTCCATTACCAATACTTTGCTCATCGGTGCCACTCGATTTTATTTTATTGTTTTTGATGATGCAAGTTCTCGTGTATTGTGCATATATTCCAAAGAAATTATTTTCCAAAACATTTCCCTCAACACATACATTTTTTGAATCGTAAATTTTCAACGCACCTGGATCATTCAAACTAGCTCTACCCGATTGAATCAATTTCAATCCTTTCACAACAACATTATCCGATTTAATAGATAGTATTTCGTATTTGTATTCGCCATCCAATACCGGAAAGTTATCACCTAAAAGAACAATAGATTTATCGACCACAATATTTCCTTCTCTGTAAATTCCATGACCTATCCTAACAGTATCACCTTGCTTAGCTAGATCAATTGCATTACGAATACTTTTTACTGCATGTTCCTTACCTACAAAAATAGTTTTTGCAGAAACTGATACATCGGCATTAAAAAAAATAAAAAATATGAACAGTGCTCGAAACATCTTATTCCAATATTTGACTCCAAGTGAGTCGGACTACCTTCAGTTTATTTGCATATGCGTTTACTGAATCCATATTCATGAATGCCGCAATATTCCCTTGCATTGGACTCGAAAATACTTCGTGTTTTATAAATTGCATATGACTTACGTCATGCAATTCCTTTTTATAGATGTAGTCGTTAACATAAATATTCTTTACATCAACTTCCATATTTTTTTTATAATCAAGGAGACAAGATAGGTCGTCAAATTTATAAGCTCTACCCTTTTGAGTCAACAACTCGCAAGCAAATCGTTCATCAGAAATAGTCATTTTACATGATTCACATTGATCGTAATTGTATTTTATTGCTTGAGGGCCATCAACGGAACATGCTGTAAATACTGAGCTTCCGAAGAGGATAATTATACTTTTTACAAGTGTCGACTTGCGCATAAACCAAAATGATTTTTCTAAATAAACCACTACCAATAAAATTATTCCCGATGCAATAAACAACCAGCCTCCAAGTGCTGGAATGGAATAGGCACCAAAATTTAACAATTGTTTAAAGCCGATAAGTGGAGGCTGATAAGCCATTCCAGGTACTACTATGGCAGCATTGGGATCTAGGTTATGTCCGTAATCGTATTCCCATCTCCAAAAATCAATCATCGCTACAACTCCAAATAATACAAAGGCAATGAACAATGCGTTTAAGAATTTTTTATTATTTAACCAGATTGCTAACAAGTTCATGAATCCGAAAAATCCAATGATATAAGGCAATACAGTAAATTCCATAAAATCATCGGCATGCAAGGTTCTCATTCCGATGTAGTGGTTTAATCCATTAATGATATCGACCTGTCCGCCTAATTTATTCGAATAAATTAATAGTTCTAGACCTTCTGGATATTGAGGTGCATCTAAATCGATGCGCCATATAGGGACGAAAATGGATATGAACAAGGCTATTCCTGAAATGAGCAATAAAATTTTACTTATTTTTTTCATATCAAAAAAAGAAAAAAGGGAGTACACACGATACTCCCTTGCTTAGCATTATTGTTATTTTGCCGGTTCTTCGGCGGTTTTTCCTAAACTATAAGTCAATGGAACATTGCTGCCTTTAGGCGATACGCGAACGTATCCTTGCATTTCTTGATGCAATGCCGAACAGAAATCGGTACAATAAATTGGGAACATACCCACTCTATCTGGTACCCATTTTAATGTTGCAGTTTCACCTGGCATGATGAGTAATTCCGCATTCGACGCACCTTTCACAGCAAAGCCATGTGGCACATCCCAATCTTGTTCCAAATTAGTTACATGGAAATACACTTCATCGCCTAAACGTACGCCTTCAATATTATCTGGCGAGAAATGCGAACGTATAGAAGTCATGTAAACATGCACTTGATTACCCTCACGAACTACGCGCGATTCTTTTTCACCTTTAGCTACGTAAGGGTGATGATTGTCTTCGATCTTATAAATTTTAATTTGATTTTTAGTAATTAATTCCGCTGGTGCTGCTTGTGCATAATGCGGTTCTCCAATAGTTGGGAAATCTAAAATCAATTGCATCTTATCGCCCGAAATATCGTACAGCTGTGCACTTTGTGACAATTCAGGTCCAGTAGGCAAGTATCTATCTTTCGTGATTTTATTGTATGCAATTAAATATTTTGCCGATGGTTTTTTACTATCGCCACCAGGAATACATAAGTGTCCAACCGAATAATACGTAGGTACTCTATCCAATACTTTCAAATCTTTGATATTCCATTTCACTACTTCCGATGATACGAAGAATGATGTATATGCATTCCCTTTACCATCAAATTCTGTATGCAATGGACCTAGGCCAGGTTTTTTAACTTCACCATACAAAGCACTTTCGTATTTAACAACGGGTATACCTTCGTACTCTCCATCAAACTCTTTATTCGCAATTGCTTTTTGTAATTTATCAAAACTAAACACAGGAATTACTGCAGCCAATTTTCCAGAACCTACAATGTACTCACCACTTGGATCAACGTCGCAACCGTGTGGCGATTTAGGACATGGAATCATGTAACATAATTCCGCTAATTCTTTAGAATCCAAGACCAATACTTCTTTCAAAATTTCCGATTTGGTCATATGAGTTTTCTCATCGTAGTAATTACGAGCATAACGTACATTTTGCTTTTTACCTTTCCCAGCTTTGATGTATTCTTCTGCTTTCTTCCAATTCACGGCCATGATAAAATCTTTATCGCGTTGCGATGCATTCACTTCTAACAAAGTATTTGCTTGCTCCGTATTATAACATGAGAAGAAAAACCATCCGTGCGATTTCCCTTTACCAGCATGACTTAAATCGAAGTTCACACCCGGTGTCTTAATTTGAAAAGCAACATTCATTCTTCCACTCTCTTTGTCAACCGAAATAAAACTCAAATGTCCTTTGAAATTTTTCTTATACGTATTGATCGGCACATCCCCATTATCATTATCGCCCGGCACAGAGAATCGTGTACCAGCCACAACATATTCGGTATTCTCTGTAATAAATGGCGAACTGTGATTTCCAGCAGAATTTGGAATTTCTATAATCTCCGCAGTTCTAAATGTTTTTAGGTCGATGCGTGCCACCCTAGGTGTATTGTTTGCATTTCCAAAGACCCAACGCCCATCAATCTCACCATTGGTTTGCGACATTTCAGGGTGATGCAAATCGTCCCATGGCACAAAACCATGTGAGGTATTCAACATCGGCTTAGTTTCTTCACTGTATCCATAACCTTTTTCTGGATCTACTGAGAACACAGGAATTACACGCAACAATCGACCACTTGGTAAACCGTACACACTCATCTGACCACTAAATCCACCACTAACAAAATTGTAATATTCATCGTACTTCCCAGGTGCCACATAGGCTTTCTCAGCAGCATCGCCCGATACTGCATTGCCAGCATCCTTGGGTTTGCACGAATAAACACTTAATGCTATCGCCGCGAGCGATAAAGCATAGACTATATTTTTAGTTTTCATTGTTTATAAATTGAAATTTGAAATTTCTTTTTTTAGGTATGCCGATGTGTTATTTCACACCATCGTTTTTGCGCATGAATTCTAAGAGCTCACGAGCCTCTTGATCGCTTACATTTTGATTTGGCATACGCACCAAACACAATTCCAATTGTGCTTGCAATTCTGGATCTTTATCGATCATCGGATCTGGGTTGGTAATAAAATTCATGATCCATTCAGGTTTTCTGCGTTTTGTCACTCCTTCCCATCCTGGTCCAACTAATTTCTCCGATGATGTTTTGTGACACGATGAACATTTGGTTCCATACACTGCTTCACCAGCTGTAGCCAATGTTGCATCTAATCCAGTTCCTAAATCCACATTCGTGAATTTACCTTCACCTCTGTTGGGATCATACGATGGATTTTCAGTTGCAGTTTGGTTGTTTGAATTGTCGGTCGACTCGGTTGTTGTACCAGCACTCTCGTTGGTAGAACCACCGCCGCAAGCACTCACTAGAAACGTAAAGGCCGCAGCACTTAAAAAGAGGTATCTTTTCATATTTGATTTGGTTTGTTGAATCAAATATGAGGACTAATTGTTTAGTTGTTTATGATTGAAATCATGTTCGTAGGTTCGAAGGTTCGTAGGTTCATGTGCTCATGGGTTCGAGCATTCGAGCAAACGAGCATTCGAGCACACGAATTAGCTTCTTTGGCGCAAAGCCTCGTATAATATCACTCCTGCAGCAACCGAAACATTTAGGGATTCAATCTCACCTTTCATTGGAATTTTTGCATATCGATCTACAATGCGCATGATATCGTTTGAAATACCATCTTCTTCTGAACCTAGCACAACCGCTGTAGGTACTGTAAAATCGGCACTGTACACACTTTGATCGTTTTTCTCTGAACATGCTATTACTTGCAATCCCGATTCTTGCATATACTCCACTGCTTTCTTCAAATTATTCACTCTACAAACAGGAATTTTAAACAATGCACCTGCCGATGTTTTGATGGCGTCTGCATTGATAGCAGCACTCTCTTTCATGGGCAACACTATGCCGTGAACGCCTGCACACTCAGCCGTTCTAGCAATGGCACCAAAATTTCTGACATCGGTAATGCGATCTAAAATCAATAACAAAGGCGTCTCCCCTTGTTCAAATATGAACGGAATTAAATCTTCAACACTGTGAAAGGATATTGGAGAAATAAAAGCAAAAACTCCTTGATGATTTCCTCTACAAAGTCGGTTTAATTTCTCAACAGGAACGTATTGAAATTTCACATTGCGCTCATCAATCAGCTTCCGCAACTCTTTAAACAAGTCGCCCGATATACCTTTTTGTATATACAAAGACTCTATCTCCTTACCACTCTCTATCGCTTCAATAACTGCGCGAATTCCAAATACTTGCTGATTGCTCTTACGTTCCATAAATTATTAAAATGCAAATCAAGCATAATTTTTTCAAATTATCGAATTATCAACACATTATAAACAGGAATTCACATATTTTTCAACCTTATAAACAAATGTCGATGTGTTACTAACATTTAAGGCTGAGTTATCAACTAGTATTAACAAATTGAATGTGAATACTTCACAAAATGTCGATAGATTTTACCAACAGCGCTCCAAAAATCGAGAATAGAATTCTACATTTGTTTATGATGGAATCGGAACAAAACTCAAACATAAATCAGCAAAATAGAACCAGAACAAATCGTGCTCGAAACACCAATACTATTGGCTCGCAGATGGGAAAATTACCTCCTCAAGCGGTCGATTTGGAAGAGGCGGTTTTGGGTGCTTTGATGTTGGAGAAAGATGCTTTGAGCTCGGTGATCGATATTCTAAAAGCAGAAACATTTTATGTGGATGCACACAAGAAAATTTTCGCAGCCATACAGTATTTGTTTCAAAATTCCATGCCGGTCGACTTACTTACGGTAACGAATCAGCTTCGTAAAACCGGTGAGTTGGAAATTGTAGGTGGTGCATTTTATATCACCGAACTTACGAATCGTGTTGCATCATCGGCCAACATAGAATTTCACGCACGTATTATTTCTGAGAAATACATTCAGCGTGAACTCATCGCCATATCGTCTGACATCATCACAAATGCATACGAAGATACTACTGATGTATTGCAATTATTAGACAAAGCGGAGAAAAATTTATTCGCCATAGCGGAAGGGAATTTGAGAAGAGAGAGTTACGACATGGCATCTTTGATACAAAAATCCATTGCACAATTAGAAGAGTTAAAAGATAAGGTCGATGGATTAACGGGTGTGCCTTCTGGATTTACCGAACTCGACCGTATGACATCGGGTTGGCAAAATTCGGATTTGGTAATCATTGCTGCTCGTCCAGCCATGGGTAAAACCGCATTCGTATTGAGTTTGGCGCGTAATGCAAGTTTGATTGGCAAAAAGAAAATTGCCATTTTCTCACTCGAGATGGCGGCAGTACAATTGACCAATCGTTTGATTGCTGCAGAGACAGAGATTCCAGCAGAGAAATTAAAGAAAGGCGATTTGACGGAAGCCGAATGGCAACAGTTGATTACGCGAGTGGGTCGACTTTCAGATTCGGGAATATTTATTGACGATACACCATCGCTCAACATATTTGAATTGCGTGCAAAATGCAGAAGGCTTAAAGCGCAGCACGACATCGACATGATTATTATCGATTACCTTCAGTTGATGGTGGGATCGGGCGATCAGCGAAGTGGAAATCGTGAACAAGAAATTTCTGCAATCTCGCGTGCATTGAAAAGTATTGCAAAAGAATTAGACGTGCCTGTGCTTGCTCTATCGCAGTTATCGCGTGCCGTGGAAACGCGTGGTGGAAATAAAAAACCGATGCTTTCCGACTTGCGTGAATCGGGTTCCATTGAGCAGGATGCCGACATGGTATTGTTCATTTACAGACCTGAGTATTATGGATTCGAAGTGGACGAAGAAGGTAATAATACCAAGGGTGTTGCGGAGATCATCATCGCGAAACATCGTAACGGTGCGGTGGGATCTGTTCGATTGAAATACATCGGCGAGTACATCAAGTTTGCCGATTTAGATAATATGGATTTTGCGAGTGCTCCTGCTTTCAACAGCTTGAATCCATCGAGTTCATTTGGTGCGAGTGATAATGGACCTAACATTATTATTAGACCGAGTAAGATGAATGATGATGAGGAGATGCCTTTCTAGTTTGCTAGTTTGCTAGTGTGCTAACTTGCTAGTTATAGTGATTAGTGATTAGTGATTAGATTAATAATCCTATAATTAATCCTGCGATGATAATGAAGGTACTTGGAATGCGGTTCCAATTCAATAAGAAAAATGTAAAGGCGATGATACTCATACTCACTCGGTCGTTTACGATGGGTGCCGACATGATGAAAAAAGCAGCGAGTGCAAATCCAACCGCTACGGAATTGATGCCGTCTAATGCACGTTGAACAAATCGCTTTTTCTTCAATTGTTCCCATGCTGGAAATATCATGATGATGAATAATAATCCGGGTAAATTTATGCCGATGAGAGCAGCGATGGATCCTAATACTTGACCACTCGTTCCTGCAGCTCGCATACTCATACTTCCTAAAAAAGATGTGAATGAAAATACAGGTCCGGGTATGGCTTGTTGTAAGGCAAATCCAGCTAAAAATTCTTCCGAACTTAAGTAATGTTTCATCTCTACAAACTCCGTATACAAGAGTGGTACGAGCACTTGCCCCCCACCAAAAATCATAATCCCGTTTCTGTAAAAGTTTTCGAACAAACGAACGGGTAAACTGAAGAATGATGTTCGGTTGATGATGGCTCCAAGTATTGCAAAACATAATAGGATTCCGAAGAACACAATGAATTTCCTCCAATTGATTTTATACTGCACAGCATGATCTTCATAATCGCCCTTGCCCCATAAAATAGAACCGATGATACCGATGAACAAGATCAATGGAAATACAAATGCATTTTGGAAATAGAAAGTAAACACTGCAGCCAATGCTGCAAGAAAATAAGAAAAGCGATTGTTCAATACTTTCTTCGTTAAGACATAGGCAGCATACAACACAAAACCGATGGCAACGGGATTCAAAATATAAATCACATTATCAATTTTATCGCTCAGATTATACTGCACAAAAACAATCGAAAAAATCAACATCATGATGGCCGATGGTAAGACCCAAATGAGGAAAGAAATCAAAGCGATACTCAGTCCACCGAAACGATAGGCAATAGCCACCAAGGTTTGTGTAGATGAAGGACCGGGTAACATTTGCGCCAAAGCATTGTATTGTATGAGCTCATCTTCCGTCACATATTTTTTCTTCTCCACAAATTCTTTGATCATCATGGCAATATGCGCTTGAGGTCCACCAAAAGCAACGAAGGTGAATTTCAAGACATCGAGCAAAAATTTTAATTTCGATTTAGCCACGTTTAATAATCATCGTCTTCGCCCAATCCGTTGAAGGAATTGAATGCCGACTGTAATTCAGAAAATGCATGATGATCGCCTATGTTACGGGCAACACTCATACCCTGCTTGTATAATTGTTCTGCTTGTTCTTTTTTATTTAACTGTTCGCAAAGTTTAGCATAATGATAATAGGTACCTACATAATTCGGATGCTCCTGCACCAATATTTCGTAATGTTCCAAAGCCTTATCCTGCTCTTGAATTTTAGCATATTCCATGGCGATGGCGTAAATTAAAAAAGGATCTTTAGGGTCCTCTTTCCTCATATTTATCAGTTGCTCAAGGCGTTTCGCATTCATTTTTAAGATTATTGATATTTCCTTACTTTTGCCCTACTAAAATAGAGAATCATGAAAATATTAGTGTGCATCAGCAATGTTCCCGACACCACTACAAAAGTAAGTTTCACGAACAATAATACAGAATTTAACACAAATGGTGTTCAATTCATTTTAAATCCTTACGATGAGATCGCTTTATCGCGCGCCATCGAACTAACTGAAGGTGGTAAAGGTACTACCACTGTAATTAATGTTGGCCTAGCCGATACAGAAGCAACAGTACGTAAAGCATTGGCTATTGGTGCCGATGATGCGATTCGAGTGAACGCCTTCCCTAGCGATGCGTATTTTGTAGCTAAGCAAATTGCAGAAGTTGCAAAGTCGGGCGGATACGATATGATTTTATGCGGACGTGAGTCGATCGATTATAACGGTGCGCAAGTACCGGCTATGTTGGGAGAACTTTTGGACATTCCTTCCATCAGCATAATTAAAAAATTAGACATCGACGGTAATAATGCAACTTTGGAGCGTGAAATTGAAGGTGGTAAAGAAGTGGTAAGTGTGAGCACACCATTCGTAGCATCGGCAGCAGAAGGCGTTGCAGAACCTAAAATCCCGAACATGCGCGGAATTATGTCGGCACGCACCAAACCATTACAAGTGGTAGAACCAGTTGCCGTTGAAAAATTAGCAAATTATGCAGCTTATGAAATGCCTGCTCCTAGAGGAAATGTGAAAATGATTGGGGCCGATGAGCCAGCGAAATTAGTAGAAGCATTGAGCGCAGAAGCGAAAGTAATTTAAGCAAACAAAAAAGCAGAAAAAGCATTTTATAAGAAAAAATTAAGATCATGAGTGTATTAGTATACGTTGAAAATATAGAAGGAAAATTCAAGAAATCAACTTACGAAGTAGTTTCTTATGCGGCAGAGATTGCATCTATGATGGGTGGTTCTTTAACCGCGGTATCGATTGGCGATGTTGCAGAATCGCAATTGGCTGAATTAGGAAAATACGGAGTGCAAAAAGTATTGAATGTAAATTCCGATCAATTAAAAACTTTTGTGAATCAAGCTTACGCATCGATCATTGCAAAGGCTGCAAGCACAGTGAATGCAGGTGTTGTGGTGATGAGTAACAGTTTCACTGGCAAAGGTCTTGCGCCACGTGTTGCAGTGAAATTAGGAGCTGGATTAGCAGATGCGGTGATTGAATTACCAAGCATCGAAGGAAATACTTTAAAAGTAAAACGCGGTGCATTTTCAGGCAAGGCATTTGCTATGGTAGAGTTGACATCGGCAATAAAAGTTTTGACATTAAGTCCGAATGCGTATAAAGTAGTAGAGAAATCGGGCACAGCAAGCATCGAGAGTTTTGCTGCCGATGCTGCAGCGAGCGATTTCCGTTCATTGGTGAAAGAGATTGTACGTGCGAGCGATAAAGTTTCCTTACCCGATGCAGAAATAGTAGTATCGGCAGGCAGAGGACTTAAAGGTCCTGAAAACTGGGGCATGGTAGAAGAATTGGCAAACCTGTTGGGTGCTGCTACTGCCTGTTCAAAACCGGTATCGGATTCGGGATGGAGACCACATTCGGAACACGTGGGACAAACGGGTATAGCTGTTGCACCGAACTTATACATCGCGATCGGAATTTCTGGAGCGATTCAACATTTGGCGGGTGTGAGCTCATCGAAAGTGATTGTGGTAATTAATAAAGATCCAGAAGCGCCATTTTTCAAGGCTGCCGATTATGGAATTGTAGGCGATGCATTTGAGGTAGTGCCAAAATTAATTGAAGCAGTAAAAGCATTTAAAGCAAGCGCATAATATTTAGCAGAATAATTGGGTTATTGAATAAAAACTCTTATCTTAAATGAGGGAAATATTCATAACCCAATTTTTATTTTTACTCAGAGATGAAGAAAATTAAACTCGATATAGTTGGTTTATCCTATAGTCAGACCCAAAGTGGTGCCTATGCATTGGTTTTGGGGGAAGTGAGTGGTCGACGTAGATTGCCTATTATCATTGGTGGTTTCGAGGCACAAGCCATTGCCATAGAGATAGAGAAAATGAGTCCGAGCAGACCTTTGACGCACGACTTATTTAAATCTTTGAGTTTACATTTCAATGTGATCATTGAAGAAGTGATCATTTACAATTTAGTGGACGGAATCTTTTTTGCGAAATTAATTTGTACCGATGGTAAGAAGACTGCTGAGATTGATGCACGCACATCGGATGCAATTGCATTAGCCGTTCGTTATCAATGTCCGATTTACACCTATGAGTTTATTTTAGCATCGGCCGGCATCATGATTGAAGGAAGCGATTTTGCATTCTTGGAGAACATTGATCCAAGCGAAACAGAAGATCGCACCGTGAAAGTAGAGAACAAGCCAGGACTTAGCGGTTATGGAACTTATTCTGAGAGTGAATTACGTGAGATGTTGAATAAAGCGCTTGAAGAAGAGAATTATGAGAAGGCGGCGAAGATTCGAGATGAGTTGAGTAAAAGACAGTAGTTCGTAGTTTCGTTTGCTCGTGGGTTCATAGGTTCGTTTGCTCATGGGTTTACATATGAGTAATTTTCCGATATTGTCGAAAAGTTCGATTGCACTATCATTAATGAATTAAATAACCCTAAGTAGTAGTTAAAGTAATTGGTAATTGATTAATTGCATAGGTAGATGCATAATTCCAATAAATGATAAATCTGATAAAACAAAACAAATCATCAATACTTAATCAAGCAGTACTCCTACTATTTTTCTTCGTTTTTCATTTCATTTTTTAGATCGATCAGTCGTTGATGCAATCTTGTTTTGGGCATTTTTTCATTACATTCTTCCCACATTCTAAATAGGTCTGAAGCACTCAGTCCAAGTAAATCACATAGCCTTAATAGACTACTTAAATTTAGATCCTCACCGTTTTCCCACCTTTGATAAACCGAGCGATTAATTCCGTGTGCGTAAGAAAATTTCTCTGCTGAGGAATAGCCCAATTCAATTCGTTGGTTTCTAATAATTAAAGCAAGGTCATAGAGACGTTTATCTTTATTTTTCATGCTATAAATAAGTTATTAAATAAATAGTTTAGTTGTGGCTTGTTCTAAGCCTCAGAGAGCGCAATAATAAAATTAAATTTTATACAATTCATTTCCAAAAGAATTTTAAAAAAGTTGCATTTATGCGTGTTTTTTAAAAAAGTTTATTTCCTAGTGGTTGCAACTATCTACCTTTAAATATAAACCTGCATTCTTGCGGTTGTATCGCTTTATTAATTGATTGACATTTGTTGTGTGAAGGGAGGTATTTGTGATGGGGTAGAAAATTTAATAACAATCTATCGGAAAAACAATAATCAATTAATTAATAAACCAAATACAAACAATTATGAAAAAGTTAATATATGTTTTAACACTGTTACTATTATCAAGTGCGAGTTTTTCAAATGATATAGATAAAAATTCAAATATTTCACCAGCTAGAATTAAAATAGATTTTAGCACAAGAAATCAACCTGAGGGAGGAGAATGTGCCGGCGCAAGGGGTTTTTGTTTAATTATCGGAATTAATCCTGCAGGAACCGTTGATAATTTAGTTGGAGTGAATGGATCTGGTGAGATTTATCTTGACGGAAATAATTTGATATTAAACATAACAAAAGATGATGGTGAAGAAGTAGATGACCCAAGTACCTTTTTTGTTTATGAAGATATTGAATTGAATTCCGAGATAAATGAACTATTAGGAGTGTCAAGTTGTGTAATCAAAAAAGGTCAGTATAAAATATCAAATGGTCAATATAAATATGGATCTGTGAGATTAAATGTAGTAGTCGAATAGTAAAATGGGGATTTATTCCCCATTAATTTTAATTAATATGTATTATGAAAAAGTCAGCAATCATTCTAATTAGTTTCTTCATTGTTTCATGTATAACAATAAATAAAATGCCAAATAGACTTAATGATGATGGCACGTCTAACTTGAATGAAGAAAAATCCAAAAGAATACATGAATTCGGAACCTATTTTGGTAAATTCTCTACGGATACAATTAGGTATCATTTCGAAACACTAAATTCAGAAAACATAAGGACATTGTCTCAAATGAGTAAGTATTCATGGTTTATTATACACGCCCCGTGGTGTCCACATTCGGGTGTAATAATTTTAAGGAATTCTAGAAGATTTTCAATGAACTTAGATAGTTTATACAATATTAAATTATATAGTGTTTCGCAAAGCTATGATATAGAAAACGTTCAAAAAATACTTTACAAAAATAACAGAGTAAAAGCTGATACGTACATTTTAGATTCACGTGAACTAGGAACAAAAGAAGAAATGAAAATGACAAACCTGTGCAATAATTTGTTTGGTCCAATTAAAGAATGGTCAAATGGTTCGCCACAATCATTTGTCGTTGATAAACACATGAATCTTGTAATGTATAAAAGAGGCGACAAAACTAATTTGGACACTGTATTAAACTATATAAAAATTTATGAAAAACAGCAAAAAAACGATTAATAATTCTTATTTTGTATTAAATACATACAACAATGAGGTTATCTATACTTTTTATAAGTTTTTTATTTTGTGTTTCGATAGAAAAATCATTAGCGCAAGTAAATAAAATATCCGGATTTGAATTTAGTTCTACAGCTGATTCTAATTATAGTAATATAAAGACAATTCAATTAAATAATAGAATTTACAGTTTCTTGCAAATTGAGGATAAAAATTATAATTACATACATACCGTAAAATTATTAACGACTGATCTGAATGGAAATATAATATCAGAAAAGCTAATAATTAATAATACAGATGGAAAAGTGTTTCAATATATTAATGTGCAATTATCTGGAGATAAATTTATTATACATGGCCACTACGGAATCATAGATACCTTTAGTAGATTGCCATATTATAGTGTAATTGATCAAAACAATAATGTCTTAATTGAGAAATACCTCACTGAATATAATTATGATTTTTACTTTAAGGATTTATTAATTGAAAATAATGAATTATTTGTATTGGGATATTATCAACCTTTATTTAGTACGGAAAAATTTCTAGTTTATATTCAACACAACTTAGTAAGTAACATTCAAGAGCTGGATACAATACAATACATATTACCTTCAAGTAATTACTTATTCTTTAATAAATCTGACACCTTATTATCGTTTAATTATAGAATTCAAGATGATCAAAGAATAAAGTATAACCTTTACAAACATGACATCCTGATGAATGTTGTTGATTCAATCAGTTATTTAAGTGATTTTAAAATTAATAATAATAGTAGCTTATATAACTTAAAAATAACGACTAATAACAAGACGACAATTTTTGAATATTTTATTCAACATTATATTGATCAATTACCCAACGATACTTTGTACGATTATAATTTTTTTATTATCGACAAAGAAAATTTTAAAATCACAAATAATATCAATCATATAAGAGATAATGATATTAGTTTGAAATCTGTAAATAGTAGTAGGTCTTTATTTAGATATCAAGGGGACACAAGTTTCACATTGCATAGAGTAACTAAATTAGATTCAAATGGCCATTACTACAATTACATCGCATCAATGTTTATAAACAACAATAAAATATTTTCTACCCCTATATATCTTGACTCAAGCTCGAAATTAATTCAAAATAGATTTTTCGCTAAAGAAATATTTTTTGATGAGCAATCAAATACAATTACTACATACATATCTGATTTTATCGAAGGTAAATTATTAATTAACAGATTGAATTTAAATGGTGAAATTATAAATCGAATGAGCATAAAATTGAATTCCAATTATGCGCAAATGACTTATGATGTGGATGCATTTGAAAAGAATAAATTTATGATTTTTGGTATCGCGAAGGTCGATAATATTCAAACGCATAAATACATAATAGAATTCTATAACTTACTTTTTAGCGGCACTGGCTCATTAAAATTTAATCAAATATTAATTGCACCGAATCCAAATTATGGTTCAATTTATCTCAAAAACTATCATTTAGAGCAAGAAGATCGGATTAATATTTATAATATCAACGGTCAAAAGTTAGATTATATTAGAGTGAATGATACCCAAATAGATCTAGTTCATCATCATGAAGGAATGTATATTTTAGAGATAATCACTAAACAAAACACCTACAGGTCAAAGATACTAGCTTATTAATAAATTATTAAGAAACAATTCTACCATCTTCCATAGTTATTATTCGATCGCAATTAGCAGCAAAATCGGGATCATGAGTAACCGTAATTATGGTTTGTTTTTGCTCTTTAGAAAGTTCCGAAAGTATATCAAACACCAATTGAGAATTTTTCTTATCTAGGTTGCCAGTAGGTTCGTCGCCCATAATTATACTTGGATCGTTAATCAGAGCACGAGCAATGGCTACACGCTGTTGTTGTCCGCCCGATAATTTATTGGCTGCTTTTAAGGCTTGATCTTTAAGTCCTAATAGTTCTAATTTAGCTATAGCTCTAAATTCAATCTCTTCTTTAGAGTATCTGTTAAGTTTGAGTGCTGGTATCATCACATTTTGTAAGACACTGAATTCGGGCAGTAAAAAATGAAATTGAAATACAAATCCTATATGCGCATTTCGAAATTGCGAGAGTTCATTTTGAGATTTATGTTTCAATGATTCGCCCAACATTTTCAAATCTCCTTCGTAATCAGTGTCCATCGTGGAGAGCACATACAACAAGGTCGACTTACCACATCCAGACTTACCAACAATCGACAGAAATTCTCCTTTATTGATACTAAAATTAAGTTCCTTTAAAACCTGAAATTTTTCGGGCTCGTAGAAATACTTTGAAATATTATATGCTTCTAATATCTTTTCCATTACCCTCTTAATATTGCAACAGGATCAATCTTTGAGGCTTTGCGTGAAGGAAAGTAGCCAGCAAGTATGGTTGTCAAAACGCCAAACAACAATCCAAAAATATAAAACTTGGGATCCATGTTAACCGGGAAAGTATCAACCGACAAAAATTCACCTGCATCGAAAGGGGTTTTGGATAATGTATAAGACAATATAAATCCTAAACTTAATCCTGCTATTCCACCCATCAAACCAATAAACACAGCTTGAAACAAAAAAACTTGAACAATATCTCTACGCTCAAACCCAGTTGCTTTTAATATTGCGATATCCTTCATCTTATCATAAATTGTCATGTTCATTATATTGTATATCCCAAATCCAGCCACAATTAACAATGTAGAGACAACAACCATTGTCAACACATTTCGGATAATAAAAGACGATAAAATGGTTGCATTCGCAGTCTCCCAGTCTTCTGCTTTGTATGTATATCTAGATTTATAAACCGTGGCCAATTCTTTTGCTCGACTTAAATCGTTTAATTTCACATGTATGTCTGTAATGTATTTATTATCCTTATTCAACAAACTTTGAACCAATGAGATATTCGCATACGATCGAATATTATCTATTGCTCCTATTCCCGTTTTAAAAATACCTACTATACGCAAAAGCCGTGTTCCTCCTTGAGGTGTTGTCACATTCACTTTATCGCCCATCTTTAAATTCATTTTATCTGCTAGCCCCTTACCAATTAAAATCCCATCTTTAGTTCGCATTAAATCTTCGATACTAGCACCCTTTATCTTAGAACGAAGATCGTACAAACGATCCTCATCGAGAATATTCACTCCCACAATAGAACCAGGTATAGGGCTGGGTCCATAATTATAAAAGACTTGAGAGCTTAATTGGATAGAAACACCCATTACTGCTGGATCTTGTTTAATTTGATTCGCAATTAAAAAGCCATTTTTGATATTAATTTGCTGTTGCTTGGGTTTTTGATGAGATACTACATTCCAATCGTTTTCCGATGAAAACAAATCATCGACAATATTTTTCCTATGAATTTCTACATCCTGATAAATTCGAATATGAGGTGTATTTGTTAATGATGTTTCTTCCAACAATTTATTCACACCCGTCATAAAACTAATCATCAGAATAAACATTGCAATACCAAAAGTTACTCCCAATGATGCGATGATAGTTTGCTTGCGTTTAGCCAACAAATGTGTTCTAGCAATCTCTATATTTAGCCTTAGCGACATTAGGGTTTAATAATGATATCGTCTTTCTTTAATCCTGACACTACTTCAACAAAATCAAAGTCTTCAATACCTTTTATTATTTTAATTGTTTTTATTTCGGCATTAGAGCGTTTCACAAGCACACTGTCATTTCCTATTAGAAAATCCTTAGGAATAGCAATAATTTGTTTTCGTTCAGAAATCAAAATATTCGCCTCCAAACTCAAACCATATAAATTCGGTACCCTGTCATTAACAAATTCTGCATCGGCCCGAAAAGACTGATCTAACTTATTCAATTTTGGATATACTTTAGTTACCACTGCCTCAAAAGTTTTATCCTTGAACATATCCACTTTCACATATACTTTTTGCTGAGGTTTTATTTTTAAAATATCTAATTCGTCAATAACGAGTTGGATTTTTTGTTTGTTGTAAGTACCAATAACTGCTAAATTTTCCGATCTACGAACCGCCTCACCTGGTTCCTTCAAAAGTTCGTAAACCATTCCGTCCATTGTACTTTTCAAAGTGTAATTTTCTTCGTCATACGTATTGATACGCTTTTGAGCTTCGGCATTCTTCAATTCCAAGTCGAGCTGATTCTTTAATTTCTTATACGCATTTTGCTTGGATTTTAAATCATTTTGTGTGGCGATGTATTGCAATTTAGCTTTTTCAAAATCCACCTTTGAGCAAGCGTTTTGTTCATATAAGTTTTTAAATCGGATGTAATTTAATGAATCGACCTGACACTTCTGAGAAAGCGTGTTTAGTTGATATTGAAATTCCGACAAAACAGGCGATTGTATTGAGGCATTTGATTTTGCTATATCATAGGCCTTACTTGCGCTTTCTAGTCGGGCTTTTTGCACATCTTGTTCGATGATCATGATCTCTTGTCCTTTACGGATTGTATCGCCTTCTGCAACTAATAACTTAGTAATAAAACCATCGGCATTGGCCGAAACTTTATATTCTTCAAAAGGGTAAACACTACCTGAAGCATAAACAGTTTCATGAATGTCTTTAATTAATACAGGACTTTGTTCATTTTTAGAACTGCAGGCATAAATAAAGAAGATCAGCAGAATTGGGATTTTTCTCATAGTGCTGTGAGTATGTACAAATATACCTAAATAATAGAGCAAAAATATGATAATAATCATCTCCGATGATTTATCATCCATAATAAAAGAACCTGCATATGTGCAGTTCCAATTGAAAAAAATAATGAGGAAATTTACAATATCAAAACAATATATATATGATGGGACGTGTGGTGTTGGTGGCAGTGATTGGGATAATCATTCTATCGTTTACGAAAAGTATTGCAGTTAAGCCTTTGTGTTTCTTTATAAACAGGGAACATACAAAGCGCATTTGTTTGGCATCGGAAGATGACGTTAAGTCGATTGAAGATGGAAAGCGAGTATTTGCCGAATTGAGTGAAGCCGAGCAGGGAATACAGAGCGACCGAACACTGGGCATTATTGTAGAGAACGAAGTGGTGATTTTTACAATGGACTACCCCATCCCTCACGAACTGTCGAATGTTGAGCCTAGCATGAAAATCCTAAAAGGAGAATACCCATTGAATATTGAAGGTAAGTGTCATGTGGTGCTCAGTACGATGGATTAAACACATTGCTTTTTTATACTGTTTATGTTATTCGTTAAATTCTTTTCCATATAGCATCAATCAAACATTAATTGATTCAACAATAAATATTAAGAATAAATCTAGCATTAAATTAGAAGACAGTATTGAAACCTATTATATAGTTTTATGGGGGAACGGTTTTTTCAGCATCAGCACATCAACTTATCGCGACTGGCAGAAAGCAGGAGAAAATAATTTTTCATTTTTGTGGGAATTAGAACCCTACTTTAAAACTAATACCAGGAAGTTATTTCAAGAGCAAAAGCTAACTTTACGATATGGAATAATCAAACACAAAGAACTGGTTCGACAAAAATCGGACGATGAATTGGCATTCCAATCAAAATGGAATAGGCATTTAACAAAAAATATCGATTTACAAGCATTGCTTAAATTCCAATCTCAATTCAATGATACACATAAAATGTATCGCAGGAATGGTAAAGACACCATGCTAATTCAGTCTGGTTTTTTTAGTCCGGCATACATCAACTTTCATATTGGATTTGAAATTAAAAGAAAAAAGCTATACAAAATTGGTGTGGGATTGAGTGGATTCAAAATGAGTATTGTAAAAAACCAAGAACTCTATAAAATTCATAAAAAGGACATCTTATTTAAAGTACCTTCAGGTAAACATGAATTAATAGAATATGGATTTCATTTAAGTATAGAAGTGACAAAGGGTTTAAGCAAAAATATAGACATAGAGCACAAGAGTAGATATTTTATGCAAGAAGATCGTTACCAGCATTTAGATATAGAAAGTCGAACTATTTTGTCATTCAAAGTTAGTAAACATATGAAGACTATGCTTACACACCAAATGATATACGATGACGACATTTTAAACAGAGTACAGATTACACAACAATTGATGTTAGCTTACTATTTTTAATATAAATCACAATAATGGTTCGGAGGTAATTAATTTATTATTTTTAACACAACATTCCCTTTCTTCTTCCCTGTATCAACGTAACGATGCGCTTCCACAATATCATCTAAAGAATAACTCTTATCGATACAAACTTGATATTTACCAGACTCAAATAAATGATTTAAAAATTTTAATTGATCAATGGATTCTTTAGCGTAATCCATTGCACCTACACTGAAAAAATGAGCATTTGGACTTAGTAAATGTTGAATATTACCTTTCTTGATTGAACCATGTGCATCAAAAATCAAATCATACTTCTCCTTTATTGAAGTTAAATTAGTCTTTTCATAATTTATAATTTTTTGCACACCTATTTGTTGAACAAATGCATTCGAGCTTTCTGAACATACTGCCGTTACATCGGCTTGATAATATTGTGCGATTTGTAATGCCGCTGAGCCAACAGATCCACTTGCTCCATAAATGAGCACTTTCATATGAGCAGTAGCTGATAATCTACTCTTATGTAAAAAATAATGGGCAGTTTGTCCACCGAATGCAATAGCAGCTGCTTCTTCGAAACTTGCATTCTTGGGTTTGTAATACATCACCGAATTTTCATTTACAGCAATGAATTCGGCATGTCCACCAAAATTAAAGCCTGTTAATCCGTATACCTCATCTCCTATTTTATATTTAATAACACCTACTCCTACAGCTTCTACCACTCCTGCATACACAGTACCTAAAATAGCTTTACGAGGTTTGGTAATGCCAAGAACTAATCGCATAAACAACCTTAATATTCCAGAAACCTGCAAACCACGCACTCGTGCATCGCCAGAATTTACAGCCGATGCATGAATTTTCACTAATACGTGATTTGCTTTTACTTTTGGCTTTGGAGCTTCTAATATTTGAATTACTTCTGGCCCTCCATATGCTGTACAAATTGCTGCTTTCATAATTATCATTTAATTTCAATTACAAAATTAGATGTGTTTATATCAATAATGCTTAACTTAGGTTAACAAATAAACTAAAAATAATTCATGAAAAAGACTTGTAAGAACGGACATGTATTTTTCAAAACGAGCGACTGCCCTACTTGTCCAAAATGCGAAGCGATGAAAAAACCCAAAGATGGTTTCTTGTCCTTACTAGCTGCCCCAGCTCGTAGAGCTCTTGAAAATGCAAAAGTTGACTCACTAAAAATATTGTCCACTTTTACTGAAACAGAATTATTGAAACTACATAGTTTGGGACCTTCTAGTATTCCCATTTTAAAAAAATGTTTAAAAGCTGAGGGTTTATCTTTTAAAGTACTGAAAGAAGATGAAGTTGAAAATTATATTTCTAAATTTCCAAAATCCACTCAAATTATATTAAAAAATTTAAGAAAATTAATCTTAGAATATCATCAAGAAATTGTAGAGTCTATGTCCTACGGTATGCCCGCATATAAGTTTAAGAAAAAACCCCTGATGTATTTTGCCGCTTACGATCACCATATTGGCATCTATGCAACTCCCAATGCTCACGAAGCTTTTAAAAAGGAATTAAAAAACTACAAGCAAGGAAAAGGTTCGGTACAATTTCCATTAAACGAAGAAATACCTTTTGGTTTAATTGAAAAGATGCTAGAATTTAATATTAAGAAAATTTCCATCTAAAGTCTATACTACATTTTATCTTTTTCGAATTTCGATTTTCTTTTATAGCTTCTTCAGAGTAAAACCGAAAGTAGTCCCCACTCCTTTTGTGCTGCGAACATTAATGGTCTGATTGTGGGCTTCTATGATGTGTTTTGCGATGGCTAAACCTAGGCCGGTACCACCTGCATCGCGGGAACGGCTTTTGTCCACACGATAAAATCTTTCAAACAAACGTGGTAGATGTTCTTCTTCAATACCAATTCCATTATCGCTAATTTCCACCAATACGTTTTCATCCATATCGTATAATCCCACCAAGGTAAATCCGTTTTCTTTACCGTACTTAATGGAATTGACAATCAAATTTACAATCACTTGTCGGATTCGATCTTTATCGGCTTCCACCATAAAGGGCACATCGCAACCTTCTTTGAAATCGATACGAATGTTTTTTTCGGAGGCACGCATCGACAAACTTTCAAACACATCGTGTATAAGCTCGTTGATGTCGAACTCTTCCATCTCCATGGTCATGAATCCCGATTCTATTTGCGAAATGGATTCCAGGTCTTCTACGAGCGATGCAATACGATCTGTACTCTTCGCTGCTTTTTTCAAAAATCGAATGGAAACTTCTGGATCGTCCACCGCACCATCAATCAAAGTATTGATATAACCTTGAATATTAAAAATTGGGGTCTTTAATTCATGCGATACATTGCCTAAAAATTCTTTTCGGTAACGCTCCATGGTTCGCAATTGCTCAATCTCCTTGCTTTCATCTTCTGCCCATCGGCGAACTTCTTTTTCCATTTCGTTGATGGGGTCCGACATGTCGAAGTCCGATGGTCGCGGATCTAATCGGCGTACTTTCAAACTGTGAATGTTCTTATACACCAATTTGATTTTCCTATAGATAAATAATTCTATAGCGTATAAAAAAATAAAGTAGGAGAACACAAAAGTTACTCCTACTATAATTAACGAATCGGAAAGATTCAAAGAAATCAGATACAAAACTAATCCTACCAATAACGACAGCGCTAATGAACTGTAAAAGGATATACTTCTTGGGGTAGGATTTTTCTTACTCATAAGATCAAATTAGATTTCAAATTTATAACCCACGCCTTTCACCGTGGTTACATAATCATCACCTAATTTTTCTCTTAACTTACGAATGTGTACATCGATGGTTCTATTGGTTACTACTACTGAATCTTCCCAAATATTATTTAAAATCACCTCTCGAGTGAATACTTTACCCGGCTTAGATGCTAATAAATACAAGAGTTCAAATTCTTTTTTCGCTAACACAATCTTCTTACCATCTTGATATACCAAATACGCTTCGCGGTCAATTACTAAATTACCAATCTCTAATTTATTATCCACCTCTGTCTCCGTCATCGTGTTTCTACGTAAGATGGCGTTGATGCGCGATATCAATGCGCGTGGCTTAATCGGCTTGGCAATGTAATCATCGGCCCCAACATTAAAACCTGAAATCTCTGAATACTCTTCTGAGCGCGCAGTTAAGAACACCATAAATGTATTTTTGAATTCTGGCATAGCTCTAAGCTGGCGGCATGTTTCTATACCATCCAATTTAGGCATCATAATGTCAAGAATAATTAGTTCGGGAAGATTTTTCTTAGCTACTTGTATAGCCTCCAATCCGTTCGATGCAGTTAATACTTGATAACCTTCTTTCTTTAGATTGTACTCAATCAACTCTATGATATCCGGTTCGTCGTCAACGATTAGGACTTTCTGTTTAGGGTTGTTCATATCATTTGTTTGCATCGAAAGTAAGGCAATAATGAAACTAAGAAGTTAAATATATGTTAATTTATTGTTAAATACTTAAAGTTCTCTTAAAAGTAAATCCTTTTTAGATAAACAATTTGTTTAAGAAAGCCTCCAATTGCTCGCCTCTCAAGTTTTTAGCAATGATTTTTCCGTCTTTATCCAATAAGAAGGTAGCTGGTATAGCTTCTACTTTATACAAAGCCGCTGCTTCCGATTCCCAGAATTTCAAATCAGACACATGGGTCCAAGTTAGCTTATCATCGGCAATAGCTTTTACCCAATCCTCTTTATTTCTATCCAACGATACTCCATAAATCTCAAATCCTTTGTCTTTATATTTATTATACAATTTCACCACATTTGGATTCTCTCTTCTACAAGGACCGCACCACGATGCCCAGAAGTCAATCATCACTACTTTGCCACGTAAGCTCGATAATGCAACCGTTTTACCATCCGGAGTTTGCAAATTGATATCTGGTGCAACAGCTCCTACCGATACGTTCGCATACATCTTAAACTTATTGTAAAACTCTTGAGTGTATTCCGACTCTCCAACCTTTGCTTGATGCTCGTTCATTAATTTACTGATGAAATCGTAATTCTCATCGATGTTCAAATACGAAACCGCATACATGTCCAATAAAGGATCTGTATTTTGATCGATGAACGCTTTGATGTCCACCACCTGCGTTTCAATCGCCACTTGATACTGCTTTTCTAAGTCGGCACGTATCGCTTCTATATTTGGATCCGATTGCTTCTCCGCAAAAGTATTTTGCAATGCTTCTACTTTTTTATACGTAGCATATAAAATATTATTGATGTCTTTCACTTTTAAGGATGCTTCAGAACCTGTAACATCGTATTCGCTCATCGCAGCTTTGGTATCGAGCTTTAGCTCTACTTTTGATGCATTATCCAAAACCAAATCCACTGCACGTACATTTCCAAAATTCAAACGGTATACCCCACGCTTAGGCTCTGTACCAACAAATTTAAATTTCCCATTTTCACCTACTGCAAATGAATCGATCAATTCCTCTTGACCATTCACACGTAAAAGATACACTTTGGAAACATCGCCACCCTTAATTTCACCTTCTACAACAAATCCATTATTGTTTGAGCAAGCCGCTAAAAACAGTACTGCTGCTAAGCCTGCGATTTGATACATTGATTTCATATTATTTTTCTAATTCTTCTGCTAAAATTTTATTCGCTTGCTTAGGGTCCAATTTCCCTTTCGCCAATTTCATCACCTCGCCCATAAATAATCCCAACAATCCCTTCTTGCCCGACTTATATTCCGCAACTTTATCTGGATATTTATTCATCACCTCTTTAATAAACCCAATCAGCTCCTCGTTGTTTGTACTAATAATTAGATTCAATTCCGTTGCAATGCTTAATGCCGATGTATTGCTTGCCTTCAACATGGCTGGGAACACTTGCTGATTCGCTACTGTATTATTGATTTTCCCATCGTCGACCAATTGAATAATTTCTGCTATTTGCTCCGCCTTCAATGGAAAATCTGCAATCTCCACCGCTTGTTCGTTTAAATACGATTTCACAGCACCCATAATCCAGTTCGCAGCCGCTTTATAATTCTTCGTATGCTTGCATAGCTCTAAGAAAAACAAGGCAACTTCTTTTTGTTCCAATAAAACATTCGCATCGTATTCAGAAAGCTTGTATTCGTTCAAAAACTTTTGCATCAATTGCTCTGGCAAGAGCGGCATGTTTTCTTTGATGTCCGTTATATACGATTCTTTCAAAATCACCGGTGGCAAATCGGGCTCCGGAAAATACCTATAATCGTTCGCCATTTCTTTTGAACGCAACAAAGAAGTTGTCCCCGTCACAGCATCGAAATTCAATGTATTCTGATCAATGCTCTCACCCGCCTCAATCAAATCGATCTGACGTTTCACTTCGTATTCAATAGCACGTTGCACATTTCTGATGGAGTTCAAATTTTTTACCTCACAACGATTTCCAAATTTCGTTTCCCCTTTTTTACGTACCGAAATATTCGCATCGCAACGCAAACTTCCTTCTTCCATATTCCCATCGCAAACCCCTAGATAACGTACTAACTTTCTGATCTCCGTTAAGTAAGCACCCGCTTCTTCTGCCGATCGAATATCGGGTTCAGAAACAATCTCTATCAATGGTACACCCGCCCTGTTTAGGTCGATGAGTGAGTCGTATATATCCTGATCGTGAATACTCTTCCCAGCATCTTCTTCCATATGAATACGTGTAATTCCTACACGTTTCAGACTTCCATCTTTAAGCTTTAGGTCGATGTATCCCTTATAACAAATGGGCGTGGTATCTTGTGTAATTTGGTAGCCCTTAGGCAAATCGGCATAAAAATAATTTTTACGCGCATACTGATTCTCTAAACGAATTTGACAGTTGGTTGCAATCCCCATTTTAATGGCATATTCCACCACTTTTTCATTCGCCATAGGTAATGTACCTGGATGACCCAAGGTAATCGCACTAATATTGGTATTGGGATCATCACCAAAACCTGCCGAGTCAGAGGCATAAGCTTTACTTAATGTAGATAGTTGAGCGTGAATCTCAAGCCCTACAACGGTTTCGTATTGATCGTATATGGTATTCGACATCATCTAAATATAAAAAAATAACAAACTAAATCCAATGTTTAAATTCTGAAAGCAAGACATCGCTCTGTGCTTTCCATTCTTTTTTTGTTGCCGTTGAGCTAAATTCATAACTCAATGCTTTTATAAAATCTTTAATTCTTCTGATATAATGATAGGCTACAACTCCACATATTGCTATAATCAATAAGCTCACCATGACTGAAATTATATTACCCATTACAATGTATAAACTTATACCAAAAAATAGGTATGATAAGGCGAATAACAAAGCTGCAAGTGCGATGTGAGTACCATTCGCATATTCCTTATCTTTTCTGAAGATGCTGTGGCTAATCCATTTTGGAAGCGCATAAGGCGCAACATTAAATACAAATCCCAATAAAAAGAAAGGGAATAAGGCTAAGACATCGATGAGATATAATAAAATATTACTCCATCTTTTTAGTCTATGATACTTAGAAAATTTAAGTACCGAACGAATGTCGAGGAATCGTTTTTTCAAATGCGATTGAAAATCTTTAATTGCAATTAACAATACATCCTTCAATTCATCGTCGTTATCGTTAATAGATTTTGCAAGACTTTTCCATTTATCATAATCATCGCGTAAGTTCAAATGAACAATTAAATTCTCAAACAACTCTTCATCATTTCTACGCTCTATCACTGGTAGCACTGCTCTCAAATCCGTTTCTACATCGGCCATCAATTGTAAATAAGCTTTGTTCGGATGCTCTTTATACGCATCAAAATAATCTGCTAAATCCCTTGTTTTATTGGCTTCTAGGAAAAGTCGACCTCCCGAATCACATAAGCGTTCTTGTGAAATTCCTATAGCACAGACTTGCAAACCAAGTGTAAATCCTGCACGCTCTTCTGCCATGAAGGCCAATTTAGCGGCACCTTTATGCAAGGGCCTAAGCTTTCTTTCCATCACACAATTTGCTTCAGGAAAAATAATCACGGCTCCATTTTTGTGAAGTATATCTATGCTCTTATCGAATGTATCTGAATTCTTATCGAGGTTCTTATACCCATCGCGCATTCTATAAATCGGTATTAGATTGACATACGATAAAAATTTTGCAATCCATGGTTTGTTGAACACATCGGCACGAACCAATACATGAAATCTTCGCTTACTGAAAATCATGATGAGCATGCCATCTAAATGTGCAGCTGCATGATTTGCGCATATTATCAAGGGTTTTGAAGTGTCTAGATTTTCAAAATGTATGATTTTATGCTTGCTATAAAAAAGCTCAGCAGTACATCGGATTAAAAATTTTAGTATGGAATAAATCATCTAAATGTATTGCTCCGACTTGTTTAATGCGTTCGAAATTCCTTCTATATTTTTACCTCCAGCAGTTGCAAAGAATGCTTGTCCGCCACCGCCTCCTTGAATTTCTTTACCTAATTCACGGATGATGTTAGATGCATTCAAGCCTTTAGATTTCACTAACTCATCAGATATCATTAATGCCAAATGTGGTTTAGCATCTACTTCTGCAGCTAGTAAAATAAAGGCGTTCGGAAGTTCTTGCTTCATTTCAAACAATAAATTTTTAACCAAATCAACATTCGGTAAATCTATTTTTTGAGCTAAAAACTGAACTCCGTTTTTATCTTGAACTAGTTTTATCAAATCATTCTTCAAAGTACTGGCCTTTTCTACCATCACTTTGTCCAATGCTTTTTTTAGCTTATTGTTTTCTTCTAATATCTGCTCAATGGTTTTTTGTACATCAACAGGATTTTTCAAAATTGATTTTAGTTCATCGAATTTTGCCGACTGATCTTTCAAGAACTGAATGGCTTTTTGTCCTGAGATGGCTTCAATTCTTCTCACACCTGCTGAGACTGCCGACTCGGAAACGATTTTAAATAAAGTAATTTCCGATGTATTATGTACATGGCAACCGCCACATAATTCTTTAGAAAATTTATCGTCGAAGGTAATTACACGTACAAAGTCGCCATACTTCTCACCAAACAATGCCGTAACTCCTGAGTCAATGGCTGCTTGATAGGGAATGTTGCGTTGTTCCTTTAATGCAATTTGTTCCGCAATTTTTTCATTCACTATTTGCTCTACTTTTTCCAATTCCTCATCGCTCATTTTTGAGAAATGTGAAAAGTCGAAACGTAAATATTCATCGTTCACCAATGAACCTTTCTGATTCACATGTGCTCCTAGAACTTGCTTCAATGCTGCATGTAATAAATGTGTAGCACTGTGATTCTTTGTAATGCTTGACCTTCTACTTGCATCAATTTGTGCAATAAACTTTGCATTCAAATTTTTGGGCAATGCAGTTGTAATATGTATGGTTTGATTGTTTTCTTTTTTCGTATCGATGATCTGAATTTTATCCGCAGCATCGGCAAGAGAAATTAACACACCTTTATCTCCTACTTGTCCTCCACTCTCTGCATAGAAAGGCGATTTATCAAAAACCAAATGGTATAAATCTTTCCCTTTTGCATTTACTTTACGGTACTTCAACAATTCCACTTCTTCAGAATTGCTTTCGTAACCTGTAAATACAAAGCTCTCATCGGCATTCAATATTTTCCAATCGTCTGCATCAATTTGAGTAGCTGCACGCGATCTATTCTTTTGTTCTTCTAATGCTTTGTTGAAACCATCGATGTCTACCTTGCATCCTTTTTCACTCGCCATCAACTGTGTTAAGTCGATAGGAAAACCATAGGTATCGAACAATTCAAATGCGAAAGCACCATCGATCGTGTTATTTTGAATTTGATATTTTTCAAACCGTTGGATACCCGATGCAAGCGTTCTTAGAAAAGAAAGTTCCTCTTCCATGATTACCTTTTTCACAAAATCTTTTTGCTCTACAATTTCTTGGAATACACCATCGAATTGTTCCGCAAGAATATCGACCAATTGATACAAGAATGGTTCCTTCAGATTCAAAAATGTATAAGCATAACGCACCGCTCTTCTTAAAATCCTACGAATGACATAACCTGCTTTTACGTTTGAAGGAAGCTGACCATCGGCAATACAAAATGCGATGGCGCGAATATGATCGGACATCACGCGCATGGCAATGTCGGTCTTCTCATTTGCACCGTAAGTTATTCCCGATGCTTTAGCAATGTACTGTATAAGTGGTTGAAAAATATCGGTATCGTAGTTCGATTGTTTGCCTTGAATCACACGCACCAATCGCTCGAAACCCATACCCGTATCCACGTGACGTTGAGGCAAAGCTTGTAAGCTTCCGTCTTTCATGCGCGAGTACTGCATGAACACATTGTTCCAAATTTCAATTACTTGAGGATGATCTTTGTTCACCAATGTAGCGCCGTCGATTTGCTTACGTTCCTCATCCGTTCTGCAATCCATATGAATTTCAGAGCAAGGTCCGCATGGACCGGTATCGCCCATCTCCCAAAAATTATCCTTCTTATTACCGAACAAAATACGTTCCTTCGGCACCCATTTTTGCCATTCTTCTAATGCAATTTTAGACGCAGGAATTCCTTCCTTTTCATCGCCTTCAAAAACAGTAACATACAATCTGTCTTTCGGTAACTTGTAAACCTCGGTTAGAAGTTCCCAGCTCCAAGCAATGGCTTCGGCTTTAAAGTAATCGCCAAATGACCAATTACCAAGCATTTCAAACATGGTATGATGATACGTGTCGATGCCCACCTCTTCCAAATCGTTGTGCTTACCTGAAACCCTCAAGCACTTTTGAGTATCGGCAATACGTGAATATTTGATTGGCGAAATGCCTAAGAAAATATCTTTAAATGGAGCCATACCCGAGTTAATAAACATCAGGGTTGGATCATTTTGTACCACCATGGGTGCCGATGGTACAATTTTATGTTGTTTTGACTCGAAAAAATCTAAAAATGCTTTACGTATCTCTCTTGAATTCATAGGCGACAAAAATAGTCTTTTGTTCCCTAAAAATAAACCTCTTAAGGGCATTTAAACGCATTTTTGAAAGATAATTATAAACATGTTAATGCTTTGATAATCTACAATTTACACATATTCAGCGCAAAAAAGCTTGAAATTATTAACTTTGTTGCATGGCCAAAAAGATTAAATACTTCTATAATACCCATACCTTAAAGTATGAAAAGGTAGAAGTAAGTATGGGTAAAAAGATATTAAGAGTGCTGGGATATTTGGCATCCGTAGCTGTATTTGCCAGTTTTGTAATGATACTTGCCTACACTTACATCGACTCTCCAAAAGAAAAACAACTCAAGCGTGAGATTGAACAATTGACATTGCAATACGATTTATTGGAAGACCGATTGAAAGTGATGGAAGTGGTGATGGAGGATTTACAAGATCGCGACGATAATATTTATAGAGTGATATTCGAAGCAGAGCCAATTTCAGATGACATTCGGAAAGCGGGTTATGGAGGCATCAATAAATACAAATCATTGGAGAGTTTCGATTACGGTGATATTATGATTCGCACTACAGAAAAGTTGGATCGAGTAGCCAAACAAATGTATGTTCAATCGAAATCCTACGATGAATTATTGAAAGAAGTAAAAAATAAAAATAAACTCTTAGCAAGCATACCTGCTATACAGCCCATTTCAAATAAACGTTTGAAAGCTTTTGCATCGGGATTCGGCTATAGAATTCATCCTATATATAAAACCTCTAAGATGCATACAGGCATGGACTTTACAGCCGCAATAGGAACGCCAATATATGCTACTGGCGATGGCTATGTAAGCACTGCCGATGCAGGGGGGCGTGGATACGGAAATCATGTAGTAATTAATCATGGTTATGGCTATCAAACGCTGTATGCACACATGAGTAGAATTAAAGCCAAAAGGGGGCAGCATGTTAAAAGAGGTGAAGTTATTGGATACGTAGGAAACACAGGTACTTCCACCGCACCGCATTTGCATTATGAAGTACGCAAGGGCGGTCGACCAATCAACCCAATCAATTTCTATTATAACGATTTAACACCAGCAGAATATGAAACTATGTTAAAGATTTCACAAACTGCCAACCAATCGTTTGACTAATTTAATGAGATCATAATCTATGTCGATGAACGAAGAAGAAGTACAAAAAAGATATTACACCATTGGTGAGGTAGCAAAACTCTTCAATGTAAATCCTTCGTTGATACGTTTTTGGGAAGGTGAATTCAGCGTTCTGCAACCCAAGAAAAACAGAAAAGGGAATCGCTTATTCACACAAGAAGACATCGAAAACATTAAAGTTATCTATCATCTGGTAAAAGAAAAAGGTTATACTCTAAGCGGTGCAAAAGAAGAGATGAAAAAAAATCCGAATGATATTAAGGATAACCAAAAAGTTATCGACTCCCTAAGCAAACTCAAAAGCTTTTTATTGGAGATAAAGGATAATCTTTAAATGAAATTAAGAATTAAAAATTAAGAGTTAAGAACGGTTGAGTGCTAATTCAATAATATTAGCATTACAAAATTAGGAAGCACAATCACTATTCACTATCACTTGTCACTATCCACTCAAACTAAAGTACTAGCATCCCGATAGCTATCGGGATAGCACACTAGCATACTGATAAATAATCCTGCATAAATGCAGTTTTATTTCCATACTCTCCTACTTACCTTTGAATTGAAATGAAATGGGTGGGATTGATAGGTGTTGTTTTTTGTTGTGCAGATGTGATAGCGCAAGGCTATTCAGATGCAGCACAGACAGCATTTGCAGGGGCCGATGTGGTGAATATTAGAAACGGTTTTCAGGACATCAACCCTGCTTCTATCACCCAATTGGAGAAATCCAAAATTGGGATTAGTCAATCGAGTCCATTTATAATTAAAGATTTACAATGGAATTCCATTTTTTACACAAATAAATTTCGAAATAATTATTGGGCTTTAGATTACAAAAATTTCAGTTTTGATAGATATAGGAATCGACATACTGCTTTTCTTTTTGGAAAAAAATTACAAGAAAATTTATCATTAGGTATCCGCATAAAACTAGTAAATATTAGAGCCGAGGAGATTCAACGTTATTTTTTAGCTCATTCCATAGGAATAAATTATCGACCAAGAAAGCATTTAGTAATTGGGAGTTATTACGTTAGAGATCCACTACTAAATGCATACTTACGTACAGGTATTGGATATAATAAATACAAAAAAGTCCCTTTATTTTTGAGTTTTGAAATTAATGAGAAACAGCAAATTAAACTTGCATCGGCATTAGAATACATACTTTCAAAAAATTTATCAACGAGATTTTCATTAAGTAGTTCTGAAAACTTTATGGGTTTCGGATTTTCGTACTCCATCAAGAAAATTCAAATAGAAGCCTCAACGACATTGCATACATACCTTGGACCTAGTCCATGTATTACATTAAGTTATGAGTTTTAGATGCACTGTATTAGTTCTATTGAGTCTGAATTGTTTTGCACAATCCGAACAATCAGAGATGATTATACGCGATGAACTTGATGAAAGCACGAATAATAATTTAGAACAACTCGACTGGTTAATGTTTCAGAAGGTTAATCTTGAAGAATTTTTGTCGACACCCGAGTTATACTCCATTTACATAAGTCATACTCAATATTTAAATTTATTGAACTATTATAATGAACAAGGCGAATTATTAGATTTATTAGAGCTTCAAAATATTGATGGATTTGAGTATACCGACTATGTAAAATTAAGCAAGATCTTACAATGTGATTATAAAATTAAAACAAAGTCGAGTCGACAATTACAATATAAGCGTCGAATAAAATTTTCAGAATCATCAGAAAAGGAACAACTATTATTTAATAACTACGAACAAGAGAGAATTGCAGTTAATCTAAATAACAACTTCAAATTTGCTTGGAATAAGGAACGAAATTTCAAAGAAAACGACTATTATCATTCGGCGTTCGTACAGTACCAGAATAAACATTTTGAAATTGGTATTGGAAATTATGAAGTCTTTATTGGACAAGGATTACTGTTTGGTCAGAGTTTTCTAAATTCTAGCATTTTGGGTTTTACAGGTATAAGCTCAAATACTCGAAGTTTCAAATCGGTTGCAAACAACAATGAAAGCAATAGCTTACAAGGGATATATACATCTTATTATAAAAACAATTATCAGTTACATATAGCATCAAATAACAAGCAACATCATCTAATTGCTATTGAACATCGGAATAAAAATAGCAGGTTTTCAATCATAGTATCGAAACAAAAAAATGAGCGTTTGGCATCTGGTTATTATTACGAACGTCGATTCCGCAACGTAGTAGGATATACAGAAATCGCAATTGACAATGGATTAGCATACAGTTTAGGAGGTATACTATTACTTAACAATTCCCAACAATTCACATTAAGTAAAACATATTTTTCAAGTCATTTCGATTCCGATTACTCAGCACCATTAGTATTTGGTATAAAAAAACAGAACGAATCGGGCTACAGAATAGCTTATTCACATGCAATAAATTATACAAACTTGATAGAGTTACGATGCATATATAGAACATCGAGTGGAATAACTGAACTAGATGAAATGATGGGGCAAAAAATGAAATACGACATTGCACTTCATAAGAATTATAAAATCAAGAAATACTCATTTCAATATAGTTATATAGACAATACAAATCATAGGTATCGAATAAAAATACATTACATTTTTAATGAGAATTGGCAAGCTAGGTACCAGATTCTAAGTGCAAACCAATATAAAAAATGGTCAATAGCCAACAGCTTTTCAATTCAATACAAATTCAAAAGGTGGACGCTTTCAAATTTATTGTGTTTTGGAAAAATCGAAGATAAAGTACCTATTTATTATAATGAGCAGAGTGCTTCAGGTAGGGTAACTAATAATTTATTTGATGGTGGTCGATTTAATGATATATCAATTAGCACTAGAATCTACAAATATTTTTATATCAGAGGAAATGTGCAACATTATATAAAGTATTTAGATAAATCAAGAAATAGAAGAGTGTTCATACAGTTTGAGATTAAATGTTGAGTTGGAGAAAAAAAGCGCGTGAAAACATTTTGCTACGAATTGTATTGGTAGCAATTCTTGGAATTTTATGCAGTGATGGATTATTATATAAATTAAATTTTGGTTCGATTATACCCTACTTAATAACATTAGAGCTTGCGATAATATTATGGTTTATAATTTTTTATCATAATTCTAGCCATTCAACATATTCAAAAGCTAGAGCAATTTTAACCTACATATTAATTTTTATAACATTTATACTACTTCATTTTACAGGACAAGAAATTTTCAAACCAAAATATCAAAAGGCATTAAAAGAACCTATTATTGGCATACATATAAATGGTGATCTAGTATTAAGAGGTAATACATGGAATGGTAATGCTGCTTTGTATGTAAAAGACAAAATTATTGCGAAAATAAAAGTTCAAATCGATTCAAATTTGCATCCTAATTATGAAGATTATTTTATCTTACATAATCAAATAGAAAATATAAATAACAAAAGGCATCCTGGAGATTTCGACTATAAAGAATATTTAAAAAACAAACATGTCTTTCACACCATTCGAATAAAAGATCAGAACTTATTAAAACGACACAAGAAAAATGTTCACAAACTCTTAAAATACAGTCATGATTCAAGAAATAAATTAATAGATCGTCTTAGTCAAGGCATTAAAGACACGAGTAGTTTTGAATTAGCTGCTGCATTATTATTAGGATATAGAGCCGAACTTGATAAAGATTTGATGAAAATTTTTTCAGAAACTGGAACGATTCATATCATTTCTGTCTCGGGATTGCATGTAGGTATAATATTTATTGTATTACAATGGATTATATCCAAAATGAAATTCCTAAAAAATAGGTTCTTAAATGCTTGTATTCTGGTTTCTTGCATTTGGTTTTACGCTCTACTCACGGGATTACCCGCATCTGTAAGTAGATGTGCCTTAATGATTAGCATAGGAATCCTTTCTAAAATAATATATAGAAAGACATCGGCATATAATATATTATCGGGTTCAGCTTTGATTCTATTAAGTCTTGATACTAATTTAATCTTCGATGTTGGGTTTCAACTTTCCTACTTGGCAGTTTTGGGTATTTTATTGTTTCAAAAAGGTATTGAACATATGATATGGATACCGAACAAATATTTACATCAATTATGGGCTTTATCGAGCGTCTCAATCGCAGCACAATTAAGTACATTACCCTTATGCCTATATTACTATCATCAATTTCCGAATTATTTTATACTTGCAAATTTGTTTGCCATACCATTATCTAGCATTGCATTATACGCTAGTATTTTGGTATTAATCTTTGCCGATGTACCAATTATAGGTATGGGGATTTTTTATGTATTAAAATATTCCTTAGAAGCTATGAATTGGATGTTAGAAAAAATATCGAAATTCCCTTATGCTATTTCTGAGAGCTTATACATCGACATAAGTCTTAGTATTGGCTTAGCATGCGTAATTGCTATTGCTTATGTTTCATTTCAATATAAAGAGAGAACCAGTATAAAATATTTTATAACGGTATTAATAATTATGCACATCTTGTTTATATATCGGCATAATAAAATCACAGAACAAGTATATTTTATTCCTTCAAGGCAGCAAGGAATTGTTTGCATCCAATACAATAAAAATTTAACACATTACATATCTAAGGATATAGATAAAAATAGCATAAGTAGTTATTTAGATAAATGGGAAAATTTAGGGCGATATAATCATCGTGTTATACTCTATAACAAGAATAAAAATATCCGAATTATGGGGGAAAACACAGAAATCATACTAGATTATTACCCACACGAATCTTCTATGTATAAAAAATCATATTCGATAAATCAATATTTGCTAAGCGGGAATCGACTTAAAATAGATACTATAGAGATACCTATTAACAAAATGGGCTATTATACGATAATGTAATCTTTATGTTATAGAAGAATCATAATAAAATTATATTTTTACAAAAAATACTATTATGAAAAAGCTTCTTACAGCGGTTATTTTATTAACTGCATTTATTTCAGAAAGTGCAGTAGCACAAAAAAAAATCTCTGAAGGAACATTAACTTATGAAATCATTGTAGATGGTGAAATGGAAGGTATGATGGCTGCAATGTTGCCATCTGAAATCATAATGAAGTTCAAAGGCACTAAGTCGCGTACTGAAATGGCAATGGCTATGATGGAGAATGTTGCTATTTCGGATCAAAAAGCACCAGATGCAGGATTCGTTTTAATTGATGCAATGGGTAGTAAATATGCGATGAAGGTGGATGCAAAAATGGTGGAAGATCAAAAGAAAAGCATGCCTGAGTTTGAAATTACAGAATCGACAGAAACTAAAGAAATTGCTGGTTTTACATGCAAAAAAGCAATTGTAAAAAACAAAGCAAATAATGAAGAGTCTATAATCTATTATACTTCACAACTTCCATATTTTGAAAATAGTTTAAATGCTCAATTTGGAGGACTTAAAGGAATGCCTTTAGAGTTCAGCAGTAAAATTGCTGGAGCTACTATAACTTTAAGAGCAAGAACTTTTGAAAAAGTTAAATTAGACGATAGCTTGTTTAATATACCAGCCGACTATAAAGTAGTGACTCAAGAAGAATTAATGAAAGAATTCGGTGGTGCTGCTGAATAAGCATGAAACAATTTAGTTATTTATTAAAATATTTAATCTTTTGGTTATTCGTTTTTACAATTGAACGAATAACCTTTTTTATTTATCATTCCGATAAGATTTCTCTAACCTCTAAAGTCGAAAAACTCTATTCATTTATTTATGGCTTTCGCTTAGACGTATCGATGTCGGCTTATTTCTTAATTCTACCCATCGTATTGCTTATTCTAAATTTATTCCTTAGTAATAAGAGAATATTAAACAAGTCAATTAATACGTATACTGTTATTTTATTTATAATCATCGCCATTCTTGGAGTGATCGATTTGAATATTTATTCAGAATGGGGAAGTAAATTAAATTCAAGAGCTATTGAATTTCTTATTTTTTCACCTGGAGAGGCTTTGGCATCGAGTGCATCTTCACCTATTGCAACATCGACCTATATAGCATTATTAAAAATTGGTATTTATTTTTTACTTTATTATAGGATTTTCAAGTTTCAATTTGTTGAGATATCTATAAAGTGGAAAGAATCAATTGCGATTTTATTTTACTTAATAGTAAGCATTGTTATGCTAAGAGGTGGGCTTCAATTAGCACCTATCAATCAAAGTACGGTATATTATTCCAACCACCTTGCATTAAATCATACTGCATTGAACACCACTTGGAATTTAATGCATTCTGTTTTAGAGAATCATTTTAGTGTAAAAAATCCATACATCAGAATGAGTGATGATGAAGCTCGAGCTATCGTAGATTCTTTATATCACAATCCCGATGAAGATTTTGATCAAATACTTACAACAGCCAGACCTAATATTGTCTACATTGTGCTAGAGAGTTTCACTTCAGATGTTGTAGAAGCCTTTGGTGGCGCAAAAGGTGTGAGTAATGAAATTAATAAATTAGCAAATGAAGGCTTGGCCTTTCAAAATATATTTGCATCAGGTGACCGAACCGATAAAGGGATGATAGCCATTATGAGTTCTTTTCCTACTCAAGCGGTTAGAACAATTATGAGTCAGCCAGAAAAGTTTGAAAAACTCCCCTCTATAACAAAGACTTTGAAAGCTTACAACTACTCGACAGCTTTTTATTATGGTGGAGAATCTGAATTCGCCAACTTTAGATCTTATTTAATGTCGGCACACGTGGACCGTATCGTAGATAAGCGTGATTTCAACAAGGATCAAATGAACTCAAAATGGGGAGCACACGATGGTCATTTGTTTGATAAAGCATTAAAAGATATAGGTACATTGAAGGAGCCGTTTATGAGTACAATTCTTACCTTAAGTTCTCATGAACCCTTTGAGGTGCCAATAGAAACTCCATATAAAGGAAAAGACTTGCCTAGCCAATTTAAAAAAGCAGCATATTATACAGATCGATGTGTAGGTGAATTCATTCGAGCTGCGGCTAAAGAGCCTTGGTATAAAAACACCTTATTTGTAATTGTTGCCGATCATGGACATCGATTACCTAGAGCTTACAGAACTGCTTACTATGTTCGTAAATTTAGAATACCATTGATATTCTATGGTGAAGTATTAAAACCAGAGTATCGTAAAAAACAAATCGACAAAATCGGTTCTCAAACCGATATTACATCGACCATATTACATCAACTAGCAATTCCAGACACTGCATATAAATGGTCAAATAATTTATTAGATAAAAATTCCAATGCATTTGCATTCTATACCTATGACGATGGGTTTGGCTGGATAGACGATGATGTTAGAATTTGTTTGGATAATATTAGTCAAAAAGTGTTGTTCATCAACTCCAATGATCTTAGTAAATCAAAAAAGAAGAAAATTGGTCAAGCCTATTTGCAAGAAGTATTTAAGGAGTATTTAGAATACTAGCCTTCAATCTCTTTAATTATCATTTCTGCTACTACCCTATCTATTGGTAATGTAAAATCTTCTTTTTTTAGTTTTTCTAAAGGTATCCATCGTAACGATTGTTGACCGTTGGAATTATCATTGAAATCAAAAACCTTTTCAGAAACTTTAAAATTGAACGATTCTATATTGCGTACTTTATAGTAAATACTGATGATTTGGGAATCGTTAAACGCTGACTTCTGATAAAAATCGGTCGTGTAAAAATGTTCCAAAACTTCAATTTTCAAATCGCACTCTTCCATAAATTCACGAACCAAACAATCCCGAGTACCTTCTCCTAATTCTAATCCACCACCAGGAAACTTAGTATGAGGAAAACCAAAATCGTATTCATCAGATACCAACAACTGATTCTTTTCATTTATGAGTATTCCGTAAACTCGAACATTGAACTTATACATGCTGATTAAAATGTTTGGCGTTTTTTAAAATGTTGACGGTATTCCAATCGATGTCTATGGTTTTCACTGAACTACGAACATTACAATCCTTTAATCTACAATAGCTACAACATTCTGGCAAACATGGATCCACATGAATAAAAAACTCCACATTATTTTCAGTACTGTTGTCAATCATATCATGTAATGCTTGTACTTCATCGTGCATTTTATTTAAATCGTAATAATATGGAAGCGTCAAATGACAATCGATATGCAAATCATTACCATATTGTTGTACTCTCAAATTATGAATATCTATCCATTCTTCTTTTCGATTTAAATTCAATATCCTCACTATTTCAGAAACAATAGAAGTATCTGTTTCATCCATTAAACCCGAAATGGATTTACGTAACAATTGGTAACCGTTGTATAAAATTACAAATGCTAAAACAATGGATATAATACTATCAATGATAACCCACTTTGTAAAGTAAATTAAAATCAATCCGAGAATTAACCCGATACTGGTATATGCATCACTTAACAAATGTTTTGCATCGGCTTCCAAGGTTATGGATTTAAGCTGTTTAGATTTTTTCAAAACAAAAATCCCCAGTATAAAATTAATACAACCTGCAGCAATGCTTAGCCAAATACCTTTATCAATTGAATGTATTTCATTTGGATTAAATATGTTTGTTATAGATTTATAAAGTATACTGATTGCAGCAATCACAATCAATGCACCTTCAAATCCAACTGCAAAAAACTCAACTTTACCATGACCATAGGGATGGTTTTCATCTTTTGGTAAAGCCGATAAGTAAATACTATAAAATGCAAGAGCTGCTGCAACTACATTGATAATATTTTCTAATGCATCGGTATATATTGCTGTTGAAGACGTTATGAAATATGCAATAAACTTAATCAATGTGACCAAGAGCCCGATGATTAAGACCCAAACGATAACATTGATTCTAGCTTTTTGCATTTCCATGTATCGAATATCATCATTTTTTAAATATTTTAGTAATATGAAAAACATATTAGGATTAAGCGTTTTATATATTTTATTAAGCATCAGCGCTTCAGCACAAGAAAGAAAATTTAATTTATTATTCATTGCTGGCGCAAATGCATCTCAAGTGAACGGCGATAAGTTAGCTGGCTTCGATAAATTTGGTATGTATACAGGAATGGGAATAAAACGTCAAGTTAACCAACGTTCGGGATGGCAATTTGAAATACTTTATTCTGAAAAAGGCAGCAAGGATGTGCCCGGAGCGAATAATATTTTACTAGATACCATATTCCGATTCAATTACATCGACATACCCGTTTTATATAATTATGAAGTAATAAAAAATCTCACAGCTCAGATTGGCATTTTCAATGCATTCCGATTAAATGCGGAATACGATGATTTTGTAAATGTGTTTGATAGAAATTCTCAAATTCGAGTAATGGATCATGGTGTATGTGGAGGTATAGAATATCGTTTAAATGATCGTTGGCATGCCAACTTAAGACTCTCACAATCAATACTCGACATTAATAATAGTTTCGAACGATATTACAATTTATACAGCAGTTTTAGCATTCGTTATCAGCTTTAACAATTTTTCTTATTTTTATCGTTTACAAACACAGAGCGGAATGGCAGAATTATCGAATCGATTAAATTTATTTTCAGAGTCACAAACTCTTAAGATGGCTAAGCTAAGTAGGGAATTGAAAAGCAAGGGCGTAGACATCATTAACCTTACCTTGGGTGAACCCGATTTTCATACACCAGATCATATAAAACAGGCAGCAAAAGAAGCAATTGATCAAAACTTTTCCTATTATACACCAGTAGTTGGTTATCTCGATTTAAGAGAAGCCATCTGTAGGAAGTTCAAGCGCGAAAACAATCTCGATTATAGTCCAGATCAAATCGTTGTTTCCACAGGTGCAAAACAATCCATTGCCAATGCATTACTGTCGACCATCAACCCTGGCGATGAAGTTATTGTCCCTACCCCATATTGGGTTTCCTACTCGGAAATGATCAAGCTTGCAGAAGGAGTACCCGTATATATTGATGCCGCTGTTGAACAAAATTTCAAAATCACAGCAGATCAATTGGAACAAGCAATAAGTCCAAAAACTAAAATGATGATTTTTTCATCGCCTTGCAATCCAACAGGAACGGTATACACCAAGGATGAATTAAAATCTTTTGCCGATGTGTTAGCGAAACATGAAAACATTTGGGTAATATCCGACGAAATTTACGAGCATATAAATTACCTCAGCAAACACGAGAGCATTGCTCAATTTGAAAACATTAAAGATCGAGTAATTGTAATCAACGGCTTATCAAAAGCTTTTGCAATGACAGGATGGCGATTGGGATATATGGCTGCAAATAAAGATTTGGCAAAAGCCTGCGATAAAATTCAAGGTCAATTCACATCAGCAACAAGTTCTATTTCACAACGCGCTGCGATTAAAGCATTGGATGGCGACTTTGGTCCCACGGAAGAAATGCGCAAGCAGTACCAAAAAAGAAGAGACTTAGTGTACAGCTTATTAAAAGATATACCTGGTATAAAATGCAATTTACCGGATGGTGCTTTTTATTTTTTTCCAGATATAAGCTCTTTTTTTGGCAAACAATACAATGGCACTATAATCAATACAGCAGAAGAACTGTGCATGTTCATCTTGAACGATACACACGTTTCCTTAGTAACAGGCGCAGCATTTGGTAGCCCAAATAATATTCGATTTTCCTATGCGACATCTGAATCCATTTTAATAGAAGGAATGAAACGCATTAAAGAATCATTAGCTAAATTAAAATAATGAAAACGAACTACTCAGAACTATTCGAATCGTTTGCTAAGAAAAAGGTATTGATTGTGGGCGATGTTATGATCGATTCTTATATCTGGGGCAAGGTTGATCGCATCTCACCAGAAGCACCTGTGCCAATTTTAAGCGTGGAAAAACGTGAAGATCGTTTAGGAGGTGCAGCCAATGTGGCTTTAAACGTACAATCCTTAGGTGCCGAAGCTCTTCTATGTAGCGTCATTGGCGAAGATTCAAATGCAGAACTCTTCATCGATTTGCTACATCAGCATAAGTTAAAATCCATAGGAATTGTAAGAGATGCTAGCAGAAAAACGAGTAAAAAAACAAGAGTAATTGGACATCACCAGCAATTAATGCGGGTAGATGAGGAGCATACACATCCAATAAATTCAAGCATTGAGGCTAAGTTGTTTGAGAAAATAAAAGAAATTGCAAGTTCTGAAAACATCGACATAATTGTGTTTGAAGATTACGACAAAGGATGCATTAGCACTCAGCTGATTGCCGATGTAGTGGCCTTCTCGAACGAAGTTGCAATTCCTGTTGTAGTTGATCCCAAAAAACGAAACTTTTTATCCTATAAAAATGTTACTCTATTTAAACCGAATTTAAAAGAGTTAAAAGAAGGTTTAAAATTAGAATTTGATGCGTACGACCATCAAGCACTAATTGCTGCAAGCAAACAATTAAAAGATTTATTGAAAGCAAATGCAATTATGATTACACTTTCTGAGCAAGGTGTATTGATAATGGACGATGTGAGTACAAAAATTATTCCTGCTCATATTCGTAATATTGCCGATGTTTCGGGTGCTGGAGATACCGTGATTAGTGTTACGGCATTGGCGCTAGCAGCAGGGCTTTCAATCCAAAAAGCGGCGGCATTAGCAAACTTGGCTGGCGGTCTGGTATGTGAAAAAGTTGGGGTGGTACCTATTGAAAAAGCAGAACTACTGAATGAAGCAGAAAAGCTGGAGAAAGACTAATTTATTATTGCTGGTACTATTATTTCTGAGTTTAGCCTCAGAAGCACAAGTACTATCAGAAGTTCGTTTCATTAATTTACGCAGAACTAAATATTCCTATCTAAGAGACTACATTGTAAAGTCGAAACAAAATGAAATTTTCGATTCCACAAAAGCAAAAAAAGATGTACAGGAACTTTACAACCTCAGACATTTTGAAGATGTAAAATACAAGCTTGTACCTATTGATTCTGGCAAATATGAATTGCATTTTATTTTCAAAGAAACACTTGCTCTTTTTCCGATTGCGGATGCCGGAATAACCAAAGACTTTATTCGCTATCAAGCAGGCTTCATCGATTTTAATTCATTCGGAAGAAGTGGATATTCTACTTTATATATTCGACAATTTGGTCGACTTAACTATGGATTTATTGGAGACTATCCTTTTGTTTTAGGAAAAAGAAATGGTTTTACCGTAGAATTGATAAAGCTTGGAAGTTACGAACCTATTAGGATTAATGGTAAAAGGAACGAATACAATTACGATTTATATACAGCTATGGCCATGTGGCGATACGATTTAAATTTAAGATCCTTTATTCGCATTGGCATGGGCTATCAATTTGAAGAGTTTAGTCCGCATGTTGTTTTTAATTTAGACACGGGAAAGTATACGTTTAGAAACAGTTCCGATAGAAGTATTTTTAGAGCGAATTACAGATATTCTAAAATAAATTTAGATCGAGTAACACAAAAAGGTGTTTATCTCGAACTGAATTATACACAAGTATTCCCCACTGTTCCCAAAAATATTTTATATGGTAATTCCTGGAAATTCTTAGCCGATGCTAGAGCTTATGTAAGACCATTTAAAAACACCAACATTGCAGCACGACTTCGTTTAGGCATTGGAGAGTCGGCCTTATTTGATCAGTTTGTACTCGACGATAATACCAATATGAGAGGAATAGGATTTAAGCGTGTGCGAAGAGATTATGAATTGGTATTTAATTTAGAAAATAGACAAACACTCTACTCACATCCCAAAGGAATTGTGCAAGGAGTTGTTTTCAACGATTATAGTCCAGGCAATAATCATGCGGGGTTTGGATTGCGTGTTTATGCAGAACCTTTGCATGGTATAGTGTTCCGATTTGATTATGGTTTTGCAACCGACGACATTAAAAACGGAGGTGTTGTAGCTGGAATTCACCAATACTTTTAATCGATTCAACACATCGGCATAAATTATTTTGCTCGAATGGCTTCTACCGGGTCAAGGTTTGCTGCAGATTGTGCGGGCAAATACCCTGAAATCAATCCAATGATTACCGACACTCCTATTCCTAAAAATATATTTGCGAAAGACATGTAAAGACTGAAGCCAGCTAGGCCTGCAAGAAGAGTGACTATGAAGACCATAAATAATCCGATGAGTCCGCCCATAATACAGAGTACAATAGCTTCGAATAGAAACTGCAGTAAAATGAAATAATTTTTAGCTCCTAAAGATTTTTGAATACCGATAACGTTGGTGCGTTCTTTAACAGATACGAACATGATGTTGGCAATACCAAATCCGCCTACCAAAATTGAGAAGCCTCCGATGAACCAGCCGGCAACACCAATGGCTCCAAAAAGGGCTTGAGTTTGATTGGAAAGAATGCTCGACTGATTGAGCGCAAAGTTATCTTCGTTGCGTGGCGAGATTCTTCTGATGGCACGCATTTTATTTTTAAGCTCATCATTTAACTGCTCTAAGTTTGCCGACTCCTGAGCTTTAACTATGATCATAGGATTATAACGTTCGCTTCTTGCATCCACTATATTTCGAGCAAAATTAATTGGGATAAGCATCACATCGTCCATACTATTATTTAAGATATCTTCCCCCTCCTTTTTAACTACTCCTATCACTTTAATTTTCCGACCCAGCGCTTTAATTTCTTTACCAATAGGATCAGTGCTTGCAAAAAGTGCTTCGGCAATATTGGCACCAATAATAGCCACATTTCTACCAGCTTTTGATTCGGTTACAGTAAAATATCGGCCTTTCTCAAAATCTAGACTTCGTACATCAATAAACTCATGCGAGGCACAAGTAATGGTAGCATTTTCAACATTATTGGAATTATGCTTGATGGTTTTATTTGTTATGTCGATTTGGAAGCAGGCTGATTTTACAATGCTTTCATCGGCACGAGTCAATAATTGCTCGTAATCCTTATAACTAGCTGTAGGTCTATTGAAGTATTTCCACCATGGGTAATCGCCGCCAAATGCCCAAGGCCATTTTTGCACATAGATAACATCGTTACCTAATTTTTGAACCGATTGTTGCACGTTACGTTCTAATGAATCAATAATGGTAAATACGGTAATAATGGTAAAGATGCCAATGGATATGCCTAATAATGAGAGGAATGTCCTTAGCTTATTGACGATCAAGGCATTAAATGCGAATAATATTGATTCTTTGAACAGTTTTAGAAAAAGCATAAAACAAATCTATCATAAAATCCATTCATAAAGAAAGCATTTTCAATAAATGAAAATATATTCTTAAATTCGCCGACTTAATTAAAATCGATAAAATAGCAATTCTATATATGAAACTATCTCAATTTAATTTCAATTTACCTGAATCCCTTGTAGCATCGACACCAGCAAAACAGCGCGATGAGTCTCGATTAATGGTATTGGACAGAAAAACTGGTAAAATTGAACACAAAGTGTTTAAAGATGTACTCGATTATTTTGACGATGGTGATGTGATGATTTTGAACAACACTAAAGTTTTTCCTGCGCGTATGTACGGTAATAAGGAAAAAACTGGTGCACAAATCGAAGTTTTTTTATTACGTGAGTTAAACCATGAAATGCGTTTATGGGATGTATTGGTAGATCCAGCTCGTAAAATCCGCGTAGGAAATAAATTATATTTCGGAGATGATGATTTGTTGATTGCGGAGGTTGTTGACAATACAACATCGAGAGGAAGAACCATTCGATTTTTGTTCGATGGTACCGACGAAGAATTCCGTAAAGCAATTGAAATATTAGGTGAAACACCACTTCCAAAATACATCAAACGTAAAGCTACAGCAGAAGATAAAGAAAGATATCAAACGATATTTGCGAAAGAAGAAGGTGCGGTAGCTGCTCCTACTGCAGGCTTGCATTTTAGTAGAGAATTGTACAAACGTTTGGAATTAAAAGGTGTTGATTTTGCTGAAATTACACTACATGTTGGCTTAGGTACTTTCCGTTCGGTTGAAGTAGAAGACCTAACCAAACATAAAATGGATTCAGAGCAATTCATTATAACCGATCAAGCCGCGAACTTGGTGAACAGTGCAAATGAGAAGAAAAAAAGAGTATGTGCAGTTGGAACAACTTCTATGCGTGCAATTGAATCATCGGTATCGGCAAGTAGAACTTTGAAACCAGCAAACGATTGGACAAGTAAATTTATATTTCCACCTTACGATTTCAGCATTGCAAATTGCATGATTACCAATTTCCATACACCAGAGTCGACATTATTGATGATGGTTGCAGCATTTGGTGGTTACGATTTCGTAATGGAAGCATACAAAATTGCCGTTAAAGAAAAATATCGCTTCTACTCCTACGGAGATGCGATGTTAATCCTCTAATAACTATGAAACATTATGCAATCATCGTTGCCGGTGGCAGCGGTACTAGAATGGGCTCTGATATTCCGAAGCAATTTTTGCTTCTCCAGTCAAAGCCCATTTTAATGCATACTCTCGAAAAGTTTCATAACTCAAATGCCGAACTCATTTTAGTACTGCATACAGACTACCACGATTATTGGAAAAACCTTTGCGAAGAATTTTCATTTAAAATTCCGCACCTATTAGTTAATGGTGGCAACAATAGATTCGAGTCGGTTAAAAGCGGACTAAAACAAATCGCTCAAGATTCCATCATTGCTGTGCACGATGCAGTTAGACCTTTAGTGAAAGTCGAGAGCATTCGTAACGCTTTCATAGTAGCAAGTGAGAAAGGCAATGCAGTGTTGGCAGTACCTAGCAAAGATTCATTAAGAAGAGTTGTTGATGGTAAGAACAATACTGTTGTTAGAAGCGAATACTATCTCATTCAAACTCCACAAGTTTTCTGGTACAGCACACTAATTAAATCGTACGATATTGAATTTAAAGAGGAATTCACAGACGATGCGAGTGTGGTTGAAAGTATGGGTGAAAAAATAAATCTAGTGGAGGGCGATTATTCGAACATCAAAATCACTACGAAAGAGGATTTAATGATAGCAGAAACTTTAATGAAAATTCAAAATTAAAATAATTCAAAATTCAAAATTTTGGATAATTCCTTAATTCTGAATTTTGAATTCTCAATTCTTAATTCTTAACTCTTAATTCTAATTAGTATTCGTCTTCGTTAAAAAAGAAGTCGTCTTTAGTCGGATAGTCGGGCCAAATCTCTTCAATATTTTCATAAGGCTCACCATCGTCTTCTAATGCTTGTAAATTTTCAATCACTTCTACAGGGGCACCTGAACGGATTGCATAATCTATTAACTCATCTTTTGTTGCCGGCCATGGTGCATCTTCTAAATGCGATGCCAATTCTAGTGTCCAATACATCTTATTTTCTGTTTAAGTTAATAATCTATTTTTTCGCAAATGTAAAATAAAAACGAATAAATCAAATACTTGTTCAAAAGTGGAAAACACAATTTGATTCAAAAACGCCAATACATAAAAATTGTTACAATCTACTTATTGATGCGAGGTATCCATTTGTATTCCTCAACTTGCAGGTCCTGAGCTACTTTACGAGATAAAGTAAAGAGGTAATCGGATAATCGATTGAGGTATCTTATCCCCATTTCATCGACATAAGAAATTTCAGACAAATGCACTGCAATGCGTTCTGCTCTACGGCAAACCACACGTGCGAGGTGGCAATAGGACACAATGGTATGTCCGCCTGGTAGTATAAAATTTTTCAACTCTGGTAAAGCTTCTGTCATCTGATCCATTTCTTTCTCGAGTAAGAGAATATCTTCTTCATGCAAATCAGGGATTTTCATTTTAGATTTCTCAGGATCAGATGCTAATGAAGATCCAATTGTAAATAATCGATCTTGAATCTCTTTTAATATTTCCTTGTAAGAATCGTGTATTTCTTGATCTCTTATTAGGCCGATGTAGGAGTTCAACTCATCGACCGTGCCGTAAGCTTCAATCCGAATATGATGCTTTGGAACCCTTACCCCTCCTATTAAACTTGTTAATCCCTGGTCACCAGTTTTTGTATAAATTTTCATTTTAAATCCTTTCAGAAACTTTTGTAATGTTCGTATTCACTTCATCGCTTTCAATATTCCCGTCACGCATACGAACAATTCGATGTGCGTGCTTCGCAATATCTTCTTCGTGTGTTACTAGAATTATGGTATTCCCTTTTCCATGAATCTCTTCCAATAAACCCATAATTTCTATAGATGTTTTCGTATCTAAATTCCCTGTAGGCTCATCGGCTAAAATTATAGAAGGATTATTTACTAAAGCCCTTGCAACTGCAACACGTTGACGTTGTCCGCCCGATAATTCATTGGGTTTATGATGTACTCTATTTCCTAAGCCTACACTTTCCAAAGCTTGCATCGCTTTTTCATCACGTTCACGCTTACCATACCCAGCGTATACTAATGGTAATGCTACATTATCTAAAGATGTTGATCGAGGTAAGAGATTAAAGGTTTGAAAAACGAAACCAATTTCTTTGTTTCTAATTTCAGCCAATTCATTATCATCGAGCTTATTTACATTATTTCCGTTAAGCACATAATTCCCAGAACTTGGAGTATCCAAGCAACCTAATATATTCATCAAGGTCGATTTCCCGGAACCCGATGGACCCATTAATGCAACGAATTCCCCCTTATAAATTTTCAAACTTACAGAGCGTAATGCATTGATTTCTTCTGTACCAATCACATATCTACGTCCAATATTTTCAAGCGAAATGATTTCTTGCATCGCAATTTATTTTTGTTCAATTACTTTTGGTACTCTGAAATAATCCGAATCCTTTTTGGGTGCATTCTTTAAGGCATCGGCATGACTTGCCTCCTGTTTTACTTCATCTTTACGCAAAACATTTACCTCCTCCGATAGATACACCAAGGGTTCTACCGATTGAGTGTCTAACTCGTTTAAGGAATCCATAAAATCTAAAATTCGATTTAAATCCGATTCAATCTTTTGTTTTTGATCGTCATTAAACTCTAATCGAGCCAAATGAGCAATTCGCTCTACCAATTCCTTATCTATTTTCATGATAATTTACTATTTAAAACCTCATAAATTTGTTTACTCAATCGCTCCAAGTCTTCTTGTGTTTCATATGCCGATGTATCAATCGGTTTGTGCACGAATGCGCGCATAATACCTGGTCGCGATCCATATTTTGTTCCACTTCCACGCATTAATTTATAATTATTCCTAAAGGTAATAGGAAGAATTGGAACTTTAGTATCAACAGCTAACTTAAATGCTCCAGCTTTGAATTCCGACATTTGAGGTGGATTTTTTGACATGGTCCCTTCTGGATACAAGATCAAACTCATTCCATTTCTAATGTTTTCTTCAACACGTTTTAATGCTCTATAACTAGCAATTCGATTCGATCGATCAACAGGAACATCTATCGTTTGGAAGAAGATTTTAAGTACTGGATTTTTCAGTAATTCCACCTTACCCATAAAATGATAATTACCACCAATAATGGTACAAACCAATGGGGTATCGAGATAAGAAGTGTGATTGGCAACAATAATCATTGGTTTCCTAAAATCAATGTCACATTCGTATTCTGCTTTATAAAAGTAAAAGCCCAAGACGAATCCAATATCACACCATATTTTTCTAAGGCGTGCTACTCTATGATATCTCGATTCTTTCCGTGTATTCCAATAAAATAAGGGATACATAAGGAAGAAGATCAAGGCAACCATGAACATATACCAGTAAAAATGCAATTTTTGCAATATCAATTTCATGGGGCGCAAATTACTTAAAATTTACTACTTTCGGCCTATGGAAACAGTAGTAAGTGGAATTAGATCAACAGGAAATTTACATTTAGGAAATTATTTTGGTGCGGTTAAGAATTTTTTAAAGATGCAAAAGGAATACAACTGTTATTTCTTCATTGCCGATTACCATTCCTTAACCACACATCCAAACCCTGAAAATTTACATGGAAACGTTCGAAGAGTATTGGTAGAATATTTAGCGGCAGGCATCGACCCAGAAGCATCTACTATTTATGTCCAATCGGATGTGCCTGAAGTAACCGAACTCTATTTATTATTAAACATGAATGCCTATTTGGGGGAATTGGAGCGTGCTACTTCATTTAAAGACAAAGTACGAGCAAATCCAAATAATGTGAATGCTGGATTATTAACTTATCCGGTCCTAATGGCAGCCGATATATTATTGCACAAAGGAGTTAAAGTACCCGTAGGAAAAGACCAAGAACAACATCTTGAAATGACCAGAACATTTGGAAATCGATTTAACAGAATGTACAATGTGGAATATTTCCCAGAAGCACATGCCTTTAATTTCGGAACCGATTTAGTGAAAATACCTGGTCTTGATGGGAAAGGTAAAATGGGAAAATCGGAAGGTGAAAATAATGCTGTGTATTTAGGAGATTCGGTTGATGTGATACGCAAAAAAGTAATGAAAGCGGTTACCGATTCAGGCCCTACAGAAATGAATCAAACCAAGCCAGATATTATTCAAAATATTTTTGATATTATGAAAGCAGTATCGGATACAAGCACCTACGAACATTTCGACAATTTGTATAATACCTGTGAAATTCGATACGGCGATTTAAAAAAGCAATTGGCAGAAGACATCATTCAGTTCCTAACTCCAATTCGTGAAAAAATAAACGATATTGAAAACGATAAAGATTATTTGAGAAAAGTAGCAAAACAAGGTGCTGAGAAAGCAAGAGAAAGCGCAGCAAAAACAATTAAAGAAGTAAGAGAAATCATGGGATTTAGAAATTTCTAGATTTTAAAAATTCCCTTATATTCGTTTTATATAAAAAAGAGAGATGCATATAGCAATTGTAGGAAATATTGGTGCAGGTAAGACAACCTTAACAGAGTTATTATCAAAACACTATTCGTGGGAGGCGCAGTATGAAGCCGTTGACGAGAACCCATATTTAGAAGATTTTTATCAAGATATGAAACGTTGGGCTTTCAACTTGCAGATTTATTTTTTGAATTCTAGGTTCAAACAAATTCAAGAAATTCAGCAAGGCAGTAAGGACATCGTTCAAGATAGAACCATATATGAAGACGCTTATATTTTTGCTGCAAATCTTCACGATATGGGACTAATGTCTACACGCGATTATCAAAATTATCTTGATGTATTCGAATCTGTGAAAGCATTCATCAAAGCTCCAGATTTGTTAATCTATTTAAAAGCATCTGTCCCTACCTTAGTAAACCAAATACAAAGAAGAGGAAGAGAATACGAATCGGGTATACGATTAGATTATCTATCGAAATTGAACGAACGATACGAGAATTGGATCGATGGATACAAAGAAGGAAAACTATTAACGATTAATGTAGACCGTATCAATTTTGCCGATAAACCAGAAGACTTAGGAGAAATTATCAATAAAATAGATGCTGAATTATTCAGCTTGTTTTCTCCTAGAAAAGCTAAAAAATAAATGAAAATTCTCGGCATCATACCAGCAAGATATGCCTCTACCCGATTTCCGGGAAAGCCCTTGATTGATCTAGCTGGAAAAACGATGATTCAAAGAGTTTACGAACAATGCTTGCAATCATCGGCATTAACAGAAGTAATTATTGCAACCGACGATGAGCGAATATTTTCACATGCTCAAAGCGTTGGTGCAAATGTAATTATGACCTCAGCCGATCATCAAAGTGGTACCGATAGGTGCGCAGAGGTAATTCAGCTACTCGAACAAACCTTCGATGTAGCAGTAAATATTCAAGGCGATGAGCCACTTATTAATCCAAATCAGATTAATTTAATCTGCAATTGCTTCAAAGATAGCGCTACAGAAATAGCTACTTTAGTTAAAGTTATTGACAATGAAGATGTGTTGTTCAATACTAATACTCCTAAAGTAATTTTAGACCGAGAAAATTTTGCACTTTATTTTAGTCGAGAGACCATTCCACATTTGAGAAATATTCCAAAGAACGAATGGTTGGATAGACATCAGTATTATCAGCATATAGGTATTTATGCATATAGAACAGATGTATTAAGTCGCATTACACAATTAGAAATATCAACTCTAGAAAAGGCTGAGTCTTTAGAACAGCTTCGATGGTTAGAAAATGGATTCAAAATTAAAACAGCAACTACCGAATTCGAAAGCATAGCAATAGATAGTCCAGAAGATGTAGATAAAGTTTTATTATATTTAACTCAATAAATTTAATATATCATCTATGGTAAATACAGTTTGCAAGAATTGTGAAACCAATTATCAAGCAAAATTCTGTCCAGAATGCGGACAAAAGTCGACCGTTCAAAGACTAAGTATTGGTTCTATTGTTCATGATATTCTACATTATTTTACACATGCCGACAAAGGAATATTTTTCACTATAAAGGAAATGTTTCGTAATCCGGCATTTGTCATACAAGAGTATATAGATGGCAAACGGAAGAAGTATTTCAATCCATTTACTTTCGTATTAATTGCTTCGACCATAAGTGCTTATTTGATTTATAAATTAGAGTTTTACCAGAAGCTTCAAATCCGAGAGCATTCAGCTAAAACACCTAATGAGATATCAACGCTACTACAACAAACTACCGTTCTATTGGAACAATATGGTAAATTGATTACCATATTTATGATACCATTATTAGCTTCTATATCTATATTGTTTTATTTTAGAAAGAAGCTCAACTATGCAGAGCACTTAGCTGTATTTGCGTTCGTATTTGCTCAAATAAATGTCGTATACATATTCATTACCATATTCAGTTATTTCTTGTTTCCCGATCAATACTTTTGGGCAAATATGTTGTATCAATTAACTTTCCTTTATTTTGTAAGTGTAGTATTTTCAGGTCTTTTCAAAGAACATATCATCATTAGTGTATTAAAATCGATTGTAATTATTTTATTATTTATCATACTATTTTGGATCATAGCACTAGGTTTAATGTATGCTTACAACCAAATCGTTTAAGAAAGTAAATTTATTTTTTATGTCGATGTTGCTAATCGCTAACACATCGGCATACAAATGCTATGCTCAAGCAATAGGACTTTCAAAATCATTGTTTGATAGTTTAAAAACGGAGCGTTTATACTTAAATGCATCGGCAGGAATTGGAGTTGAAAAAGTTGAGATTAGCGTTATAAAAATTGGTGCCGACTTCAATCAGTTGTATTATTCAAAGCAACATGCGTACGAGACAATTGGAATTTTTAGATACAATGCCCTAGACCGAAATCCTTATAATAATCAAGGCTTTGGAATGTTTCGAGCAAAATTATTTAATCATACCTTGAACGATAAAAAACAAATGAAGTTGAATGATATATATCCAGAACCATTTGTTTTTTATCAATTTGATCAAGAGCGGGGTTTAGAAAAACGCTTGCAATTGGGAATATCTGCAGCTTATAATATCGTTGCTGGTAATAATTTTAAAATGAATATGGGTGTTGGTATTTTGCGTGAATGGGAGAATTGGAGAGTATTAAATGAAGAATTTTATCCGGGCTTCGATACCTTAACCGATCAAGATAAAAGCACTATTAGAACTCTTACAGGAATTGATGAAAAGGGAGAATACCAATATGCTGCGATGAAGGCAAATTTATACATCCATTTTAGTACTTATCCGACTAAGAATACGAGTTTGCACTGTTATGTAAAATGCCAACAACCTTTGAATTCAGCATTTAGCCCCGTACAGGTCAGTAGTTTTTTTATAGACTACAAAGAATTTAGACCAAGGTTCTTAATGGATTTGCAGTTCAAAATCAGCATTACACGGTATACAGAATTTTTCACTAGATACATACTGATGCATGACAGAGGGCAATTGGCATCCTTCGTCCCCTATTATACCTATTCTTTTAATCAAGGCTTTTCATTTAACTTCTAAAAATTTCATTTTAGATATTCACTTATCAACAAAGTTTCCAAGCTCGAATAATTTTCGTACTTTTGAATCCCGTAACAATACTTGCAAAAAGCAGTATTTCTCAAAATTTCAAACAATGACCAAATATGTTTTCGTTACGGGCGGTGTTACTTCATCTTTAGGGAAGGGCATCATCTCCGCTTCATTAGCCAAGCTTTTACAATCAAGAGGTTACCGAGTAACCATCCAGAAATTCGACCCTTATATCAATATCGATCCAGGGACATTAAATCCGTACGAGCATGGCGAATGTTATGTAACCGACGATGGGGCTGAAACAGATTTGGACTTAGGGCATTACGAACGTTTCTTAAATGTTCCAACTTCTAGAGCAAACAACATTACGACTGGAAGAATTTATCAGAACGTAATTAATCAAGAACGAGAAGGCAAGTATTTAGGGAAAACCGTTCAAGTAATCCCACACATTACGGATGAGATTAAAAGAAACATTCGAATATTAGGTGATTCAGGTAATTACGACATAGTAATCACCGAATTGGGAGGAACAGTAGGTGATATTGAATCGCTTCCATACATTGAAGCTGTACGTCAGTTTAAATGGGAAGTGGGAAATAATAATGCCATTGTCATTCACTTAACTTTAATCCCATTCTTGGCTGCAGCAGGTGAATTAAAAACCAAACCTACTCAACACTCAGTTAAGATGTTGTTGGAATATGGTATTCAGCCCGATATATTGGTTTGTAGAACAGAACATTCGATTACTCAAGAAATACGCAAGAAGATTGCATTGTTCTGTAATGTGAATGTTAACTCAGTTGTTGAATCAATTGATGCATCGACCATATACGACGTTCCATTGTTGATGCTAAAAGAGCATCTCGATAAAACGGTATTAACTAAATTAAAGTTACCATTAAAGGGTGAACCAGATTTAGAATCGTGGAAAGACTTCTTAGGTCGATTGAAAAATCCTACAAAAGATGTTCGAATTGGCTTAGTTGGTAAATATGTGGAATTACCTGATGCATACAAGTCGATCATTGAATCGTTTATACATGCGGGTGCAAGCAATGAATGTAAGGTTAATGTAGAATACATACACTCAGAGCAACTTACATCTGAAAATGTAAAGGATAAATTAAGTCATTTACATGGAGTATTGGTAGCGCCCGGATTTGGAAGTAGAGGAATTGAAGGCAAATTAGATGCCATCAAATTTGTTCGTGAAAACAACATCCCGTTTTTCGGTATTTGCTTAGGAATGCAATGTGCAGTAATTGAATTTGGAAGGAATGTATTGAAGATGAAGGGTGCACATTCAACAGAGATGGACGATAAATCAAAATTCCCTGTGATCGATATGATGGAAGAACAGAAGAAGATTAAGAACAAGGGAGGAACGATGCGTCTAGGAGCATATGTATGTGAAATTCAAAAAGGAACTAAAGCATATCAAATTTATGGCAAGTCGAAGATTAAGGAACGCCATAGACATAGATATGAATTCAACAATAAATTCATCAAGCAATACAACGATGCAGGCATGATTACATCTGGTATAAATCCCGATACTGGATTGGTAGAAATGATTGAGTTGAAAAATCATCCATTCTTTGTAGGTGGTCAGTTCCATCCAGAATTAAAAAGTACGGTTGCGAACCCACATCCATTGTTTGTTAAATTCATTGAAGCAGCTGCCGAATATAAGTATGGCAAACGCAAAAATGCATAAACGATAATCAGAATCGCAATTGCTATAGCTGCTAGCATTTGCGATTAGCTCTATTTTTACTTAGGTTTGCAGCGATTTTGAACAGAAAAAATGGATAGAAATACCTTTACGGGGCTATTAATAATAGCAGTGATTTTAATTGGTTTTAGTTTTTACCTACAACCTTCGGAACAAGAATTAAAACAGTATCAAAAAAGTACCGATTCTATAGCAGCTGCAAAAACTGGTGTTACGAATGCAAACGATAGTATTACTACAGACACTTTGCTTACTAAAGAGTCGGCATTTGTTGTTGATACCAATGGCGTATTTGGAAAACAAAAAAATGGGAAAGAGCAATTCTTTGTTATAGAAAACGAAAAAATCAAAGCAACACTTTCAAACAAAGGTGCTACGATTTATTCAGTAGAATTAAAAGAATATAAGACTTGGGATGGAAAGCCTTTGCTTTTGTTCGATGGTTCTAAAAATGAATGGAATACAAAATTCTACGCAGGTGGTGAATTGATCAATACCTCTGAATACTATTTTCAAACCATTGGAAATTCATTTGCAGTAAGTGCAAATGATTCCAACAGCATTGCTTTCAGATTAATTGCAGCAGATAACAAATACATAGAGTATGTATATAGTTTAAAAGCGAATACTTACATGTTAGACTTTAACATTAAGTCGAACAACATGAGTGGAGTTATCGCACCAAATAATTCTTATTTCGATTTGACCTGGATGATCAATTCATTAAAGAACGAAAAAGACATGAAAATGGAGCGTAACAACACAACTGTGTATTATCGCTATTCGAATGAAGATGTTGATTACATCAGCACTACATCGGACGAAACCGAAAAACTTACTCCTGGTATACAATGGTTGGCTTTCAAGCAACACTTTTTCTCATCGGCCTTAATTTCAAAAACAAAATTTGAAAATGCTGAAATTGCAACATCGACCGATTTAAATGCATCACATGTTAAAAATCTTCGAATGGCCTTAACCATTCCATATGCTCATAAATCGAATGAAGATTATGCCATGCAGTTCTATTTTGGCCCGAATCACTTTACAACATTAGAATCTTATAATTTAGGTTTAGAAAAGCTGATTAATTTAGGATGGGGCCCTTTAAAATACATCAATAGATGGGCAGTAATTCCTGTTTTCAATGGATTGCAAAACTGGAATCTAAATTATGGCATCATCATATTTATACTAACCATTTTATTAAAATTAGTTTTATCGCCACTCACCTATCGCTCGTATCTATCGACTGCTAAAATGAGAATTTTAAAGCCTGAGATGGATGAAATCAAAGCGAAAATTGGCGATGATGATCAGGCAAAATTGCAGCAAGAATATTTAAAATTATATAAGAAAGCGGGAGTAAATCCTTTAGGCGGATGTGTGCCATTGTTATTACAAATGCCTATATTATTTGCGTTCTTCTTCTTCTTCCCTTCTTCAATAGAATTACGTCAGCAAAGCTTGCTTTGGGTCGATGATTTATCGACTTACGATTCTATCTGGACTTTCGGAGAAGTGCCAATCATAAGTTATATCTACGGCGATCACGTTAGTTTAATGTGTTTGTTGATGACCATTTCAACATTAATATATACACGATTAAATAATCAGATTTCTGGTGCAACTGGTCAGATGAAATGGATGGGTTATATAATGCCAATTATTTTCATGGGTGTACTGAACAACGTAGCATCGGGATTAAACTATTATTATTTCTTAGCAAACATGATGACTTTTGGTCAACAATATTTGATACGTTCGTTTGTTGATGATGAGAAATTGCATAAGCAAATTCAAGACAATAAAAAGAAACCCGAATCGCAAAAGAAATCAAAGTTTCAACAGAAGCTAGAAGAAATGCAAAGGGATCGTGAAAAACAATTGAAGAAAAAGAAATAACAAAAAAGGGAATCATTCGATTCCCTTTTTTATTCAGACCATCTATACGCATCTATATTGAGACCTGTGAGATCAATAACGCGGTCAATTACAGTTGCAGCAAGCGCTTCAAAATTTTGAGGTTTTGAATAGAATGAAGGATTGGCGGGACAAATAATACCACCAGCTTCGGTTATGAGTTTCATATTATTGATATGAATCAAACTAAATGGAGTATCGCGAGCAACTAAAATCAACTTTCTTCTTTCTTTTAAGATTACATCGGCTGCTCTTGTCATTAAATCATTAGAGATACCTTGTGCGATTCTCGACATGGTACCCATACTACAAGGTACTACAATCATGGTATCGTATTTTGCAGAACCCGACGCAAAGGGTGCGAAGAAATTCGATTTATCGTAAAAATCTATTCCTTCGTATTGATCATATTTTGTGTTTTCTAGTTCGAATTTCCAAACATCCTTCGCATTATCGGACATTACTACACCAATTTTATCAATTTGCGTTCCCAATAATGGCGTTAATTTATCCAATAATACTTTAGCGTAAATTGATCCACTAGCTCCGGTAATACCTACGATTATTTTTCGTTTTGAATTCATGTTTAAATATACATCAAAAACGGCAAGATGTTTGCGGGTAAATTGTGGGCATGAAAAAAGGGTCGAAAGATTGCTCTTATCGACCCTACATCTACCTATGAAAAACATGCCCTTTCGGGCAAATCAAATATAGTAAAATTTTTGTTTCAAAGAAAAAAATAAAATTTTAATGAAGAGCAGTATAAAATTCAAAGTATTCGTAGTTATTGGACTTCTATACATCGGCATAAGTTCATTTATTTATAATGGCACAGGGATAAAAAAGGGCGACACAACAAAAGCTGAATTGGAGTGGCTAAGCTTTGAGAAAGCGGTTGAAATGCAGCAAAAAAATCCTAAAAAAATCGTACTTGATATTTATACCGATTGGTGCGGATGGTGTAAGAAAATGGATAAGAATACCTATACAGATCAAGAGGTGATAAAAATATTAAATGAAAAATACTATTTCGTTAAGTTGAATGCCGAGCAAAAAGAGGATATTATTTATAAGGACAAGACCTTTAAGTTCAAGCAAGAATACAAGGCTCATGAATTGGCGGTTAGTCTGTTGAATGGGAAAATGTCATATCCAAGCACCGTTTTTCTCGATGAAAACATGAGCATATTAACGGTAGTTCCGGGTTATTTAACTCCAAAAGATTTGAATCCAATACTTAAGTACTTTGGAGAGGATATCTACAAGACAAAAAATTGGGAAGAATATACCGGGGAAAAGAAATAAGAAAAGGCTTCAGAAAATCTGAAGCCTTTTTACTGGGTGGAAGACCGGGCTCGAACCGGCGACCCCTAGAACCACAATCTAGTGCTCTAACCAACTGAGCTACATCCACCGTCTCATTCCCTATTGGGATGGCAAAAATAGCATTAGGAATCTATTTTCACAAATAAAAGTAAAATTTATTGCTTAAATAATTTTATATTTTTGGGAATGGCATCTTTGAAGCAATATCTAGATTTCTCTTATATATACAACGAAGTGTTCTTCAAGCATATGACTTGGAAACGCTTCATATTAATCTTCCTATCGGTCCGATTGTTATGCTTTATTTCAGATGGACATAATTCCGATTTTGATTTTTTTGAGCATTGGGGCGATAGAATTGTACAAGAAGGATTTACCAATATCTATTCCATAAAAGTTGATCGATTCGAATGCGATTATCCACCCTTGTATCTCTATGTAATTGCACCACTCGCCTATTTGTTTGATGCCATGCAATGGGACATGCACACGCATTTTTACGATAGCTTTTTAAAACTATTCAACTTAATAATTGAGTTGATTTTTTTAAGTGTGTTCTATAGAAAAACAAATAATAAAATTTTCATATTTCTAATGTTACTATCTCCTGTGAGCATTCTTAATGCCTATGCTTGGGGACAAATAGACATACTGTATACTATATTAATGTTTAGTGCTTTCTATTTAATATTGAACTCTAAATTATATCCAGCTGCATTGCTTATAGGACTTTCATTATCCTTAAAAACACAAACGATATTATTCTTGCCATTTTTATTCTTGTTATTCCTATTCAATAAAGAGAGTTTTTTACACAAATTTGGATCCTTAGCATTATTAATTTTCGTTTATCTTTTACCCAATCTTCCTTTTATACTATATGCACCAAACCCAATGGATTCAATTAATCCGCATATAACCGCAGCTGGAAGATACAATAACATTTCGGTTAATGCTTTCAATTTTTATTGGGTGCTTTGGGCCGATTTTTCAGTAAAAATGGATTTGAAATTTCCATCGAACGATGCACTAGTATTGGGTATAATAAGCAGAAAATATTTGGCATACACATTATTCTTTATCGTTTTTGCCTGGATCGTTTTTGAATTCATCAAGAACATCAGAATCGAAAAAAAAGTAATCGCTCTCCTCTCCTTTTACTGTTTTAGTTTTTTCATGCTATTGCCAGAGATGCACGAACGTTATTTATTTCCGATGTTTTTTTTCAGCGCATATCTCATTAGCAAAGAACCAAAAGAATGGCCCTTCTTCCTAATCATTTCAATCTTACATATTTGCAACTTACTCTGGGGTTGGGCAGAAAATAAATTCATAAAAGTTCAATGGTTATTCGAAATAAGTCGAATATTTGCGCTCGCAACAAGCATTGCATATCTATTTTATGCAAAGCATATTTGGACACTTGTAAAATCAAAATCGTAGATGAAAATATTTTTATATACCGATGGTGCAGCTAAGGGAAATCCAGGTCCTGGTGGATACGGAGTGGTATTGAAAGCCGGTAATCATTATAAAGAACTTTCGGAAGGATTTAGATTAACGACCAACAACCGTATGGAATTGCTTGCTGTAATTAAAGGTTTAGAAGAAATAAAATTAGCTAAGGCCGATGTTACCGTTATCAGTGATTCTAAATACGTAGTAGAAGCAGTGGAAAAAGGTTGGCTTTTTAATTGGTTAAAAACTGGTTTTAAGAATAAAAAGAACAAAGACCTTTGGATACGTTTTTTAAACGCTTACAGGAAACATAACGTTAAATTCCATTGGATAAAAGGTCATAACGGACACGCAGAAAACGAACGCTGCGACCGTTTGGCAGTCGCAGCATCGGAACAAACTCAGTTGTTAATAGACGAAGTTTACGAACAAGAAAAAGACTCAGAGAACCTTTTCAACGGGTGAGTGTATCGCCATAAATTCTTCGGCTTTCTCCACCATTTTTGGCGAACCAATAAAAATTGGTGTACGCTGGTGTAAGTGTGTAACAGGTAGGTCTAATATCCTATTATAACCATCTGTAGCTTTACCGCCCGCTTGTTCTATTAAATACGACAATGGATTGCACTCGTAAATCAATCTCAATTTTCCTGATGGTGCTCCATACGAAGATGGATAAATAAATACCCCACCTTTTAATAAATTTCTATGAAAGTCGGCCACCATAGAACCTATATACCTTGATGTATATGGTCTATTTGTATCCGCATCTATCTCTTGACAATACTTTAAATATTTCTTCACCCCATCTGGAAAATGAATGTAGTTTCCTTCATTAATAGAATACACTTTACCATTTTCTGGAATCTTCATATCGGGATGCGACAAACAAAACTCACCAATCGATGGATCCAATGTAAAACCGTTCACACCCTTACCAGTAGAGTATACAAACATTGTTGAAGAACCGTAGATAACATAACCTGCCGCCACCATTTCTTTACCCGACTGCAAGGCTTCTTCTGCAGTACAAATTCCATCTTCCGAAAGGCGTCTATAAATTGCAAAAATTGTTCCTACGGATACATTCACATCGATGTTCGAAGAACCATCTAATGGATCAATACAAACGATGTACTTGGCATCTTTAGAAATGCTTGTATCGATTGGAATAACATCGTCGTTTTCTTCCGATACAATCATGCAGCACTCACCACCTGCGTGTAATGCAGCAATAAATTGTTCGTTTGCAAAAACATCTAATTTTTTAACCTGCTCACCTTGTACATTCGTATCGCCCGTCTCACCTAAAATATTCACCAATCCCGCTTTGTTCACCTCTCGGTTCACAATTTTTGCGGCTATGGCTAAGTCTCTAATCAAACGCGAAAACCCTCCTTTTGCAAATGGAAAATCCGCTTGTTTTTCAATAATAAATTGGCCTAGTGTAGTTAAATTCGACATTGCTTATGTGTTTGTTTCTATTGTATTTTACTTTTTGTACCAAGCGCCCTAGCCCCTAATTCAATCACTTCTAAATCATAAATCTTTGCATCTGCGATTGCAAAACGCATTAAAGTCCTGATTTTATGAAAGCCCTCCCTGCCCGCTGCACCTGGATTCAAGTGCAACAAATTTAATTGTTTATCTGGAATAACTTTAAGAATATGTGAATGTCCCGAAATAAATAATCGAGGCTGCTCTTTCAAAATCACCGCTTTTGCTCTAGCACCATACTTCCCCGGATATCCCCCAATATGTGTCATATACACTTTCAACCCTTCGATCTCAAATACATTATCTAACGGACATTCCTTTCGAATTTCTTGTGGGTCGATGTTACCATACACCGCCCTTAGTGCCTTGAAGGATTTCAATCGAGCTAACACATCGGCATTCCCAATATCTCCAGCATGCCATATCTCATCCACATTTGTAAAATGCTCTAAAATTTCCTCTGGGAAATACGAATGCGTGTCTGAAAGTAGGCCTATTTTCATGCTAAAATATAATTAAAAAATCTTTAAGCGCTTGAACATACGCTTTTGAATGCACTTTCTCAGCCTCGTATAAAACGAATGTCGATGTATCACAATCTTCCAATCCCTGCTTTTGCCAGCTGCATAAATGTCGTATTGCTTCAGTATGTTCAAAGGATTGTATTGCAATATGTTCAAATCGTTTATAGCCCATGGACTTTAAATAAGCGTCAGTCTTTTCGAATGCCAATGTGGGAAGGATAAATGATAGCATTCCATGATCTTTTAGCAATACATCTGCCTTCAATAACCATTCTTGAAATAAATTCCAATCGATGTGTTTGGCCATATTCTTTTCCGCTCGATCCGACTTTAAAGCGTTTAAAAAATAAGGCGGATTACTTAGAATGTGATGGTAAGTTGTATTGAATTGATAAGTTAAAAAGTCGGCATGAATTGACTCTAGTCGGTCCCCCCAATTTGAATTCTTGAAATTCTCTTTGGAAACCTGGGTACTAGCTGCATCAATTTCTATGGCTTTAACATTTATGTCTGGGAATCGTTGAGCTAACATTAAGCCAATTACTCCGGTTGAGCTTCCGATTTCCAAAACACTTGAACTTGGATTTGTTATCGATAGTAAGGAACCCATTAAAACAGCATCGCTGCCGATTTTCATCGTGCAGCGATCTTGTTCTATTGTGAATTGTTTAAATCTAAACTTGGTGTCTTTCAAATTAGTTGGATTCAATTATCTCTTCTAATGCATGTTCGTGTTGATGCTTGTATTCAGCAACATCACCATAATTATCATTATCGACATGAATTTCACCTAAAGTAACAACACCTAAATAACTATATTCCACAGGATTTAATGACATGAATTCAATAAATGATTCACGTGCTTCTGGACTTACCGATACGACAATTCTACCTTGTGATTCGCCAAATAAGAAGGCGTCTTTTCTAATATTTTCATCGCTAAATACACTGAATCCTAAGTTGTTGGTATACGATGATTCAAGCAACGCTGTGAACAAACCACCATCGGAAACATCGTGTGCCGACTTGATCAATTGATTTTTAATTAAGTCTTTGATAACCTGATGTGTTGCATATTCTACTTCAAGATCAAAATAAGGTGCAGGTGAAGCTTTAATACCGTGGTAAGAAGCTAAGTATTCGGAAGAATTGATATCGTTTCTACTTTCACCAATTAAATAAATGAAGTCGCCTTCATTCTTGAAATTCAAGGTCATACGAGTTGACTTGGAATCCATTACTCCTAGCATGCCAATGGTTGGTGTTGGGAATACCGGTCCTTCATCTGAAGACTGATTGTAAAAACTCACGTTACCACCAGTAACTGGTGTTTGGAATTTAGAACAAGCAGCGCCCATACCTTTGATTGCACCCACAAACTGCCAGTAAACTTCTGGATTGTATGGATTACCAAAATTCAAGCAATTGGTAATGGCTACAGGTTCTGCACCAGAACAAGTGATATTACGAGCTGCTTCAGCAACTGCAATGGCACAGCCTTGTTCAGGATCGGCATAAACATATCTTGAATTGCAATCGACAGTTAAGGTAATTGCTTTATCAGTTCCTTTAATATTTACAACTGCAGCATCGGAAGGTGCATTCGTTGACATATTAATTGTCCCTACCATTGAGTCGTATTGATTGATCACCCAACGTTTAGAGGCAATATTTGGATGTTTCGTTAAAAATTTAGCTACCGCTTTTAGATCGGCTGGCTCTTTAACGCTATCCATTCTAAATTCTTTATTCTTCGCAAAGTATTCTGGTTCTTTGAATTCTCTATGATATACAGGAGCACCTCCGCCCAAAACTAGATCTTCCGCCGGAACATCGGCCACCAACTCACCGTTCATATAATAGTGCAAACGTTTGGTATCTGTAACTTCCCCAATGATTGCACAATTCAAATCCCATTTATCGAAAATTGCTTCCACTTCTTTCTCTCTACCTTTTTGAACCACGATAAGCATACGCTCTTGCGATTCAGAAAGTAGGATTTCGTAAGGTTTCATATTGGCTTGACGCGTAGGCACTTTATCGAGATAAATCACCATTCCATGTTCGCCTTTTGCCGACATTTCAGAGTTTGAACAGATGATACCTGCTGCACCCATGTCTTGCATACCCACAACTGCTCCAGTTTTTATCACTTCTAATGTTGCTTCCAACAATAACTTCTCTTGGAATGGATCACCGACTTGAACTGCAGGCAAATCATTAACCGAATCTTCCGTAATGTCTTTAGATGCAAATGCAGCACCGTGTATACCATCCTTACCAGTAGCTGAACCAACGATATATACTGGATTTCCAACACCATAAGAAGTAGCTGAAATTGTTTCACCAACTTTTACAATTCCCGCAGACATAGCGTTTACGAGTGGGTTGATGTTGTAGCACTCATCGAAAAACACTTCGCCGCCAACCGTAGGTATTCCAAAGGCATTGCCATAATCGCCAATTCCTTTTACAACACCTTTGATTAACCATTTTGTGCGATCTAATTTTAAATCACCAAAGCGCAATGAGTTTAATTGAGCAATTGGGCGAGCACCCATTGTGAAAATATCTCGATTGATACCACCAACTCCAGTTGCGGCACCTTGATAAGGTTCTAATGCTGATGGGTGATTGTGCGATTCAATTTTGAACGCGCATGCTAATCCATCGCCAATGTCTACAAGTCCAGCATTCTCCTCTCCTGCTTTTGCAAGCATACGCGGTCCATCTTTTGGTAATGTTTTTAACCAAACTATTGAATTTTTATACGAACAATGCTCGCTCCACATCACAGAGAAAATGCTCAACTCAGTGAAGTTGGGAGTACGTCCTAAAATTTCTTTGATTTTTTCGAATTCTTCTGGTAACAGTCCTAATTCTTTGGCTGTTTCAACGGTGGTTAACTGATTATTTTCCAAAATATACTGATTTTATCGGCATACAAAGGTAGTAAAACTATTTGTTCAACATCGACTTAATTTTCAACTTTAATGTGGATTTTATTTGCTCCCATAATTTGTTTTTTCGATAAGAAACAATAATGTAGGATTTTAATTGTGCGTCGAATTGAGATTTATAGATGGCTATATTGGGGATATTCCCCCCTAATAAATCGATGGATTGCAGTCCTTGAGATTTGTAATAATTAAACACATAATCGTAGAGTAGAACTTGAGATGCGTCTTTAGACATTGTTGCAATTAAATAAGCTTTTGAATCGTCTTTAAGGTAAATTGCAGAACCAATAGAAGTATTTTCATTATTTTTTAATTGAAACAGATCGGCTTGTTTTGACTTGATACTTTCCATTAGCCATCTTTCAATAGATTTTCGCTCTTTTGTTGACATGCCATTTTTGATCATATCATCAATTTGTACTTGAATATAGTGTTGTACATCTTTAATGTCTTCCACTACATCGACATAATAATCCGATTTGTATTTTTTTAATTGCCGGTTGATATTATCGGAATAATTTAACTGCTCTGTTAACTGAATTATATAAGTATAATACGTAGAGTTCTGAAAGCCGTTCCATGTAAATGCTCTAATATCATTAAAGTTAGTATCGAATTTGAAATCAATTTTATCGAATAATTTCAATAAAGATTCAACTAAAAGGTTGAGCGCTTCAATTCTTTTTCGTTCAGATAACTGCTCGTTGATAAAAATGTATTGATAAAAAAAATGCGTTAAAAAACTAGCATCTTTGGAACGATGTAGGATGGGCAATGCAAGGACAATTCCCGATTTATCTGTAACTGCAAAATAACTACAAGATGAATGATACGCATTAGTTATTCGCTCATGAAAGGTAGATTGAGCATATAGTAAATTAATCTGCTCTGTTTTCATTAAGTCCAACCAGGTCTCTTTTCCTATCTTTTCAAACAGCATTTTTCTTTTTATTAAATTGAAGATAAAACAAGGTTAATGTAGCGAAAGTACAATAAACTGCAATGAAAATAATTTTCAAATAAAGATTTTCTTGTAAATGTATGATCAGATAAAATGGAGATACTACAACAATTGAAATCAACAAATTAAACAACAATTGTTTGTTAGGGTATAGTTTATGCAATGGTATTTTGCATGTTTTTGCACCAAGATAACTAGAAACTAAGAAATATAAGAAATTTGTAACTAAGACTGCGATGCTGGCTCCCAACACATCGAACCAATAAATAAACAACGTGCAAAGTAAAATGTGAAAAAACATTTCAACAGCCTGTATATATGCTATAAACTTTGTTCTTCCACTTATTAAAAAAAGATCGTGATAGCTTGTAAATCGGAAGAAATAAGTAATGGAATAGATTGCAAACAAAGTTGCACTTTTATGATAAAAATCGCCAAATAGAAAGGTTAATATTTCAGTACTAAATACGATTAGCGCTATACAAATAGGGAATAATATCGATGATACATTCAATTGATAATTATGCCTCTGAGAAATAAGTGAATGGACATCTTTATTTTCAAAAGCTTTGAGCATTCCAGGAAATGCAATAGTAAAAAAGGATGTATATAATGCAGAGATAATTGGTATTTCAAAATTCGCATTGCTTAATATTGCTAGCTTTTCTGCGTCTTTAAAAAAACTTATAACTATATACCGATCTGTTTGTCCCAATACGATTCCAAAAAAAAGTCCAAGTCCAATTGGAAGACTATATTTCCATAGATCCTTAATTTTAGAAATTAACAGAACAAACTTTTCATTTTTGTAAATGTATTCGATAAAGATTTGATTTATAAATGCGCTTAATAATACATTGAACAACCATATTTGAATATATACATCGAGCTTCACATTTTCAGTATAAGCATAATAAAAGAGAGCAATTCTTATGATGTAAGAACTAATAATATTAGTGAAATAGTAGAAAGTGAACTTGTTTTTTATAAAGATATTCAATTCAGTAATTTGTAAAACTGATATTAAAACAATTAAGAAAATATTGAATAAATTAATGTTAAACCCTGGTAATGGGAAAGCGATTGTTATAAGGAACAAAACAAATCCAGCTAGCAAAGAAGTGAACAATAGTATCACCCTAGAAGCATTGATGTATTGGTATTCTTCGTTTTTATTTGTCGATGAATTTAAAAAATAATAAATGCTTTGAGCAAGACCTAATGCGCCTATTGATGTAGAGATATTTACTAAACTTAAAGCGTATCTAAATTTACCATATTCATATGGAATTAAGTAATGCGATAAAATTGCTATGCTAGCAAAACTTAAAATAGCAACCAAAGCATTGTTTAGGTATAGAAATAAAGATTCCTTTTGAAGCTTAAGATAGTTTATCACAAAACAAATATAGGAAAGTATAGAAATTGAAAATACTTGTATTTTTAATGATTTTGACCAAATCACCTACTTTTTTGTTAAAATGTTAAAAATATTTTAGTCATTTCGGATAAATCACTCTATTTTTTTTGAAAAATACTCTATTTTTGCACAGTATTTCTAAAAAACCCATAAAATCATGTCTTCATTACGCTTTAAAGCCCTTGATGTATTGCAAAACAGAAAAAGCATTACTGTTAAGCCCAATACCAACAGATTATCAGATATTTATGCAATAAATGTCTTTGATAGGAACAAGATGCGTCAGTATCTATCTAAAGATGCATATACTGCATTAGAAGAGAGCATCACCACATCTAATGGCATTGATCGATCATTAGCTGACCAGATTGCAGTTGCAATGAAGGCATGGGCTATAGACAGAGGGGTAACACATTATACGCATTGGTTTCAACCATTAACAGGAAGCACTGCAGAAAAACACGATTCCTTTTTCGAGCCAAGTGGCGACGGAAGAGCGTTGGAGAAATTCAGTGGAGATGCATTAGTACAACAAGAACCAGATGCCTCTTCTTTTCCAAATGGCGGCATCAGAAATACCTTTGAAGCAAGGGGCTATACTGCATGGGATCCATCCTCTCCTGCATTTATTATGGAGAACGAGTCGACCAAAACCTTATGCATACCTACAGTTTTCGTTTCATACACTGGTGAAGCCTTAGATTATAAAGCTCCATTATTAAAAGCATTGCATTCTCTAGATAAGGCTGCGGTTGAGGTCTGTCAATTGTTTGACAAAAGCATAAATAAAGTAAATGCTTCATTAGGAATAGAACAAGAATATTTCTTAGTTGATCTAGCGCTATATAATGCAAGACCTGATTTGATGTTAACGGGCAGAACACTATTCGGACACATGTCGGCAAAAGGTCAACAATTAGAAGATCATTATTTCGGTTCAATTCCCGATAGAGTTTTGGCATACATGTCGGAATTAGAAATGGAATCAATCAAATTGGGAATTCCATTAAAAACCAGACATAATGAAGTAGCACCAAATCAATACGAATGTGCGCCTATATATGAAGAAATTAATTTAGCAATTGATCATAACCAGTTGTTGATGGACTTGATGGATAAAGTTGCGCGTAAGCATGGATTTAAGGTTTTATTGCATGAAAAGCCATATGCAGGTGTCAATGGTTCTGGAAAACACAATAACTGGTCATTAATAACTGATACAGGTAAAAATTTATTAGCACCTGGCAAAACACCAAAAAACAATTTGATGTTCTTGACATTTTTTGTCAACACAATTAAGGCAGTACATGAACATGCCGATTTACTAAGAGCAAGCATTTCATCGATCAATAACGATCATAGACTGGGTGCAAATGAAGCGCCGCCAGCAATCATCTCAATCTTCCTTGGTTCACAATTGGATGAAGTCCTCAATGAAATTGAGTCGGCAAAAATTAACAAACAAGCCGACACCAATAATTCAATGTGGTTAGGAATACCCAAGATTCCACAGATTTTATTAGATAATACGGACAGAAATAGAACTTCGCCATTTGCATTTACAGGAAATAAATTTGAATTCAGAGCAGTAGGGTCATCGGCAAATTCATCGGCTGCTATGACAGTGTTGAATAGTATAATGGCAGAGCAACTAAAACAATTTAAAAAAGAAGTCGATGTCTTAATAGATAAAGGAGAGAAAAAAGATGTTGCTATACTTACAGTAATTAAAAAATATATCAAAGATTCTAAGAATATTCGATTTGAAGGGAACGGTTACAGTATTGAGTGGGAAAAGGAAGCAGCTAAACGAGGACTATCTAATATTAAAACTACTCCAAAAGCTTTAGATGCGTACGTTTCTAAAAAAACTGTTGAATTATTCACAAAGAATCAAATATTCAACGATGTAGAAATTCATGCTCGTCATGAAATCATGTTAGAGAATTACATGAAGAAAATGCAAATTGAGTCGAGGATTATTGGAGAGTTGGTAACTAACACAATCATTCCAGCTGCCATATCCTATCAAAATGTATTAATTGAAAATGTTAAGGGATTAAAAGATATCGGATTAAGCAAAGCGAATTATGAAGCACAATTAGATTTGATTAAACAAATCTCAGAACATGTAAACTTCATTAAAAATGCCGCAAATGAGATGACTGAAGAACGCAAAAAAGCAAATACGATTAGTGACACTAGAAAACTTGCAATTGCATATGACGAAAAGGTGAAAGCGCATTTCGAACCGATTCGATATCATGTAGACAAACTGGAGTTATTAATAAGTGATAGTTATTGGCCATTGCCTAAATTCAGAGAATTACTATTCTTAAAATAATAGAATCTTTTTAATTAAAAGCCATTGCGAAAACCGATGGCTTTTTTTATTACCTATTCTACTATTCACACACGTTAATTATTTTTTTTTAGCTATTTTAGTCATTTTAGGCCTAATTAGCTAAAAAAATATATATTTGAATTTCCCTACGGTATTATTTTTGTGGGGAATGCGTTTAATTGTATAGCACAAACATTAAAAATGAAATTAAAGCACATCTCCTATTTAATTCTTATTATTAGCAGTACTTCCATTTTGCTTTCATGTAATTCTCAACAGCCAAGCGTAATAGCAGCAGAGAAAGCTTTTAATAATGAAAAATATTTCACAGCTGCTGATTTATACAAAAAAGCAATACCAAATGTTCGTAAGAAAGAAGCGAAAGCTGAATTGACTTATAAAATCGGAGAATGCTATAGATTAATAAACAACAATAAGCAAGCTTCTATTTGGTATGACAAAGCCATCAAAGCAGGTTATGACTCCTCGTATGTTTATTACAAACTAGCCGACGCTATGAAGGCGATGGATAAATTTGATGATGCAATTGAATTGTATCAGGATTATTTAGCTACTTATCCTAATGATTCAGCTGCAAAAAAGTCGCTGGAAAACTGCAAGTTAGCTATTGAATGGAGAAAAAAGGAAGTGTTTTTTGATGTGTTCAATGAATTGGGTTTAAATACAAAAGATATGGAGTACGCACCATATCCATATGGCAAGGGTATAATTTTCACTTCAAACAGAGGAACTGTAAAAGGAAAAAACTTTTACGAGCGTACAGGGAAAAACTATGATAATATCTATGCTTCAGAAAATAGTGGTAAAAACAGATGGTCTAAACCAGTACCATTAAATAAAGACATTAATACCGCATATAACGAAGGTGCTGCAAGTTTTGACCCAGAAAATAGAATCTTATACTTCACACAATGTAATGGTCCAAAAGGCAAGGAAAATTCATGTAAAATATATGAAACTCAAAACGAAGGCAATTCTTGGACTGCACCAAAAGAAGTTATGATTCCTAATCCGGATTCAAATATCATAGGTCACCCAAGTATAAGTAAAGATGGCAGTCGATTGTATTTTGTTTCTGATATGAAAGGTGGATTTGGTGGTAAAGATATCTGGTATTCAGAAAAACAAGGTAGTAATTGGTCGGCACCAGTAAATGCTGGTCCAAAAATTAACACACCAGGCGACGAGGCATTCCCGTTCATACATCCATCGGGTACATTATATTTCTCATCGAATGGGCACGCAGGTATTGGTGGATTCGACATCTTTTTTGCAGATTGGGAAGAAGGTGATTTTGTTGAGCCAATCAATTTAAAACATCCGACCAATTCATCTGCCGATGATTTTGGATTTGTATTGGACGAAAACAAAGAAGTAGGATATTTTGCATCGAATAGATTTGGTGGCAAAGGAGAAGATGATATTTATTCTGCTTATGCCATTCCACTAGTCTTTACAATAACAGGAAAAACGATAAACAATGCTACCCAAAAAGTATTGCCACAATCAAAAATCACAATAATTGGAAGTGATGGTTCTACGCAGTCAACTACAAGTGATGCAACAGGATCTTATAAATTTACAGTGAAAAAAGATGTTAACTATCAATTGAATGCTTCAAAATATAGATTCTTTGGTGATGTTGGAGAAGCATCTACTTATGGGCTAAAAGAATCGAAAGAATACACAATAAACTTCAAACTTAATCCAATTCCATTAAAAGAAATTGTTTTAAAAGGTATACTTTACGATTTAGCTAGTGCAGATTTAAGAGATGAGTCTATCACAACTTTAGATTCATTAATAAAAACCTTAAACGACAATCCAACATTTGTGATTGAAATAGCATCACATACAGATTCTAGAGCAGATTCAGCATATAACTATGACTTATCTCAAAGAAGAGCCCAATCTGTTGTTAACTATTTAGTATCTAAAGGTATAGAGAACGGAAGGTTAGTACCAAAAGGCTATGGAGAATCGAGATTATTAAACGAATGTAAAGACGGTGTTGAGTGTACAGAAGAACAACATCAGCAGAACAGACGTACATCATTCTCTGTAATATCAGAAGATTATGTACCAAAAGAAGCTCCAAAAATCCCGGAAGCTGGGAAGAAACCTGCAACACCATCTCCTGCAAAACCAGGCACTATTAAACCAGCAGGAACAACTACACCTAATAATGTAGTTAGACCAACAGGTACAAATATTCCGCCTTCTGCTACTCCAAGTGGCACTGGAGTAAAACCAGCAGGTACAAACATTCCACCTTCAGCTACTCCAAGTGGCGCAGGCGCAAGACCAGCAGGTACAAACATTCCACCTTCGGCTACTCCAAGTGGCACAGGCGCAAAACCAGGAACAGTTACAGCCAAACCAGTAATTAGATCTTCTGGTGGTGTACCTCCATCGGCAACACCAAGTGGTGCAGGGGCAAAACCAACAAGTACAACAAAGCCTGCAGATAGCACCAAAAAACCTACAGGAACAACCGGTTCTGGCACTAGCCCAAGAAAACCTTAAATTAAAATAGTAAAAAAAGAAAGGACAAATAAATCTATATTTGTCCTTTCTTTTTTATGAGCGATCAACGATATAATTTAAGGGGTGTTTCGGCATCAAAAGAAGATGTTCATCAAGCGATAAAGAACATCGATAAAGGTATTTTCCCAAAAGCATTTTGTAAAATTATTCCTGACATCTTATCAAACGATCAGGATTTTTGTAACATAATGCATGCCGATGGTGCCGGTACAAAATCCTCTCTAGCGTATGCATATTGGAGAGAAACAGGTGATATGAGTGTATGGAAGGGTATCGCTCAAGATGCAATTATCATGAACATCGACGATCTTTTATGTGTTGGAGCAACGGATAATATTTTACTTTCTTCTACTATTGGTCGCAATAAAAATTTAATACCAGGAGAAGTCATCTCGGCTATTATAAATGGAACAGAAGAAATTCTTGCTGAGCTGAGAAGCTATGGTATCCAGATCTATTCGACAGGAGGAGAAACGGCAGATGTAGGTGATTTAGTTAGAACCATTATAGTAGATTCTACAGTAACCTGCAGAATGCCCCGTAAAGCGGTCATAAGCAATCATAACATTAAACCAGGTAATCTTATTGTTGGACTTGCATCATTTGGAAAAGCAAGTTACGAAAGTGAATATAATGGTGGCATGGGAAGTAATGGATTAACTTCTGCGAGACACGATGTTTTTAATAAGGAAATCGCAAATAAATATCCCGAATGTTATGACGCTGGTATACCTGAAGACCTTATATTTTCTGGCTCTAAATCATTAACAGATCTAATAAGTCTTGACGAGAGAACTAGTATTACTGCTGGTAAATTAGTGCTCTCCCCTACACGTACATATGCTCCTATTTTAAAAGCATTTTTCAATAACGGAATTCATGAAATTGACGGAATCGTACATTGTAGTGGAGGTGCTCAAACAAAAGTTTTACACTTCACTGAGAAAGTACACATAATTAAAGATAATTTATTTACTTGTCCACCTTTATTTAAACTAATCCAATCCGAATCGAACACTCCATGGCAGGAAATGTACAAAGTGTTTAATATGGGTCACAGAATGGAGGTATACACCAACGAACAAAGGGCACATGAATTAATAGATATATCTAAATCCTTTAATGTTGATGCGCAGATAATTGGAAGGGTTGAGACATCGGATAAAAATCAATTAAGTATTTTATCTGAATTCGGAGAGTTTCAATACTAAACATGATTTAACTCATATAACTTCAATAAATTCCCTATTCATTTTGTTATATTAGAATTGAGCAATCTAATACAACAAAATGAGAGGATATCACCCTAAGAAGTTATTACTCTTGATTGGCATAGTTAGCTTTTTGGTGATTATGCATGGCTTGTTCTCATTGACTGTAATTCAACATTCAGCTTCACTAAATAGACTTCCTGGAATAAATAGCTTTGAAGAACTTCAGCAATCTAAAGCATTTAGTTTTAGTATATTTAGCGATAATCAAGGCTACTCACCTGCTAGTAATTTATACATGGCAAGAATGAATATGCATATCAGGAAAACCAACGACCTGTTCGTATTGGGAGTAGGTGATCATGTAAGTAGGGCAAGTGCCAATGAGTTTTTATTTTACGTATGCAATGATCCATTCTGGAAAAATAACTTTTATCCAACTATAGCCGATGGTGAGAATAGTTTATTTGGTAAGTCGCAAGAAGATTGGGGTTCAGGAAGGGGTATGTTTGAATCTATAGATTTAAATAGGAAAAATAACGTAGTATTTAGCAATGAAAAAGTAGATTATTATAGTTTGATTGAACATGAAAGTGGATACACGGTTCATTTTATTTCATTATACTTTCCTGATGAACCTTCGAACATAGATGCTGCATTTCGACCGAGTTCAAAATTATTCCTTCAAAATACTCTTAGTCAAATTCAGAAATCAAAATTTGATATTATTGTGATTGCGGCACATTCTAGATTTGGTTTTTTTACCGAATATCTAAGTCCTGAATTAAAACAAATGGTGTTACAAAAAGCCGACATTGTTGTATCGGGAAGTACACACTATTATGAAAGACAAATTTCAAAAAACATGGATATAGGTCCATTAATTCTTAATTCTGGATCTGTGACTAATCCTAGGTTCGGATCAAAACCTGGATTTATTCAAGTAAGTGTATTACCCGACCAACAAGGAATTCACGTACAATTCATACCCCTAGATCAACAGACTTTCCAATTAAATTCAAAACCCTACGCATTTTTTAAAACTTTCAATGGTAGGGTTTATGAATTAGAATATTTTATGCAAGCTTTATAAAAGCGTTACCATTATTTCACTAAAGTCATTTCTTTAATAATATGACCTGCATTCGAGTATTTATCCATAACGAATAATACATATCGAATATCGCAAACAATCGTTTTCTTGTAAGCTTTATCAAATACTAAATCTCCAGTCATTGCTTCCCAATTTCCATCAAAAGCAGTTCCTATAATTTCACCATTCGCATTGATAACAGGAGATCCTGAATTACCGCCAGTAATGTCGTTATCTGTTAAAAAACCAACCACTAACTCCCCTTTTTCATTTGCATAAGGGCCAAAATCTTTAGCTTTTAATAAATCAATTAATTTAGAAGGAACATCAAATTCTTGATCGTTTGGAATATATTTTTCTAAGATTCCTTTCGATGTAGAATAGTAATTATACACTACAGCATCTTTACCAGTATATCCTGAAACTTTACCATAAGTAATTCGCATTGTTGAATTTGCATCAGGATACATTAACTTATTCGGATTCATTTCCATTAGTCCTGCGATATATACCTTTTTCTCTTTTGCGTATTCTGTTGTAAACGTACTAATATTTGCAGCATAAGTACTTCTATATTCCGTCATCTTTTGTGAATAAACAAATAAAGGATCTGAATCAAGTTTTTTCAAACTTGGTGCTGCAAGAAATGCTTCAAATTTTTCTTTGCTTGTAACAACTGATCTTTTGAATGCATCTGCTGCATATTTCTCAAATGATGCCTGTGAAGTATTTGCTTTGAATTTCTTTAATATTTCTGACAAAACAATTGGTTGTTGTTCCATCGGAATATCACTATTATATAATGTTAACATAGCAGCGAATACTCTTTCATCAGTAGCTGCAACATAATCTTTATACAATTCATCAATTTGGGATTTTAATTTTTCTACTTCTTTGTTGATTGCATCTTGATCTGTTGGACTTTTCTTTAAAGCATTATATAATGCATTTAATCGAGTAGCATAAACAACAGAAGTTGCCGACATTCCAGCTAAACTATAATATGAATTTCTCAAAGCATATGGTTTGTAATCAGCATAAATTTTCTCAACATTCTTAATAACATTACCATATTTTTCTTTTGTTGTAGAATTTGAATTTGCCCAAGCAATAAAATTCTTTTCTACTTCTCTTTTGCCTGCAATGACATCAAGTTTTATCAATCCTTCGTTTTGACCCAAGTAATATTTCCAGCTATTTGCTAGAGAAGCATACGTATCTGCAAGCTTAATTCTAACAGAAGCATCTTTATCCATATCTTGTTTCATTACTTCCAATCGTTTACCTAATAATTTAACGATAGCAGGATTTGTGCGGTCTACTGAATTTTGCATTTCTTCTGCAAACGCATACCTATTAGTTCTTCCCGGATACCCCATAATCATAGCAAAGTCACCTTCTTTAACTCCCTTCATTGAAATTGGCAAATGCTTTTTAGGTTTATAAGGAACGTTATCTTTAGAATAAGGTGCAGGTTTACCATCCTTACCCATATAGACTCTGAAAATTGAGAAATCACCTGTGTGACGTGGCCACATCCAATTGTCTGTGTCGCCCCCAAATTTACCTACAGACGAAGGTGGAGCGTATACTAAACGAACGTCTGGGAATCGCTCATATACGAACATTAAATATTGATTACCTCCAAAAACATCACGTACAATAGCTTGATAATGTGTGCCTTTTGTAGCCTCGGTCGTTAAATTTTTAATTACTTCTTTTTGCTTAGCATCTTTTTCTGAATCGGATAAGCCGTTTGTTTCAGACAATATTTTTACCGTCACGTCTTCCATTCTTACTAAAAACGATGCAATCACTTCAGGTGATGATAATTCTTTATCTCTAGATTCTGCAACAAATCCATTGGTTAAATAATCGTGTTCTACACTTGAATTGTATTGTATACTACCATATGCACAATGGTGATTTGTTAACATCAATCCTTCTGCTGATATCATTTCACCCGTACAAAATCCCATTGAAACAATTGCATCTTTCAAACTAGAATTGTTGACGTTGTAAATATCATCTGCATTTAACTTGAATCCGATTTTTTTCATTTCATCGTAATTCTTATTGATTAACATTGGCAACCACATTCCTTCATCTGGAGTGTTTGCTCTTAGACCCAAAGCACTTAAAGCAATGATTGATCCTAATAAAATTTTCTTCATTCTCATCGATATAACTATTGATAGGTCACGAAAATAGGAAAAAATTGTATAATTTGAACTCTTCAAATAAATACTATTTTTGGTCGTTATATTCCTAATTATTGAAAAAATATCCACAATGAAAAAAATATTGTTCTTAATCACTGTATTGACCTTAACTGCTTATAATGAACTAATTGCAGAAGAAATTCAAACTAGTGCAAAAATCAAGAAAGCTACAATTTATTGGCAGTCGGCAAGCATTGAAGCAAATGTAAACAGATATGTAAATAAAGGCGAACATATCCTAATCATTGACCAAATGCCTTCAAATATTGACCTAAACTCCATTCAAGTATCTTCTGAAAATGAATTCACTATCGTTTCAGTAGAATCACAAATTGCAAGTCTAGAAAGCTTAAAAAAGAGTAAAACATTTTTAGCATTAAAAGATAGCTTGGAATACTATGAAGACCTACACGAATCCATTAAGATTAAAAAATTTGCAGTAGATGAAGAATTAAGTCTTTGGTTAAGTAACAAAAATATTGGTAGCAAAGCTTCAAGCGTAGTGGAATTAGAAGATATGGCAGAAGTGTATAAAAACAGATTGCCACAATTAAAAAGAGAGTCTTATATGTACGAGAAAAGCATGATAAAACTCAAAGAAAAAATCAGCTATTTCCAAAACTTAATCAACGAAAAAAATGCAAGTAATAACAGCGTTGAGTTGATAGTTCGCATCATGAATCCTCAGAGCCAAAACATCGACCTAAATATTAAATATTTATGCTACGATGCAGGATGGTCGCCATTCTACGATATACGTTCCGAAGATAAAAGTGACGAAATAACTTTTTATTTGAAAGCAAATGTTTGGCAGAATACTGGGATCGACTTCAATGGTATTGAATTAACATTGTCAACAGGAATTCCAAATACTGCTGGTGTAAAACCAGAGTTAATGGACTGGCGATTAAGTTTGGCAGAAAACAGACCAAGGCTAGTACCAGAAAGCAACACCATCTACGATATGTCTACAGTTGAGTTAAAATCATCAGCGGTTGCAGGAGCTTCTAATAAATTAGCAAATGGCATGAGTTCTTATGTACAAACATCAGAAAACATGAATAAAATTGAATACCAAATAGCAAAAGCATTTGATATTACGAGCGGTTCGGGAAGAAAAATAGTAGAAATTCAAAAGAATTCCACTAAAGCAAATTACAGATACGTGAGCATACCGAAATTAGATACTAAAGCGTATTTAATTGCAAGCATTCTAGATTGGGAAAAATTGATGTTAACGCATGCAGAAGCAAACGTGTTTATTGATGGCGCATACATCAGCAAAACAATCATCAACCCTGCTTCAATCGAAGACTCATTAGAATTTAGTTTAGGAGAAGACGAGTCAATCAAAGTTGAGCGTAAATTGATTAACGACCAGAACAGCACAAAAAGCATCGGCTCAACCAAGAAAATTAGTCAGAAATATGAAATAAATGTTCGCAATACTAAATCAAAGGCTATTAAGATAGATATATTAGATCAATTGCCTTTGAGTGGCGACAAAAATATTGAGATTCAACATTCAGCTCCAGAGGCGAGTTACGATGCAATTACGGGTCGATTAACATGGACTTATACTATTAAGCCTGCAGAGAACAAGAAAATGTCGTATCAATTTGAAATTAAATACCCTAAGAAAATGATTTTAGTAGGTTGGTAATAATTTTTTCCGAATTCGTATTCAATTCTCTACTTTTGGCATAAATTAAATTTCAATCGATATGAATTACGATGTTATCGTTTTAGGAAGTGGACCGGGCGGATATGTTGCCGCGATACGTGCTGCTCAATTAGGTTTCAAAACTGCAATTATTGAAAAAGAAAACTTAGGTGGTATTTGTTTAAACTGGGGTTGTATTCCAACTAAAGCTTTAATCAAATCTGCTCAAGTATTTGAATATATTAATCACGCTGCGGATTATGGTATTAAGGTTGCCGATGCGAGCGCTGATTTTACAGCGGTGGTAAAACGTTCTAGAGATGTTGCCGATGGAATGAGCAAAGGAATCCAGTTCTTGATGAAAAAGAATAAGATCGATGTGATCATGGGTGCGGGAAAAATAAAGAAGGGTGGTAAATTAGAGGTGACTGCTGCCGATGGAAAGAAAACAGAATACACTGCAAAACATACGATTCTTGCTACCGGAGCACGCTCAAGAGAATTACCTAACTTAAAACAAGATGGTAAAAAAGTGATTGGTTACAGAGAAGCCATGACTTTGTCGACATTACCAAAATCAATGGTGGTAGTTGGATCTGGAGCAATTGGCTGTGAGTTTGCCTATGTATATAATGCAATGGGTACGAAAGTAACCATAGTAGAATTCTTAGATAACATAGTTCCATTAGAAGACGAAGACGTATCGAAAAACTTAGCTAGATCGTTCAAGAAAACTGGTATTAACATTATGACGAATTCATCTGTTGAATCGGTTGATACTAAAGGCGATGTATGCAAAGTAAATATCAAAACTGCGAAAGGTATGGAAGTGATTGAAGCAGAAGTTGTACTATCAGCGGTTGGTATACAAGCAAATTTAGAAAACATAGGTTTAGAAGAAGTTGGTGTAAAAACTGATAAAGGTAAAGTTGTAGTTGATGAGTTTTATAGAACTAATGTTCCTGGAGTATATGCGATTGGCGACATTGTACCGGGACCAGCATTGGCTCACGTAGCATCGGCAGAAGGAATTATTTGTATAGAAAAAATTAAGGGTATGCATGTAGAGCCATTGAATTATGGCAACATCCCTGGATGTACGTATTGTTCACCAGAAATTGCATCGGTGGGCATGACCGAGAAAGCTGCGAAGGCTGCTGGTTATGAAGTTAAAGTGGGTAAATTCCCATTCTCTGCATCAGGTAAAGCGAGTGCTGCAGGTGCAAAAGATGGATTTGTGAAAGTTATTTTCGATGCGAAATATGGAGAGTTTTTAGGCTGCCATATGATTGGAGCAAATGTTACCGAGATGATTGCAGAAGCAGTGGTTGCACGTAAGTTAGAAACTACTGGACATGAAATTGTAAAATCGGTTCACCCCCACCCTACTATGTCGGAAGCTATAATGGAAGCTGCGGCAGATGCGTATGGGGAAGTGATTCATTTGTAAAGGAAATTCAGAATTAAGAATTAAGAGTTAAGAACGGGGTTGTGCTGAATTTTATAAAGCACAACCTTTTTTATTAGAAATAAATTTATTAGCCATTCTAAGTACTAGCTACTAGTTACTAGATACTAAAATACTATCATGAGAATTCACTCAATCAACACCGGCCTTTTCAAACTCGATGGTGGCGCAATGTTTGGCGTAGTCCCTAAAACATTATGGCAAAAAGTAAATCCGCCCGATGAAAACAATATGTGCACATGGGCGATGCGTTGTTTGTTGATTGAAGATGGGAACCGATTAATCCTAGTGGATAATGGCATCGGCACAAAACAGGATGCGAAATTCTTTAGTCATTATTATCTGCATGGCGACGATTCTTTAGAAAAATCGCTTAAATCCTTAGGTGTTGAAGCTAAAGATATTACCGATGTGTTATTAACTCATTTGCATTTTGATCATTGTGGTGGTAGTATCAATAAAAGCAACAATGCTGCAGGTTGGGAATTAGCCTTTCCAAATGCCACTTATTGGTCACATAAAGATCATTGGGAATGGGCAACAAAACCTAACCCCAGAGAAAGGGCATCTTTTTTAAAAGAAAACATTTTACCAATACAAGAAAGTGGTCATTTAAAATTTGTTGATGAATCTGGACAATTCTCTGAAAATATTTCCTTAAGGTTTAGCTCTGGGCACACAGATCATATGATGCTACCGGTAATCACATACAAAGGTCAAAAGATCGTATACTGTGCCGACTTAATTCCATCATCGGGACATTTAGGCCTATCTTGGGTCATGGCCTATGACACTAGACCTCTCCTAACCATGTCTGAAAAAGAAGAATTATTGTCTACTGCTGTCAAAGAAAATTGGATATTATGTTTTGAGCATGACGCGAAAGTAGAGTGTGCAAAACTTGTGGAAACTGAAAAAGGCATAAAAATCGAAGAGAGCTTCGAACTTTCTGACATTTAAGCGTTTTTTTCTAAAAAGGGTATGATTTTTGAGGATAAATAGCAGATTTGACTGTTTGAATTAATATTGTCCTGAATCCTATACAATTGCTTAGAATTTAGCGAATAACTTGAAATAGCCAATAATTAAACGTATTTTTGCAGCCCTTTAAAATATTTACACAGGAGGAAAATGAGACAACTCAAGATTACCCAATCAATTACCAATAGAGAAAGTCAGTCGTTAGATAAGTATTTACACGAAATTGGTAAAGTAGACTTAATTACAGCAGAGGAAGAGGTAATATTAGCACAAAAAATCAGAGAAGGCGATCAAGCCGCGTTGGAACGTTTGACAAAGACGAATTTACGTTTCGTGGTTTCGGTGGCAAAACAATATCAGAATCAAGGTTTAACATTAGGAGATTTGATCAACGAAGGGAATTTAGGTTTGATTAAGGCTGCTAAACGTTTTGATGAAACAAAAGGATTTAAATTCATCTCCTATGCGGTATGGTGGATTCGTCAATCGATTCTTCAAGCTATTGCTGAACAATCGAGAATTGTACGATTACCCTTAAACCAAGTAGGTTCATTGAGTAAGATCAGCAAAGCTTTCTCGAAGCTTGAACAAGAATATGAGCGTGAACCATCGCCAGAAGAATTAGCAGAAATTCTAGAGACAACAGTCGATAAGATCTCTGATACCATGAGTAATTCAGGTCGACATGTATCAATGGACGCACCATTTGTTCAGGGAGAGGAAAATACGCTATTAGACGTTCTAGAGAATCAGGATACTCCTGATACGGATAGTATGTTGATTAACGAATCCTTAAGTGAAGAAATAAAGCGATCGTTAGCAACATTAACTGAAAGAGAAAGAGAAATCATCGTATTGTTCTTCGGCTTAGGAACTAATCATGCATTATCTTTAGAGGAAATTGGTGAAAAATTCAATTTAACTCGCGAAAGAGTGCGTCAAATTAAAGATAAAGCACTTCAAAGACTTAGACATACATCGAGAAGTAAAATCTTAAAATCATACTTAGGATAATATGCGACCCTAGAATTCATGCTAGGGTTAATAAATATCTGAATTTGTTAAAAAGATTGAATGTTAATTAATTATTAATGTTCAATCTTTTTTTATTTTTGCGCCTACAAACAAAACACTAAGAACATCATGCTTAACAAGTACGAATCGGAATTAAAAGATTGGATTTCAAAAGAAAAGAAAGCCATCCAGTTAATCAATGTAGTTGGACAATTATGGTTCGACAATTCAATAGAATTAATTTTATTTAGAAAACCATTGGTAGATGTTAGTGCAAGTGAAATCTTGAACTACCATTTATACGCTAGAACAATTGTTGGTAAACCAATTACAATCGATGAGACTTTTGCATTGGCTGAAACAATAGCAAGTCTAGAAATTGCGCCTTCGAGAATTGACTTAGGCCGATTAGCTTCGGAGTGGATTGCAGAAAAAGGAAATTTCGATTCAATTGAAAGCTTTGTTAAAAATAAATTAGCTGCACATCTAGGTTTAGATAAAAAAACCCTAACTCCTAAAGATGTTGTATTATATGGTTTCGGACGTATCGGTCGTATTGCAGCTCGTGAGTTAATCATGCAAGCTGGTAAAGGTGAGCAATTACGTTTAAGAGCTATTGTTACTCGCAGTAACTCAGATAAAGATATTTCTAAGCGTGCCGATTTGTTACGCTACGATTCAGTACACGGAGCTTTCAACGGAACCATCGTTGAAGATTATGAAAATAAAGCCCTAATCATCAACGGTCAAACCATACAGATGATTGCCGCTAAAGATGCTGGTGCAATCGATTATACTCAATATGGCATTAACGATGCATTGGTAATCGATAACACTGGTGTTCTTAGAGATAGAGAAGGATTATCGACACATTTAAAATCAAAAGGCATTAGCAAAGTATTGTTAACTGCTCCAGGTTCTGGAGTTCCAAACATCGTATTTGGAGTTAACCACGAATCTTTCGATGCAAATGAAACAATTTACTCGGCTGCGTCTTGTACCACCAACGCAATTGTTCCAGTTTTGAAAGTTGTGGAAGATGCTTTTGGTATCGAAAAAGGACATATCGAAACGGTTCACGCCTATACTAACGATCAAAATTTATTAGATAACTATCACGATAAATACAGAAGAGGCCGTTCAGCAGCCTTGAATATGGTAATCACTGAAACTGGTGCAGATAAAGCAGTGTCGAAAGTGTTGCCACATTTAACTGGTAAACTAACAGGTAATGCAGTCCGCGTCCCAACACCAGATGTTTCTTTGGCAATCTTGAATTTAAACTTCAAAAAAGAAGTGAGTCTAGATGAAATTAAGGAAACCTTAAAACAAGCTTCATTATTTGGTGATTTAGTTGAACAAATTGAATTTTCAATTTCAAACGAATTGGTATCGAGCGACTTAATTGGAAACTCTCACGCTTCCATCGTTGATGGTCCAGCTACTTTACTTGCTAAAGATGCAAAAGGAGCTGTATTGTACGTTTGGTACGATAACGAATACGGTTATACCCGCCAAGTAATCCGCCTTGCGAAGTCTATTGCTGGCGTTGTGCGCTTACGTTATTACTAAGATTTATGCCGATGTAGTAAAGGCAAAAATCGAAATCATATTATTTACAGAAGAGGGACCTATGTCCCTCTTTGTGTTTATAAACATATCCACATAAACATTTATAAATAACTGAAATTCTATTACTTACAAGTCACATTTTACAACACTTTTTAACATTTCTTGTTGAGAATAATATAGTGTAATACTCATTTATTTGAGGGATATTTAAGGTTCTAAAGCTATGTTTTAGAATAAGAATTCAATTAAAACAAGGAGGAAAAGTGAGATTAAAATCATTAGAGATCAAGGGCTTCAAAAGTTTTGGGGATAAGATCAATATAAACTTCGACGATGGTATTACGGCAATTGTTGGACCCAACGGTTGCGGTAAATCTAATGTTGTGGATTCTATTCGCTGGGTATTGGGCGAACAGAGCACTAAAACATTGCGTTCTGAGAAAATGGAAAATATCATTTTCAACGGCACAAAAAATAGAAAACCTGCAAACTTGGCCGAGGTCTCTTTAACATTTGATAATACTAAAAACGTCCTCCCTACCGACTATTCTACGGTAACGATCACCAGAAAACTATATCGTTCGGGTGAAAGTGAATACCGATTAAATGATGTTCAGTGTCGACTTAAAGACATTACCGATCTATTTTTGGACACAGGTATCGGCTCCGATTCTTATTCAATCATTGAATTAAAAATGATTGAAGAGATTTTGAATAACAAAGACAATTCTCGTCGTTCTTTATTTGAAGAAGCAGCTGGTATTTCGAAATATAAAATCAGAAAAAAACAAACCTTAAATAAATTAAAAGATACCGAAGACGACCTAAATCGTGTAGAAGATTTATTGTTTGAAATTGAGAAAAATTTAAAGCAATTAGAAAGTCAAGCAAAGAAAACCGAACGATATTATAAACTAAAAGAACAATACAAAGAATTAAGCACGCAACTTGCATCTTATAGAATTGCTGGATTGAAACAATCAATGCAAGACTTAGAAGACAAAGAGAATGTACATAATTTAGATAAAAATAAATTCCATACCGACATCGATGGAATCGAAGCTAAAATTCAAGAAGAAAAATTAGAAAGTCTTAATAAAGAAAAAAACTTAAGCGTTCAACAAAAAGCATTAAACGATCATATTGCAAAAATTAGATCGTATGAAAATGAGAAAAAAATCAAAAACGAACGATTAACATTTTTGCAAGAAAAAGAACGCAGATTATCTAGCGATTTAGAGCAAGATAAATCGGCAATGCACAATATTCAATTACAGATGCAAACCTTGGAACAAACACATGTTTCAGAGCAAAAAATATTAGCAGAAATTGAATACCTACTTGAGCAATTACAAACAGAAGTAGATTTATTAAGAGAACAACATCAGCAATCAAGAACGAAACTTGAACAAGCACAACAAGAACTTCAACACAATCAAAGCATCATTTATAAGAATGAAAAAGAGTTAGAGATTGTAAAAATTCAAAAAGAGGGTCTTGAACAAGAAATTGCCCGCAATACAACAGAAACAAATCTTCGCAAAGAAGAAATGGTGGAGTTCGATCGCGAGATTGAAAAACTAGAAGGTTTAAGTTCTGAGAAAGCAATTCAATATCAAAATTTATTAAACTCAGAGGAAAATCTAAAAGCAGAAATCGAAGCCGCAGAAACCAAAATCAATGAGATGAAAGATCGTTTTGCGAAAGAATCTCGTGTTCTTGATGCAAAACAAAATGAGTATAATTTAACCAAGAGTTTAGTAGAAAGTTTAGAAGGTTTCCCAGAGTCTATAAAGTTCTTAAAGAAGAATACGGAATGGTCTAAGAATGCCCCACTCCTATCGGACATATTATTTTGTAAGGAAGATTACCGTATCGCAATTGAAAATTATTTAGAAAGTTATTTGAATTATTACGTTGTAGATACGTATCAAGAAGCATTAGCGGGTATACAACTCTTAGGACAATCGGCAAAAGGAAAAGCCAACTTTTTTGTTTTAGAAAGCTTAAAAGAAATTAATCCGCATGCCTCTAATGAATCAAGCGATGGATTGATTTCAGCATTGAATGTAATTAATGTCGACTATAAATACCAACGTTTAGCCAATCATTTATTAGCCAATGTTTGGGTGATTGATTCAAACGAAGATGCATGGATAAATAAAGACACCGATGGATCAAAAATCTATCTAGCAAAATCTGGGAAGTTCAACAGAACTAAAGTTGCTTTATCGGGTGGTTCTGTCGGATTATTCGAAGGTAAAAGAATTGGTAGAGCTAAAAACTTAGAAGTATTAGAGCAAGAAATTAAGGACATCAACAATTTCATTGATCAATACAATCGAGATATCGACGATTTGGTATATCGCCTGCAAGAGCTAAAACAAAGTACCAAAAATGAAGAGTTAAGTATACTAAAAGATGAAATCAATAAAATTAATACCGAATTGATTTCTTATAAGACTCGTCAGGAACAATACCATAATTTCATAAGCGATAGTTCGGTTCGTAAAGAAGATATAGCGCGTAAAATTGAAGAGTACAATCAGCAATTAAGCAATATGATTCCTGAATTGGAACAAGCCATTGCAAAGAAATCTGAATTACAAGACCATCTTCAAGATGCACAAACAAATTATAACGACAATAACGACAAGCTAACGGAGAAAAGTGCCGAATACAATCAGCTTAACATACGTTTCCATCAGCAACAAAATAAAGTAGCAGGCATCGATAAAGAAATGGAGTATAAACTCAACAACTTTAAGATGCTTCAAGATAGAATCAATGTTAATCAGAGCGAGTACGATGCAGCTTTGGCTGGTATTGAAGAAGTAATGGTTACACACGATACCAATGACACGGAATTGGTTGCAATGTATACCGAAAAAGAAGAGATGGAAAAAGCTACGGCTGAAGCTGAACAAATTTATTATGGTTCTAAAAATATCATCACAGAATTAGAAGAACAATTAAGAATTATTCGTCAGCAAAAAGAACAAGCCGAACAAGTTTTCGATTCAATTCGTGAACGCAAAACAGAAGTTAAAATGGAATTAACTTCATTGAAAGAGCGTCTATCGGTTGAGTTTGGAGTAGATATCGATGAACTGCAAGAAATAGTAATTCCAGAAGGTGAATCCGAAGATCAATTAAAATCAAAAACGGAAAGGCTTCGTTCACAAATTGATAACTACGGCCCTATTAATCCAATGGCGATGGAGGCTTACGAAGAAATGAATAAGCGCTATACATTTATTCAAGAACAGAAAACTGATTTATTAAATGCAAAAGCATCGCTATTAGATACCATTAAAGAAATTGACGACACTGCGAAGGAGAAATTCATGGATGCATTTACGCAAATCCGCGACAACTTCATCACGGTATTTAGATCTTTATTCAATGAAGAAGATTCCTGCGATTTGGTATTGATCAATCCGGAAGATCCATTGGAATCAGACATCGACATCATAGCGAAACCAAAAGGCAAACGACCATTAACCATCAACCAATTATCGGGTGGTGAGAAAACCTTAACAGCAACTGCGATTTTATTTTCATTGTATCTTTTAAAGCCTGCTCCATTCTGTATTTTCGATGAGGTGGATGCACCATTGGATGATACGAACATAGACAAGTTCAATAAAATTATTCGTAAGTTCTCTGACGAGTCGCAATTCATTATTGTAACACATAACAAACGTACCATTGCGAGTACCGATGTGGTGTATGGTGTTACGATGGTGGAGCAAGGCGTTTCGCGTGTGGTACCTGTAGATTTGAGACAATTAGAGCCAACGAATTAGTTCGTATGCTCGTATGCTCGTATGCTCGTGGGATAAAAATATTTGCGTTGGATTAAACTTTATTTTAGTTATTTCGTCTTTATAGACAAACCAAAGAAACGTGAAGAGATTTTTATTCGTGATTGTTCTTTTATTGAGCAAAAATATATACGCGCAGAACGGACAGATTAAAGGAAAACTTAGCGATCAAAGACAAGAAGCACTTATTGGTGCCAGATTGGAACTCTTGTCATTTCCAGATACTACCAATAAAAAATATGCTCTAAGTAATGAAAATGGAGTTTACCAATTCACAGGTTTAAAATCTGGTGCATACTTGGTACGTGTAAATTACTTAGGATATCAGCCTGCATTTAGAAGAGTAAGTCTCAACGGACCCAACGATGTTCAAGTTTTGGACATCGGCCTTAGACCTAAGGTCGATGTATTAAAAGAAGTTACAGTTACGGAGAAGGCAATAGCTGGTACTCAAAAAGGAGATACATCTGTTTTTAATGCGAATGCGTTCAAGACAAATCCCGATGCTAGTGCAGAAGATTTAGTTACTAAGATGCCTGGGGTGACGATGGTCGATGGTAAGGTACAAGCTCAGGGTGAACAAGTTCAACGAGTGTTAGTCGACGGGAAGCCATTTTTTGGCGAAGATCCATCGGCAGTCTTAAAAAATTTACCAGCTGAAGTTATTGATAAAATTGAAGTGTTCGATCGCAAATCGGATCAAGCACAGTTCACTGGTTTCGACGATGGTAATGCTCAGAAGACATTGAATATTGTAACGAAACCTAGTTTTAAAAATGGAACTTTCGGCAGGGCTTTCGCAGGAATCAATTTAGACAATCAATATAAAGTTGGATTGAATATCAACCAATTTAAAGATAATAGAAGATTTACATTGTTATATCAAAGCAATAATGTGAACGAGCAAAATTTTGCACAGGAGGATTTATTAGGTGTTGTTGGTACAAACTCTAGCAATAGACAAGGAGGCGGTGGTATGCGAGGTGGTGGTGGACCGAGAGGTGGTGGAGGTATGATGGGTGGATTTGGTGGTAATGATGCTAGCAATTTCCTTGTAAGTGGTAATAATGGAGTTAACACAACACATGCATTTGGGATAAACTTCAGCGACAAATGGGGGAAAAAAATTGATGTAAGTAGTAGCTATTTTTTCAATTATACCAAGAACTTGAGCATTAGTACTACCGATAGAACATTTATTACTGGAGCTAGCGATCAAGATTTAAAATATTTGGAAAACAATTCAACTGAAAGCGAAAATTACAATCATCGATTCAATTTAAGAATGGATTATAAAATTGATAGCTTTAATACTTTGTTGTTCCAGCCACGTGTGAGTTTCCAAAATAATTCTGGACTCGCAGTACTTAGTGGAAATAACACACAAAATTCTGCAATCACTTCAAGTACAATTAACAATCAGAATTCAGAGTTATTAGGCTCGAACATTTCCGCACCTATTTTATACAGAAGATCTTTTCGTAAGATGGGTAGAACATTATCGTTAAACATTAATCCATCATATAGTAATCAGGATGGAAATAGCATATTAGATAATCGCTTTATTTCCATTAACGACAGTAGCTTTAACGATACTTTAATGCTGAAAAGTGATTTAACAAAATACACTTACTCAGTAAATAATAACATCACTTACACCGAACCTCTCGACTCGTTCAATGCAATAATTATTCAAGCAAATTACAATACCAGCTATAACAATTCAGATCGTATAAGTAATGCATTTTCGAATGCCGATGGTAGCTACTCAATTTTTGATACCGCTTTGAGTAACATCTTTAAAAGCACATACATTACAAAATCAGCTGGATTAGGATATAGATATCAGAAGAAAAGACTAACATGGTCAATAAGCTTAAATGCTCAAGAAGCATTGTTAAAAAACAATCAACAATTTCCTGTAGAATATACCTTGAATAGAACATTCAGTTCTATCCTACCTTCGGGATTCATGATGTTTCGGATTGATGCAAGACGTAATTTAAGAATGTTTTTTAGAACCTCTAATAATTCACCAAGCGTTGATCAATTACAAGAAGTATTAAATAATACCAATTTAACTTCTCTAAGTATTGGTAATGCAAATCTTGACCAAGACACAAGGACTTTTGGTGTGATCCGATATTCGTCTGTTAATACTGCAAAAAGCACCTCATTCTTCGCTGTGTTAAGGGTTAATTTCATTAATAATTACATCGGCAATAGCTCATTTGTAGCAAGAAGAGATACCGTTTATCAAGGCATCTCATTGATATCTGGAGCTCGATTGAGTAAACCTGTTAATTTAGATGGCTATAAAAGTGTGAATGCAATGGTAAGTTATGGATTCCCATTGAAAGTTTTAAAATCAAATTTTAACATCAATTACAATGTGGGTATCACTCAAACTCCAAGTATTGTTAATGAAATTAATAATACCGCTACCACTCCTAGTACAGGCCTAGGACTCGTGCTGTCGTCGAACATTAGTAAAAACTTCGATTTCACAATTTCAACACAAACTAATTATTCCAATCAAATCAACTCTGCTCAATCGGCTTTAAACAATGCGTTCATAAACCATGAAAACAAATTGCGCATCAACATTATGCCTTGGAAAAAATTAGTTTTAAGTTCGGAATTCACTCAAACCATTTACGAAGGATTAACTGACCCTTTAAGTCAAAACATTATGCTTTGGAATGCAGGTATTGGTTATAAATTCTTAAAGAAAGATGCAGCTGAAGTGCGATTAACTGCATTTGATTTGTTAAATCAGAATCAATCCATTGTTAGAAATCTAAACGACACTTATTCTGAAGATGTATATACCAATATTCTTCGTCAGTATTTCATGTTGAATTTCAGCTGGAAGTTTTCGACATTTTAGTTTTGAAAAACTAAAATAAATTAATAGAATTAAAATCCAGCTTTGATAACTTGTTCAAGTACTTCCTTATTGATGTGAATATTTCCTGCAATTAAAGATCGACCAAATACGGGATCATTCCCTCCATTAAACTCGAGGCACTCCCCTCCTGCTTCTTGCACAATGAGTATACCTGCTGCAACATCCCATGGGTTTAAATTGTATTCAAAATAGGCATCGAATCTGCCACAAGCGGTATAGACTAAATCAACAGCTGCAGAACCTAATCTGCGTAGACCATGACTCTCTTGCATGAGATTTGAAAACAATTGCATGTATTGTGGAAGGTAATCGAATTTATAATATGGAAATCCGGTTGCAATTAAAGCATCTGAAATTTTAGAAGTTGGGTTCAATTGGATTTTAGTATCATTCAGGTAAGCGCCTTGATTTTTAATTGCATGAAATAATTCATCTTTTCCAATTTCATAAACAAAACCTAATACTAATTCGCGTTTATACATTAATGCAACACTAACAGAATAAATAGGCAATGAATGAATGAAATTAGTTGTGCCATCGAGAGGATCTATAATCCATGTATAATCTCTTTCTTCTAATTCAACTGTATTCTCTTCAGTTAAAAATGCTGAGTCTGGTAAAAGATTTTTTAATCCAGCAACAAGTTTCTCTTCTGCCGTTTTGTCGACATATGAAACCAAATCATTTTTCCCTTTAAATTCCGTTTGAGATTTATTAAATGCCAAAGATTGATCTTTAATATAAAGTCCAACCTGTTTTACTATTTGTTTTGCAGCATCGGCAATCCTAATATAATCAAGCATTTTTAGGCAATTTAACTTTGAACGTAAATACTTTATGCAATCTAAAACTTAATAATGCGATACTGCCTACTGCTAAAAGCCTTGCAAGTGTTGGCCATACATTAAACACATCGACCAATAATTTCATCATAAAATAATTACCAACGAATGTAATTGCAGCAACCAAAATATAGCGCAAGAACTGTTCTCTTCCTCGCAGATTTGATTCTTTGAAAACAAAGTATTTTGTAATTAAGAAATTGGTAATTAATCCTAAACTGAAAGAGATACATAAGGATGCAATATGTGCACCAATGGTAATATGAGCGATGTGTAAATGCGCTTTTAGAAGTACATAATTATAAATCACAAAAAAACTAAATACATCTACAACAGTTGCCGTTCCGCCTGAAAAAATATATCGTAATGCTTTGCTACGATAGGCTTTCTTAGGCGCTGTACGAATGCGTTGTTTAAAATGTTTTCTTCGTATTTCTTTTGAGTTAGGCTTTCGCTCCATTAGTTTTATATGCTTTTAATGACCACCATACACCTATCAATCCTAAGATCATCAATATACTAGAAATTAATTCAGCTTGAGTAAACTGAAAACCGTTGACATTGTACAAGGTATTTACACGTATCTTTTCTATAAAAAATCGTTCCATACCATTTAAAAATAAATAAATGGAAAACATTAGTCCAGGTTGTACAATTCTTTTTCTGATGCTCCATAAAAAAGCAAAAATTAGAAATGCCATTACCGTTTCATACAATGGAGTAGGGAAAACTGCTTGTGGCAATTCCATACAATGCTTACCAACACATCCTGCTATTGGCACTCCTTCACTTAATACATTATGTGGATATTTATATGCCCATGCCCAGTCGGGTAAAAAACTTAGCCATTCTGGTTTTGGACTTAGATTTACTATACCCCAGTCGCCATCTCCAGAAAGCTGACAACCCAATCGGCCAATACCATATGCCAACATTAATCCAGGCGAACCTGCATCAATCATATGTATGAATTTAATTTGTTTCGACTTTGTGTAATAATAGACTGCTACTAAGCCAACGATTAATCCACCATAAAAAGTTAATCCAGAAAAAGAAAGAAGTGATTCTATAGGGTTTGCAATAAATTGGTCCCAATTTTCAAGGTTGTGAAAAATCTTCGCACCAATAATTCCTGAAACTGCAGCAATCATTATTATATTTCCCATCAAATCATGGGGATAAATATCTATCGTTTTATGAAGAGGTTTTGCTAACTTTTTCTTTTCCTTTTCATAATAAGTATAATATGCTAAAGCAGCAGCAACTAATATTCCTGCGAAAAAATTACCTTGTAACGATAAAACTAAGGCAGGTGGATCAGCAGTAAAAGCTTCGTAGTTAGTCGCTATAAAAATTAATTTATAACCTAAAATGAATCCAAAAAAACCATTTAACAACAGTTCATTTCTTGTTGCTGGCAAGCCCTCAACAATATTTTGTTTTAGAGTATGCAGTAACCCTAACTGATATTTTCTTTTCAATTCGGAAGCAATTACATAATGACCAATTACAAAAGCCATGGCAACCATAAAACCAAACATTTGTATTGGTAATGGTATGTTAATCCCTAAAAGGTCATTGAGTAAATCGGATAAGGTTGGATACATAGTTAGTATGCTAGTGTGTTAGTGTGCTAGTGTGTTAGTTTTAGTGGATAGTGATTAGTGATTAGTGGTTAGTGATTAGTGCTTAGTGTGTAGTGGTTAGTAGATCTGGTTCAACAATATTTACATCGCCGTCTGTACTGATGCTTTCTAATTTTATAAGTTTGATATCGTTCACCAAAATGGGATCGTACTTCGCACGCACTTTCACGTAATTGCGTGTAAAGCCATGCATGTATCCATTTTTCTGATCTGCTTCAAATAATACTTCTAATTCTTTTCCTAATTGTGTTTCATAGAAATATCGGCGTTTTTTTTCCGACAATATGGTAAGCATTTTATTTCGTTCATTTCTATCGACTCCTGGTACTGTGCCTTTCATATTTATTGCCAGCGTATTGTCTCTCTCTGAATAAGTAAACACATGTAAATAGGAAATATCCATAGAATTGATAAAGTCATAGGTTTCAATAAAATCTTCTCGACTTTCTCCAGGAAAACCAACAATAACATCAACACCAATACAAGCTTCTGGCATTAATGCCTTAATTTTTTGAACTCTGTTAAAATACAATTCACGCTTATATCTTCTGCGCATTAATGCAAGAATTTTATTGGAACCCGATTGTAATGGAATATGAAAATGCGGTACAAACCGTTTCGATCTTGCTACAAACTCTATAATCTCGTCACTTAGCAAATTTGGCTCTATGGAAGAAATTCTGATTCGATCAATTCCTTCCACTTCGTCTAATGCCTTCACTAAATCTAAAAAATTATAGGAACCTCGTTCACCAAAATCACCAATATTTACACCCGTAAGAACAATCTCTTTTACTCCCGATGCAGCGATTTCTGATGCATTACGTACAACATTTTCAATCGTATCGCTTCTACTAGCACCTCTCGCCAAGGGGATGGTGCAAAATGAACATGAATAATCGCAACCATCTTGAACTTTTAAGAAAGTACGTGTTCTGTCGCCATATGAAAAACTCGATACAAATTGATTGGCCTGTTCTATTTCGGCCTGATGTATTTCCGCTTGGCCAGATTTCTTCTCGGCATTACCAATATAATCGAGTAATTGAAATTTCTCTGCCGCACCCAACACAATATCTACACCTGGAATTTCTGCAATTTCAGCTGGCTTTAATTGTGCATAACACCCTATAATTGCAACATATGCATTTGGCGAATGCTTCAATGCTTCTTTCACAACTTTTCGACATTTCTTATCGGCATGATCCGTTACCGAACATGTATTGATTACGTACACATCGGCAGAATCTTGAAATTCCACTTTCTGATAACCCGCATCTGTAAATAATCTTGAAATAGAAGAGGTTTCAGAGAAGTTCAATTTACAGCCTAAGGTATAAAATGCCACTTTCTTCATCCCGCAAAGATATTAAATATGGCTTAAAAAGAGAACTGTAAGGAGACTTTAACTCCAAAACGATCTACATCGTAAGGTGCTGTAACACCGTTATTTAATTGTAATTGTCTATATTTTAATCGGTATGCATCGTCTGTATACGTGAGACGGTAAATAAAATCTACTCTGATAATTCTAAGAATACTCGATATCCCAAAACCTGCTTCAACATATGGTTTCTGTTCTAATGTACTAAAAGAATTCACGATCACTGGACTTCTATTTTTATTACTCAAGTCGCCATATACTGCACGCAAAGTGACCAATTCTCTCCATTTTAATTGTCGGATGAGTGGAACCCTATTGAAAAACAATCCTTCAAAATGATGTACGTAATCTAATGAAATATATTCGTCGCTTATAAATTCAAAATAGTTCATCATATTGAATGTTGCATAAGCGAAAAATGGAGTTTGATTACCTCGATGTACTTCAAGCAATGTATATGGTGCTGCAGAAAATACTTTTCCAAAATTTATGATGTATCTAGAATAGCCTAAAAACCCTAATCTTAATCGATGATTAATTTTGAAATTCATGCGACTATAATTTAAATCACTATTCACTAAATTTTTAACACCTTTTATATATTGCAAGGTAAATACTGGAACTTTTGTATCTCCAATGATATATCTTCTGTTATTATCCAATACCTGATATTCATTCCAAGCAAACCTTCCTTCCATAACAAATTCCGTTGTTGTAAAATCTCTCTGAAAAGCACCTACATTTACATTAGAATCCTGACTCGCTGTATAAAAATGCTTAAAGTCGATGTTCTGAATCGTCAAACGAGTTGTGAAACTTTTAGTGATTTCTCTTTCAAACCAAATTCGATTTTCCGTTTTCCTATTTAGAAGTGCAAAACGTGTGATTTGAGATGTAGTTACATACAACGAACTTTGTTCGTTATTAAATGCAGGGCTATCATCAAATTCAAATGCCAGCCCCACTTGATCCACATCTTCTCTTCTCTGAATTCCAACTTTTGTCCAGTAATTTCTATCTAATATTTTTTCTACTTGTAAATTATATTTGAACTGCTGATCTTTGAAACCATAAGCAATGTAAGCACGTGCGATCCATGTATTACTGAATTTAATATTCGTTCTTCCTCCTATACGTATTTTATAACCTTCAATGTTGTTGTATGCAATAAGATTTGGATATGGTCCTATATCAATTTTATTATAGGTGTAGTGCCCCGACACTAAGGTGTAAAATGTATTCACAGCAACCTTCACTCTAGGTATATTACGAATGGTATCAATCATAGAAAAAACATTGATGTCGGTTGCAGTTAATTTCTCATGCCTATGATTATTCCAATAATTCACATCACGTGTTAATGCATCTTTAGTAAGCCGTATCGGTGAATCGTAAAATTTTAATTCTTGTGTTTGATTAACTTTTACATCCTTTATTGAATTATATAGTTTAGCAATCATTCCCACTGTCTTCTTCGTTATATCAGCAAAATCAATAACAACTCTAGACTTCATAGTAAGCCATGGGCCAGCTTCTGTAGGTTCTAATTCTTGTTGTACTTGTACTCGTTCTAGGAAATTTATATTTACAGATTTAGGAATTTCTAAATTGACTTGTTTTAATGCCCACAAAGAATCTACAATCCAAATATTTCCTGTAAATAGTAAGTCTTTATTATTCTTAGGTCTTACTTTTATTTGAAAACACCTATAGTCATTTAGCTCAACAGTATCGGTAATAAAGAAGTCATAAAAAAACAATGCATTATCTGAGATGGGCGACAAAAATTCTTTTTGAAAAATTAATAATTTATTCTGATTGAAATTATATTCCTCGAAAGATGAACCTGTGAATTGAGAAGTTAATATACCATCTTGAATTCCTACGGCAGTTAATTTTGATGCCTTTATTATTTCTTTTTTCTTTTTAATGGGTTCACTCGTATAATATACATCGGAAATATTTTCTGAATAAAATACTGGAAGATTCGCTTGTCCGTCCTCTCCTGCTAATACATCTAGACTATCAAATAATGCAGTTACTGGGCGAAGAATTTTCTTATTACGTACTCGCTCAGAAATATTGTCGACATCAATTTGAATCTTTGAATAGTTTTCATACTGATATGCTTTCAAGCTAGCTTTGTTATATCCATCTCTTTTTTTCTGAACGTCTTTTATTACTTGGATTGCAGGATTTATGCCTGCTTCCACAAGCACCTCTTTAATTCCAACGCTACTTGATTGTAATTGAAAATCGATCACTTGGGTTTGAGCCTTTTTTACTCTTTTAGATTTTGGCAGATAACCTAAATAATTCACAACAATTGAATCAACTGGTAAATTCGTCCTTAAGATATAATATCCATCAAAGTCGGCACTCGCACCAACATCAATTCCTTTAAACTTAACGTTAGCAAACGGAATTGCTTCATTGGTGTTTACATCCGTAATCCTACCTTTTACAACCGTTTCTTGTGCATAAGAATATAAACTAATTATTAAGAAGATAAATATGGGTAATAGTTTCTTCACAAAGTTTTTATCGTTTCAAGACCATTTTATAATGTTGAATTCCTGCTTCTTCAAATTGCTCACCTTCTGCAACAAAACCAAATTTAGCATACAATCCCATAGCGGTGATCTGAGCATGAAGATAGAGGTATTTATATTCTGAAGGTATGTCCTTTAGCATATATGACAATAATGCTGAACCAACACCCTTAGATCGATGTTTTTTTAGCACGGCAAATCGTTCTAGCTTAATCCCTTTCTCCGTTTTTCTCCATCTCGATGTACCAGCAAAATCTCCATCAACTTTAGCAATAAAATGTACTGAGTCTTCTTCAAACTCGTATTCTTCCGATTCGTCAACTTTTTGTTCTATAACAAAAACTTCTTTTCTAATCCCAAAAGCCTTGTTTAATACCGTTTGATCAGAAATTTTTTCAACTGCAACAATCATATAAGGGTTTAATCGTTTATTATTGTCTTTTAATTACCCAAAAGAACAATAATTTTTATAAACCTAAGATAATAAAATGCGCAAGATTTTAGCATGCATATTGCTACTCATTTTATGCCATCTCAACACATCGGCACAAAACAAGCAACATACCATAAGTGGGTATGTGCGAGAGAAAGGCAGTAAAGAAAACCTTATTGGAGCCAGTGTGGTAATCTTGGAAAGTCAAACTGGGAGCTTAAGCAATAATTATGGGTTTTATTCGATAAGTACTACGCTTGACAGCGTGACCTTAATTTACAGTTTAGTGGGTTATGAGCGTCAGGCGTTTAAAATAAAAGTCGACAAAGACATACAACTCAATATAGATTTAAGCAATAACAATACCATTGCGGAAGTTGTTGTTCAAGACACAAAGATTGAGCGCATTTCTAAAGAAACACAAATGAGTATTGTGAGGGTTCCTGTTGAACAAATTCAGCAAATTCCTGCATTGTTAGGTGAAAAAGATGTGTTGAAAGTAATTCAACTTTTACCTGGTGTACAAAAGGGTTCTGAGGGGAACTCGGGACTGTATGTGAGAGGTGGTGGGCCGGATCAAAATTTAATCATATTAGACGATGCACCAGTTTACAATGCATTTCACCTCTTTGGTTTTTATTCATTATTTAATGGCGATGCTTTAAAAACCGTAGAGCTTACTAAAGGTGGATTTCCTGCGAGGTTTGGCGGGAGATTATCTTCTGTTTTGGAAATGAATATGAAAGATGGTAGTAAGGAAAAATTTAAAGGAGAAGCTGGCGTAGGGATTATATCATCGAGACTAACGCTTGAAGGTCCGATAAAGAAGAATAAATCCTCTTTTTTATTTTCAGGTCGACGCACCTATATCGATGCATTGATTTATCCATTATTACCTGAGGAATCAAAAGGAGGTTACTATTTCTACGATATGAATGCGAAATTAAATTTCGAAATCGATGATAAAAATAGGCTTTACATTAGTGGATATTTTGGTAGAGATAAGTTTTATGCCAGATCGAATTTCGATGATTATACTTCGCAGTTTGGGTTGTTTTGGGGCAATGGAACAGGAACAGTTCGATGGAATAGAATCATCGGCCCAAAATTATTTTCAAACACTTCTTTTATATACAGCAATTACAGATTTAATATTTCTATTAAAGAGAAATTCAATAACGATGAGTTCGAAATTAGGCTTTATTCTGGGATCAGAGATTTAAGCATCAAGCAAGATTTTGATTATGCATTGAGCGATAAACATTATTTAAAATTTGGAGCATTTATTCAACAACATCGCTTTACGCCTAGTGCTGTAACGGTTAAAAACACTGAGTTTCCTGAAGACAATGAGGATGAGAAGCAATTAATTGATGCCTTAGAAAATGCTGTTTATATTGAAGATCGATATCAAATCACTAGGCGATTGAATTCGAATTTCGGCTTGCGTTTTTCTCATTTTTTACAGAACAAACAAAATTATTATGGCATAGAGCCAAGAGTTGGATTAAGCTATCAACTAAAAGAAGATTTGGCGCTGAAGTCATCGTATGCATTAATGAATCAGTACATTCATTTATTAAGTAGTACAGGTGTTGGATTGCCTACAGACTTATGGGTGCCAGCAACAGATAAAGTGCGACCACAACAATCGAATCAAATAGCAATAGGGATCGCAAAAGATTTTATCCCGCTCAAATTCAATTTAAGTATTGAAGGGTATTATAAGCATATGAATAATGTAATCGCTTACAAAGAGGGCGCGAGTTTTCTTGCCGTTGAAGAACCTGGTTCGGAAGACAGGATTTCATGGGATGAGAATGTAACCAGTGGTCAAGGTTGGAGTTATGGATTGGAATTTTTAATTAAAAAGTCAGAAGGGAAATTCAGCGGATGGGCAGGTTATACTTTGTCTTGGACGGAATTACAATTCGATGAACTGAATTTTGGAAAAAAATATTTTGCAAGATACGATCGCCGACATGATATCTCCTTAGTTGGGATTTACAAAATCACAAATGAAGTTACCTTCTCAGGAACATGGGTATATGGTACTGGGAATGCAATAACATTACCCAAATCTGAATATATTGCTGTAATTCCAGGAAGTAGTCCATATCAATTTGGGAGTAATTACGTAAGTGATTATGGATCTAAAAATGGTTTTAGAATGGAACCGTATCACCGACTGGATTTAGGAATACAATTTCATAAAGAATTAAAAAAATCAATACGTACCATTGAACTCTCAGTTTACAATGTTTATAATAGAAGAAACCCTTATTTCTATTATATCGGCTATGATAATGCAGGAAATAGAAAATTGAGAAAAGTGAATTTATTTCCGATGTTACCTTCTATTAGTTGGACTTATAAATTTTAAATCGATGAACACATTTAAATTAAAGAATACAGCATTAATAATAAGTTTGAGCACAATGTTAATCGCTTGTGAGTCGGACCCCGAAGTAGACATCCCTTTTGAACCAACTAAATTGGTACTCACCAGTTTTTTGGACCCAAGTGCCGATACCAATATTGTTCATCTTAGTAAAACAGATCCGATTTTTGACAATCAATCAAGTTACTTTGACGAATTAAATATTAGCAATGGAATAGTTAAAATTTCGGATGGTACTAATGAATTTAATTTAAGGTACGATGCAAACAATCGATATTATTTTTTCAGAAGAAATGATTTCAATATCGATTACAATAAAAACTATAGTATAACTGCGAGTGCAATAAATCAAACTATTAGCAAAAACATCAGAACGATTGATTCGAGCAAAGTGGAAATTGTATCGTTCAACATCGACCAAAGTAATTATTCGGATGATTTTGGGACCTATTCCGTATACAAAGCGAGAGTAGAATTCAAAGACCCCGCTAACGAAAATAATTTTTATAGAATATACCTAAGTCCTATTTATGAAGACATCTTTAATCCAGGACAGGAATACGATTATTTCTACGATGTCTACTCCAACACATTAATAAGTGATGAAGGTAGAAATGGGGGGAATATTGTTGCATTAACGGAGCATAGCGAATACGATGGGGGATTTGGAAATAATATAACTGGCTTTAGACTTTATATTTATAAGGTCGATGAAGATGTGTACAAATACGTTAAAAGCTTAAAAAATTACACGGGTGATGATCCATTTTCTGAGCCTAGTTTAATTTACAGCAATGTACCTGGGGGGCTAGGACTTGTTGGTTCTCAGATGGTTTTTAGTGTGAAAAAGACCTTATAGGCTATATTTTATCAATTCCCGATTTTTGCTTACTATTGCACAAACAAAAATCCCAAATATGACCTTAGATAAGATCACGGAATTATTAGGTGCAGAGGCACAATCGTTATTGACACATGTTTCAAAAACTGTAAGTAAGGAAAACTTACATCTACCTGGTGCAGATTTTATTGATAGACAGTTCGTTTACAGTAATCGCAATCCTCAAGTATTACGCAGTTTATCGGCAATGTACAATCATGGTAGATTGGCTGGTACTGGATATTTATCCATCCTACCTGTAGATCAGGGCATTGAACATACAGCAGGTTCTTCCTTCTCTCCCAACCCAATCTATTTTGATCCGGAAAAGATTGTAGAATTAGCAGTTGAAGGCGGATGTAATGCCGTAGCAACTACATTTGGTGTATTAGCAAGCGTATCAAGAAAATATGCCCATAAAATTCCAATGATGGTTAAGATCAATCATAATGAATTAATGACATATCCCAATAAATACGATCAAATCATGTTTGGCTCTGTGGAAGAAGCTTGGAATTTAGGAGCTTGTGCTGTTGGTGCTACTATTTATTTTGGTTCAGAAAACTCGAATAGACAAATCATAGAAGTTGCTCAGGCTTTTGAGAGAGCACACGAATTAGGTATGGCAACTGTATTGTGGTGCTATACGCGTAATGATGCATTCAAAAAAGATGGAGTTGATTATCATGTTGCTGCCGATTTAACTTCGCAAGCAAATCATTTAGGTGTTACAATACAAGCAGATATTATTAAACAAAAACTACCTGAAAATAATGGTGGATTTACCAATGTAAAATTTGCAAAATCTCACCCTAAAATGTATTCAGACTTATCAAGCGATAATCCAATTGATTTATGCAGGTATCAAGTATTAAATTGCTATATGGGTAGAATCGGTTTAATTAATTCTGGTGGTGAGTCTAAAGGTGCTTCAGATTTTGCTGAAGCAATAAAGACAGCTGTCATCAATAAACGTGCAGGTGGTCAGGGTTTAATTTTGGGAAGAAAAGCATTCCAGAAACCAATGAACGAAGGTGTTCAATTATTAAATGCAGTTCAAGATATTTATTTATCGAAGGACATTACTATTGCTTAATTTTATAATTAGAAATTACTATGGCTTGGTTTAAAAGAAATACTGAAGGAATTACGACGAGTACAGAAGAGAAATTAGATGTTCCAGAAGGTCTTTGGCATAAATGTCCTTCGTGTAAAAAACCATTATATACCCCAGACTTAGAAGCACATCAGTTTGTATGTCAGCATTGTAATTATCATTTAAGGATTGGATCTAAGGAGTACTTTGCAATATTGTTCGATGATAATCAATTTAAGGAATTGTATCCTAATCTAATATCTGGCGATCCACTTACTTTTGAAGACACAAAAAAATACCCTGAGCGTGTTAAAGAATCCATCAAAAAAACTGGATTGAACGATGCATTGCGTTCTGCACATGGAAAAGTTCATGGTGCCGATTTAGTCGTTTGTTGTATGGACTTTAATTTCATAGGTGGTTCTATGGGTTCAGTAGTAGGAGAAAAAATTGCCCGCTCAATTGATTATTGCATAGAACATAAATTACCCCTAATGGTCATTTCAAAATCAGGTGGTGCACGTATGATGGAGGCCGCATTTTCCTTGATGCAAATGGCTAAAACTTCTGCAAAACTTGCATTGTTGGCTCAAAACAAATTACCTTATATTTCATTGTGTACCGATCCAACAACTGGTGGTGTTACCGCTTCATATGCCATGTTAGGCGATATCAATATTGCAGAACCTGGAGCCATGATTGGATTTGCAGGCCCTAGAGTTATTAAAGAAACGATAAAAAAAGATCTACCTAAAGGATTTCAAACAGCAGAATTTGTTTTGGAACATGGGTTCTTAGATTTTATTGTAGATCGTAAAGAATTAAAAAACAAGATTGCATCCTTCGTGAAAATGGTAATGTAACTTAGTTGGACTAAATAAAAAAACGGAGTAAAAATTACTCCGTTTTTTTATTTAGCCTCTGCCCATTTTATAGTACAACCAACCGCTTTAGTGCTTGTTGTGCTAATTGTTTTACCTTGCTCCAGCTCATCTATCGCTTTTTCAACATATTTATTTTTAACAGCATCTGCCGACTCTGTGTTGTCATCGATTGCTCCGATATAAACCAGTTTACTCGAATTAGTTTTTGAATCATTTTTAAGTAAAAAAACATGTGGTGTTCTGGTAGCTCCGAATGATTTAGCAATACTTTGATCTGAATCTAATAGATATGGGAAGGTATATTTGTATTCCTTAGAACGTTTTATCATTTCAGAATATGAATCTTCTGGCTGACGAATTGAATCGTTTGGATTGATAGCTATTACAGGATAGCCCATATTCTTGTATTTGTTGTCAAGTTCTATAATTCTTTGTTCGTAAGCTTGAGAATACGGACAATGATTGCATGTGAATACTAAAATCACACCTTTTTGATTTTGGTAATCACTCAACTTAACCATCTTACCATCGACATTCTTTAATTCAAAAGATTGTACTTGGTCCCCAACTTTATAGGTTTGAGCTTTTACAAATCCTGCAATAATAAAACTTAATAAAAAAATCAAAAATGTTTTTCTAGTCAATGTTTTCATATCGTTTAATTAAAGGTTCAACAATATTTTTTAATTCTTGTTTTTCAAATGACTTCTCATAAAAAATCGCGCCATCTTTATGTAAAATGATTGTGGCGGGTATAGCACCTGACCATTGAGGGGAAACATCGTTAATGAATTTATTCATGTCCGATTCGTCCAAAACATATACATCTGAGTGTAAAATATTCTTTTTGACAAATGGTTCTACTTGTGATTTAATCTTACTTTTAAAATCTAATGAAACTAGAATTACTTTTAAAGGATTTGATTTGTATTGATACGCGATTTCCTCAAAATATGGAATTTCTTTCACACAAGGTCCGCACCAAGTTGCCCAAAAGTTGATTACATACAAAGTATCGTTTGAATTTGAACTTATACTTTTCAGTTTAGATAAATTAATTAAATTTATACTTTGTGCATAAAGACCAGAACTAAAAACTAACAATAATAAAATCAGAATTTGTTTTCTCATGATATTTAATTCTAAATTAAAAATAACTTTTGATTTCATAAAATATACTTTATGTATTATAATTTTTACTTATACAGCTTCAAATGCACAAATAGTTTCTAGTGAAAAATACATAGGAGTACATGGCGGTCCAGGTATAATGATGCTTCCAGATAATAAGAAATTTGGCAAGAGTACTTTTAATGGCAAAATGCATACTATACAAATTTCTTATATGTTTAGTATGAGGAAACCTGATGCTGAATGGGTTCGTAGACTAAATGTAAAATATCAATCATTTAATTTTTCTTATAGAGATCAACGCGATCTAGATGGAGTGAATGATAGCATCCCAGGAGTATTTGGCAACGTTATTTCATTGAATTATAATATCTACAATCGTTTAATTGGTAATGAAAAACATGCGTTGTATTTATTACCTGGATTTGGATTATCGTATGATACCAAAACCTATTTCGATGAGAAAAGAAATAATTTCATTGGAACACATATTAATTTTTTAAGTTCAGTTGAACTTGCATATATGTTTAACATAAATGAACGATTTAAAATAATTCTTGAAGGAGGTTATTTTCACTACTCAAATGCTGCGGTGGTTTTACCCAATCAAGGTGTTAATAGCTTAAATGTTATGGTTGGACTTAGATATAAACTATGAAACGAATAATACTTGTATTTTTTATTTTGATCAATACAATTACTTCAATTGCTCAAAGTTTCAAAGAAAGAAGTCATCTTGAGTTCGGTGTTGGATTCGGAAGAAGGGCATATATCAATTCTAAACAAGCAATGTTGAGGAGTACAACTTATGCTAATCATATTTTTAAAATTAACAATGTAATAAGCATTCGACATGGTCTAGATATTATTTATTGGGATAAAAAATTTAACGGAAAAGATTATGGAACAGGCTCTGGTTATATACTAACATCTACATCCTACGAACACTTTGCCTATGGCTATCTGCTAGGTCCAGACATTGTTATGAGCAGAATTACCTTACAAATTGGACTTGGAAAATATTTACATTACAAGCAAATGGCCATTCATAATTATCAATTTTACACTAAACTTGGCTTTAAATATAAAATCAATAATACGTTTTATTTGAATGGTGCAATTAGAGGCCACGGCATTATTGCCGATTATGTAGATTTCGGAATTGGTATTAAGCTTGGCGATAAACTTTTAAAATATACTCCTTAAGTTCTGAAGTAGTCCCCCATTGGATTTCATGTCCATCCTTTTCCAACTTTCTAAAAAATGTCATTTGACGTTTAGCATATTGATGTATTGCTACACGAAGCTTTTCGAACATTTCATTCTTATCAAATGCTCCATTTAAATACATACTAACAAATTTATACTCCAAACCTAAGTACATTAATCGATCTATACTAAAACCCATTTTCAGTAATGATTCTACCTCCTCTATTAAGCCTTCATTCATCCTAACGTTTAATCGTTGATCAATCTTCTCGTTTAATTTTTTTTTATCTATCTGAATTCCATACAATCGAATCTTATAATTGCTTGAAGTCGCATTTTTCAATTCAAAATAATTGATGCTATTTGCAATTTCAATTGCTCGAATTAACCTTTTCCTTGTACTAGTATCAAAGGCATGATTAGGATCTATTAGCATTAGTTTCTGTATTAATTCTTCAGAACTTAACAAATCAAGTCTATTTCTTAAGTCAACATCAATTGGAACTTGAGTATAAGGTCTATGATTTAGCAAAACATCGAAATACAAGCCTGTCCCACCACAGGCAATACTTATTTTATTTTTATTTCGTATAGATGTATAAGCATCTTGAAAATCTAATTTAAACTGATGAAGATGGTACTGCTCATTTAAACTCAATCGATCAATTAAATGATAAGGTATAGATTTGCCTTTAACTTCATATTCACTTAAATCTTTTCCTACCCCTAAATTTAATTCCTTATACACCTGCCTTGAGTCCATGCTGATGATTTCCGCATCCAATTCGTATGCAAGCTCTGCAGCTAATTTGGTTTTACCACTGGCTGTTGGACCCAATATACCTATGATTGAATCATTCATATCGTTTGATCAATTTCATACTTCCAGCATTGTATACTTTATAAAAATCTAATTGCTGCTCAGCATTTAAAGACTCCCATTGTATCTGAGTATATCGTTTTAAACTTACTTTATGTATATAATTTACATGAGGTTGAGATATGTTTTTATATTCAAAATTATTTTTTTGATATATCCCTTTTATTGCCCAATCTAAATCTTGGTACGTCATCCATTCATCAACACCTAATTCCTCAGAAATAAATTTTAAAAATTTAGTAAATCCACCCACAACAGTGAAATTTGCTTTTGTAGCAAAGCGAATAATTTCAAATGATTTTCTTTTATTTCCCTCCTTAGTCATCCACCTGCCAGCACTTACGCCCATAACCGACAATAATTCATTCTGAAAATACATGCCATATTTAAACTTAGATTTAGCACTATTCATTAAATGATGTTGGTCAATAAAAACATCGTATAAATTTTTGTCGATGCGTTGGATTCTGCAAGAGCGTGCATATATGGTGTCGTTATTTTGTATCAATGATTGAAAACGATCTTGTACCGACTGTAAATTATAAAGCAGTTGATCTTCCCATAAGTGTACCAGGTTTTTATTTTGCTTCATATATTGAAGACTCATTTTCTGAAAATACAATATGGGTAGTCTTTCAATACCATCGTCAATAGTAATAAAATGTAGATACAATTTATGAGTCGACAAATAGTAAATTTTAAAAATTGGGAAGCGTTCATCGAAGAGCTCTTCAACTTTTAAATCACGAATTAATGTTGCAAATATGTTTGCAGCTTTTTTCATTAAGATCTTATGAGTTTTTGTATCTCATCTAGCTTCATTAGTGCTTCAACTGGCGTGAGTGTATTTACGTCTAAATCTTTCAAGGTATCGCGAATCTTAATTAAAATCGGATCATCAAGACTAAACATATTCAGTTGAAATTCTGCTTTATTAATTTTAGCTCTCTTTTTTGAATGCAAACCTTTTGCAGCAGAAGGATCTTCCGATCGTTGTTTTTCTAATTGTGCTAGAATTTCATTTGATCGTTTTAATACTGCAGTAGGCATACCTGCCATTTTCGCAACATGAATTCCGAAACTATGTTCTGAACCTCCCGGCACTAATTTTCTTAGAAAAATTATTTTATGGTCCATTTCCTTTATGGAAACATTATAGTTTTTAATACGAGGCATTTGAGTAGCCATCTCATTTAATTCATGATAATGTGTAGCAAACAATGTTCTAGCTTTTGCTTTTTCATTATCGTGTATGAACTCTGCAATTGCCCATGCAATAGATATCCCATCGTATGTGCTCGTACCTCTACCAATTTCATCTAAAAGCACTAAACTTCTATCCGATAAATTATTAAGAATACTTGCCGTTTCGTTCATCTCCACCATGAATGTCGACTCACCTGTAGATTGATTGTCGTTGGCCCCTACTCTAGTGAATAATTTATCTACAATGCCTATGCGTGCCGACTTTGCTGGGACAAAACATCCCATCTGCGCCATAATAACAATGAGTGCTGTTTGTCTCAGTATCGCTGATTTACCTGACATGTTGGGACCAGTAATAATAATAATTTGCTGATCTTGTTGATCTAAGTAAACATCGTTAGGAATAAAACTTTCACCCGCAGGTAGTCGTTGTTCAATGATTGGGTGTCGACCTTCTTTAATGTCTAAAACAGGTTCCTCTAATAAATCTGGCTGAGCATACTCATATCTAGAAGAAACAAAAGCAAAAGAACAGAGAACATCTAACTGAGCAATTGAATGAGCATTAACTTGTATGGGTCTAATGTATTCAGAAATAGATAAAACCAATTCATTGTACAATCTATTTTCAATAACCGCTATCTTTTCTTCTGCACCCAATATTTTCTCTTCGTATTCTTTCAACTCAGGTGTTATGTATCGCTCTGCATTCACTAATGTTTGTTTACGAATCCATTCTGTTGGAACTTTATCTTTATGTGCATGCGTTACTTCCAAATAATATCCAAACACATTATTGTATGCAACCTTGAGTGAGCTAATACCTGTTGCCTCGCTTTCTCGTTTTTGAATATCTAAGAGATAATCTTTCCCATGAAATGCAATTTTTCTCAAATCATCTAATTCTTCTGAGATGCCTGCAGCAATTACATTTCCTTTTTGTAATAATGCTGGAGCATCAACTTGAATGCTTTGATCAATTTTATCAATCAAGGTATGACATGGATTTATCCGATCCATCAAAGCCTTTAATTGAGGATTGTTTATTTCCTCACATTTTTCCTTTATTATATTAATAGATTTTAAGGCCCTAGCCAATTGCAACAATTCTCTAGGATTCACTTTTTGCAATGCTACCTTAGATATCAATCGCTCTAAATCACCAATGTTTTTCAACTCTTCTTCAAGTTGATAAAACAATTCTTGATGCTCTATCAGAATCCTAACTAACAGTTGTCGTTCTTGAATTACAGATATTTCTTTTAATGGAAGTAAAATCCATTTCCTTAAAAGCCTTGCACCCATTGGCGAATGCGTAAAATCCAACACATCAAATAAGGTTACCCCATGATCGTTATTGGAATGTACTAACTCTAGATTCCTTAATGTAAATCGATCGAGCCATACATAATGATCTTCTTCTATCCTAGAAAGAGATGCAATGTGTTGAATATTGTTGTGTTGTGTGTCGTACACATAATGCAAACATGCGCCTGCAGCAACAATTGCAACATTCAAATCTTCTATCCCAAAGCCCTTTAAGCTAATTGTAGAAAAATGTTTTGTTAAAGTCTCATACGCATAATCATAACCAAACACCCAGTCCTCTAAAGCATATTGATAATAGGTATCTGCAAAATTTTGACTGAAATATTTCTGTCTAGATCTATTGCATAAAACTTCAGAAGGCTTGAAACTTTGCATCAACTTTTCAATGTATGCATGATTTCCTTGTGCAACTAAAAACTCACCCGTTGATATATCCAAAAGCGCAAGTCCTATTTCTTTATCCTCAGAAAAGTGAACTGCCGCTAAATAATTATTGCTTTTGTGTTGTAAAATATTGTCGTTATACGAAATACCTGGAGTTACCATTTCAGTAACACCTCGTTTCACAATCGTTTTAGTAGTTTTAGGATCCTCTAATTGATCACAAATTGCAACGCGTTGACCCGCTCGTACGAGCTTGGGTAAATATGAATCCAAGGAATGATGTGGAAAGCCCGCTAATTCTATATGCGATGCAGAACCATTCGCACGCTTCGTTAATACAATACCTAAAATTTCGGACGCTTTTACTGCATCTTCTCCAAAAGTCTCGTAAAAATCTCCCACTCTAAACAATAACAATGCACCCGGATATTTCGCCTTAATCTCATTGTATTGCTTCATTAAAGGTGTTTCCTTACTTTCTGCTGTCTTTCCCACGTTTAAAAAAATTTGAACTAAAAATAGGAAATCCTCTCTTTTACAAGAAATTGAATTATTAACAATTAAAAAAGGGCTAATTCTTTCGAAAAAGCCCTATATATATGGTTTAATTTAGGTACTACTCGACTATGAATTTACTGCTCTTACTTGCAGAAGATGTGTTCACTTTCAATACATACATGCCTGTACTTAATTCACTTAAATCCAGACGATGTTTTGGACCTTGGGCCTTGAATGATTTCAATAATTGACCGCTGATGTTTCTGATCTCAAAACTCATGGTTTCATTTGCTCCAGCACCTGGAATCATTACTTGCAACACATCGGCACAAGGATTTGGGGCGATGTTGAATTCCAATTCTTTTTCAGTGCTCAGTCCAGTTGTGTTGTTGTAGAAATACACCATTTTTGACATAGAATCCAATTCGTAATTTTGATTTAATGCTAAATCTACTTTCTCCTTAATCAAAGAATCCTCTGTATAGATGTAAGCATTTTCATTATGAATACTTGCCACCCAATCGCCAATTGTTTGATCCCAAGTGTCATATCTAGCTACAATTTGGTTCATCAAAGAATCATTAAAATACAGCGCTCTTGTATTAGGTATTCTATTTTGATTGAACAAGTAATAGCTAGTATTCACAAAGCTTTTGTATTCTAAATACTCTAAGGTATCGAAACTATAATCCAACCATAAGTTTGATGTATTGTCCCAATTTTGGGTAATGTAACCTGTTACTGCATAAGTCAATGAATCAAAACTATACTCAGTTTGTTTCATGAAATTTTGCCAATCCATTCCGTTCCAATTCATCTTTATCAAATCGCTGATGTTATTATTTGAATCGTACAGATAAACTTCTTTATACGCTTCAAACCAATCGTTTCCAGAACCATTTGGCATGTACAATATCATCTCCGATAAATTTTTACTAGGCCCGTTGTAAATGTTTTCTGTTTTCTGAACCGCTTCATATGCAGTCCCGCCCCACATACTATCTACGATAACTGTAGTATCTGCATTTAAAATATTAACGGATCTCGACAAGCCATAGGTGATCTGCCATTCATCATTAATCCAATCCTGCATTTCTTCTTTCACTAATTCAGAATTTGAATCGTATTGCAAAAGCAATCTATAGCTATTTGTCCAAGCACCCATTACCCAAAATTGAACCAATTGCTCTACTAAATTTTTACCATCGTAGGTATAAACAGTACGTGCTTCTTGTACACCAAAAGGATTATATGCAATGCTTTCTACTAATTCATTTTGATCGTAGATGTAAGAATAATTGTAAATAGGAACCCAAGAATTCAAATCGGTATCCCATGTAAATTCGTTAGCAGCTGTTGGATTTTCCTTACTTGAAGATTTAAGTTGCTCCAACTTTTTTAGACTATTGCCTAACTTAAAACTCTGAGGTTTTTTAAAAGGCTGTGCCATTGTTGCAATTCCAGCAAATGTAATGGCAAGAAATAAAAGTACTTGTTTTTTCATAGATGTTTTGATGTATGACAACTATGAATTTCAATACCCTTATTCTTATTTTTCTAAGTACGAATCCTCGTCGTTAAAGGATAATCCAACCGAACCTTTGTCGGCAATATGCATACTAGAAATGATTTCATTACTATCTGTTTGGGCCGATGTGTTAGCACTTTCGATGTCTGAATTATATTTATGCCCAGGTCTTTGTAGAATCTTTGGCAAATCACCTCGATCTTCTGATGGATTACCAAATTCCCCATCGGCTCCAGAAAATTGAAAACCAAAACTTAGTTTGTTTTGATGATAAGGATGATCAAATGTTGAATCTGAAGAAGCACCACTCTCTCCTTCAAATTCTTTCTTAGGAATTGCTTTCATGAGAATGGTTTTTAATACAATAAATTTATGCATTTTTGCCTTTAGAAGCAATATAAATAAAGGCTTTCAAGCATGAAGAAATTATCGATGGATGAGCTCAATCGATTGAGCAAGGATGAATTTAAGGAAATAGAAAAACAAAGTATTATTGTGCTACTCGATAATATTAGAAGTATGCACAACATCGGTTCTATATTTAGGAGTTCCGATGCATTTGCAATTGAAGCTATTATATTATGTGGAATCACAGCACAACCTCCCCATCGTGAAATTGAAAAGACTGCACTGGGTGCAACCGAATCGGTACAATGGTGGTATGAAAAAGATGCCATAGAAGCTTGTAATAGCTTAAAAGCAAAAGGCTATAAAGTATTATGCATCGAGCAAGTTGAAAACAGCATTGCATTACAAAATTTCAAACGCAATCAGGATGAAAAGTATGTGTTGGTATTAGGGAATGAAGTTGAAGGAGTGCAACAAGAAATAATAAACCTTGCAGATGCATGTATTGAAATCCCTCAATTTGGCACCAAACATTCTTTCAATGTTTCAGTAACAGCTGGGATTGTGCTTTGGGAAATGTGTCGGGAAGAAATTAAGAATTAAGAGTTAAGAGTTAAGAACGGTGGGGTGCTATAAGAGTGAAGGGTTAAGAATTAAGAGTTAAGAACGATGAGGTGCTATTTAGAATATTGTTAGAATAGCACCCTACGAGCATACGAACCTACGAACATCCGAACATCCGAACATCCGAACATCCGAACATCCGAGCCTACGAATTCGCTTTCTTATGATCTGCTAAAAACTGAGCCAACCCAGAATCTGTTAATGGGTGTTTCAACAATGCTGTAATTGCGCTCAATGGACCTGTCATCACATCTGCACCTATTTTAGCACACTGAATGATATGCATAGGGTGGCGTACAGATGCAGCAAGGATTTGTGTTTCGAACATATAATTATCGAATATCAATCGAATGTCTTCAATTAATTGCATACCATCGGTAGAAATATCGTCTAATCTACCTACGAATGGCGACACATACGTTGCTCCTGCTTTCGCTGCAAGCAATGCTTGTCCAGCAGAAAAAATTAATGTACAATTGGTACGAATACCTTTCTTTGAAAAATATTTTAATGCCTTAATTCCATCTTTAATCATAGGAATTTTCACTACAATTTTAGGGTCAATAGCAGCCAACTTTTCTCCTTCTGCAATCATTCCTTCATAATCGGTAGAAATAACTTCTGCACTAACCTTATCTTCAACGATATCGCAAATTGCTTTATAATGTTTCATAACATTTTCTTCACCTGCGATGCCTTCTTTCGCCATCAATGAAGGATTGGTCGTTACACCATCTAAAATACCTAAAGCCTGAGCCTCTCTGATTTGGTCGAGGTTAGCTGTATCAATAAAAAATTGCATATGATTTGTTTTTGGAGTTTCGGAAGTAAAAAAGGGTAAGCACCTCATATCGCACCGCTACAACCTTCTACCCTTGCTTCCTTCCGAACCTGGGGGAGTTCAAAGGGAGCTGGTCGTATAAGACTTACCCGCCGCAAATATAGAAATTTTTTATATGAGTACAAGCGTTACTAGTAGCTAGAAATTAGTTAGGATTGAATTTGCATAAGAATATTTTTCCAATCGGGATTGCTGTCAACCAGTATTCCTTTGACACCTACTGCATTTCCAGCATCAATATCGCGTTGTTTATCGCCAATAAAAAAACTTTGTGAAGGATCTATATTAAATCGCGCAATGGCTTTTTCTACGAGTTGACTTCCTGGTTTACGACATAAGCATTTACCATTATAATCGGGATGATGCGGACACCAATAAATTTCTAGAAATTCTACATCGAACTTCTTCATTTCTTGAATTAAAAAATCATGCATCTTATTCAACTCATTCACATCGTATAATTGCTTTGCCAAACCACCTTGATTGGTGATTACAACAAATTGATATCCCTTTGATTTTAAGAGAGCTAGAGATTCACCCAAGTGTGGAAGTAATGTAAAATCTTCGAAACGTTTGATATAATCGCCAATTTCTACGTTAATAATACCATCGCGATCCAAAAAAATTGCTTTATTCATAATCAAAAGTACGATTTCAAAATATTATTTATCTTCGTGTTTAGAAAAATGTCGGACAGCTTAGTAATCATACCTACCTATAATGAGAAAGAGAACATCGAGAAGATGATTCGAAAAGTTTTCTCCCTAGAACATCCTTTCCATTTGTTAATTATTGACGATGGTTCGCCCGATGGTACAGCAGAAATTGTAAAACGCTTACAAGCTGAATTTCCAGAGAAATTATTCATGGAACAACGTTCCGGCAAATTAGGATTAGGCACAGCCTATATCCACGGTTTCAAATGGGCATTGGCTCGTAATTACGATTATATTTTCGAAATGGACTGCGATTTTTCACACAATCCAGAAGACCTTATCCGCTTGAGAAAGACTTGTGTCGATGGTGCGGAACTTTGTATTGGATCGCGTTATATTTCAGGCATCAATGTAGTGAACTGGCCTATGAGCAGAGTGTTACTTTCCTTCTATGCATCGAAATACGTGCAGTTTATCACCGGTATGCCTGTGAACGATGCTACCGCTGGATTTAAATGTTACCGAAGAATTGTATTGGAAACCATTAAATTGGATGAAATAAAATTCGTGGGATATGCTTTCCAGATTGAGATGAAATTTACTGCATGGAAATTCGGATTTAAGATGGTGGAGATTCCTATAATCTTTACTGATCGAAGCGAAGGAACAAGTAAAATGTCAAAGGGTATAGTGCGCGAAGCAGTGTTCGGAGTTTTGCAAATGAAGTTCAATAGTTTTTTCAGAAAATACAATCGCATAGAAATAAAATAAGCGCTCATACATCGACCTAAATTAAATCAAAATGAATCCATTGTTAGACCCGAATGCAGAGAACCTGAATAATTCTGAAAAGGATATAGAGAAGGTATTGCGACCATCGGCATTCGATGATTTTACGGGTCAGGATAAGATCATTGAGAATTTAAAAATATTTGTGGAGGCGGCCAAACGTAGGAAGGAAGCGCTGGATCACGTGTTATTACATGGGCCTCCGGGATTGGGGAAAACTACTTTGTCGCATATTATAGCCAATGAATTGGGGGTGAGCATTAAAATCACGAGTGGGCCTGTTTTAGATAAACCTGGCGACTTGGCGGGATTGCTCACGAATTTGGAGGAAGGTGATATTTTATTTATCGATGAGATACACCGCTTGAGTCCAGTTGTGGAAGAGTATTTGTACTCGGCGATGGAGGATTATAAAATTGATATCATGCTCGATGCTGGACCAAATGCTAGAAGTGTGCAAATTGGATTGAATCCTTTCACATTAATTGGAGCAACAACACGTTCGGGATTATTAACTTCACCCTTACGTGCTCGATTTGGTATTAATGCTCGACTGGAATATTACGATTCAAAATTATTGACAACAATTGTTCTACGTTCATCCGATATTTTGAAGACACCAATTTCCGATGAAGGTGCATATGAAATTGCGCGCAGAAGTAGAGGAACTCCACGTATCGCCAATGCCTTGTTGCGTAGAACCCGTGATTTTGCAGAGATTAAGGGCGATGGTACCATCGACACAAACATTGCGCAATTTGCATTGAATGCGTTGAATGTTGATGAGCATGGATTGGATGAAATGGATAATAAAATTTTACTCACCATAATAGAAAAATTCAAAGGCGGACCTGTTGGTTTGAAAACCATTGCAACAGCAGTTGGTGAAGACGAAGGTACGATTGAAGAAGTATACGAACCTTTTTTAATTCAAGAAGGATTTATGATGCGCACGCCTCGTGGTAGAGAAGCCACCGAATTGGCGTATAAACATTTGCGCGATAAAATTGGCGACATACGCAAGAACAATACTTTGTTTTAATTAACTTAAGGCATTGCTATTGTTCGTCGAATTCTAAAATCCAGGAAATTGGCAACTTCATTATGCGCTTTCATTTCGAAACCAATTGCATACTTTGGATTCAACACATATTGCAAGCCATGTCTGTGAAAAATTCTGCCATTGTATAATCCTGGATCATACAAATACACACCCAAACGATGATACAATTCCAATTTTCCTAAATCAAATTGTATGCCCGACATAAGGCCCAATCGATACCTGTCTTCGTTAACTTGTTGCTCCCGATTGTAACGCTCTTTTAAGGCATCGTCTTTATAAAATTCTACACCAGAATTCCAACTCAATAAAGCAGAAACTTTTCGAGTATAATTCAATTCCACTCCATAAATCGAGAACCGTTTTTTCTCCCCATTTTTCACCGTCCTGCTTGTATAAAAAGCCATCGCAGACCATCTGTATTTAAAATCATTTTGTACGCCACTCCCCTTTTTCAAAGTTCTATTCAACGTATAATTTTGTTTACTTATGCCAATGTGTACGCTCGGAAAATTCAATCCCAAATTGGGGTCTTTTATACCTCCGTTAGAAACATGATTAAAGGGAACTAAAACAAAGAGTGATGTCTTAGGTCCAATAAAATAACGCCATCCTGGACCTAATGATAAAAATCCACTGATGGGTAAACTGTACGCTAAGTTGTCGGGGTTATTTATGGAATCGAAAGGATTATTCATGAATGCCAGACCAGCGCTAGCTCTAAAAATAAAATAATTATTTCTAGAAACTTTGAATTGTGGTTCAAGATAAACCGTCAAATGCAATCCTTGTCCCACGATTTTAGGATTACCATAATCAAAATAACTTAGAGAAATTCCTGATTGAGGATAGCAGTTACAAATGTCGAAATTTCGTTGATTATCTGATTGACGGTACACATCGGCCTGAAATCCAAAAGGCATGTTCGACTTAATTGCATTCAATTTTTGAGTATGTGCAATGGTAGTGCCTATGTGTGAGGAAATCGAATAGCCCCAATTTTCTTGAGCCATTGTGATGCAAGAAATCATGCTGAATAAGACATAGAAAATCGAACGCATAGCTTAATATACAAAATTTGAATTATTTTTGAACTAATGGATAAAGCAGCACTTTCTAATTTCATCAAACAAGAATCTAAGGCATTGGGTTTTATGACTTGTGGCATTAGTAAGGCTCGGTTTTTGGAAGAAGAAGCGCCGAGATTGGAGAATTGGCTGAAGCAGGATATGCATGGGGAGATGAAGTATATGGAGAATTATTTCGACAAGCGATTGGATCCACGTTTGCTTCTTGATGGCTGCAAAACAGTCATCAGTTTAAGCTTTAATTATTTTCCTGAAAAGCTGCAACAAGAAGGCACGTATAAAATTTCAAAATATGCTTATGCCGATGATTACCACGATGTAATTAAGTTGCGATTGAAAGAATTGATTGCAAGGATTTCTTCAAAAATTGGGAATATCAATGCAAGAGCATTTGTTGATTCGGCTCCAGTATTGGATAAAGCTTGGGCAAAAGAATCGGGATTAGGATGGATTGGGAAACACAGCAATTTAATATCGAAAAGTGTTGGAAGTTTTTTCTTTTTAGCGGAGATATTGTTAGATATTGAGTGCGCTTACGATAGTGCATTTGGCACGGATCATTGTGGAACCTGCACAAAATGTATTGATGCATGTCCAACGGAAGCGATTGTTGCACCATATGTAGTTGATGGAAGTAAGTGTATTTCGTATTTCACTATCGAATTAAAAAACGAATTTCCGGCAGAACTAGACAAAAGTTTTGACTATTGGATATTCGGTTGTGATGTTTGTCAAGATGTTTGTCCATGGAATAGGTTTTCTTTAACACATCAACATAAAGAGTTTGAAATTTCTGATGAATTGGCGAATTTTAATAAGTCGGACTGGGAAGATTTAACAGAAGAAAAATTCAAAATACTATTTAAAAATTCTGCTATCAAGCGTACAAAATTCGAAGGATTGAAACGTAATATAATTTACAATAAAAAAAGGCAGTAATTATAATAATTACTGCCTTTTAAAATGATTTCGAATTATTATTCAATCACTTGAACTTTATCTATCATCATTGTATCGTTAAATAACACACGAGTATAATAAACACCTGGAGTAACATCGGCAATATCAATACTTAATGAATGTTGACCTTGCATTAACTCTACAGCATTTATCTCTCTGATAGTTTTACCTAGCATATCTATTAATTCAATTTTCAAGTCGCCAGAATTTAATAAATTCAAATCGAAGGTAAATTGTGTATTACTTGGATTTGGATAAGGAGCAGACATGATAATATTTTCATTTACATGTTGATCTATACCAACGTTTCCACAACCTGCAAAGTTTGTTAATATTTTATCGTCACCATCGTTTAACCCGTTGATATCGTCATTCAAATCACTAATGTACACTCTAAGTGTTCTAACGTTTGTAGGATGACAATTGATTTTAGTACCAAAAGTAAAGGCAGCTGATTCTTGTGGTAAAATTGAATCCAAGAATGGTTCTGTAACTGGTATTGCCTCTTCAGGAGTACCTCCAGTTATGAAAAAATTCACATTAAAGTTTTTAATAGTTACAGTACCTGAGTTTTTTATCATTACCACTACATCCGTAGGTCGTTCAATTTTTGAAACAGCTGGACTAACAATGTTAGAGATTCCACCATCAATAATACTTGAAATGGACGAGAAGAATTCTATTTCTTGAGAATTATTAGTTAAGTCGATGTCATCAGGTAAAAATGCTTCTACTCTTAAAGTATAGTTTCCAGTTGCTTGAGGTACTATAAATTTCACAAATTGATATTCTAACACATCACTTGGTAACAATGGTCTGTATGGCTCAACAACAGGTATTACCTCGTTGGTGTATTCAATGTTGTCAATGTAATATTTCACATTTAATCCAGATATTTTACTTAATCCAGGGTTTTCAATTGCAATAATTACAGGAATTGAATCTGGATAAACTTCTGGACTTGGAAGTGGGTTCAGGATAGCTGCAATTTTAACATCGCCTCGAATTAGGAATTCATCGGCACCGATATCTGGGAACTCTACATTTCTAGCTTCTCCATCGAAATCGACAGCTACCTCATTAATTGGAATTGCACCTCCCTCTAAAAATTGATTGGTTAAATGAAGATTCGAATCAGTGAAATAATCTGGATCGACATTTACCGATCTCTCATCTGTCAAGGTGTTTTCTCTGTATTCTTCAAAACTTAAGTAATCAACAGCTCCTACTCTTGAGAAGATGGTACCTTTTGTAAATAAGTTGTTGTTATCTGATGTATCCAAATTGTTTTCAGATGCAGCAGAAATACAGAAACCTGGTCCTGCATTATATAAACTATTATTAACTAATCTTACTCCTTGAGTCTCAGCATCCATTCTTAATACCGCACCTACAACAGAGGTACCATTATAAAATACAGAATTATAATACATTTTAAACGTATTGACCTTAACCATGTTAATTGCAGTACCGTTAGATCCTGCTCTATATTTTCCACCAATCATATTATTAGCGAACAACACACCATTTAATCCAATAAGATCATCAAAGTTTACGGCTTGAGTAGCAGAATTTAATATTAAATTATTTACGATTCTAGTATCTGTTCTATTGACAATCATTGTCAAACCAGTGGAGTTGTTCATTCCAGCACGCATAGCAATTTTATTATTGCTTATGGATGTCACATCATTGTTTAATGTGAAAATACCAAATGAAGCGGGTTTATAAATGTAATTACTATCTATAACAATTCCCGATTCTCTAATATATTGTGAAGCACCATTTAAAATAATTCCAGCATTACCGCCATAGATTTTATTATTTATGATTCTAATATTAGATCCTGATCTACCAGCGACACTGATTTGAGTTGAATCCGAGGATACAATACCGAAAATATTTGGTGTAGTTGAATTTGTATCCATCATGATAATACAACCTCTAATTGTAATGTCTCTTGCTTGAGAAGTAATTTGTATTGCAGAGGCTCCAGCGATTGAATTACTTGAATTATTAAATGTTAAATTTTCAAAAACAATATTTCGTGATCTATTTAATCGTACAACATTTCTTGTAGTTGCAGCAGGAGTGCCCGGCACACTATTACTAATTATTACGGAATTAGGATCGCCATTTTCCGACTTAAACACAATAGTATTTGTACTATTAGTATTTTTTGGAGAATTGATAGTAAACCTTTCATTATAAGTACCAGGTCTAATATTGAATGTAACTGGCCCTGTTATACCGCATGCTAATGAAGCTACTGCTTCGTTAATGGTATTATAATTCGGATTATTTCCACCAATTGTATATATCCCAGCATTTAAACCAGTGCAAATAATATTATTTATTGAATCGTTTTTAGTCACTGGATCACCTACGATTCTATCACTTGGCATTACTCTAATTCCAAAGTTGTAACTATTATTTATAACTGCATTAAATGGAGTTGTAAATGTATAGACAAAATTACTATAGGATTCTAAGAGAGCATTATTTGCATTTGAACCTATTGTAATGGATTCTCCATTGGCAGGAAGCCATGTGGTTCCATCACTGGTATACTGTAATTTTATTGTAGAACCGTTTAATGATGTGCTACCAAGGTTCATCAATTTCACCTTCACGTTATTTGGTGAAGTGCTAAATACTAACGGTTGAATTTCTATTAATGCTAAATCTTTTGCGTTTAAAATATATTCATCGGCACCTAAATCAGGCTGAATAGGATTACGAGTTTCGCCGTCAAAATCCTTATTAATAAAATCAAAATATTGTCCTTTACTTTCTAGCAAAGGATTAAGAGTATGTAAGTCATTAGAACTAACAAACAATGGGTTTGTTTCAATACTGTTTGTTTCAAAACCAACCATTGCAGCTTTTAATTGTGTTAAATTCAAGCGATCGGTTCCCCAATATGCAAACAAACCAGAATTTGGATCACTGTCGGTATAATAACAATTATTATTAGATGCTCTTAAAGATACCTGACTAGTAACATAGAATGCATAGCCATTACCTGAACAATAAAATATATTATTAAACAAGGATACGTTTGAACCTGCAGCTAAGAAGAATGCAGCTGAATTATTTGGATTCTCTACCGAATTTGCATTATAATTTACAGAGTTATGATATAATGAAATTTTATTCACTTCATTTAAAAAGATACCAGCACCATTGCCCGTAGACCTAAAACCAGCACCTATCATATTATTTGATATTATCAAGTCAGTCCCCCCTTCAACACCAGTTAGGTTCAAACCTCTAAATGCAGCATTAAATACTTTATTACCATTAATTATAGCATCGGATCTCGATGAGAATATACCAATTCCTTCAGAGATGATACTAGCATTTGAGCGCATATTAATTTTATTAGAACTAATATTAGAAATATTTACAAATTCAGTTCTAATACCAAATAGGAATGCAGAATCAATTTCGTTATTTATCAAATTGATTCCATAAGATCTAGTACTTGTATTTCTACCGTACAACTGAATACCAACTGTTCCATTTCTGAGTTTAGAATTTCTAATGGTGATGCCCTGAATATATGCTCCACTATCAATTTTTGACTTATCTGATAATACTACAGGGAACTTTCTTTCAGTAGTACCACTTGAACTCGGTACAACAATAATACACGAGTCAACTAAAATATTATCTGAATTATTTGTAATATGAACACCCGATGCAAATCCAGTTACAGAAGCCGTATTTTGTATAGTTAAATTTTTAAATACAATATAATCGGCACCATCTAATTGAACGGTATAATGGTTTTGTGTGTTTTGTGCAGTAATGGTATTTTGAATGATAACATCGGCAGGATTACCTGTTACGGAGCGGAACGTTAATGTATTATCTGGGCTTGTACCTCTTACCGTAGGTAGTGTAAATGCATTATAAGTTCCTGGGTAAACATTAAAAACAGTAGGGCCACCAATACCACAGCCAAATGCTGCTATTGCAGCTTCAAATGAAGGATAGTTTTTAGCACCTCCTCCAGGATTTCCAATAGTATAAAGACCATTTAACCCAACACATATTTGCAATGCAACACTGTCGTTTTTTTGCCATGTATCATTTGGTACCGCAGGATTTACACGTATTGTTAAAGTATAAAGACCTGGAAGTGGAATATTCCATTGACTTGCTAAATTGAAAACTTGTTTAGTGTAGGGCTTGCCTAATAAGGTAAGTGTAAAAGTCTCTGGTGAAGTATATGCACCATTATTGATTTTATAGCTAATGTTGATGTTTTGTCCAACCAAACTTTGTAGACCATCGTTTTTGATAACTACAGGTAAAGTATTTAAACCTTCTTTTGGAACGAAGTTTCTTTCTAAACCTAAAGTTTGCAAATCGGTATTACTTCTAATCACTTCATCGGCACCAAAGTCAGAAGTTTCTGGATCTCTAGGATGTCCTTCAAAGTCAAATTGAATAAAAGGTAATACAAAGGCTTTACCAATTAATTCTTCGTTATCTAATCTTAGCACATTGCTAGTACCAAATAATGGATCTACATTTTTTGATTGTCCATCTTTGCCTGTTGCTAATCTAACAGCTGCTAGGTTCACTCTGTTTGTGCCATTGATGATAGCCAAATTTGCACCCCCTACCATGTAATAATTATTATAATTACACGTATCTAATGTAGCAGTGGAACGGATAATTATACTTGCAGCTCCCCCACTTGATTGAAATATATTATTCTTTAACGAGATTTTAAACGATGGTAATGATTGAGAATTTTCTATCACAAATCCTGCATTGTTACCATTGTATTGAGCAGCGTATTTAATTGAATTATTATAGAATTGTAAATTTCGAGAAAATTCTACGTGTACTCCTCTTGAATAATTTGCCTTCCCTGTATTCGCACTAGGTGTATTGTCGGCCATGATCATATTATTATAAATATAACCTGCAGCACCAGCGTTTACGTTATAAATGAAAAAACCAAAGGTTCCGAAACTTCTAATAATATTTGAATGCCAAGAGAAATTACCTGCCGCATTTCGTACTCTAATTCCAAACTGAGCTTCATTTGGATTAACCCTACAATTAATTTCATTGCCAGAAATTAAAGGGATATTATTGAAATCTATATCGATACCACTGTAACAATTAAAAAATTTGTTTCCAGATATCTTATTACCTTTTGAAGGCTGAGCAGTGCTTTTTCCTAATAGTCTAATACCAAAACTACCGCCATAAATTTGATTGTTAGTAATGTTGTTATAGTTAGCACAATTTTCTGGTAATGAAGTGTTATTGATATCAGATGCAACAATCGCAATAGTATTCCCATTGAAAACAGTATAATCCTCATCAACTTTTAATATACATCTAGTTACTGTATTATTTTCAGAAGGTTTTCGGGTATCTCTATTATATGTAAAATGAATTACAGATGAAAAGTTGTTGGATGCTATAATATCTCTATTATTAATAATAGTCAAATCAGATAGCGTGTAAAAATTACAACCTTCAAATCTAATTACTTGGTTATTATATAATGTATTATCGCCATCGTCTTGAATTATAACATCTGTTGCTCTACCTGTCTCGGACTTAAATACAACAAAATTTTTCGCAGATGCACCATTGAACGGTTTTAGCACAATGTTTTCATTGTAAGTACCTGGTCGAATATTAAAAATAACTCTTCCAATAACTTCTGAGTTAGCGCCCAAAAGATCCGATACTGCTTTTTGTATCGTAGAATAGTTAGCATTACTTCCACCAATAGTGTAGGTACCACTAAAATACTTTTTGTTTTGAGAATAAGATATAGTAGTAATTAACAAAGAAAATAATACTACACTTACACTTTTTAAAAATCTGCTCATTAGAATTTATTTATTTTTGCTATAATTTATTTTATTAATACAAACCTACCATTATAAGCCTTATTCTTCGTTTTTACAATGAAGAAATAAGTTCCTTCACTTAAATGATCATTTTCAGTTTCTATATTATGTCTACCTTTAGTAAACATACCCATTGCATTAGAACTCACAAGTCGACCCGATAAATCATAAACCAAAATGTCAACTTCTGTATCTTCATCTAAATCTATGCCATAGTAAACTTTTGAATTTGTTGGATTAGGATATACAGCAAAAAGTTTTGCTTTTGTTGAATTTATTACATCTACTAAAGTACTTAGGTAGATACAGTTTGTATCATTTTCAGGCAATACATCGTCATTCAAAATAGTATAAGCACAGATATCAAAGAATACAGCATCATCAGGGTCTATGATATAATTAAATGCATAATTCTTTGCTTCTTTTTTATTAATTCTTTCAGTTATGTTTTTCACTTCTACTACATTCCCATTAACTCTAAGAGCAAGCTGATAATTACTTGTACTTAAATTACCATAATTGGTAACTGTAACTTCAACTCCAGTATTTTCAGTCAAAGGTAAGCCGTTTAGAGGTGTTAAATAATAAGATACACCTAAATCGGAAGTGTCTCTTGATACTACATTAATTAATAATGTATCGTTATCATTATCAAAGTCATTATTCACTCTTTTGCCTTCAAGAGTTAATCTTGTGATTGAAGAGTATGCTTTTAAAGTATGTAATCCTCCCTGACGTGTTGCAAATTTCTTGTTAAATGAAACAAGAGCTACTGAATCATACTTAAGAGAAGGTGTAAAAATTCTAGTAACTGAGTCAACGATCACACCATCAAACTCATAATAGAATTTTACGTTATTCAAACTATCCCCTAAATTTTTAACCTGTATTACGACAGAGTTCGAATCTTGGAATTCTTGGTTGTTCACTGGTGTTATGAATTGCGTGAGGCTGATATCAAAACCAATATTAAATTCATCACAACCTACATCGGGCGTATTTGGATTTCTTAAATCACCATCAATATCAGTAGGAACAATAATAAATGGCAATCCTTTAGCATTTAATTGAGCTGAATTGATATGTAAATCTGTATTCGACCTAAACATCGGGTCAAATGATCCTAATCCGCCAGGCGAATTACCAATTGTAAATGGAGAATTACCCTGATCTTGCAAACCTAATGATTGTAAATCTGGGCATACTACTCCTTTCCATCTCGCTAGATTATTACCCTTAGTAAATAATAGATTCGAATTTGCATCAAATACCTCGGTTATACCATTTGTTGGATCTGAGCTAAATCTTAATGCATAACCATTTGCATAATTTGCAAATATATTATTGAATATGGTGAAACTATTAGAGTTTTGTAAACAAACAGCCGCTGCAGTATCACTTTGACCGTCGTATAATACTGAATTATTAATAATTTCAATATTTCCAGATGAATTTACTCCTTTAGAAGGGAATGCTCCAGTGCCTTTTATATACATTGCGTAATCACCTCCTATACCATCAGGAATCTGACCACCACCTATCATATTATTTGCAATTAGTCCTCTTGAAATTGTTCGACAGCTATCCATTATTAAGCCACCATTACCAGCAAATTTTATTTTATTTGATGTTATAATAAAATCTGTCAGCGCGCCATAAATATTTATCCCAACACTTCTTGAATTACCTTTTCTAAGTGTTATATCATTCTGTGTTAAACTATCTATTTGCGAGTAGAAAACATCTATTGCTGCAGTATATTGATTTTTAAATTTAGAGTTTATTATTTGATTTGGCCCTTTGATAGCAGCGTCTTTAACCCCAATTATTCTTACACCAAATCCTCCACCATTAAATGTACAATTTCGAACAATATTATTATAGTTTAATGCCGGATCAGTATATGCTATTGTTCCTGAAGCCAATACACCCACTAATGTGTTTGAGGTACTCGTAGAATCAAAATTAAACACACAGTTTTCAATTTTATTAAACGCTGCTGAATCTGCTAAGTGGATACCTGATGCTCTAGCTGTAGAATTATTTATAAACGTGATATTTTTAATTGTAACATGCTTTGTCCTTTTTAATTGGAATATATGATGATCTAAATCTTCCACTAAATTTACATAAGTTAAAATAACGTCCTCAGGATTATTTGTAGAAGAAGTAAATACAACAGTCGTGTCAAAGTTGGTGGAAATTTCAGGTATGGTTACACGCTCATTATATGTACCCGGACTAATCTTAAATACAATAGACGAATCAAATCCACATATTAGAGCTGTAACTGCTTGATTGATTGTAGGGAAGTCCTCAGTTCCATTTTTACCAATCGTATAAACACCGCGTTTCAATCCTACACATAAATCTTTACATATTGATTCAAATTCCAAAACAGTATCATTATTTAATCTACAATCAGGAGCAATCCTAGCACAAAAAGTAAATGCTATAAAATCATTCTTTTGGTATTTTAAATTAAAGGTGTGTTTTTGTTGATCATATCTTCCTTTTAATTCATTAAGCATAACAGTTTCTCTTCCAATCCAAGTTCTTCCTGAATCAACAGAATACTCAAGACAAATCGAAGTATTACTTAAGTTCGCATTTCCTTCATTTAAAATCATTACACTAAAATCGTTCTCACCATAGACAGCTTTCTTATTTACTACCTCGAATAAACTAACATCAAAGTTTTCATTCTCATATTCTAATGAGCCAATATCAGTCTTCCTTGGACTTCTTTTTCTATTATTATAATCCCTATCTATTCCAACTACGGGAATTCCTAAATCATTAAACTGTAATGTGTCATTTAATGGATAACTTAAATCAAATGGGCTTAAGAATCTTGGTTGAATAAAATCAGATGATAGATCTTTGGCTGTATTTTGTTGCCAAATTGCAAATGACCTTTGATCAAGTGGTGGGAAAAAGCCAAATCTAGACTGATATTCCGTAAAATATCTATTATACTCAAATTCAGAATTTGGATCGGTTGATTTAAAGTAAACTGCGTAAGGTACTCTAGCAGGATTGCTTGTAGAATCAACCATAATGATATTATTGAATACATCAATATTAAATGGTTGAATACTTTCAGTAATAACACCTTCTGGGGTTGTTACTTGAATTTCGTCAGAATGAATACTTAAAGCAGAAACCAATCCATTATAACGAATAGAATTGTAGTAAACACCAACGTTATTTGAACGCTTAATAAACATCCCTGCAGAAGAATCTGCCGTCGAATTTCCAAATGCATGTGTAATCCAATTGTTCGAAATTATTAATCTATCATTTGTAAATGCGTCGATGCCATAGATTCTTAGACCAGCCAATTTTGAATTGATCATCTTATTTGCATTGATAATACCACCTGAACCACCATTCGTATAAGATATTGATACGCAATTTGTAGCAGTATTAGCTCTTGGTGTTAATTGATTAAACGAAATGCTTTTAATCGTATTAAAATTTGAATATATACCTGCAAAATAAAAATCTCTTATAATGTTGCTATCTATTGAGTTGTTTACATCAAAATCTACAAGAGAAGATCCCAACATACCGATACCAGCATACCCACCTATTATTTCATTTCTAACAAATTTATTTGAAGAACCATTTCTACCAAATGATATGTTATCTAGTATGTTTAATTTATTAGAGGAAGTAATTGCAACTGGATAAAACACATTAGTTGTTGCTGTGCTATTTACTTCAATTTTACAACCTTCGATAATATTATTGTTTGCATTTCTTGTAATATGAATTCCAGAGCCAAAATTATTTCCTGTATTTCTAATGTAAAGATTTTTCAACTTAATGAAATTTGATCCATTAATTCTAAGTACATAATGAATCTTATCTTGGTCGCCTGCCGAATTGCTAGGCTGATTAATTTCTACGGCTGTATTTAGTGTGGTTCCGTAAGGTTGCAAAGTCACAAATGGAGAATCCAAATTCACAAGATATTTTGGGATTGTGATTCTTTCTTGATATGGACTCACAGCAGGATTGGCATAAAGGTTTATATCATCACACACACCACACTTCTCATTTATGTAATTAAACGCCGACTGCATTGTATTAAAGTTTTTCGTCGAATCAATATTATTTGGGAATGGAGAGCTAAATCCTATATAAAATTCACCCTCAATACCAGTACATAGTTCTTTTGATCTTATGTTATTCGTAAATACAGTGTCTTCTGGCAACCATCCAGCTCTTAATTTTACTTCTAATGAGTAATTACCTTCAGAAGGAACACTGCATAATTGTTTGAAGGTGTAATCTTGAAGGTCACCTGGTTTACGTAAAACAAGTTTAATAGTATCGAAACTAGTGCAAACTATATTCCCGTTTAAGTTTCTCATATTGTACTCAAGTGCAACTTGTTTACCTTCTAATGAAAACTTACCTCTATTTCTTAGTCTAATGTAAATCTTATTAGGTTTAGTATAGCATAATAAAGGATTTAATATTTGGTTTATATCTAAATCAAAATCAGGCACTGTAAATTCGTCTGCACCTATATCGATATTTCTTGCTTTTCTAGGTTCCCTATCAAAATCGGTTGGAACATCTTGACCACCTGCAGCCTTACTTTCTACTGTTAAATCATACGTATGTAAATCGTATGGTAAATTTTCAAATTTAACAGGTAAAGCAATTGATCTTCTTTCTCTATTGTTATTATTATTATCATTTCTAAATTCAGTCATAGCACTTGTTGGAGATTGCGATAGCTGACTAAACTGATAATTCTTTTTTGTAACGTTTAAATTAGATAACCTTTGTATCAGAATCAATGGAGTATTTTTACTTGGCATTGATGTATAAAATAGGTTGTAATCGGAATTAGATAAACCTGTTTGAAAAGCACCTTGATTTCTAATTCTAGAGTAATATTCTAATGCAATAGCTCCATTCGTAGAATAAAAAATGTTATTAAATGCTTCAATAAGATGATTTGTATTATTTACAATCATACATCTTGCAACAAATTCTGAGACAGTATTTGTTGCTCCTCGTGGAGCATCCATTAATATTGTATTATGAATAACAGAAATTCCCTGACATGTATTAAAGTTAATACCAGATGTTGTGTTTTGAAGCACGGTGAATCCGCCACCAATCATATTATTACTAATAACAAACGTAGATCTTCTAGCACCAACTGCTTTTCTTCCTAAACAATTTTGCAAGAATATACCATTCCATGTAATATCGTATATTCTATTACCTTGTATAATATTTGCATCTACTCCCTGTCTATCCCCCAAGCCTTTTAAGTAAATCCCGTGGCCCTGGGCATCCATACCAGTTTTACCTTGTATGACGTTGTGGAGTAATCGAGTATCCGCAAAATCTAAATAAATACCAGCTTTATGAAAACTCGTAATCGTATTGCTCTCTATTATATTTCCCTTATCTCGAACGGCGGTATCTAATCCGTACATCAATATTCCAAAATAGCCTCCCTGTATTCTATTCTTGAAGATATAATTGTTTTGAGCATTTGTACCGTATACTAGATTGACTCCATTTACAACTGGAGCTGTAAAAGTATTCAATGTACCCAACCTACTTGAAACAATTGGTACCAAAGAGTTTGGAAATGGTGTAATTGTAGAATCAATTTTTATAATACAACCTGTAATTGTATTATTACTTGAATTACCAGCGAACTGAATACATGAACCATTTACTAAACTTCTATTTTCTATTGTTAAATCTTTTAGAGTAATATATTGGGCATTATTAAATAAAACAGTGGCATGATTTTCTGCTGTACCATTGATATATGTTAATCGTGTAGAAAATGCACTGGTTTTAGATTTAAACGTAATATTATTTGTAGCTGAGGAATTACGAATCTTCCAAAGATTAATTTGCTCATCATAAACTCCGTCAGCAATTTCAAAGGTTGTAGGTCCTGCGACACCACATTTTAAGTAGTCATATACTTCTTGGAAAGAAGTGAAATTGGTATTACTTGGTGGCTGGTTCCTATCAATCGTAAATGTACCATCCAATCCAACGCATACATCTACAGTTAATGTATCGTTAGCTCGTCTAGAATCTCCAATGTTACCGCTATATATATATACAGTAAGCTTAAACGATTGATATGAGTTTCTAATTATATGATTAGGTACAGGAACATTAAAGTCTTCTACATTAAAATAGTTATTTAAATTTTGAAATGTGTGAAATAGTGCATCATCCTCTAACAATTGATCTACTCCATTTATTTTGTATAAAAAATAAAGAGTTCTATTACCGCTAGAATTGCCTTGATATCTCACTTTAATTGTCCATGGTGTTGGATTGTTATATCTAAATACATCTGGTGTAACTCCTACGATAGCAAAGTCCTCACCTCCTGGTCCAAATTCATCGCAACCTATATCAGGCTGATTAATTTGATCGCGTAATTCGCCATCAAAGTCAATAGGCACTTCTGTTAGTGCCGCTGTGTTTCCTTTTTGATCTAAGTCGTTTGACAATGTATGCAAGTCCGATTTAGAGAAAAACAATGGATTCACACTGATCGAATTCGCATCTCTTAAACTTGCCAATCGCAATTCTGCCATTCCTAATCGAATAGCTCCGTTCCAAAAAGCAAAACCTGTTGCTGGATTGTTAGCTAAATCAAAATTTCTTACCCAAATATCATTATTATCAGATAAGACAACTGGATTACTTGCAGCGGCTGAATTGTTATAGTAAGCATATCCATCGAAATCGTGAGCAAAAATATTATTGTAAACTCGAATTTGACCAATAGTCGTGGTTCCTTGTACAAAAAAAGAACGAGTATTATCTACTAATCCAACATTCGTCGGAGCGTCCATTAGAATGGAGTTAAAATAGACATTTGCCCAACCACAATTAATCATATACAAACCAGTAGGTAAATCTGCAGCAGCTGAATTATTACTAAAGAATCCACCTGCTATCATATTATTATAAATATTTACTGATCGAGTAGTGGTACCAACAACACCATTCAAATACATGCCGTATTGACCTGCACCATATACATAATTTCTTGTTATTTCAATATTTCCTGGGTTAGCAGTGGTAGTAGTCTGAATAAAATATCCAGTAGACTTTTTATCAGCTGATGGTCTAAATTCAACTTTATTTTGTCTAATTTTTGAATTGGTGCCATTAACAAGATAAACACCATAATAAATAACCTGTGAAATTATATTTCTATCGATTACTGCCCCTGTATCTCTAGCAGCTGTTGAGCCCGAGAAGGCAATTCCGTAATATCCACCCGAGATTTTATTATTAACAATACTTGTATAACGACCTGCAGATGAAACACCTAATGCATAACCCGGAGCTGGTCCTATTGCTGCGGCTAATACACCCACGAATGATCTATTGTTAGAAATTGAGTCGACAGTAATATCACAATTTGTTACTGTATTTCTATCAGCTTGACCAAAAATATGAACACCAATACCCGACACAATATTTCTATTTACGATTCGAAAACCATTAAATGTAAATCTATCAGCACCATTTAAACGGACAGTTGCTTGTGCTGCAGCTTCACTCACTAATATAATGTCTCTACCTCCAGAAACACTCTCAAATACCACATTTTTAGGGCCATTTGCATAATGCAACTCTGTTGCTACAAGCTCAATGTTTTCTGTATATGTTCCTGCTTTTACTTTAAATGTTAAATCATTAGCAATACCATTATATCGCATATGATTTATTGCTTCCGTAAATGTTCTGTAATCTGATGGTGCATTACCAATAACTTTTTGACCGGATATTGGAGCCCCGAAAGTTATTTGAATTGTATCGTTCAGCTGGTTAGCATCTGTTTGATTGTTTACTTCTTTTATATATAATTTTAATGTATTACCTGCTAAGTCTATATAGTTTGTACTTACATTAATAACTTGGTTTGGTATTTGATTCGCATTAGAAGTTACAGGGATTGCAACTGGAACCGTAGCATCAGGCTGTGGTACATTATTAACTTCCCATCCAATCTTTAAAGATGAAATCGCTAAGTTTCCAACATTTCTAATTCTCAAGGACACTTGTCTAGTTGCTCCTGTATGTGGAGCTAAAGGCGAAGTCAATTGCATAATGCTTGCATCTAAATTGCTTTGTGCAAATGCAATTTTTTCAGTAACTGTAATTGTACTTAATACAATAATAGCCTTAAAGAATATTTTAAAAATTTTGTTCATATATATTAATAATGCTCCAATCAAATTTTCTATTTAACAATTTCGATACTACCTGTTTGCGTTCTAGCCCTCGATTCTAAGGTAAAGAAATACGTACCAGCAGGTTGTGAATCTTTAGGATCCCATACGAAAGCAGGGTCTGTAGATTCAAATACTTTTTTACCCCAGCGATTGAAGATGCTAAACTTGAACCCTGGATCGCAATACACTTTGTATTGATTGATGATGCTGTAGGTTTCATTCTTACCATCGCCATTTGGAGTAAACACGTTTGGTATCTCGTTGGTTACATCGGTATTCGGTACTACTTTGAATCGTAGTGTTAAGGTATCTTCATCGGACTGACATGGATAGTTTGCTGTGATGAAATGTGCTTCGTAAATGGTTTCCGATATTTGGTCGCAACCGGTAGTCCATTTGAATACACCTTTTCCTTCGCCTTGCACTTCTGTTTGTTCAAATGTTGCTACTTGTCCTGGTATGCCTCCAAAGACAGTACCATTGGTGCTGATGCGGATGGAGTCGCCCGGATTAATACTCGATGCGATTAATTCCAGTTCGTAATTTTCTCCTGCCACTACTTCAATGATGCTGTCACTGGCAATGTTGAACACTGGGTTTAGCAATGGATTTTTTTCGATGCGTACCGTAAAGGTATAGCGTGCGGAGTCTTGAGGATTACGACACGCCTCATCCCATGCGCCTATTTTGATGGTATATGGTTCAGTACGAATCAGCGAGCAATCCAAGGTCCAACGCAACACAGTAGCTACAGTGTCTGTACCAATGCCAGAAGTACGTACGATTTCTGGTCGTGGCAATCCTTGTGGGATATTGGTATATACCGTATCAACGGTTACAATCTCACCTGTTGCTGTATCGTATGCAGCAATTGGAATTTCCAGTACCGTTGTTGCTGGTAAGGAATAAGTCGGTTGTATGTTAGTAATGGTACTCGCAGTAAATGCGGGTACAAAATTCGGACGTTCTAATACGGTGATGTTGATGATCAAGGTATCGCGCTCTGGATTCACACATTCATTATCGCTTGCAATGATGTATGCTTTGTATGGTGTAGAGCGAATGTCAAAGCAATCGCTTCTCCAGCGCAATACCGTACGCGATGAATCTTTGTCGGCCGTTGGTGTTAAGGTAGCAACGTATTCTACTATGTTTGGATCGGCAATTTCTGAGCTTAGGTCTAAGGCAATGAATACCGAGTCGAATCTACTGTTGGTATCCACGGCATATAGGTTGTACACCAGCTCATCGCCACCGTAGATGGCCGTATCCAAGATATTGTATTTTACATCCGCAGGGGTTCTAAACTCAGGAGCTGAGTTGTACGGTCCTGTGGCATAAATAGGTATTTCTATTTTATTTTCTAAACGAGGGCAACCTTCGTCGTAAGTATTTAAACGTAAGATGTAAGGCTCGGTGCGAACGTTGGCACACACTGGAGTCCAGGTAAAGCTTACTCGAAGGGAATCATCGGCAATCAAATTACTTAAGATAGGCATAGCACCACCGTTGACTGCAGCAAAGTCTGCAAGGTCTGGAACAAGGGTGATGTTGCGGTATCTGTTCACGGCTGGCGACAGAATCGAGTCGTACACCACGATATGGAAGGAATCGGTCATGCCTTCAGGGAAACTATAAGTAGTAGGCAAGGTGGCCGCATACTCCGGTTTTCGGTTCGGCTTATCAATGATGTATACTTCTATAGTAAAGCGTGCCGATGCGGGTGCTTTACAATCGTCGTCGGTTGCTATAAATTCAATTTTATAGGGTTCATCGCGTTGGTCGTCGCAGATGGTAGCCCACTGGAATGTTCCATAAGAATGCACCAATCCTACTTGAGGAACAAAGACCAATCGAAGGTTGACCGCAGTACCATTTCCTAGGTCTGGGACCATAGCAATACTTACCGTTTGTGAAGAATCTTGGTCGTAGGTCTTCAATAGTGAGTCGGTAGCGAAACGCAAGGTATCCCCGGCATAAACAAAATAACGCAGAACAGTTTCATCTTTGACTTTTGACTTAATGGTATCTGGTAAGACGAAATAAGGTGCTATGTTATCTTTCTTAACTACGTATAAGGTAACAAAAGTAGAATCGTAGAAAGGCGATGGACAGGTTTTGTCGCGCACAACAACGGTGAAATTATACGGTTGATCGCGCACGTGGTCGCATTTTGGTGTCCATTCGAACTCGCCAATAACTTGTCCAATATTATCAATTATTAGATTTTGTGCAGCAGTACCACCAACTAAAGAGCCTTGTTCACCCCATTTAGCAGCATAAGTATTTGGATCAAGCAAGTTCTCTCCTGCAGAAATATTAGGCAAAATAAACATGAATAAAGAATCCAACGGACTGTCTCTAGATGTAAAAATTGCCTTGTATTCTTCACCGAAGTTAATCGTATCGGTAATGATTCGCTTTTGATTATTTTGATTTTCAGTAACAGGAGGAGCTTCAGGACAAAGCACTGATTCCAATTGAAATTCTCTTCTGATCTCACCAATTTTAATCCCGTTACGGTATTCTTCTACTTTAAACGCTACAAGATATCTACCTTGTCTCGTAGGAATAAAGTTAATGATACCAGTTCTTGGGTTAATTGACAAATCTGGAACTCCATCTAAAATATTGTAATTTAAATCGTAACCTGGTGCATAAGGAATAATGCTAAATGCTTTGGTGAGATTTGCATCATCTAATGGTTGTGCTAATGAAAATACCAATGAATCACCATCAGGATCTCTAACATCCCAATCTATCGTATAAGGTTTACCCACACAAAAAAATGCTAGAGGCACTACATTGTATGCAGGCGAACTATTAAAACGATAAGGTGATGTAGTATTCAATCTTGGGAAATCCATTGTAAATAAAATCCCATAATTTGCAGAATTAATAACGTTTGTTACTCCCGGGTTTCTACAACAATTGCCTGCCGACATATAATAACCAGATGGGGAGTTAAGAGCGCTGAAATTTTCAATGCCTTCATACACATGCATCTCTAATCGAAGATCGGCACCTGGAGGCGGGCAATCGGCTGGGTTGTAAACAATCGGAGTAATATTTGTTCTGTTAAGAGTTATTGTTCTTACCAAAGCATTACCAGCATTATTATAAATATTAAAATTTTGAGTGGCACCAAATCCTGCTCCTGTAACATCTCGATATGCTTTGAATAATACTCGATAGTTATCAGTAGGTTGACCTTGTGCATTTTTAATATTTGTGATACTTAAATCGTATCCAACATAATGTGATGCTATTGAAACATTAAAAGTCAATAGAATAACAATCAAAGTTCCTAGAATTCTTTTCAATAAATAGATATTTTTCATATTTTTTTACCTAACTACAACAATTGTACCCTTATTTAAATAATTTCTTTTACCCAAACCATTCGCTTTAACAATGTACACATATGTACCTTCAAGTAAATATTCACCAGATTTATCTTTTCCATCCCATACAAAATTTGGATCTTCTGAGCTGAATACCTCTATTCCCCATCTATTATAAATTTTCATCTCAAAATCATCTACATTGCTATAATATACACTCAATGTATTGTTACGTTCTCTACCAGGACTAAATATTTGAGGCACATTAACTAGTGTTCTTTTTTCATCACAAACTCTAACTTGTTTAGTCTTAGAGACAATACATCCAAATCGATTGGTAACAGTGAAGGTGACATTATAATATTCTGGTCCATTATTTGGATAAGCATGAACTGGATTAGCAACTGTATCAACAAAATTATCGTCGCCCACCCAACTGTAAGTATAAGGACCTGAATCGCCAATTACTCTCGAAATAAATTGAGTTAATTGACCAGCACAATTGACAGAATCAACATCAAAATCTATATCAGGCTGATTGAAAACTTTAATAATTGTATCTACCGTAGTCCAACATCCTGAATTTTGATCGTTCATACTTAAACTAACTTTAAAATAACCAGTACCAGCATCAAGAACTACTTGAGGACTTCTAACTCCAGTTATAGTTATGGTGTTGTTTGGTCGAACATCAGGATACTCATTTATTGTCCAAATCCAAGCTGTATCAACTCCACTTATAACATTTGGTGTAAATGTTGTTGGCAATCCAGCACAATCTGGATTCACTTGAATAGTAAAATCCATTGGATCTCTAACCGTTAGAGTTTCTCGAATAATAGTTTGACAATTATTAATGTTATCAGTTACCGTAAGAGTAATTATTTTTGGCCCGTTCGATGTGTATGTATGAACAGGACGTCTATCGGTAGTAACAGTATTTGCATCTAATTCCCAAATGAACGAGAAATTATTTGTATCGGAACCATTTGCAAAATCCAATTCAAAATTAACGGGATCTCCTATACAGAGTGAATCTGGACTAAATGTTACTGCAGGACTTAAATTAAATGAAATATAGCCTGTACCAGCACAACCTTTAATATCTTCAACTATAACTTGTAACTTAACAAAACGTTTACCAGCAACTTGAATTAGTGGTAGATAATCCGTTAAACTTTGAATCACGTTAACAGAGTTCGGGTCAGTAATATCAATCCATTGAACATTATTAAATGGTCGGGTTAAGAAATATGGTTGAAAACGAATTGTGTCAAATGGATTTTGACACGCAGTTGAATCGGCTAGTATTTCTACATAAGGATCACCATTAACAACTGTATCATAAACTGTGTAAGTACATCCATAAATATCTTTCAAAGTAACTTCTACAGGGAACCTTCCTCTACCATTATTCGAAAAGAATATCCATTGTAAGTTTCTAATTAATGGGTTACTGAATCGGCCTTTAATATTTAGAAAACCATTATCACCCGAATAAAAAACAGAGTCTAATATATTTTCATCTACAGATGGGTCTGGGGTAATTCCAAATTGATTAATAGCTGTACCTCCACATGATGAATCAAACTGAAGTGAAAAATAAGGTAGTTGTCGAACAAACGCTGTATCAGTAATATCAACTCTACAGCCTTTTGAATCGATTACAGTAAAGGTATATGCTTTCTTACCTGATGATGGATAAACATAAGTAACTGAATCATCATTGCCAGCCGAAAAGCCTTCTGCACCTAACCATCTCACAGTTGTATAAGGAGGAACACCACCCGATAAATTAGTTAATACAAAAGATGTTGGTTCTCCAAAACAAACAGTATCTGTTTTAACACTTGCAATAATAGTTGGGTGAAATATTGTATCAATTGTTGAAATAGAATTACAACCTACACTGTCCCAAGCCTCAACTTTGTAATAAGTAGTATCGCTACACAAATCAAAGTTATCGATTGCTGAATTGTTAGTCGTATCACCATCGGCATCAGTAATAGCTATCCAATTATATGGATTAATGGTTTGAGATCTATATACAGTGTAGCCTTTATTAGTGGTTGGCTTTGGTGTTCTAATATGATTCCATGTTAAACGAGCTTGATTCCCTCTGTAAAAAACAGCATCTAATTTTATAGGTTTAACTGGATAAACAGGATCTAAAATTCCACATAAATTTACAGCACGGACATAATAAGTTGAATCAGGACTTGCTCCTGGAGTAATGTCCGTAAATTCAAACATTCTTCTGTTTGTAGTAGAAAACAACAATGTATTTTCTCTATATATCTCATATCGAACAAAAGTGTTTGTATCTCCGGTTGATTCACCCCATTGCAACCTAACGTTTCCAGAAGTTTGATCAAAAGTTATACACTTAATTTGTGGAGATAAATAAAAATCAGGAGGAAGTATTAAAACAGAGAATGTTCTAATAGTTTTACCTGGAACTCTACAAAAATTATCTTTTGCTGTTACAACGAAATTATATCTACTTGATGTTAAGCCACTACAATTATCTTGTTTGTCTAAATTAGAACAAGAAGTTGGCCAATAAACCCAAATAGTATCGTTAGCAGTTGACCCAGAACCATAAGAGGTTCCTAATTGATATCCATAACCGAATACTTCCCCAGGTACATTTTGAATAGCTGTGGGCGCTGGATTACCTGGACCATATGTATAATTTCCTTTATTTCTGGACATGATAGCACATGGAGGAAATGGGCAGTCTAATAAATCAGCATTTGCATTACCCATTGCAATTCCGTTTACTGTTAGTTCTAAATCTTGACTACTGATTCCAAAACCATTGCCTGGTAAAGAATCTCTTACAACAATTGGAATTAATAAATCATTACCTGCTATTACAGAAAATTCTGTACTTGGTTGATTATTGGAATTCTTAAATGGTGGGTAAACTGTAGGAAATCTGTTAGTATTTTGAGTTGCATCTGGTAATAAGATACGAGTTTGAAAATCCCTAAAAATTTCCGCTACTTTTTGGTCACATTTATATGATACTACTTTAAATGTAGTTAAATAATCGCCCGAAATAATTGGCTTAAACGTAAATTCTCCAGTAAAATTATTAAAACTATATTGAGAAGTAAGTAAACCTAGAGGGTTATCTTTTTTAAAAAAGGGATAATTATACCACAAAGCAGCGGGGTCAAAAGTACCATTGACAACTTCATCAATATCTACTACAGGATCAGCAAAATCATAATATAAATTGTCTAGATCTGGATCTGATGCATTATTGTTAAATACAAAATCCAATCCCGATGTATATAAGATCGCTGCTGGTGCTTCAGTAAATTCGGGTGAATTATCAAAACATTGATTTACGGGTTGAGCTGTCGTAGATCCATTTGGAAAGAATGGATACATTTTAGCAATTAAATACATTGATTTTGATCCAGACTCTTGGATGTTATCAATCCCTAGATTTCGGCAACATGTGTTCCAAGAAAAAATAAAAGGGGTATTTTGATTGGTTGGTGGTAATACACCTGTAAAATCTATCAATCCCGACTCATATACATGTTTCTCTAATGCTCCTGCATCGGGTATAGTACAATCTAAAGGTCCAGACAATCCGAAACTACAAGAAGGCGAAATATCAACTTTGCTTGTTAAAGTCATATTTATATCACCGTTTGCAGTTATTCTGCCAGTATTTAAAGTTTGAGATAATATACCATTCAAATTATCAACTTGGATGGTGGTGGCATTTGGTAATGTTGCCGCCTGTCCTCCGTTAAATTCACAGTTACGATAGATAACTAATTTGAATTTATACTTACTTATTCCATTTTCTATCACACATGTCCAAGTAAGTTCACCACCAGCTAAGTGAGTTGCTTTAGCATTATTTGGAATACTAGTTAATAGAATTAATAACAATAGACAAATACTAGAATAGAAATAATTCTTATATAATTTCATGGTTTAATCGCTTTAGTTTTAAGCTATGTCCAAATATATACAAATAGAGTGCCAAAGGAAACGATTTTGTTACTTTAGCTTAACATTGTGGAAAAGAATGCTAATTTGTGAGATATTTAACGATTTTCGAGCTTTTTTGATGTAAAATCGTTTATTATTTGAACTGTTTGTAAACAATAAAAGCAGCAAAATGCTGCTTCTTTGTAAGTCGGGGTGGCAAGATTCGAACTTGCGACCTTCTGGTCCCAAACCAGACGCGATAACCGGGCTACGCTACACCCCGAACAATTTTGAAAGGACTGCAAAAGTAGAAAAAAAATCTGCTTTTGCGAATGTAATCCTAAATTTTTAACGACTTTCTCTTAACACTTTGAAAATCAATAAAAATATTTTTGCGGTGAGAGAGGGATTCGAACCCTCGGTACCCTTTTGGGGTACGACGGTTTAGCAAACCGTTCCTTTCGGCCTCTCAGGCATCTCACCGACGGGACGCAAATATAGCGTTTCAATACAAATTGCAAAAAAAAATATGGGAATTCTATAAATATCATTGAGATTCAATGAAGTAATTTTTTAAACAAAATCTATTTGCAATTTTCGTTCTAAACTTGTTTATTTGCGCTCCAATTGGTTCGGTAGCTCAGCTGGATAGAGCAACGGTTTTCTAAACCGTGGGTCATAGGTTCGAATCCTATCCGGACTACTTCCTTAAAATTCGAAAAGTCCATTCTTCAATGGACTTTTTTTATTCAAAAAATTAATAAAATCCATTTCCCATAAATGGAAAAACTCTCCAAAATTAATACAAAACAAAAGAGATTTTGTTTCAAAAACATCGTTTAAACGATTTAAATGAATATTTACCGAATTGGCACACTACTTGAATATTATAAAACGTTGTTGTTAATTTAATTGAGCTCTCAAGAATACCCCGCAAGGGGTATTCTGCTTTTAAATCGATTCAATATCTTGGATTGGCTGATTAAATCAGTATATTTGGTAAACATCAATTCTAGGCTATGTTAAAAAAGTACAAATACCATTTATTCATTCTTGCATTAAGTTTAATTACGAGTGTTACTGTAGCTCAAGATCCTGGGCCAGACCCTGGAGAAGACCCTGATGCACCAATTGACGGTGGTATTGCATTATTAGCAGCAGGAGCAGCCGCATACGGAATCAAAACATTAAGAAAAAATAAACAAGAAAAGGCTGAAGAATAATTCAGCCTTTTTCATTTTTCTTGCTCTAAAATTTTATACAATAATTCTTGTTTTCGTGAATCATCAGAAATAAATTTCAAGTATAAATTTTGTAACATTTTGAATTCAAAATAAATTTCAATTTCCTTAAAACATAATAAGCACAAGCCTTCCCAAAGGAATGAAAAATAGTATTTAATTTGTTACGCTCCCTTAACACTATCTTCAATATTAATCTCAATTTAATTCCTACGTTTGCGGCGAAAATAAAATTTCGTTATGCAATTACTACAATATAAATTAAAGAAAAAATTATCCTTAATCTTACTCTTCTGCTTTTGCAACATACTCGTTTTTGCACAAAACAAAATTACCTTAAGTGGATATGTAAAAGATGCTGCAAATGGTGAAGTAATTATCGGTGCAACGGTAAGCATTCCTTCAAAAAACATTGCAGTAGCAACCAATCCATATGGGTTCTATTCTATATCATTACCAGAAGGTGATTATCAAATTCAGTACAATTATTTAGGGTACGAAAGTCAAACTAAAACCATACAACTGGTTAGAAACGAACGCATCGACATTCAGCTAGAAACAAAAGGTAAGGAGTTGAAAGAAGTGGTGGTTAGTTCTACCAAAAAGAATGAAAATATTTCGAGTAATGAAATGAGCATGAACAAGCTCGACATTAAAGAAATAAAAGCAATACCCGCTTTATTAGGAGAGGTCGATGTAGTGCGAAGCATACAAACCTTGCCTGGTGTAAGTACCGTTGGTGAAGGGGCTTCTGGCTTCAATGTGCGAGGCGGTGGAGTGGATCAAAATTTAATTTTATTAGACGAAGCACCTGTATACAATTCTTCACATTTACTTGGATTCTTTTCGGTGTTTAATCCCGATGCCGTGAAGGATGTGAAACTTTTGAAAGGTGGTATACCTGCGCAATATGGTGGCCGACTTTCTTCTTTACTTGATGTGCGTATGAAGGATGGAAATTCGAAAAATTTCAGTGCAAACGGAGGTGTTGGTTTAATCTCGAGTCGACTCACTTTAGAAGGCCCTGTGCAAAAAGACAAGAGCTCGTTTATCATTGCAGGACGAAGAACTTATGGTGACTTATTTTTAAAACTTTCTCCCGACGAAGACCTTCGAAATAATACCGCTTACTTTTATGACTTAAGTGCAAAATACAATCAAACCATCAACGATAACAATAGAATTTTTGTATCGGGTTATTTCGGTCGCGATGTGTTCCGCTTCGGAGAATTTTTCAAAACTTCTTGGGGCAATGGCACGGGTACGGTACGTTGGAACCACTTGTTCAATCAAAAATTGTTCATGAACTTAACAGGTATATATAGCAATTACGATTATTCTTTAGGAGTACCTGAAGGAACTCAAGCATTTGAATGGGTTTCGCGTGTTATTAATTACAGTCCGAAAGTCGACTTTGGATATTACCTCAGCCCAAGTCATACGATTAATTTCGGTGCAAGTGCCATCTTCTACGATTTTCATCCGGGCGATGTTACTCCGGGCAATCCTGAATCCATTTTCAATGCCTTTGAATTGGAACGTCAGCGTGGTAATGAATACGCCATTTATATCGATGATGAATACACCGTTACTCCATTGCTGAGTTTACAATATGGGATTCGATTTTCGGCATTTGATTATTTAGGTGAGAAAACTGTGTTCGATTATGTAGGTGTTAATGGAGAACGTAAAATTCCTGTAAATGCTAGGACTTACGGGAGTGCAGAGTCTATCGCCTTCTACCCAAACATCGAACCTCGTTTCTCTGCAAAATATAGTGTCGATGAATTTTCTTCGATCAAACTTTCTTACAATAGAATGGCGCAATACATCCATTTAATTTCTGGAACCACTGCCGCCTCTCCTACCGATGTTTGGTCGCCAAGCACAAATAACATAAAACCAGAAATTGCCGATCAAGTTGCGGCGGGATATTTTCGAAACTTCAAGGATAATATCTACGAATCATCGGTAGAAGTTTTTTACAAGACTATGTCGAACCAAATTGATTATATCAATGGTGCGGAACTTTTACTAAACAAACGTTTAGAAGCCGATTTGATTTATGGCGATGGTAGGGCGTATGGAATTGAGCTCTTTGTCAAAAAGAACGAAGGTAGATTTACCGGATTTACAAGTTATACCTTATCGAAAAGTGAACGAAAAATTGATGGTTTAAACAATAACAATTGGTACGATGCAAAATACGACAAGACACATATCCTTTCTATTATTGGTAGTTACCAAGTAACTAAAAGATTAAGCCTATCGGCCAATTTTAATTACAGCACGGGTGTTGCCACAACTTTCCCTAACTCTAGATACGAATATCAAGGTATTGTTGTGCCTCATAATTCGAACGATACAAGAAACAATTATAGAGTACCTGCATATCATCGTTTCGATATTGCAGCTACATTAAAAAACAAAGAAAAACCTGGTAAGAAATTTAGTAGCGAATGGGTATTTTCTATTTACAATTTATACGCAAGAAAAAATGCGTACACGGTTTACTTCCGTCAGAATAACGACAATCCCAATAGCATGAAAACAGAAGCTGTACGACTTGCTGTGTTTGGTAGTATGCTACCATCGGTTACTTGGAATTTTAAATTTTAATTAGAGAGAATTTATGAAAATGAAAACTATAATTTACACATTGATTTTAAGCTGCATCAGCACAATTTTCTTTGCATGCGAAGAGGTAATTGATGTCGATTTAGAACAAGGAGAAACGCTCTTAGTAGTTGATGGTAAAATCACCAATGAAAACAAACAACACATAATACGATTAACTACAACTGCACCATACTTCGATAGTAATGCTACACCAGCAGTCAATGGCGCTGTAGTCACATTGAATGTCTACGATGCAAATAATATTTTGGTAGACAGCGATTCATTGCAAGAAATTGGTACATCAGGAAACTATGCAACAAAAACATTTAGCGGTAACATCGACCATAAATATGTCATTACAATCAAGGCGATGAACGAAGAGTATCAAGCTGAATCTATTTTAAGAAGAATCCCTCCTATTGATTCGATTACTTATAAATACAAAGAAGCCGAAGGCCCTTTTGAAGCTGGTTATTTTATTTATTACAATGGAATTGAATACGAAGGTTTGGGAGACCATTATTTATTCCGTGTATCACGCAATGGTAAAGAATATTCTAGACCCAATCAATTATATTTTGCGAGCGATGAATTAGTTGATGGTAACTACATCGGCGATTTAGATATGACACCAGAACCATTCGAATTGGGCGATACAATTTTTGTACAAAGCTTTAGTATGAATGCAGATCAATACAAATTTTATTTAGAGCTCTCTACTCAAGTAAACAATGGTGGAATATTTGCAAGTCCGCCTGCAAACGTTAGAACTAACATCAAAAACATCAATCCCAAAGGCAAGAAAGCGGTAGGATATTTCAGCGCAAACGGTACAGAAAAACGAACAATCCTGATTCAATAAATCGGGATTGTTCGTAAATATTTTTTTATATATTCGCGTCTCAAAACTTGCCCTGGTGGTGAAATTGGTAGACATACCATCTTGAGGGGGTGGCGCCGCGAGGCATACGAGTTCGAATCTCGTCCAGGGCACAAGTTCGTATGTTCGTGTGCTCGTATGCTCGTGTGCTCGTATGCTCGAGGGTTCGTGGATTTTACACAAATATGAAACTTATACACGCTCCTTTTGTTACCTTTGCATCATGAGTAAATTAGGTAGAGTTTTGGTGGCGATGAGTGGTGGAGTGGATAGTTCTGTTGCGGCGGTAATGTTGCACGAACAGGGCTATGAGGTCATTGGCATCACCATGAAAACCTGGGATTATGCCAGTTCGGGTAGTAATTCTAAAGAAACGGGATGTTGCAGTTTAGATTCCATTAACGATGCTAGAGCATTGGCAGTATCTTATGGATTTCCACATTATATCTTAGATATCAGAGAAGAGTTCGGGAATTTTGTAATCGACAATTTTGTTGAAGAATATTTAGCGGGTAGAACTCCTAACCCTTGCGTATTGTGCAATACACACATCAAATGGGAAGCCTTAATTAAACGTGCAAATTTGCTCGACTGTGAGTTTATTGCTACGGGACATTATGCTAATATTCGCAACGAAAACAATCGGTATGTCATTTCAAAGGGTAAGGACGAAAACAAAGATCAAAGCTATGTGCTTTGGGGTGTTTCTCAAGCCAATCTTGCTCGAACGATGCTACCTCTAGGTAAATTCCACAAATCGGAAATCAAACAAATGGCGGTCGATATGGGCCAACAAGAATTGGCTGCAAAATCGGAAAGTTATGAAATCTGTTTCGTTCCCGACAACGACTATCGCGCGTTCCTAAAACACCAAGTTCCTGAATTGGAAACTCAAGTCAATGGTGGCGAATTTGTTTTGAGCGATGGTACCGTGGTGGGCAAACACAAGGGCTATCCTTTTTATACCGTTGGACAAAGAAAAGGATTGGAAATCGCGTTGGGCGAACCTATGTTTGTTCTCGAAATTCAACCCGAAAGCAATCGCGTGGTACTGGGTAAACACGAGGAATTACAAAGACAACAAGCTGTTGTGCGTGGTTTTAATTTAGTGAAGTACGCCAATTTGAATGAACCAATAGAGGCCTTAACTAAAATTAGATACAAAGACAAAGGCACTATGAGCATGATACAGGAACAAGGAGATAAAATACTTGTCGATTTCCACGAACCTGTTCTTGGACTCGCTCCGGGACAATCGGCCGTATTCTACGAAGGCAATGACTTAATTGGAGGCGGAATTATTTCTAAATCCTAAGCTGCCCAAACAAAAGGAATAATTTTTGTGTATTTTTATTGAATACAATAGATACATGAAAAATTTATTCCTTTTTATATTTCTTAGCATTACATCGGCATCCGTTTTTTCGCAAGATCGATACATCGTTTTTTTCAAAGACAAAGCGAGCAGTCCATACACCATTAGCAATCCATCGGCATACTTAAGTCAAAGGGCCATTGAGCGCAGAACTCGTATGGGCATTGCGATTGACAGTAGCGATTTGCCAGTGAATCCAAATTACTTGCAAGCGGTTATAAATTCGGGAGCAAAAATTCTGAATCAATCCAGATGGTTCAACTCGGTTACCATTCAGGCCGACACCAATCAAGTTTTGAACATCGCACAAAATAGTTTTGTTAAAAATTATCAAAAAGTTTTCGGCAGTAATCTATTCAGAGGGCAAAGAAAAAATAAGTTCGATGAGTTTTACGAAGCAGAAAAAACATCGGTCAATAATTTTAATTTCAACGGAAGTTACGGCGGCGCCGAGAATCAAATAAAAATGATTGGGGCCGATGTGTTGCATCAATCGAACTTTAGTGGTCGAAACAGCATCATCGCAGTGATCGACGCAGGCTTCAGGAATACCAATACCCACAAGGCATTTGACTCATTGCGATTACAAAATCGAATTCTGGGCACTTGGGATTTCTCTCGTAACGATGCATTTGTATACGATTACAGCAATCATGGAACATCAGTACTATCATGCATCGCAGCCAATGTCCCTGATTCTATGATTGGCACAGCACCACACGCTTCGTATTATCTTTTACGATCGGAAGAAGAGGCAACAGAATATTTAGTTGAAGAATACAATTGGACAGCAGCGGCAGAGTTCGCCGACAGTGCAGGTGCAGATATCATCAACTCATCATTGGGATATACCGAATACGATGCGCGCTCACAAAGCTATACCTATCAAGATATGGATGGCAATACTGCAATCATTTCTATTGCTGCTAAGACTGCCGTATCTAAAGGTGTTCTGGTTGTGAACTCTGCAGGAAATTCTGGAAGTAGCTCTTGGTATTTTATAGGAGCTCCTGCCGATGTAGAAGAAGTTTTTAGCATAGGTGCTTTGGCACCCGACCGATCTCTTGCAGGCTTTTCATCCCGAGGTCCAAATGCTAATGGAAGTATTAAACCCGATGTAGTGGCACAGGGTGGCCCAGCTTTTATAGCAAGAGCTAATAATGGAAGTTATGGGTTTGGAAGTGGCACTTCTTTCTCAGGGCCTATCATTGCAGGGTTTGCTGCATGCTCTTGGGAATTGTACAAAACAATCTATCCAAATTCAAAACCATCTCAAGTCATCCAATGGATAAAAGCAAATGCAAACAATGCAAATAGTCCGAATAACGACATTGGATTTGGTTTGCCAGATGCTGCCAAAATGTTTTTAAATCTCTCTGTAGAACGTAATAAAAACAAGCAGTTTGGAGTATATCCCAATCCTTCGAATGGTCAATTATTCTTCTTGTTCAACACCTTGCAAAATGAAAATTTCGAACTTCATTTATATAATTTAATTGGAGAATCCATTTACAATTCAAATTTCAATGCAATTGAATTAATCAATGGAATAGAATTACCTGCAAACATTTCTAGGGGAATGTATATTATATCTATTCAAAGTTCCGTTTCATCGTACAAAACTAGATTAGTAATAGAGTAGTGAAAAAAATTTCCCTTGTAGTCCTAGCCTTGCTCTTAATCTTTACCAGCAGCATTGCCCAAAATAAGTATACCATTAGTGGTTATATAAAAGATGCCGCATCTGGCGAAAGCTTGTTGGGTGCAAGCTTCATTATTAAAAAAATTAATAAGGGTGCCCAAAGTAATGAATATGGTTTTTATTCCATTACTCTCCCAGAAGGTAAGTATGCGGTACAAGTAATTTTCCTAGGGTATCAGACAAAAGAGGATACCATCGACCTAAATAAAAATATACGGTATAATGTGAATTTGAGTAATCGAATTGTGCAGAGTAAAGAAGTCACGGTGACGGCGCGGAAAGCCGATGAAAATGTGAAGAGTACACAGATGAGTACGCAAACTTTACAAATGGAAAAAGTGAAAACGCTTCCTGTAATTATGGGTGAGGTTGACATTCTTAAAACCTTGCAACTTCTGCCCGGTGTACAATCGGCCGGCGAAGGCAATAGCGGCTTTTACGTACGAGGCGGCGGGCCCGATCAAAACTTGGTCTTGCTCGATGAAGCGGTGGTTTATAATACTGGACATTTGTTTGGATTTTTTTCTGTGTTTAATTCCGATGCCATCAACAATACCAGCATCATCAAAGGAGGTATGCCAGCGGAGTATGGGGGTCGACTTTCATCCGTGGTGAATGTGAATATGAAAGAGGGGAATAACAAGAGTTATCATGCAACGGGAGGCATCGGCCTAATATCTTCTCGTCTAACACTTGAAGGTCCGATACAAAAAGATAAAAGTTCATTTATTGTTTCGGGTAGAAGAACGTATATCGATGTGTTAACGAAACCATTCGCTGGTGATAACGATCGACTACGGAATTCGGGTTATTATTTTTACGATATGAACATGAAACTGAATTATCAGTTTTCGGATAAAGATCGAGTGTTCTTAAGTGGCTATTTTGGGAAAGATGTTTTTACTTTTCAAGGCGAACGTTTTGGAATTCGTTTCCCATGGGGGAACACCACTACTACCTTGCGTTGGAACCATTTGTTCAACGATAAATTATTTGTGAACACAACGGCTATTTATAGCGATTACGTTTTTCGTTTAGGTGCGAGTCAAAGCAATTTTGATTTCGAATTGTTTTCAGGTATTCGAGATGTTACTGGAAAAATTGATTTCGATTATTTTCCAAATGTGCGCAATCAATTAAAATTTGGAGCGATCTATACTTTTCATCGCTTCACTCCTACTACAGCTAGCGGAACAATTGGAGAGTCGAGCATCACGCCCGATAAAATCAATAGACAATATGCGAACGAGGCTGCAGTGTATGTGTCAAACGATTTTGATGTTACTGAAAAATTAAGATTAAACACAGGCTTACGTTACTCCATGTTCCAACAAGTGGGTCCATACGATAGATACGTGGCAGGACAAGATGGAAGTACAATTGTAGATACCATCAATTATAAGAACTGGGAAAATATAAAATTTTATCATGGTTTAGAACCTCGAGTTTCTCTAAGATATACATTGAATAAAACCAGCTCTATAAAGGCATCTTATACCATTACAAATCAGTACATACATCTTGCTTCATTATCGGGCAGCACCTTACCTACCGATTTATGGATACCAAGTTCAACATTGGTGCGCCCGCAAGTTGCCACACAATATGCCATTGGATACTTCAGAAATTTCAAGGAGGATATGTATGAAACTTCTGTTGAAATTTATTACAAAGACTTGCGCAATCAAGTTGAATTTAAAGAAAGTAGCACCGGACAGTTAAGTCCAAATTTAGAAAACGATTTAACTTTTGGTGTTGGAGAATCCTATGGAGCAGAATTTTTTGTAAAAAAAGCAATGGGGAAATTTAACGGTTGGATTGGATATACCTTATCCTATGCTAAAAGACGTTTCCCAGAACTGCAAGATGGCCGAACATTTTATGCTCGTTACGATAGAAGACACGATGCCTCAATCGTTTTGTCATATTCCTTAAACGATAAATGGACCTTTGGTTCTGTTTTTGTTTACGGTTCAGGATCTGCATTCAATTTACCTACGCATTTGGTGTTTTTTAGTGGTACACAAGGATTGTATTTTGAAGACGATTATAGAAATAAATACCGTTTAATCCCCTATCATCGATTAGATATCTCGGCGACCTACACACAAAAGAAAACAGAAAAATTTGAATCAGTATGGAACTTCAGCATTTACAATGTATACAATCGATTGAATCAGTACATTATATATTTAGATATTCAGGGCGATGTGTTGAGTAATGGGTTAAGCATACAGCCGAAACAAATTACAGTGTTTCCATTGATACCTTCGGTGACTTGGAATTTCAAGTTTTGATGAAGGAAAATGGAAAATAGAAAATGGAAAATCGTTTGGTCTTAATACTTAATAAAATGAAATCTATCATAAACACTATAAAGCAATCGATACTCAACACTGCATTAAGCATCGCAGTACTTTTGTCATTAAGTGCTTGCGAAAAAAACATCGATGTAGATTTTCCACCGGGCGAGCAACCTTATGTAATTGAGGGATACATTGAAAATGGAGTGGTACCAATAGTAAGTATTTCTAGGGGTGCAAGTTTTTTAAAAAATTTAAGTAACGAAGATTTCAGTAATTTATTTGTGCGAGGTGCAAATGTTAGTATATCTGTAGATGCTGGGCCATATATCAGTTTAGATGAAGTTGATTTTGGGGCTGCAGTAATTTATACCAATACAACTATAACGGGTCAAGTTGGTAGTACCTATGATTTGAGAATTGAAGTTGATGGAAAAATATTTACAGCAAGTACTAAGGTTTTAGAACCACATCCATTCGACAGTGTCAGTATAACTACAGCACCTGGCGAAAAAGGCACGATAGATTCCTTAGTCGAACTTACAGCTTGGTTTACAGATCCCATTCAAAAAGACAATTTTTATAGAATTCTCACAAGAAAAAATTCGGAATTGTTTTTTGATGTAAGTTTTAATTCCATTTTCAATGATTTTTTGGTGAATGGGAAACAAATTTCATTCACAGTATTTGGAGGGAAGCAACAATTGCAGAATAACGATTCGGCCGATTTTTCAACTTATGGATATTTTAAACGTGGCGACACGGTATATATTAAATGGGCGAGTATCGATAAGCAGCAATACGATTTCTGGAACACCTTCGAATCGCAGAGCGGAAGTTTTGCCAATCCTTTTGCACCCACAGTAGTATTAAACGGAAATGTGGAAGGTAAGGGTTGTGTTGGAATTTGGGCATCATATGGTGCATTTTTAGACACCGTATACATCCCGAAATAATGTAATAAATGTAACAGAGGGATATTAGAAATATCCTTAATTTAGCAGACGAAAATTTAAGAAAAGAAGGATTTAAATAAAATGGAAAATACAACAGAACACGTTCATTGTTTAATTATAGGATCAGGACCAGCTGGTTATACAGCAGCTATTTATGCAGCGAGAGCAGATTTGAAACCAGTTATGATTACGGGTATACAAATGGGCGGTCAGCTTACAACTACAACAGAAGTAGAGAATTATCCGGGCTATCCAAATGGCACACAAGGCCCTGAGATGATGGAAGATTTCAGAAAGCAAGCAGAGCGTTTCGGAACTGATATTCGATTTGGCTATGTAAGTGCTGTGGACTTTTCTGGACCCGTTCACAAAGTAATAGTAGACGATACAAAAACAATTACTGCCGATGCAGTGATCATAGCAACCGGTGCAAGCGCTAAATGGTTGGGCTTAGAATCGGAACAAAAATACAACGGATTTGGGGTATCGGCTTGTGCAGTATGTGATGGATTTTTCTTCAAAGGACAAGATGTAGCAATTGTTGGTGCGGGTGATACAGCTGCAGAAGAAGCAACGTATCTAGCTAAACTTTGCAAAAAAGTATACATGATTGTTCGTAGAGATGAGTTCCGAGCATCTAAAGCAATGGTAAATAGAGTCCTAAATACTCCCAACATAGAAATACTTTACAATTCGGAAACACAAGAGATTTTGGGTAATGGGCAAACAGTAAATGCGGTAAAAGTTAAAAACAACAAGAGCAATGAAGAACGCATATTAGATGTTACAGGATTTTTTGTTGCCATTGGACATAAACCGAATACAGATGTTTTCAAAGATTGGATTACGTTAGACGATGCTGGATATATTCAAACCATTCCAGGAAGCACTCGCACCAATATAGAAGGTGTATTCGCAGCTGGCGATGTTCAAGATAAAATCTATAGACAAGCAGTAACATCAGCAGGTTCAGGCTGTATGGCTGCATTAGATGCGGAACGATATTTGGCTGCAAAACATTAATTCTATATTAATTTTCAATTGCATGTGATTATTTTTTATAAATTTATAATCACATGCAAACAATAAAACCTTCTAATTTTCAACAGAAATGCAAATCGTGTAATACTGATCTGCTTGGTGATTATTGTCATCTATGCGGAGAAAAAATAGTACATGAAAATGATTTTAGCATCATTAAAATTATAGAGCAAGGCATCGACATATTTACTCATATCGATTCTAAAATTTACAAATCGGCAATTGCTCTGCTATTCAAACCAGGACATTTAAGTGTTTTATATGTTCAAGGAGTTCGCAAGTCCTATATGAAGCCAATTCAATTATTCTTATTGGCAAACGTATTGTTTTTTCTATTACTTTCAAGTACGGATGTATTTAGAAAACCTTCGGCTTGGTGGTTTGAAAGCAGTAATGATATGAATGTAAATATTGCTGATTTAGTGCTCCAAAAATCCAATGAGTCGAACAAATCAATTCGAGAAATCGCTTTATTATACGATCAAAAATCAAACACCTATGCAAAAACATTCGTCTTTTCTTTCATCCCAATTCTTGGGTTTGTTTTGAGTATATTATTCGTTTTTAAGAAATTACAATTTGGGAAACATATCATTTTTGCGATTCATTTTTTCTCTTTCGTATTAGTTGTAATGGTAATATGGGCGGAGCTTGTTGATAATCTGTTTCATGTGACATCAAATTTGTATTATGTAATACCTATTCAAATAATATTATTCGTCTATATAATTTTGGGGCTGAAAAAATTTTATAAAACTACTTGGTGGTATACCATCATTTCTAGCATCCTGTTACTGCTTTGTTTCAATTATAGTTTAGAAATTTATAGATTTCTTGTAAGCTATTTGACTTTATTGAGTATACACTAATTTAACCAACAGAGTAAAATGAATTTATTAATTTTAATCGTTTTAAATATTCATACATCATGAAAGTAACAGCAGAACAAGATGCAAAAATTTCTAAAATGACATTCGCATCGATCTATCCGATGTATGTTCAAAAGGTTGAACGCAAAGGAAGAACCGAAGAAGAATTATTGCAAGTCATAGAGTGGTTATGTGGTTACACGAAAGAAGATGTACAGCAACACATCGACACGAAAATAGATTTTAAAACATTTTTCGAAAAAGCTAAGATGAATGCCAATGCGAACTTGATCAAAGGAGTAATTTGTGGATATCGGGTAGAGGAAATTGAATTCCCATTAACACAGAAAGTTCGGTACTTAGATAAATTGGTGGATGAATTGGCAAAAGGGAAAAAGATGGAAAAGATTTTAAGATAAATTGAATACATTAAAATTATATTTCAAGTACATAGTTCTTGCTGCAATACTTGCTCTTTGTATAGGCACGGCATCGGCAATCTTTTTATTTTCATTAGAATGGGTCACAAAAGTACGGACTGAAAATCTTTGGATAATTATTTTCTTACCTATTGCATGTGCAGTTATGGGGATGGAATTGTTCGGAACTGCTGCTGGTATTTACTCCTTTATAGTATGCCTTGTGGCCTATCTATTTTCTTTCAATACCAGCATTTATTCCAGTCAGATAAAACAACATACTAAATACAAATTTATTTAGTAACGATAAGTTTAATCATCTCATCTACATCAGCATATTCAATTTTCAGGAAATAAATTCCTTCTGAAACATCTGATACATCAATAGAATGGTTGTTGTTGTTGAAATTTCCTTCACGTATTAAGCGCGATGATGAATCGTATAATTTATAATTTGCAGTATTTAAATTTATATGAGTTGATTCGACATAAACCATGTGTATGCTTGGATTAGGAAAGACCTTAAATAAATTATTTTTATTCGAGTAAGCCGATACTGGTTTGCCCAATTGAATAATGTGTACCAAATGTTCAAGTGTATCTGCTCTAATTATCACATCTGCAGAACGAGCATTACTAAACGAATTCTCTTCAACTGATACTTCGATAGAATCATTACCATTTCCGCTCAACTTACTTATATCTATCCAATTTTCTGTCGATGTTATTTGCCAATTAATATTCGATGCTATTGTTATGTTCTGTTTGAAAGAATTGAATGGTATGACAATCGTATCAACATCAATCATCAAGGTATCGAAATACTGAATCAGATCTACTGTTAAAAAGATTGGTAAGGATGAACACAAACTATCTTCTATACTTAATTGTATGATTGCCGATGTAGCGGTGTCGTCAAAATCTATTAGGACTGAATTATTTAAGTTGAAGGTAATAGTCCCATTTTGTACCTGCCAATTGTATTTTACAGCAGTATCCAAATTGAAATAAGTATAAAGCGATTTGTTTCTGTAAGCAACTTTGGGACCGAATATTTCAGAAGCAATTGGTAATGATTTGATACTTAAGTTAAATGTATCTGTAGAAATAAAACAATTATTATCATTATATATAATGGCGTAGTACGAACCCGAATCACTAACTCTAATCTGATGAGCATTAGTTTCAATGAGTGTGTCATTTCTAAACCATTCATACCTCAAATTAGTGTCGGCATCTACAGATAAATTCACGCTATCTCCAACACATATTACATTACCTAAATCGTGTTGAATTTGTTGTGCAATGGGATAGTCAATTACTTGAATTTGGAAAGTGATTGTTTCTGAGATTTCACATCTATTTCCATTTTTCTTGATTGCATTTAGAAAATAATCTCCCGACATGCTCAATGAATTTACTGTTAGACTTAGACTGTCGGCTATAATAGTATCTATAGGTGTAATCCAAGTGTAAATTAAATTCGTATCAAAATTTGAAATGAGAACGCTTAGGTTTTCATTTAAACATAATTCATCTTTTTGAATTTGAATTTGCGGTGTGCTTACTGTATCGGAAATACGAATTCGTATCGGATCGGAATCTATGAAGCATCCGTTTTCATTGAACTTTCTAACAAAGTAAACACCAGAATCTAACACATTGATCCCAAAAATAGTGTCTGGCAATAACTGATTGTTAAAATACCATTCGTATCTCGATGCAGTGTCGTTGACCAATAATATACTAGTAGTTTCCCCGGAACATAATAATGTATCGAATATTAAAATAGAATCGATTCGAGGTAAATCGTTTATAATTATAGTAGTACTTGCATAAATACTCGTATCGCAAGCGCTAGCGTTTGCCTTGAATGATCTCAATTTATATTCACCTTCTAAACTTTTATCGAGTACAGGAAATTGAATTTCATTCGCACTAAATACTCCCAATGGTGTAGACCATTGAAATACGATATCCGTATCAGAAGTACTTGCAAAAAGTTTCAAAGTATCTCCAATACAATACGATTGTTTACCTGAAATGATTGGGAGCGCTAACGTATCGGCACAATAAATAAAATTTGCGGATTGAAACATACTTGGCTTTGCATCAAGATTTTCAGCATTAAAATAAATGGTATTATTAAAATTGCTAAGATTCGATAATTGCAAAGTGATTGTTGTATCTAATGAAAGTTCAGATGTGTTGAACTTGAATTTCGATTTTATGGAATCGTCGCTATTCACAAAATAATTCAGTTCAATAAAGTCACTTAAGTTATCGTATTCGTTTGAAACGTAAATAGGAGCACTTTGTGCCTGACTTGGCAAATTAGAATTCGCAGCGCGTAAATTGAGTGTATGAAATCCAGGTGTTATGGTATTAGCCGGTATTGTAACAGATTGTATTATCGTATCGGCTTGACTTTGCAACACAATAGGTATTGCAGCATAGACTCCTGGATCAGAATTCAAGTAATATTCTAAATTTATAATTGCAGGTAAATTCGGAGTTAACACATCGACATTAATAGGGCTACTTGCAATTTGACTCCAATAATGATTGCTTGTTTTCACACGAACGTTTAGATTATGAACACCCGATTGTAATTGACTGAGAAAAGAATTCGCTATGCTATCGATATGCAAAATGGTATCGTTTGCACTAAGGTTCATTACGAAACCATTTCCAGGACCTGGATCATTATTGAAGTAAAATTCATAGGCAGAAATTTCTGGCAGGCTCTCCTCTACTGTATCAATTCGAAAAGGAGCATTCGCAATTTGACTCCAAAAATGATTATTTGTTTTTACACGAACGCTTAAGGTGTTAATTCCGGGCGACAAACCAATCAGTTTGGAATAGGTAATGCTATCGATATGCAAAATGGTGTCGTTTGCACTAAGGTTCATTACGAAACCATTTCCAGGCCCTGAATCAGTATTGAAGTAAAACTCATAGGCAGAAATTTCTGGCAGGCTCTCCTCTACTGTATCAATTCGAAAAGGAGCACTCGCAATTTGACTCCAAAAATGATTACTTGTTTTTACACGAACGCTTAAGGTGTTAATTCCGGGCGACAATCCAATTAGTTTGGAATAGGTAATGCTATCGATATGCAGAATAGTATCGTTCGAATTAAATGAAATAATTTCTGAAGTACCAATACCAGAGTCGGTATTGAAATAAAATTCATACCCGTTAATTTCGGGAAGATTAATTCTATTGGAGTCAATATAAACAGGGCTACTCATAATTTGTCCCCAGACTCCATCAGAATTTTTTACACGAATATTAAATGTTTGTATACCGTATGCTAATTGAGATGTTATGTTCGCTAAAATACTATCGATGTGTATTATGGTATCGCTCGTAGATATTTGTAATGGAAATCCATTTCCAGGTCCGGGATCTTGATTAAAAAAACATTCGGCAAGATTCAGTTTATCAAAATTATTGAATTTACTATCGACAAAAATTCTAACATGTTTGTCGAGACTCCAAATTCCCGCAGCTTTTGACACCCTAAAATTTAAATTATTATACCCTTTAAAATTAAGCACGTTAGGATTTGCTTCAATTAAAATCCCTTGGCTTAAGGTGTCAATGATATGAAAACTCAATGGAATGGCGGCAGCGATGCCGGGATCATTACCAATAAAATATTCAATATTTTTCACATCCGTGTCCACCAAAATCCTTACAGGAACAGTCGTATTCAAGCCCACATCAAATTTTCCAATTGGATAACCAATAATTTCCAGCTTTACAATTTCTGGGATATTAATATCATCCGTGCCAGAGATTGGCAATCCTGTAATGGGATCAAATTGAATACCTACATCAGTGGAATCGTTTGCCATGCTTTTGGCAGGACTATTTTCTGCGAGACTAAAATCCATGTATGGATCTATAAAACCTGAGTCAATACTAGAATGCTCCTTGAAAATTGGCAGGGATGTATTTTGATTGTTTCCTAAATTGATTGCTGATGTGTCGTTCCATGGAAAATTAGGTGTACATTGATACGTTAGATTATTCGCAAAGCTCGATGGAATAATACTAGCACCTTTAGAAGTATCAAATTGAACACGTGAAAAAATATTATTTTTATAATTAAAGCCTCTACCCGATTGAAGACTAACAATATTCAATATAGTGTCTGGAATACTATTTATTCTTAATAATCTTGTCTCAAAATTGAGATCTATATACCATGGGTTGGGGTTAGATTGAAATGGATAATTGTAATTTTGATTCGTATTTACTCCAGAATAAAAGATGTTGTTTTCAATGGATATAGGTTTGTTAAGATCAAATACATACAAGGATTTAAATGGGGCAAGCTGTACTCTGAAAATATTGTTTTTGATAAGATGGCCATAATTGCCTGCGGAATCTGACTGTCTCTCTGGATTAAAATATAAAAGAGTACTAACTGCACTAGGAGCAGCACTATAATCTGCTGGAACAAAAGCATAGTAATTTTCGTAAGAACGAGAACCACCTACAATACGTCCGGAACTAGAAAAGAAATTGCCAGATATTATAAAATTCTCATATCGTGCCGAGTTGTATGAAAGATTAATCGGAGATAATATTAAATTATTCTCGATTTTAATATCTCTAAACTTTGTTTTTGTATAAACTCGTTCTTGACCAGCCAGTGCGAGACAAAAATCAGCTATCCCACCCATCAATTGATCGTGTGGTACAAAATTTATTTCACCTTTGATAACAAAACCTTTGATAACAATATCTTCAATCGTCTTTCCTTTAAAAAGAGTTGTTGTAACAATCAAAGTAGACCCCACTAAACAATTTAAATCGGGATTCATTGGAAAATAATTGATTGTATACGTTGATGTATCTGCGGGAGCTTTAATGTTAATACTTCTTAAAACAGCAGGTAAAGAACTTTTATAACCTGGACCCAATAGCGTAAACTTTTTGCTGGTAATAATATTTACATCGGGGTAAACATTAACAGAACCCATTACTAAAATTGTATCATAGTCGTTAGCACTATGAATAGCATTTTCAATAGGATTAATAAATGGCCCTTGATGTGTTACTCGAATTATTGCCGCTTCTACATCGGCAATAAAATAGAGAAAGACTATGAGGAATAAAATTCGGGTTCTCATGATAAAGGTTTAGTTATTATTAACTGCCTTAATTTCTATTTGAATGGTTCCGTTAGGTCCTACGGTTGGATTTTTCACTTTCAATTGAGTGATTACTGGCATTCTGCTCGTACTTGCTCTTTCCCAATTCAAACTGCCCACAGTGTTAAATAACAGACCTATATCTTTCCCATCTGAACCTGCGTTTGTAGCTTGGCCGGCATTAGCACGAAAATCTAAGCCGATAGCATCTGCACCAGTACTGATTGCTACATGAGAGATTAAAGAGGGATCCTGATTATAGATATTACCTCCACCATCTAAATTATTATTACTTAACCAGGGAATGTTTGCAGGTGCTTGGGGACCGTTAGAATAAAATGTAATGTTGTTATAGAATGAAGAATTTTGTAATACTGAATTTGAAATATTTGAATTAATAAAAATATTATTTGAAAGTGTTAAAGATCTAACTGCCTGACTAAAAACTGATTCAAAGATTAATGCACCATTACCTGAAAGGATAGTTGTATAAAATACATTGTGATTTATAAGTACATTTGAACTATTTAACAATCCTATGATTGCACCGTTATGTCCCGAGATTAATCTAAAGACATTATTTTGTATGATGATATTTGTAAAGGTTGCTGCAGAAAAACTCAGACCGCAATTGGAACTAGTAAAATAACAATTTTCAATGTTTAAATTACTTACATTAGCATAAAAGTTTATTCTTCCATTAACAAATGCACATCTACTAATGGAATAATTATTAACAGGTCGATCGTTAAATGCATTCAAAGTAAAATCCATAAAACCGATAACGAATCCTTGTAATGATCCACCATTAGACAGTAAATCCGTAGTAGTGTTGCGTATATTCATATAATTCACATTCGCCGAAAATTTGTCGGATGTTATGGGTGAAAATCCCGGTCCAAAAATATGTAAGCGTTTGTTTACAACTGTAAAGTCTGGATAAATGACTGGACTACCTTGAACATAAATCGTATCGCCTTGCTTAGCCGAATCAACCGCAGCTTGAATGGTTGTAAACATAGCTGGCATGGTTGGTCTATTGCTTACTGTATATATTTTAGCATATAAATTTTTGCTAACAATACTTATAAGCACAAAAAGTACTATAAATGAGAAGAGCTTTTTCATAACTTTAATTTTATATATCAAAATTGCTGATATATAAAAGTCTATGAAATACCTCAATGGGGTAATTTTATATTATTCCTTGTTGTAGGGCTTTGTATACGGCTTCTGTTTTAGAAGCTACATGTAGTTTTTTGTAGATATTTTTGATATGAGTACGCACGGTTTCGTAAGAAATAAATAATTCATCCGAAATTTGTTTTGCTTTCTTACCGGCTTGCATACACTTTAGTATTTCAATTTCTCGTGATGAAATCCGGTAATCTTCATCATTGGGCTCTACGAGAATTACATTTTTATGAGTAAAAAAATTTAGGACTTTTGAGGCTATACTAGGTGACATTACTAATCCGCCTTTGTATATATCGCGAATGGCTTGTAATTGAGTACTTAACTCATCCGATTTTAATATATATCCACTTGCACCCGCACATAAGGATTTAAATATTTTGTCGGAATTATCAAAAATGGTTTGAATTAAAATTTTAATATCAGGAAATTTTTCATGCAATATTGCAGTGCTAGCGATACCGTCCATTCCTGGAAGCTCTATATCCATTAGTACTACATCGACATTCGAGTCTTGAAGATTATCAATCAAATGTTTGGTGCTGGAATAGGCAGCTATGCATTGAAGATCCTCTGTTTGATTGATCATATTGTAAATCACATCACGCAGCGTTTTGTTGTCTTCGTACAGAACAACCTTAATTCTATTTTCCATATACGAATTTAACTAAAAATTAAATCGCATAAATACCTCAATTAGGTATTTATATAAATTTTGTATTCGGTACCTGTTTCATTGCTTACTAATTGGTACTCTGCATTTATGAGTTTTAGTCGATCGTGAATATTAGTTAATCCATTTCCTGAATTACTTAATTCTTGACTGAATCCCACCCCAAAGTCTCGAATCTCAATTTCAATTCTAGAAGATGAAATGGATTTGAATTTCAAATCAATAAGGCTGGATCTACTGTGTTTAAAGGAATTATTTAATATCTCTTTACAAACAAAATATAAATTTTTCCGGGTTTTAATATCCAATTTCAAATCTTTGATAGAGGAGTCTATTGATGAATTAAATTGTATTTTATTAAAGTAAGATAGCTCTGTGAAATTTTTTAATAATCGTTCAAACATATCGTTGAGGGTTTCATTTCTGATACTTACAACCCAAACTATATCACTTAGTGAGCTAATGGTTTCCCTCGAATTTGTTTTAATAAAGTTTAAATAATATTCTAATTTATTATATCCATTAGCATTTTTTAATTCATTCAATGCTAAATCGGAAGACAATGCCAAACCACTTAGTGTTGAACCAATTTCATCGTGTAAATCTTGACTAATTTGAATTCTTAGTTCTGATAATTTTAATTTTTGATTGATATAGTATCGATAGATTATAAATATTAACACTATTAATAAAATTACAATTAAAGCAAAGTATAATCTAAGTTGCGATTTGTAGTTTTCATCTTCGATGTCTTTTAGTTGATTACTAAATAAACTTAATTCATTATTATAATTATATCGAGACAGTGTTTCTAAATATTCTGATTTTTTCAATAAAATATCTTGGTTCAATTGATTTTTTTTCTTGGTAAAATCTTCTAATAACTTAGTGTTATTAATTTTTTCACACAATAAAATTGCTTCATCTAAAATATAGATGGTATATAAATTATTAATTTGAGTATTCTTATTATAAATATTCAATACATCTAACAAATATTTCTGAGCTAAATTCGAATTCTCTTTATATAAATTTGCATATCCAACTAAAGACATGGTATATACATCAAGTTGATTTAATTCTTTAGATTTATTTAAAGCATTATTTAAATGTAATGATGCAGAGTCAAACATATTTTGTTTAATGTAAATATTAGCAATTCCAAATTCTGCTACCATAGTAGCCCTTTGTGCCTTGTGTTTTTGTGCATAATAGAGCGATTTGTAATTTGCATCTAAAGCGAATTTTAATCGATTAACTTTTTCATACACTTCTGCTAAATTTGCATAAATATGTTGTGGCTGTGTTAAATAAAATGGATGTTGGTGATATGAATTGCTTATGTATTGAATGCCTTTATTAAATGCATCGATTGCCAAATCGTATTGATTTAACATCAAACTAAACAAACCCTTAAAATTATATGCATCTAAAAGCAAGTCGCTGTCGTTGAGTGTATTTGCAAGATCAATAGCCCAAGCCACTTCTTGCAATCCAAGTTCTGGCAATGAGTTATAGTAATATATCTCCATTTGTCGAGTACAGAGATAATAACTTATATAATCTTGACCTCTATACTTAATCGACTTTAAAATTGAATTGATATAAAATTGAGCAGAATCGAAATTGTTTTCTGTTAGGTTCTTATCTACAGAATTAAATAGTTGAAAAACTTTTACACTATCGTAATTATGAATTTTATTAGTAGTAGATGAATAGGCAACAACATTACTTATTGTAATAAGAAAGAAAAGTATTAAAAAAATGAAACGTTGCACATTTTTAAACATGTATTTATATTTTTTTGAATGTTATTGTAAATGTTGTTCCTACTCCAACTTTACTGTCGACATGAATAGCTCCTCCCATTGCATGTACCTGTGATTGCACTAAATACAATCCTATGCCCTTACTTTCTGAATGATTATGAAAACGTTTATACAATCCAAAAATATCGTGTTTTACTTTTTCCATATCCATACCAATTCCATTATCACTAAACTCCAATTGTGCTTTAGAATCAACAATCCTCGATTTAATTTTAATGATTGGGAAAACGTTCTCTTTTGAATAACGAATAGAATTTGTAATCATATTTATAAAGATACTTTCTAAATATGATTTGTTAAATTGAACGTGTTCAAGTTCTGAAAAATCTGATTGGATAATTGCTTTTGAATCCTGAACTTGATTGTTAATTAGCAATAGAACTTCCGACAACACATCGTTTAAAGATAATTGATCGATTGGCAAATTCGTATTTTCCTTTATTACTAAAATTTTAATTAAATCGTTTAGTGTGTCGTTAAGTTTAAGGGTCGATGTTTTCAGACCATCTATTAATTTCAAGCTGAGTTCATTCTTCACTTCGCTTGTATCTAAAATATTGAAAATGCCAAGTAGATTCGCTACTGGTGCTCGTAAATTATGTGATGTGATATAAGAAAATTGCTTTAACTCTTTATTCGATGAGCTAAGTTCATTGATTAGGTTAATTTTTTCTTCTTCAGATTGTTTCCTTGATGTTACATCCCTCTCAATTGCAATCCAATGTGTGTACCAACCTGTACTATCGGCCACTGGAACTACTGAAAAATTCACCCAATATTTTTCGCCATTTTTTTTATAGTTGATAGTTTCAATTTCACACGTTTCCCAATTTTTCAATGCGATCTTCAATCGTCTTAGTTCCTTCTCATCTGATTCTGGACCTTGTAATAAACGAGGAGATTTACCAATTACTTCCTCCTTAGAATATCCAGTCATTCTAGTAAATGCATCATTTACATATATAATTCTAGGACCTGGACTATCTACGGGCTCTGCTTCAGTAATAAGAATTGCATCAGTAGAATTTGTAATTACTGATTCAAGAAGCTTTAATTGCATTTGCTCCTGTTTAGATTTCGAAATATCTTGAATTGCACCGATAACGCGAATACAGTGATTGTTTTTATCACGAATAATGATGGCCTTATCTTGTACATAAGCATATTCCCCGTTGGCTTTTAAGAAACGATATTCGGCCGACCAATTCAATTTATTGGAATTCATCGATTGCTGAAGACTATTTACTGTATCAATATAATCATCGGGATGTATGAATCGGATCATTTCATGATAATGTCTTTTTTTACCTGAATTCACATATCCAAATAAATTATAAAAGCCTTCACCCATAAATACCACATCGCTGTTCAAATCCCAATCCCAAACTGCATCGAATGTAGCTTTAGTTACGTACTCAAATCGTTCATTAACTTCTTGTAATTCTTGTAAAGATTTTTTCTGATAAGTTATGTCGGTTCGGATTGCTATGAATTGAGTGGGCACTTTACTTTCAGTATCATTAAATGGAACGATGGTAGTCCTAACCCAATACAAACTGCCGTCTTTCTTCTTATTACAAATATCTCCATTCCAAACTTTCCCAGCATAAATCGTTTTATATAAATCTCTAAAAAAATCTTTTTCGTGATAACCTGAATTAATCAGACGATGATTCTTTCCAATTAATTCTTCTCTGCTATAACCAGATATTTCACAAAATTTATCGTTGACATACGTAATAGTACCTTTTTCATCAGTTACGGCAACTATCGAGTGTTGGTCTAATGCAAACTTTTGATGATTAAGTTCGTTTAAAGCCTTCTCTAAATTGTTTTTTGATTTAATAAGTTCAATTTCAGTTTTATCGTTATCGGTAATGTCTGTAATGACCGTGCTACTTCTTAGTTCTGAACTTAACTCATCTTTATAAATAACAGAAATCACTTCGATTGGAAAACGATCACCATTTCTTTTTATACCTATAAGCTTTCCTTTAATAGAGCCGTTGAGTTGTCTTTCTTTTAATAAATTTGAAAAATTTGGATCGTTATGCTCTATGATTTTATTTCGATGCATACCGTGAAATTCTTCAATTGAATAACCAAACATTTCGCAAGCCGACAAATTTGCTTCGATGATAATACCATCAGGTTTAGACAAAAATAAAGCCGAATGCGATTGATCTATTAATGCTTTGTATTTATTTTCATTGGAGTGTATGATATTACTAAACAATTTATTTTCTGTTACATCAATACTTATCATTGACACTCCAATAATTTCCTTGCCTTTTAATATCGGATTGTATTGATACAAATACCAAAACTCTTTTCCATTTTTGTCGAATATATTTCTTTCAGAAGTGATGGTTTGACCATTTAGACATTTCTCTACTTCCAACTTGAACTTCGATAAATTTGATTCTGCAATAATTTGCAAAACAGAATCTCCTACATGCAATTGCTTATTCCTTATTCTTTTTACCGACTCTTCTATTTTCTTATTAAATGCAATTACATTGTATTGTCGATCAAATAGGATAATACTTTCCACATCGTTTCTAAGAACCGAGTCTAAGTAAAAATTTGCATCAGAAGATGCATAATAATGATATCCAAAAAGTTTTTTGAAATATGAATATAGTTTAGTCAGCATAAATAATTCTTAACTCAATTAAAGCTAAGAAATGATGGGTGCTCTGTTGAAACTTTCCTCCAAAGAAATAAAAGTCTCTGTGCGTTCTATTCCATTTATTTTTTGAAGTTTATCGTGTAAAATATCTTTTAAATCATCGATATTTCTACATGACAATTCAATAAACATACTGTAATTTCCAGTTGTATAATTCAATCGTATTACTTGTGGTAATTTCTGAATTTGCTTGACAACTTGATCGTACATCGAACTTTTTTCTAAATAAACTCCAACAAAAGCAACAATATCAAATCCTATTTTCTTTAGATCAATTTCGTATTTCTTATTCTTAATAATCCCCATTTCAGTCAATTTTTTTAATCGAACATGAATGGTACCCGGTGAAACAAATAATTCCTCACCAATTTCTGCATAAGAAGCATCCGCATTACTCATCAGTTTCTGCATCAACTTCAAATCAATTTCGTCGATATTCAATTTGGCGCCCATAACTTTGTTGTTGTTGTATTAAATCTAATATAACAATTATAAAATTAAATATTTTCTAAATTTTAAAATAAATTATAAAATATATTCTAATAAATATAGCTTTGAAGTATCAAATAAGCAAATACTGTGGGGTGATGAAACAGGCAGACATGCCCTCTTGTCTCGGGGGTGGGGATACAGAACAAAGTAAAGGCTTCTTCCAAGATGTTTTACCTAACTGCCCTTTGGAGGTTCGAATCCTCCTCCTACAGCAGAGTATCTCAATTAAATTAACGAAAAAAGGTCGGCTTTTATACCGACCTTTTTTTATACCTATTGTAAATAATCTACACACCCACTGCATACATTTCCTCACGCATAGCTTTTATCTTCTCATCGGCAATGTACTCGTCGTATGTCATTACCTTATCAATAATTCCATTTGGTGTTATCTCGATGATTCTATTCGCAACCGTCTGCATAAACTCATGGTCATGCGAACTCAACATCACCGTCCCTTTAAAATCTTTCAATGAATTGTTAAATGCTGTAATCGATTCCAAGTCGAGGTGGTTTGTTGGTTCATCCAACATCAACATATTCGCATTCAACATCATCATTCTCGAAACCATGCAACGCACCTTCTCTCCTCCTGATAATACTTTACAATTCTTCAAAGACTCTTCTCCTGAGAACAACATCTTACCCAAAAATCCTCTGATATAGGTCTCGTCTTTTTCTGTTGAATATTGTCTCAACCAATCGATCAAATTCAAATCGACATTGAAGAAAGAAGCATTGTTAGATGGTAGATATGCTTTTGTAATAGTCACGCCCCATTTAATCTCACCAATCTTTACATCCATATTACCCATTAATAGTTCATAGAAGGTCGATGTAGCAATACTATCGCGCGATATCACGGCAACTTTATCGCCTTTGTTTAATGAGAAATTAATGTCTTTAAACAAACAATTACCTTCATCATTATAAGCAGCTAAATTTTCAACAGTTAAAATCTGATCACCTGCCTCACGCTCTTGCTTGAAAATAATTGCTGGATACTTACGAGTCGATGGTTTAATTTCATCGACGTTCAATTTCTCTAATAATTTCTTACGTGATGTTGCTTGTTTCGACTTAGATGCATTAGCAGAAAATCGTTCAATAAATTCTTGCAATTCTTTACGCTTGTCTTCAATCTTTTTATTCTGATCTGCCCTTTGTCTTAATGCTAATTGAGAACTCTCATACCAATACGAATAGTTACCCGTATAAATATTTAGTTTACCAAAATCAATATCGGCAATATGCGTACATACTGAATCTAAGAAGTGACGATCGTGGGAAACCACAATCACCGTATTCGGAAAATCAGCTAAGAAATTTTCCAACCAAGAAATGGTTTCAATATCCAAATCGTTGGTAGGCTCATCGAGTAATAAAATATCGGGATTCCCAAACAAAGCTTGAGCTAATAGCACACGTACTTTTTCGTTTCCCGAAATCTCGTTCATTAATTTATAATGCAATTCTTCCTTGATACCTAAACCACTTAATAAAGCCGCAGCATCGCTCTCCACATTCCAACCGTTCATCTCTGCAAATAAACCTTCTAATTCTGATACGCGCTCACCATCGGCATCGTTAAAATCAGGCTTCGCATACAAAGCATCTTTCTCTTGCATAATGTCCCAAAGCTTCTTATTCCCCATCACCACCGTTTGCAATACTTGAAAATTATCGAATTCAAAGTGGTTCTGTTTCAATACCGACATTCTATCGCCCGGAGTAATGGAAACATGCCCCGTTGTAGAATCAATTTCGCCTGATAGAATCTTTAAGAAAGTCGATTTTCCCGCACCGTTCGCACCAATCACGCCGTAGCAATTGCCCGGTGTAAACTTCACGTTAACATCTTCAAAAAGCACTCTTTTCCCGTATTTCAGGGATAAATTAGAAACAGAAATCATTGTATTTTAAATTAGGCTGCAAAGGTACGATTATTTCCCTTTAAAACCTTAGATGTTTCACTGTTAATCCGTTATTGATTAACTGTTCTAATGATTTTATGCCGATGTCGAGGTGTTTTTGAACGAACATGGAACTCACTTTCTTATCACTTTCTGCAGTCTTCACTCCTTCTGGAATCATCGGCTGATCCGAAACTAAAAGCAAAGCGCCTGTTGGAATTTCATTTTTAAAACCTGTCACAAAAATCGTAGCGGTCTCCATGTCTATGGCCATGGCGCGTATTTTTTGTAAGTATTCTTTGAACTCATCGTCGTGTTCCCAAATTCTTCTATTGGTAGTGTATACAGTTCCTGTCCAATAGTCTTCATTGAAATCTCTGATAGTTGTAGAGATTGCTTTTTGCAAAGCGAAAGATGGTAATGCTGGAACTTCAGCTGGAAAATAGTCGTTCGATGTTCCTTCGCCTCGAATTGCTGCAATAGGTAAAATCAAATCGCCAATCTCATTTTTCTTTTTCAGTCCACCACATTTACCTAGAAACAATACCGCTTTGGGATCAATGGCACTTAATAAATCCATCACCGTAGCAGCCATTGCAGAACCCATACCGAAATTCAAAAGTGTAATACCGTTTGCACTCACACTCTGCATCGGCTTACCTTCACCAATAATAGGAACATTGTATTTCTCCGAAAATAATTCTAAGTAATGCGAAAAATTGGTGAGCAAAATATATTTACTAAAATCTTCCAACTCCCTGCCCGTATAACGCGGCAACCAATTTTGTACGATTTCTTCTTTTGTTTTCATTTGATAGTACTGGAGTAGCTAGTAGCTAGTAGCTAGACTAGAAACTTTCTAGCTACTAGCTACTAAATACTTATATACTAATTAAGCTACTTTTAATTTTCGAATCTCTGACTTATCGAATTTCTCCTGCGCATAGGCAAGTGTGATGTTCAGAGTTTTAATGCTTTTATCTGAAGGCAACTCAAACATGGCGTCAATCATGATCGCTTCCATGATAGAACGCAATCCACGAGCTCCCAATTTATAATCCATTGCTTTGTCGACAATAAATTCATACACTTCTTTTTCAAAAGTTAATTTAATGTCTTCGTACTCAAATAATTTTTGGTATTGTTTTACAATAGAATTTTTTGGCTCCGTGATGATGTTCATCAAAGTTGCTTTATCCAAAGGATTCAAATGCGTTAAGACTGGCAATCGACCTATCAATTCTGGTATCAAACCAAATGCTTTTAAATCTTGCGGACTGATGTATTTCAAGAAATTATTTTGATCAATTTTCTCTACATTTTTATCTATCTGATAACCGATTGCTTGTGTTTGCAAACGTCTTGCAATCTTCTTATCGATACCATCAAATGCTCCACCACCAATGAACAAAATATTATGCGTATTTATCGCAATCATTTTTTGCTCCGGATGTTTACGTCCACCTTGTGGCGGCACATTCACAACCGTACCCTCTAAAATTTTCAACAATGCTTGTTGCACACCTTCACCCGATACATCGCGCGTGATAGAAGGGTTGTCACTCTTACGTGCAATCTTATCGATCTCATCAATATAAACGATACCTCTTTCTGCCGATGCTACATCGTAGTCGGCCGACTGCAATAATCGAGTTAAAATGCTTTCTACATCTTCCCCAACGTATCCTGCCTCTGTTAATACCGTAGCATCGACTATACAGAAAGGTACTTGAAGAATTTTGGCAATTGTTTTTGCTAATAAAGTTTTACCAGTACCTGTTTCACCAACCATGATGATGTTCGATTTTTCAATCTCTACCCCATCATCGTCGCGCTTCTGCGCTAAACGTTTGTAGTGATTGTAAACCGCTACTGATAAAACTTTCTTCGCATCGTCTTGACCAATGACGTATTGATCGAGATGTTTTTTTATATCAATAGGTTTTGCAAGATTCAATGAACTCGTTGCCAATTTCGATGCACGTGTATCACTCTCCTCTAACAAGATATTGTTCGCCTGTTGAATGCATTTATCGCAGATATGCGCGTCGATACCAGCGATAAGCACCAAGCTGTCTTGTTTGCCTGCCCCACAAAAAGAGCAACGTATGTCACGGTTTTGCTTTGCCATTTTTTATTTTTCTGAATTTGGATTTGAAGAAAGTACTTCGTCAATCATGCCGAACTCCTTTGCTTCATTTGCAATCATCCAATAATCGCGGTCAGAACATTCCCATACTTTATCATAGGTTTGTCCCGAGTGATTAGCGATGATTTCGTATAATTCTTTTTTCAATTTACCAATCTCTCTAGCAGTGATTTCGATATCCGATGCCTGACCTTCTGCACCACCCAATGGCTGATGAATCATCACTCTTGAATGTGGCAAGGCTGCACGTTTACCTGCCTGACCTGCGCATAATAATACTGCGGCCATTGATGCTGCCATACCTGTACAAATAGTTGCAACATCGGGTGTAATAAACTGCATGGTATCGTAAATACCTAATCCCGCGTAAACCGATCCTCCCGGAGAATTGATGTAAATCTGAATATCTCTTTTAGAGTCGGTCGATTGCAAAAATAGCAATTGTGCCTGAATAATATTGGCAACATTGTCATAAATCGGGTCCCCTAAAAAGATGATTCTATCCATCATCAAGCGCGAAAACACGTCCATTTGTGCCACATTAAGGTTTCTTTCCTCAATAATGTAGGGCGTTAAATTGCTTGGACTTATTTTATTTTCTACTCGAGAAATGAAGTTGTCAACATGTAAGCTGTTAATTCTGTGATGTTTCACAGCGTATTTGCGAAATTCGTTTTTGTCTATACTCATAGTATTTAGATTTCTTATTTAACGTAGCAAAATATTAAAAGTTTTTTATTTCCTATAGGGGTACTGTAACTAAGTTGCTATGAATTTAGAAGAGAAACGAAAAAGGAAATACGAAAATTGAAAATGGAAAGACGAAAATCGTTAAAAGGAAATACGAAAATTGTGAGATTCAGCACATTGAAAGCACGAACACTATTCACTAGTCACTAGTCTCTATCTACTATAACTAAGGTACTAGCATCCCGATAGCTATCGGGATAGCATACTAGCACAATAAAAAAGGGGCTTAAAAGCCCCTTTTTTATTTCAATTCTAAGAATTTACTGTATTCAATCTCTTTTTTATCGAGAGTAATGATTCCTTTTAATACATCAAACACTTTCAGTGTCTTTACTTCTTCGAACAATTGATTGGCTTGTTCTCTGTTTTGTAAGAAGTTGATGGCATATTGATTCAATTGATCATCTGTTAAAGCTTGTGGGCTATACATTTTGAATTGTGCATCGATTCTCTTTTTTGCTAAGTCAACTACCTCTTCTGGTTTTACCTCGATGTTGTTGTCTTTTACAATTTTATTAACGATCAATGACCATCTCAAATTTTTAGCGAACTCATCGTACTGCTCAGCAATTTGTTCATCGCTTAATTTACCTTCGTTCGTTGCTTTTAACCATTTCTTCAAGAATTCATCTGGCAAGTTCATGCCGAATTTCTCAACACCATACTCGTAGATGTCCGACTGTAATTTACGATCGGCATTATCTTGCATGATTTGAATTAATTCTTCCTTCATTTTTTCGATGAATGCTTCTTCTGAATCTACTGCACCTTCACCATAAATTTTATCGAAGAATTCTTGATTCATATCGGCCTCTTCAATTCTGTTCACGTTTTTAACGGTTAACTTGAAGTTCGATTTTAAATCCTTCGCAATTTCTTCGTCGATGTTCAACAAATGAGCAATACGATGCGCATCATTTTTATATGCTTTTTGTAAATCGATTTCAATAGTATCGTCTTTCTTCAAGCCCATCAATGACTTTTTAATTTTAGCGTCTTCAACTAAATCTAAACGTACAGATGCTGTGTTCGAAATACCACCTTCAAACACCGAACCGTCTGGAGATAATTGAACTAATTCCCCATAAATCACATCGTCTTCTTTCTCTACTTTCTCAGGGTTAGTCATTTTACCATAACTTCTTCTGATGTTTTTCAATCTCGACTGCAATGTTTCATCGTCAATTTTCACTTGATAATGAACCATTTTATCTTTCGATGTGAAGGTATCTTTAATCTCAGGTGCTAAACCCATTTCGAAAGCAAATTCGAACTCATCGCTAAAATCCCATTTAGCTTGGAAGTTCTCATCCACTTTTGGCAATGGCTGACCCAAAATATTTAATTCTTGTTCAGTGATGTAGTTATTCAATGAATCCGATAAAAGTTTATTTACTTCTTCAACTAAAATGCTTTTACCGTATAATTTCTTGATGTGTGAGCTTGGCACCATACCCGGACGAAATCCTGGCATGCGTACTTTTTTGCTATGATCTTTAATTGCTTTCTCTACTTGTTCCATGTAATCTGCAGGAGCTAATTTGATTTTTACAACTGCATTTAAAGCATCAAGATTTTCTTTTGTTATATTCATGACTAATGATTTTTAAATTAAAAACGCCCGAAATTCATCGGGCGTGGTGCGGAAGAAGGGACTCGAACCCCCACGCCGTGAGGCGCCAGATCCTAAGTCTGGTGCGGCTACCAATTACGCCACTTCCGCGTATTTCATACAAAGAACACCAATTATAGGTCCTTTGAACGGATTGCAAAGGTAGTATTCTTTTTAAGAAATGCAAAATGATGAGCTCAAAATTCAAAATTACTAAGATATCTCAACCTACTCCCATACCAACTGAATATTTCCCCATCTACCAAACGAATATTTGCTCCTGGGAAATACGATTTTAGTTCAGCAATATGCTTTTCTTTAAATGGATAAGGTTCACTGGAAAGGAAGATATCAAAAGCAGCATTTTGGTAGATTTCCTGTAATGCATCGACCTGAATTTCAGGGTATCTATTGGGCTCAGACAGATGAATGGCGATGTTTTCGTAACCCATCTCCCCTAAGATGTGATCAATAAAGGTGTTTTTACCTGCCAACATCCAAGGCTCACGCCATATAAAATAGGCTATACGTGATTTCGTATTAATTAATTTATTGCGTTTGGCATATACTGTTTGCAGGGATGCACGAATCACTTCCACTATCCGATTCGCTTGTTCTTCCTTTTGAAAAATTCCCCCCAAACGTAACATCATGTCGTAAGCATCATCGAGCGTATAAATATCGCTGATCCAAACTGGGAAATATTTTTCTAATTCTTCAATTTGGGATTTTTCATTTTCCTCTTTATTGGCAATGATGATATCGGGATTCAAAGACTTTATCTTTTCAATATCCAGCTGCTTAGTACCTCCAACTTTTGCACACGATTTAAAAAGCTCAGTAGGATGAATACAAAATTTTGTTATGCCGATGATTTGCTTCGAAAGACCAATATCGTATAGGTATTCCGTTTGTGAAGGCACGATGGAAACAATTGTTAATTCAGCCTTTTCGGGAAGCTCTATTGCTCGGTTTAATTGGTCATAAACTAACATGAAGTATTACATCTTTATTTGAAAAATTTCTCCGAACCGAATAAAAGAAATTAATTTATTCGGATAAGCGCGTTCGAATTTGTACATACAATAGCTGTCGTTCGGAAACTCCACAATAACATCTATGACATCTTCCATTTTTTTAACACGCACATCGCAATTATAAACAGCAAAACTGCCAATGCCTGATTTTAATTGGGGTTCCAAGACTTTTAATTTAAAATCTTTCACCGAGTCAATGTTCATCGTTCTTAAACTAAACATCAACTGCTCCAATGGCATCACATCTTTTTCAAATACTTTATCGCCCGTCCCTTCTTTATCTTTGTATGAATCGTATTTCATGGTAATCACACTCTTATTATTAAAATAAGATTTATAACTTATCCCATTTGCATCGGCAATACTCGCAGTCATCTTATGCAAAACCATTGGATTCATGCAAAGATAAACCATGTTCGCACGAACAGTAGAGTCGGCATCCCCTGCTCTCACGCTCATGTTCAATACCTTATAAATATCCGGACGCTCTAAAGTATTGCTTTTTACATTGAACTGATCGTTGAAACTTTGCTTCTCAATTTTCACATGAATTTCTTCCGATGTAGCAGTGTTAATGTAAACCGTCTCTTCAGATTTCACAGAATCCCAATAAGCATTTTGTGCCCAATCCTTATTAAAAAAAGTATGAATATCGTTGAAATAGGTCTGACGTTTATCAAACTCTTCTTTCGTTTTACTTTTTGCGAATTGAATGGAAAACCAAATGGCAAAAGCAATTCCAGCTAAGCCAAAAATGGCCACAATTTTCACTGCTTTATCTAATGTTTTCTTTGCTTTATCGGTATTTGTTGACATGCCCCAAAGATATCAGATATTTATTGGGAGGCAAAATATTATTATTCGGGCATGTTCAAGATAAAGCCCGCGCCAAATACATTCTCTATACTTACATCTGGGTCTTCGTTCAAATATTTGCGAATTTTTGAAATAAACACATCCAAACTTCTTCCTAAAAAGTAATCGTTTTCTCCCCAAACTTCTTTGAGTAATTGCTCTCTTTTCACCAATTTATTTTTATGCCGATGTAGTACTTCTAGGATGGCCGATTCTTTTTCAGTAATTCTGATGATCGAATCATTGTAATTGAGTGATTGATTTTGATGATTGAAAATATACTTGCCAATCCTCACTACATCGGCATTCGTTTTCGAGGATAACTTGGCGTATGCTTTTAATTTCCATAGGAGTTCTTCTTCATCGAAAGGCTTGGTGATATAATCGGTGGCACCTATATCGTAAGCTTTGAATTTATCGTCCTTCATGGAACGCGCAGTAATAAAAATAATGGGGACCGATGTGTTGGTTTTTCGAATTTCCTTTGCTAAGGTATAACCGTCCATTACTGGCATCATGATGTCGAATAAACATAAATCAAAATGCGAGCGCTTAAATTCTTTAAATGCAATCTCGCCATTTTCAGCTAAGACGACATCGTAACCTTCAGAAAGTATGTATTCTTTCAAGAGTTTCGACAAATTGCTATCGTCTTCGGCTAATAAAATTTTGAAATTATTTTTAAGCATTTTTTATGCGAATACTAAAAGTTGAACCTTTCGACGGTGCCGAATCGAAACTGATTTCAGCTTTATGTAAATCTATAATTTTTTTTACATAGGATAAACCCAAACCAAAACCTTTTACATTATGCACATCTCCAGTAGGCACTCTAAAATACGCATCGAAAATATAGTTGTGATATTTTTTTTGCATACCAATACCTCGGTCTTTGATTGATAATACAATCGAGTCGTCTTCATTAACCGTATTAACTTCCAAGTATTTTGGATGATTGGAATATTTAATAGCATTATCGATAAAGTTTATTAAAACATTATTAAAATGCAATTCATCGACCATCACACGATCCATCTCAGCAAGAAGATTAAGCGATACTTGAACTTGTTCCGATTGGATTTGCAAATCCATTTGCTTGAAAATATTTTCGATTAGAGTATGCAAATTGATTTCAGTTTTATTAAGCTTGATGATACCTTTATCAAGGGCAGAATAATTTAGTGCCAACTCCACTTGCTGTTTCAATTTATCATTTTCCTGTTGAATGATTTCAATGTAGTTCATACCATTTGTCCTTTCTCTTGAATTCTCAGATTTTTTCAAAAGTTTCAAGGACATCGAAATATTGGTAATGGGTGTTTTAAATTCGTGCATCATATTACTCAAGTATTCGTAGGTATTGAGTGCGATTTGCTTTTCAGTTAACAAAGATTTAAAACTCTTCCAAAAAAGTAAGATGACTAAAATGACAAGTAATACAGAAGCGAACAATGACGATTTTAATTCGGCGAAAATATATTTACTACGTTCAGGCAGGATTAATCGCAGCACTACATCGCCAGTAATCATTGAAGATTCAATAGATTGTTGATAGGCGTTTGATAATAAAGCCTCTTTAAAACTATTGTTTTTAGAAAGTTCAAATACATAATCAATTTTCAAATTATAGAGCTGCATGTAATAATTGAAAATGGAATCGATGGTTTTCCTTTCAATTTCCGATATACCATTCTCAATTCCTTTGCAGGTATTTTCATCGGAGGCAATTACTTCGGTAGTTCTTATCAGAATCATATTTGCTTTGTCGTTGAAAATCTCTTGTTTGATTCGCGCAGTTTCGAAAATCCAATTCAGTTGGATCATCAAAATGGCCAACAAGAGTAAGGATGCAAGGAAAATTAGATAATTTATTTTCTTCATAATTCTTTTGCTAAGATTAGAAATAAATTCCTTGGAGCGTAAATTTTAACAAGTCATTAACAAGTTAATAACTAGTAAATAACAAAATTGCAAGACTGAGTTGTATAATTTCGAGTATAAATTAATTCATCATGAGAAAAAATACTTTACTATTCGTATTTGTTTGTGCAAGCTTGGTTATGTATGCATGTAACGAACACAGCAATGCTATGAACAATAAGCGTGCAGAGCTTGGCAGCATAAAAAACAATTTAGAACTACCGCTTGATATTGAGTCAAGCCGTATCCAGTTCAAAGCAGGTGCTAACTGTGTGGCAAGAGATAAAAAGGGATTACTTTGGATTGGCAACATAGCCGATGGTTTATTAAGTTACGATGGTTCGAAGTATAAATCGATTGTAAATTCGATGGGCCTAATTGGAAAAGATATTCAATCGATCATTAGTGATGATAATGGTAACCTATGGATAAGTTCTGAGAAAGGTGTATGCTTTTACAATGGATTAGTTTTGTTGAATTTCAGCGATCGAACCGATATAAAAAACAAAGGAGCATTTTGTGGATTTAAAGATTCCAAAGGAAATTTATGGTTCGGAGCTTATAAAGGATATTTCAAATTCGATCAGCAAGGATTTCGGTATGTTGAATTAGAAAATGTTTTAGAAAATAAAATGGATAGAGAATATTCGGTATCGAGTATTTCTGAGGACCGCGATGGGAATATCTGGTTGGGCACACAGGGTGCTGGATTGTGTAAGTTCGATGGTGAGAAATACGAATACCATACCGATGCGATGTTAGATAAATCGGCTGTGCGTGGAATTGCACAAGATTCAAAAGGCATCATTTGGATTGGTAGTACAAAAGCGGGCTTATTAAAATACGATGGATCAAGGTTTGAAAAAGTAACTACCAGCAACACATCGGCACAATTAGAAATTACCGCAATACAAAAAGATGCAGATGGCGAGGTGCTTATAGGAACGATGAATCAGGGATTATGGAAATCGAAATCAGACGAAATTATACCTCTTGATACGACTCAAAAAAATATTCGAAGCATCTATGTAGAAGATAGCAATAAAGTATGGGTGTGTTTAATGCCGGAAGGGTGTTAGTGAAAATTATTGTAAATGAAAAAGGCTCTTTTGACAAGAGCCTTTTTTCGTACCCAGCGCCGGAGTCGAACCGGCACGGTTTCCCACTGGTGTTTGATCCCGATAGTTATCGGGACAGCGCGTAATATAAAAATCTGAATATTTAGATTGTTCTCGATTAATTTAAAGAATAAATATTCTATATTTTCATTTTTAAAAAAAATCAATCAGTTACATCCAATAAATAATAGTGAAAATATGTGAATCATTTTTTGATTATTCTGTTTGAATTTCATATGTTTGCAGCCTGAATAAACGCCCAGCTGGCGGAATTGGTAGACGCGCTGGTCTCAAACACCAGTGGGAAACCGTGCCGGTTCGACTCCGGCGCTGGGTACTATAAGGCTCTCATTGAGAGCCTTAATTTTATAATATAAGTGTAGGGAAATGTGTTGTGTGTATATATTATATTCCAAATCCTCTAATAAGTTCTATGTAGGAAGCACTAAAAATCTTAGTGAAAGATTAGAATTTCATAAAAACAAAGAATTTAAAGATTCTTATACTTCCAAGGCTGAAGATTGGGAATTATATTTTAGTTTGGAAACTAAAAATATTTCTATTGCCTTGAAGATTGAAAAACATATTAAAAGGATGAAAAGTAAAATCTATATTAAAAATATTAAAATTCACCCTGAAATTTCAATCAAACTTATAGAAAAGTATAGTAATTGATTTTTTAAATTTTATTCAAACTATCTTGAATTCGCAACAAATATTTTTTTCTGTACCAAAGGTCTTTAATTTTCAGTAAGATAGATTCGTCTTTATGGGTATCGTAGGATTGAGCGAGTGCGTTTAGGTCTTGTTCGTACTCCTCTTGAATTTGTTTTACTTGGATTTGAAGTGCTTGGGTAGCTTCGGGATTGGGTTCGAAGCTTAGGTCCATAATGCTTTCGTTGATTTCCATCATCTCCATTAGGAAATCTTTTGGCAATTCGTACTTTTCATCGTTTTGCAATACGCCTTTGATTTGCAATACTTGTTCTAATCGAGCGTTGAAATTATTCAAGGCTTTAAATGCTTGATTATTGATTGTCGATAGTTCTAAGATTTTATCTTGTTCATCTTCCGATTTATTTGCATGAAAATCGGGATGAAACTTTTTCGATAAATCATAGAATTTTTTCTTCAACAAATTCTCATCAATAAAAAATTGAGGTTCTAATTCGTAAAACTCAAAATAGTTCATGATTATTTACTGAAGAGTTTCCAAATATCGTTACCGAATGCGAAGACCATGAGCGCTACCAATATCACAAAACCAACCATTTGCGCCTTCTCCATAAATTTATCGCTCAGCGGTCGGCCAATTGCCATTTCAATCAATAAGAATACTGAGTGTCCTCCATCTAATGCTGGAATTGGTAGAATGTTCATGAATGCTAAGATCATCGACAATACCGCTGTTAATGTCCAGAATTTAATCCAATCGAATGTTGCGCCGTATATCGATGCAATGCCAATAGGTCCTTGTACTGCTTTGGTTGCAGCTACTTCTCCCCTTACTACTTTTCCTAATCCTTTTACGTTATCGGACAAAGTAGTAAATGCTTTGCTTGCTCCAATTGAAAATGCTTGTGCAAAAGAATATTCTTTAGTTTCTAATTTGAAATCAATTTTTGGAATAAAACCTAAGGTGCCTTCAGCGCTCACATCGGCATTAACATTTAATGTATCTGAATTTCTGATGTAGGAAATTAAAATCGATTTACCTGCGGAGTCTTTTAAGATGCTTCTTAATTCATCCATGTATAGAACAGGTTTTGCATTGACAGCCACAATCTGATCGCCTTTTTTCAAGCCAGCTTTTTCAGCATTTGCACCTACAGCAACGGAGTCGATAAGAATTTGCATACGTGGCAGATCGTCAATGTAGTTCGATCTTCCTTTGTCGCTTAATTTTTCGATGAAATCTTTTGGCACTGTAATGTTCAACTTCTCCGAACCACGTTCAACTTCTAATACCGATGCACCAAAAATTACTTCAGAACTCCAGAGTTCATTGTATCGTTCGATCGGTTTACCATTCACTGAAAGAATTTTGTCGCCACTTTTCAAACCAATTTCTTGTGCTAATTCATAAGCCACGATTCCATTTTTCGCTTCTTTATTTGGTATATACGATTCGCCATTGAAGTAAACCAACATCCAGAAGATGAAGATTCCTAGAATAACATTTACTGTTACTCCACCCAACATCACAATTAATCGTTGCCAAGCTGGTTTCGATCTGAATTCCCAAGGCTGTGGTTCTTGCTTCATTTGTTCGGTATCCATTGACTCGTCAATCATACCTGCAATTTTCACGTAACCACCCAATGGTAACCAACCGATGCCATACTCACATCCTTTATAGGTAAACTTGAATAATTTGAATCCCCATGCATCGAAAAATAAATAAAATTTTTCTACGCGGATGCCAAACATTCTTGCTGTAAGGTAATGTCCTAATTCGTGTAATAATACTAAAATCGATAAGCCCGCAATTAGTTGGGCTGCCATAATTAATCCGTTCATTTTGTTAGTGTGCTAGTGTGCTATCCCGATAGCTATCGGGATGCTAGTACCTTAGTTTTAGTGGATAGTAGCTAGTAGCTAGTGTCCTTGCTTACTATTTTCTATTTTCCTATTTTCTATTTTCTATTTCCCAATTTCCCTACGGGCAAATATACGCGTTTCCTTATCGGTATTAACATAATCCTCCAAACTTGGTTGTGATATGTGCGTAATTTTTTGCATACAGAGTTCCAATAAATCCGACATTTCAAAAAATCCAATCTGATCTTTCAAGAATGCATCTACAGCTATCTCATTGGCTGCGTTCAAGATACAAGGCATGTTTCCTCCTTTGTCCATTGCATCGTATGCAAATGCTAAATTCCGAAAGGTCTTCGTATCGGCTTTCTCAAAAGTCAAATTCGGATAATCCATAAAATTGAATCTTGGGAAATCGGCATAAATTCTACTCGGATATGCCAAGGCATATTGAATCGGTAGTTTCATGTCGGGCAATCCCATTTGTGCTTTCATAGAACCATCTTCCATTTGAACTATGGAATGTACGATGGATTGCGGATGCACAATAACATCAATTTGATCCGGTTTTAGATTGAACAACCATTTTGCTTCGATCACTTCAAGGCCTTTGTTCATAAGACTTGCAGAGTCGATGGTGATCTTCGCACCCATCGTCCAATTGGGATGTTTCAATGCTTGTTCTTTTTTAACACCGATCAATTCTTCTCGCGTCTTCCCTCTGAAAGGACCGCCCGATGCGGTTAAATAAATTTTTTCTATTTTATTGTGCCACTCTCCTGCTAAGCATTGAAAGATGGCCGAATGTTCTGAATCGACAGGTATAATACGCACATCGTATTCTTCAGCTAGTTTCGTAATTAAATCACCTGCAACAACTAATGTTTCTTTATTTGCTAGGGCGATGTCTTTCTTCGCACGTATGGCACTAATTGTTGGCAATAGTCCTGCATATCCGACCACCGCTGTTAAAACCATGTGAATGGAATCAAATGTCACTACATCGGCCAAAGCCTTATCGCCTGCAAAAACTTTAATATCTGTTGATGATAATAATTCTTTGAGTACTGAATATTTCGCTTCATCTTGAATCACCACTGCATTCACATCGAATTCGATTGCTTGTTTTGCAAGTAGTTCCGCATTGGAATGAGCCGATAAAACTTCTACTTTGAATTTATCTTTATTCGATCTTACAACATCTAATGCTTGTGTGCCGATGGAACCGGTAGAACCTAAAATTGCAATGTTCTTCATCTTAACTGTTTGAAATTTTGATTAACTGATCGGCAATTTTTCGATCGTTCGATAAACGTGGCACTTTATTTTGTCCTCCTAATTTTCCTTCTGATTTCATGTATTCAATAAATGAATTTTTCTTCAGATTACGAACAACTAAAGGACGTAAGATGTTTCCCTCTAATAAATCTGCGTAGTAAATATTTTTCTTCTGTAACAACTCATCGAGTCGCAAAGCAAATGCATTCATATCGTTTGGCAATTTTGCAAACTCTACCAACCACTCATGGTATGGCAATTCCGAATCACTTGGATTTACTTGTGGTGCAACGGTGAATTCTACAATTTCTGCATCAAATTCTTTTGCTGCATGCATCATTGCAAACTCTACTTCTTCGCCAATCACATGCTCTCCAAATGCTGAAATGAAATGTTTGATGCGGCCACTTACAATTATTTTGTAAGGATCTTTAGAAACAAATTTTATAGTATCGCCAATGGAATAACCCCATAAACCTGCATTGGTATTTAATATCAAGGCATAGTTTTTATCAAGCTCTACATCAGCCAAAGAAATTCTTGTTGGGTTTTCATTGAAGTACTCATCGGCAGGAATAAATTCATAAAACATTCCGGCATCAATATTCAATAATAAGCCTTTCTCTTGTTGAGAATTTTGATAGGCAATGAATCCTTCTGATGCAGGATAAGTTTCAATCGTATCGATTTTAAAGCCGATGCTTTCTTCTATTTTTGCTCGGTATGGTTCGTAATTAACACCACCGTACACAAACAATTTGAAATTTTTAAATATCTCTTGTATTTTTTTACCACCCGATTTCTCCGATAACTTATCGAAATACATTTGCACCCAAGGTGGAATTCCGGAGATGAGTGTCATGTTTTCCGAATAAGTCTCCTCTACAATTGCATCCACTTTTGCTTCCCAATCTTCGATGCAATTCGTTTCCCAAGATGGCATTCTATTTTTTTGCAAATATTGCGGGACATGATGCGCAACGATTCCTGAAAGTCGGCCCGTTGGAATCCCTGCCTTTTCATCTAACTCAGGACTGCCTTGTAAAAAAATCATTTTGCCGTCCACAAAATCGGATTTACCTGTATCGTGGATATAACAAAGTAATGCCATCTTCGCAGCATCGATGTGTGCAGGCATTGACTCTTTCGTAATTGGAATGTATTTAACTCCCGATGTAGTGCCAGAAGTTTTAGAGAAGTACATCGGCTTTCCAGGCCACAAAACATTAGCTTCTCCCTTGATTAGATTTTCTATGTATGGAATTCTCAACTGTTCGTAATCGCGAATGGGCACAAGCTTTTTGAAATCTTCATAGGAATTAATTTTTTCGAATGAATGGTCTCTTCCGAATTGAGTATTTTTTGCCGATTGAACTAAATGCAGTAAGGTTTTTTCTTGAATAGCAATAGCATGCTTATCCCAAGATTTCAATTTCGAAACCAAGAGTTTTGCATAGTATTTACTTATAAAAGATTTTAAACCCATAATTATTCAGCTGGAATTTCTTCCACGTAATTTTCATCCAAACTTTTGTACAATAAGGCAACCACGACCATCGACATCGGCATAGTAAACAATAATCCAATGCCAAATAGTAGTATGCCTGCAATGTTTAACAGTATAATAAACAAGTACGTTATTACAATATAAAACAAATATCCTTTAGATATTTTTAAACTTTTTCCGAAAGCAGAAAATATGTCGATATTTTTTTCAAGGATTAAATACGTTCCAAACTGCACTCTTAGGTATAACAATAGCGCTGGAATACACATTAAAAAGAATGCAGCGATTCCATAGAGTATTTCTGAACTGGTAAATTTCTCTATCGTTGCGTTGGGGTCGGTCAACATTGTTTTGTAAAGGTCTGGCAAGCCAGGACGAACCACACCCAATGAACTAAAGATTGATATTGTTACCATAAAAATTAGCAAGAAAATAACCATACTAAATAAAGTATAAGCTAAATATTTATATACCTCATTCCAACTTGGTTTTATTTCTTTAAAGCTTGGCTCTATATCGCGAATGATGTACAAACAATATTTAACTAGAAGTACAGAAACTGCCATTCTTACTAAAATCAAAACCCAATTGGCAATGATTCCTAAAAATGAATTTTGGCCAATAAGACTTGCAATTGCATTACCAAAAATCATTACAACAATTACACTCAACAACAATCCCATTAACACTAAGTAATTGCGTTTGGTAATTTGAAATGCTTGTTTAAATAGTTCTAACATCTTATAAAATTCAAATTGAATTATTCGATACAAATTGCTTTCGCATAATTTTCCCAACTTAATTTCGATGCAGTTTCTGCTACATGATTTCTGTCGATGGGTTGCTCTATCATGTGATTCATCTCGGCTGCCATAGAGTTTACATCTCTATCTTCTGCCAAGTATCCATTATAACCGTGAATTATTGTTTCTGGGAAATGCCCCACTTTAGTTGCTAATACTGGCAGCTTGAAATTATAGGAAATAGATTCAACTCCAGATGGCGTAGCGGTTAAGTAATACAATACAATGGCATCGCTCAACTGAAAATATTTGTGTACATCTTCATTCGGAACAAATTCATTGAATACTTTTACTGTATCGTGTAATTGATATTGATCGATTAATTCTAGCGGCCTATAGTTTTGCTCATTATCTGAGTTCTTCAAAAAAATAGATTTTGCAGTTTTGAATAAAGCCGATTTAATACGAGTCGATAATTTATTCTGATCTAAAGTATGCCAAAAAGATTCTCCTACTACCAATAAAGAAACATCCTTTCTTTGTTTTTGCAAGATATTAAAAGCTTCGATAACTTGATGTAAACCCTTGTATTTGCGAATGAATCCGAAGAAAAGAAAAACATTTTTCTTCAAGCCCTTTTTTGCTTTTTCTACTTCTACATCGAAATTCGGATTCGGCTGAAACATATCGTATATCGGATGATATAATTTGATCACCGTATGCGAATTATCCTTAGCGCGTTCACCGCTTTCATTCACCAAATATTTTTTATCAGGGAAAGTTTCTTTTAATTCTTCAACGGTTTTGTATGCATGCGCGATATAAGTATCAACAACATTTAGGCCGTACTTTGTGAAAAATTTATCGATAGAGCTCGCTTCTTTTTGAACCACCAAATGCAAATCGATAATTACCTCTGCATTGGTTTTTTTCTTTAACTTTCTGCAGATATATCCAATTGGTAAACCTTGAATCGCTATCGCCCATTGAAAAATCACCTTATCGGCATTCAATGAACGAATAAAATTTACAGTTTCGTTCCAAGTAGAAGGATTATTATAATTGGTAATGTAAGTCACTTCAATATTCGTTCCTTCCAACTGATCTTTCTTACTTTTTCGATCGATAAAATCGCGTGGAATAATTGCTGGATATTGTTGTGTCCAAGAAACAATGTGTACTTTATGACCCAGTTTATCTAATGCCTTTGCCAAGGATGTGTTATAATTGGCAATGCCCCCTTTAAATTGCGGTCCAGGACCAAATAATACAATCGTCTTCCCCATCTCCAAAACAAAAATTATTTATTGATATTCTCTACTGCTTTGTTATAAACTCTACGCATTCCTTCTTCTAAAGAAATTTTTGGTTTCCATCCGTATTTTTCCAATACATAATTCATATCGGAATGACGTGCATGTACTCCAACAGGCTTATCTAGCAAAGGTTTGATCGTTGGTTTGTAACCTGCGAATTGAGTAAATAGATCGATGATTTCTAAAAAGGAATACAATCGACCTGCACCAATATTAATTGCTGTACCATCGGAAATATTATCCATTGCTAAAAAGATAGCATCGATACAATCGTCGATGTGTACGAAATCTCTTCCTTGTTTTCCCGATCCCCATACTTCAAAAGGGTCTTCTTTTTTAGCAGCACGTGCTGCAATTGCAGGGATTGGATAAGTTAAATCTTGATCTTCTCCATAACCAGAGAAAGGACGAACACATGCCACTGAAATACCATAATATTTCGCGGCGATGCGTGCTAAATATTCACCGGTCAACTTCGACCAACCGTAGGTCATATCGGGCTGACCCAAATTATTTTCGAAATCGATATCGCTTTCTTTCAATGCTACGAAATCGGTGTCCGATTGTAAATTAATCGGGTAAGCCGCAGACGATGATGGATACATCACGCGAGCTGGCTTATGATTACATACCCAATAGAAAAACTCTGCGTCTATTGCTAAATCTAAAGCCACCATCATTGGATCACCATCGATCTTTGCACGTCCACCCACAATAGCTGCGAAATGAAATACATCGGCAAACTTATCGAAATACAAGCCATAATGCTCTTGCATATAGCGAGGCTCTTCTGTCATTTTATTTAATAATTTCCTGAAATCGCCATTGTAAAATAATACTCTTCCATTTTCCCAAATCTCTAAATCTTTAATGTTTTCGCTCTTGTTGCTCAACCATTTTTCAGGATGAATACCCGTCGATAAATTATCGACAATAATTACACGGTCGTTATTATTTGAAAGAATTCTTCTTACTAAGTTTCTACCTACGAAACCACATGCCCCAGACACTAAGTGATATTTCATTGATTATTATTTTAAGTTATTATGTTATTAAAAAATAAGTTATTATGTTATTGAGAAATCAGGTTATTGTTCGCGCAATTTGCTAATTTGCTCCCGATAGCTATCGGGACTATCAAACCTCTTCTTCTATCTTGTAATTATTTCTCTCCGGCGAATTTCTTCCCACCATCTCCGCTAAAAATCCCGTTAAGAATAATTGCGTTCCAATGATGGTCATCACCAATGCAATGTAAAACAATGGCTGATCGGTGACATCTCTATTCAAATGCTTGCCTTCATAAATACGGTATAATTTTTCGCCGATGATATACATCGACAATACAAATCCAGTTAAGAATGAAAGTGTGCCGATGGTACCGAAAAAATGCATAGGTCGCTTTTGGAATTTTCCAACAAAAAAGATGGAAAGCAAATCCAAAAATCCATTCACAAATCGGCTTAATCCGAATTTTGTTACACCGTACTTCCTAGCTCTATGTTCTACAACTTGTTCTTCAATTTTCTTGAAGCCCGACCATTTTGCAATCACTGGAATGTAGCGATGCATCTCACCATACACTTCAATATTTTTTACAACAGCTGATCTATATGCTTTTAATCCACAATTAAAATCGTGCAAATTATTTATACCCGACATCTTACGCGTAGCCCAATTGAATAATTTCGTTGGAATGGTCTTGCTAATTGGATCGTAGCGTTTTTTCTTCCAACCAGAAATCAAATCGAGCTTCTCATTGATAATTCTATTATATAAAATTGGAATCTCATCCGGACTATCCTGTAAGTCGGCATCCATAGTAATCACTACATCGCCCTTGCATGCTTCAAAGCCCACGTTCAATGCAGCGGACTTTCCGTAATTTCTACGAAATTTCACTGCACGAACATTCGAGTTTTTTGATTTTAAATCCTTGATCACATTCCAAGAATTATCGTTGCTCCCATCGTCCACAAATAAAATTTCATACGAATAATTATTTGCTTGCATCACGCGCACAATCCAATCGTGCAATTCCGGCAATGACTCTTCTTCGTTGTATAAAGGTATGACTACTGATATATCCATTTTCTATTCAAATACAGGGCGCTTCTTACGTACAATTAAAGCAATGATGAATGCTATAATAAAACCAAAAGCAGAGCCTTTTACAAACTGCCAAAATAAAGCGCTGAAACTTGCAGTGTCCATTGAATCCAATTGATCTAATGTTTTATTTACATCTTCTTCCGATGCTCCAAATTTTTGCATCATTTCTACCGTTGTTTCAATGGTTTTTTCTTTCATTAATACGGGTAAGTTGGGATCAATCCAATTCATCAATGCATAGTTAAATAGCATACTAATAAACGATGCTACGATATACATTAAAAAGATAGAAAACAATCCTTCAGAAATGGAGATGTATCCGCCTAAATTTGCTTTCACTTCTTTTACTCCCAACACAAACAATACGATCATCACAGCTAAGCCAGCAAATCCCATCCACATATTCACCATTAATTCCCAGTTAATGATGTACATTAAAACTGATAATACAATTAAAAATGCAGCGCAAATTAAACCCCATTTCAATGAGATGTTTCTATAACCTTTAACAGGACTGCTTACGGTAGTTTGTTCGGTATTTTCCATATCGTTTATTTTAGTTTTTGCAATTTATAAAAGTTTTTGGGAATAGCCCATTGCCGTGATGATAGGAATAAATGCCTGCTAATACAGCAGCATCGTAATTTTTATTAATGCTATACTTTAAATACGCTTCGTAGTTTTCAATATCGAAAACGATATTCGAGAAGAATGTCATCAAAGGATAAAACACATCTTTAATGTCGTCGTTTTCTTTTAAAGATTGATAAACCTTTGCAATTTCCGACTGCTCAGCTTCAACCAAAATCTGATTGGCAATCACCGATTCATAAATTTTATATTCGTCTTGAAACTCATCTTCATCGACTAATAAAAACTCTTTTAAGAAATGCGATAGCTCTGCTTGTTCGTCTTCTTCTTTGCATTCGTTGATGTACAAATGCAAGTTCAATAGTTCTGTACCTCTATCAATGGTTTCATCTTCTATCTTTTCCCATTCAGGAGAATCCAAATAGTCGGCTTCCAATCGTTGAACATCTTCATTGAAAAAATGTATAAATAATAAATCGACCAAATACTCACGAATGCTCGCTATTTCTGGATGCTCGTCTACTAATTCATCTAAGGCGTCTAGCTTTTGAATGAAATTAGGCTCTCCATTAAAAAGTGCAACACATTTAGCATAAAATGCTTTGTGATCAAATGCTTTTTGTAGCTCTTTGTCCGATGCATTCCAAAATGCAGAAATCACTGCCGCTAAAGTTTCTGGTACCGATTCTATCATTACTTATTTGTATTTATTTGATCATTGGCTATTAAGGCCAGTACTTTCCCTTTTAATTCTGTTCCAAATAAATTGGAGTTAGCTGATTTTGATAAATTTTGACTTTCGTTAAACTGCCATTTTTTATCGGTATCGAATATACACAATTCAGCAATTGAGCCTTCCTCCAACACTACTGTTTCTAGATCGAAGATAGCTCTTGGCTTAGTGCTTGCCGATTCTAAAACATCCTCCAAAGTATTGTTTTTACTTAGAAGTTGAAGCAATTGAGAAAAGTAGGTTTGAAAAGAAATCATTCCATATTTCGCAATTTCAAATTCAACATCTTTCCCTTCTAACTCAATAGGAATATGTTGAGATGAAACGGCATCTATCACTCCTTCTTTCAACGCATTGCGCAATGCGTTAACATCTGCTTTCGTGCGCAAGGGTGGTCTTAATTTAAAATTTGAATCAAATGTTTCCAACACTTGTTCGTCGTATATCAGATGATGAATGCTCACATCGGCAGTCACCTGAATGCCTTTTTTCTTAGCAGCTTTTATAAGTTCCAGCGATCGTGCAGAACTAACTTGTGTGAAATGTATTCTCGCATTGTGATACTCTGCAAGGAATAAATCTCTGCTGATCATGAGTTCTTCCGATAAGCTAGGATTACCTTTCATACCGAGCTGTGTACTCATGACACCTTCATTAATTTTTGAATTTAGGGCGATGCTTTGTTCTTCAGCAAATGAAATCACAAATGAATTAATGCCTTTTGCATATTGCAGACATCTGGACATTAGTCCTGCATCTTGTACCGATTTATCGCCATCCGAAAATGCTTTGGCACCAGAGAGCAACATATCGTACATCTCAGTCATGTCTTTACCCTCCCTATTTCTAGAAAGTGCGGCGATGACTAAAGGTGTACAAATTTGATTTTTAGTTTTTGAAAGTATGAATTCGACACTGGATTTATCCTGCACCACTGGTTGCTGATGAGGCATAATGGCCACATGGCTAAAACCTCCAGCCGCTGCTGCCGCCAGACCCGATTGTAAATTTTCTCGGTATTCAAATCCTGGTTCCGGAATCACTGCGTACATGTCCACAAAACTTGGGGCTATACATGCGTTCTTAAATTCGTAAGATTTATATGTGCTGTTGCTAATTTTCTTCGCAATTTTCTCAATCTTACCCGAAGCAATTTGCACATCAACAGTTTGACCATTCCATTTGGAATGTTTGTCAACCACTTTTACTGATTTAATAAGTATTTTCATTATTTAAATGCACGTATAATAAGGATTTCGAGGCTAATAAAAATCAAGGCCAAAATAACACATATTTTCCAATATCTCTTGCCAGAAGTACTATCTTTTATCAGTTTTGAGAGACTCGATTGTTCCGACATCCAGATTTTTATACCTTTCGATTCTAAATTTTTCAATTCATCAAGCTCAGCGAAACGCATTTCCGATTCCTTTCGATTGTAATTAAAGGCTATTTCTGCCTTCTTTTCTCCATTCAATGCGAAACTATAGACTCCAGCTTCCTTTAATTCATCGGCAATAAACAATTCTGTTTTATTGTTGTAATTCCGTACTTCTGGAATCAAACTCGTGGTGCCCTTTGTCAAACTTTTCTTGTCCCTATCACTCATCGACAAACCCTTTAACTCCAAGGAATTCTGTTCACCGATGGTATAGGCCAATTGCTCCGACTGCGAATGCACCGTAGCCATTCTTAAAAAAGTGGGAACTATTAAGGAATGCTTTACAAAATTTCCAGATTCAGCATCCAGCTCAAAAGCAAATTGATAAACATTCCCTTTACCAATCTTATAATATTTCAAAACCGGCTCATTCAAATTGTTGAATAATAAATCGACCGATGCCTTTGCCGCATTTGAAGAATATTGATAATACGTATTCAAACTTGGCAAATCCAAACGATTTTGCTTGGCATTATAAAAGACCCCTTTGTACAAGCTGGCGTTGTAATTCAATCGCTCTATCTGTGTTTTGGAATTCACAATCGAGCTAAAATCCTTTAGACCTAATGCCGATGCAATGCTTCGATTAGAATTTATTTGGGACTCAGAAGGGAAATATACAACTGTCTTTGAAGCCTCTAAAGCCTTTTTTATTTCATCCAACAAACCTGTACTCGGTTCAGTTACACTATTGATAAAAATCACATCGGCCTTCGTTAAAAAATTATAGTCGATGTTATTCGAGCTAAAAGACTTTGTGATAAAATAAGGCTCTGTATTAAAAACTTGTTCAATATAATTTACACTCGCATCGTTAATGATTGCAACATGTTTATTTGCTTGAATAGAATAGCTCAGAAAATATCGATTGTCGAAATTCAAACCAGCATCTAAAAGTTCAAGTTCTAAACTCTGATACCCTAAAGATCTGTTCTTGAAATTTAAAGTATCGGTATAACTTTCATTTTCATTTATGCGTATGGAAGCTTTGGCAATTATTTGATTGTTCAACTTCAAGGTATAGCCTAATTGTTCTATTGCATCACTCGAATGATTGCTAAACTTTACCAATAATTGCTCATTTGCATTAGGCTGATGTACTGGCGAGTTGAACCATGCGGAATCTATACTAATATTAGCTGCATTGGTGTTTTTCAGATACACATAATTCCATTGAATACTCGAATCCAATTGCATCGATCTACTGCTTTCATAAAAACTATTTTGGAAGTCCGATACGATAAACGCATGTTTTGCATTTGTATTCAGTTCATTAAAATATGAATTTTGGTTCGATGTGACTTGATCTATGGTTCTGCTGATCGCTGATATTTTCATATCGGCTAATGCAGCAACAAAAGCATCTTTATTCAACCATCTTCTCTGATTGCCATTCAATTCATTCCCTAACAATTGAAATTTATCGTTGATGCTAAATGCATTTGCAATTTCCTTTGCCTTTCTTTTTGCTTCATCCAATAATAAACCATTTGTGCCTTGTCGGTCCATGCTAAATGAATTATCAATGTATACCGAAACATAATTTACTGAACCAGCAGAAAGTCCATTTGAACTCGGAATATAGGGTTGCGCAAATGCTAAGACCAGGAATAAAATACTCAAAATTCGCATAAGCAGAATCAATAAATTCTTAAGTTTATTGGATTTGCTTTGTTCTTGCTCAATTTTCTGAAGAAAACGTGTATTGGAAAAATATACGCGTTTGTATTTCCTTAATTGAATTAAATGAATAATTATGGGGATGGATATGGCAGATAATGCGAATAAAAATCCTGGATATACAAAGTTCATTTTCTCAAAAATACGCAAGCAAAACGTATTTTTTAAGGATTTAGGGTGCTAATTTCACATTTACTTATCAACATAACTCATTTTTTACGAAATTAGCAATTACCCTCATCCAATTTTGATGATTAAAAACGATAAGCTATGTACATAATACCAGCAATTGATTTACTCGACCGTAAGGTTGTGCGTTTAACCGGAGGTAAATACGATGCAGTTACAGAATACGATGTTGCCTTAAAAGACATGTTGCAACAACTCAATTCTAATGGGACTGACTTTATTCAAATTATAGATTTGAATGGAGCAAAAGGCGATTTTTCACAACAAGAATACTTATTAGATATTTTGAAATCTAGCCCACTTAAAATCCAATATGGCGGTGGCGTTAGGAGTATTGATAAAGTGAAAGAATTAATTGAATTAGGATTTCATAGAATTGTATTGGGCACAAAAGCCATAACCGACGAAGGATTTTTATTCGAATTGAGTAAGGAAATTTGTGGTAAAGATTCTTGTTCCGACCAAGTGGTGATTGCTGTTGATATTTTAAATAATGAATTAATGCACAGCGGATGGGAGAAGAAATCCAATATTAAACCACTCGATTTCATTGATAAATGTGTGAGTTTAGGCTATTTCAGATTTTTGTGTACAGATATTGGGAATGACGGAAAATTGAAGGGTTCCAATGTAGAATTATATAAGAGTTTTAAATCACATTTCCCTTTCATCAAATTGATAGCACAAGGTGGAATTAGTACCATTGATGATGTCAAAGCATTACAAGAAGCACAATTGGAATCGGTAGTCATTGCTAAAGCGATTTATGAAAACAAAATCAGCATTGACGAAATTAAACAATGGAACTTACAAGCATTAGTTAGTTTTTAATGATTGAATTAAAATATGTTCAGACCCTTGAAGGTCACGAACATCCCATATATGCCTTATGTCCTTCAGAAAAAGAACATATTTTTTTTAGTGCAGGAGGCGAAGCCGCTGTGGTAGAATGGAGCTTAAAGAAGATGCAGCCGATTAAGGTAATGTATAAAAGCTCAGGAAGTATTTATTACTTGCATTCTGTTAAAGAATATCCTTATTTAATTTCAGGCGATAGAAATGGGGTCTTAAGTATTTTTGATTTTGTAAAACAGCAATTAATTTATCAAAAACAAGTTTCAAGTGCTGCAATATTTAATATCAAAAACATTCAAAACAGGCTCTATTTTGTCAATGAAAAGGGAGAGCTCTATCAATTCGATTTAGAAAAATTGGAACTTGTAAATACTTTTAAAGTATCCGATCAAGCTTTGAGAACGATAAGCATCGGCATAAATAAATTGTATGTATCTGGTAAAGATTTAAAATTGTACGAATTCGATTTAGAAAGCAATTCTATTCTATCCATTCAATCTAGTCATACGCTTCCAATTTTCAGTTCGGCATTTGATTCCGTAGAACAAGCATTATTTACAGGGAGTAGAGATGCACATATAAAAAAATGGAAATCGACCGACTTGATGAAAGAAGTTCCTGCACATTATTTTGCAGTGAACGATTTGCAATTGGATGTAAATAACGAGTATTTGATTTCCGCAAGCATGGATAAGAGCATCAAAGTTTGGAGTAAAAATTTAGATCTGCTTGCCATTGCGGATGCTAATAAAAACAAGGGACACCAGAAGTCCGTGAACCGATTGTCCATTAGCAAATATGAAGATTACATCTTAAGTGCGAGCGACGATAAAAATATATTTGTTTGGAAAATTATTAAAGTTTAAGTCGTTTAATAATTCGTAAATGATGGGTATATCGTTGAATATCTTCGTTGAAAATCCCTTGATGATCTAATTTATCAATGCGAACTTCGCCAGATGCATGAATGATACGTTGTTCGCTAAGAACAATACCAACATGGATAATTTTTCCTTCATCGTTATCGAAAAATGCTAGGTCACCAGCTTGTGCTTCTTGAATAAAGTTAATCGTATCTCCTAGTTCGGCTTGCTGATAAGCATCTCTTGGCAATGCATGTCCGAAAAATTTAAAAACTACTTGTACATAACCTGAGCAATCGAGTCCGAAGATCGATCTACCACCCCATAAATAAGGCGTACCCAACCATTTTATTGTAAGTTCTTCTACATTTAACTTATTATCGTTTTGAACAGAAAACACATCGGACTTTAATAATTTAAAATCGTAAACATCGTTCAAAAATGGATCAATGTTACTAGCAATTGAAATGTGTTGTAATGTTTTTTGATGTTCAATCTGAGCTATAGGGCTCAATAGTAATTTAGATTTTAAGGTATGATTAGCCGTTCGTTCGTCTACTAACTTATATTGTTTTACATCGATATAAGCTTCATAGTCGTCCCAAATGCATCTGATTTTAGTCCATTTCACTTGCTCTTCAAGAATCTCAAAGGCTTCACCAAATAAAATTTGACTAATTATTTCTGAGCGATCGCTTGGCTCAGCCCTTAGAGGAGCAACAGATAAATGACAAACACCAAATTTTCTCATAGAAACTTTTCCTGCTTGAAGATAATAAAAAAGGGGGAAATTCCCCCTTTAACTTATTCTTCTAAGTGCAACCACTTTTTCTTCTCTAATAATTCTTCTCGAGTTTCTCTTACATTCACGTCGTCAATGCAACAATCTACTGGGCAAACAGCAGCACATTGAGGTTCATCATGGAAGCCCACGCATTCCGTACATTTATCGGGTACAATGTAATACACCTCATCCGAAATTGCTTGTTGTGCAGCATCGGCATCCATCGTATTCCCATCGCCAAAGTCAATGATTCCTTTTAAGGCAGTACCATCGGAAAATTTCCAAGCAGCACCAGCATCGTATATTGCATTATTTGGACACTCAGGTTCGCAAGCGCCACAGTTGATACATTCTTCAGTAATAATAATAGCCATTCTAAATAATCTCTCTATTTTTGCGTTGCAAATATAACACATAAACCTTATTTAGGTTTAAAAAATTACAAAATGCAGAAAAGTATCATAGAAAGTTTAAATCAATTGTCCATGTTTCTTAATGAACCATCGGATGAATTAAATACACTATTAGACAGGGCACGAAATCAGAATTCTTGGTTTACCCAAGCAGAACTTTCAAGAGCAACAAAGGCTTGGGCCGATTTGTTGGCGGAGCAGTCAACGAGTGCATGGTTGAGCGCCTATTCGTTTAAGGAACAAAGTCCCAAACGGATTGGATTAATTTTAGCGGGCAATATTCCAATGGTTGGTTTTCACGATGTTATTTCGGTCTTAGCATCTGGACATATCGCATGCATCAAATTGTCTTCTCAAGATTCGGTATTGATTCCTGCGCTACTAGAGAAACTAATCCGTTATGAACCAAGTTGGGCTAGCAAAATAGAATATCCAGAAAAGCTAAACAGCATTGATGCGCTTATAGCTACAGGCAGCACCAATACTGCAAATCATTTTGAACAGTATTTTAAGCATGTGCCTCGATTGATACGAAAAAACAGGACAAGTATCGCTGTGATCAATGAGGAAACAACTTCAAATGACATACAAAGATTGGGTTTAGATATTTTTAGTTATTACGGTCAGGGCTGTAGAAATGTAAGTAAAGTGTTCATTCCAAAGAATTACGATTTCAAATTTATTCTAGACAATTTACAAGCGTATCAATATGTAATTGATCATCATAAATACTATAACAATTACAATTATTACAAGTCGATATACCTCGTAAATCGTGAAGAACATTTTGACACTGGATTTTTAATCTTCAAAGAATCTGAACAATTGCAAGCAGCATTATCTGTTTTATATTTTGAGTATTACGACTCATTAGAAATGTTGGAAGATAAACTTAATGCTATTGCTGATAACATACAATGCATAGTGAGTAATATTAAAATCACAAGCTCGATTCCATGCTTTGATTTTGGACAGAGTCAATGTCCAGCATTAAATGACTATGCCGATGGTGTAGATACCCTAACATTTCTACAAAGTTTATAATCCATTTAATACTAATAAAAAAGGGGTTCAATTTAAATTGAACCCCTTTTTTATTGTGTAGAATTTTCTAATTATCTGATAGCAGCTTTGAATGCATCAGTTTCTAAATATTTTTTGAATTCTAAATCTTTTTGAGCTTTAGTTCTATAAGATGCATCTTCTCTGATTGCTCTTGTTAAGTTAGTAGTTAACATGTCTAAGTTATTAGAACGAGCACCAATAATTGCTTTCAAATAGAATGTTGCTGCATTTTGTGGAGCACAGTCGGCATTCTTCTTAGCTGCATCATAATTACCTGCTAATGTTGCAGATAATGCTGCATTGTATGAACAAGCATTTGACGCACCGTAATAGTTAGATGCTGCAGCGTAATCGCCTTGACGTACTTTTAAATTCCCTAAGTTCATATTATTTTGAGCACCTAAGGATTTAGCTAAGTTGTAATTTTTCTCAGCATTCACATAATCTTTCTTTTGAGCATAAGCAACACCCATGTTGTTGTAAATAACAGCATTGTCTTTGCTTAATTTTGCCGATTCGTTTAACAATGATAATGCTTGATCAGCTTTACCACCTTGTGTTAAATAAATGTATGCAATATTATTTTTTGCTCTCCAATCCGATGGATGATTTACAGCTGTTCTATTGTAAATAGCCAATTTCTCATCGTTGTTCGCAGTTAAAGTTGCAGCGTATAACCACTCCTCTACTGTTAATTTCGATGTATCCACTTTTGCCATTTTAGAAATTACTGAATCTGCTTTACGTTTCTCAGTAGCAATTAATGTAACTTCTGATCTACGCAATTGAGGCAATAATTTATCGGCAATTTTACGGTATGATTTTAATTTTTTAATTTCTTTTTCACGCTCATCAGCATCAGATATTGTAGATACGATGTTCACAATTTGATCTTTATCCGCTAAATCTGAACCAGCAGCGATTTGCTTTAATCCATCCCAGTCCTCAGCTGTAGCTGATTTCTTGTAGAATGAGCTATCATTCACTTGAGCAACACCAGCTTTCTTTAACCAAGTTAAGAAATACTTATACGTAGCGTCAGTTCTTTGAACCGATAATTGATCGTTTCTTTTTAATTCACCATCTGGAGAAGCATATGAAGAAATTGAAATTCCTGTCAATTGATTTCCAGCTTTAATAAATTTCTCAAACGCTTTCATGTCGGCACTCTTCTTTTGATTATCGCGTACAACTGCTCTATCAATTTCGAATAAGATTTTCCCTTTTACTTCTACAGGAACAACCTTTGCAAAATTATCGGCACCTAACATAGGCATATCCGATGTTTCAGCAGTTAAAGCAGTAGTTAATGTACCTTCTGCAACTTTCACTTCACCAAATGCTAAAGATTTAGATCCTCTTGTACCAGTAGGATTAACAGTTAAAGTAGAAGTCTTCATTTCTGGTTTATAAGCTACTTTATCTCTGTAGCTAAATGAACCTCCAGAAGCCTTACTAATTGTTACACCTTCAGTGGTAACACCTTCACCTTTTAAAGTCATTGGACGTAGTTTCATTGATCCACCTTCGTAATTTAAAGTTGGATTTAAACTAACAGTAGTTTTCTTATCGAAATATTTTACAGGGTATTTTCCTGTAATTACTACTTCAACACTGTCGCCTTTCACTTCTAATGGATTTGGCTTCGCATCGTAACTTACAGTGTTAGACTTTTTTTGCATCGATTTTAATGCGTTACAACCTGTTAAAACAGCTGATAAGATTAAAACCGAAAAAATAAACTTAACTTTTAAGTTCTTCATGGTTTGTTTTTGAATTTTGTTAATGAATAGAATAATATAAATTTGTTACCAATTCATGTGAGTTGGCAAAGATATAAGAAATTAAATAATATCCAATTTAGAAATAGAGAACGTGTACATCATTAAAGTCAAAGGAATAGCAAAAATCCCCGATTATATTCAATTAAGGGACGATAAATTCACACTTTTAGCGTATTTTCGGGTCGACCGACCAGAAAAATCATTAGAGAAGTGTGGTTTGGGCGATAGAATAGAGGAAATCAATCAGATAATCAAGGATTTACCATTTGGGGAAATCAAAAAATTGGAGTTTTAATGGATCAATTACAAATAATTAATCTCGAAAATATAGAAGTATTTCAAAGACAACATTTGGTCTTAAGCAAGGTAAATTTACATGTTAATAAAGGTGAATTTATCTTTTTAATTGGCCAAACTGGAAGTGGAAAGAGCAGTTTGTTAAAAATGATATACGGCGATTTAAAAATCCAGAGTGGTACAGCAGTCGTATGTGGATACGATATCAACAAGATTAAGAAGACTGATATCCCCTACTTGCGTAGAAAAATGGGAATCGTTTTTCAAGATTTTCAATTGCTTACCGATAGAACTGTTGAAGAGAATTTGCGTTTTGTTATGAAAGCAACTGGATGGGACGATGAGCCATTGATGAAAGCACGTTTAGAAGAAGTGCTCAATGAAGTGGGATTGCCCGGCAAGAACCATAAAATGCCTCATCAATTATCGGGTGGTGAGCAGCAGCGTGTTGTAATTGCAAGAGCCTTGATTAATCATCCAGAGGTGATTTTAGCCGATGAACCAACGGGGAATTTGGATCCCGATTCATCGGTGGAAATTATGAATTTATTACTGAGAATTAGTAAAACAGGTACTGCTGTATTAATGGCAACACACGATTATAGAATGATAGAGAAATTCCCTTCGCGCATAATAAAATGTGAGAATGGCGTTATTGTGGAAGACAGATATAGAGGATAAAATATGAAAAAAACAATTATAACATTAAGCATTGCCCTATTGGCAACATTTGCTTTCGCACAATCGGAAGGTATTGAAATTGGTAATAAAGCCAAAGACATTGTCTTGTTGAATCCTGAAGGAAAAGAAGTAAAACTATCATCGATTAAAGGTAAGATTGTATTGATCGATTTTTGGGCATCTTGGTGTGGACCATGTCGAATGGAGAATCCAAATTTGGTGAAGAGTTATGAAACATTTAAAGATGCAAAATTCAAAAAGGCAAAAGGTTTTGAAATTTATAGTGTATCGCTTGACAAGAACAAGGATGCATGGTTAAAAGCAATTGCTGCCGATAATTTAGTTTGGGCATATCACGTAAGCGACCTCAAAGGCTGGCAGTCGGCAGCGGGTGCCGATTATAAAGTGCGATTTATTCCACAAAACTTTTTATTGGACGAGAATGGGGTAATCATTGCAAAGAACTTAAGAGGAGAAGCATTGAACGAGGAATTGAAGAAACTGTTGAAGTAACTTCCATGCGAATTCCTTGCCCAGGGTAACATCGGCATAAGAAATAATCTCTCTGAAAAGCTCGGAGAGATTTTTTATTTACTGACGATTTGTACATTGGCAAAGTATTTGAAAATAATAGATGGAAATGAATAAAATAGATATTTTAACAAAATGGCAGAGCAAGAGACAGAAAATATGACAAATAATACGTCTGAAAACACAGAAATGACAGCAGAACAGCAGGAACAATTCAATGCAGAGCAATCGAATGAATCAACTGAAGCTAAAGAGGCGGTTGTAGAATTGAGTGTTGAGGAGCAATTGAAATTAGAATTGGAAGAATCGAAAGATCAATACATACGATTGATGGCAGAATTCGAAAACTTTAAGAAGAGAACGCGTACAGAGCGTTTGGAATTGTTGAAGACTGCGAATGCCGACACGCTGAAATCGATGTTAACGGTGTTGGATGATTTTGATCGTGCACAAAAAGCATTGGAAACGAGTACCGATGTGGCGGCAATCAAAGAGGGCTTGAATCTGGTGCATCATAAATTAAAATCGACTTTAGTTGCGAATGGATTGAAAGAGATGGAATCGAGTGTGGGCAAGGCTTTCGACACAGATATGCACGAGGCGGTCACAAATATACCGGCAGCTTCTGAGGAAATGAAGGGCAAGGTGGTGGATGAATTAGAGAAAGGTTATTTATTGAACGACAAGGTGATTCGTTTCGCCAAAGTAGTTGTAGGAGCTTAGAAATTTATGTCAAAAAGAGATTATTACGATATCCTAGGAGTTTCTAGGAATGCCGATGCAGAAGAGATCAAGAAGGCCTACCGCAAATTGGCAATCAAATATCATCCCGATAAAAATCCGGGTGATAAAGCGGCGGAGGAAAAGTTTAAAGAGGCTGCTGAAGCGTATGAAGTATTAAGCAACCCTGAGAAAAAACAACGTTACGATCAGTTTGGGCATGCGGGAACGCAAGGTGCAGGTGGCTTTGGTGGTGGATCGGGACATATGAATATGGAAGATATTTTCAGTCAATTTGGAGATATTTTTGGTGGCAGTCCTTTCGAAAGTTTCTTTGGTGGTGGCGGACAGTCGCGCGGAGGAAGACGCGTACAGAAAGGAAGTAATCTTCGTATTAAAGTAAAATTAACTTTAGAAGAGATCGCATCTGGTGTTGAGAAAACCATTAAAGTTAACAAAATGGTTTCTTGTAAAACATGCGGAGGCTCTGGAGCAAAAGATAAAGGTTCCTTTAGCACCTGTTCAACTTGTGGTGGAGCAGGCAGCGTGAGAAGAGTGCAGAATACGATTCTCGGTCAAATGCAAACTACTACTACCTGCCCTGCTTGTCATGGCGAAGGTCAAACCATTACTTCTAAATGTACCAGCTGTTCTGGCGATGGTGTACAAAGAGGCGAAGAAACCATTAGCATCAATATTCCTGCAGGGGTAACAGAAGGCATGCAATTGTCGATGTCGGGCAAAGGTAATGCAGCACCTAGAGGTGGTATTCCGGGCGACTTATTAATATTAATAGAAGAAGTAGAACATAAATCATTGAAACGCGATGGTGTAAATATTATTTACGATTTATACATCAGTTTTGTTGATGCCGCATTAGGAAGTAGTGTGGAGGTTCCAACGATAGATGGAAAGGCGAGAATAAAAATTGAACCTGGAACTCAAGGTGGAAAAATTCTTCGATTAAAAGGTAAGGGAATAAAAGATATTAACTCGTATCATAAAGGCGATCAATTGGTACATGTAAATATTTGGACACCAAAAAATCTTAGTAAAGAAGAACGAGCAATTCTTGAGAAACTTCAAAGCTCTGAAAACTTTCAACCGAATCCAGACAAAAATGATAAGGGATTCTTTGAACGCATGAAAGAATACTTTGAATAGTTTTACACAAAAAAATTTTTGAGCCAGCAGATTGCTGGCTTTTTTTATGTAAAATTATTATTAAATAAATGCGCCAACTTCTTTAGCGGAAATAATTTTATTAATTTACTAGCATGTTAGAGATAAAAAATATTGTAAAACAATACGAAGCCCATCGTGCATTAGACGATGTAAGTATGTTTATACCTAAGGGTTCTGTCTTTGGTCTATTAGGCCCTAATGGTGCAGGAAAAACTTCTTTGATTCGCATCATCAACCAAATAACAGCAGCCGATAGCGGTGAGATTATTTTCAACAATGAAAAATTGAATCCTTCGCATATTGATAAAATTGGATACTTACCCGAAGAACGAGGTTTATACAAAAAGATGGAGATTGGTGAACAGATTCTCTACCTTTCTCAACTCAAAGGACTCAGTAAAAATGAAGCCTTGAAACGTGCTAAGTATTGGTTTGAGAAAATGGAAATTCAAAACTGGTGGACGAAGAAAGTGGAAGAACTTTCAAAGGGTATGCAACAGAAAGTTCAATTTATTGCAACAGTAATTCATGAACCGGAGTTGTTGATTCTTGATGAGCCATTCAGTGGTTTCGATCCGGTGAATGCCGATATTATTAAGAACGAATTTTTAGAGTTAAATAAAAAAGGAAGCACCATTATCTTTTCATCGCATCGTATGGAATCGGTAGAGCAATTGTGTGACCATATTGCACTTATCAACAAATCGAAAAAAATTCTTGAAGGCACCGTTGAAGAAATTCAAAATTCATTTAAGGAAAATAAATTCGAACTTCAACTCAAAGGTAAGTTGAATGCCGATGTGGTGCAAAAATATTCCAATCAGATTATTAGTCAGTATGAAGATGCAGGAATCTGCAGCATCGAACTAAATCTAATAGATGCTAATATGAAAAAGGAATTATTAAGTGATGTGAATGAACAATACGAAATCATTTCATTCAAAGAAATTCTGCCATCGATACACGATATATTTATTAAAAAAGTAAGGGAAAATTAAGATGAAAAAAATAGGATTAATCATAGCTCGCGAATATTTAAGTAGAGTTAAAAAGAAATCATTTATTCTAATGACATTCTTAGGTCCCATACTTATTGGATTAATGTATGGTGTTGCTATTTGGTTGGCTGTTAATGCCGATGAGATGAATACGAAAAAAATTGTGAATGTGATTGATCGCACCAATATGTTCGACAATACCATTCGAAATTCCAACACTATGGAATTTGTTTTCAGCGCAGAAGATATGGAGAAGTTGAAGGCCGATGTTGCAAAGGATGAAAACGTCTACCTATTAGTGATTCCAGAAAATGCGGTGGAAAAAAAATTCAACAATGTAGAATTGTATTCTAATAAGCAAGCCAGCATTTCTGCTATAAGTTATATTGAGAAAGAATTGGAATCGAGTTTGAAAGATAAAAAATTAGTAGAGAATGGAATTTCAAGAGATATATTAAAAAGCTTGAATCAAGAAGTGTCTATTCAGACCTTGCGAATCACAGAAAAAGGAGAAGAGAATTCGAGTGCTGGAGCAAGTTATGGAATAGGAATGTTGGGTTCAATTTTAATCTACTTATTCATCTTTTTGTACGGAGTACAAGTTATGCGTGGTGTTATTGAAGAGAAAAACAATCGCATCGTAGAAGTAATAATATCTTCTGTAAAACCTTTTCAATTGATGATGGGTAAAATTGTAGGTATTGCATTAGTAGGACTAACACAATTTGTTTTATGGGTAGCATTAACAAGTGTTATTAGCACTGGCATATCGGCAAAATTTGCAGGTAATACTTCTAATATAGATGTTAATAAAATTGAGCAGTTAAGTGGTGCAGAAGGGTCGACAAAAGGAATCGACAATGAAGCTGTTGCAAATATTTTAGAAGCAGTGAATACCATCAATTTTCCACTGCTAATCGGAAGTTTCTTATTCTATTTTCTAGCAGGGTATCTATTGTACAGTGCCTTGTTCGCAGCAATTGGATCGGCGGTCGACAGTGAAGCGGAGACACAACAATTTATGTTCCCAGTTACCATTCCATTAATTTTTTCGTTTGTATTGGCGAGTTCAGCGGTTGTAAATAATCCCGATGGACCCATTGCATTTTGGTTATCCATGATACCACTCACCTCTCCTGTTGTGATGATGGTACGTATTCCATTTGGAGTACCAACATGGCAATTGATTAGCTCCATGATACTATTAATATTAGGATTCCTAGGCACGGTTTGGATCGCTGCAAAAATTTACAGAACAGGTATTTTGATGTATGGTAAGAAAGTTACCTTCAAAGAGATGTTGAAATGGTTGCGTTATTAGTTCTGTGAGAAAGAAAATCGAAAAAGGAAAAAGGAAAATTGTGATTGATGTTAAATTAAGTATAATAAAAATTAAGTTATTAAGGTATAAACGCCAACATTAGTTGTTATACCTTAATCACCTAATTTCTATTTAACTTAATAAACTCTGCCGTCATATTTCTTTTTCTATCCTATCCTTGTCAATAATTCATACAACTTCTCCGTAGGCAATCCCATCACATTCGTATACGAACCTTCTATGCGCTCTATTACCGTTAAGCCTATCCATTCTTGAATGCCGTATGCACCCGCTTTATCATAAGGCTTATACTGTTCAATGTAATAATCCATCTCCTCCTCTTTCATTGCTCTGAAAAACACCTTGGTGGTATCTACAAAACTGGAAATAGTATGCCGATGTAGTAGCGCTACTCCAGTGTGTACTTCATGGGAACGTCCCGACATTAACCTAAGCATGCGCTTGGCATCGTCGGCATCAACTGGTTTACCCAGAATTTCTTGATCTACTGCTACAATAGTATCTGCCGTAATTAAAACTTCATCGTTCAATTCATGATCGAAAGCCTTTGCTTTGTTAATGGCAATGTGTAATGCAACATCGGGCGGACTTAAATGTGAAGGAAATGATTCGTCGACATCCTTCGTCATCACACGAAAATCATAGCCCATTAATTTTAATAATTCTTGTCGGCGTGGCGACTTAGAAAATAAAATTATTTCTTTCATCAAGAACCTGAGAAAAAGTTTAATACTAAAATGGAGAATGTACCTGTAATCATCAAGAGATAACAAAGCTTCAACAACAATTGATAGTGTTTAGCAGTCCCGCTGAAATACAAATAAATATTGATAAAAATCAAAGGCAGTTCAATGCAAAAAATAATATACATCAATGGTACGTATGCATCGTTTAAGTATTGCATGTTTTGAATGTAAAACAATGCTGCCAAGACTGCAACGCTAATAAAAGTAACTGTCATTTTTGCGATGCTCTCTCCCACTACAATCGGCAAGGTGCGTGCATTCACCGCTTCATCTCCTGGCATATCGTGTAAATCTTTAATGATGGCATACACCATACTCAAGCCAAATACGATGGAGCTGAAATACAGCACTACTTTAAAAATCAAACTTGCAATGGCCCTGTCGGCTACAGAAAAATACGCTTTAAAAATCGCGGGTTCGTATAATAAAGTAAACAAAACCGGTACTACTGCAAGAAATGAAAGCACTATGTTTCCAATCAAAAACTGACGTTTATAATCGGTCGAATAAAACCATAACAAACCCACAATAAAAATTGGCGCTAAGATCAACACCGCAATTCCTAAACTAAAAGCTAAATAGGCTCCAATAAGCACTCCCAATGCACTCATTACAATATGCAAAAGCATAGCAGTTCTGCGTTTGATGTGCGTTCCAATAATCACTTCCGATTCATTCCGATTTATATAATCCATTTTCAAATCGAAATAATCGTTAATGATATATCCCGCCGATACAATACTCAAAGTCATTAGCACCATTAGAAAGAACTGCAATTCGTTCAAGAGCAATTCCAATCCAAAGGACTGCAACATCGGCCCAATAAAATATAATCTTAAAAAATATTGCAAGGCTGCAATCAGAAGTAAATTGGGTAATCGAAAAAGTTTAAGTAAGGGCATCATCTAGGTTGATCTGGTGTAGTGTGAAAATTCATTGTTCCAAGTTTCTTGCGCGCGCATCACTTGCTCCAGCACATCGCGTACACAACCTTCTCCACCTTTCTTATCGGAAATATAATGCGCTATGGATTTCAATTCCGATGAAGCATCGGCCGGACATGTAGCAATTTTCGCCTTATGCATTACTGGTAAGTCAGGCACATCATCGCCCATAAACAAAACATCGTCCCAAGTTCGTGCATGCTTTTTCAAAAGTGCTTCAATGCTTTCCACTTTATCTTTTATGCCGATGTGGATCTCTTGGATACCTAATTTCTCTAATCGGCCGCGTACCGTTTCAGTGTTGCCTCCCGATACGACCATAATCAGATAACCCATCTTTGCAGCCAACTGTATGGCGAAGCCGTCTTTAATAGACATAGACCTCAACTGCTCCCCAGATTCCGATACTAAAACAGTACCATCAGTAAGGACACCGTCGAGGTCTAGTATAATGGTTTTAATAAATTTTAAATTGCTTATATATGACATAAGATAAGCGAATATACGAAATCAGAATTATTTCTGATTATCTCTCCATTCGTATACCCATGCCGACTGAATCATCTCAAGGTAAGATTCGTTGCAGTCTTCGCGTTTGCCAACAAAATTTGGAAGGGTTAATACCCATTCCAATAAATCGGTGAAACGGATTCTGTAGATTTTTGATTCGTCAAAATCATCGCCAAACTTTTCGTACAATGCCATGGCAATGTCTTCTGTATCTTTCCAACCGTATGTTAAAACAAATTTGTCCATTATCTTCTATTTTTTAATGCCCCATGAAACCACTTTGATCGGGAATCATCACTTCGAAATCGCCCGACTCTACTACACATTGACAACCCAATCTAGAATTGATGCGCGGATTTACTGCACGGTCAATGAAATCTTCTTCCTTGTCGGATATTTCCTGAATATTATCCATCCCCTGCACAACATATACATGACAAGTACTACATCCACATACGCCACCACAATTGTGTTGCAACTCAATGCCGTTTTCCATACAAACGTCTAATACAGATTCCCCTTCTGCTATTGGTAACTCCAGACTCGCCTTATCCTGTTCTTCGAAATTTATTTTTAGTTTAAAAACTTTCATTCTTTCTGATTTTTTAAATCGATGCAAAACTAAGAAAATTTACTTGTTAAGAAACTTTCTAAATAGGAATAACACAAATATTTAGCTTTGGTTGTGTTTTTTTTCAATTTCTCTGCTTAGGAGCTCATAAATTTTCTGTAGCTCGGGTTGCGACTCCAAGGCTTTCATATGTTTTTGCATCGTACTATTATCGCCGCGTTTCGCTGGACCTGTTTGGGCTTGCTCAGGACTCAGATGCTCTAATTTTTGGATGCACTCTTGAATCAATGGCATCAAACTAGAAAATGGTATATCCTGCTTATGTAGCAGTTGCGCTGCAAGGTCGAACATAAAATTGCTGAAATTACAAGCAAAGACCGCAGCAATATGCAATTGCATGCGTTGCTCGGAATTCAAGTACTTAAATGTTGCTTGGGTCGATGTAATTAAATCTTCCAATTTCCTAGTTAGTATATCATCACTGCTCTCAATAAAATAGGGTATCTGCGAGTAATCAATTTCTTTCTCTTTTGAAAAAGTTTGGAGAGGGTACAATACACCGTAGCTGTGGCGGGTCGACGATAATACTTGAATGTTTACAGAACCTGCAGTATGTACAACTGGAGTGTTGAACATCTTTAGCTGTTCAGCGAGTGTTGGAATTGCATCGTCGCTGATGCTCAAAATAATTAGATCCGATTCAGCAGCAAAATTTTGTAGATCAGTTCGCAAATTTGCCTTGTATCGATTAGCATAAATTGCAGCTTGTTCTATATTTCTTGAAAAAATCTCTTCTATAGAATGACCAGCTTTGTCAAATGCCTGCATCAAATGATGCGCTACATTACCGCTTCCTATAAAAGAGATGTTCATTTTATTTCTGCAATTTGTATTCTTTAATTCTACGTTGAATAGAGAGTGCAAATCCAATCACCATGATAATAGTACCACCCCATAATAAATTGATGAATGGAAACACAATTGCTTTCATAATAATGTAATCGCGTTGCGCTTGCTTCTTCTCATAGAATGCAATTTCTACCTTACCTAATTTTGGATCAATCTTATTGAATTTAAATCGAAGTCCTAACTCATCTATATTTCTTGGCAAATCGAATTGCAAATTATTTTTAATGATATAAATTGGTTTTGCCTCATACACTTTCCCTTCTGCAATAACTTGTAATTCCGCAGCAACTGCTAAATCGCTTTCTGCCAATTTTAAATCTTTGACTTCAACCGATCGGTTTAAATTTTTAAGCACTAAAGAATAGTTCTCTAATTGAACTGTATCTCCAATTCCAAAAGTTAAAATTTTAGGCTCTTGATAATTTTCCTCCTCGGTATGTCCTTCGTGATCTTCATGTTCTTCTTCTTTCAATGGAACTGAACTCACATGCGTGTAAATATCTTGGAAAATATAATGACGTGTATCAGGTGATGCAATCAATCCCATCTTCGGATTTACTTGTGCATTTGGGTACAAAGTAAATTGATCCACAACTTTTCCTTCTTTATTTAATTTCTGATAGAATACTTCGTAATAGGTATTTGGAGCTTCAGTTGAATCGCCTTTGTAGGTCACGAGATAATCGCCCATGCGCGTTGGCTCATCCTTCCACAATAAAATATTTTCACGCGTATTCTTTTCATTAAACTCTTTCCCATAGGAGAAGCCCGAATTGTTGATCGAAATTACATCGCTCTTAGATGCTGCAATTAATGCGCCCAACAACACAAAACCAAAACCTATATGTGCCAATGCAGAACCAGCTAACTTGATTTTACCTTTAAATGCATCGCCCAAAATTTTTGTATTGGCAAGAATGGTGAATACCGATGCAAATATTAATAACATGAAAGGAATATTACCTGTGAATTGAGCGAAGTAAGCAATCACAATTGTGATTACAATAGATAGTACTACCGATACAATGCTTGAAGAAATAAATTTTGAATTCTCCGTGCGTTTGTATTTCATAAACTGCGCAAATCCCGATACGATTAATATCAACACTGCAATAGGAATTTGCCATTTGTTATAATGATCTATTACATCTGTTGGAGGTGCAAAATTTGTTCCCAATAATTTATTAAACACTGGGATCGATGTAGTAACGATGATTTGAAAACATGAAACTCCCAACATAATGGCTCCTATGAACAACCAAAATTCTCTCGAGTAAGTTTCTTCGTCTTTTTTAGTAATAGGAAAAGATTTCCAATTTTTAATAATCAGCCATGTTCCTAACACTAAGAACACCAAAATATAAATTACCAATTGTCCGCTCATCCCTAAATCGGTAAATGCATGAACCGATGCTTCCCCTAAAATTCCACTACGTGTTAAGAAAGAGGCATACAATACCAAGACATAACTGATAAAGACTAAAAACAATGCAGTGAAATACGAATGACCACTGTGTTTGTACGCAAGAATCACATGCACTGCTGCAATAAGTGTTAACCAAGGAATGAGTGAAGCATTTTCCACTGGATCCCAAGCCCAGAATCCACCGAAGTTCAAAGCTTCATAGGCCCAGAAGGAGCCCATGATAATTCCTGCACCTAAGACCATTACTGCGAATAAAGACCAAGGCAATGCTGGCTTCATCCATTCGTCGTATTTCTTATTCCAGATTCCAGCAATTGCAAATGCAAAAGGCACCACCATAGATGCAAAACCTAAGAATAAAGTAGGCGGATGTATTACCATCCAATAATTTTGTAATAAAGGATTTAATCCGTTCCCATCTTCAATTAATGAGAGGTAATTGGAGCGTTGAAAAATAGGTGCTTGTAATGCTTCGCGTAATAATATAAATGGAGAACTTCCAATAACTTGTCCGAATACGTCTACACCCAACAACATCGAACAAATAAATACTTGCGATAATAGGATTACTGCCAATACGGGCGATTCCCATTTACCTGCTGTTTTTAAAACAATCCAGGACAATACCATTTGCCAAAAGGCCCATAACAAAAAGCTTCCTTCTTGTCCTTCCCAAAAACTAGAAATAACGTATTCGGTTGGTAACGATTTAGATGAATGCGCCCAAGCATAATGATATTCGAATAAATGCGAACCAATAATATAGGCCAAAGAAACTATTATGCCAATAATGCCAATACTATGAATGTAAAACGATGTTCTTGCTAATTTCTTCCAAGAACCTGCATCCTTTTCTTTGTTGGCAAAGAAGTAGGCGATGCTAGAAAACAAAGCTGTAACGAAGGACAGCACTATAAAAAATTGGCCCAATTTACCGGGCCATAAATTTTCTCCAATATATTGAATATCCATGCTTTTGAATGAAGGAATTACGATGCTTTAAACTCTTTAACTTCCACTTGGTCGTTGGTATATTTCGATGGACACTTCATCAAAATCTTATCGGCATGAAATTCCTCTCCTACCATTTTACCGGTGATAACTATTTGTTCCGATTTCTCGAAATCTTGAGGCTTAGTACCGTTAAAAACAACTTTGCTCACTGCGCCTGCATTATCGGTCAGATAAAAAGAAAAATAATTGGCGTCCTTAATTGGATCGTAGACCATTTCTTTATCTTTTACCAATTGCCCTACTACGTGAATTTCGGAATCCGACTCCCTCGCCTCTTCAAAATTTCCGTACGTACTAGAGTCGGCAAATGTGCTAATAATAGCCCCTATTGCAAGTGCTATTACCACTAATAAAATTATATGACTTTTTTTCATGGTATTGATTGTAATCTATAAACAATAAAAGCGTATTTATCGTTTTAAATTATCACAAAAATAGGCATAAAAAAACGTATAAACGAATGATTTAGGCTAAAATACTTTCTCTTGTATCAGTAATAGATCTCTCCCCAATTTGCTGTCTCCACATTGCGTAATACAAGCCTTTATGCTCTAATAATTCGGCATGCTGACCTTGCTCTACAATTTTACCGCGCTCCAATACATAAATGCGATCGGCATGCATAATGGTAGAAAGTCTGTGAGCAATCATAATCGTTAAATGATCATCTGACTTCGAAACTTTTTTGATGGTTTCGTTAATTTCTTCTTCTGTAATTGAATCTAATGCCGATGTTGCTTCATCAAATACCATAAGGTTAGGTTTACGCAGTAATGCTCTTGCAATAGATAATCTTTGTTTTTCACCACCCGAAACTTTTACACCACCTTCTCCAATCATAGAATCCAATCCTTTCTCTGCTCTTGCTAATAAATTCTGGCAAGCTGCTTTATGCAATACATCGAGGCATTCCTCATCTGTTGCTTTTGGATTCACAAACAATAAATTTTCACGTATGGTACCTGCGAATAATTGAGTGTCTTGCGTCACAAATCCTATGCGCTCTCTGAATGCATCTAAATCAATTTTATTTCCTTCAACACCATTGTAAAGAATTTTACCTTCAATAGGCTGATACAATCCAACTAATAATTTCACCAAAGTAGTTTTACCTGAACCCGATGGACCAACAAATGCAATGGTTTCACCTGCATTCACAGAGAAATGTATATCGTCAATCGCCTTCGTTTTAGAAGATTGATGTTGGAAACTTACTGCATCGAAAGTCAAATTCTTAACTTGCTCCACTGCCACTGGCTCCGCTGGTTTCGGCTCTTTAGGAGTGTTCATGATTTTCTCAAAATTTGCCAAAGAAACTTCCGCTTCTCTATATGTATTGATTACATTACCCATCTCCTGCATCGGCCCAAAAATAAAAAAGGAATAAAACATTAAGGAGAACATTTGTCCTACACTTATCTCTCTTTGAAAAATCAAATACAACATGATGAACATAATGCATGTTCTCAAAAAGTTCACCGCAGTTCCTTGAATGAAACTCAAACTTCTGATGTATTTAACTTTCTTTAATTCTAAGCCTAAAATTTTAGTAGTGGTATTGTTCAATCGATTGATTTCTTGATGCACCAATCCTAATGATTTTACCAATTCAATATTACGTAAGGACTCGGTAGTAGAGCCCGCTAATGCAGTGGTCTCCCCAACAATTTCTTTTTGAATTTTCTTAATGCGTTTGCTCAATGCAGAACTCAATGCACCTAATAAAGGCACTACCGCTAAGAACACCGGTGCAATTAACCAATGTACAGAAATGGCATAGACCATCACGAAAATAATTCCGATGATAGTAGTAAACAATGTGTTCACAAATGCGGCAATTAATTTCTCTACATCGGCCCTCACCTTTTGTAATATTCCCAAAGTCTCACCGCTGCGTTGATCTTCAAATTGCGAGTAAGAAAGTCCTAAGGAATGTTCCAATCCATCGGAATACATTTGCGCACCCAATCGTTGTGTGATCACGTTTACAAAATAATCTTGGAAGTTTTTCGCCACTCTAGATACAAAGGCTACGCCGATGGTACCTCCGAGTAAAAGTGCCACACCGCTCACATACTCATCGCGTGTAAGTTGATCAAATTTTGTTGCGTAATTATCGATGACATGTCTAAAAATCAATGGATCCAATAATGAAAAACCTTGATTGATGGCAGCTAGAACTAAAGCTAATATTCCTAATTGCCAGTAGTTCTTTAAATAAGAGTATAGTATTTTCATATATGATGCGACAAATATACTAACTAAAAGACGCAATATATGTTTGAACAAACTTTTTACAATGCATCGTCATTGGGCTCCCAAAGTTCCAATCGGTTGCCCTCAGGGTCGTAAATCCAAGCGAATTTCCCATAACTTTCTTCTTGAACATCGCCCGCAATCTTCACTCCCGCTGCTTTTAGCTTATCCATTAAGGGTAGCAGTGCATCGACCCGAAAATTAATCATGAAATTATTTTCGTAATACGTTGAATCCTCCTTGAAAATGGAAAAGCTAGTACTTCCCTTTGGTTGATCTTTCCAAAAAAAGATTGAACCCCAACTTTCATAGTCGATGCCCAACATTTCCTTGTACCATTCTCTAAGGGTAGCGGGGTCCTTCGCTTTGAAAAACACCCCGCCAATACCTGTTACCTTCATTATTTTTTTCTGTAGACTAGTGATGCAATAAGTGTTAAGATTAAACCTGTTGGGAAAATCTCTGCAAAAGTATAAGGCATTCTCACATAGGCCTTGTTGTAATCTTGTGTCATTTGTGCCATTTCGGATTTAAATGTTTCTAATTCGGCACCCGATAGTCCCGCCAGTGTACGCTGCTTGATTTCATACTCTGTGTAATGCACCATGAAATCACTTGCGAAGAAATTAAATACCACTTCCCAAGTAAGCACGTAAAATACCGATGCAATAAGCACAATGCTAATGCCCACACTAAAAGCTTTGCCAAAAGAAATTTTACCAGCACCGTAAGTATTTCTGTACTGTCGGATGCCAATAAACACAAAACTTAAAGCAATAATTTGCGAGGCAAAACCCCAATACATTCCATAGTCGAAATGCATTCCATCGTCCATCATAAAATACGAGGAGATGCTCATGAACAAGGCTACCAATAAGCCCGAATAAATACCGTTGTTTAAAATTGTTTTTTTCATATGTTTAATTTTTTCTCAAAGGAGGAGGAAAATGGGTAAAGATTTCTCACCCATTTGGGTGATTTTAAAATATTATTGAAAATAGTACTAAAGTATGAGATTACAAAACGCCTAATTCTCTGGCTTTTACAATTGCTTGCGTGCGATTCCCCACTTCGAGTTTCAAATAAATATTTGATGTGTGAGTTTTAATGGTATTCAAAGACACAAAAAGTTTTTCAGCAATTTCTTTATTAGAACAACCCTTAGACATCAATTGTAGTACTTCTAATTCACGTGCACTTAGGTCGATGTGTTGAGCACTTATGATTTGTTCTGCAAGAGGAAGCTCAGTCGCTGTTGATTGATGTTTGTTTTTAAAAACAATGCTGCTTAAATAAATTCCCAATCCTAAAAACAGCAATGCAATAATAGAAGTGTACACATCGCGATTCATCGCATGCGTCCATAATTTATATTCGAGAAATTGCAAGCAAATAACGAGCAATGCAAAACTCAATGCATACATTAAAATGTATTTCTTCATACCATCAAAAATAAAAAAAGCCGAAGAATATCTTCGGCTTTTCAGTATGATATTTTGTATCGATCACGGGAAGATACCTAAGTTCATATAAGATACTGCGATTTTATCAATTGCACTAACAAGAGCTGCAGTTCTTAAACTTTCAATTTTCTTGTTTTGAATTTTGATTTCGCGAATCTCATGGTACGAACGAATCATTGTTTCTTCTAAACCAGAATTTACTAATTCCAATTCATCTGGACCTTTAACGATTGCTTTTCTTTGATCGGCCGACAATTTTACACCTGTAGCTTTTTCAATAGTATCCACCAATGTTCTGTTTGCATTCTCTTCGTAACGTTTGTCCATACGTCCAAATGCTACATGCGATAAGTTTTTCAACCACTCGAAATAAGAAACAGTTACACCACCTGCATTGCAATATGCATCAGGAATGATGATACCTTGATTCTTCACAAACCAATCCGCTGCTTCTGGAGTTGTAGGTCCGTTAGCACCTTCAGCAATAATTTTTGCTTTGATTTTTTTGATGTTGTTGATGGTAACCTGATTCTCTAAAGCTGCTGGTACTAAGATATCGCAATCTTGCTCTAATCCTACTGAAGAATTTTTGAATTCTTTTGTAGCACCTTTATATCCTAAGATTGAACCCGTTTTCTTTCTGTGTTCAAAAACTTTTTCAACATCTAAACCTTTTGGGTTGTAGATAGCACCTTCGTATTCACAAAGACCTACGATAATACCTCCACCTTCTTGAATGAATTTCGCAGAATAGAAACCTACGTTTCCTAATCCTTGAACAATTACGCGCTTACCTTCTAAACCAGCAGTTAAGCCTAATTTCTTCATATCCTCAGCAACTGAAACGCATTCTCTTACTGCGAAAAATACACCTCTACCTGTTGCTTCTCTACGTCCGTTGATACCCGATTGTGAAATAGGTTTACCTGTAACACAAGCACTCGCATCTAATGAACCCGGATTGAACGTTGCGTATGTATCTACGATCCACGACATTTCTCTTTCACCTGTACCATAATCTGGAGCAGGAACGTCGATACCAGGACCGATGAAATTTTTCTTAATTAATTCCGATGTATACCTACGAGTAATGTTTTCTAATTCACCAACTGTGTAGTTTTTAGGATTGATTTTCACACCACCTTTTGCACCACCAAATGCTACGTTTACAATCGCACATTTGTAAGTCATCAAAGCTGCTAATGCCATCACTTCATCTTCGTTCACCATTTCTGAGTAACGAATTCCACCTTTAGTTGGTAATTTATGATGTGAGTGTTCAACTCTCCATGCATCAATTACTTCAATAGACCCGTTCTCTTTTCTAATAGGAAATTGGAAACGGTAAACACTGTTACATGTTTTGATTTGGTTTAATAAACCTTGGGGATGCTTTGTAAAGCTAGCTGCTTTATCAAAGAACTGACAAACATCGTCAAAAAAATTGGTCTCGTGCGATGCTGCATTTGATTTTACGGTTTTAGCCATAAATACTATTTTTTGTTTAGTAAATTTTGAATTGTTCTATTATAAATCTGTAGCAAATGTTTAATTAAAAATTATCATTCGCAAATTATTTCTGTTCTTTTTCTAATTTACCTAAACGTCGGTCTAGACTTATGAGATAAATCACAATTCCTATGAATATCACAGCAATGCTAGCAACTACAACGTAGATTTTTCCAGAGCTTCTTAATGCCTCTGCCATTTCTACTCCATTCGCATCTTGAGCATAGCTTAAAATGCTGAAAAACAAGGCGAAGCCAAATAATATTAATTTCTTCATCTTACTCTTGCGTATCTTTAAGTTTTTTGAATCTAAATTTTAATTGAGCAATCCACACTCCCATCAATATCCATCCCATTACTGCAGGATAAAATACCTTGCGCATGTTATTGTCCATATCGTAGGTATTGAAACCCGGATTCCCACCATTACCTGGATGTAAGGAGTCGGTCATACGAGGTAATATAAACACCAACACAATCATAATAGGAAAAGCAAACACATTGTATACAGCAGAAATTTTCGCGCGCTTTTGTTCATCATCAACAGAACCGCGTAATACGAAATATGCAAAATATACTAAGAGTGCAATGGCTGCTGAATTTTGTTTCGGATCATTGCTCCAAGCTTCTCCCCAAGTATATTTAGCCCAAACCATTCCTGTTATGATTCCAAGTATTCCTAACAAAACCCCTACATGTGCTGCAGCTTCTGCCCATGCATCGTTCAATGTATTTGAATTGCGTAAATACTTAATGCTGTACACTGCATTGATTACAAAAAGCACAATCATGGCAAACCACATTGGTACATGAAAGTACACATTTCGAATGGACTCATGAAGGATGGGTAGCCTTGGTACATCGGCCAATAAACCTTGAATAATTGAGAATAAAATCAACAGTATAGCTACTGCTTTCCACCAATAATTTTTCATATTTAATCTCGCCAAATGTAAGGAAATAACAATAAAGAAATAGCAATTGTTATGATGTTGATAAGTAAAATTGCAAGTATCTCATTATAACTCACGGAACGCTCCAAACCATCGATCGCATTTTTCGATAATTTGATGAGTAACATGAGTAATGGTAGCATAATTGGAAAACTTAAAATAGCCATCAAGGTAGTATTGTTATTGACCTTCGAAGAGATGGCAGAGACCATTGTTAACACGGTTGAAAAGCTTAGTCCGCCTAAGAACACTGCAAGCAAATACAGCATGGGATCATCGACCGGATTTTTAAACACCACTGCATAAAACAAATAGCAAATGATAGAGATGATAAACATAAGCACACTGTTGTAAATAATTTTTGCAACAATGATACTTTGTGCCGATGCTATGGAATAAAAATACAAGTACCTACCCTTACTTTCCTGCATGAAACTTTTTGCAATGGTATTGACCGATGCAAAGAGCAGGATGATCCAAAACAATGCATTCCACGTAAGCGGATTGATTTGTTTAAAAGAGAGGTAACAGATAAATACGGTGGAAAACACATAGAGCAAAATGCCGTTGAACGAATACTTATTTCGCCATTCAATTAATACTTCCTTCTTTAACAAGGCTTTAAGCTCTGATTGTAGAATCATTGAGCAAATCTCTGAATTAATTCCGCTAAATTCAAAACAAATAATATTTTTACATCAAATTTTAACAGAGATCCATTGAAAAAGATATTAGTTGCAAACAGAGGAGAAATCGCATTGCGCATTATGCGTTCTGCAAAAGAAATGGGCATTCAAACCGTAGCGGTTTATTCGGAACCAGATCGTTTATCGCCGCATGTATTGTATGCCGATGAGGCGGTGTTCATTGGCCCCGCTGCATCGAACCAATCCTATTTGGTGATCGATAAAATTATAGATGCTTGTAAACAGACAGGTGCAGAAGGCATTCATCCCGGTTACGGATTTTTGTCGGAAAACGCCGAATTTGCCAGAAGAGTTAAAGCAGCTGGACTTACACTCATTGGACCATCGCCAGAGGCAATGGAAATAATGGGGAATAAATTAAGTGCGAAAGCTGCTGCAATGAAATATAATATCCCCATGGTTCCTGGAACGGAGGAAGCCATTAAAGATGTGAATGAAGCGAAAAACAGAGCCATAGAAGTAGGTTTTCCTATTTTAATTAAAGCAGCTGCCGGTGGTGGTGGAAAAGGGATGCGCATTGTTGAACGCGTAGAAGATTTTGAAGAGCAAATGCAATTGGCAGTGAGCGAAGCAACATCGGCCTTTGGCGATGGTTCAGTATTTATTGAGCGATACGTTGGCTCGCCCCGACACATCGAGATACAAGTATTAGGCGATAATTTTGGAAACATTGTGTATTTGTTTGAGCGGGAATGTTCGGTGCAACGCCGACATCAGAAAGTAGTGGAAGAAGCACCTTCTGCAGTGTTGACACCAGAAATTCGTAAAGCGATGGGCGAATGCGCAGTGAACGTTGCGCGTTCTTGTAATTATACGGGAGCGGGAACGGTGGAATTTATCTTAGAGAACAATAAGGATTTTTATTTCTTGGAGATGAATACGCGTTTGCAAGTGGAGCATCCCGTCACGGAATTAATTACTGGAGTTGATTTGGTGAAAGAGCAGATAAAAATTGCAAGAGGGGAAAAATTAAGTTTTAATCAAGAAGATCTTTCTATTAATGGACATGCAGTAGAACTAAGGGTTTATGCAGAAGATCCAGCGAATAATTTCTTACCAGATATTGGCAAATTACAAACTTATAAAATCCCTCAAGGCTTAGGAGTACGTGTAGACGATGGCTTTGTAGAGGGAATGGAGATTCCAATTTATTACGACCCAATGATTGCAAAATTAGTCACACATGGTAAGGACAGAGAAGAAGCGATAGAGCGCATGATTCGTGCTATTGAAGATTATGAAATTACTGGCATCGAAACAACATTAGGTTTTGGGAAATTTGTAATGCAACACGAGGCCTTTAGATCCGGAAATTTCGACACGCATTTTGTGAAGAATCATTTTAAACCAGAGTATTTACAAGAGTATAAAGAGGATGAGGCAATGGTTGCTGCATTAAGCATCTCCAGCATATTAAACAGCAAGAAATCCAAATCATTGCAAAGCAACGTAAGTTCTCAAGAAGAAAACAGCAACTGGATTAAGAATAGAAAACAATAAAATTATTCACAATCCACACTAAAATGGTATATTAGTTGTTGTAGCTCATGTATGGTAAAAGTTTTACGGATATTCATTTTTATACTATTCTATGCGAATATCGCTCTAGCTACTCATAACAGGGCTGGAGAGATTACCTACAGACAGATTAGTGCTTTACAATATGAATTTACGCTTACCACTTTTACCGATGTTAGCAATCCGGGTAATGCCGACCGACCTACAGCCATTTTAAACTTTGGCGATGGCACCAGCTCTGAGAGTCCGCGCTCTGAACGTTTAATATTACAAGGTACCTTCATACAAAGAAATCGATATAAATTCATTCATACTTTCCCGGGCTATTCTACTTATACTATTAGTTACCAGGATCCGAACAGAAACGTAAATGTGCAGAATATGATTAATTCTGTAAACACACCTTTCTATGTAGAAACTCAATTGGTGATTAACCCTTTCATTGGATTCAACAATTCTCCTATCCTATTGCTTGAACCCATTGATTTTGGAGGCATCAATAAATTATTTGTGCACAATCCCAATGCTTACGATGTAGATGGCGATAGCTTAAGTTTCAAACTTGTGCCCTGTAAACAAGAAGTGGGTGAAGATGTATTTGGATTTCAGCTTCCTGATGTTGCCAATGGCTACGCATCGGTAAAATTTGAAATTGATCCGCGTACCGGACAATTGGTTTGGGAAAATCCAATACGATTGGGATTATTCAACATTGCCATCATGGTAGAAGAATGGCGATACATTGCGAATACTAGAAGCTATCAACGCATCGGCTATATCGTTCGCGATATGCAAATTGATATCATCAATACCAACAATAGACCACCTATTATACGACCTTTACGCGATACCTGTATCGTAGCAGGAAGTATTTTACAAAAAACAATTTTCGCTTCCGATTCAGATGGAACTGCATTAACACTTACTGCAACTGGTGGACCATTTGAATTGGGACCACCCGATACCATAATCTTCCCTCAACCCAATACCAGTACTGGAAATGTGAGTCAAACTTTTACTTGGATTAGTTCTTGTAACTCGGTTCGTAAACAACCCTATCAAGTGGTATTCAAAGCCGTTGATAATGGTGCACCTAAATTGGTGGATTTAGAAGATTGGCAGATCACGGTGATCTCTCCTGCTCCTGCAAATTTCAATTCCGTTGCAATTGGTAATGGCATTAATCTGAGTTGGGACATAGTGAATTGTGCACGAGCGGTTGGTTATAAAATATATAGACGGGTTGGTAGCAATCCTTATACTCCTGAAGCATGTGAAACAGGTATACCTTCCAACAGAGGTTATGAACTTGTTACAACGATTAACGACATCAATACGCTTAATTTCAGAGATAACAATAACGGACAGGGCTTAAACATCGGAAATAATTATTGCTATAGAATCATTGCATTTTTTGCCGATGGTGGAGAAAGCATCGCATCTGCGGAAACATGTAATGTATTGTCGAGGGATTTACCTGCACTTACCAACGTTACGATATTATCTACCGATTTGAATGCCGGAATTGATTCGGTAGTTTATGCAAAACCAACGGAGTTAGACACGCAACAATACTTACCTCCCTATACCATTAATTGGAAACGCAGTAGCTCAATAGATCCAACATTTACAACAGTGAGCAGCGATGTTTACAATTCCTTTGCCGAAATTTTAGATACGGTATTGGTGCAAACTAATTTGAATACGCGTGAAGTACAATACACCTATCGTATAGAATTAATTTCAAATGGCACAGTGATTGGAAATTCGAAACCAGCAAGCTCGGTATTTCTTAGCACTACATCGGCAGAAAATGGACAAGCAAATTTGATCTGGACGAAACAAGTGCCATGGAGCATCGACAGTTCAGTGGTATACCGATTAAATGAAATAACAGGAGTGTTTGATTCCATTGGATATTCTAAAAGCAATACATTTATAGACACCGGATTGGTTGATGGTGAAGAGTATTGCTATTATGTAAAAACCATTGGCCGATATTCGGGTGGAGGATTTAAAGTGCCACTCATAAATTTATCTCAGGAATTTTGTGTTGAAATTATTGATACCGAAAAACCATGTCCGCCAGTGTTAGCTGTTGATTCAACGTGTAACGATTTTAGCAACGAATTAACTTGGACCATCAATCCCAATTGCACGGAAGATGTAGTGGCTTATAAAATTTACAAAGCAGATTTTGAGAATGCAGAATTTGTAAACATTGTAAGCTTAAACGATAAGAGTATTCTAAATTACGACGATGTGAATTTGTTTTTCTCTCGTGCGGGTTGTTATTTTATCACGGCAGTTGACTCATTCAACAATGAGTCGGACCGAAGCAATGTAGTATGTGTAGACAATTGTCCAGAATTGAAATTGCCGAATGTCTTTAGTCCAAATGGAGATGGTAAAAACGATTTATTCCGACCAATAACTGGTGAGAAAAAATTCGTAGATCGTGTAACCATTACTATTTACAACAGATACGGAAGAGAAGTATTTAAAACCAACGATCCCGATATTAATTGGGATGGCAAGGATCAGAATTCAGGAGAAGATTTACCTGTTGGAGTATATTTTTATACCATAGAATTTTCAGAAATTCGCGTTAGCGGATTGAATCCAAAAATTAGTACGGGACTTATAGAATTGTTCCGATAAATTGAAAACATGTTTACAGGAATTATAGAAACTTTAGGCGAAGTAGTTGAACTAACTAAAGATCAAGAAAACTTACACTTAAGAATTAAATCTGAGATTTCAAAAGAATTAAAAATAGATCAGAGTGTTGCACACAACGGTGTTTGTTTAACGGTTGTGGAATGCAATGAGAATGAGCATGTGGTCACCGCAATCAAAGAAACGCTCGATAAAACAAATTTAAATCGTTTAGAAATTGGTCATAAAATTAATTTAGAACGATGCATGCTCATGAATGCGCGGATCGACGGACATATTGTTCAAGGGCACGTGGATACTGTTGCAAAATGCATTGAGAAAAAAGATCAAGCTGGAAGTTGGTTGTTTAGTTTCGAGTACGAAGCAAAACGAGAGTGGATGACAGTTGAGAAAGGTTCTATTTGTGTGAATGGAATTTCTTTAACGGTAGTCAACTCAAAAGAAAATCAATTTTCCGTGGCTATCATTCCCTATACCTACGAACATACCAACTTACATGCAGTAAACATTGGGGATTATGTAAACCTTGAATTTGATATTCTCGGTAAATACATTGCCAAATTAGTGAAAGCTTAATCCTTATTTCAAACTGTTGAAAGCAGCAATCAATTCTTTTGCAGGTACCGCACCTGAGATACCGTATTGATCGTTAATTATAAAAAAAGGAACTCCTGAAATGCCCAATGCACGAAGGTTTTCTTGCAAGGCTCTAACTTCTTCTTCCCCTTCATTACCATTGATCAATGCACGCACTTGCTCTTCGTCCATACCATTTTCAGCAGCAATACGAACAACATTTTCAAGGTCTGTAAGATCAACAAACTCTTCGAAATAAGCACGCATGTAAGCTTCCTTCACTTTAGATTGTATTCCCGATTGGTAAGCAAACTGAATGATGCGATGCATCAAAAAAGTATTGGGACTAATACCCAAATCTTTGATACTAAAATTAATTCCTAGCGTTTTGCCTCTTTCTTCCAAAAAAGTAGATCGTTCCAAAAATTTATTCCAATCGCCATACTTAGCAGTTATATGTGTTCTAAAATCTTCACCTTCTATGGGCATATCAGGTGCCAATTCGTAAGGTAAAAATTGTACTTCAAATCGAAAATCATTTTTCAATTCTTCCATTGCAATTTCCAATTCTTTTTTCCCCACATAACACCATGGACATACTACGTCTGATGCGATTTTAATATTAATTGTTTGCATAATTATTCGTCGATTTTCTTACCCTTCATTGCTTGTGAAATAGCCATATCCATTACTCGTTCAGCAAATGGTCTTGTATATTCATTCAAGTCATCCACCGCTTTTAAAATGGCATCTTTATTTCCACTCCTTAACATCTCTTTTAACGAATTAATATAGCTTTGTGTTTGAGTAATTTCATTTATTTCTAAATATTTTGCATTCTTTTTCAAGAAATTTTCAGCCGTGTACACCATTTGCTCTCCCTCAGTTCTAGCTTCAATCAACATACGATGATCCACATCGGACTTCGCATTTTGAATAGAATCTAATAACATTCGTTCAACTTCATCATCCGTTAAACCATAACTCGGCTTCACTTCTACTTCTTGTTTTACACCTGAACGCAATTCAATTGCTTGCACTTTTAAAATACCATCGGCATTCAAAATAAAATTGATGTCCACCTTTGGTAATCCTGCCGGCATCGAAGGAATTCCTTTTAAATCAAACTCCGCGAGTTTTCTATTTTCAGAAACCAAATCTCGCTCTCCTTGATACACCGAAATTTTCATATTCACTTGTCCATCGATCGAAGTGGTGTATTGTCGGCCTGCCTTTGTTGGTATCTTTGAATTCCTTGGAATTATCGTATCCATTAATCCTCCCATGGTTTCAATCCCTAGAGAAAGCGGAGTAACATCTAATAATAAAATATCACTTCTATTTCCTGCTAACACATCGGCCTGAATTGAAGCGCCTAATGCGACTACCTCATCTGGATTAATGCTATCGTTGACTTCCCTTCCAAAAAATTCGGAAACCGATTGTTTGACTAAAGGTGTGCGTGTAGATCCGCCAACCATGACCACATGTTGAATTTCTTTTATGTCGATGCCTGCATCTGAAATAGCATTCTTGCAACATTCAATCGTTTTGTTCACGTAAGGCTTGATCAATTCCTCAAACTTTTGCTTGGTGATGGAACAGAAATATTCGCCCAATTTTTCATTGAAAATATTCTGAGAACTCAATGCTTTCTTTGCCTCTTCTGCCTTTAAACGCAGGGCTTGAGCTAGAGAACTATCCTGATGCAATACTTCTTCTGGAATATTATTTTCTTTTAACCAATACTTCAAAATTGCACGATCAAAATCGTCGCCACCTAAGAAAGTATCCCCATTGGTAGAAAGCACTTCAAAAATTCCATTCTGAATTTTTAATATCGATATGTCGAAAGTACCTCCGCCCAAATCGTAAACCGCAATGGTTTGTTCGTCGTTTGGATCTAAGCCAATTCCATAGGCTAAACTTGCGGCAGTAGGTTCGTTTACTATGCGCAATACATCGAGTCCAGCTAATTTACCAGCGTCGCGTGTAGCCTGACGTTGAGCATCGTTAAAATATGCAGGGACTGTGATTACGGCTCTGTTTACTGGAGTCTTAAGCGCATGCTCTGCTCTTGTTTTTAATTCTTTTAAGATAAGAGCCGATAATTCGATGGGCGTATAAAATTGCTCCCCAACTTTTATTTTCACAATGCTATCTGCACCATCGTCGATTACTTTATAACTAAAAAAGTTTTTGAAGTTTTCGATGTCATGATACGATTGACCGAGTAATCGCTTTACAGAAAAAATGGTATTGCTTGGGTCTGATATTAAATACGGTTTAGCCTCGTTCCCAACAATCACATCGCCGGATTCATGAAAATGGACAATGGAAGGGACTAAAACGCCTTTACCCGTATCGTTTATTACTCTTGGATGTTTATCGTCGTCGATATAAGCAATTAAGCTATTGGTGGTGCCTAAATCTATGCCTATAATTATTTCTTCTTTTTGTAATGTGCCTGTGGCTATATTGATTGAAACTTTCCCCATACGTGTTTTTCGAATTGCAAATGTATAGAGAATACATCAAAACCCCGCCATTGTTTTAGAAATGACGGGATTTTGACATATTAAAGCACATTAAAGAGTTGCATACTAACTCGAATAAGGTTTTTTATTAAGTGAAGCATAACAGGGTGATTTTTTTCTTCTTTATTCGAAGTCCCCGAAAAAAAGTTACAATTATCTGTTGAAAACTAGACGTTTGCCCTTTTTCTGCTCATAAAATCCTTGTTCATCGTAAGCCAAATGTCCATTTACAAAGGTTTTCATGACTTTCGATTGGAAAGTATAGCCTTCGAATGGCGACCATTGGCATTTGTATAGAATATTGTTTTTGTTTACTGTTTCCTGAATATTTGGATTCACCAGCACTACATCGGCATAATAACCTTCTCTAATGAAACCGCGTTCTGCTATATTGAATAAAATAGCGGGGGCATGCGACATTTTTTCAACCACTTTTTCGATGCTGATTTTTCCTTCTTTGGATTTTTCAATCATGGCCAATAAGGCATGTTGTACGAGCGGTCCACCCGATGGTGCCGATGAGTATTTTTGAGATTTTTCTTCGATCGTATGCGGAGCATGATCGGTTGCAATCACATCAATCCGATTATCCAGAAGGGCCTTCCATACTCCTTCTCTATCGGCAGCCGTTTTTACAGCAGGATTCCATTTAATATAATTCCCTTTGTTTGCATAGTCTTCATCGCTAAACCACAAATGGTGAATGCAAGCTTCTGAAGTAATGCGCTTTTGCTCTAGTGGTAATGAATTATCGAACAGTTCGGTTTCCTTGGCTGTACTTATATGTAAAATATGCAAACGTGTATTGTGTTTTTTTGCCAATGAAACAGCGAATGAAGATGACAAATAACAGGCTTCTTCCGATCGAATGATGGGATGTTGACTCACAGGAATGTCATCGCCAAATTTTTCTTTTGCTTTAGCTAAATTATTTTTTACTGTTTGCTCGTCTTCGCAATGCGTAGCGATAATCGTAGGCGCATTAGCAAAAATCTTTTCTAAAACTGCAGCATCGTCTACCAACATATTACCTGTTGAAGAGCCCATGAATATTTTGATACCGCATGTATTCAAGGGATTGGTACGCATCACTTCATCGTAATTGTCGTTCGATGTACCCATGAAAAAAGAGTAATTCGCCATGGAAACTTCGGCAGCTCTAGCAAATTTTTGTTCCAACAATTCTTGTGTGAATACATTTGGGACAGTATTTGGCATTTCCATATACGAGGTAATTCCACCTGCTACAGCAGCCTTAGCTTCGGTATAAATCTCTCCCTTATGTGTAAGTCCGGGCTCTCTGAAATGCACTTGATCGTCAATTGCACCGGGCAATAACCACAATCCTTCTGCATTTATTTCAATGGCATTGGGATCAGTAATTGTGTCGGCAATTTTCTCAATCCTTTCATTATCAATCAATAAATCTTGAACTTTTTGAGTTCCTTCGTTAATAATTCTTGCTTGTTTGATTAGATATTTCATAAAAATAATTCTGCTCAAATATAACTCTTATCTTTGCCGGAATGTCAAAAGAATTTGAAAAGTTTGAATTGAATAAACAACTCTATACAGCCATTGAAGAAATGGGCTATACGAGTCCAACACCAATTCAAGATAAAGCCATACCTACCATTTTCAATGGTCAGGATTTACTGGGAATTGCGCAAACGGGCACGGGTAAAACTGCAGCTTATGCCATTCCCCTGATCATGAAATTAAAGTACGCGCAAGGAATGGATCCACGCGCTTTAATCCTATCTCCAACGCGCGAATTGGCCATTCAAATTCATGAAAACATACAAGCTTTAAGTAAGTATACCGATTTGCGTTCGGTGGCATTGTATGGAGGCTTGGGTCCTAAAACTCAGAAAGAACTATTAGCGAAAGGTTTGGATATAGTGATTGCAACACCGGGCCGACTGGTAGAGTTATACTTGAGTGGCGACTTGGTTTTAAAGCAATTGAAGACATTGATTATTGATGAAGCCGATAAGATGTTGGACATGGGTTTCATTAAAAAAATCCATAAAATATTAGAGATCGTTCCTCGAAAGCGCCAGAATTTATTGTTCTCCGCAACGATGTCGAACAAGGTGAAAGAATTGGCAGGAGATTTCTTGGAGTTCCCAATAGAAATTGAAATTGCCCCACAAGCCACACCAGCCGAAAAGGTAAGTCAGCACGTTTATTTCACCCCTAACATCCGCACAAAAATCAATTTACTTCAATTTTTTTTAGAGAACAAAGAGGAGTTCCAAAAGGTTATTATCTTTTGCAAGACCAGACAAATTGCAGAAAACCTTTACCATTATGCAGAGCGAGTGTATGGGTCGGACCAAGTGCGCGTAATTCATGCCAACAAGGGTCAGAATACCCGAATGAATTCCATTCAAGCCTTTAAAGAAGAAGATGTTCGCATATTAATTGGGACCGATGTAGCATCGCGTGGCATCGATGTTACTAAAGTGACGCATGTGATCAATTTCGATGTACCATTAATTTATGAGGATTATGTACATCGCATTGGTAGAACAGGCAGGGCCAATGAATCGGGCATTTCCATTACTTTCTGTAATCCGGCAGAGGAATACCATTTAGAGAAAATACAAAAGCTCATTCGAATGCGCATCCCTGTACTTGCCGTACCATCGGCATTCTTAGTAGAAGAAACTCCGTTCAAAGAGGCCCAAGAAATGGCGAAGGAGATTGACAATCAGAAGCGCAAGGTGAATCCCGACTATAAGGGCGCGTTCCATGAGAAGAAGAACGATAAATCAAAACAAAAAAATTATTCCGCTAGAGAAAAAGCGAAAATGAAATATAAAAAACGTAAATAAATTTTAATACCATGAAGACCGCAGAGATTAACATTAAAGTTACATTAGACGAGAATAAATTACCTGAAAAAATTGTTTGGTCATCGACCGATGCAGAAAATAAGCAACAAGTAGATTGTAAATCGATGGTGCTTGCTTTGTGGGACCATCAATATCAGAATACTTTACGCCTGGATTTATGGACAAAAGACATGCCCGTAGATGAGATGAAGCGTTTTTTCTATGAGACACTTATGACAATGGGTGATAGTTTCCTAAAAGCTACTGGAGAGAAGAATATAGTAGAAGATTTACGCGACTATTGTGCCCATTTTGCAGAAAAAATGGAATTAAAAGTCCAAGGCTAATATTGGTTTAGAATTTGCTATATTGCTTTGATTTTATAGCATACTAATTTTGAAGACTAAATTTAACCCACACAAACTAGCATTTTTAAGCCTATTAAGTGTCCTTTTTACACTTAATTCAACATACGCACAAGTAAAAGTAAAGCATGAAAAAGATGCCAATAAATTAGTACGAGAAGTACTCATCGGTTCAGGTGTATCGGTTTCCAACATCATTTTGAGAGGCGATACACTTTCAACTGGTATTTTTAGTGCAACGGGTACTGCATTGGGACTCGATAGTGGCGTAGTAATTACAACAGGTAGTGTATACGAAATTCCAGATTCGGCAAAAGTAATTGCAAGTAGTGTTGCAAGTCCAGTAGGCGACGGGGATTTGAATTCTATTCTCGTTGTAGGACAAACAAAAGACGCGGCAAGTTTACAATTTCAATTTGTACCAACATCCGATAAAGTTGAATTCAACATCATATTCGCATCGGAAGAATATCCCGATTTCATTGGAGATCAATTTTTATCGAACGACATCTTAGGAATATTTTTAAGCGGTCCTGGTATCCCAGGTAAAAAAAATATTGCTGTCATTCCAGGGACCGATGAACCCATATCCATTAAATCAATCAACGAAAACATCCGATCAAATTTATACGTGAACAATTTAACGGGAAGTCAAATCGTGTATAACGGTTTTACTCAACCTATAAAAATTGTTGCCGATCAATTACAATCCTGCGAAACCTATACTATAAAAATTGCTATTGCCGATGTAGATGATCAAGCATATAATTCTGCAGTATTTATAGAAGCGGAGAGTTTCAGCAGTGAAACGCCGAACGACGCATTTGTTGCTCGTGTTTATCCTACAGGTTTCCCATTAGACTCTGTTGAAGAACGTTGCGACAGTGCCTTGTTTGATTTCATTAGATCATCGAACGATTTGTCGAATAATTTAACAGTGAAATTTAATTTATCGGGATTAGCCGAATTGAATACCGATTATATATCGAGTCATGTCGACTCCATAATTATTCCTGCAGGTTCAGATAGAGCGCGATTGATGATAACACCTATCAACGATAATGTAGATGAGGCGAATGAAGATGTTGTAATTGACATAACATCCAACTCAGTTTGTGCTGCATCATCTGCTAGTGTATTAGTAAGCGATTTTGATTCATTAAGTATAGTAAGTTTTGTAGAAGTAAGTTGTAAAGGAGATACAATAGTTTACATGGTAAAAACTGCTGGAGGTTCGGACCGATTGAGTTATTTATGGACCGATAGTTTAGGGGCAGTTGTAGGAGCATCTCCAGTCATAGAAGTTTCCCCAGACAGTTTAACGCGATATGTGGTAAGCATTTTTGATAGTTGTGTGAATGTGACTTATACCGATACCTTGTATGTTCCCCCAATCACAAAAGTTACCTTAACCACTTTAAACGATACCATTGTTTGTGCGCCAACAGTTTTAAATTTATTTGTAAATTCTAGTCATCCGAATATGAAATTTGTTTGGACGGCACAATTACCATCGGGTCAATCCGTAGGTTTTTTCAATAGCGATACGATTCCAAATCCAACCTATGCTGTACCATCGGGATTCACTGAGATTATCGTCACGGTTGAAATAGATACCGCTGGATTTTGTGCGAAGCCAGCAAGTTTTAAAATTAGGACTATACCAAAAGGAATCGCAAGTAGAAAACCTGCATTAATCTGTGGTAATGGTACTGTACAATTACAAGCATTTGGAGGAGAAACCTATCGTTGGAGACCATCATCAGGTTTGAACGATTCCACGATTGCAAATCCGATTGCATCAGAAGAAAGAACATATACCGTAAGCATAACTGATAGTATTGGTTGTGTCGCTGATTTTTCTATTCAAGTGATCATTGACACACTTCCTATTGCAAATGCAGGTCAAGACAAATACATCTGCGAACGTGAGTCCATTGTATTACAAGCAAGTGGCTCAGATTACAATACCTACGAATGGTCGCCACGTAATAGCTTAAACAAATACAATATCGCTGATCCAATTGCAACACCGGCGGTTACAACTACTTATGTTTTAAAAGCTATTAACAATGCATGTATTGATTACGATACCGTTACAATATACGTAATTGAGGTGCCTGTAGCAGGTATAGAATACACCTTTGATTCTTGTGCGAAAGTTTTAGCCTTAAGTAATAAAACCATTGGAACCGACAGTATTTATTGGGATTTTGGCGATGGTAGTAATTCATTAGAGAAAAATCCAATTCATAAATTTGATTCAACTGGAAGTTTCACTGTGCAGCTCATTGCAAATCGAAATACCGATTGCTCAGATACTGCTACAGTACAAATTACTATACCAGAATTAGACGTTAACAAACGTAGAATTCCAAATGTATTTACTCCAAACGGAGATGGCAAGAACGATAATTTTAGAATAACAGGTGGAAATGTAGAATGCCTACTAGAAAGCATTAGCATCTATAACAGATGGGGCAAATTGCTTTACGAAATAAAAGATCAAACCAGTTGGGAATGGGATGGCCGAGTGGGAGGCGAAATTGTCCCGCCTGGAGTTTACTTTTACGCAGTCAAAGGAAAAGGCTTTGAAGATGTGGGAAGTTTTACGGTAATTTATTAGTTAGTAGCTAGATGCTTGTACTCGGTACTAAATGCTTAGTATTGGGTATAATGATAGTGCATCGTGTTACGAACCTACGAGCATACGAACCTACGAGCATACGAGCATACGAACCTACGAACATGACCGGACATTATATTCATTTACTTAGCAACCACTTTCCAATCGTTTCTGCGATTATTGGATTTGGAATTTTAACCTACGCTTTACTTAGTCATAACAATACGATTAAGAAAGTAGGATTATGCATACTTATCTTTGCAAGTCTAGCAACTATTCCTGCTTATTTAAGTGGCGAAGAGGCTGAGCATCTTGTGGAAGAGTTTGCAGGTGTTAGTCACTCGAGCATTGAACTGCATGAAGAATATGCAGAACGTACATTTTATGCCTTGGACCTATTGGGAATTATGAGCTTTGTTTCATTATTGTTGATGATGAACAATCATACTTGGTCTAAAACAATGAATCGGCTTACTTGGTTAATTGCTTTAGTTTCAATAATAATGTTGTTTGGTGTAGGAAAGACGGGAGGAGAAATTCGAAGACCGGAGCTACAAAGCACTACATCGGCACAAGTGGATATAAAAGAATAGTAAAGACTAAATACAATCCCAATTAAAATGAAACTGAAAATCTTTTCGGTATTGGTATTCGTAAATATAAGTATGCTTTTTAATGCTTGCAAACACGAACCCAATTTGGAATCCTTGCCGGATTTAACGTATGAAGCCGATATTAAAATTATTATCAATTCAAATTGTGGAATGAGTGGTTGTCATGGCTCAGATGCAAGCTCAGAATTTTCATTATTAAGCTACGAACAATTAATGGATGAGGCCGATGTGAAGCCAGGGGAACCGAACGATTCTAAATTGTATGAAGTGATTACCGATAATGGTTACGATCGCATGCCGCCTGATAGACCATTGAGCGACATCGACATAAAGAAAATTTATATCTGGATTTTAAAAGGAGCGAAAAAATAATAATATGAATTACCTAAAAATTTTATTTGTACTTGTTTTATTTGCAGGAATTAGCGCTTGCTACTACGACAATTTTGAAGAGATTAATCCGGGTATAGGATTACAAGGTTGTGACACTGCAGGAACGATTACTTATGCTGGCAACATAAAAGCAATTATGGAGAATAGATGTAGTGTAAATAATTCTGCATGTCATAATTCGAATGGTAGTGGAGGTTACGATTTATCCAATTTAGCGGGAGTAGAATCTGCAATTGCTGATGGTAGATTCTTAGGTTCTATAAAGCATGATCCTGGATTTTCTGCAATGCCCAAAAACGCAGGTGCGAAAATTGATGCGTGCGAAATTATTCAAATTGAAAAATGGATGAACACCGGTCGCACCCCTTAATTACTTATTAACTTAATTTCTTAGTTTCTTAATTTCTAATTACTCAATAATCCAGACAAACAATGCAACTAAAACATACCCTATATCTATTAGCATTTAGCTTGATTGCCTTCAACACATCGGCACAAGAAATTGATCCTGAAAAATTGTTGATGGAGATGAATCCGAGCGACGAAAACGAGCCAGTAGCGGCGACGTTTAAAGGGACTCGATTGATTAATCAGCATACCATTGAAGTGGGTGGTAAACGTACCTTGGATTATAGAATTGCGCATCGATTTGGACCATTCAATTCGGGCTCTTATGATTTTTGGGGGCTCGATGGTGGGGCGAGTATACGCATGTCGCTTGAGTACAGTTACGATGGTCGATTACAATTTGGATTGGGAAGAACATCCATCGAAAAAACATACGATGGTTATTTGAAATATCGATTGTTGCAACAAAACAAAAACAATTCGATGCCCTTAAGTGTGACACTTTTTTCGGGAGCTTATTATACCAATTTAAAAGGACCGATCACCATTGTGCAAGGAATTGATAAGTACGCGAATACAAGTTCAAGATTTTCATTTGCACATCAAATCATGATTGCTAGAAAATTTTCGGAACGATTGAGTATGCAAATCACACCATCGATGGTGCACTTCAATCAAGTCGATAAAATTTCTGATAAAAACGATACCTATGCGATAGGTGCATTAGGCAGATATAAATTCACAAAGCGCACAGCGATTACGGTGGAATATATGGCTCGATTGAACGAGTTTACACGTTCAACAAATTATTATAATTCCTTAGGTATTGGTCTCGACATTGAAACTGGTGGACACGTATTTCAAATACACTTAACAAATTCATTAGGCATAACCGAAAATCAATTTATTCCAAGAACAGCAGATAGTTGGAGCGATGGTGGAATGCGTTTAGGATTTAACATCTCTAGAGCCTTTACACTATAAAACAGTATCGCCCTCCCACGAGCATCCCGATAGCTATCGGGAGAACCCACGAGCATACGAACATGAAACTTTTCATCGCAGTTTTTCTCCTCTCCATTCAGTGCAGCTTTGCACAATCGACTTACTTCCCTCCGATCAATAATTCGGCATGGGATACAGTTTCGATTTCTGAATTGAATTGGTGCGCGACAGAATTGGACGAACTCATCAATTACGTGGGGAATAATGATTCCAAAGCATTCATCGTATTGAAAGATGGAAAAATTGTTATAGAAAAATATTACGGTACATTTAAGCGCGACAGTCTTTGGTATTGGGCATCGGCAGGAAAGTCTTTAACTGCTGCACTGGTTGGGATCGCGCAAGAAAAAAACTTCCTCAACATTCAAGAAGAAAGTTCTAACTATTTAGGCAAAGGCTGGACCTCTTGCGATTCTACATCGGAACAAAAAATAAAAATTGTGCATCAGCTTTCTATGTCGACCGGATTGAACGATGCCGGACTCGACAAAGATTGTACTTTACCGACTTGTTTGAATTGTATCGCAAACCCTGGCAATCGCTGGGCCTATCACAACGCACCATATACATTACTTGACGGTATCATCGAAAACTCAAGTGGCTTAACTTTGAATCAGTTTGTGAATACTTACGTCAAACCAAAAACAGGAATGACCGGATTGTTTATCAAGCAAGGTTATAACAATGTGTACGTTAGCACAGCGCGATCAATGGCACGTTACGGACTCTTAAGTTTGAACAATTTCATTTGGGAAAACGATACGATTCTTGCCGATGCTACATTCAAATACAACATGTTGCATTCCTCACAAAACATCAACCAAGCCTACGGTTATTTGTGGTGGTTGAATGGTACAAGCACTTATATGTTACCAAGCACACAATTTATTTTCAACGGTTCCATTGTTCCAGACGCACCTGCAGATATGTTTTCTGCATTGGGTAAAAACGGACAAATAATAAATGTCGTTCCAAGCTTAAATTTAGTGATGGTTCGTATGGGTAATCCGCCCTTGAACGGCGATGAATTGCCAATGATTTTCAACAACGAAATATGGAAACGAATGAATAATTTAATGTGCGTACAAAGCTCTGTTGCAACTAAAAAATCTCAAATTAAATTATATCCTAACCCCACATCAAAAAATCTGAAAATAGAACTGAACGATGATGTAATATTAAGTATTCAAATTATTGATGCGCTTGGAAAAATTCGTTTCGAAAGCAATAAACATTTGCAAGAAATCGAACTCGAAAATCTAAACCCTGGAATCTATCAAGTGATTGTAAAAAGCAACAATAAAATTTATTCCGAAAAACTTTCCATTCAATATTAATCCCTCTGCCTCTGCCTCTCCACCCATACTTCCCCCAAATTCAGAATCGTCTCCACCGCCAATTCCATATCCTGCACCGACACCCATTCTAGTTTAGAGTGAAAGGCATGTTCTCCAGCAAAAATGTTAGGGCAAGGTAATCCCATGAAGGACAAACGTGATCCATCAGTACCGCCACGTATTCCAGCCTTATGCGCTTTCATACCTGCACGTTCAATGGCTTCCACTGCATAATCGACCATATAAGAATGATGTTGAATAACTTCTTTCATGTTTCGATATTGCTCTTGCACTTCAAAAGTATAAGAAGAACCCGGATATTTTTTCATCACTACATCGACAATCTCCTTTAAGAACAGTTCGTGCTCTTTGAGTTTCGATGTTTCGAAATCGCGAATGATAAAATTAAGTTTTGCCGATTCCATTTGTGCATTCAAAGCAACGGGATGTATAAATCCTTCGCGATCCGATGTAGTTTCTGGCGATAATTTATCTTTCGGTAATGCAGCGATAATCTCCGATGCAATTTTAATTGCGTTCTCCATTTTATCTTTTGCAAAACCCGGATGCGATGCTACTCCTTGAATGGAGATGCTAACACCATCTGCAGAAAATGTTTCGTCTTCAATATGTCCGCGCGATTCACCGTCCATCGTGTACGCATACTGCGCATCAAGTTTTTTCAAATTTACTTTATCTACTCCCCTACCAATTTCTTCGTCGGGTGTAAATAAAATTCTTATCGGACCATGCTTTAAATTAGGGTTCGTCATCCATTGATAAGCTGCGTCCATGATCTCTGCAATACCTGCTTTATTATCGGCTCCTAACAAAGTCGTACCATCGGCCGTTATAATATCATTTCCTAATTGCTCAGCCAATGCAGGATGTTCCGACATTCGTAATACTTGCGTATGATCTTTGGGCAATACAATATCTTTACCATCGTAATTTTTATGCATAATGGGCTTCACGTCTTTACCAGAACAATCGGGCGATGTGTCCATATGTGAACAAAAACAAATCGCAGGCAATTCCTTGTCGACATTCGATGGAATACTCGCATACACATATCCATATTCGTCCATCTCGGCGTTTGCAATTCCCATCTCGTGCAGTTCTTCAACGAGAATTCGGCCTAAGTTTTTTTGCTTTTCTGTTGAGGGACAAGTCAAGGAATTGGGGTCCGATTGAGTATCAATTTGTACGTAACGTAAAAATCGTTCGGTAACGGTATACATTCTTTTCATAAATCAATTAAAATTTAAATGCATTTAATGCAGCTGTTAATTGTTCCAAATGACTATCATTAAAATCGAGATGCGTCACAAAGCGTACTGTTTGTTTTCCCATGGTATTGGCGATAATTCCATTTGATTTTAGATATTCCAAGAATGTTTCAGAGGGCACTACATCGGCCAGCTTAAAAATTACAATATTCGTTTTAACAGGAAGTAATTCTTTAACATAGCTACAATTACTCAGACACTTCGCAATTTCTGCAGCGCGAGCATGATCGTCTTTAAGCCGATCGATATGATTGTCCAATGCATAGGAAGCTGCGGCAGCTAGAATGCCGGCTTGTCTCATTCCTCCACCCAACAATCTACGATAGCGACGAGCATCGGCAATAAAATTTTTCGAGCCTAAAAGCGCAGAACCTACTGGTGCGCCTAAGCCTTTGGAGAAACAAACCGAAATAGAATTAAAATACTTGGAATAGTCTTTGGGATTTTCATTCGTTTCAACGAGCGCGTTAAAAATCCTAGCACCATCGAGATGCAATGGTAAATTATATTTTTTGCAAAGTTCTGAAATGGGAGCAATCTCCTCTAATGTATAGTAATTGCCGCCAGCTTTGTTCAAGGTATTTTCAAGTGCAACCAATGAAGTTCTAGGCAAGTTGATAATGGGAGCCTGAATTACGGCCTCAATCTCTTCGGCTTTAATCTTCCCCAGTGTTCCAAATATTGGACGTACTTGTGCTCCGGAGTTGAAAGCAATACCACCTCCCTCATAATTATAAATATGTGAAGAAATATCGCAAATAATTTCATCGCCCGGAATAGTATGTGTTTTAATCGCTACCTGATTGGTCATCGTTCCAGAAGGGCAAAAAACTGCTGCATCGAAGCCAAACATCGTAGAAATTTTTTCTTCCAAAGTGTTGATACTCGGATCATCGCCGTACACATCGTCGCCCAGAGGTGCAACAAACATTGCTTCCCTCATACCGGCTGTGGGCCTAGTTACTGTATCGCTTCTTAAATCAATCATATAGGTATGGTTTTTGCTAATCTATAAAAAAGCTACGTAAATAAATTGCTTAAAAGCGCTAAACTAAAATTTTATGTTACATCTGCATTCCTATTTTTCATAGGGATGTTGTTTAGTTTTTTCAGCTTTGGGCAATTGAGGGTTGATAACACACGCTCTGCTGTTGACCTTGTTCAAAATGTGCTATCGGACAAAGGTGTAACCATTTCAAATGTGAGTAGTTCTACGAATATTAATGCCATAGGTTTTTTCGATGGTTCCCGTTCAAATATTGGACTCGATAGTGGGATTATTCTATCAACTGGAAATATTAATACCGCTGTTGGCCCGAATACTACAGGTAATACAGGAAGTTCTAATAATCAACCCGGCGACCCGCTCATCACTTTACTCAATCCGAACGAACCCAATTTCGATGCAGCATGGATTGAATTTGAGGTTACTCCAGAATCGGATAGTTTGAAATTTCGATTTGTATTTGCATCGGAAGAATATCCAGAAAATGTCAATAAGAATTTTAACGATGTGTTCGGCCTTTTCATCACAGGCCAAGGCATTACCGGTCAGCAAAACCTTGCGGTATTACCCAATACCAATACTCCGATCTCCATCAATACTGTGAATGCACAGCTGAACAATCAGTACTACATCGACAATACCAATGGTACCACTGTTGAATTCGATGGATTCACGAAGGTGTTTGAAGCAAAAGTAAAAGTGATTCCTTGTACTCCCTATATTTTAAAAATGGTGATTGCCGATGTAAAGGATTTAATTTACGACTCGGGTATTTTCATTGAAGCCAACAGTCTAAAAAGTATTTCGGAAAATGGTGTAAGTGCAAGTGTATTTATGGATGTGGAATCGGAATGCGATTCTAATAAATTTTTTATCTCAAGAAATTCGAATGATCTAAGCAAACCCATCACAGTCGATTTTGAATTGGGTGGTACAGCTACATTGAATGTCGACTATACCCTGAGTGCGATGAATTTTGTAACCATCCCTGCAGGTCAACTTGCAGTTGCAATAACTGTCTTCCCAGTAAAAGATCAATTAGCAGAGCCAAGAGAAACTGTGATTTTAAAAATTACGAATCCAATTATTTGTGATACTATTTCAACAGTCTTGTCAATTTCGGATTATAAATTTATTGATACGTTAGAATTTAAATATGCTTGCGACGACTCTACCATTAGAATTTATATTGTAGATTATGAATTATTGGATTCAGTAGTGTGGAAAGATAAAGACAGTGCCGTAGTATCTTTTTTACCTGCATTAGAAATTAAATCGTACGATACGAATTACTATTATGTATTCGCAAAAGAACTGTGTACGGGTAGAAGTATATTTGATTCGGTGAGAATACAACGCTTTCCCATAAGCACCATACCCGATACTACCATTTGCTTTGGAGATACCTTACGATTGTTTGCAAGCAGTGCTTTGGCAGGAGCTAAATACGAATGGTCTACCACCACTTTTGGAGTGTTTAGTCCAAGTCCGCTTTCAAGTAGTCCTTATGTTATACCTCAACGTAGTGGAAAGATTTTTGTAAAAATAATCAACGATGGAATTTGCTCAGAAGTAGAGATAGATGTTCAGGTAATAAAGTTTAATATAGAATCTACGGATGTTTCCATATGCGGTTCATCATCTGTACAATTAAGGTCTGGTGGAGGTAAAAAATACAAATGGGTACCTTCAACATTTCTCGATAACGATACCATTCCAAATCCGATTTGCTCAGCAGATACAAGCATAACCTATCAACTGTTTATTGAAAACGATAAGTGTTCCGATGTTATCGAAGTGAAAGTGGAAGTAGATACTATGCCTATTGCTAGAGCTCCAAATGACATGTACATCTGCTCTCGTCAATTTGTACGATTGTTTGCAAGTGGTTCCGATGAAGATAGCTATGAATGGTTTCCAACCAATGGATTGGACAGTCCTAGAATTGCATACCCTTTAGCGAACCCCATCGTAACTACTACCTATATTTTGAAAGCATCGAATGGTGCATGTTTTAGTTTTGATACAGTAACAATATATGTAGTAGATTCTATTTCAACTTCACTCGAATATAATTTTGACTCCTGCTCTAAAACGTTCACAGGTAGAAATCTTTACGACGACAGTAAAGCGGAAATAGTTTGGGACATGGGGAATGGTGATACGCTTCGATCAAATAGCATTGCATATCAATACAAAGAACCAGGTTTATATACCATACGCGTTGTTAGCAATCCTAAAGCTCCGTGTAGCACGAGCGATGAAATTATGTTAAATTATCCATTGGTCGATGAGAATGCACGAAGAATTCCAAATGCATTTAGTCCAAACGGCGATGGCAACAACGATTATTTTAAAATTTATTTTGGAAATACGCAATGTAAAATCAACAGTTTCCAAATCTACAACAGATGGGGACAATTGGTATTCGACAGCAACAGAGACAATAGTTTTGAATGGGACGGCAAATACAATGGAGAAGTATGCGCGGAAGGCATTTACGTCTACATTATTGATGGCGATGGATTTACCGATAAAGGTTGGTTTGCTTTAATCAAATAAAAGAACCTGCGCTTAAGCACGCAAGTTCTTCATCGCATTTTCTGGAACCTTAACATCAATTGGCTCCTTCACTTTTTGCTTCATCAATGCCAAGTCAATCACTTCTCGCATTTCATCGACATAATGAAATTTCAAATCTTTCAAATATTTCGGATTAATTTCTAAAATATCTTTTCGATTCACTGTGCATAAAATAATATCCTTAAT
>JAEYZM010000045.1 GCA_023427985.1 Bacteroidota bacterium | reverse complement strand
CCCGATGTACTGCCACTGTTAACAAAAGATATACTCTGTTCAAAACCATCACCTGCTTGACTATTGTGTGCACCACCTACAGAAAACATCGTATTTGCAAAATCATTATTATCTTGATCAACATATGCCCAAATTGAATAAGTATATTCGTTCAATCCTACTAACATATTTTCTTTAATCTTTATATAGTCATTTACTCCATCAAATTCATAAGCAGAATTTGATTGCCCAAACCTATCAGTAGTTAAACTAGCACCAAAAGATACACCATGATTATTAAAACCACTAGAGTCAAGTGTATTGCCACTGAATTTCATATTCAATATAGGTTGATTATGTTGAGTTGCTGGCGCAACTACTGGAATAGAGTTATAAGAATTATATAAGTTTTTAATTTCATTAGCAGTTAAAGATTTTTGATATACTAAAATATCATCAACTTTACCATAGAAACTGCTTAGCGATGAATTAAATGGATTTGTTTTCAGTCTAAACTTTAAATTAGAAGTGCCGTATGTAATGCTTGGATGATTTACAGAATTATCACCAAAAATGGATTGGACATCCCCATCAATATAAATTGTATATGTGCTACTATCTTTTGTCATTACAACGTGATGCCATTTTCTTCTATCAATAAAATTATTTGTAGTTGATTGCTTATAACTAGTTACATTATCTGTTGCATGTACACTAAACCTATCTCCCTTGTTTATTGTATAATGCATAGATTCTTGCAGTCCCAACGGATTATTATTTGTGCCTATTGAAAAGATATCAGAACCAAACCGAATATTTGTATCAGCTAATACCCACATTGAAACTGTTAATTGCTTTGGTTTTAATGTATCTAAATCGTATTCTAAATTTGTAATTGAACCATTAATCTGAATCGCAGAACTATCATTTCCAAATCTGTCGCTTGCGAACTGAATATTAGATGAATTAAAATTGAAATTATATTTACTTGAATCATTCAAACTCTTATTGAATTTAACATCTAATATTGGCTCATCGATATCTATGGAAACTAATGTTGTCTTAAATGGTTTAAAAGATTTGTACAGTTTGTCAACCTGTGTTACACTTAATGGTTTTTTGTAAATTATAACATCGTCAATAATTCCTTTAAAAAAATAAGTATCAAGTCGAGCAATTGATCCTATGACTGCTCTCTTCTGTGAGACTAGGCCATAGTGCGCAGTACTTCCTTTGACTGAATCCGTTGACATACTTTGTACTTGTACTCCGTTTACGTATAACTTTACATTGCTTGAATCTCTTGTAAAAGTTACATGGTACCATTCCCCTTTTTCAACAGGATTGGAGTAAATCTTTGATTGAACGATGTTTGAATTATAGCTATAACTACCGCCAAATAATCTGTTTGCATTCAGTTCATGTACCCAAGATACACTTTGTTCAAATCCATCACCTGGATTAAGATTGCTTGCACCTCCCACAGACATTATTGTCATAGCATTTCCAGAATTCAAATCTGCTTTCACCCAAGCTGAATATGTATATGCGTTTAAGTTAATAAATGAGTCATGTGGAAATATTATATGATCATCTATCCCATCGAAAAACATTGCTGAACTATCTTTTCCGTATCTATCTTTAATAAATACTGCGCCATTGTTAGCAATCGTATGATTTGAAAATCCACTAGAGTCTAATAGATTTTTATTGAATAGTAATTTAACTATTGGTTGAATGGTTGTATCTTCTTGAACAGATATAAATGAGTTATACAATTTTAGAGCTTGACTGTCGGTAAAAGCAGTAGTATATAAATTTACATCATCAATAGTACCTTTAAATGGGTAATCATTTAGTCTTGCAATATTACCGATTACCCCACGCTTAGAAATAGCTGTTCCATAATTTGCATTTTGATTGTTTGTATTCGATTGATTAACTTGATAGGTTACACGTTGTCCATTAATATACATTCGTATATTATTAAGATCTCTACTTACAATAATATGATACCATTTACCTTTTAATTTTGGTTCACTGTAAACTTTTGATTGAGTTGGATTAGATCCAACATTATAACTGCCACCAAAAAATTGTCTTGAACTACTTAAAAAGGAAACGCTTTGCTCAAATCCGTCACCAGCATTATTGTTATGAGCACCACCAATTGACATTATGGTCATTCCCCCAAACGAAATAGTATCTACTTTTACCCATAATGAATAGGTATATGTATTCCTATTGATAAATGAATCGCATGGGAAAACAACGTATGAATTAGTGTTACCACTGAAATAATATGCAGAATTCGGATTCCCTTGTCTGTCTTGAACTAAATCTACATTCGTTCCAATTGCGTGTAAATTATTTCCACTGGAATCGTTTAAATTCCCGTTGAATAAATATTTGATAATTGGTGTCGGAAGATTTTGCGCTTTTGAATTATTAATTACTGAAATAATAAATATGCAAAATAATGCATAATAAGGTTTTAATTTCATATGGGTTTAGTTATAAAAATATAACTCCTCAATTAGAGTGCCAATAATGAAATTTTATTTCACTTTTTATACCCTCTCCAAAATCTCCACTATCCTTTCCGCTGTCTTCCCGTCCCACATCGGTGGAATCCCACCTTTTTTCCATTGCCCAGCAAAAAGTTTTTCTAACCAAGGTTTTAAGTCGGCAGCATTGTTACCGATTAATTCGTTGGTCCCTATTGTACAAGTTTCAGGACGCTCTGTGCTCGTACGTAATGTAATACATGGAATGCTCATCACTGTGGTCTCTTCTGTAATTCCTCCCGAATCCGTAATCACCGCAAACGCATTTTTTACCATATAGTTGAATTGCAAATATCCCATGGGTTCCGATAAAATAAATTTTGTTCGATCGAATTCAATTTGATCTAACATTTTACGTGTTCTCGGATGAACAGGAAATACAATTTTATAGTCTTGAGTATTATTCGAAATTTCATGTATCAAACTTTCCAATTGTTTCGGATCGTCAACGTTGGAAGGCCGATGTAGTGTGATTACAAAATATTTTTTCTCTTCCAATTTTGCCTCATCCCATAAGCTTGGTTTTTCGAATCTCGACATGTTTTTCAACAAGGTATCGATCATGGTATTGCCTACGAAATGAATGCTACTTTCAGGGAATCCCGATTTTCGTAAATTGTTATTGGCTACTTCCGATGTAGTGAAAAAATAATCGGTAATCGAGTCCGTAACAATTCGATTCACTTCCTCAGGCATCGTAATATCGCCCGAACGAATACCACCCTCCACATGAGCAACTTTTACATTCAATTTTTTTGCAGCAATAGAACAGGCCATGGTCGATGTAACATCGCCTACCACTATACAAAGATCGGTTGGCGATTCCATTAACAAGGCTTCGTACTTTATCATGATCTTCGCCGTTTGCTCTGCTTGTGTGCCAGAGCCTACTTCTAAATTCACATCCGGATGTGGAATCCCCAATTGCTTGAAGAAATCCCCACTCATTTTTTCATCGTAATGCTGACCCGTATGTACCAATCGGTACTTTAATTTAGAGCCTTTCGGCTGTGCATTTTTTATCGCCTCAATGATGGGCGCAATTTTCATAAAGTTGGGGCGTGCGCCCGCTATAATATCGATGTTCATAGGTTCGTGTGTTCGTGTGTTCGTGTGCTCGTAGGTTCTCCCGATAGCTATCGGGATGCTAGTATGCTCTCCCGATAGCTATCGGGATGCTCGTAGGTTAAACTGATTTTTTCCTCCAAGCGATATAGCCGCTGCCTAAAATTAACAATACTAAAATCACTGAACTCGCAAGCGATACTTTTTCTCCTAAGTAATATTTTGTTGGTTCAAATCGGAATTCGATATTATGTTTTCCAGCGGGAACTTTCATTCCACGCAACACATAATTCACGCGCACATGTTCCAATTTCTCACCATCGACATACGCATTCCAACCTTTATCGTAATAAATATCTGAGAATACTACAAATCCATCTTTGCTTGAGTTGTACTCGTAAGCAAGAGTATCTGGACTATAACGTGTTAATTTTATGAATGCCGATGAATCACTTTGTAGGTTCAGCGCTGCAAGATTTGCTTTGAAACGCTCGTCAACAATCGCTGTTTGCTTTGGATCAAAATTCGTCAAGGCTGTAATTTCAGAATCGGCGTTCGCTACATATTTTATTTCTGAAACAAACCAAGCATTGCCGCAAGCACCCGGATTCATTTGTACTCCGCGTTGTCCAGTTTGTTGATCGGCAACAATAAAATATTTGGTGTTCAACATATTCAAAGTATTCATAT
>JAEYZM010000025.1 GCA_023427985.1 Bacteroidota bacterium | reverse complement strand
GTGAATTTTCAAGCAAATATTGTCACAGGTACCGAACAAGATGAATATTTGGTAGAGCTTTTAAATACATCCTCAGCAGTTATTACCGAAAATAATTTATTAAAAACTACACAGAATTGGCCGGCTAGTAACTTTAAGAATTTGAATCCACAGTTTAAAGATCCAAGCTTGAGCCTCAATCAAAATTTTACTGAAAACTACCGATTGAAAGATGGCTCCCCAGCCCGAGCACGCATTCCGCAAATCTCCAATCCTGCTGTTTTATTGCAGGATGCCGATGGAATTGTTCGTGGAAATCCCTCATCTATAGGGTGTTATGAATAAAATGAAATTATTTTAATTTTTTTGTAACCTTAGGTCGATGTTTCCGTAGAACCGAACCGAGAGCGAAAATTAAATCATTTTGGCTGTAGGTGGCGCCTACAGCCTTTTTTATTTTAATTTGTTCAAAGACCATGAGAATTCTATTCGTCTGCGAACGCTACATCGGCATACCTACGATTTATTAATCACAGAAATCTTATTGCCTTATCACTCGGGCATAGAACTCATCAATTTTTATAGTTCTAATTTTTTTGCTAGCCTGGATTCGATTTTGGAAATACTTGAGAATTCGAATCAGAGAAAATACCGATCGGAAATTTAATCGCTTATTGGAATTAATTATTTCCAATATTGATTACCTGGATTAAAAGGAAGACTGGAAGCAGAGCAATCTTGCTGTGTTGAAATACATCGCAAAGGATTGTAATTTCAAGATTATTAATTATTTTTATAATTGAGAGCAACAAAAAAAAATTTCAGCAATGCAATTTTACATTAAACTGAAAAAAAATCTATGTCAATTAATTTAAATTATTTGAGAGAATTAGCGGAGGGAGATAAAGACTTTATGGTGGACATGGTGCAAACATTTATTGATAATGCACCTGGATATTTACAAGAGTTCAATGCTTTTAAAACTCAGATGGATGTTGAGAATCTTGGAAAACTTGCTCATAAATCGAAAGCTACTTTTTTATTTATGGGTCTGGAACATTTGTCCAACACATCGGCAATCTTAGAAAAACTATGCAAGGAGAATGCGAACGCAACTGAGATTTTAGACATGGTTAATAAGTTAGAGCCAGATTTTTTACAAGTACTTGCTGAGTTAGAGTCGGCATTGCAGGACTTGAAAAAATCCTAATACATTTAAACAACAACATCTATAATGAAAATATTAGTAATAGACGATGAACCATTGATGCTAAAAGCTTTGAACTTTAGGCTAAGCAAAGATGGTTATGAAGTTACCATAGCTGAAGATGGTAAGAAAGCATTGGAACTATTAGATACAGAAAGATTTGATTTAATTATTACCGATGTTATGCTTCCATTTAATAATGGTTTGGAGATTGTCGATTTTGTAAAAAACAAAAAAGCAATTGGTACTCCCATCATTATTTTATCGGCAGTAGGTGCAGAGAATGCGGTACTCGATGGCTTTGCGATTGGTGCCGACGATTACATCACCAAACCTTTTAGTCCTACAGAACTCTCTGTTCGGGTTAAACGATTATTGAAAACTTAATGATTGCAAACGCTCAAAATTCAGATAGTACTTTTGTTCTTCCTTCAGATGGATTTACCAACAGTACCATCGACCTAACAAAAGAAAATAGTCCCAAAGCAGCAAGTTCTGTATGGGAATACATACTCAGTGGTTTTAATAATTCTGATCCCATTATTCAATTTTGTTATTGGTTCAGCTTTATCTGTTTACTGCTTTTTATTGGCATTAGTTTGTTTTTGATTTTCAACCGATACGTAGTTGCTTATTTCAAAAATCGGAAATCAAAAATCTATCACGAAATTCAAGAGTTGCTAACAGAAATTATTTATGCCGATGAGAGCGAAGGGGAGCGTAAGCAGGAGATTATACATAGACTAAACAAAATACGATACACTTCTAATTTTTATTCCAACTTATTGCGTTCTGAATTACTCGAATTGCACAAACAATTCAAAGGAGAGAGTGCCGATGTATTGCGTGGAATTTATATTCAATTAAAATTTCATGTTTCTGCAATGAATGCATTGCATTCGGAAAGTTGGACACGCAGGTCAAGCGCAATCCGAGAGCTCTCGCAAATGGATATTGAAGAAGCCGCGCAACACATTCGTAAATCTTTGAATCATATCAATCCTACATTACGACTCGAAGCCGGTATTGCCTTACTTAAATTGGATAAGAAAAATCCTTATGCATTATTGGATACCGATAAGGAATTAACGGAATGGCAACAGGTTTGTCTCTTAAATGCAATCATTACAGGAAAGGATATTGAAATCCCAATGTTTAGTAAATGGTTGAGCTCTAAACAAACTAGCATACAAATTTTTTCTTTGAGAATGATTGAATATTATCATCAGTTAGGTGCGGAGTTTGACATTATTCAATTGCTCAAATCGAATCAAACTAATTTACAATTGAATGCTATTAAAACTTTAGGTTCATTAGAATCTTTTGAAGCGATTCCCGATTTAATGGAATTGTATAAACAATCAGAAAGTACAGATATAAAACAAGCCATTATTGAAAGCATCGCTAAAATAGGTGCGCAAGATTCACTGGATTTTTTAATTAAGTCTTTGCATAATAAGAATAGAGATGTTGCACTTACAGCAGCTTATGCCATTAAATCAATAGGAGCCAAAGGGAAGCAATTATTGTTAGAGACAAAAAACATTTCAATGCCTGGATCATTAGAGTACAGTGTTATTACTCATTGTTTGGATGAATATTTAAGTATACGTTAATGAATTTAATAATAGAATTATTCAGCAACTTCGTTTCAACAGCCATCTTTTATTATGCAATGGCAGTATGTACTTCTTATGTTCTGCTTGGAATATTATCGGCTTATGAAATGATTTTTTACAAAAATAAAAATTCATTCGTAGATTATAATGTCATTCTATCTTCGCCCTTAGCACCAAGTATATCTATTATTGCTCCAGCCTACAACGAAGAAAATACCATCGTAGAAAACATACGATCCCTGCTTTCTCTGTATTATAACGATTTTGAAGTAATTGTTGTGAACGATGGAAGCAAGGATAATTCCATGCAAAAAATGATTGAGAATTTCGATTTGGTACAAGTGGAATTTGCAATCGAATATAAAATTAAGTCGAAAGAAATTATAGGTGTATATAAATCTAAAAATAAATCTTATAATAAATTAACCGTAGTAAATAAACTGAATGGGGGCAAGGCAGATGCTTTGAATGCAGGCATCAACATATCTCAGAAAGATATTATTGCTTGTATCGATGTGGATTGTATTTTGGAAAGTGAAGCGCTTTTAAAAATGGTGAAGCCCTTTTTAGAAGAGAAGAAAAAAGTAATTGCTACAGGTGGTGTCATTCGTATTGCAAATTCATGTGAGATTGAACATGGTAGAATTACCAAAGTACATTTACCCGAACAATTTTTACCACGCGTTCAAGTATTGGAATATTTTAGAGCATTTTTAGTGGGTCGAATGGCTTGGAGCCGATTGAACGGATTGTTATTGGTATCGGGAGCATTGGGATTGTTTGATCGGAAAATTGTGATTGCATGTGGTGGATACTATCACGATACTGTTGGAGAAGATATGGAATTGGTGGTGCGTATGCGTAGGTATATGGCCGAACGGAATTTGGAATACAAAGTGGTGTATGTGCCAGATCCATTGTGTTGGACAGAAGCACCATCGACCAAAAAAGTTTTAAGTCGACAAAGAAATAGGTGGATGCGAGGTACCATAGAAACCATGTTGAGTCATAGAGGCTTATTCTTTAATCCCAAGTATGGATTATTGGGGATCTTGAGTTATCCCTATTGGTTGTTCTTCGAATGGTTTGCACCCATTATTGAATTCACCGGAATTCTCTTTGCATGTATCCTCGCAATTTTGGGATACATCAACCCGAATTATTTTTTCGCATTACTCGCTGCAGTATTTTTCTTTTCCTATACCTTATCGGCTTTCGCAATTTTATACGAAGAACTATCGTATCATCAATACAGAAATAAGCGCGACCTCATGAAATTATTATGGGTTGCAATTGTTGAGCCTATCATATACCATCCCATGAACCTTTGGTGGTCGATACGTGGTAATTATGATTTTTTAACTGGTAAAAAATCTTGGGGTGAAATGACCCGACAAGGTTTTGCTAAAAAGAAATAAGATGAGAATAAAAGAAAGCAATTCCTATTTTGTAAATCGATTAATCATTAGCACGCAAAATTATCTGAACATTTCTCTTGCAATGTTTTTAATGTTTTTATTGGTTCGATTGGCAGAATTGTTTTTAATTCAATCCATCAATGCAACTAGCATGACATTTTGGGAGCAATTGCAAAAAGTTTTCGTTGTTGATGTTCTGGTGTTTTTTAATTTACAAGTTGTTCTTTGTTTGCCATTGATTTTACTAGGAATATTTTTTGATTTCAGAGTCGTCAATTTTTTTATGTATTTGTTATTGGCGATTCTAGTTTTCACATACATACTTTTAATTTTTTATTTTAAAAGTACTTTAAATCCATTAGGAGCGGAGTTCTTAGATTATACCTATGAAGATATTCGGCAAACGGTTGGTGCAGCAGATGTGTTGAATGTATATACCATCATAGGTTCAATAGTCCTATTGATATTCATCCTATGGATCCCACAAAAATTTATGAGCATCGAATGGCCAAGCTTTTTGGTATTGATTTATTTTACATTTGCCTTCTCATCCATATTTTTATCAGGATATGCTGAACCGAATTCTAAAAATTTCAATAAAGTAATAGACCATCAAATCGTTCAAAATAAGCTAAGGTATTTCAGTAACAGTCTTGCAGAAAAATCATTTACACGATCTTCTATAGCTTACGATGGATTTTATTTCGATGATGATTTTGCTGCAAACAGTACCAAATACATTGACCCCGATAATTATCCTTTTCTACATAGAGATTCTACTGCAGATGTATTGAGTCCATATTTTAACCGATTTGATACGACACCGAATATTGTATTTATTATTATAGAAGGAATGGGGAGAACCTATTCCGGACGTGAAGCCGAGTTTGGTAGTTTTACTCCTTTCTTAGATTCCTTGTCGGAGCATTCCTTGTATTGGGATAATTTCTTAAGCAATGGAGGTAGAACCTTTGCTGTACTTCCAAGTATGTTTGCATCTTTACCGTTTTCTAAAAATGGGTTCATGGAATTAGGCAATGCCATGCCAGAGCATTTGAGCTTATTAAGAATTGCTAAGCAAAATGGATATAGAACTTCTTTTTTTCATGGTGGTGATCTGAGTTTCGATAAGATGGACATCTTTTTGAAACGTCAAAAAATTGATTTGATGGTTGGCTTAAACGATTATCCACAAAATTTCAAGACCATGCCTAAATCATCGAATGGATTTACTTGGGGATATGGCGACAAAGAAGTTTTTAGAAATTATTTCTTAGTAAAGGATCAAGAAAAAAAATCGGCACCTAGGATTGATGTATTTTTAACACTAAGTACCCACAATCCTTTCAAAATTGATAACCAACAGTACTACATCGACCTATTTTATAAACGACTTCAAAGCATAGGTATCGATGAAAACGGTAAGAAAAAATACGAACCGTATAAGGAAATGTATTCCACAATTATGTATACCGATGATGCAATTCGGAATTTCATCAACGAATATAAAAAACGTAGCGATTTTAAGAATACTATTTTTGTGATAACAGGCGACCACCGAATGCCCGAGATTCCATTGAACTCGAACCTCGATCGATTTCATGTGCCACTCATTATTTATTCTCCCAACTTAAAACGAACGGCATATTTCAAAGGAGTTTCATCTCAATTGGATATTGCACCAACTTTTCTTGCCTATTTACGCTTAAATTATGGTTTGAAAAAATCGATGATACATGCTTGGGTAGGTAGTAATTTGGATACTTCAAGGTATTTTAATTCTCAGAAATTTATTCCACTCAAAAGAAATAAAAATGAGTTTGGCGATTATGTGGATCGTGGCTTGTATTACAGCATGGGGCAATTTTATAAGATCAACGATTATTTCAAACAATCGGAAGCCGACGATCAAATTGCCATTCGATTGGCTCAGGCTAAATACGAAGAATATTGTAGGAAGCGAGATATCACGTTTAATTCCAATAAGATTCTACCCGATTCAGTATTGAATTTTAAAATCGATAAATAGGTATTTCTGATCTAACTTTATCTTTAGGAAGTTTGCTATAATAATCATCGAGAATAGTACGCATCATGGGTAAGTAAAAATCGTAAAAGAAACTTTCGCGTTCGCCTTTTACTTCCGTATTGATGGAAAGTTTTTTCAACCATTCTATTTTTTTGAATTTTGATAAATTATAATCGATTGGATTATCGGCAAAATCTCCTGCAAAATAATACATGTTTTTGCCTTCTACTTTCCGTTCTATTACCGCTGGAAATACTTTTAAAATATTATTGGCACTTAATATAGAATCGCCGAGTGAGTTAGTGTTCAGTTTATAAACTGAAATGACATTATTTTTTCTAGAACTTAAATTGATTTCAAACCAAAAAGGATACCGCATTTCTTCTGGAATACCAAAACGTTTCTGCTCCGCTTCATTGCTTATGATATTCGGCGCTACTCCGTTTAAATGTCTTCGGTCTTCCAATACTTCTACTCGTCCACTTTCATTCACCAACACAATCCCTTGCCCACTGAAGTCCCATTTGTCTGAATGGAACCGATCGTAATTTCGAATGGCCCAACGTGGTAATTCTACATTCTTATTGGAATCCAATTCATCAAAATATCGACCAATCCAACCGGTCCATTTAATAGCATACAATTCTTCAAATTCCGACTTTACTTTTTTGGGAGTGGGCGATGCCATGCAATTGAATTCGGCAATTAAAAGTTTTTTTTGTGAAACTAATTTCTTCATTAAATGCACATCGTTCTTGTGCATGCCACCATAAATTATTTTAGAATATTCTCTTACATCACCATCGTACCAATCGTTTCTGTATATCCCATAACAGTCGGCAATGTAAGCAGCATCAATGCTTTCGGCTAATACGTTGATTTGATTGGTATCTCTTTTCTCCAATCCATTGGTGTAATATTTTTTATTTTTAAATGGATAAAATCCCATATAATCTCTAGCAATATCGTAATGGGTAGAATCCCATTTCACATACTGCTCATTCTTTAATACCCAATTGATAGAACTGTGTTCTTGTCCCGGTTGTACCAATACCGTTTTGTCGAGAATTAAAATATTGAATGGTTTAATACTGCTGTATTTCCACCAGATATACATCCACAAGGGCATGAAAAAAAGTAGTAATAGAATAATAATGATAAAGTACTTTTTCATTAAAACGATTTTTCAATTCCTACACTGAAATTATAATTCATTCTGAAACCATTGAAACTGGTTTCTTCTTCTGCAATACCTGCTGCCACGCTTACAATATAATTGCGCTTCAATCCTTTTTGATACGACAATCTTAAGCGGTTCGATTTAAGCAATACCGAATTTGGCGCGCCATCGTTTCTCTGTATCCGCACTTCATCGGCAGAAATACCAGAACCTGCAATTAAACTCAAATAATGGTTGGCATCGCTCAAATAATAACGCACTGTTAAATTCAAAGAACCCGATGAGCCCAATGCTCCCGGGATAAAATTGGGTCTTAAATTAATCCAATAATTGCCGATGTATTTTCCTATGGATGCGGTGTACACCCATGTTACAGTACTGAATTGCAAGTAGCGAACACCCAATTCTCCTTCAAATGCTCGACCTAAATTTCTATAGATCGATGCACTCCATTTGTATTCCGGGAAAATTGCATCTGCCGAGTAACCCACATTCAAAAAGGCATACATCTTTTTGCCCAAACTTGGATAGGCATCCAATTCGAATTGGTAACCCGGACTTAAAAAACGATTGGCATAATTCATTCGAGCAATCACTGAACCAAAAGTTTTTGTCCGACGTGAATAGCTTAGGCTGATGCCATCCCATGGATCAAACAGCTTGTTGAAATCATCACGATCGTATTGCAATGAAATTTTGTTTTTTTGCAAATTACGTTTGATGTTTTCTGAAAGTTCGAAAGCTGCCGTATTTTTTTTATCGGTTTTTAAAATTTTCTGAACCGTTGCAAATGCTTCTGAATACTGAGCTAAATTATTATAAGCTCTAGCTCTTCTGATTAGTATATCGGCATTGTTCGAATCTATTTTTAAAGCTGCTGAACTTAATTCCAATACCCTCGAATAATTATCGCTCCACAATTCAGCATCGCACCAAGCCGAGTAGGCATCTAGGGATTGCGGATCTCTATTTATGCATTCTTGAAATACCATTCTTGCCGAATCGTATTTATCGTCCCAAACATATAACCTTCCTAAAAACACTCGAATCTCTGTATAGTCGGGACTCTTCTCCAATGCACGATAGCACAATGCTCTTGCTTCCGCACGTTTGCCGTTGAAGCCCAAGTCGCGTGCTGCTTTAAATAAAGAATCGGTATCCTGTGCATTCACTGAAAAGGAATACAACAAAATACCGATGATGTAGAAAATTTTTTTAAGCATTATTTTTTATACAATGGGAAGTCTTTCATCCAATCGTTCACTTCTTTCTTTACTTTTTTAATGGTTTTTTCATCTTCCATATTCATCAACACTCGATCCATTAATTCAACAATATAATCCATATGCTTTTCCTTCATGCCTCTACTCGTAATGGCTGCGGTACCAACACGAATACCGGAGGTTACGAATGGCGACTTATCGTCAAACGGAACCATGTTTTTGTTGATGGTAATATCGGCCAAAACCAATGCATTCTCTGCTGCCTTACCGGTGATGTTTTTATTTCTCAAATCAATTAACATCAAATGATTATCAGTTCCACCCGAAATAATTTGATAACCTCTTTTCACAAATGCTTTAGCCATAGCTTGAGCATTTTTCTTCACTTGTAAGATGTATTTAAAATACGAATCACTTAGCGCTTCTCCAAATGCTACGGCTTTTGCTGCAATCACATGTTCTAGTGGTCCACCTTGAGTGCCCGGAAACACTGCTGCATCGAGCAATTGCGACATCATTTTAATTTCACCTTTTGGTGTTTTTAATCCCCAAGGATTTGCAAAATCTTTACCCATCATTATCAATCCACCTCTTGGTCCGCGTAAGGTTTTATGTGTAGTAGTGGTTACGATATGACAATGCGGTAATGGATCGTTTAACAATCCTCTAGCAATTAATCCCGATGGATGTGAAATATCGGCCAATAACAAAGCACCTACCTTATCCGCAACTTTTCTCATACGCGCATAATCCCAATCGCGAGAGTAAGCCGATGCTCCACAAATAATCAATTTTGGTTTCTCATTCGTTGCAATTTTTTCAAAGGTATCGTAATTGATTAAACCAGTTTCTTTCTCCACACCATAAAAACTTGGCACGTATAATTGTCCCGAAAAATTCACCGGAGAACCATGTGTTAAATGCCCACCATGTGAAAGATCAAATCCCAATATCTTATCGCCCGGCTTTAAGACCGCCAACATCACTGCCGCATTCGCTTGTGCTCCTGAATGTGGTTGCACATTGGCCCACTCAGCTCCAAACAATTGCTTTACACGATCTATTGCCAATTGCTCCACCTGATCCACCACCTGACATCCACCATAGTATCTTTTCCCTGGTAATCCCTCTGCATATTTATTCGTTAAACATGAGCCTTGGGCTTCCATCACTTGCTCCGTTACAAAGTTTTCAGAGGCTATTAATTCAATCCCTTCTTCTTGGCGATGTGCCTCTTTTTGTATTAATTTAAATACTTCGTTATCTCTTTTCATGCTTGTGTATTAAAATGCTAAAGTAATGATAAATGACTTAATTTCTTCTTTTCTTAGCCCAATTATGCGTAATTTGAGCCGATTTTTGAATTATGAAAGCGATCATCCCCGTTGCTGGTATTGGTAGTCGATTACGTCCGCATACTCATACACAGCCTAAAGCATTAGTTCCTGTAGCAGGAAAGCCCATTTTAGGGCACATCATCGACAGTATTGCCGATGTAGGTATCACAGAATTTATTTTTGTGATTGGCTATTTGGGCGATAAAATTCAGAATTATGTTACGGAGACCTACCCAAATCTCAAAAAACATTTTGTGGTTCAAGCGCAGAAAGAAGGCATTGGTCATGCTATTTGGACGGCCAAAGATTTGGTCGATGCAGAAGATCAATTACTCATTGTGCTGGGGGATACGATTTTCGATATACATCTGAAAGAATTTGTACAATTCTCTGGATCTGTTGTGGGGATCAAAAAAGTAGAAGATCCTAGAAATTTTGGAGTAGTAGAATTCTCCGAAGATGGTACCATTTCTCGTCTGGTAGAAAAGCCCGTGATTCCAAAATCGAACATGGCTATGGTTGGTATTTATAAAATCAACGAAGGCAAACAATTGATGGAAGCCTTGGATCATTTGATTCAAACCGATTCGCGTACTCACAATGAATTTCAGTTAACAGATGCATTAATGCATATGGTGAACAATGGTTTGAAATTGAAATCCTTTAAAGTGGAAGAGTGGTACGATTGCGGAAAAAAAGAGGTTTTGCTTACTACCAACGCAATGCTTTTGAATCGCATGCAGAAACAAGAACATCTGAATTTTCCAAATACCATTATCATTCCTCCTGTTAGCATTCCAGCCAATTGCCGAATTCAAAATTCTATCATAGGTCCCAATGTTTCTATTGGTGAACATACCTATGTCGATAATTCGATTATCAGAAATTCAATCATAGGTTCTTACTCTCAATTAGAAGACGTAGTGCTACGCGATTCATTAATTGGTAACGATGCCTCGCTTAAAGGCTTAACACAAAGTTTAAATTTAGGAGACAGTACGGAGATTAATTTCTCGGTATAGATAGGGAATAGAAAATTGAAAATTGAAAATAGAAAATAGAAAATGGTGGATTGAGTTATTAAGGAATTCCGTACAATGGCAATTGTCTTAATACTTAATACTTAATACTTAATACTTTTTTTAATACATTATGACAAAACAAACACTTAGCTTCATTACATTATTACTTACAGTTCAATTTGCATTTTCACAAAATTTAGTTCGAAGAAAAATTTATCACAAAGTTACCAATCATTTAGTGGAAGAATTCGATACAAAGGATTCAACAAGCAGTATCAAACTAGGATATTATGCAAGATACAATGCTCAAAACGGTAAGCTTATAAAAACAGGAAGTTTCAATAACAATCAGCGTACTGGAGTTTGGTCGTTTTTTGACGACAGTACCAAACTAAGTTTCAAATACAATTATACCAATGGATTGGTGTTGTTTTCGAAACCAGATACCTTGGCAAAATATTTTTTACGTATTGCAAATGTAGATACGAATTTTTACGCAGGTCTTTCGCAAATCCCTCTTTTTGTTGGAGGCGAAGTAGAGCTTAAAGATTTTCTAGCAGGGAATTTACGTTATCCTACCATCGCCAGAGAAAGTAATATTTCGGGTTGGGTGATTGCAAGTTTTACAATTAAAGAAACGGGTTATCCTGAAAATCCTAAAATTGTAAAAGGTCTAGGCTATGGTTGCGACGATGAAGTATTGCGTGTGATAAAATTGATGCCTCGATTTGTTCCAGCTCGCAGAATGCAAGAGATTTCGCATACGTATTATATGGCCTTTAAGTTTGAACCAAAAAAATAAAATGGAAAATAGGATAACAAAACTATTCGGGATCAAGTATCCGATTATACAGGCAGGAATGATTTGGTGTAGTGGATGGCGATTGGCCTCGGCGGTTTCAAATGCAGGCGGACTGGGCATTATAGGAGCGGGTTCTATGTATCCCGATGTATTTCGTGAGCATGTGCAGAAGTGCAAACAAGCAACGGATAAACCCTTTGCTGTGAACCTTCCTTTGTTGTATCCGGATATTGAAGAGCATATCAAAATTATCATAGAAGAAGGTGTGAAGATCGTGTTTACATCGGCAGGAAATCCAATGACTTGGACCAAGCATTTAAAAGATCATGGCATCACTGTTGTGCATGTGATTGCAAATGTGAAGTTCGCATTGAAGTGTAAAGAGGCGGGCGTAGATGCTATAGTGGCCGAGGGTTTTGAGGCGGGTGGACATAATGGGAAAGAGGAGACAACAACTTTATGTTTGTTGCCAATGATACGAGAAGCGGTAGATCTTCCGCTTATCGCAGCTGGTGGTATTGCAACTGGTAGAGCTATGTTGGCATGTATGGCATTGGGTGCAGAAGGGGTACAAATTGGATCGCGATTCGCGGCTTCGGAGGAATCATCGGCACACCAGAATTTTAAAAATAAAATTGTAGAAATTTCAGAAGGACAAACTCAATTGGCATTGAAACGTTTGGTGCCAGTGCGTTTGATCAAGAATGAATTTTATCAGCAAGTGGCAGCGGCGGAAGAGCGTGGTGCACCTCGACATGAATTAGCGGAGATACTAGGCAGAGCAAGGGCTAAGAAGGGAATGTTCGAAGGCGATATGGTGGAAGGTGAATTGGAAATTGGACAGATTTCTGGATTGATTCATGACATTTTACCTGCTGGAAAAATTGTTGAAAATATTGTTCAGGAATTTAATCAAGCAGTTAAAGAAACATCGAATTACAGCTTATAATTTTTTGCCGATAAAATAAATCGATGAAAAAACATTTGAACATAAAAGTATACGGTCGTGTACAAGGTGTCTTTTTCAGACAAGGAACTAAAGCCGTTGCCGACCAATTGGGAATTTTAGGTTGGGTGCGAAATGAAGAGGACGGTTCTGTATACATTGAAGCGGAAGGCGATGATTTTTCGATGGATAGTTTTTTGGATTGGTGCAAGGAAGGCCCCGACAGAGCTATTGTTGAGAAATTGGAAACAGAAGAAGCTGCTTTGCAAAACTTTACTAATTTTATAGTAAAAAAAAATTGAGCGCAATAAAAAAACTCGCATCTCAAACGGCCTATTACGGCATCAGCAGCATTTTAGGGAGAATGCTCAACTATGCCTTAGTACCTTTGCATACCAGGGTTCTGAGCAATGTTGCCGATTATGGAATTGTTGGAGAATTGTATTCTTACATTGCATTCATCAACATACTTTTTTTATACGGAATGGAAACCGCTTATTTCCGTTTCGCAAGTAAAGCTGAAAATGCAAAAGATATTTACAACAAATCTTTTAGCTCAATTCTATTCAGCACAATCCTATTTTGTAGCATCTTATTTTATTTTTCTGCCGATGTATTGCGCTTTTTAAGTCAAGGTGCAGAAGGCATTTATCGAATTGAATACATCTGGCTCTTTGTACTTATACTAGGCCTCGATGCCTTGTCGGCCATACCTTTCGCAAAACTCCGACTCGAAAATAGGCCATTGAAATTTGCGAGCATACGCATTGCAAACATCGCATTGAATGTGTTACTTAATATTTATTTCTTGGTATTAAGTCCAATGTTGAATTCGAATTATTCGAATGCCGATGCAGTGCTGTACATTTTCATTTCCAATTTTGCAGCAAGTATCCTCAGCTTAATTTTGTTGTATAAAGAAATTCTTGCAGCTAAAATTGTTTGGGCATGGAAAGGGATGAAAGAGCTGTACATCTACGCGCTACCCTTAATGTTTGCAGGCCTTGCAGGGATGACCAACGAAACGCTTGACCGAATTTTATTGAAACATTATTTACCTGGAGAAATTTCTTGGCGATTATCGGAAATTGGTATTTATAATGCCGCATATAAATTATCGATTTTCATGACACTTGCAGTCCAAGCTTTTCGAATGGCCGCAGAACCGTATTTTTTTTCCATCAATAAAAATCAGGATTCAAAATACACCTATGCTAAGGTGATGAATTATTTTGTACTGGTTTGTTGCTTAATATTTCTAGGGGTGTGTACGCATCTGAATGTGCTCGCTTATTTATTGGGTGAACAATACAGAGCAGGTTTGAATGTTGTTCCCATTTTATTGATGGCGAATTTATTTTTAGGTGTTTACTTGAACCTTTCTATTTGGTATAAGTTGAGTGATAAAACATTTTTTGCACTGTACATCACCTTAATTGGCGCAGCGCTCAGCATCGGCCTAAATATTTTATGGATTCCCGAGTATGGTTATATGGCATCTGCATATACTACATTGATTAGTTATTTTGCGATGTGTTTCTTCGGATATCTTTTCGGACAAAAATATTTTCCGATACCTTATAATTTATTTAAAATATTTTCATACATCATTTTTGCTTTATTGCTGTTCTTGCTTTCGAAGTTTATCGATCAAGTTTTTGCCGAGCAATTTATTCTTTCGCAAGTATTGAATAGTACTGTTTTTATTGCATTTGCAATGTATGTGTTTATTAGTTTTAGAAAAAACGAATCGATAGTATCCTAAAAAATTTAATGAAGAAGGTATGAGTAGCATAGAAGTAAAAGTCATCAATAAATCGAATAATCCATTACCAAAATATGAAACGATACATTCGGCTGGACTCGATCTGCGCGCGAACATCGATTCGGAAATAATTCTTAAGCCCTTAGAAAGAGCACTTATTCCAACGGGTTTGTACATCGAACTTCCAATTGGATACGAAGCACAAATTCGTCCGCGTTCGGGCTTGGCCTTCAAACACGGAATCACTGTCTTGAATTCGCCAGGAACAATTGATGCCGATTATCGAGGTGAAATAAAAATTTTACTGATCAATTTGTCGAACGAAAATTTTAGCATCCAACCCTCCGAACGGATTGCTCAGATGATTGTGGCTAAGCATGAACAGATTGTGTGGAAGGCAGTGGAGGAATTGAGTGATACGGAGAGAGGGGAAGGTGGGTATGGGAGTACGGGGAGTTAGTGTGCTATCCCGATAGCTATCGGGATGCTAGTGTGCTAGTACTTTAGTTATAATGGAGAGTGATTAGTGGTTAGTGGGGTGCTTTCTATGCTTGTTTGTGTAATGGAAATAATTAACATCTCGTTTTATACCATAAATTCATAATTTTCTTAAATCAAAAATCAATTCATTACCTTTGGCAACATTAAAAACATTAAGCAAATGAGAATAATTGTACCGATGGCGGGAATGGGGAAGAGAATGCGCCCGCATACGTTGACTACTCCGAAGCCTTTAATTGCAGTTGGTGGTAAACCAATTGTGCAACGTTTGGTAGAAGACATTACGAAAGTTTGTGGTCAGAAAGTTGAAGAAATTGCATACATCATAGGTCGTTTTGGAAAAGAAGCAGAAGACAATTTAATTAAGGTTGCAGAAAATTTAGGTGCTAAAGGTAGCATCTATTATCAAGATGAAGCTTTGGGTACTGCACATGCAATATATTGTGCAAAGGAAAGTCTGGATGGTCCAGTGGTAGTGGCTTTCGCGGATACTTTGTTTCGTGCCGATTTTACCTTGGATGCCGATAAGGATGGAATTATTTGGGTGCAACAAATTGACGACCCTCGCCAGTTTGGTGTGGTGAAAGTGAATGAAGAAAACATCATCACCGATTTTGTTGAGAAGCCTCAAGAATTTGTTTCTGATTTAGCCATCATCGGTATTTATTACTTTAAAGATGGTGCTTATTTGAAATCGGAAATCGAATATTTATTGAACAATAACATCAAGGAAAAAGGCGAATTCCAATTGACCAATGCCTTGGAAAATATGAAGGCTAAGGGCACGCGATTCTCTCCGGGGAAAGTGGTGGAATGGCTCGACTGTGGTAACAAAGATGCGACAGTTTATACCAATCAGCGTGTTTTGGAAAATATTAAATCGGAAGAAAATCTGCGTTCTAAAAATGCACAAATCATTAATTCTGAGATTATTGAACCTTGTTATATTGCCGATGGTGCCATCATAGAAAATTCGAAAATTGGTCCACACGTTTCCCTTGGAAACAATACAAAAGTGTCGAATTCCGTTATAACAAATAGTATATTGCAAACGAATGTGAAAGTTGATGGTTGTACTATTGACAACTCAATGATTGGACATTTTGCAGAACTAAATAATAGCAATGGATCGTATAGCATTAGTGATTATTCAACAATCAAAGGAAATTAAATCCAAATATTTTAGTACCACGAAAAGGAGTCGCCATCGCGTACTCCTTTTTGTGCTTTCTATACTTACACTTATGTCGATGCATACCTTCGCACAAGCGCAGGATAAAAAATCGAAAAAGAAATCGAAAGAAAATAAATCCGAACTCACATCGGAACAACAAGAACGCATCAACACCTTATTCTTCTCAGCCCTGAGTCAGAAAAATCAAGGCAATGAAGATGCAGCCATCAGCAATCTTAAAAAAGTATTGGAGATAGATCCAAATAACGATGCTGCCTATTACGAATTAGGTATTGCGTATTCTGGAAAAAACCAATGGACAATGGCGGAAGAGAACTTCGATAAAGCAGCGAGTTTAAAACCGGATAACGAATGGTATCTATTGCAAAAAGCAAAAGCAAAAGAAAAATTATTTAAATACAAAGATGCTGAATTGATTTATGCTCAATTAGCCAAAGCATATCCCGATAAAATTTCATACTTGTTCGATGTTGCATCGATGAAATTGTACAGCAACGATTTGAAAGAAGCGATTAAAGTATACGATCAAATCGAAAAACAAATGGGAATCAATGAAGATATCATCGTGCAAAAAGAAAAGATTTGGCTAAAGCTCGGAAATGTCGATAAGGCAGCCGATGAAATTGAACGATTGATACAATCGCAACCTACAGAACCTCGTTACAGAATGATGTTGGTGGAATTGTACATGGCGAATAATTTGAACGATCAGGCATTTGTAGCATTGGAAGAGTTGATGAAGATCGATGAGAACAATGGTTTTGCACAATTGGCATTGGCCGACTATTATCGATCTAAAAAAGATACAAAAAAATCCTACGAAGTGCTGAAGAAGGCATTTGCAAATCCGAGCATCAACATCGACCAAAAAGTTAGAATATTATCGCCTTACTTTGGTATGTTACAAGACTCGGTTCAATTGCAACAAGCACTGGAACTTTCAGAAATCGCAACGAAGGCCAATGCCGATGAGGCGAAAGCTTTTGCAATTTATGGCGACTTTTTATATCAAGCACAAAAATTGAAAGAGGCAACCATAGCTTATGAAAAAACATTGGAGCTCGATAAAAAAGTTTTTGCAGTATGGCAAAATTTAATGTTCATACAAGCAGAACAAAATGCATTCGACGCTTTATTGAAAACTTCTAATGAGGCTAAAGAATTATATCCAAGCAATCAAATTGTTCACTATTTAAATGCCGTTGCAAAATCGCAATTGAAAGATTATAACGGTGCAATTGAAGCCTATCAGCAAGCATTAAATTTATTGTACAACAATACCGATTTAGAAGCTCAAATTTATGCAGGTTTAGGTGATGCCTATCATTCCTTAAAGAATCATGCAAAATCAGATGCTTCTTATGAGCAAGCATTGAAATTGAAACCAAACGATGCGTACGTGTTGAATAATTATGCCTATTACCTGTCTTTGAGAAAAGAGCGATTAGAAAAAGCATTGGAAATGTCGAAAAAGTCGAACGAAATCGTTCAAAAAAATCCTTCTTTTCTAGATACCTATGCTTGGATTTATTTTACTATGGGAAATTATTCCGAAGCATTGATTTGGATACAAGAAGCTATTAAATATGAGAAAGAACCAAGCCCAACATTGGCAGAACATTTAGGTGATATCTATTTTAAATTAGGGAAATCTGAGGAGGCATTAAAGGAATGGGAGCGTGCAAAAAGATTGGGAACAAAAACAGATGTGCTGGAGAAAAAAATTAAAGAGAAAAAGTGGTATGATGAGTAATCAAAAGTATTTAGTGGCGGCAATGATAAGCCTTTCAGTCGCAGTATCGGCTTGTAAAAGTTCCAAAAAAATAACCAATACAGATACATCGGAATTAAAAACGAGTGTGGAAGATGTGCAGAAAGAAAATAGAATTAAAAGTATACCATCCGCCAATTTCGATTTTAATTTCTTACAAGCAAAAGCTAAAGTTGCAGCAAGTTCAAAAGGGAAAAATTATAATTTAACCTTTAACATTCGTATGCAGAAAAATGAAATCATTTGGATTTCTGTAAATGCTATTGGAAGTATTGAAGTGGCAAGGGTGCTTTTGAATAAAGACAGTGTTCGAATTATTGATCGCATCAACAATCAGTATTTGGTAAAGGATTACGATTTTCTTTCAGAAATGTTGAATGTGCCTCTTGATTTCATTAGCATTCAAAATCTAATTTTAGGAAATGCACCTGAAATTGAGAAAGCAAAAAACTGGAATTATAAAGAGTCGGAGGAGAGTTATCAATTGAGTAAATCTATGGACGATTTAGATTACTCGTATACCTTTAGGAATGCCGACAATAAACTTGCTGTTTTTACATTACAAGAAAATTCTGCTGAACCCAAATCTATGCGTGTGGAGTACGGCGATTTTAGGGCGATGGACGGAGGTTCTCTACCATTCTTGATAAATACTCTTGCGAGTTCTCAAAAAGAATCCTTAAAATTGGACGTTCAATACACAAAGGTTGAAAAGCAAAACAGCTTAGATTTCCCTTTTAATGTACCAAAACGTTTTGAATAGAACATACAAGAAATATTTTATACTTATGCTGATGTTGATCTTCACATCGGCATTTTCTGTTTCTGCACAAACCAAATCCGACTTACAAAAGAAGAAACAACAGTTGGCAAAGGAAATTGCACAAACCACAAAAATTTTAAAGGAGACTCAAAAAAATAAAAAAGCTACGCTTGCACAATTGGATGCATTAAGAAAGCAAATAGAATATAGAGAGCGTTTGATTAATACCATCAGTATAGAAATAAAATCGCTGGACAATCAAATAGGATCAACCTATTCGGAGATAGAACAATTGAAGGCCGAGTTGGAGCAATTGAAGAAAGAGTATGCGGCAATGATTCGATTTGCATTTAGAAATCAGAGTTCCTATAATAAATTGATGTTCGTTTTTGCAGCACAGAATTTCAATCAGGCTTACAAACGCTTAAAATATTTACAACAATTTTCTGAATACCGTCAGCGCCAGGCGAAATACATTGAAGAAGCTCAACAGAAGTTGGAAGCTAAAATGTTGGAGTTAGAAAAAAATAAAAAAGAGAAAAATGGTTTGCTAGAAGAAGAGCAGGAAGAGAAAGTGATTTTGGGCAAAGAGAAAAGCCAACAAGAAAAAATGGCGAAACAATTGTCGGCAAAAGAATCAACATTAAGACGACAATTAATTGCGAAGCAAAATCAAGCGAAGAAACTCGATCAGCAAATTCAAAATATTATTAAGCGCGAGATAGAAGCGGCACGTAAAAAGGCAGAAGCAGAAGCTAAGGCAAAAGGGAAAACGGTTTCGGGCGATAAGAATTCATCGGCGAATTTGGCCCTTACACCAGAAGCAAAATTATTATCGAATCAGTTCAACGCCAATAGGGGCAAGCTTCCATGGCCGGTTGAAAAAGGTACGATCATCGAATATTTTGGAACGCACGAACATCCACAATTAAAAGGGGTGATGGTGCAGAACAACGGCATCGACATAAAAACAAATGCAGGAGCAAACGTACGCGCGATATTTAATGGTAGCGTATCGGGGGTCATTCAAATCCCGGGCGGACTAAGCGCTGTTTTGATCCGACATGGTGAGTACACAACCGTGTATTCGAACCTCAAATATGTAAATGTGAAAATGGGTCAAAACATTAGTACCAAGCAAGTCATTGGAACAGTAGCCACCGAAGAGGATATATCGTCGATGGAGTTGCAGATTTGGAAAGGGATTAATAAATTGAACCCAACGGAATGGTTAGCGAAATAGCATTTTTTTCCTATCTTTGCAGTCTAATTTAGAAGAAATGTCAAGTTCTAGTTTATTATTATTGAATCTAGGTGGTCAAGAGGTTATCCTGATTGTAATTTTGGCTTTATTGTTATTTGGTGGAAAGAAAATTCCTGAATTAATGAGAGGCCTAGGAAAAGGAATCAGAGAATTCAAAGATGCTTCCAATGGCGTGAAACGCGATATTGAGGAAAGCATGGAAGCTAAAGATCAAGAGAAAATAAATTCTGGTAAATAATTTTTTAAACCATAATCGTTTGAAAAAATATCATTCCCTGGCAGAGGTACGCGCCGATATTTCGGCGGGTAACATTAGCCTGCCACAGCTTACACAGTATTATTTGGATAGAATAGAAGCGAACAAGCAGCTCAATGCTTACATTGAAGTGTTTGCCGAGGAAGCTATGCAACGTGCGCAAGAAGTGGAGCAGAAAATGAAAGCTGGGAATGCTGGAAAGCTTGCAGGAATGGTCATTAGCATCAAAGATATGATTTGCTATAAGGGCCATAAAGTTTCTGCATCGTCAAAAATTTTAGAAGGGTTTGAATCCATTTACTCATCGACCGTTGTAGAAAGAATTTTGGCAGAAGACGCCATCATCATAGGTCGCGTGAATTGCGATGAGTTCGCAATGGGTGCTTCCAACGAAACCTCCTACTATGGAAATGTTTTGAATTATGCCGATGCTACCCTTGTTCCAGGAGGTTCTTCTGGAGGATCGGCAGTGGCTGTTCAAGCCGATTTATGTTTGGCTTCATTGGGGACAGATACCGGTGGATCGGTTCGCCAGCCAGCGAGTTTCTGCGGTGTAGTTGGACTGAAACCTAGCTATAGCAGAGTATCTCGATGGGGTATTATTGCTTACGCATCTTCATTCGATCAAGTTGGTCCTATCACCAATTCGGTAGAAGACGCAGCATTGATATTGGAAGTTATTGCAGGTAAAGATGCATACGATGCTACGGCATCTCAACGCGAAGTTCCTGAATATTCAAAGAACTTAACACTTAAGAATAAACCAAGAATTGCATATTTAGCAGAAGCAATTAATTCTGAAGGCTTAGACCCTGAAGTGAAACAAATGATGCTGCAAAAAATTGAAAGCTTACGTGATCAAGGTTTTGTGGTGGAAGAGGTGGAATTCCCATTATTAAAATATGCAGTGCCAACGTATTATGTGTTGACAACTGCAGAAGCATCTTCTAACTTATCGCGTTACGATGGGGTGCATTTTGGCTATAGAAGTAAAAACGCAACTGACTTAGAGTCGACCTACAAACTTTCTCGTTCGGAAGGATTTGGCGAAGAAGTGAAACGCAGAATTATGCTCGGTACCTTTGTTTTAAGTGCCGGATATTACGATGCGTATTATGCAAAAGCACAGAAAGTACGCCGATTAATTCGCGATAAATCGGTAGAAATATTATCGAACTACGATTTAATGATTTTGCCTACGGCACCGAGTACAGCCTTCAAATTAGGTGAAAAAACAAGCGATCCAGTAGTGATGTACTTGGCCGATATTTTTACGGTACAGGCCTCTTTGGCTGGATTACCAGCAATTTCTATCCCTGCGGCTCAACATTCAAACGGGCTTTCTATAGGAATCCAAATCATAGGAAAACACTTTGGAGAGCAAGAAATGTTAAATTTTGCCAACTTTTTAGAACAAAACACGTAGAAATAACCGGATTTTGTAGAAAATTTTATATTTTGCAGAATTCATATTCTAGCAATGTAGGATTGTATTAACCATTAAATAAGGAACGAATGAAAAGACCAAACATCTTCTGCTTCGTTTTACTAACGGCTTTTTTTGTTAGTCAAGCGATAGCAAAACCTGTAGGAAAAAAAATTAATAGTACTTTTTACGCTCCAGAAGACACTACCTTCGTTGTTCCAGAAGTTGACCTTTCTGCTTTAAATGCAGCACCTCGCTTTAAGAAAGAGGTGTATCAAAAAAGATTAGATTCTTTAACAAAACAAATTCCTTTAGACTACAATAATTATGTTCAGGCATACATCGACCTATATGCGTATCGTAAAAGAGAGCAGGTAGAACGTATGTTGGGACTTTCTGAATATTATTTTCCGATGGTGGAAAAAGTGTTCAAAGAATATAACATCCCCACAGAATTTAAATACTTAGCAATTGTTGAGTCGGCATTAAATCCTTACGCCGTTTCTTATGTTGGCGCAACGGGTATGTGGCAGTTTATGTTTACCACTGCTAAGATGTACGATTTAGAAATTACATCGCATGTTGACGAGCGTAGAGATCCTTATTTGGCTACGCATGCAGCAGCGAAATATTTTGTCGATATGTACCGCCGATACAACGATTGGTTATTGGTCATTGCTGCTTATAACTGTGGACCAGGTAATGTGAATAAAGCGATCCGTAGAGCAGGTGGAGGTAAAAAAACGTTCTGGGAAATTCGTCAGTATTTACCACAAGAAACACGTGGTTATGTCCCTGCATACATTGCTGCGACTTATATCATGAATTGTGCAGAGCAACATAATTTATATCCTTCATATCCGAACTTTAGTTTCTTGACGGATACAGTACATATCACAAGACCTGTTCGATTCAACGACATCAATCAATTGTGTGGTGTGAATTTAGAAGAGTTGAAAGTGTTAAATCCGATTTTCAAAAAAGATTTCATCCCTGCTTATACCGATAAATACATTATCAAAGTTCCTGCAACACGAAAAGATTTAGTGTCAAATTATCGCGATAGTTTGTATGCACTTTTCCCGGCAGCAAGTACAAACGAAACCGAATTTGTATTGAATGTAGATCCAATGGCTAAATCAAAAGTGATCTATAAAACACATGTGGTAAAACGTGGAGAATCTTTGGGAAGAATTTCAAATAAGTACAATGTGAGTGTTGCCGATTTGAAGAAATGGAATAATTTAAAACGCAATACGATTGTAGCAGGACAGCGATTGAAAGTTAAAAAAGAAATTAAAGTTACTACATCGGCAACAACAGCGATTGCTAAAAATACTCAAAAGCCAAAAACATCAAGTGTTGGAAATACGACTGCATTGAATACCGAAAATATATCATCGGAATCAAAAATTGTTTACGAATACATTACAAAAAACGTTAACAAAAACCACAAAGTTAAACCGGGTGAAAATTTAAGTTTGATTTCTGCAAAATACAATGTGAGTGTTGCCGACATTAAGAAGTGGAATAAGTTAAAGTCGAACCGATTGCTGAAAGGTCAGGTATTATTAGTGAAAACACAACAACAAGTAAAAGTTGCTAAAAAAATCCCAGCAAAACCTGCAATTCAAGAGTCAGAAAAAGAGGAGCAACTTGCAGCTAACGAAGAAAGACAAGAAACTCAAACTACAAAAAAATCCGATGAGAAATTAGTTAAAGTTCCAGCACGGAATTCAGAAGAAAAGTTTGTATTTCATAAAGTTGAAAACGGAGATACACTATGGAGTATTGCGAAGAAATACGCAGGCAACACCGTAGAAAACATTCGCATGCTTAACGGCTTAAAAGAAAACGAAAGCATCAAAACCGGAATGGTATTAAAACTTCAAAAGAAAGGCTAACTCTCCACTCTCCACTACTCACTCTCACTAAAACACTAGCATCCCGATAGCTATCGGGATAACACACTAGCATACTAAAAAAGGGCTATTCGCCCTTTTTTACAATTTTCTCTGTATAAACCTTATCAGCAATTTCTACCTGTAATAAATAGATTCCATTAGGTATTCCTTGAACTTGAATTTGGTTATTTGCATTAAGTTCTTCCTCTTGCATCATCATGATACGTCCGCTTAAATCTAGTATACGAACATTTGCTATACCTGATTTTTCATCGATGCTAAAGTTGATGTATTCGGTAAATGGATTCGGAAAAACCTGTGCATTTAATTTTTTAGTACTTGAAAATCCAGTGCCGATTTTATACTGACCATATTCTTCTTTCATCACATTCATCCAAGTGAAACCATCATACATTTTAGTGATGGTTTCAATTAAGCGTTGCTGACTATCATACGTATGCACATATTGATTTTCATATTGAACAATCCAACCGTTGTTTTCAAAACTTTCAATTTTCAACAAACTTCTATTTTTATTACTATCAAATTCGTCAATAAATCTAAAATCATTTTTCCATTCGCCATTTTCTAATTTCATCTCTAATGCTGTAACTCCGCCTGTTGATGAATACGAATAATAGGTTTTACGTTCATTGTCCCATCTGTTTGTTTCCCATGATTTTGAATGATATTCAGATGGTTGTTGCATCGCATAATTCTCCCATATGATGTTATAAATGATTTCAGAATTAAGCCATTGATTGCCATCCCATGTTACTGTTGTTATAGCCGTTATTTTATTAGATGCATCGAAATCATATGCTTCTGCTTGTTCGTTTATCCAGTTCCCATTCTCCCAATTTTGATACACAATTCCTGTCAACACTCCGTTTGAAAATTCACGTGATTCTTTTCTATGTTCTACATATTTATTTGTATACATATCAAACACCAATTGTGTGATGGTCGATGTGTTAGCGTTGAGCGAATCTAATACATGTTTGATGCCATATTGCACCAACCATTGATTGTCTCTGAAAATTCTGTGTTCCTGTAGCAACTCCCTGCCTATAGCATCGAATTGATATTCCTGTGCCGACATGATTTGCCATTCGTTGTTTATGAAAGTATATTCTTCTTGTAATGTTAGTCGGCCATTTGAATCGTACTTTCTAACATACTGCGTATATGCTTGATTCTGCGCATCAAAATTGGTTTCTTTTTTAATTAATCCTTCCGTACTGAATTCGAATTCCGTACGTAAATTCATTTCCCAATTGGATGAGAATCGATCCCAAGAGTATACTTTTTTCTCATGAGCAAATTGATTCTTTTGTATAAAGCTATGTTTATAGCTTTTCTTTGCAGCAATTGTCCTAAATTGAACAAAGTCTTCTGGTTTGATGCGAATCTTTTCTGCTTGAGTAAAAGAAGGCAATACGATAAGACCAATAGCATAAATTAATAGCGTTTTCATTTTTGATTCTTTGCTTGTTTTCCTCAATGACAAGCGCTTAGCATCGCTACCCCTATGCGAAGGATTGTAGCATGTGTGTTACGGAGGAGGTTCGTATGCTCTCCCGATAGCTATCGGGAGGTTCGTGGGTTCTCCCGATAGCTATCGGGATGTTCGTATGTTCGTATGCTCGTGGGTGGTGATATATATTTTAATACGTAGTTCAATTATTTTATTCGAATTCAAAACTCAGAAATCCCCTTCTTTTCTTATATTTGAAGCTTATATTTACCCTAATTATGAGTAAGAACAGAAAACAAGACGCCTTAGATTATCATTCACAAGGCAGGCCGGGAAAGATAGAGGTAATTCCTACTAAATCAACGAATTCTCAAAGAGACCTTTCATTAGCATATTCACCAGGTGTTGCAGAACCCTGTTTGCGCATTAAGGACAATGTAGAAGATGTCTATAAATATACCGCTAAAGGAAATTTGGTGGCTGTAATTTCTAACGGGACTGCCGTATTGGGCTTGGGTAACATCGGCCCAGAAGCTTCAAAACCGGTGATGGAAGGGAAGGGAATTTTGTTTAAGATTTTTGCCGACATTGATGTGTTTGATATTGAGTTGAATGTAACAGATGTCGATGAATTTGTGAAAACAGTGAAGGCTCTTGAACCAACTTTTGGTGGGGTGAATTTAGAAGATATTAAAGCCCCGGAGTGTTTTGAAATTGAGCGTCGACTAAAAGCGGAGTTGAACATACCGATTATGCACGACGATCAGCATGGTACTGCAATTATTTCTGCAGCGGCTTTGTTGAACGCTTTGGAATTGCAAAAGAAAAAAATTGATAAAGTAAAAATCGTTGTGATTGGTGCTGGTGCTGCGGCCATCTCTTGTTCAAAATTGTACTTGGAGATGGGGGCATTGAAGGAAAACATTGTGATGATTGATCGTGAAGGTGTGATTCGTGCCGACCGTGAAGGACCGATGGATGAGACGAAAAAGTTTTTCGCAACAAAACGCAAAATTGATACGCTTGAACAAGCTTGTAAAGATGCCGATGTAGTGATCGGATTATCATCGGCAAATATTTTAACACCTGAAATGCTTAAGTCGATGGCTAAAAATCCAATCGTATTTGCGATGGCCAATCCGGATCCAGAAATCGATTATAATGTTGCATTGAAAACACGTAACGACATCATCATGGCAACGGGTCGTTCCGATTATCCGAATCAGGTGAACAATGTTTTGGGATTCCCATACATTTTCCGCGGTGCATTGGATGTGCGTGCTACTCAAATTAATGAAGCGATGAAAATTGCGGCAGTACGTGCAATTGCAGAGCTTGCCAAGAAGCCAGTACCTGAAGCTGTAAACTTAGCATACAATCAAAAAAATATCAGCTTTGGAAAAGATTACATTATTCCTAAGCCGCTCGACTTGCGATTGATTACGCATGTTGCTCCTGCAGTTGCGAGAGCTGCAATGGAATCGGGTGTTGCTAAAGCGCCTATTAAAGATTGGGATGCGTATAAAGAAGAGTTGAAGAAACGCTTAGGTCTCGACGATAAATTGATGCGCGCAGTTTCGGTAAAAGCGAAAGGTAATCCAAAGCGTGTGGTATTTGCAGAAGCAGATAATTATAAGATTCTTAAAGCTGCACAAATTGTGAAGGACGATGGTATCGCTTTCCCAATTTTGTTGGGCGATATTGAAAAAATTAATGCGCTGATTGAAGAACATAAATTGGATTTATCGGATGTGAAAATTATTGATCCGCGTAAGGAAGACGATTTGTGTGCTGCATATGGTGAAGTACTTTTCAAAAAGCGTCAGCGTAGAGGAATTACTTTATACGAAGCAAAAAAATACATGCGCGATCGCAATCATTTTGGTGC
>JAEYZM010000011.1 GCA_023427985.1 Bacteroidota bacterium | reverse complement strand
GACTTAAGTCGTGCCACCAGTTTACCGCAAGTATGCTGGATTTTTTAAAATCTAGTATTTATCATCCATTAAGAATGGTAATTTTTGAAAATAAATGAGGAAATTTGGAATTATTTTGGTATTGATTTTTAGTGTGTTGAGCAACGTTCATGCGCAAGAAAAAGTAATAACATTTGATAAAGCGTTTAAGCCATTAGAAGATTCATTACAAAGCCTTTCTTATAAAATTATTAATAGTACCGATGAAGTTGTGAGAAGGAATTCAAACAATATCTTCATCAGAACATTAGTTTCTGCCTTAAAACTACCAAACTCATTTGAATACAATTTTGATTCGGTTAAATCAATTTCGATTTTAAAATCAAAAGATAATCATTTCAGAATTTTCACTTGGCACCTTGTAACTGACGATGGTTATTACAGATATTATGGTGCATTGCAGATAAATAATAAAGAAAAATTAGAACTCTATCCATTTTTCGATAATTCGGCTTTCATCTTAAACCCTGAAGATACTACTTTGAATAAAGACTCTTGGTTTGGTGCACACTATTATACGATTATAGAAACTCAAAAAAGAAAATCTAAACACAAACAGTATGTATTACTAGGTTGGAAAGGTAATAACACTAAAACTAATATGAAGGTTATCGATGTGTTGAGTTTCGATGAAAATGGTCAGCCCATATTCGGAGCCCCTATTTTTCATTATAAAGAAAAAGTTAAATCTAGAATAGTGTTTGAGTATGCCGAAAATCTCTCTATGCTATTACGTTACTTACCCAAAAAGAAATGGATTGTATACGATCATTTAGCTGCTCCTAATCCTAGTCTTGAAGGTATGTACGAACATTATGGTCCCGATTTATCGTATGACGGCCTTAAATACAAACGCAAAAAATGGTATTTAATGGAAATGCTCGACCTTAGAAATGAAAAGTCGGAACTCGACAAATTATTCAACGACCCCAGAGAGGAATAAACCTCAAAAGCTTTAATTTCCTGATTTTTAAGCTACTTTATTTCATATTTTGCTGTATATAGTATTATTCTTATTTTGCTAAATTATAGTAAATAAAATCATATGCGAATAAGTAAGTCGAGTATCCTAGTTGCAACCATAATTTCTGCATTTACAGTTCAAGCATTTGCGCAAAACTCTGCTAAGAAACAATTGAGTAACGAAGAAATTTGGGGCAAACCTTTGTTCAATGCCAAATCAATTTCAGGCCTTAGAAGTATGAAAGATGGCAAACATTACAGCTCATTTTATACGGATCCAAGCACAAAAGAAACATTCATATTGGCTTATGAATACGCTACTGGAAAAGTTAGCGATACGATTTTAAAATCATCTGAACTTAAGCTGATGATTCCAAATGATATTCAGACTATCAAAATGGAAAACTATGCTTTCAATGATGATGAAACAAAAATTATCATTAGCAATAATATAGAATCGATATACAGACATTCGACTAAAGAAAACAATTATATTTTCGATAGAAAAACACGCAAACTTCAAAACGTTTCAGACCTTGGAAAGCAAATGTTTGCAACGCTTTCACCAGATGGCAAGAAAGTGGCGTTTGTACGCGATAATAATATTTACATTACAGATTTAGACAGCAGACAAGAATCACGAATTACCGATGATGGCGAATGGGAAAAAATTATCAATGGCTGGTGCGACTGGGTTTATGAAGAAGAATTTTCTTTCGCACAAGCTTTCTTTTGGTCGCCCGACGGAAAAAACATCGCCTATTATAAGTTCGATGAGTCACAAGTCAAAGGCTTCAATATGGCGATGTACGGCAACTTATATCCAGAAGATTATAAATTCAAATATCCAAAAGCCGGCGAGAAAAATTCTACTGTAAGCATCCATATTTTCAACCTCGCAAATAATACAACTACAACGGTAGACATCGGCAGCAATACAGATCAATACATTCCGCGCATCAAGTGGACCAACGATGCAAATAAATTATGCATCCAAAGAATGAATCGTCATCAAAATAAATTAGAATGGATGATTGCCGATGCGTCAACTGGCAAGACTAAAGTGCTCTTGACAGAAGAATCAAAAACATACATCGACATTAACGATGATCTAACATTTTTAAAAGATAATAAATCATTTATCATTTCATCTGAAAAAGATGGCTGGAACCATTTATATTTATACGATATGAACGGAAAATTCATTCGTCAAATCACAAAAGGGAAATGGGAAATTACATCGATTTACGGAATGGATCCTGCTCAGAAAACAATTTACTTCCAAGCAGCGATGGTTAATCCGATGCAGCGTGAAATTTATAAAATTAATATCGATGGTAAGGGTCTGAAAAAACTAAGTGCACAAGCAGGAACAAATAACGCCTACTTCAGCAATGGTTGTGCATATTACATCAATTATTACTCTAACGCCAATACCCCTAATTACATTACACTTCACGACAATTCGGGAAAAGAATTAAGAGTATTAGAAGACAATAAAAAATTAAAAGATCGATTAGCAGAATACGATTTAACGAAAAAAGAATTCTTAAGCATCACTACATCGGAAGGAGTGCAATTGAATGCTTGGATGATGAAACCAAGCAATTTCGATCCAAATAAAAAATACCCAGTTTACATGTTTTTATACGGTGGTCCTGGATCACAACAAGTGCTTGACTCTTGGGGCGGAACAAATTTTATGTGGTATCAACTGTTAACACAAAAAGGTTACATCGTAGTTTGTGTAGACAACAGAGGCACTGGTGCACGCGGTGCTGAGTTCAAAAAAATGACCTATTTAAATTTAGGAAAATACGAAACCATCGACCAAATAGAATCTGCAAAATGGTTAGCACGTCAGCCTTATATCGATGGCAATAGAATTGGAATCCAAGGATGGAGTTATGGTGGATACATGTCATCGCTTTGTATTACTAAGGGGGCCGATGTGTTCAAACTAGCCATCGCAGTTGCTCCAGTTACCAATTGGAAATATTACGATAGCATTTATACCGAACGCTATTTAAGAACACCACAAGAAAATAATAAGGGTTACGAAGAAAATTCACCAATAAATTTTGTCGACAAATTAAAAGGGAAATATTTAATCATACACGGTACTGCCGATGATAACGTACATTTCCAAAATTCTGTAGACATGGTGGATGCATTAATCAAAGCAAATAAAAAATTTGAATCGGCCTATTACCCAAATAAAAACCACGGCATTTACGGTGGAACTACTCGATTACATTTATATAATTTAATGACGGATTTTGTATTAGAAAATCTATAAAATAGAGTTATTAGGTTATTTAGAAATTATCAATTCAGGAAAATAATTGATTTATAAAAATGTTTTCAACACAGATAATTTACTTAATTTCCTAATTAACCTAATAACTTAATACACTTATTATACTTAATAACTTACCAATGAGCAAAAACAAACACCCTAAAGGACTATACGTCTTATTCTTCACAGAAATGTGGGAACGATTTGGTTATTATTTGATGTTGGGTATACTCCTACTCTATTTAACTGACGGAGTAAAAGGTGGAATGGGCCTCGACAAAAAAGAAGCTTCAGATATTGTTGGAACCTATTTAGGATTAGTATACATCACACCATTCATAGGAGGTTTACTAGCCGACAGAATTCTTGGCTATAGAAGAGCCATTTTGATTGGTGGTGTATTAATGTCGGCCGGATATTTCGGCTTAGCAATTCCCAACATGACAGCATTTTGGATATCCGTATTGTTAATCATTGTTGGTAATGGATTTTTCAAACCGAACATTTCAACCCTACTTGGGAATTTATATTCCAATAAAGATTACAAAGATCAAAAAGATGCTGGATATAATATCTTTTACATGGGTATCAACGTAGGTGCATTCATCTGCAATTTCGTTGCAGCATATATGCGAAACGAATATGGTTGGGGTTACGCATTCGGCGCGGCAGGTGTTGGTATGCTAGTCGGTATTCTTTGGTTTTTATCCGGTACAAAACATATCAAAGATGCAGATATTAAGAAGCCAGCAGAAGAAGGAGACATGGCCGTTTCAAAAGTATTACTATACGTCTTCTTACCTGCAATTATAGCAGGAGCATTGGGATGGTTTATACCAGGAAATATTTTCGGTTCAGATTCGACCGATGGATTTATCATCGCATGTATACCCGTAATTATTTTTTATATCAGCTTGATGGTACGCGCTCAAAAAGAAGAGCGCTCACGCATCGCAGCATTATTATCCATATTTGGTGTTGTAATCGTCTTTTGGGCAGTATTCAAACAAAATGCATCGGCATTGACAACATTTGCTGAAACCTTTACCGACCGAGAGATTCCAGAAAGTGTTCAACCCATTGCCAAGCCATTCGGTATGATACAAACTGTAAGTACCGATACAGCAGAATATCCAAAATACGATGAACAGTTTAAACTGGTGTTCGATGATGCAGGCAATAAAGTTATGACTCAATCGCCGCACCCATATTTCCAAAATTTACCACAAGAAAAATGGCCTAAAGAAGGAAAGGAATTGAAATTATTTTCAACAGAAATTTTCCAATCCATTAATCCATTTTTCATAGTGTTAATCACACCATTAGTATTAAGTTTCTTCGCATTCTTACGCATGCGCGGCAAAGAACCATCAACACCTGCAAAAATTGCATACGGATTATTAATCACTGGCTTGTCGACATTAGTAATGGTAGGCGCAGTATATTCTACGGACTTAAGTACCGATAAAGCTTCGGCCATATGGTTAATTGGATGTTATGCAGTTGTCACGATTGGTGAATTATTTTTATCGCCAATAGGTCTTTCACTAGTTTCGAAAGTTGCTCCAGAACGGCTGACTGCATTGATGATGGGCGGTTGGTTCCTTGCAACATCGATTGGCAATAAATTATCGGGAGTATTATCGTCGATGTGGGATAATTACGAAAATAAAGCCAATTTCTTTTATGTAAATTTCTTCGCATGTTTAATTGCAGGACTTGCAATCTTTGCGATGTTGAAATGGTTGAGAGGGATAATTAGTAAGCACTAATGGGAATTGAAAATTCAGAATTAAGAATTAAGAATTAAGAATTAAGTGCTAAGAGTTAAGAATTAAGAGTTAAGAATATAAACTAGAAAAAATAAAACCAAATAAAATGTCAAACACAAAAACAACTCATCCTAAAGGCTTGTATGCTTTGTTCTTCACAGAGATGTGGGAGCGCTTCAGCTACTATGGTATGCGTGCATTGTTAGTTCTATATCTAACATCGCAAGTAATGAATGGTGGCTTCGGGTTAGAACGTGCAAGCGCCTTAGAAATTTATGCAATTTTTACTGGACTTGTATACTTAACTCCTATTGCTGGTGGATTGTTGGCCGATAAAATATTAGGTCAACGAAAAAGTATTTACATCGGTGGAATTTTAATGGCTCTTGGAAACTTTACATTGGCAATGAGTCATGGTTCTGCATCACAAGATCCTAGTTTCTCTTTATTAAATTTAGGTCTAGGATTAATCATCGTAGGGAATGGTTTTTTCAAACCAAATATTTCTACTATGGTAGGTGGGCTATATGAAGAGAACGATACAAGAAGAGATTCGGGATTCACTTTATTCTATATGGGAATAAACTTAGGTGCATTCATTGCTCCATTAGTATCGGGAACCTTGGGCGAAACTGTTGGATGGGCATGGGGATTTGGTTCTGCAGGTGTAGGAATGTTGTTAGGTGTTTTAGTTTTCCATTTTACAACAAAATTATTAGGCACAGTAGGTATGCCACCAACCTTGCAAGATAAAACTGCAACAAATTTTCGTTCACGCGATTGGTTCGATATAGTTGGAATCATTGCAGGATGCGCTGTTGCAACTTGGGCCTTGATTACATTCTTTACTTCCTTAAGTGATGATACGTATTCAATGATTATGAATACCCTATTTATTATAGGTGGTCTTGCTGTATTATACATTGTATTCAAAAATACTGAAGGTGGGAATCAATGGTCACGTGTTGGTGTAATTGTAGTTTTATGTTTCTTTAACATATTCTTCTGGGCAGGATTCGAACAAGCAGGTGGTACATTCAACTTATTCGCCGAAGAAAAAACGAATCGTATTTTAGGTAGTTTCGAAATCCCAACATCGTGGTTCCAATCTATAAACGCTTTAGGAATTTTCATCCTTGCACCATTATTTGCAAGTCTCTGGATTGCCTTAAATAAAGTAAACAAAAACCCTAATATTCCAGTAAAATTCGGTTTAGGTTTAGTTTTATTAGGACTTGGTTTCGTTGTGATGTATTTCGCAAACCTTGCTTCTAATGGAGGTGTTTTAATCTCGCCGATGTGGTTGGTATTTGTTTACTTATTGCATACAATTGGAGAACTCTTCTTATCGCCGATCGGCTTATCGATGATCACAAAATTATCGCCTCCAAAAATTGTATCTCTAATGATGGGACTATGGTTCTCAAGCATTGCATTAGCAAACTATATGGCAGGTATTTTAGAGAATTTACTACATAAGTTTAACATGGAGCTATTCTCTTTCTTAATCATGACATCAGTAGCATCTGGAATTGTATTATTGTTGATTTCTCCAATTTTAAAAAAAATGATGAAAGGTATCAGTTAACATTTAATTACATTTAAATAAGGAAGTCGGGACAAATCATCCCGACTTTTTTATTTTTTATTATATTGCTTAAAAAATACCCCAATGGAAAAAACATCTTTCAAACCATTTGTTGCCGATGATTCGAACATGGCAGAGTTTACTTTTAAGTCCATTATTCTCGGCTGTATTTTCGGAATTGTTTTTGGCGCTGCAACAGTATATCTGGCACTAAAAGCAGGTCTAACTGTCTCAGCTTCTATACCCATTGCAGTGATTGCTATTACTCTGGGTAGGAAGTTTTTCAAGACCACCATACTTGAAAACAATATTATTCAAACTACCGGTTCTGCTGGTGAGTCCATCGCTGCTGGTGTTGTTTTTACATTGCCCGGATTTTTATTCTTATCGGCCAACGAAAACGGAGTTAGCACTGGCGAAATGTATTTTGGTTATATGACCATTTTAACACTCGCCATTTTCGGAGGAATTTTAGGAACACTTATGATGATTCCTTTAAGGAAAGCATTAATTGTAAAAGAACACGAGACGCTACCCTACCCCGAAGGTACTGCCTGTGCATCGGTATTAAAAGCTGGTGAAAAAGGTGGTGATTTTGCAAAAACAGCATTCTTAGGATTAGGATTTGCATTGGTTTATGCATTATTACAAAAAGTATTTCATGTTATCGCCGAAGTGCCGGCATTTGTCACGAAACAATCGAATCGATTCTTCCCATCAGCAACAGTCAGTGGAGAAATCACTCCAGAATACATGGGTGTTGGATACATCATCGGATTTAAAATTGCAGGAGTACTCGTAGCGGGTGGTGTGATTGCTTGGTTGGGATTAATTCCATTATTAGCATCGGTTGTGCCAGGAGAAACCATTGCTTTACAATTAGTGAAACTTGGTTATTTGAAAGACATCGCAGTAGCAGGTGGACCAGGTGCATGGGATCCAGCAACACAAACATTCGGAGATACTGCATCGGCAATATACCGAGCTTATATTCGACAAATTGGAGCAGGAGCAGTTGCAGCGGGAGGATTCATCACTTTAATTAAAACTATTCCTACCATTATCTCAGCATTCAAAGGTTCAATTGGTTCAGTGGGAGCCGACAAAAATAATGCAGTTGCTGTGAAACGTACGGAACGTGATTTAGATATTAAAGTGGTACTATTCGGTAGCATCGGCCTAATATTATTAATGGCATTTTTACCACAAATTCCTGGCGATGGAGTATTTAGTAAATTATTATTAGGAATACTGGTTGTAATTTTCGGAGCATTCTTTGTGACGGTAGCATCGAGAATAGTTGGACTAATTGGCTCATCCAATTCGCCAGTATCTGGAATGACCATTGCTACATTGATGGGTACATGTTTAGTATTTATAGCAATTGGATGGACTGGAAAAGTTTATGAACCGATGGCATTGGTAGTAGGTGGAATGATCTGCATTGCCGCCGCAAATGCAGGTGCAACTTCACAAGATTTAAAATCGGGATACCTCGTAGGTGCAACTCCACGATATCAACAAATAGCATTGTTTATTGGGGCAATTGTATCATCAATCTTCATTGGCTTAACTGTGAAAGTTTTAGATACACCAACGCAAGAAATGTTAAGTCAAGGAATCACACATGCTATCGGCAGTGACGCATATCCAGCGCCACAAGGTACCTTGATGGCAACGTTGATTAAAGGAATTTTGTCGTATAATCTCGATTGGCAATTTGTTTTAGTTGGAGTTTTTATGGCAATCACCATGGAACTTTGTGGTGTTAAATCTTTATCATTTGCAGTAGGTGCATACTTACCTTTATCTACTACCCTACCAATTTTTGCAGGTGGTGTTGTAAAGAAAATTGTTGAATGGAGAAAAGAAAGAAAAGGTGAAGCACAAGAAGATGAAGAATTAGGAAAAGGAAGTTTATACGCAACAGGATTAGTAGCAGGCGGAGCATTGGCAGGAGTAATTGTAGCAATACTTTCAGTGAACGAAACTGTGGCTAACACTTTGAAAAATGTGAATGCTGAACATGGTATTACTGCTAGTTTAGGCGTAGGAGGATACCAAGCATTAGGAGCCATTTTCTTCTTGATAATGGGCGTGGTTTTATATAGAATTGCAATGAAAAAATAACACTATGAAAAAACTTATCATTTATTCATTAATGCTTGCATCATTAGGACTCAGTTCATGTGCAAGAAAAACTTATTTCAATACTGAAGTAAGAAACAGAGCAGCAGCAAATAATATTCCACTGACTAAACTTCAATATTATATCGATCGAGAAGTAGAACTAAAAAGAGTATTATCAAGCTCAGAAACTAAAGTTAATTCAGGAGCTATTGTTACTGAAAACGGGAAACAAGTTCACATCATTCGCTTGAAAAAAGGAACACCTGGTGTATGCACACAAGTTTCTAACGATAGAATTTCTGTTGCATTTGAAGATGGTGCGAATAAAAATTTAGTATTCGCATTCCCAAGAGGTGGTACTTCTAAAAATGCCTATGTACTAGCACCTAATTCGATCGACAAAAATAATATGGGAAGTGTAAGCTATAATGGTGCAACCTATTACGTGATGCCCGACGGTGTTCGTGCAAAATTGAAAATCAAAAAGACATCGGATACAAAAGTGAAAGTGAAGAAAAGCACAATGAAGGGAAGAAAAGTTTCATAAATTCCCTGAAATTTTAAATCATTTATTGCATGTCGACTTCAGAATATAAATGCAAACATTGCCATCAGTGGACACCTCGATCAGGTTCAGATTTAGATCGATGTGTCCACTGTAATACACTCCTAGAAGAACATCGCGTACGTAGCAAGGCTGAAAAAGATAAAATAAAATCTCAAAGTGAATCCGAAAATATTTTAGTGATTCGCGAAAACGATACTCCTATCAAAAAGAAATTAAAATCGATAGGCATTAAAGCAAGATTGATTTTTTTGATATTGGTATTTGCGGTGATGATGGCGTTTTTGTTGTCGCATGCTTAAGTAGTAACGAGTAGCTAGTATCTAGTATCTAGTAGTGTTACCTGAGTAAGTTCATTGATGGCTACATACCCTTAATGCTTCCAGGTGTTAGCCCCACATGATTTTTAAAACTTCGACTGAAACTTTGAACACTTGAATAACCAACTAAATATGCTATCTCCTTGATGCTACTTTCGCCTTGACTCAACAAATTTTTCGCTTGCTCTATTTTTACTGATTCTACTATTTCTTGAAAAGTAACAGCTTCTTCTTTTAACTTTCTTTGAAGTGTTCTTGCACTCATGTTTAACATCGATGCAATCTCTTCAATCTTCGGCGTATAAAATGAATTCTTTTGATTCAAAATAATTGTTACTCGATTGCTCAACTTATCTTTATTTTCAATCATCTTCAACTTTGTCAAACAAAACTCATACATATGTTCGTAGATCGATTTGTTAGCACTTAGCACCTTCATAGCCGAATTTGAAACATCGAAATAAATCTTATTCGATTTTGCGTTAAACACTACATCGGAAAAAATCTCTTTATAAAGTTTATGATATTTCTGTTCTCGGGTATAACTTAATTCCACTTTAACTGGCTTAATGGGTTGTCCGCATAAGTATGCCGACATTAACAAAGTAAGGCTCATCGCATGATCGCAAGCCAGACTTGAAGTAAATGCATCTTGTTGTACCCATTGTTCATTAGGTAGGTATTCAATTATAACTCCAGTACTATTTTGTTCTAGTTTATAATTAAACATATCCCCCATCAACAATGAAAACTCACAAAAAGATTTCCATGCATCCAAAAGTGTCTCACTTGTTTGGGTAAGCCCAGCTATCCAACTTAAATTTGAAAAAGTTAAATTTTTCCCAAAAGACAAACCTATTGGTGTATACTTTGTCAGCGAATAAATCTCATTCCACAAACGAATGCCTTTCTCCGAATCAATCATTTCAAAAGCATTTACATCCCGCTTTAAATCGATGTCAGCACGATGCAACATTCCCAACCTAGAATATCCATAGGAATGCATATTATCAGCTAAACTTATTAAAATATCACGGTGAACTTGCATGTCGTAAAATGATAAAATCTTGTCGCCCTAAGATCAAGCCTTCTCTCAGAATCTAGATTTCTTTGCCCTAAAAATAAACATATATACATATGGACAGAAAAAAAATCATCCAAATTCTATCATTCGCAGCAATGGGTCTATCTATTTTGGGAATTGCCATGGTCGCATTTATGGCATTTAACGACCCTAAAGCTGTAATGGCATTAGTGAACACAAATCTCGATAATACCGATGCTTACAGCTCTATTAGAGGCGTCTACGGTGGAGCCGGCTTAACCATAGCAATTGCTATGTTCTATGGAATGCTAAAAAATATGAAAATCGCCCTAGGCTTTACGGCTTTACTCTGGGGGCTCTATGCCCTATCAAGAATCATCACCTCTATTGTCGACGGACCATTAGGCGCGTTTGGAACACAATGGGTTTATACTGAAACTTTTTTATTCATAGTTTGTGGAACACTGTTCATGCTAAATAAAAACAAGCAGCAATAGCAAAATTTTCCTTATAAAAATTTATTGATGAAGCCCGATGTATCGGGCTTTTTTACATTTTATATAAACACAAAAAATACGCATATTCGTACATGCGAATTCTATTATATGTACTCGGCTTTATAGCATTTTCAATCTTCGGATTTTTTATGATTGGTGTAATTGTTCCTGTTACTGAATACGAAAACACTATTGTTGTCAATCGTTCTTTAGAAAAAACTTGGAAGGTCTTTTCAAGCGATACATTGATTTACGATTGGATGCAAGGACTTAAAAAAATTGAAGCAATTAAAGGCACAAAAATGCAAGCCGGAGCAGAATTTAAAATGCATTTGAATGAAGGCGGACAAGACTATACGATTATAGAAAAAGTACGTGATGTGCAAGAAAAATCTTTATACGCGATTACTATAGATAATGAAGCACTTACGAATAATGTAGATATGCATTTCAAAGAAATAGCACCTTATACCACCGAAATTAAAAGCATCAATAAAGTCGAAGCAAAAAATTGGTTTTTTAGGTCGATGTTTTTCTTTCTAGAATCTGATTTCAAAGATCAAGAAATCAAGACTTTAAACAATTTGAAAAATTTAATCGAATCAGATCCCTCTGAGTTAAACAACAAATAATACAATTTTGTGCAACTCTTTAAATTTTCAAGCGTATCTACGTTATAAATGAAAAACATATGAAAAAATTAATTATCCTATTAATCGTTCTATGCGCATCGAATATTGTAAATGCACAAGGTCTGAGTTATGGTATAAAAGGTGGATACAACTATTCCACAGTACGTGCATCCAACTCTAGATTTATTGAAGGTCAAGATGGATTTCATGCCGGTGTATTTGCAAATTTTTCTGCCATCTTATTGCAAATTCAACCTGAACTTTTGTTTTCTCAAAAAGGTTATGAAGTTGAAAACGGAAACGATCTTCGCATGAATTACATCGATATTCCAGTTGTATTAAAAGTAAAAGTATTTCCTTTTGTAACAGTAGATGCAGGTCCTCAATATTCCTACCTCATCAACACAAAAGAATTAAGCGACGATTTAGTAACACCTGCTATGCCAAGCTTTAAAAACTCAGATTTATCGGCAGTAATTGGTGCTTCTGTAAATGTCTGGAAACTTGGTACTTCCTTAAGATATGTACACGGATTCACTCAATTAGAATCGGTCAACAACTCCAAGAACTCCATGTTCCAAGTGTCTATGCAAATTAAACTTTAACAGATTATTTATTCTATAAAAAAAGCGCTATTAATTCAAGAAGTTAATAGCGCTTTTCATTTAGTATTGCCTATATTTATCGTATTAATTTAATACAAAAAACTATGCAATATACCAGTGCTGCAGAAGCAGTTTCACACATAAAATCTAATCAACGAGTTTTCATTCACAGTGTTGCCGCAGCTCCTCAAACGCTTATAAAAGCTATGTGTGAGCGAAAAGATGAATTGCAAAATGTAAACATTGTTCATCTACACACAGAAGGAGATGCCCCCTATGCACTTCCCGAAATGAAAGGACATTTTAAGGTCGATGCTTTTTTCATAGGCGCCAATGTGCGTAAAGCAGTGAACGATCATCGAGCCGACTTTATTCCAATATTTCTATCGGAAGTCCCTATGTTGTTTAGAAGGAATTTACTTCCAATAGATATCGCATTAATACACGTATCACCAGCAGACGCTCACGGTTATTGTAGCTTAGGTGTTTCTGTGGATACTACTTTAGCTGCAGTAGAAACAGCTCAACTTGTAATTGCTCAAGTGAATCCCAATATGCCCCGAACTCATGGCGATGGAATGATTCATCAATCAAAAATTCATTTCGCAGTGGAATGTCAAGATGAACTTCCAGTTACTCATCCGCATTCAATTGGCGATATCGAAACTAAAATCGGAAAAAATGTTGCAGAACTTGTGGAGGATGGTGCATGTTTACAAATGGGCATTGGAGCAATTCCAGATGCAGTACTTTCCTGTTTAGGCAATCACAAAGATTTAGGAATTCATACCGAAATGTTTTCCGATGGGTTGATCGGCTTGTTTGAAAAAGGTGCAATTACCGGTGCGAAAAAAGCCATTGATAAAAATCAAATCGTGTCGACATTCGCCTATGGTAGCAAAAAAGTATACGAATTCTTAAACGATAATCCACTCGTAAAAATGCGTGATGTTTCTTATGTAAATACACCATTAGTCATTTACAAAAACCCAAAAGTTACCGCAATCAATTCGGCATTGGAAATTGATTTAACAGGTCAAGTGTGTGCCGACTCAATTGGAAATAGAATGTATTCGGGAATTGGCGGACAAATGGACTTTATGAGAGCAGCTGCAATTTCTGAAAATGGGAAACCAATTATTGCTATGCCTAGCGTAACAGCAAAAGGAGAATCCAAAATAGTATTCAATTTAAAACCCGGTGCAGGTGTTGTTACTACGCGTGGTCACGTACATTATGTGGTTACCGAATATGGCACTGCATTTTTGTTCGGTAAAAACTTAGAGCAAAGAGCCAAAGCATTAATAAATATTGCACATCCCGATCATAGAGAATCACTCGAAAAAGAATTTTATTCAAAAAAATAATGAGTACATTTTCATATTTCAGTTTTTTTGTACTCACGTTAATTGCAGAAATTATAGGTACAGTAGGTGGATTTGGGTCATCCTTGTTTTTTGTTCCTATTGCGAATTTTTATTTTAGCTTTCACTCGGTATTGGGAATTACTGCGCTCTTTCATTTATTCAGTAACGCTTCAAAGATTGCACTTTTTAAAGAGGGGCTCGATAAAAAAATTAT
>JAEYZM010000008.1 GCA_023427985.1 Bacteroidota bacterium | reverse complement strand
TTTATTAAAAACCCCCCAAAACTCCCCCCCAGTGGGGCCACGACTAACGGGGGGCCACCAGTTTCCCTTCAAGATTGGGTAAGTTTTTTACCCGCAATGAACTTCCAATTGAAAAGAACTACTGACACGAGTAAAATGAGGTATGCAATGGCTTTCTGTAGGTTTATGCTCTCATCGAAATAAAGAAAAGCTACAATAAACGCTACAATAGGATTTAAATAAATGAGAATGCCCATGGTTGCAGAAGACAGGCCGATTAATCCGTATAAACTCAAGAACAAAGGAATGATGGTAAACACCAAAGATATCACCAAAATTTGCGACCAAAAATGCAGATCAACTGGCACTACAACTGAATCCAAAAATAAAAATGGCGTCATAAAAACACTAGAAATCACAAGCTGCACCAACAACACATTCAGTTTATCTACCCCCTCAATTTTTTTCTGAATAATCAAATAACCCGCGTACAATGCCGCAATCACCACCGAATAAATTACTTCAGTAATAAATCCAGCAGCAAGCAAAGCAATACTAAATAAACAAAGGATTATCGACACCCACTTAATCCTCGTCAGCTCCTCCTTCAAAAACACAAACGCAAACAAAGCCGTAATTATCGGACACACCATGTACGCAAAGGCCCCCGCCTGCACACTCACGTGATTGATCACATAAATAAACGCAAACCAATTCGCCGTCACCAACACACTTGAATAAAATATTCGCAACAACATTTGCTTTCTTTTTTGTGCCGATGTATCAGCTAAAAATTTATAGTCACTCTTGAATTTAGCTTTCCGAAATATGCCGATGATGAGCGATACCAAAACTAGTGCTGTAAAAATTCTAAAGACCAAAATGTTCAACGAAGGATAATCTTTGATTGATCGTAGTGATAAAGAAAAAAAGCCCCAGATCACAGATGATGAGGCTCCTGCTAAAAAATATTTTGCTCTTGAATTCAAAAGAAAAAAATTAAAACTTCACAGCAATCATAGAAATTTCAACATTCACATTCTTCGGCAAACCCAATACAGCAACGGTTTCACGCGCTGGATAGTCGCCAGAAAAATAGGAATGATATACTTCGTTCACTGTAGCGAAATGTGCCATGTCCGACAAAAATATACTCGTCTTAACAACGTTTGAAAAATTCATTCCCGCCTCAGACAAAATCGTTTTTAAATTTTCCATCACTTGATGCGTCTCCACCTCAATGTCGCCCACCAACAAATGATCGTTCTCCGGATTAATTGCAATTTGTCCCGATATGTATAAGGTGCCGTTCGCATACACTGCTTGATTGTACGGACCAATTGGAGCTGGTGCTCGTTTTGTGTTGATGATTTCTTTCATATGATTTTACTTCCTAAAAATTAGTCGTTAAGTCTTCTAATGATATAAATAATTAAACCAATCAAAAAAACCAATATCGAAATTTTATTGATGGTGTGCATCGCCTTTAAATTAAAACTACTCGGACGATTCGGGTCTTTACTTCTAAAGAAGTATGTTAAAAATTCTTTCATATGATTATGATTTATATTGCATCAAATCTTTACCAATATCGCGTCTAAAATATTTCCCTTCAAACTGAATTTGTTCTGCATACATGTTCGATCTGTTCAAAGCTTCTTCCTTGCTCGCATCTAAACTGGTAAGCGCAATTACTCTCCCACCATTACTCAACACCACACCATCTTTAGCAACTGTACCTGCATGAAACACATGGCAATTGTGAATGTTTTCTAAGCCAGTTATTTCCTTCCCTTTTTCATAGTCGCCCGGATAACCACCCGATACCAACATCACCGTTGCCGCATGTCGAGGATCAATTTGAATCTTCTTATCAGACAACCTACCATCGGCCACCGCCATAAATAAATCGACCATATCATTTTGAATTCGTACCATCACACTCTCCGTTTCTGGGTCACCCATTCTCACATTGTATTCAATCACATAAGGCTCTCCATTCACATTCATCAAACCTATAAAAATAAATCCGCGATAATCAATTTCTTCCGATGCCAATCCTTCTACCGTCGGTATCACAATTCGCTCTTCCACCTTCTGCATAAAATCCAAATCGGCAAAAGGCACTGGAGAAATGGAACCCATACCACCCGTGTTCAATCCTGTATCACCTTCGCCAATTCGCTTGTAATCCTTAGCTTCCGGCAAGATCAAGTAATGATAATTATCTGTTAAAACGAATACCGATAATTCAATACCTGATAAAAATTCTTCAACCACCACCTTCTGACTCGCCTCACCAAATTTCGCTTCCGCCAACATCAATCGCAACTCTTCCTTCGCCTCTTCACGATCGTTGCAAATGAGCACTCCCTTGCCCGCCGCTAATCCATCGGCCTTCAAAACAATAGGCAATGAATGCGTGTCCAAATATGCCAAACCCTTCTCCAAATCTTCCTTCGTAAAAGTCTCATACGCCGCCGTCGGAATATTATGTCGCTGCATAAATCGCTTACTAAAATCCTTACTCCCCTCCAACTGCGCACCCTCCTTACTCGGCCCAATCACAGGTATATGCATGATGTCCTCATCATCGGCAAAAAAATCAACAATGCCCTTCACCAGCGGATCTTCTGGTCCCACAATTACCATGCTGATGTCTTGCTCCACACAAAAATTTTTGATCGCCTCAAAATCCGTCGCACTCATATTCACATTTATTCCGTATGCCGATGTACCAGCGTTTCCGGGAGCGATGTACAATTGTGTACATTCTTTACTCTGTGAAATTTTCCATGCAAATGCGCTCTCTCTTCCTCCTGAGCCTAATAGCAGTATGTTCATTGTTTTTTGAATTTGAGCAAAAGTAATAAATAAGTACTAAGTATTAAGTACAAAGTACTAAGACGATACAATGGTTTAAAATCTACAAATTTTTACCGCTTTGTACTTAATACTTTGTACATAATACTATATTTGTGCTTATGCCATTCTGTCAAAATCCTTCATTGGCAAGACTTTTGGTAATTAAGAAAGAATTATAATTTAAAATACATGTCAAATTTCATTACTTCTTTTGTATCCAAGTTATTCGGGAGCAAATCAGAGAGAGATATAAAGGAAATTACTCCAATTGTTGAGCAGATAAAATCTGAATATTCTAAAATTCAGTCATTAAGTCATGATGAGCTGAGAGCAAAAACCCTCGACTTTAAAAATAGAATCAAAAATTTTACTGCCGATGTATCGAAGGAAATAAGCGATATCAAAAATCGAATCGAGTCGGATCCTACAATGGATATGTCTACGAAAATCGATTTGTATACTCAGGTGGACAAATTGGAGAAAAAAGAAAATGAATTAATTGAAGAAGCACTTCTACAAATTCTTCCCGAAGCTTTCGCTGTGGTGAAAGAAACTGCAAGAAGATTTTCTGAAAATGAATACATCGAAGTTACTGCATCGGAAACCGATAAAGATCTTGCTACTTACAAGCAAAATGTAGTGATCAAGGGCGACAAAGCATTGCATCATCGTACTTGGTTGGCTGCAGGAAATGAAATGACTTGGGGCATGGTGCATTACGATGTGCAGCTGATTGGTGGTTATGTTTTGCACTCAGGAAAAATTGCAGAGATGGGAACGGGTGAGGGTAAAACTTTAGTGGCAACATTACCTGCATACTTGAATGCATTGGCTGGTAAGGGTGTGCACATTGTAACGGTGAACGATTATCTTGCTCGACGTGATAGTGAGTGGATGGGACCTTTGTATGAATTCCATGGTTTAACAGTGGACTGCATCGACAAACATCAACCAAATTCTCCAGCTAGAAGAAAAGCTTATCAAGCCGATATTACTTTTGGTACAAATAACGAATTCGGTTTCGATTATTTGAGAGATAACATGGCGCATAGTCCAGAGGATTTAGTGCAACGCAAATTGCATTTTGCAATGGTAGATGAGGTGGACTCTGTATTGATTGACGATGCTCGTACTCCATTGATTATTTCGGGACCAATTCCTCGTGGCGATCAACATGAATACTATGATTTAAAACCTCGCATAGAGCGATTGGTAAATGCACAAAAAAATTATTTGAACACAGCATTATTGGATGCGAAAAAATTAATCGCCGATAATAAAGTTGATGAAGGCGGACTTGCATTGTTGCGCGCGTTCAGAGGTTTGCCAAAGAACAAAGCGCTCATTAAATTTTTAAGTGAAACAGGTATTCGTCAGATCCTAACAAAAACTGAAAACTTCTACATGCAAGATCAGCAACGAGAAATGCATAAAGTAGATGCTGAATTGTATTTTGTGATCGATGAAAAAAATAATTCCATTGAATTAACTGAAAAGGGTATTGAATTAATTACTGCTACGGGTGAAGATGCAAGTTTTTTTATTCTTCCCGATGTGGGTTCTGAAATTGCGGAAATCGAAAAATCGAATTTGAGCGATGCAGAAAAAATTCAACGTAAAGATGAGTTGATGCGCGACTTCTCAATTAAGTCGGAACGTATTCACTCTGTTAACCAATTATTGAAAGCATATACTTTATTTGAAAAAGATGTAGAGTATATCATCGATGGTGGTAAGATTAAAATCGTTGATGAGCAAACAGGTCGTATCATGGAAGGTCGTCGTTACTCTGACGGCTTACACCAAGCGATTGAAGCGAAAGAAAATGTGAAAGTAGAAGATGCTACTCAAACATACGCAACCATTACACTTCAGAACTATTTCCGTATGTATCATAAATTATGTGGTATGACGGGTACTGCTACAACAGAAGCAGGTGAGTTCTGGGAAATTTACAAATTAGACGTAGTAGAAATTCCAACGAACAGACCAATTGCTCGTAAGGATAATGAAGATAAGGTTTACAAAACCAAGCGTGAAAAATACAATGCGGTAGTTGATGAAATTGTTGACTTAACCTCTAAAGGTAGGCCGGTATTGGTGGGTACTACATCGGTAGAAATTTCTGAATTGTTAAGTAGAATGTTGAAACTGCGTGGTATTAAGCACCAAGTTTTGAACGCGAAATTACATCAGAAGGAAGCCGACATTGTTGCGGAAGCAGGTAAGACAGGAACGGTAACTATTGCAACAAACATGGCGGGCCGTGGTACGGATATTAAATTGGGTGATGGAGTGAAAGAGGCTGGAGGTCTTGCAATCATTGGTACGGAGAGACATGACTCACGTCGCGTTGACCGTCAGTTGCGCGGACGTTCTGGCCGACAAGGAGATCCGGGTTCATCGCAATTCTTCGTCTCATTAGAAGACGATTTGATGCGTATGTTCGGTTCTGCACGAATTGCTTCTTTAATGGATAGAATGGGATTGGAAGAAGGTGAAGTGATTCAGCATTCCATGATTACAAAATCAATTGAACGCGCACAGAAGAAAGTTGAAGAAAATAATTTCGGAATTCGTAAACGTTTGTTAGAGTATGACGATGTGATGAACTCACAACGTTCAGTGATTTACAGCAAACGTCATAATGCATTGTTCGGTGAACGATTAGAGGTAGACATCGACAATATGTTAATTGATATTTGCGAAGAACTTATTGCTCAATATCAAGATGAGAAAAATTTCGAAGGCTTCCGTTTGGAAATGATTCGCTTGTTTTCGGTCGATGTAGAATTTTCTGAAGATGAATTCTTGAACGGAAAGTCGAACGATCTAGTCGATAAATTATATCATCAATTGAACGACTTCTATCAACGTAAGTCGGTACGCATGGCTGAAATGACATTCCCAGTAGTGAAAGACGTTTACGAAAATCGCGGACAAACAATTGAAAACATTGTGGTACCATTTACAGATGGTATTAAACAAATTCAAATCACAACAAATCTTAAAAAGGCATACGATTCACAAGGAAAAGATTTAGTAAAATCATTTGAGCGTTCAGTAGTTTTAGCCTTGATCGATGATGCATGGAAAGAGCATTTGCGTGAAATGGACGAGTTAAAACAATCGGTACAGAATGCAGTGTACGAACAAAAAGATCCATTGTTGATTTACAAATTTGAATCGTTCGAATTATTTAAGCAAATGATTTCAACTGTGAACAAAGATACATTGAGCTTTATTTTCAAAGGTAATATTCCAGTGCAAGCATCATCGGAAGATGTAAAAGAAGCACGCAGTATGCCACGTAACGACAATAAAGTTAAAACCAGTAGACCAGAAAATTCTATAGCCGGACCACAAGGAAATGGTATGCCTGAGATGCCACAAGCGAAAGCACAACCCGTTCGTGTGGAGCAAAAAATCGGCAGAAACGATCCATGCCCATGTGGTAGTGGTAAGAAATATAAGAATTGTCACGGTGCTGCTGAAACAGTTTAAATTTAACATCACATGAGACTTGCATTTCTGTTGATCTTTTTAATTATTTCTAAATGGAACTTTGCTCAAGATACTGCGAAAGTAAAATGGGTAATGGACAATAAAGTAGAATTGCTACTTGAAAAGAAATTAGAATTAGATCAACAGAAACCAAGCATACAAGGTTATCGAGTTCAATTGTATTACGGAGGTAACAGATCTGAAGCCTTAGAACTCAAATCAAAATTCGCACAATTAAATCCCGATGTGGAGTCTTATCTTATTTATCAGCAACCCTACTTCCGCTTACGTGTAGGCGATTTCAGGTCGCGATTAGAAGCATATAAACTCATGAAGAAAGTTGAAAAAGAATTTCCTTCAGTGTTTATTGTAAATGATGAAATTAATTTCCCAATTAAATGAAAGCTAATATTCTGAAATCAGCACGAGCATTAAGATTAATGCATCGTCTTGATGAAATAAAATTTATATTTCAAAAAATTAAAAAATATAATAGCAATAAACAATTTGTAAAAGAAAACCCAAATGTAAGTTTACCACCAGATTATTTAATGTTCGAATCATATAAACTAGATTATCAAAATTATTATTATGGTGGTTTATCAAGTGCAAATGATGTAATTAATACATTAAGCAAATATGAATCTTTAAAAAACAAAAATATATTGGATTGGGGTTGTGGGCCAGCAAGAATACTTAGACATTTACCAGATATATTAGATTCTTCTAATAAATTTTTTGGCACCGATTACAATAAAAGTTCTATTGAATGGTGCAAGAAAAACATTAAGAATGTACACTTTGAAATTAACGAATTAAATCCTCCACTAAAATTCGATTCTAATTTTTTTGATATAGTTTATAGTATTTCCATTTTCACCCATCTTTCAGATGAAAGTCACACCAATTGGATCAATGAAATATATAGAGTATTAAAACCTGGTGCCTTGTTTTACACTACAACACATGGTGATGTTTTCAAAAAAATAATGACACAAGAGGAGATTAAACAATTTGATAACAACAAATTGGTAATACGTGGTAATGTTAAAGAAGGACATAGAGTATATACCGCTTTTCAACCTCCAAAATATTTTCAAAATCTAATTCAAAATAAATTTAAAGTAATAGAATTTACACCTGGCAAAATTGAAAAATGGGGATTAAATCAAGATCTGTGGATCTTGCAAAGACATTAATATTCATATCTATAAATAAAATTATCACAACAAGAATTTCGACAAGGAAAGTCATTAACCTTATATTCCCAACTAGTCACTAGCCGATTGTTTTCATACTCATATCTTTGGAGTATTTTATTTTCTTTTTGCTTTTGAATTAATTGACCTTGGGAATTATAAATATAAATGGTTTCTAACTGATTTGGCTTCCCGCTTGTATACTTGTTCGATGTATGAAGAATTTCTTTAATTAATTTTTTATTGTCATAAACGTATGAATATTTATGATTTCCATTTTCATACGTTTTGATTTTATTATCAAGACTATCATAAATATAATTATATACATAGTTATTGTAATTAACTTTTAAAGTACTATTTATTAATTTGCCATAAATATCATACGTATAAGCTGATTCCATATACTTTCCTCTTACACCCAAATCATACGCTTCGTATATAAGCCTTCCATTCTTATCATACTCGAATACTTTTACCCTATCAAGTTTAGAAGTATCAGAGTATTGTTCTTCGGAAATCAATAAATTCTTATCGTTATAATTATATAAAACGGAGCTTATATAGGTTGTATCTTGCAGTATACGCTTCTTGTATTCTTTACTAAGTCGTTTCTTACTATCATATAAAAAGCTAATTTCTTCTACTACAGTATCGGGGTTACTTTGACAGTATATTCGTATAGATTTAAGAGGATATGATATTGTATCTATTAGTTGTGCTTGACAATTACTAATAGAACAAATCATACTCCATACAAAAATTATTAAATAAAATATTTTAGTCATTTAGGAAAATTAATTCATACTAGTCTTATGTAATGTAATTAAATCAAAACTATTTCCCAAACTTCGAAGCTAGCATCGCCAATTTTTCTTTCATACTTTGCTCCTCAGTCTTTGGTGCTTGACCTTCTTTTCTTTGCTGGGATTTGGGTTTAGGTGCCGATTCTCCTTTCATTGATAATGAAATTCTTTTGCGTGCTATGTCCACTTCCAATACTGTAACTTGTACTTTTTGTTGAACCTTTAAAACTTTTGCTGGGTCATCAATAAATGTGTTGGAGATGTGCGATACGTGTACTAAACCATCTTGATGAACACCAATATCTACAAAGGCTCCGAACTTAGTTAGATTAGTCACAACACCTGTCAATTGCATGCCTATTCTTAAATCTTCAATACTGTTTACACCATCGGTAAATTGAATAATCTCGAATTGTTCACGTGGATCTCTACCTGGTTTCGACAATTCGTTCATAATGTCTTTCAATGTTGGTAAGCCCACTTGATCAGAAACATATTTGTTCAAATCTAATTTCTTACGAAGCTCATCGCTCGTCATTAAATCTTTAACTGAACAATTTAAATCTTTTGCCATTTGTTCCACCAATGCATATCGTTCCGGATGGACAGCACTTGCATCTAGAGGATGTTCAGCATTTCTGATTCTCAAAAATCCTGCTGCTTGTTCAAATGCTTTGTCGCCTAAACGTGTTACTTTTTTCAAATCCAATCTCGATTTGAAAGCACCGTTTGTATTTCTATAATCGATGATGTTCTGCGCTAGTACAGGGCCTAATCCCGACACATAAGATAATAATTGTTTCGATGCAGTATTCAACTCAACACCCACTGCGTTTACCGAACTACTCACTACATCGTCCAAAGATTTTTGTAATTTATTTTGATCCACATCGTGCTGATACTGTCCAACTCCAATTGACTTAGGATCAATCTTCACCAATTCCGCCAATGGATCCATCAATCTTCTACCAATAGAAACAGCACCCCTTACAGTAACATCATAATCGGGAAACTCTTCACGAGCAACATCGGAAGCCGAATAAATCGAAGCACCACTTTCATTCACCATCACCACTAATACATTCGATAAATTCATTGCACGCACAATCGCTTCTGTCTCTCTACCCGCAGTACCATTACCAATCGCAATAGATTCGATCTTGTATTTATCGACCAACTGTTTGAGGATTGCTTGCGCTTCTAATAATTTCTTCTGTGGTTCATGCGGATAAATGGTGGTATTCTCCAATAATTTTCCTTGCTCGTCTAAACACACCACTTTACAACCCGTTCTAAATCCCGGGTCAATTGCAAGAGTACGCTTTTGTCCGAGCGGTGCTGCCAACAAAAGTTGACGTGCATTCTCAGCAAAAACTTTTATTGCTTCCTCATCGGCTTTAGCCTTCGTAAACACACGTGTTTCCGTTTCGATTGATGGTGCTAGCAATCGTTTGTATCCATCTTTCAGAGCTACCAACACTTCTTCCGAACATGCATTGTTTGACTTCACAAACATGCGATTCAACAAGTCTATTGTTTCTTCTTCATCGGGTGAAATTTCTAAGGATAAAAACAATTCTTTCTCGCCTCTTCGCAACGCCAAGACTCTGTGTGATGGTGCGTCTTTAACAAGTTCAGACCATTCGTAATAATCTTTGTATTTAATTCCCTCTTCTTCTTTTCCTTTAATTACTTTCGATCTGAACAATCCTTTCGTTAAAAATAATTCACGAACTTTTGCACGTGCATCGGCATCTTCCGAAATTTTTTCGGCAATGATATCACGTGCCCCCTGCAATGCTTCTTCTATAGTATTGACACCTTTTTCTGCATCAATAAATTTTTCTGCAAGTGTTAATGGATTTTTATTTTCTTGTTCAAATATTTCTAGTGCTAAAGGTTCAAGACCTTTCTCTTTTGCAATGCTTGCTTTTGTTTTACGTTTAGGTCTGTATGGTAAATACAAGTCTTCCAAGACCGTAAGCGTTTCAGCTGCGAGAATTTTTTCTTTTAACTCCTCACTAAGCTTACCCATTTCTTCCAAAGATTTCAATATCGCATCTCTACGTTTATCGAGTTCGCGTAGTTGCGTAATTCTATCGCGCACAGCAGTAACTTGCACTTCATCGAGCGTTCCTGTTACTTCTTTTCTGTATCGAGAAATAAATGGAATAGTTGCACCTTCATCTAATAATCCAACGGTTGCTTCTACCTGTTGCTCACGAATACCTAGTTCCGAAGCAATGATTTTATTATAACTCAACATCTTTAAAAATAATTACTAAATTGAATAATATTTCTAGATATGCACAAGCAATTTTTTCAACAAAATTATGAGGGGTTAAAATCAATCACTTATCTTTTTTTTATAATCTTTATTATTGGTAACCCTAATTTATCATTTGCACAAGATATTTTATCTGGTGAAAAGTTTAAAAAAGGTATATATAAAAATTATGATGAGTTTATAAAGAATTCGCCTAGTATTAATTATGAACTTATTGTAAGAACTAGAAATGAAAATGCTATAAACAATCTAGGTGGTGGATATTATGAAATTGTTGGAGTAAATATTCAAGAAGGCCAAAAAAGAATCGTGTCATCCGCTTTGATAAAAGACAATTTCGGATATTGTGATGGAGTTAACATTTATATATTTGATAGATTTTTGCATAAAAAGTATAGCATAGCTGCTTCACAAGTTATTCTAATAAGCAGGTTTATAGTATTGCAAAGTTACGATCCAATTGTAGCTGGTAGCGACGCAAATGCAGCAGTATTAATGGGAGGTATGTTAGGAGGTATTGTTGGAGCAGGTATAACTAGTGCAATTGTATATGGTGTGAAGAAATTAAGTATGACTGACGTTGATACTCTAAATCATAATTATGTCAACAATATTATTATACCAGATCGCACATTTGTAATAGATACAAAAAAGAGCGGGAAAATTTCAAAATTTTGGTATCAATATTTTTTAGAGATAATGTATTATGAAGATGAAGAATTATATAACGAATTTCAAAAAATACCCAAAGAAAAAAGACAAGAAAATTTAAGTACGTATTTTTATAAATTCATTGAAAAGAATAAATAAAAAAGGAGCTAAAATTTAATTCAACTCCTTTTTATATTATTAACAAATTCATCTGAACTAGATTCTAGCTACTTCTATATTATTTAGAAACGTACATAACTTCCTTCACCGCTTTAATTACCTTCGTTGGATTAGGTAAGTACTCTTCAATCAATGTAGGTGCGTAAGGCAATGGTACATCCCCACCCATCACTCTTAAAATCGGAGCATCTAAATAGTCGAATGCATCTTTTTGAACTTTAAATGCTACCTCTGTAGCAATTGAACCTAATGGCCAAGATTCTTCAACAAACACCATTCTATTTGTTTTGCGAATAGATTCAATTACAGTTGGATAATCTATTGGACGCACCGATCTTAAATCGATAACCTCAACACTTACTCCTTCCTTAGCTAATTCTGCGGCTGCAGCCATTACCACTTTTAACATTTTGCCAAAAGTAACAATCGTAACGTCAGATCCTTCTTGAACTACTTTAGCTTTACCAATCTCAATATAATACTCTTCTTCTGGTACAATACCTTTATCGCCATACATCAATTCTGATTCCATAAAAATAACTGGATCTGGATCAAGAATAGAACTCTTTAACAAACCTTTTGCATCGTACGGATTGGAAGGGACAACAACTTTTAATCCTGGACAGTTAGCGTACCAAGATTCAAAGTTTTGCGAATGTTGCGAACTCAACATACCCGCATTCCCCGTTGGACCACGAAAAACAATTGGCACCGAAAACTGTCCACCACTCATCGACATCATCTTTGCTGCTGAATTGATTACTTGATCTATCGCAACTAGTGAAAAGTTGAAAGTCATAAATTCTATGATTGGTTTTAAACCATTCATTGCAGCTCCAACTCCTATACCAGCAAAACCGAGCTCAGAAATAGGAGTATCTATTACTCTTTTTGCACCGAATTCGGCCAACATACCCTGACTTACTTTATATGCTCCATTATATTCCGCAACTTCTTCACCCATTAAAAAGATGTTTTCATCTTTTCTCATCTCCTCAGACATTGCTTCTCTTAGAGCCTCTCTAAATTGTATTTCTCTCATATACAGATATTTATATATAATTATAAATCTAAACGAATGCAAATATACTAATTGACAAAGACAAATAAGAGTATTCAAGTATTGATTTTATTTATGTAGGACATTTACAGAAAAATAATTTATATGACTAAATGATATTAGCTAAATGGAAAAATAATTTTAAATAAATTAATACCTAATATTTCATATCTAAGTGCGGATATTCGGTATTAATTTTTATATTTGTGTATGTTACAAAGAAGAATTGAAGGCTTAATAATAAAGCATTTGAAGCAATTTCCTGCTGTAGGTATTCTTGGCCCACGCCAATGCGGGAAAACTACCATTGCAAAAAAAATTATCAAACTTAAAAAAAAGGGAAGTACTAACTACTACGATCTAGAAAGTCCTGCCGATAGAAATAAATTTTATGACCCTGAATTACTTTTCTTAAGTACTAAAGAAGATTTTATAATTGATGAAGTTCAAAGAATGCCCGATTTATTCCCAATTCTGAGATCAGTAATCGATAAGAATAGAAAGAAAGGTAGGTTCCTACTACTTGGTTCTGCAGCCTTAGATTTTGTGAAAGGTAGCTCAGAAACACTTGCAGGTAGAATCATATTCATCGAAGCACACCCATTTAATTTAACGGAATTAAAAAACCAAAGTAATACTTTAAAAAAACATTGGTTACGTGGCGGTTTCCCCGATGCATGGAAAGCCAGAAATGATGCAGACGTATTTGTATGGCATGATGGCTTCATGAAAACATTTGTGGAAAGAGATTTAAACAATATGTTTGATACTAGTATTTCCGCTCAATTGATGTTTAGAATGTGGCGAATGATTGCTCATTATCATGCACAGATTTTAAATGTTGAAGCTCTTTCAAAAAGCCTAGATGTTAGTCATACTACAATAGGGAGATACCTCGATTACCTAGAGGCTTCCTATATGATAAGAAGACTGAGCCCATATTTTACTAATGTTAAAAAACGTATTGTAAAGAGTCCTAAAATCTATATTCGAGATTCTGGAATTTATCACTATTTAAATGATATTACAAGCGGTAAACAATTGTATAATCATGCATTGGTTGGCTACTCATGGGAAGGTTATGTTACTGAACAAATTTTACAGTTATTACCTAATAATATTAAACCATTTTATTATAGAACTTATGATGGTTCTGAAGTAGATTTAATATTGGTAAAAGGAGTAAAAACAATTGCTACTATAGAAATTAAGTACTCTCTTTCACCTAGTGTTTCTAGGGGTTTGACAGAATCAATTAATGATTTAAAATGTAAAAATAATTATATCATTACTCCCGGTAATGAAATGAAATATTTAATTAGAAAAAATATTTCTGTAATAAATTTACATGAATTTTTAACAAAAGAATTATCTAAAATAACAAAAATTTAATACCGAATATCCGCACTTAAAGTGCGGATATTCGGTATTAATTATCACATTATTTTATCATTTTTTAAGTAATTTTTCACATAATCTTCAACTCCTTCTTCGAGTGAAAAGAATGGTTTCGAAAATCCTGCTTGACGTAATTTCTGAATATCTGCTTCAGTGAAATATTGGTACTTATCTCTTATGTCTTCTGGTGTATCTATGTAACTTATATTTTCGTTTACACCCATCGCGTTGAATGTAGCTTTTACTAAGTCATTAAAACTGCGCGCTTTACCAGACCCTAAATTATATATCCCAGACTTTTTTCTGAACAACATAAAGTGGAACAATACTTCAACTACATCTTTCACATAAATGAAATCTCGCATTTGCTCACCATCTTTATATTCTGAATTGTGTGATTTAAACAGCTTCATCCCACCCGTTTTATTTATCTGATGAAATGCATGTAATATCACAGATGCCATTCGACCTTTATGATACTCATTCGGACCATATACATTAAAAAACTTAAATCCAGCCCAGAAATATGGTTTTCTATCTTGTTTTAATGCCCATTTATCAAACTCGTTTTTAGATTCACCATATGGATTGAGTGGTATTAGTTTATCTATTACATCATGATCATCTTTATATCCATATTCCCCTAAGCCATATGTTGCTGCCGATGATGCGTAGGCTAAGCCTATTCCATAATCAACACATCTGTTCCATATATCCTTTGTATATTCTGTGTTTAACTTCCAAAGAATTTCTTTATTAAACTCTGTTGTATCTGTTCGAGCTCCTATATGAAAAATGAATTGCACAAATTTATGATGCGCGTCAAGCCAATTCATAAATTCATTTCTATCGACTTTAGATTTAAATTTCTTTCCCTCTAAATTCCTGAATTTCTGTTCCTGATTAAAATCATCTACCAACACCAAATCGGTATACCCTTCGTCGTTTAGCTTCCGTACCAAACAACTACCAACAAATCCTGCAGCTCCTGTAATAATTATCATAGTATTATTTCTTAACTAAAAAATCTGATTCATAATTCTCTATTACACCTTGCTCTAAAGCCTTATTAAATAAAGTGCGCACTGCCTTGATACCTTCTTCTCCTAAATCTATTGAATATTGATTCACGTATAAATCGATATGTTTATACATTACTTCTTCACTCATTTCTTGTGAATGTGCTCGAACAAAATCGTACGATGATCTTCTATTTGCAAATGCAAATTCAATGCTTCTTCTTAACACTCGATCTATTTTAATTTGAATAGATTCATCAATCGCTCTACTCACCACTATACCACCTAAAGGTATTGCTGCGCCCGATAATTCTTCCCAATATTCACCTAAATCTCGAATTTTTTTAAGCCCTTTCGATTCATAAGTAAATCGATTCTCGTGTATAATCAACCCTAAATCAATCACCCCATTTAACAATGCAGATTCGATTTCTGAGAACAGCATTTCGACCTTGTTCCTTAAACTTGGGTATGCGATACTCAACAAAAAATTCGCTGTAGTTAATTTACCTGGTATACCAACTTTCAAATCTGAATTTCCTCCCAATTCTGAATTCTGAATTCTGAATTCTGAATTTGAAATCAACAACGGTCCAACCCCAAAGCCCAATGCACTTCCAGCATTTAATAATTTATACCGATGTGTTAGATATGCATAAGCATGGTAACTTAATTTAGTAATGTCTAAGGCCGATTGATTCGCTTTTTGATTAAGACTTTCAACGTCTTCAATGATAGGCTTAAATGTTAAACCCTCTGTGTCTATCTTGCCATGGAGTAGTGCATCGAAAATGAAAGTATCGTTAGGGCAAGATGAAAAACCAAGTGTGAGTTCCATGTAGATAGTAATAAAGTAGCTAGTAGCTAGACTAGTTACTAGCTACTAGCTACTATCAACTAATTTATACAGTCATTATATCTTTCTCCTTAACCTCAATATGTTTATCGATTTTAAGGATAAAGCTATCAGTAAGTTTCTGAACTTCTGCTTCACCTACTTTCACCTCATCTTCAGAAACACCTTCTTTTTGTAATTTTTTAATCTTTTCGTTTACATCTTTACGGATGTTACGAACTGCAACCTTTCCTGCCTCACCTTCTGCCTTCACTTTTTTTACTAAATCTTTTCTACGCTCTTCGGTTAAAGGCGGAACATTTAAACGAATAACAGAACCATCGTTTTGTGGGTTGATTCCCAAATTAGCATCGGTAATCGCTTTCTCAATAACTGGAATCATGTTTTTCTCCCAAGGCTGAACAACAATAGTTCTTGCATCTGGAGTATTAACATTTGCTACCTGAGTCAATGGTGTAGGATTACCATAATAATCAACTACTATACCGTCTAACATTTGCGGACTTGCTTTACCTGCTCTGATCTTTGTTAATTCATTTTCAACATGATCAACCGCTTTGTTCATATGTTCTTTCGCTTCTTCAAGCTGCTTTTTAACTAATTCGCTCATAATAATAATTTATGCTATAAAAATAATAGAATATCTTAAATACCAACAAAAACTATGCATGAACTAAGGTTCCAATATCTTCGCCATTTGCAACGCGTAAGAAATTGTTTTTCTTATTCATATCAAATACAATGATTGGCAATTTGTTTTCTTGACACAAAGTAAAGGCCGTCATGTCCATAACATTTAAACCTTTATCATATACTTCTGTAAACGTGATTTTGTCGTAGCGGGTTGCCGACTTATCTTTTTCTGGATCGGCTGTGTAAATCCCATCCACACGTGTACCTTTTAGTACTACATCGGCCTCAATTTCAATTGCTCTTAATGATGCAGCTGTATCTGTAGTAAAATATGGATTTCCTGTACCTGCTCCGAAAATCACAACTCTACCTTTTTCTAAATGTCGAACTGCTCTTCTTCTAATAAATGGTTCGCAAATTTGTTCCATTTTGATTGCCGATAACAATCGAGTTTTAATGCCTACTTTTTCCAATGCATCTTGCAATGCCATACTATTGATAACAGTTGCAAGCATCCCCATGTAGTCGGCTTGTACTCTATCCATTCCACCTTTCTCTGCATCTAAACCTCGATGAATATTTCCGCCTCCTATCACGATTGCTACTTCTACTCCACTGTCAACTACTTCTTTAATATCCATCGCATATTGACTTACCATTTCAGGATCAATACCGTATTGCTTTTTACCCATTAAGGATTCACCGCTTAGTTTCAGAAGTATTCTTTTGTATTTCATGTTTTGGTTTGGAAAATAAAATTAGACAAAAAAAATCCTCCCGATTTTTATCGGGAGGATTTATGAATTAAGCACCTAATGCTACTCGTTTAAATGCGGTAACTGTTAAGTCCTTTTCAATATCGTTAAGCATTTGAGCTACTGATTTTGAACTGTCTTTTACAAATTCTTGATTCAACAAAGTAGAATCTTTGTAGAATTTATTCAATTTTCCTTGAGCAATTTTCTCAACCATTTCTTCTGGTTTTCCTTCTGCACGAATTTGCTCTTTTGCAATTTCTAACTCTCTGTTGATAGTATTTGCATCTACATCACCTTTGTCTAACGCAACTGGATTCATTGCAGCAATTTGCATTGCTACGTCTTTACCAGCTTCTTCTGCTTTACCATTAGCGTCTGAATTTAATCCAACCAATACACCTAAACGGTTACCAGCATGAATATATGCTACTACTTTATTTGCTTCTAAAATTTCGTATTTAGATACACCAATTTTTTCGCCAATCTTACCCGTCTTATCTAAGATGATGTCAGATAACACAACACCATTTAATGATAATGCTAGTAAAGCTTCTAAGTTAGCTGGATTATTAGCCACTGCTAAATCAGCAATCTCATTTGCAAATTGTACGAACTCAGCATTCTTAGCTACGAAGTCTGTCTCACAATTTAATTCAATAACTACACCTCTTTTTCCATCAGCTGTAGTCTTTGCAATAACTGCTCCCTCTAATGAATCTCTGTCTGAACGGCTAGCCGCTACTTTAGCACCCTTCTTACGTAAATAGTCGATAGCTGCTTCAAAATCGCCATTCGATTCCATTAACGCTTTTTTACAATCCATCATACCTGCACCTGTTTGTAAACGTAATTTGTTTACATCTGCAGCACTAATTGTTACTGTTGACATAATATTTTCTGTGTTAAATTTTAATTTGAAAAAAGGTTAATAACATACGTGCAAGCATCACCCACACGTATCCTATTAACCTCTATGAATTACTCAGCAGAATTTTCTGCTGTTGCTTTTTTCTTTCTTGGAGCTTTCTCTTCGCCCGAATCTGCTGCTGCTTTCGCTGCTGCACCTTCTTTGTCTGCATCTTCTTCACGCTCTCTCTTACGCTCTTCTAATCCTTCTTCAATTGCTTTAGTAATGATACTTGTAATTAAAGCAATAGATTTTGTAGCGTCATCATTCGCTGGAATTGCAAAGTCAATGTCTGTTGGATCTGAGTTTGTATCAACCATCGCAAATGTTGGAATGTTTAATTTCAAAGCCTCAGTTACCGCAATATGCTCTTTCTTAACATCGATTAAGAATAATGCTGCAGGTAATCTGTTTAAGTCAGAAATACCACCCAATACGCGCTCTAATTTGATACGCTCACGAGAAATCATTAATTTCTCTTTCTTCGATAAAATATCATATGTACCGTCTTTAGTCAATTTGTCGATGTTTGTCATCTTCTTAATCGACTTGCGAACTGTAGCGAAGTTCGTTAACATACCACCCAACCATCTTTCAGTTACGAAAGGCATGTTTACTCTTTTTGCTTGTTCTGCAACGATATCTTTTGCTTGCTTTTTAGTCGCAACAAATAATACTTTTCTTCCCGATTTAACAATCTGCTTAATCGCAGCTGCTGCTTCTTCAACTTTAACTAATGTTTTGTTTAAGTCGATGATGTGGATCCCGTTTTTCTCCATGAAAATGTACGGAGCCATTTTTGGATTCCACTTACGCGTTAAGTGTCCAAAGTGAACACCAGCGTCTAATAAGTCTTGATATGTAGTACGTGCCATTGTATAAGGTCCTCCAAAAATTAACGTTTACTAAATTGAAATCTTCTTCTTGCTTTACGACGTCCTGGTTTCTTACGTTCTACCATTCTACTGTCGCGTGTTAATAAGCTCTTCGCTTTTAACGCTGCACGTTTTTCTGGATCCTTCTCTAGGATAGCTTTAGCAATCGCTAAACGAACTGCCTCTGCTTGGCCTTTTATACCACCACCATCAACGTTCACTTTAACATCGAACTTACCTAATAAATCAGATACTTGTAACGATTGGTTAACAATGAATTGTAATGGTAATGTTGGGAAGTACTCTTTATAATCTCTGCCGTTTACAGTGATGTTTCCGCTACCTTCTGTTAAGTATATGCGGGCAACAGCAGTCTTTCTTCTACCTGATGTGTTTACTGTCATCTCTCTAATAATTAAATGGTTTTAGGATTCTGTGCCGCATGTGGGTGTTCTGCCCCCGCATACACATGTAAATTTTTGAAAATTTTGTTTCCTAGCTTGTTCTTAGGAAGCATTCCACGAACTGCCTTCTCTACCACACGTGTCGGGTGCTTCGCCATTAACTCTTTTGGAGAAATGAAACGCTGACCTCCAGGATAACCAGTATAAGAAACATACTCTTTCTCATTGAACTTGTTACCTGTAAATCTAACCTTGTCTGCATTGATAACAATCACGTTATCTCCACAGTCTACGTGCGGGGTGAAATTAGCCTTGTGCTTGCCTCTTAAGATAAAAGCTATCTTAGAGCTTAGGCGCCCCAAAATCTCTGCGTTTGCGTCGATTACGACCCACTCCTTTGTAACAGTTTTGCTGTTAGCAGAGACAGTTTTGTAACTTAACGTATTCATTGAATAATAATTAATTAATTGATTTTAAATATTTTACCCCCCCCATGACTCCATAAGGGACGGCAAAGATAAACTAATTTTTCATAAAAACCATGCTATGCCTTAGTTATTTATGATATTTTTTGTGGAAATGTGAATTTCTGCATTTTTACCGCTTTATATAATATTTTTACCGCTTTATTTACACTATGTCCAAGCTAAACCAAGCCCTTTTAAAAACCAATTATATTTTAGGCTTTGTCCTAATAATCAACATATTATCACACTTGCCCTTCGTTAACCAAGGCCCCAGAAGTGTTCACGTTTGGCGCCAATCCAATACCCTTGCCGTTGCTCGCAACTTTCATCGCGAAGAAATGAACATTCTAAAACCGCGTGTCGACCGTAGATTAGATACCAATGGCGTAACCGGAATGCAATTCCCTTCCTACGAATACCTGCTCGCCATACTCTATAAAATCTTTGGAGAACATAATTCTCTACACCGACTCCTTTCGCTACTCATTTCAAGCTGGGGAATCATCGGCATGTATTTCCTAACTAAATTCTTACTCAAAAACGAACTCGCAGCTGCATTCTCCGCCGCCGCCTACGCATTTTCGCCCGACTTATTTTACTTCGGTTTCTCAGCTCTACCAGATATCCTCGCCCTCGCCTGCTCTGTCTGGGGCTTATATTTTTTCTTATCCTGGTTCCTCCAAAAACCAAAACCTCATTTTTACCTAGCCGCTTTAAGCTTACTCATACTCGCCGGTCTCACCAAAATTCAATTCTTAGCAGTTGGCTTTTTCATAGCTCCATTGATTTTTATGTATGCCGATGTATCACGCTCACGAATCTTTTCACTTTTAACCTTCGGTCTCCTTGCCACTGCAGTGCCTATAGCTTGGTACATCTACTCGGTACACTTAATTGAAACATCCGGACTAAGAGATTTTGGAATCGCATTCAGACCATTGAACGATTTCTCTCTTGCTGTTCAAACCATCTCTAAAAATTTAATTAGCGATTTACCCGATATCCTTTTAAACTACGCTTCTTTCCTTTTATTCATAAGCGCCATCTATTTCTTTTTCAAAAATAAATTCTGGTCAAGCAAATGGTTTATGCCGATGTTATGCTACACAATTGCATTAATTGCGTACCACATCATTGAACTCAATCAAATGGGCGTTCATTCTTATTACATGATGCCCTACTTGCCTCTATTATTCTTAATGATTGCTTATGCTGTTCGCTCCATGCAAAAATTCAATTGGTCATCCAATCTAATTTTATTCCTATTAATCCTTGAACCAATACTTGCAGCTGCTAGAATTCTACCTTCGAGATTTTTGAAAGAAGATCCCGGAATTCCAATGGCATTGTATAACGAAGACAAAAGAAAAATATTAGTGAATGCATCACCCGAAAATGAACTCTGCATTGTAGGACCAGATGTTTCGGGTTGTATTTATTTTTATCATTTAGAGAAAAAAGGATTTGGCTTCGACAATTCAGAGGACTTGTTGGCAGCATACAATAATGAACAGTCGCGACTAGAAAACTACATCAGCAGAGGTGCAAAATTTCTCTACACAAACGACACAGCGCTCATACATCGGCCCGAAATACAAAAACTCTTTACCCTCGAATCCTCTGTCGATGACTTTAGGGTGCTGAAATTAAAATCTCATTAAAATTTAAAAACTTCTAGTTCTATACAGTACTTTTATATTAATCTATCTATATGAAAGTTCTATTAGTTGAAGACGAACAAAAAGTTGCTCAGTTCATTCAAAAGGGTTTAAAAGAAAATGGTATTCAGGCCGATGTGGCATATGATGGGAAAATTGGTGCTGAATTGGCGGAGAAAAATAATTATGACGCCATTGTACTTGATGTAAATTTACCACTCTTAAATGGATACGAACTCTGTGCTCACATTCGAAAATATAATTCTAGGGTGCCCATCATAATGGTTACTGCTTTTGGTACCATCGACAATAAACTTCATGGTTTCGAACGAGGTGCAGACGATTACATTGTGAAACCATTTGAGTTTAGAGAGCTTTTGGTTCGAATAAAAAAACTAGTGATTAGAGTTGAAAATATTGCGGCTACAAATAATAAATTGATCGTTGCGAATTTAGAAATGGACCTTGACTCAAAAAGTGTTTATAGAGATGGGAAGAAGATTGACTTAACTGCTAAAGAATATGTGCTACTTGAATTTTTTATTAGAAGCAAAGGTCGAACCTTGTCAAGAGTTGAAATTGCTGAAAAAGTATGGGACATCAATTTTGATACAGGTACAAATATTGTAGATGTGTATGTGAATTTCTTAAGAAAGAAAATCGATAAAGACTTTCATCCGAAATTAATTCACACTCAATTTGGTATGGGCTATATTTTCAAAGAAGGAGAATAGGATGAACATAAAAACCAAATTGTCTATACAATTTACTTTAACGGTGATGATAATCATCACCTTGATTTCTGTGTTTATATATCTCTTTACATTAAATCACAGAAAACAAATTTTTTTATCAAGATTAGAAGATCGTGCAACTAGTATTTCTGAAATCTATGCAAAAAATATAGAAGATTTCGATATTAAAAAAGATGTCGTTCGAAGTGGAACCAACGCATTATTAGAGGAATCAATTATTATTGTTGATATCAAAACAGATAAAATATTTAAACATGGAAAGTATTCCGATGAAATTGATACTACAAATTTTGATGAATTTCAGTCTGGAACGGTATATATTGAAAATAAAGGCAAATACGAAGGGTGTATCGTACATGCTATAGAGCGCGATGTAGACATAATAGTTCAGGTAATAGCAACCGACACCTATGGCTTTCTTAGATTAAAGTTCTTAAGACTAGTGCTTGGTATTTCTTGGCTTTCTGCTTTAGTTATCACCTCATTAGCCAGTTGGTTTTTTGTTAGAAACGTATTATCTCCCATTTCGGATGTAATCGAACAGGTAAACACCATCAACATAAACAATCTAGATTCAAGGGTAAATGAAGGGAATGGCAAAGATGAAATAGCGCTATTGGCTAGAACATTCAACGATATGTTGGAGCGACTTGAATTTGCTTTCAACCTTCAAAGAACATTTGTGTCAAATGCATCACATGAATTAAAGACACCTTTAACTGCTATTACTAGTCAGCTTGAAGTAAGTCTATTAAACGATAGAAGTATTGACGAGTATAAAGTTTTAATTGAATCTGTTCTAGACGATATTAAAAACTTGAACGGATTAACTCAAAAACTACTCGACTTGGCACAAGTTAATATCAATAATATTAATGTTCCTTTTGAAAAAATTAGAATCGATGAATTTATTTTAAATCTTCGCGAAGATTATATAAACAGAATTCATGATTTTAATATAAAAATATATTTCGAAAAATTTCCAGACGATGAAAACCAATTAATGATTTTTGGTAATGAACATTTATTGAAGATTGCGATTAATAATATTTTAGATAATGCTTATAAATACTCTTATGATAAATCAGTATTCATATACTTTAACATCGTAGGTAATAAAATTAAAATTGCATTTAAAGACAATGGAATTGGAATAGATGAACTTGACCTTAAAAAAATAACAGAACCTTTTTATAGAGCCTCAAATGCAATAAACATTAAAGGACATGGAATCGGCTTATCATTAACTAAAAGAATCATTAATCTACATAATGCAAAGTTTGAAACTACATCTAAAATCAATGTAGGCACTTCTATAATTCTAAATTTTCCTATCGCTAAATTTTAATCAGATTTTAATCTCCCTTTAAGTTCAGGTTAATCATTGCTTGTAATATTTACTTTACTTAATGTAAATAGTATGGCTATAACTTATAATAATTCATCAATTGATACACCAGTATTATTATTGATGTATAACAGACCTGATTTGGCCTTAAATGTGTTTGAAAGTATTAAAAAGGCTAAGCCTTCAAAATTATATTTTGCAATCGATGGACCGAAGAACGATATTGATATTGAGCTAGTAAATCAGTGTAAAGATATCATCAAAATGGTTGACTGGGAATGTGAGGTAAAAACACTTTTTCGTACTAAAAATTTGGGTTGTAAAAAAGCCGTGTCTGAAGCAATCACTTGGTTTTTCGAACACGAAGATAAAGGAATTATTCTCGAAGACGATTGTTTACCTGATCCAACTTTTTTTAATTATTGCGATGAATTATTAAAATATTATGAAGACGATTTAAGCGTTGGGCATATATCAGGATCAAACTTTGTTGATATTTATAATCCAGCTGAAAGCTATTATTTTAGTAATTATTCATATGTATGGGGCTGGGCAACATGGAGAAGAGCTTGGAAATTATATTCAAGTAACATTGAAGAAATTCAACCATTACTTACAAACAAACTTCCAGTACAAAATCATTTAAGTATTAGAGAAAATATTTATTGGAAAGAACGTATTTTGAAGACATACTTCAATAAAATCGACACTTGGGATTATCAGTGGTTGTATTGTATGTGGAAATACAATCTAAAGTCTATTGTACCAACCCAAAATATGATAAGTAATATTGGGTTCGATGAACGTGCAACGCATACTTTTCGCTTGATTGATGGGCTTTCGAATAAAACAAGATTGGGTATTAAATTTATATTACATCCACAAAATGGTAAAATAAATTTCACACTAGATCGTAAATCCTTTAGTAACATTTTCAAACAAAATATTATTTTACAATTTTATTTAGCTTATAAAAAATTGGTGTATATATGGATTTCTAAACTTAAGATATACATTCAAGAGCAACAAAAAGCACCCAAACATCATTGGGCCTTTAGAATTTTCATGTAATCGTTTTATAAAATTGTTCTCTTTCCTTATATTTAAGGCATGGTATCGAGAATGGCAAGTACTCTGATTGGTTCAGAGATAATAAAAATTGGTAATGAGGTCAATGAAATGATTCGTAAGGGTTCAAAAATTTGCAACCTTACAATTGGCGATTTTGACCCCAAACATTATCCTATTCCCAAAGAATTAGAAGAAGAAATTGTAGCTGCATATAAAAAGGGATTTACCAATTATCCACCTGCAAATGGTGAAATGATTTTACGCCAAAGTGTTTCTGAATTTCTACATCAATATGGAAAATTAAATTATTCAACCGATGAAATATTAGTTGCAGGGGGCTCTCGTCCATTAATATATGCAACTTACCTTACCTTATTAGATCCGGGCGACAAAGTAGTATTTCCAGTACCGTCTTGGAACAACAACCATTACTGTCATCTTTCAGGTGCAGAAGCTGTGATGGTGGAAACCAGTGTAGAAAACAATTTTATGCCTACTGCAAAAGAAATTGAACCTCATTTAAAAGGTGCAACATTACTATCTTTATGTAGCCCATTAAATCCCACTGGGACAATGTTCTCTAAAAAAGATTTGGAAGAAATTTGCAATCTGGTTATTGAAGAAAATAAATCGAGAAAAGCAGGTGAGAAACCTTTATACATTCTTTACGATCAAGTGTATTGGACATTGACTTTTGGATCAAACACTCATCATGACCCAGTAACTATTAAACAAGAGCTTAGAGATGTTACCATTTATATCGATGGTATTTCTAAATCTCTAGCTGCAACTGGTGTAAGGGTAGGATGGGCTTTTGGACCATTAAAAATTATCGATAAAATGAAGGCCATTTTGGGTCACGTAGGCGCTTGGTCTCCCAAAGCTGAACAAATTGCTACTGCAAATTTTTTGAAAAGAAAAGATGCAATAGATGCGTTCATGACTCCTTTTAAAAATAAAATAAAAGAAAGCCTCGATGCTTTACACGATGGCTTCCAAGTTTTAAAAGCAGATAACTACCCAGTTGATTCCATAGAACCAATGGGTGCAATTTATTTAACGGTTAAAGTAGCCATTAAAAATAAAATTACACCAGATGGTAAAACGATTTCAAGTAGTATGGATGTGACTTCTTATATATTAAACGCAGCTCAACTTGCAATGGTACCCTTTACTGCATTTGGTGCCTCAGCAAATTCAGATTGGTATAGACTTTCTGTTGGTGCTGCCGACAAAGAAACTATTCTTGAATCTTTTGAACGACTTAAAAAAGCAATCGATCATTTAAAATAATTTCCATTAAGCAACATTTGCTAAATATTTAACCAAACTTTTTTTTGCGATAGGTAATAAAGTTTGATTTAAAGGAAAACTAAGACTTGTTTCAATTCCATATACAGCAGGATTAGGCAAGTCTTTTTTGTTTCTAATTAATTCTGCTTTGATATTTTCAAATGTATTTACAAAATTTCTTTCAAAACTATCAATAAAGGTCGTGTTTATACCCCTGTATTTCTCTCTCTGATTTTCGAAAATAGTAATATTATATTCAAACACTTTCGTATCTCTAGCTTCTGGGTCTATGATAAACATATATCCAGCATACGGGTACAATGGAACCAAACCAATAGGAAAAACCGTCAAATTCTTTTCAACAAAATCGTATAGTTCTTTACCTTCTTGCAAAGACTCATCCATTTCATCAATTGCATACGTAATGATTTCCTGAATTTCTTTCATCATCTCATCATCCTCTACAATTTTCTGATAAATAATTTTTATCTCATCTAAATTTGCTTTCGATATCCGTGCAGGAAATTGTTTGTATATAACTTCTTTGTTCTGTTTGAAAGAAACCAAATTGTTATAATGAAATACCAAATCGGCCAACTCTGGATATAGTTTATTGGTATGAAACTGTTTGTTGATATGCTGCAAGTACGAAAGGAGGGTGTACTTCTTAATTTCAAAATCAATTCGACCCTCAATAAACCAATTGTTGCTTAATGAGTCCATATTTTTATCATTTACACTAATTTAATAAACGTATTTCATTTTTAAAATAGTATATATTTCTTGCCGATGTTTTTATCCATAGATAATGTTAAATTTGAACATGCAAAAATCGCTCTATCTAATACCTGTACCACTCGATGAGGAAAGTTCAATCGAAGCCAATATTCCAAACGATGCCATTGCATTAGTTCGAGAACTAAAACACTTCATTGTAGAAAACGAGAAAACTGCCAGAGCATTTCTAAAAAAATATGGCATTATTACACCACAAAAAGATTTAAATATTATTGTATACAACAAACGTGACAAACTACCCATCTCTCATTACTTTAATTTTTTTAAAGAAGCAGATGCGGTTGGACTAATGTCGGAAGCCGGTTGCCCAGGTGTTGCAGATCCTGGTGCCGAAATTGTAGCAGAAGCTCACAAGCGAAACATTCTAGTACATCCACTGATTGGACCAAGCTCTATTTTGTTGGCATTAATGTCGTCAGGTTTTAACGGTCAGCAATTTTGTTTTCATGGATATATACCCATAGATAAAACAGATAGAATCAAACGCATCAAAGACCTTGAAGCTCAGTCGGCCCGATTCCGTCAAACCCAAATTTTTATTGAAACCCCTTTCAGAAACAATCATTTATTCGATGATATAATTAAATCATGTAAACCCAACACACAACTTTGCATAGCTTGTAACATCAACACAAAAGATCAAATCATTAAAACAAGAAGCATTGCCGATTGGAAAAATCACAAACCAGAATTACATAAACTACCTACAGTGTTTATAATTTACGCGCAAAATTAACCAACCCAATTCTTATTAAAATAATTAAGAATTAAACTTACTTGAAATAAAAACAATAGGCTTATGCCGATGTACTGCCATTTGTCAAGTTTCTCTGTAGAAAAAATTGTTTTCAAATAAATAAACACCAATAGTATATAGAATATATAATGTTCTATATATTCAAATCTGTTTATAAAAATCAAACTTAATGCGACTATACTAGGAAAAAAGTAAAATTTTTGTGGCTTAAAATTGCTTGTGTTGTTGATAAAGATTAAAAAGAAAGCCGATGAGAATATATATCTATTTATACTATGTAAATCTCCTCCTTGAAATAAAATAATTGAGAATGTAATTCCCGAAAGGTATAATAAAGAGAATAAATAAACTCCATCATATGAAATGGACTTATAATAATGTGAGATGAATTTCTGAACAACAAGTATTACAGATACGATACCTATTATTAATGCAGTCATGTCAGTTATCATCGATTGCCAACCCCATGAATGAAAGGGTAGTTGAGGTATAGATAATTTATGTTCCCAACCTTCTTGAGCTTTGAAATATGAATAGAAATCATTTGTTTGTAAGTAGTGTATATATAACACTGTAAATGTGCTAATCATAACTACAAGAAAAGATAAAGCATAAATCTTGATAAGTTCTTTTCTTTGATTATAAACCGACTCAATAATCAATAATATAAATGCGATGCTAAAAACTAATGAAGCAGATCTAGAAAAACATGCTATAAATATTCCAAGTATTAATGGAGTTATTTTTTTATTATGTAAGCCATATAATAATAAACTCGATCCTAAAAAAAACAAACTCTCACTATATGGTATCATAAAAAACAATACCAATCCTGTACTCAAATAGACCAATTTTTTTTTAGAATTAATTTTAAACGCATCTGAAATAAAAACAAAACTTATGGCAAAAATTATTTGATTAAAAATCGAGGCAAGAACTAAATTGTTAGAAAAAAAATTTAATAGTAAGGGAAATAAAGGGAAAAATGCAGTATTACTTTGCTCAGTTTCTTTAAAAGTATAACCAAGTCTGCTTATATTTACATACCAATCGCAATCAAAGCTACATAAAGCTTTATTAAAAGTATCAAGATTAAAATTGGGATACGTGAATATCAATAATATGATAGTAAAAACAATATTAATACTTGCGAAAAGTTTTAAGATGTTTACAAATTTCTTCATGTACAAGTGTAATTAATTTATCAATATATAAAAAATGATTCCATTAGCAGAACGATTAAGACCCCATTCACTAGACGACTATATTGGACAAGATCATATTGTTGGAAAAAACGCGGTCTTAAGAAAAGCTATAGAAACAGGAGTAATACCTTCCATGATTTTCTGGGGCCCTCCGGGTGTAGGTAAAACTACATTAGCCAATATCATTTCTCAACAATTAAATAGGCCATTTTATTCATTAAGTGCTATAAATTCTGGAGTGAAAGATATCAGAGAGGTAATCGATAAAGCAAAATCACATTCATTTTTTGCCTCTCAGAATCCAATTTTATTTATAGATGAGATTCATCGATTTAGTAAATCGCAACAAGACTCTCTATTAGGTGCCGTTGAAAAAGGTATAGTAACATTGATTGGAGCAACAACCGAAAACCCATCATTTGAAGTGATCTCTGCACTGCTATCAAGGTGTCAAGTATATATTCTTAAATCGCTTGAAAAAGATGATCTTATAAAAATGATTCAACAAGCCATTCAAAAAGATGATTGGTTAAAATCTAAATCAATAAAAATTGAGGAATATGAAGCATTACTAAGAATTTCTGGGGGCGATGGTAGAAAATTATTAAATGTATTCGAACTAGTTATTCAATCCTTTGAAAGTAACGAATGTATTATAACAAATGATTATGTATTAAATGTTGTTCAACAAAATCTGGCGATGTATGATAAATCTGGCGAACAACATTACGATATAATATCCGCCTTTATAAAATCTATTAGAGGCTCGGATCCTAATGCTGGCTTGTATTGGTTAGCCCGTATGATTGAAGGTGGAGAAGACCCTTTATTCATTGCTCGACGTTTGGTAATTCTTGCTTCTGAAGACATTGGGAATGCAAATCCAAATGCATTGTTATTGGCTAATAATTGTTTTCAAGCTGTTAACCTAATTGGTATGCCAGAAGGTAGAATCATTTTAGCACAATGCGTTACTTATCTTGCATCATCGGCAAAAAGTAATGCTTCATATGAAGGAATAGATAATGCTATAGCTACCGTGAAACAAACTGGCGATTTGCCCGTTCCTTTACATATAAGAAACGCTCCTACAAAGCTCATGAAAGATATTGGATACGGTAAAGATTATTTATACGCTCATGCTTACGATGGTAATTTTAAGGAACAAGAATATTTGCCCAAAGAAATTAGTGGTACAAAATTTTATGAACCAGGTAATAATTTACGAGAAAACGAATTGAGAAAATACTTAAAAAACCTCTGGAAAGATAAATACAACTATTAATGAAAATCGCAATTGCAAGCTATATAAATACTGGCAGGTACAAAGCAGTGGTACCAGATGAAGATGTCATGTTAGTAGAGCTATTTGAAAACAACAAACACATTGTTGATGTTAAAGTTTGGGATGATCCCAATGTAGACTGGAAAGCATACGATGTGGTTGTAATCAAATCAACCTGGGATTATTTTATTGAAAAAATAGATGCATTTAAAAATTGGTTGAAATTTCTAAAGGATAATAATATTAAATGTTTAAATGCACCGGAAACAATTCTTTGGAATGCCGACAAGCATTACTTATTAGATGTAGAAAAAGCAGGTTTAAAAATTGTACCTACAATCATTTTCGAAAAAAACACCGAAATAAACTTAGATACAGCATTTGAAAAATTCAATTGTTCTGAAATAGTTGTAAAGCCTTGTGTTTCGGGTGGGGCGATGAATACTGTTAGAGTTCAAAAAAATTACAATCAAGATGATGTAAATCAAATAAATTATTGGTTAAAGCATGACTCTTATTTGATACAGCCTTTTAAAAGTGAAATTCTTACCGAAGGGGAGTGGTCTTTTATTTATTTTAATGGTAAGTTTTCTCATCATGTTTTAAAAACAGGTAAAGAAAATGAATTTAGAATTCAACATTTTTTTGGAGGAAGCATCAATACACCAAAATTCAACAAAGAAATGTTGGAGCAATCTTACGCATACATTGATAAGTTTGCCAAGAATTGTTTGTATGCTAGAGTGGATGGGGTCTGGACAAATAGTGGATTCGAATTAATGGAACTTGAACTTATTGAACCTTATCTATTTTTCTTTACAAACAACAATTCATTGAATAATTATTATCAGGCATTTAAAGAATTAACTACTTAATATGAAACGATTATTTTTTATTATCACATTATTTTTTGCAACAAATTCAATTGCACAAGATAAACCATTTAACATATACGATATTAATATCGACCCTTTTGAACAAATTGCAAAAGCACAAGTACAAGCTAAAGCTGAATCTAAAAATATATTTATTCAAGCAGGAGGAAACTGGTGTAAATGGTGTAGGTATTTTCATAAGTTTAGTAATGAAAACCAAACAATTGATTCTATACTAAAAGCAGATTATGTAGTAATTCATGTGAATTATAGCAAAGAGAATAAAAACGAAAAATTCTTTAATAAATATAACAACGCGGGTCGATTCGGTTATCCAGTATTTTTGGTATTGAACGAAGATGCAGAGCTGTTACATATTCAAGATTCTGGATATTTAGAAGAGGGGCAAGGTTACTCTGAAGAAAAGGTAAGTAGATTCTTAGTGCTTTGGAATAGAAAATCAACTATAAAAAAATAAGCTTGTAATCATACAAGCTTATTTAATAATACGATTGAAATTTTATTTATTTTTTAGACTGACAAACAAAATTAGTTTTAGCAAGTGCTGTTTTGCTTATAGCATTGAATCCCCCAGCTATTTCAGTAAAATTATCCCAACCCCTTGATTTTAATATAGACGCAGCAATCATACTTCTGTATCCGCCTGCACAATGCATATAGAAGTGTTTATCCTTAGGAAAGCTCGATAATTGATCGTTTATAAAATCCAAAGGAATACTTACAGCATTTTCTAAATGCTCCGACTCAAACTCTCCTGGTTTACGTACATCGATCACTATATCTTTTTCTAAATTTACATTAGCTTCAAATTCATCGGCAGTAATTCTATGAATGGTGTCCAATTCCTTTCCTGCATTTTTCCACGATTCTATACCACCCTCTAAATACCCAATAACATAATCGTACCCAACTCTTGCCAATCGCATTACTGTTTCTTCTTCTTTACCCGGTTCTGTAATGATTAATATTTCTTGTTTAACATCGGGTATCAATGCCCCAACCCATGGTGCAAATTGTCCGTCTAATCCAATGTTTATAGAATTAGGTACATAACCCTTCCTGAACACATCGGCATTTCGAGTATCTAACATTATTACATCCAATTCATTTGCAGCAGTTTCAAACTCAATAGGACTTAATGCCTTTAATCCTCTATTCATTACTTCTTGAATGGCATCATAGCCATTTTTATTCATGGCTACATTCATTGGAAAATATGCAGGTGGTGGTAACAATCCATCGGTTACCTCTTTTACAAACTCCTCTTCCGTCATATCAGAACGTAATGCATAATTGTATTTCAATTGCTCTCCTATAGTAGAAACAGTTTCTTTACTCATATTTTTACCACAAGCCGAGCCTGCACCATGTGCTGGATAAACCGTAACGTTTTCTGGCAGCGTCATGATTTTAGATCGTAAAGATTTGTATAACGTTGAGGCCAATTCTTCTTGTGTCATATGAGCTGCTTTCTGAGCTAAATCAGGCCTACCCACATCACCTATAAATAGCGTATCTCCTGTAAAAATTGAGTGCTCTTTCCCTGATTCATCGAATAATAGATAGCATGTACTTTCCATGGTGTGACCAGGAGTATGTATCACTTTGATTTTTATTTTGCCTAATTCTAAAACTTCTGAATCCTTTGCAATATATGCTTCAAAGCTAGGATTTGCATTGGGACCATAAACAATTTTAGCTCCCGTTGCTTTTGCTAAATCTAAATGCCCACTTACAAAATCTGCATGAAAGTGTGTTTCTAAAATATACTTTATGCTAACCCCATCTTTTTCTGCTCTCTCTAAATAAGGTTTAATCTCTCTCAATGGATCTATAATTATAGCCTCCTTTTCACTTGTAATATAATATGCGCCCTGGGCAAGACATCCCGTATATATTTGCTCTATCTTCATAATTAAAATTTATATTCAAAGATACTATTAATAGTTTTTTATTTCTATGACATTTGTCAGCCTATATTAAACCTAAAGCTCGTACCATTGTTTGTAAAAAATCTTTGAAATAGCTTAAAAAAGCGACAAAATGATATTAAAATACTTAATTTTAACGTTTAGTGATTATGTCGTCCAACTCAGCTTATTCCTTATTAATTGAAAAATTAGACAAGTTTATCCGAAAGTTTTACTTGAATAAACTTTTCAGAGGCGCTATCTATTTTACTAGTATAGCTTTGCTATGCTTTATTCTTTTAAATACACTTGAATATTTTTTCTATCTAAAACCAATTTGGAAAACCATTCTATTGTTTAGTACTATAGGTTTTTTGCTGATGTTGTTAACCAACACTATTATAGTACCACTTTCAAAATATTATAAATTAGGTAATAGAATATCACATATTCAAGCTGCTGAAATAATTGGAAAACATTTTGTTGAAGTAGAAGACAAATTAATCAATATTTTAGAATTACATCAATTAAGCTCAACAGAATTAGAACGCATTAACCTAATTGAGGCTAGTATTAATCAGAAGATAGTTGAAATAAAAGCAGTACCCTTTATTAGTGCAATTGACTTATCTAAAAATAAAAAGTATTTAAAATACATTTATTTACCACTTAGCATTATAATATTATTAGCAATCATTCTACCTGGTTTTATTGAGTCGGGGAGCGCACGCTTAATTCAATACGACAAACAATTTGAAAAACCCGCTCCATTTAAATTCATATTGAAAAATGAATCTCTACGAATCAATCAAGGCGATGAATTAACGGTTGAAATAAAAATTGAAGGTGAAGAAATTCCTCAAGATGTTTACTTACATCTTGAAGAGAGTACTTATAAATTAGATAAAAAAGATAATACCAACTTCTATTACAAATTAGATAATTTACAGGTTAATTCTAATTTCTATTTTGAAGCTTCTGGATATTCTTCCAACAACTACATCATTGAAGTTATTGCAAAACCAACAATTAGTGCATTAAATATTCAATTAAATTTCCCTTCTTATTTAAATAGACCTAATGAATCCTTAAAAAATATTGGTGATTTTACTATTCCTGAAGGTACGCAGATAGATTGGAATATTGGAACCGAGCATCTACAAAAAATTGAATTTAATCTGTTTGGCAAAAAGGAAGTTTTAACAAGTACCGAAAACAATGTAAAACTTAGCAAGAAGATTAATAATTCTTCTAATTATACCATTATTCCCATTCATCCTTTAAACCTAAAAGTAGATACAATGAAGTATTACATCGAGGTAATTAAAGATAAACACCCATCTATAGAACTTAGTCAAACTAGAGATAGCGTAAATACTAAACGCTTTTATTTTAGTGGTGTAATTAATGACGATTACGGATTTTCTAAATTAATTTTTATCGCGAAAAATGCGAATGGAGATCTCAAAATCACGAATGTGCCGATTCAAAAAAACTTAAACTCACAGCGATTTTTTCATTTTTGGGAAGCAGACATTAATCAGTCGAACGATGAAATTTCGTATTATTTTGAAGTGTATGATAACGATGGGGTCAATGGTGCTAAAAAAACGAGGAGTCAAATTATGACATTCAATAGTCCATCAGAAAAAGAAATTGCTAATGAACTAGATAAAAATTCGGAAAGCATAAAAGATAAACTAAAGGATGCTATAAAAAAATCAGAGCAAATACAAAAGGATGCTAAAAAACTTAATGAAAAATTAATTAATCAGAAATCAATTAAATACGAAGAGAAAAATCAAATTAAAGAATTGATTCAACGTCAGCAAAATATTGAGAACGAAATAAAGGACATTCAAGAACAAATCAAAAAATCGAATCAACTAGAAGAAGATTATAAAAATCTAAGTCCTGAATTACTCAATAAAAAGAAACAAATAGAAGAGCTTTTTGAAAACATGTTAGATGAAAAAACAAAAAACATGATTAAGGAATTAGAAAAGCTATTAGAACAAAATAACAAAGAACTATCTCAGCAACAACTACAAAAAATGCAATTAGAAAACAAGCAACTCGAGAAAGAAATGGATCGAATGCTTGAAATGTATAAACAAATGGAGTTTGAACAGAAACTCTCTGAAAGCATAGATAAGTTAGATGAACTTTCAAAAAAACAGGAACAATTGTCTAATGAATCCAAAGATTCAAAAAACTCTAGTGATGATCTAAAGAAAAAACAAGAATCAATCAATAAAGAATTTGATGAAATTAAAAAAGACTTAAAAGATCTCGAAGAAAAAAATAAAGAATTAGAGGAACCTCAAGATTTTGAAAGTCCCGACTCAGACTTAAATCAAATCGACAATAAACTTAAGGAATCTGAAAAAGAATTAAATAATAATAATAGCAAAAAAGCAAGTCAACCTCAAAAAGATGCTGCTCAAAAAATGAAAGAGCTTTCGAATAAGATGAAGAGCAAGCAGATGCAATCTGAGATGGACGAATTAGACTTAAACATCAAAGCCTTAAGACAAATTCTAGATAATTTATTAACTGCTTCTTTTGAGCAAGAAAAAACAATGGAAGCAATTAAACGTACGCAAATTGCAGATCCACAATATGTCAAACTAACTTTAAAACAAAAAAATATAAAAGATGATGTTCAAATAATACAAGATAGTCTGTATGCATTAAGCAAAAAAGTAGCTCAAATCAAACCATTTATAAATAGAGAGATTTCTAGCATAAATGAGCAAATGTCAAAAAGCATTGAAGCACTTGCTGAGCGTAGAACTCCTGAAGCAACGATGCGTCAACAATATGCAATGACATCTATTAATAATCTAGCATTGCTTCTGAGTGAAATACTACAACAAATGCAAGAGGACATGAACGACCAAAAGCAAAATGCAAAACCCGGACAGAAACCTGGTAAGAAGAAAGGCAAGGGTCTAGGACAGTCCTTATCGAAAATGCAAGAACAACTCAACAAACAAATTGAGGAATTAAAGAATGGTCAGAAACCAGGCCAAAAACCAGGAGCACAAGGACAACAAAAAATGTCAGAATCGCTTGCTAAAATGGCGGCACAACAACAGGCTATTAGAAACGCATTAAATCAACTGGAAAAAGAAATGAATAAAGATGGTCAAGGTGGTAATTCAAAAGAGTTGAATCAGTTGAAAAAAGAAATGGAGAAAACTGAAACAGAACTTTATAATAAAGTTATTAGTCAAGAAACTTTAAATAGGCAGAAAGAAATTATGACTCGACTTCTAGAAGTAGAGAAAGCTGCAAGAGAACGCGAGTTAGACAATAAAAGAGAATCAAAATCGGGTAATGAAAACTTTGAAAGACCTAATCTAAAATTCGAAGAATATAAAAAAGAAAAATTGAAGGAGCTGGAGTTAATAAAAACTGTACCGCCTGGATTAGACCCATATTATAAAGAAAAAGTAAACCAATATTTTAATCAAAAACCATAATGGCCATTTATTTTTTTGAAGAAGATATAAAAGCGAGACTTGAACAAAAAAGACTTGTAAAAACTTGGATTAAAGAAAGTATACAAAAGGAAAAGAAAAATCTTGGCACTTTAAATTATATTTTCTGTAGTGATGATTATTTGTATCAAATGAATGTTGAGTATCTTCAACATAACACATTAACCGACATTATAACTTTTGATCAATCTGAAATTCAAGATTTAATTGAAGGAGATATATTCATAAGCGTAGAGCGAGTAAAAGAAAATGCATTAAAATTTGGTGTTGATTATATAGATGAGTTACACAGGGTCATGATTCATGGAGCTTTACATCTAATTGGATATAAAGACAAAAATAAAGAACAACAATCGAAGATGAGAGAAAAGGAAAATTATTATTTAAAAAGAAGAATGTTTTATGCAAAATAAAAAAGCAATAATCGCAGGAGCTACTGGTTTAATTGGGAAGTTTGTTTTAAGTTATTTGTTACATGATAAAAACTATTCTGAAATTATTGTAATTTCTAGACAAGCATTAGTACTGAAAGATCCTAAGATTAAAAATATTATATGCAACTTCGAAAACATTGAGAACTTCTCAAACGATTTGATTGCCGATGACGTATTCTGCTGTTTAGGCACTACGATCAAAGTGGCAGGATCTAAGGAAAACTTTAAAAAAATTGATTTACACTATCCAATTAAGCTTGCCAATATTACACGTAAAAATGGCGCATCTAAGTTTTTAGTTGTGTCTGCAATGGGTGCTAATAAAAACTCTAACATATTTTACAATCAAGTAAAAGGTGAATTGGAAGAAACTCTTAAAGGAATAGGTTTTAAAGGCTTATACATTTTTAGGCCATCCTTATTATTGGGTATGCGCAAAGAATTCCGATTAGGAGAGCGAATTGCAATTATTAGCTCAAAAATTTGGTCGCCTATTCTTTCATTATTCGCAAAACAATATAAGCCAATAGATGCAATGGTAGTAGCTTTTGCTATGCACCAAAAAGCAGCTGATTCTAGTTTTGAACACCAAACTCTTTCATCGGATCAAATTCAATCAATTTTCAATAATCGATTAAAATAAAAAAGCCGCATGTTTAACACATGCGGCTTCTCTCATTATATTATAGCTTATCTGCTATTGTTCTGAATTCTAATTACACTTTCTACACCATTTACATTAAGCTTTACTAAATAAATGCCCGATGATAAATCTTGACCATTATTTAAAGCAATAGTGTGAGTTCCTGAATTTAGGTCTGAAATTGGCAATACATCCATAATTTTTCTTCCTAATACATCGTATAACTCAGCGTAAACTTTAGAATCTTCTATCAATGTAAAATTAATATTAGTAGATCCCGCATATGGGTTTGGTGCAGCATAGAAGTTGAACAAATCAACATTTTTAGCATCAATTCCCACGAAAACACTAACAAAATTCGTATCCGTATTTACACAGCCTGTAGACACATTGGTAACTGTTAATGTAACAGTATACGTTCCAGGAGCCGTAAACACATGTATTGGATTCGGTTGTAAAGATGTATTTGAAGGACTTGTTGGATCACCAAAGTTCCAAGAATATGAAGTGCCAGGAACCACTACAGAATTAAACTGTACACTTAAGTTACTTAATTGGCTTGATGTGAAGCTTGCATCTGGAACTTGATTGTGCCTTACAAGTATTGTATCAGTTGCTGTACATCCACTAGCATTCGTAACTACTACGGAATAAGTACCTGCACTCAAAGCATTAATTGTTTGAGTAGTTTCTCCTGTTGACCATAGGTATGTAGAACCTACATTACCAGCGTCTAACACAACAGACTCATTAGAACATACTGTTTGATCAGGACCAAAGTTTACAATTGGATTTGCATTAACGCCAACTAGTATAGTATCACGTGTTACGCATCCTTGTGCATTACTAATTTCAACTGAATAAAATCCTGCAGCACTTACTGTAATGGTCTGAGTTGTTTCACCATTGCTCCATAAATAAGTTGCACCCGGGTTGCCTGCATCTAATATCAAACTAGAGTTTGCACAAATACTTGTATCGTTTCCTAAAACTTTTGATGGTGCACCTAAGATGCTGACTGTAATAGTATCATAACTCACACAACCACCTGCATTCGTAAATATTAAACTGTATGTACCAGCTGTATTTACTGTAATGCTTGATGTTGTAGCACCTGTTGACCATAAGTACGATGTGCCAGTATTTGATACCGCTAAGTTTAACGATGCTCCATCGCAAATGCTAGTATCGTTTCCTAAGCTTATAACATCTGGCGACACTACTTTAAAATAATGTTCAATTGTAGTATCACACAATGTATTCGTTAAGTCTTGAACAAGCAAGACAATTTTATAGGTACTATCTATTTGCGACGCTACTGCATCGACCGAAATAAATTGATTGTTAATTGTAACACCTGAAGAAACTAAATTTCCAGAGTTTAAATTATAAATTTTAACGCTATCAACTTTCCAAGTTGTACCATGAGATAATGAATCATAACCGTTAGGGTTTTGTACATAATAATCTAATGAACCATCGGCACAAACAACATCTGGATTCAATTCAGAACCTGAATTATGAACACCAGTAGATGTGCTTGATTTTTTCAAACTTGAATTAGTTAATGATGGTAATGTATTCACATTAACTTCAACTCTTGGACTTGGGCAACCTTGAGATAAATAAGTTACTTTCCAATCGTAGAAGAAATAATAGTAATTAACATTTGAGAAAGAACTTCCAGTAATTACAAGTTCATTTCCTGAAGTGCTGTATGGATAGATTGCACCAGCTGTGTTTCTATAAAGATTCATGCTTGTTCCAACAGCGTCCATTTTATAATTACCTGGAGTTAATGCTTTATTAATTGGAATAGCTATTTTTTGTGTTAATCCTGTTGTTGTTACTGGTACAGATACAGTATGTACAATTGCGTTCGAATTGTTTTTGATATTCACTACAACCGTACCATTTGCACTTGCGTATACATATACAGTATCAATAGTCACATTAGTATTAACGGTAAACAATTGCTGATAGGTATGAAGGTTGGTTCCACCTCCACCGCCAATCGCAGTACTAACAGGTCCAACTGAATTTTGCGTCAATGCTTGATTACTAGCTTCAACATAGAATTTAGTATTGCCAGTAATTTTAGGTGTAATCAATGTATCGTTACTTACTAATAATTGACCTTGATCGTTATACCAATTAACTAATGGTAAGTTTGTTTGCGCAACTAAAATTGCTTGTTCACCCTTACATACTGTTACATCAGAAGCTGTTGGAGCTGATGCCGCTGGTGTAAGGTTAATTGTTTTTCTCAATGTATCGTTCAAACGATATTCATCAATTGCTAATTCAGAATAAACCGTCAAACTTGCATTACCACTAACATTCGAATTGTAGTTTGAAATTACAATTGTATCTATTTGTCCCGATGCAATGGTTCCTGCATATAAATAGTTTAAACTTGCGGAAGCAGCTCCGGTAATGTTAGCCTTAATGTTAAAACCAGTTTGATTGTTTGCACCTTGGTTTCTAATTGCAACTACGATACTATCGTTTGGTAATCCACACATAATACTTGTTGGATACAATATTTCCACAACTGCAATATCATTTGAAATAGGATCAAATTCGTAAGCACCCATATCTGGTGTTGTTGTACTTCTTACTTTGCCTGTTATGTCATTTGTTACACCCAAATTAGTTCCTTTATTATTAGCAATACTAATTGTTGGGCTATAGTTACCATTGTTTGCAAAACTGAATATTGGATCAACTGAAATACTATTTGTATCGTTGGTAGCTACTGCTCTCCATGCCGATAAAGTAGTTTTATCGTTTACGTTAAAGCCAATATGACCACCCGGTACATAAATATTATTATAATCAGATACCAATGGTGTTGTAGCAGTATTCATATAAATACCTACTTTTTTGCCAGTACCTTTTTTATCGTTATAGAAAATATTATTGAATAACTCAATACCCGTTGCACTAGTTGTCTGATATACCGAATATCCTAATCCTGCCGAATTATTTCCTGCAAATACAACTGTATTGTGATAATATTTTACATTACCAGAACCACTATTATAGATACCATAAGTAGAGCCTTCGTTGGTGATGTCGTATATTAAGTTATTCACTACAATATTCGAACTACCAGCAACTGCTGCTCCTGTAGCATGATAAATTCCATATGTCGTACTGTTTTCTGTTGGCATTGCATCGTATAGGTTGTGAATTTTATTATTCTCTACCCATACATTTTGAGATGAACTTGATACTCTAATACCATATGTTGTTGTTGCTACTGTTCTGTTTTTTCTACTTAAATCATTGCCCACAACAAAAATACTATCGGCGTTCTGAACATAAATACCATATGCATAGAAATCTTCTACTCTATTGTTTCGTATTATATTTTCTTTCGATGCAGTTCTATTTCCACTAGTACCATATAAAGATATACCATAGTAACCACCATTAATTATGTTATTCTCGATTGTGTTGAATGCCGAGTTTGAATTTGATGAAATGGTATTTTCCGCACCCGAGAATACTATACCAGCAAATGCTGTTGAAGTCTCCGCTAAGTTTGTAATTTTTGAATTCTTAATCGTGTTGTACTTAGCTTCTTTTAATAAAATGTTATATCCAAATGTAGAATTATCATCTAATTGAATATCTAAACTGTCAATAGTCAAATAACTAGTACCATTTAAGAAAACCAATGCTCTATTTGCTGTTGTGCTAATTGTATCTGTTACAACTGCATTTGATCCATTTAAAGTGATTGTATTAACAGCGCTTGTTCCAAAAATTTCAGCAAAAGTAATACGATCTGTATACGGTCCAAAATTAGGATTTACGTTTGCTACTACTGGACCACAAACGCCCGCAAGATTCAATACATCGGCAAAAGATTTTATACTTGGGAAATCCGCACTTGGGCCCCCAATAGTATAGTTACCAGAAAGTGCAGCAACATAAGAATTAATTCTCAATGTATCGTTTGCGTTATTTCCATCTGCCAATCCATTTGGATTTGATGCAACAAATTCAAAGCTATAATTCGTAAGTGTATCAATTGTAATTGAACCTAAATTGATTGATGTTCTTTGTGTTGGTTGTAATCCTAAATTACTTAAGTTAACCGTAGATTGTGAAACACCATTCACCTTCCAATTGATAGTAATATCGTCTAGTGTACTACTAGATGCATTTAATAAATTAATTTTAATATCCGTTAATCCTGGACACGATCCTCTGAAATCAATACTAGGAATTGCTGCATCTTGAGCTATACCTGTGAATTCGAATGCTCCAATATCCGGACTAACCATATTTCTTACAGAGTCCCTCAAATCTTTATCCACAAAAGGAATATAAACACCCTGATTGTCTAAAGCGCCAGAACTTGGAAGATATACACCTGGGCTTGGAATACTAAACGAAGGATTCAATGCATAACTATTCGCATCTTGACCTGTTACTTGCCATGCAGATAAGTTAGAGTAGAAAGTTGAATTCGCATAAACAACATTATTATTTCCACCATTTGCATTGATGTAGAAATTGTTATTATTCGATTGTACATTACTACCAGCCGCTGTTAAATATAATCCTATTCTGTTTCCAGTTCCTGGTCTAGTGATAGAAATTAAATTGTTTTTAAAAATAATGTTTGGTAATGCGGTTGTTCCCGATTGTAACAAAGCATTAATAACTGCGGTGTTTGAAACTTGATTGTTAAAAATTAATGTGTTATGATAGAATTGTATACTATCTGAATTTGTTAAATATAATCCGTATTGAGCGCCATTACCAGTTAGATTATAGATTAGGTTATTAGCTACAATACTTTCTTTCATTCCATTTGCAGGACTACCTGTAAAGTATATTCCATAAAAGGCTGATGTTGATGTTAAGTTTCCACCAAATGAATTGCTAATTTTATTATTATATATTCTAAGATTTTTACTTAGGTTAGTTATGTAAATGTTATTTGCCGTTGTTACACTTGTACGGTTAGGTCGTTCTAAATTATTTCCATAAATTATCGCACTATCCGATGCATAAACATAAATACCATACGTATAAAAATCTCTGATAGAATTATTTCTAAACTCATTTGATTTTGATAATTCTATATCGTTTGGATTACCATATAATACGATTGAGTAATAACCTCCAATAATCGTATTGTTTTCAATTTTGTTGTTTTTGAACGCATTGTTATTATTGCTCAAAATACTATTTGCGCTTCCATTAAACACAACCCCAGCAAAGGCTGTAGAACTTGTACTTGTTGTACTTGTAATTATTGTTGAATTCTTAACAGTGTTGTTATGCGAGTTTTGTAAGAATTGCACCGCATATCCATAATCCGAATTCGAAGCAACTTCTATAGTTAAACTATCTAATACGACGTATTGAATATTTGAGAATTTTACTACCGCTCTTTCATTGGTATTTGTAATTACTGGACGCAATGTCGTGTTATTACCTTTAATAGTTAAGGTATTAAGAGTATTTAAACCTTTAATATTTGAAAGAAAAACTTGTTCAGTAAACACTCGGTTCGATTCTAAATTTAGAACTACCGGTCCGCATACTCCCCACATCGATATACTATCTAATGCGTTTTTAATTGTGCTAAAATTACCAGCTGTACCAACTGTAAAATTTCCAGATATACCAGTACGTATGCCTGTTAATGTTAATGTGTCGTTTAAATTGTTAATATCAGCTAATGTATTTGGCAAGCTCGACCATACTTTAATCGAATACGATTGACCCGCTATGAAATTATACGGTCCCAATGCAATATCTGTTTGTTGATTGTTATCTAAAGCTCCTGTAAAATTAACAGGCGTTTGTGCAACACCATTCACAGACCAGTTCACAACAGCCGATGTAAGTTGTGCAGCACCAAAATTTTTCAATTGCACATTTAATGAAGTGTTACCCGAACAAATTACACCATTACTTAATGCTGTAATACCTGCATCATCATTTACAATTGTAAACTCAAATGCACCCATGTCAGGGAATACTCCTCTAGTCACACCATTTATATCGTCTGTTAAATCAGCTAAACTTGTGCCTTTATCATCTAATAAAATATTGTTAGGAATATATTGACCATTATTTACAACAGAAGAGAATGGATTCAATGAATAAGAATTTAAATCGTTATTCACCGTTGCCGTTTGCCAATCGCCAATCGTTGCACGTAAAGCCCCATTATAATATCCAAAGTTTCCTTGTGGAACGTATACGTTATTATAATCCGAAATAATTGTTGTAGCAGCTGTACTTACATAAATACCATACTTAAGATCCGAAGAATTTTTTGTTACAACGATATTGTTGTTTTTAAATTCCGAATTCGCCGCAGATCCTGAAACATAGATACCGTATGATGGACCTGTTGACGTTAATTTGCTATCGTGTACAATAGTATTGCCATATGCAAAAATGTTACCACTTGTACTTGTATACAAACCATAGTTTGTACCTTGATTTTCAATTCCGTACACCAAATTGTTTAATACCTTGTTGTACTTCAATCCAGGTGTTGCACCTGTCGATAAATAAATACCATAACTTGTGCTTGTACTTGTTAATGCCGATTTAAATAAACTATGAATTCTGTTTTTCTCAATTCTTAAATCTTGTGCCGATGATGCAATATAAATACCATATACCGTATTACTGTTTGTTGCATTCGGTCTACTGATAATATTATTACTGATAATATTACTATCACTTGCAGTCATGTAAATTCCATAATATCCAAAGTCAGTAATCTGATTATTTGTAATTGAAATTTGTTTGTTCTGCAAATTGTTTGTTGTTGTTCCTGCTACAATAATACCGTAGTATGAACCTTCAATAATATTGCTATCGATTGTGATGTATGTATTTGCACCAGCTGTAGTAGCTGTAGAATTGATAGCATTGTTTAATACAATTGCACCAAAGGTACTAGATGTAGCCGTTGGACTTGTAACCTTATTGTTCGTGAATTTAATGTTCTTCGATTTGTTGAAGTTTACAACATACGCTTGTTGCGTTTCTTCATCGATTTTAAATTCAAATCCTCTGATGGTAATATTTTCAGATTCATTTATATTCAATAAAGATCTTGTAAATCCTTCTGTGCTTAAAATTGTATCGGTTACAATTACTCCGTTACCATTAAGTGTTAATGTATTTACACCATTTAAATTTGGTATATCACTTATAAATATTCTTTCATTTAATACACCAACATTCTGATCCACATTTAACACGACATCTCCTGCGATGCCGCAATTTTTTAATCGATTTATGAAATCAGATACTGTATGAAAATTAGTACTTGATACCGCTTGTGCTGTATTAACGGTATAATTACCAGTTAATGGATTACATGCAACAACATTCGTAATTGCTGTATCGTTAAATGCATTCGGGTCGATGGTACCATTTGGATTATAAGCCCAAGCTTTAATTGCATAAGTGCTACCATCAATAAAATTAAACGAACCTAAATTAACAATGGCTGTATCTCGTTGTACTAGACTTCCATTATAGGTAATTGGTGTTCCAGGTACTCCATTAATACTGTAATTAACATTAAAGTTTGTTAATGTTGAACCTCCATAATTTATTACGCGTGCAATTATATCCGATGAACCCGGACTTAATGGCATTTGAGGTGCTGAAAAACTAAATACACCCACATCTGGTGGAGGCGGATTAAATTCTATTGCACCAATATCTGGATTGGTTACACTTCTTGTTTGTCCATTGAAATCAGTAGTTACACCCGCAATTGCCAATCCTTTATTATCTAGAGCTGCCGATGTAGGTGTAAAATCATTCGCTGCTGGGTTTAAAAAGAATGGATTATCGGCATAACTGTTTTGATCAAAGGTTGAGTCACCTTTCAATCTCCAAGCATCAATACTTTTTACTGCATTACCTGCTGTTGCAACTGATCCAAAACTTCCGAAATAAATATTACTTGTTGTATCGCTTAATCGAACAATATTATAATCAGAATTAATAGTGGAAGTATTCGTGGCGAAGTATAAAGCAATTCTGTTTCCTGTACTATTTCTTGTTAATTGAATAATATTATTATAAATATTAATATTCGATGCTAAAGTTAGCTGGTAAATACCATACGTGATGCTACTTACAGGCAATTCGGAATTAAAAACTATGGTATTATTATAAATATTACAACCATTAGAACTTGCATTATAAATACCATAATTTGTTCCTGAATTGTTGAAGCTGTAAATCAAGTTATTTACAACTGTATTTTCTCTACCTACTGCAGCATCTGCTCCATTAATTTCGATACCCGTTAAAATCGATGCATTAGTTAAAACTCCTCCCGACAAATCATGAATCCTATTTTTGCTTACGGTGGCTAATTCAATATTTCCTCGGATAATAATACCTGCAGTAGATGTAATTAAAACAGGTACATCTCTGTAAACATCATTACCCTCTATGAATGTAGAATCGGTACCATAAACATTGATACCATCGGAATAAAAATTATATATTTTATTGTTTAAAATCTTATTTCCAATTGCAGTATTTGAACTACCTGCATACATCGATATACCAATGTATCCTCCGCGAATGGTATTGTTTTCGATAATGTTATTATTATAAACATCAGTTGTAGTATAACCTGTACTACTTCCTGAAAAGACGATACCAAAATACGCAGAAGTGCTCGTTGTAGAATCGCTAACTGTAATTGTAGAATTTCTTACGATGTTATTATTTGCATTATTTATAAAATGAATACCCCAAGCGTATTTAGTAGTTGAACTACCACGTTCGCCTTCAATATTTAAACTATCTATAATTAAATACTCTGTACCAACTAATTTAACGATTGCTCTATTAGCACTTGTAGTTGTTAAATATTTTAATGTTGCGCCATTACCATTAATAGTTATTGTATTTGTAGAACTAGCACCTGTAATTTTGGGTACCTCAACATATTCGTTGTATTCGCCTACATTCGGATTTACATTGAATACCACTGGGCCTGTTATACCACACTTTAATGCGTTTACTGCATCAGTAAAAGAATTAAAGTTTGTTCCTTGTGTTGCTAAACTTTTATCAATAGTAAAGGTTCCATTTAATCCTAAATTTACTCTTACTTGTATTGGTGTTGAATAAACAGTTTGTCCACTACAAGTTATAGCACATCTATACCAATTATCACTTGTTGGGTTTATCGTAAATGAAGGAACTGAATTCGAAGTCGAAATTGGAGTATATGTTCCGGTTTCAGTAGATGAACTTTCCCAAACATACGTCTGACCTAAACCCAATGAATTGCCTTGAACTTGAAGATTCACATTAGCACCCGAACAAACAAACGTTTCCGATGCAATGCTTGTTCCAGCGGTTGGCGGACTAACACAAGGTGTTCCGCTATATACAAATCGTATATTCGGCCTGTTCTTATAAGAAGAAGTTGTGGAACTTAGTGTTGTTCCTGTTCCTGTTATTCCTATTATTCTATCGGTTGGTGTACCAGAAGTGTATTGCCACTGAAATGGGCCAGTAGCTCCTCCATTACCAGTCATTGCTAAATCTGTTGCAATTTCAATACCTCCACCGTTATATACGAATGGGGTATTAAACGTAATTCTTACCCAGCCTATGCTGTCTGGAAAATTATAACTAGTGCTTTGATATACTAAAGTATGACTCGATTGTATTGAAGCCCAAGTTGTAGTTGTCGCCAAACTGGTATTGCTTGAATTCGCCACATAAACATCGAACTTACTCGCTGGTATAGCAAAGTTTGCAACATTTGTCTTGTAAAATTCAATTGCCGAGATTATCGATCCATTTACGATTCCAGCTGCACTAATTTCATCTGCAGTAAATAAGATATTACTCTTTGCTGCAGTTGTTGATGATGATGCTGAAAACCTGTAAACTGGGCTGAACAAGGTGTTCGTTGGTATAGAGTTACCTGAACCAATTTGAGCAATTTGCTGAGCATCAGAATTAAATGTAACAGCAATAACCAATAGAAAGGCTATCAACCCTCTGGTAAAAATGTTTTTCATAGTAATTTAATATAGATGTCTTGTGTAAGTACAAAAACACTGCCAAAAATACTCAGTATTAAGGGCTAATGCAATTAATTTTTCTATAAAAGTCGATATAAATAGAAAAAGGCGGTATAAAAACCGCCTTTTTCAACAAATTTATACAAAATGATTATCGAACAGAGTTATCTTGAATTCTAATAACACTCTCAATACCATCTACTTTTAATTTAACTAAATAAACACCATTTGCTAATTCAACATTTTCGTTTGATAATTCAACGATATGTGATCCAGCCGACATTTCAGTTAAGCTCTGTACATCTTTTACTTTTCTACCAAGTAGATCATACATCTCAATTGAAACCATCGATGTTTTGTTTAAGTTGAAATTCAATTTAGTTGAACCCACATATGGATTCGGTGCCGCATAGAAATTAAACGTTTCTTTATTAGCACTTGAAATACCTACGAACACAACTGTAATTGTTCTTGTTTCAACTTTAACACAACCAGTAGATACATTCGTTACGGTTAAAGTAACAGTATATGTACCCGGTGCTGTAAACTCATGTATTGGAGTTGGTTGTAACGATGTATTGCTTGGACTCGTTGGATCTCCAAAGTTCCAAGAATATGAATGACCCGCAACTACAACTGCTGTAAACTTAACATTTAATCCGTTTAGAGCTGTGTCTGTAAATGTAGCATTTGGTTCAGCTCTGTTTGTGATTACTACTTCATCTGTACTTACGCATCCATTTGCATTTGTTACCGTTACAGAATAAGTTCCCGCTAAACTCACTTGTATAGTTTGAGTTGTTGCACCTGTTGACCACAAATAAGTTGATCCAACATTACCCGCATCTAGTGTTAAGATATCTGAAGTACAAATTAATTGGTCGTTTCCTAAATTAACAACTGGATTAGCATTAAATGTAACTACAACTGTATCAATAACCGAACATCCACCAGCTGCTGTTACTTCAACAATATAAATACCATTTGACAATGCATTTATTGTTTGAGTTGTAGCTCCTGTATTCCATAGATAAGTTGCTCCTGGATTACCAGCATCTAAAGTAACTGGAGTGCCCGCACATACCACAACATCTGGACCTAAGTTTTTAACCGGTAATGTGATTGTATTAATAACTACTGTATCCATGCTAAAGCATCCCGCTGAATTTGTAACCATTACTGTATACGTACCTGCGGTATCAACACTAATAGTTTGTGTTGTTTCGCCAGTGTTCCACAAGTAAGTTGATCCAACATTTCCAGCATCTAGTATAACTGGTGTACCAGCACATACTGTTTGATCTGTACCTAAATTAACATTTGGCACAGTATTAACTTTTAAATATCTAGTAATATCACTATCGCAACCCGTTGCAATGTTAACCACCTTCGCAGTAAACACTAATGTCGAATCCAAATCACCTGCCGCTGCAACATATTGTAAATTTAAACCTGTAATACTTACCGTACCAGCTGGGTTCGCACCATTTATTGTTTTAACTTGAGGATTAGAAACCAACCAAGTTGTACCCAAATCTCCTGCATTAAATCCTGTAGGCGGAGTTAACAAATAGGTTAATGTATCTGCTAAACATGCCTCATCTGGATTCGCTAAAGTACCCGCATTAAATACTCCATCGAACGGACTAGCTTGTGCTACTGTTGCTCCACTTGGTCTTGGAGTTGTAGTTACTATAACAGGTAATCTTTCAGATGGACAACCTTGAACTCCTCTTTCTAATTGCCAATTAAAGAAATAATAGTAATATCCTGCTCCAAAATTATTGCTTAAAATGTGTATAGCATCAGAAGTATACGGATAAGATGCACCAGAAGTATTTCTTAATAAAGTAATTGCTGGAATTTGACCCATTCTATATATTCCTGGTTCTAATGTAATATTTAAATTTACTGTTTGTTTGTTACCACCTGTAACTGTTGTAACATAATTTGTTACACCCATCGACACACCCGCTGGAGTTCTTATATCGATACCTCCATTAGAACCAATTGCTGCAGTAGGGAAAACATCTACACTAACAATTTTGGTTGTTTGGAACACTTGGAATTCCATGTAATAGGTAGTAATCGCAGCTGCAGTTCCACTGTTTGCGCCTACAACCGATGGACTTAATGGTCCTACAGTACCGGATTGTATTGTCGAATTATTCGCTTGTGCATAGAACGTATCTGTACGAGTTATTGTAGGTGTAATTAATGTATCGTTTGTTGCTAACAAATTACCTCCTGTAGCTTGATCGTACCATTCAATATTTAATGCCGCTGAACTTACAACTAATGTTGCTGGTCCTCCTATACATGCTGGATCATTGCTTACTAATGTAGGTGCAACAGGTGTTGGTAATAAAATCCTATCTACTACAATAGTATCATTTAATCGATCTGCATCGCCACTTGCATCTACAATAGCTTCAATGGTTAATGTATCGTTAACATTTGCATTATAATACCCTACACTAATGGTATCTTTTGAACCTACAGCCAAATTGCCCGAATAAACTTTGCTCAAATTAGCAGTAACCGCTTGTGATAAATTAGCTTTTACTGTGAATCCCGTTTGAACTGCTGTTCCAAAGTTTTCAACTACAACCATAATGCTGTCTGAAGCAGGTCCACAATGATAATTGTTCGGATAAATGACATCAACAATTTTCAAATCTGTTGGTGGAACAATATACTCATCCGCACCAATACATGGTGTGCTTGCGTTTCTTATATCACCATCAATATCCGTATTTACAGTAGCAATGTTTGTACCTTTTTGATACATACCCACACCCTGTGCATGTAAATCAATATCACTTATATAATTAGGGAATACACTTATTGAATTGGTATTTTTTGAAGTCGCTAATTTTAGGGCAGCTAAATCTGCAATGTTTCCGGTATTCGGGAAGTATGCAACAGCACCTTGTGAATTATGGACATAATAATTATTGTAATCTACTGTCAAATACGATGTATCACCAACTTCTGAATATAATGCATAAGCTGTTGATGTATCCGCAGAGTTAAACCTAGTGTTACTAATTGAATTATTAATCATTTCAATACCGCCAGTACTTGGACCAATATGAATACCAGCGCTAAAATTCGTTGCTGTACTCGAAGTAGTAGCACTAAACACACTTGGCATATGAATTGAATTATAATACATTTTAACCCCACCAGTTGCACGGACAGAAATACCCACTGCTCCCGTAGAATTTAAATTATTAGAACCAGCACCTTTCATGTCGGCAATAAAGTTATTCTCAATTAAGATATTTTCATTTGGGGCGTTAGAAATGATTTCAATTCCCCTTCCTGCAAATGCTCCTGAACCTGATGAAACATTATAGATATTATTTTTACGGATAATACCGTTTGCGAAACCATCGTATAATGCAATACCCCAACCTTGTTGCGCAGCTGTATTGATGATATTCTTAATTGTATTTCCTTCAATTCTTGAATTCGAAGTTTCTTCTAAAGCCATTCCATATAATCTTAGGTTCTCCGCCGTAACATCTGTACCTAAAATATTATTGGTAATTATTAAGCTATCTGATTTTGCAGAGTCTACACCACCAACATAAATACCTACAGATCCTCTGAATATTGTATTACCTGTTATAGTAATATTCTTATTAGATGAACCTGCTGAGTATGGAATTGTTGGACCTCCAATGTGGATACCAATTGCATTACCACCTGTACCCGCAACAATGATTGAGTTTTTAATGGTAATGTTCGAAGATCCCAAATTATTACCTAAACTAATTAATTGTATTGCTGCATTGTTTGATGTAGCGGTATTGTTTTGTATTCTAAAATATTGACCGGTATCAGATCCACTACCATCAATCGTAATTCTGTCGGCACCGTTTAATCGGATTAAACCTCCAACAAAAGAACCAGTGATATTCCTTAAAGTATCACCATTCGGTTTTATAGTAACCGTATATCCTCCAATACCTGTTTCGGTAATTTGATCCAATGCTACAGCACCTGTTTCTGTTAAGTCCGATGTTACAACGATATCAACATTTCCATTTACAATATTTCCGTTGATATAATTAAACACACCCGAAGTTCCAGTTAAACTAGTGTATGTATTACCTGTCCCTACTAAAATAGTTCCCGAAATACCTGTACCTATGTTGTAATTATTGAATCCAAAAACAGGGAACACCACTCCACTTAAGTCAAGACTTGTTGGGTCTTCATTTCCTAATGCTGGATATATCGATGTGTTTCCTAATAAATCTTTAGATGCGTAGAAGTAATCAATTACATCTCCTACTAGTACCGCACTATCTAATTTTGAATAATCAATCACAAAACTAAATGGAGCTGTTGTGTTGGTAGCCTCTACCCATTTCCAACCGTTACTTGCCGATGTATTATCAACATAAGTATTTGCATTCTTTGATCTCTTATAATATAATCTTGGTCGGTTACCAATTGTAGTATCAACACCCGCAACATCCGTTGCATTTAAAATATTTGAAACGGTATAATTTGAAACCGATGTTGTATTTGAAATAGGACCAGCTTGCATTTGTGGTCCAGCAAAATCTCCAGTGATTTCATAAGCACCAATGAATGGACCTACACCACTTCTTACATTACCTAATCTGTCAAAAACAACATTTGTTAATGGAGTCCCTACGGATGCTAACGGTGTACCGTTTTGTGGTATTAGATTTCTACTTCCATTATACAATGGATTTTGAGAAATACTATTCAAATCAAAAACTCCACCATTTGCAGTTTGCCATGAAGCTAAGCTTGAATAAGCTGTAGCACTCCAATAACCTACGTTACCGCCCGGTACATAAATATTATTATAATTTAATTGAGCTACTGTCGTATTAGTTACGAAATAGTATCCATATCTTAAACCAACACCTGCTCTGGTAATTGAAATACTATTGTTTTTGTACTCCAAATCTGTCGACAATGTTGTTTGGTATACACCATATGAAACACCCGATGTAGCTGTTGGGTGATCAAAATTTATAGAGTTATGATAATTCTGAATACCATTACTACTTGAATTGTACAATCCATATAGTGTACCATTTGCTCCAATTCCATAAATTTCATTATTAGCAACCAAACTCATATTCCCTGCTGTGTTATCAGCAGCAGAAAATGCAATTCCATAGAATGAATTTGAAGTCGATAAATTTCCTCTGAAATAATCTGAAATGGTGTTGTTCGTAATGGTCGATCTTAATGCACCTACATTATAAATACCATAATTTGTTGTACTTATTATTGGTCTCGATGGATTACTAATTTTGTTGTTGTTTACCAAAACACTGTCTTGATAACCAATATATATACCATAGTAATACGGTCTCTTTATTGTATTATTTGCTACAATATTAGCTCGTGTACCTGTTATATTCCCAGATGTACCATAGATAATTACACCATAATAACCACCATTGATTTCATTGTTTATTACTTTATTATATGTAAACACCCCTGCCGTAGTTGCCGATGTTAATGAACCAGAGAATACTATACCAGCATAATTGGTTGAACTTGTGCTATCACTTACATAAATTTTATTGTTTTTAATGGTATTATAATGTGAATTTGAATTCACTTTTATACCCCATCCATAATTCGATGTTGTTGAACCCATACTACCATATACTTGGAAACTATCCAGGGTTACATAATTTGCACCATCTAATAATATGGTATATCTACTTGCAGATATACTAGAATTCCAAGTTATTACAGAACCATTACCTTTAAATAAAATAGTATCTGTTGGTGATGTTCCAGAAATATTTCCAATTACTAATTGTTCGTTGTACGGACCCGCTGCTGGGTTTACATCAACTGTTAATGGACCGCATATTCCGTTAGCATTTAAAACATTCATTAAATCACTTAATGTCGCAAAATCAGAACCAGCACCACCAACTGTGACCGTATCTAATAATCCACTAGTTAAACCTGCAACTTCAACGGTATCGTTTGATGCATTCGCATCAATGCTTCCGTTTGGATTACTTGTCCATGCACGAATGGTATATAAATTTCCTTTCACAACGTTAAAGCTGCCTAAAGTAATTAATGAATCAGCAGCAGGATTTAATGAACCAATAAATGCAATTGGAGTTTGTACCACACCATTTACCGACCAATTAACCGTTACTGATGACAATACACCTGCACCATAATTTCTCAAACGAGCACTTGCAACATTTGGACCTGGACAAATTCCTTGAGGATCCACAATTGCCATTAAGCCTGCATCATCATTTACCGGTGTAAACTCATATGCACCAATATCTGGAGTTACACTTCTGGTTGCACCCGTTATATCCTCTAAAACACTTGGAATGTATAAACCAATATTATTTAATGCTGGAGCATTTGGTACCAATACAGTAGATGACGCAAATACAGAACGCTCACTTACTGAATTTTGATCGTATATTGCTCCATTCGCTGCTTGCCAATCTAGTAGAGTAGCAAATGCAGAAGTCCTATATGCAACTACTTTCGCTCCTGCTCCCGCTGCACTAGTATCTACAAACAAATTGTTATAGTTCGAAGAAATTGTAGATGTAGCAGTATTAAAATACAAACAATATTTTACTGCTGAACCAGCTTTAGATATAGATATATTATTGTTTTTTAAGTCGATTCCTGTTGCAAGTGTACTTTGATAAAATCCATAAGTTGTACCAGCTGTTGTAAGATTATTATTAAAGTATATCGTATTAAAATATATATTAATATAATCAGAGCCAGAATTATAAATACCATAATTAGTACCACTAGTTGCTATATTATATATAGAATTGTTTGTAATATAAACTTCTCTACCTAATGTAGCATCATTACTTGTAATATATATACCACCCGTTGTACTTGTTACCGTTGGATCATTTACAAAGGCATCGTGTACTAAGTTTTTAGTAACGTTGACCGATTTAGAATTTCCAGACAAATATATTCCATAGAATGTCGATGCAGCAACTCTATTCAATCGATGTACGTCATTTGAAACTATTTGTGTACTATCGGCACCATAATTATAAATACCATAGATATAAAAATCTCTTACTGTATTATTCGAAATAATATTACCGTATGCAGTCCCTGTATTATTTAAATCACCATACAAATACACACCGTAATAACCACCAACAATATCGTTGTTTCTAATAATATTTCCTGCCGATGTTGAAATACCTGCAGTTGAATTAGAGTTGCTAGATATGTTGATACCCATATAAGACGTAGCTGTAGCATTCACATCACCCAACATGATATTGTTTTCTACTATACAGTTGTTTGAGTTTTGAATAAAAAATGGTGAACCCTTAGTAGATGTAGCACCTAATTCAAATGTGAAGTTTTTAACTGTTATATAGCTTGAATTAACAATTCCGAATACATAGCCAAATAAATCTTGGGCATCTGTTGTATGTATAATTTTAGAACCATTACCATTAATGGTTAGTTTCTTTGTAGAATCTAACAAGATGTTTTCAAATGTTACCCTTCCAATATACGTTGCTGAATCAACGTTTAAGGTCACATTGCCATTTGTACCACAATACAATGCGTTTGTAAAATCAGTAAAGCTGTTAAAGTTAGAACCGCTTGTAGGTAAATTAGAATTTAATGTGTAAGTGCCAGCATTTAATATACTACTAGCTCTTATGAATAATGGTGTAGATGTATCAGCGTTACCAGAACAAGATACAATACATCTATAATATTTATTGGTACTTGATGTTACTTTAACACTATCGTTATTTACGGTTATTAAATTAGACCATAAATTACTGTCTAAAGATTCTTGCCATTGGTAATTTATGTTTAATGCTTCAGTCGCATTTTGCAATGACAATAAAACTGTATCGTTAGTACAATTAATCGGTTTATTTGATATAGTTAAACCAGCATTTGGTGTTCCTAAACAAGGTACTAATGCAAAATCAAAACCAATATATGGTCTTCTATAGTTCGATGTTGAAAGCGAAGCTGGTAAAGTACCTGTTGTGTTATTTGTATATTTAGTAGTATTATTATTTGTTGTTACAATACATGGCGCTGTATATTCATAAGACCATGCAATTGCAGCACTTGCTGTAGGATTGGTATATTCCAAAAACACAGCCAAGTTTTGTGTTCCTGAATATGCGAAATTAGAACTAAAATTAAACTCCTTCCATCCCGCCGACGAACCAACTATTGGAGCTGGATTTCCATCGAACATTAAAGTTGCGCCAGTTGTAGCTGTTGCCCAATCTAAGGCTGTTGAACCCCAATCTAAATTTGAAACTTCCTTCAAATAAATTTTATAGCTTGGTGTTCCCGCCATTGAACCACTTGCTGTTGCTCTATGAAAGTATACACTTGAAAGAGATTTACCTGCTAATCCACTTAATTGTGAAGCAGGATAAATAACAGCTATTCGATTGGTTGCATTTGCAGTAGCTACCGAATACATTGGTCCATATAAATTCGATGTAGTCGAAGCAGGTGGACCACCTGAACAAACTGCAATATTCCAATCTTGGGCATATGTTCTATTTAATAACAACGTATTAAATAAAAACATAAACATTAGGATTAAACGTAAAGAATGTTTCATATGTCTGAGTTTATAATTTTGCTTAGTATGAATTTTCAAGATACTAATAAATATAAAACAAACAAATATTAAATATTAATTTAGAAACACTAAAAAATGTTGATTATCAGAGCTTTTGTACCAAAAACAAAAATGGTATAAAAAATAGACAACTGAATTTTAATGAAATTAAGGAAATACAACTATAATTTTTATAATAATCAGTTCAAAAATCTAATTAGATTTTCTAAATTTTCAGCTCATTTTTGTAAATGATTCAATGGTAGGGGACTATCGCGTTTAACTTCCGCCAAAACAATGTTTGAATGAAAATGCCCAACATTGGGAACACTTGAAAATTTATTCATTAAAAAGTTATTGTATGCTTCAATATTGGGTGAAACGATTTTTAATAAATAGTCGTAATTGCCAGATAACCCAATAACTTCAAGCACTTCCGGTAATTTTACAATTGCTTCTTCAAAGTCCAATAACGATTCTTTGCTTTGCTCTTTCAATCGTACGTTACAGTAAACAATTATATCTAATCCAACTTTATGTGAATCTACTACTGCAACATATTTTTTTATAACCCCTTCCGATTCGAGACGTTTAATTCTTTCATAGGTAGGCGTAGCAGAGAGGCCAACTTCTTTTGCTATATCTTTAATCGCTTTAGTCGAATCTTCTTGTAATATTTTTATAATATCAATATCTATTCTATCGTAAGACTGCACCATAAGTTTAAGTTTAATTTCAAATAAAAATAGAAAATTTTTCTAAATAAAAAAGGGGGACAATTGTCCCCCTTTTTCTTATTAATATTTATTAATTATCGCTTTGCAACATCAATTACTCTCGTAATTGCTTGTTTACCATCAACAATTAATTTAACTAAATACATACCTGAATTTGTTTCAGTATCCGAATTGTTAAAGTCAAACTCATACTCTGTATTTGCTACTTGATTTTCTTCTTTCGCAATTGTTGAGATTTTTCTTCCTAACATATCGTATACTTCAATTGATACATTCTTAGCATCTTCTGGTAATGTATACTTAATCTTAGTGTTTCCAACGAATGGGTTTGGTGCCGCATGCAAATTGAAAATCTTAGCGAAGTTATTACCAACTGCCGATACTAAAATTGTTTGTGTTGAAATACTAATACAGTTTGTAGCAACATTGGTTACTGTTAATGTTACTGTATATGATCCAGGTGTAGTATAAACGTGGATTGGATTCGGTTGCAACGAAGTATTTGTTGGACTTGTTGGATCACCGAAGTTCCATGAATATGCATTACCTGCAACCACTACTGCATTAAATTGTATTTGTTGACCTCTTGTAGTATCAACTGCTGCTGCAGTAAATGAAGCATCAGGTTGCGGTAAATTATTAATTACAACTTGATCACTAGATTCGCAGCCATTAGGACTAGTTACAGTAACCGAATAAGTTCCAGCAGCGCTTACTCGAATTGTTTGAGTTGTTGCACCAGTTGACCATAAGTATGTTGAACCAACGTTACCTGCATCTAATGTAATGGTATCGCTTGTACAAATACTACGATCATTACCTAAATTTACAACTGGTAATGCAAAGTTACTTACATTCACAGTGTCACTAGCCGAACATCCTTCTGCATTTGTTACTGTAACAATATACTGTGCTGCAGTGCTCACTCTAATGGTTTGAGTTGTAGCACCTGTATTCCACAAGTATGCAGTGAATCCTGCGCCAGCATCAATTGTAACTGAGTCACCTGGACATTTCGACAAATCAGGACCAGCGTTTACTACTGGCAATGGTTTGCTTGTTACATTTACTGTATCTCTACCTATACAACCAGTAGTGTCAGTAACAACCACGATGTATTGACCTAGTTGAGTTACATTGATAGTTTGTGTTGTTGCGCCAGTTGACCATGCGTATGTAGCACCTGAGTTACCTGCATCTAATGTTACAGATTCTCCTGGGCAAATTTGTTGATCAGCACCTAAGTTAACTACTGGAGCTGGTTTAACCGTTATCACAACACTATCAGATACTGTACAGTTGTTAGTATTTGTTACAGCAACTCTATATGTACCCGATTGAGTAACACTTATTGTTTGAGTTGTTGCACCTGTATTCCACAAATAAGTTGAACCTGGATTTCCAGCATTTAATGTAACAGGTGTTCCAGCACATACTGTATCGTCTGCACCTAAATTAACTACTGGTGAAGCAACTTGTGTTATTAAAATCGTATCTCTTCCTACTAATCCAGCTTGGTTTGTAACTGCTACAATGTACGTAGCACCTACAACTACATCAATAGTTTGAGTTGTTGCACCTGTTGACCAAGAGTAAGTAGAACCAGGGTTACCTGCATCTAATGTTAATGATTGACCAGAACATAATTGTCTATCTGGTCCCAAGTTTACTGTTGGTGGTGGAACAACGTTTACTATAACGGTATCGTTTGCTGTACATCTACCATCATCAACTGTAACGATGTATTGGTATGTTCCTAAACCACCTGTAGGTGTTGCAACAGGATTGAAAATATTAGTTGCACTTAATCCACCATTTGGAGATTGAGTCCAAGAATATGTTGCTGTTATTGGTTGACTAAATCTGAATGCTGGTAAAACCGAAGAAGAAACTGAAGTACCATTAGTAGTTCCACACAATGGTGTATTATCTGCATATCTTCCAATTACCGATGTATACGAAGTAGTCATCGCACGTACTGTAGAAGTACCAGTATATCTAACTCCCCCAGAACCAGCTGGGTCATTATCGAAACAAACTTCAACCAATACATTCGATGTACCATCCCATACAAATGGTGTGCTGAATGCGAAGTCACGAACTCCAGGAGCTGTAACTTGTGGAATTTGTGTTGGGCCAAATACAGTTGTTAAAGGGGTAGCATCAAATGTTCCCGGCGTTAAAGCAGCTGTACTTGTATTTGCCATTTTAATGGTATAACCCTCGAATGGAATGGTTTGAGTACCACTAGTTATTTCAATTCCATAACCAGTAATTAAACCAGCTGAATAACCAGCTTGATTCATTAATGCCGCTGTAATTAAATACTGTGTTCTTTGACCTTCCCATCCTTGAGAGAATGGTGTTAAACCTGTTCCTCCTTGAGTTGTTCCAGTTCCTAATGGCTTAGATTGACTAGCAACCGCATTTAATTGATAACTTCCACCTACACCTATTACACCATCAGGTGTTCTATTAATACGAGTTGCTAAAATACCATCGATATATGAACCACCATCGTATGTAGCAGTGTTTAGGTTTGGACTATTATCAACCACAGTGAATGAATATATAACCGTATTAGCACCACTTGCAGGTATTTGAGCTGTATATACTCCAGAACCTGTAGTAGTCATTACTATTGGCGTTTGAGCAACATTGTTAATTGACCAATTTAATGTTACTGAACCAACACCTGTAGTATCGAATACCGTTACCGAGATATTATGTGCAACAATAGCACACGATGAATCACCTTCAGCATTTACAATATTTGAAATTGTAGGTGGGTAGAAGTCGCCTGGAGGTGGTGGTAAGATATCAATTGTATAATCTTCAACTTCACCCCATGTAGGATTTACGCAAGGGTCTAGATCAATTACACTTGTTTCACTTGCCATAACTCGCATTCTTGTTCTACCAGTCAAAGCTCCAATTGGTACAGTAATAGTGTCACTATAACTTCTTGTTGCAATATTTGCTGCAAGTACTCTTTTCGAAACTCTTTCTTGAGGTAAATCGAATGTTCCATTCTGGTTATAATCAATAAATATATTTACCGAAGTAGTATATAATGATCCAGAGTTAATGATTGCAACTCTTAATGGTGTAGGGACTGCTTTTTGAGCTGATACACCAGAAAGGTTCGTAAAGTTACTATATGTATTAACAGATAATGGGTTATTGTTTATTGGAGTATCGACCCCATTAACAAATGAACCAATTTGGAACAAACCGATATCTTCATCACCAGTAAACGAAGCTGCAGCAGGGCAATACGGTGCTACAATTTTACGATTTCCAATTGGGTTTGCATTTAATGGAGTGTCTAAGACACCATTGATACGGTATGAAATAATTTCAGCATCAACAAAGTTATTCACTTTAGCTGTATCTTTAATACCTACAGTTACCCATACATAATTAGTATCTAAAGCTAATTGTACAGTGTCTGCAAAAGTTAAGGTATCATTAATTAATACAGTTCTTGTTGAATCGAATTGTACTGCTTGATTGATGTTTCTATTTGAACCACCAAACCAAACTTTTACATCTTTTAAATCCGCTTTACGTGTTGTACCTGTTAAGGCAATTTTAACATCTGATAAATTAACCTGAGCACCAATTGTTGTCATTTCAATTGTTGTCTCAATGATTGGATTATTGTTAGAATTTAATTCAACATTGCCTGTTATTTGGCTAGTCGATTGAGCAACTACAGTTGATGGGAAGTTAATTTTACGTGAACCACCTGGTGCTGTAATTGTTGGTGTATACGATGCTCCATTTAATGTAATCGAAGTACACTCAGCATCTACAAAGTTACCTAATGTAGCATTTGCATTAATATCATAAGTTAACCAGAAGTAATTTGTATCCGCTAATAAATTAATATTTGGATTAATTGTAAAGCTAGCAGCTGGAGTTGTTGTTGCTCCAACTTGTTGTGTAGCTGCAAATACATTTGAATTTCCTGTATACCATAATTTAATATTACTTATATCAGCTAAATTAGTAGTACCTGTAGTATTGAATAAGAAGTTGGTAGCAGTTAAGGTACTATCGCAACCTGCTGCCGCAACTTTTACTCTGATAATATTTCTTGTATTTGTACCTGGTTCTAAATCGGTTAATACCGAATGATCCACAGTACTTGTATTGTATGTAAGTGTAGTTGGAAGAATTCTAATATTATAATCTTCTACTTCACCCCATGATATAGCTGCCGCAGGACTACATGATGGAATTGTTGCAATTGTAGTTGTTTCTTTTAACAAAATACGCATTCTCACAATTCCTGTATCTGCTGTACAAGGTATAGTAAATGTTCTATTTACTTTATTTGTTGCTGCTGTTGAACTCGATATAGCTCCAAGGTTAATTAGTTCTCCTGGATCTTCGAATGAACCATTCTTGTTAAAGTCAATATATGCAGATACATAACAAGCATATCTAAAATCTTCCCAAATAGCACCAACACTTAAATTGTAAACACCACCTTTATACACATTTGGTACAGGTACAAACGTACTATCTGTCCAATTTGTATAAGTGTTTTTAGAATCAGCACGAGGAATCGTTGGTGTATCAACCCCATTGTTTATTAAAACAACTTGAGTTAAAGTATCTCTTAATGTTACGTTACCAATATCATCGTCAACAGTACTAGTAGCCGCGGCTGCACAATAGGTAACAAATGTTTTAATATAATTCGCACGTAATGTATCGTCAGATCCACCTGCATTCGATGCAGTTAATTTCACTGAATATGGTCCTGAAGCAGTAAATTGTACTTGTGGATTTTGAGATGAATCGTTTGTACCGTTCATAAATAGAACTGTATTTGGAGTAAACTCCCATTTCCATTTGTCAGGTACGTTTGTCGACTGATCTGTAAAAGTTACTGTTTGAGGATTACCTCCAATTGCAACTGAGTCGTCATTTGCAGTAAATGCTGCTACAGGTGCTTGAGGTGTTAATGCTACTAATGCAACAGTATCGGAATTTGAACATGTTCCATCGTTAACAGTCACAATAAATTGATAATTTCCTGCTACTGGAATTGTAGCTGTTGGATTTACAATATTTGTAGCCGATAAGATATTGCTTGATGTTCCAGACCAAGTAAACGTTCTAGCTGGCATGTATCCAAATAAGATATCTGGTCTAGTTGTTGAAGATGTACCTGATGCTGTAGCACATACTGCCGCTGGAGTTTGGTTGTCAATATTATTATAAGTAACTGAATTGTATGATGTAGTAAATGTTTTTACATACAGTGTATTTGTTTGTCCACCAGCAGTTTGGTCCGACCAGCAAATAGTTACAATTATATTTGACGTACCATTCCATACAAATGGAGTTTGTAAATTAAACGTATTTAATCCAGTAACTGCTGTATAATTTGCAGGACCAAATATTTGGTTTGCATATGGTAAATACGAAGTACCTGTTGCAGTAACAGCTGTACTGTCGATATATACAGTAAATCCTGGCATAGGTGTCATAGTGTTAGCGGTAAATACATCAAAAGTTAATGATGTTATACCACCAGCAGGTAAACCTCCAGCCGATAATTCAGAAGCTCTATATAAAAACTGTCTCTTATTTCCACCCCATGCTCTATAGAATGGAGTTGAAACTAACGATGATGTATTTACACCTACACCTGCAGATACTACTGTAGGAGTAGCCTTAGCATTAAATTGTAAAGTTACACCCGCATTAACTGTATCAGTACCAGTATAACCAGCATCAACATATAAGTCGGCATCTTTGTAGTTGCCACCTAAAAACGTATTTGCGTTTGGAGTAAGTGCTGAATCTGAAGCCGAAAGGTTCCAAGCCACACGCACCGATTTATTAGTATAATACTGTGCAGGGATAGTACCCGTCCAAACATTACTTGCACCACGTACCATCGAAATAGGTGACTGAGCAACACCATCTACTGTCCATAATATACTTGCACTAGCTACTCCTGAATTATCAGTAATAGTTGCAGTAATAACATGTGGAACAGCTGTACATTGATATGTGTTTGGTGTTATACTAACATTCGCAAATTGTGGACCTGCAAAATCACCTACAACAGCAGTAAATACACCTTCGTCTGCACCAATATCTGGTGTACTTGGATGTCTAGGATCTCCGTCGAAATCTTGTGTTACTTCTGCTATTGGGCTTGCTCCACTTTCAACTCTTGTAGCAACAATTGGATTAATGTGTAAATCAAATGGAGCTGCAATGTCATTTATAAATGGAACTTCTTCTGTTAATGAATTCGATTCAGCTGGTGCTAAACGAGCTTTTAACATATCGATTGTTGTGTCGACATTTGTTCCATCAAAATAATATGGATTAACGTTTGTAACGTTCATACCCATATTAATTATATTGTTATTTGATAAAGGGTTGTATCCAGTTACTGCAGTTGCAGCTCTTCTGATACCAACTGATTTACCAGGACTAACAGCTAATGTTTTATTTACAATAATATTATTTCTTAAATCAACATTCGTTGGTGTCGTAGTAATATTGATACCTGTTGATCCGAATCCAGCTGCGTTTGTTGTGCTAGAAGTAGCATTTAAATAAATAGTATTATTATATATTTTCGCTTGTGTTGATGAAGCAAAGATACCTTGAATTGCATTTGAACCAAATGAATTCAAAGTTTTTAAATCTTGAATAAAGTTGTTGTATACCGCAACATCGGTACCTGAACTTAAATAGATACCTACAAGTGTTATAGACCTAGATGTATCTATTTTTAACTCTTCAACTTTATTTCTATAAACGTTTACAGTATCTCCAGATGATGTGAAAATACCATAGTTAGTGATTGAACCAGCAGCATTAATTCTAGAAATTCTATTGTTGTATATATTAACATTTGAATTTGTAGAGTTACTTGCATAAATACCATAATTAGATCCCGATCCACTAATTGTATTCACGCTATCAATTACGTTATTGTAGATATTATTAGTTATGGTACCACCAAAACTATATATGTTACCAATTAACGCCGAACCAATTACAGTTTTGTTGTTTGAAATATAATTGTCGTGAATATCACTATTGTTAGAAGAACTTATATAAACAGGATATAAACTACTTGTAGAAGATGCAGTTCTGTAGTTATCTCTAACCACGTTCCATCCCATTTCTAAATCAGATGTTGAACCTGAACTATAAACTAAATAGCTTAATCCATTAACAACGTTGTTTTGAACGATATTTCTTCTAATTTTTACAGTCTTAGCTCCTGTTGATACATAAACTCCATATAATGGCGTGTTCCCAACAAACGTAGAATTTATCACTGAGTTAGTATCTGCTACAATTATATTGTTAGTACCCGAAGAACCTGTTGTTACATATACAGCATAGTTAGTACTCGTACTTGAATTTGCTTTTGTGAATGTAACTGTATTTCTTGTTACAAATACACTAGCATTCGTACCATTACCAGCCCAAATACCATAACCTGTCGTAGTAGTACCATCAAGTCCAGAAACTGTATTGTATCTGATGATAGCACTATCCATATTATTAGTATAAATACCATATGGAGATGCTGATAATCCACCAAATTCAGAAATGTTGTTACCCATACCATCATTTCCTACAATACAATTATGATCTAATAAATCATATGGTGCAGTAGTATGAGCGAAACCATTTAAATAAATACCTGAGTATGTATTTGTAATTACGTTCGCTAAGTATTGATTGTTTTCTGATCTACCTCCAATACTTGTTACTGTAATTGCAGTGTTACCACTAACACCTAAGTTAGATTGATAAATCGCAATCGATCTGTTATTTGTTTTGCCTAAACTAAAACGACAATTTTTTACAGTGATGTTTTTACATGCATCTGTAGGGGTCTTAACTAACATAATACCATACTCTGCGAGTTGCGTATTTGTAGTTGCTGCCGAATTACTTCTGAATTCAATTCCATCAAAAGTAACATAGTCAGTACTTAAAATCCTGATAACGGCATCCCCGTCGTTTCCAAAAGCTGTTGGTGCTAATGTACCAGTTGCAGCTCTTACAATAGGTGCGTTACCTGCTCCCGAAGCTTGAAAAATAATCGGCTTCGTAGCATCCGTAGTAGTTGTGGTTAAAGTAATAACCGCAACTTCGTCGAATGTAGCTCCAGCTGCAACGTTAAACGTTACCCCTCCTGTACCAACACCATTTGCGTTCAAATCCAATACTGCCGAGGCAAAGCTCGTGTAGTTGTTTGGACCAGAACCCGCGGGGTCGATTGTTTTTACACCAGAAAGTTGTGCATAGAGTGACGACGTGATGAAGAGACTAACCATAAATAAAATGGTCACCTTCATTTTTTTGTAGAAGTTTACACTCATAAAATAATTGTTTAAATTTTGTTTTAGTTCATTTTCAACCAGTGAATTTTTCTTACATTATTATACTTATGGGGCTATATAACAATAAAATTACACTAATTGAATTCGCAATTTAAATATTTAATAATCAAATGCAAATTTTTTTTCTGCTGTACATTTTTGAATTTTAGTCCAAATTTCAGTTATAAAATTGTACAATTTTTTGAATTGCAGGAGTTTACAAATTGTGCATTATATGAAACTTTATAATTTTAATTGTATAATTTTTTTTTGTAGAAAATTAAATATATAAGAAATTGATTTATAGTAAGTTATAAATTTTTGTATTAATATTTAGTGTAATTTTTCAAAAAACATTAAGTAGTTAAAAATAATTACTACATAATTGACAATAAACAGAAAAAGCTCTTATAAATATTTATTGATAATTGTATAATTGGTTTTAATTTTCAAACTACAATTTAAGCCTAAATTTATATTCATTAATTGTACTCTTCAATTTAGTTTTATTATTTTAATGAGTCTATCTAACAGTTTTTTACTTTCAACAACTAAGTTTTCAGAATTATAATACAATATTGCGTTTGCAAAAAAATTCCATTGTTTCACGTGGAACATAAGTAAAGTAGTCTTATCCAATTGCCAATTTCTATTAATATATTTGTAGCCGTTTCACGTGGAACATATATGAATAATAAATACGATATAATAATTGTTGGTGCCGGACATGCGGGTTGTGAGGCTGCTGCTGCTGCTGCTAATTTGGGGTCTAAAGTTTTACTAATTACAATGAATATGGGTGTAATTGCTCAGATGTCATGTAACCCTGCAATGGGTGGTGTAGCTAAGGGACAAATAGTAAGGGAAATTGATGCAATGGGTGGATATAGTGGGATAATCACCGACAAAAGTACGATACAGTTTAGGATGCTTAATAGATCGAAGGGGCCAGCTATGTGGAGTCCGAGAGCTCAAAATGATCGAATGAGGTTTGCTGAGGAATGGCGATTGGCTTTGGAGCAAACGGATAATGTCGACTTTTGGCAGGATATGGTAAGCTCTTTAATTGTTAAGGACAATAGGGTAATTGGAGTAAAAACTAGTTTAGGTATAGAATTTAATTCCGATGCAGTGGTTCTAACGAATGGTACTTTCTTAAATGGTGTTATTCATATAGGTGAAAAAAGAATGGGTGGGGGTAGGTCTGCTGAAAGAGCTGCAACAGGTTTAACAGAACAATTAGTTGAATTGGGATTTGAGTCGGGCCGGATGAAAACTGGAACACCACCTAGAGTAGATGGAAGAAGTCTCGACTATTCAAAAATGGAAGAACAAAAAGGTGATGAGGATAGAGGTAGATTCTCCTATTTAAATATAGAGCTTCCTAAAGAACAAAGATCTTGCTATATAACTTATACGAATGAAGCGGTTCATGAAACATTAAAGGAGGGATTTGAAAAATCACCTATGTTTACAGGGCGTATTAAAGGTTTGGGACCTAGATATTGCCCATCAATCGAAGACAAAATAAATCGATTTGCAGAAAGAACAAGACATCAAATATTTGTAGAACCAGAAGGATGGAATACAGTGGAAATATATGTAAATGGATTTTCTACTTCATTACCAGAGGATGTGCAATATAAAGCCTTAAGATTGATTCCTGGTTTTGAAAAGGCTAAAATGTTCCGACCTGGCTATGCTATAGAATACGATTACTTTCCACCAACACAATTAAAACTTACTCTAGAAACTAAACTAATTGAAAATTTATATTTCGCAGGCCAAATAAATGGTACAACGGGTTACGAAGAAGCAGCATCACAGGGATTCATAGCTGGTATTAATGCTCATTTAAAACTGAATGAAAAAGATGCATTAATTATGAAAAGATCTGAATCCTATATAGGGGTTTTAATTGACGATTTAGTAACTAAAGGTACTGAAGAACCTTATCGAATGTTTACTTCTAGAGCCGAACATCGTTTGTTGTTACGTCAAGATAATGCCGATATTCGGTTAACAAAGTTGGCACATCAAATTGGTTTGGCATCAGAGCAGCGCTTGAATAGGGTAGAAGAAAAAGTAAATAATTCGGCTATTATCACGAAATACTTAAAAGAAAAAAGCATCGATCCATCTATGATTAATTCTATTTTAATAGAAAAAGGAAGTTCTGAAATTCCACATAGCATGAAAATGATTTCGCTTTTATTGAGGCCTCAAATAAATCTTAAAGATTTGTTAAGAGCTGATGAAAATTTAAAAGTATTATGTAAGAATATGGATGATGAAATAATTGAGCAATCTGAAATAAATATTAAATACGAAAGTTATTTGAGCAAAGAATTAGAAATGGTTGAAAAATTAAAAAAATTAGACGACAAAATAATAAATCCAAATTTTGATTATAACAACCTAATTTCATTATCAAAAGAAGCAAGGGAAAAACTAATTAAGATAAAACCACAAACATTAGGTCAAGCTTCAAGAATTTCTGGGGTTTCACCTGCCGATATAAGTGTTCTGATGGTACATATGAATAATTGATATAAAATATCATAAATAATTGATTATCAATAATTTATAAAAAATTAAATAAATTAGATATAAGAAAGAAAAAAATAATTTTAATACTATAACTCGAAATTGATGCAAAATCGTTATAAAGTGCTAAAAACATCATATAATAGAAATCATATATTAAAGCCTATATTTTTTTCAATAATTTTAATTTTTAGCTCTTGTGCAAACATGCTCGTACCGACGGGTGGTGAAAAAGATATTGAAAGTCCAAAATTAATTTTTGCTGATCCTGAAAATTATAGCACGAATAAAAATCCAAAAAAAATAATATTAAGATTTGATGAATACATTGTTTTAAAGAATATAGAAAATCAACTGATAATTTCACCAGGAAATATTAAAAATTCAGTAAATAAAAAATCGAAAGAAATAGAAATTGATCTCAAAGAGGATTTAAAAGAAAATACAACCTACATTTTAAATTTCGGTAATTCAATTTCGGATTACACTGAAAATAATATAAGTAAAGAATTTAAATACATCTTTTCTACTGGAAATTTAATTGATTCTCTAAACCTTAAAGGTAAGGTAATTGATGCATATACAACTGAAGTACTTAAAGATGCATTGGTGTGCTTGTATATAAACGATACTATAAATGATTCTGTATTCTACAAGCGGAAACCCGACTATACAACAAAAACAGATGAGCAGGGTAATTTTAAATTCACGAATTTAAGAGAGAATAAATATAAATTTTATGTTCTGCTTGAATCAAACAATAATAAAATATACGATAGTGCTGATGAAATAATTGCATTTATAGATAGTACAATTTCCTTAAAAAATAATCAAGATTTATTAGTAATTAAATCATTCAAAGAAATTCCTAAGTCTACAAAAGTACTCGAGAAAAAAACATTCTATAAAATGGCTGTAATTACATTAAATAAAAAATACTCAAATTATTCTTATTCAAACTTAGATATAAACATTGATACAGTAATTACAAATTCAATAAAAGATACAATTACAATATATTATAAAAACTTTATAGACTCATCTGCATTAATTTTAAATTATAACGATGAAAATAAAATTGATACTATTCTACTTAAATTTATTAAAAAACAAAAACCTATAAATTTTCAAGTAGATATAAATCAAAATATAATAGATAATTCTGTGTACATTACTAGCAATAATAGAATTACTAACATAATACCAGATTCAATTCTTCTATATCAAGATTCTACTAAAGTAAATTTCAGTTATACAATAGAAAATGAAAAGATAATTATCAATTATGATTTTAATGACACAAGTGAATATAAACTTACAGTAAAAGACAGTTCAATAATTGATTATCAAAATGAGAAAAATAAATATATAAGTAAAAAATTAATAAGATTATTACCAGAAGATTATGGTAATATAGAAATAAAATTTGAGGGAGATATCAACAATAAAATAATTGAGGTTTTAAATGATAAATCAATTATTGTAAAAAAAATAAATCTAAATGAAATCCAAATTTTATCAATTAAAAATATTTTACCGGGAACTTATAAATTAAGAATAATTGAAGATTCTAATAATAATTATAAATGGGATACCGGGAACTTAGAATTAAAATTACAACCTGAAAATATTAAGTATTACACTGAACCGATTAAAATTAGAGCTAACTGGGATTTAGAATTAATAATTAAACTTTAAACCAATCTGAATACATCATATAATTATTAGGAAGTCTATTTAATAAAGACCTCTGATCATCACTTATGGGTTTGATTTTTTTTGCTGGACTACCTGCATAAATAAAACCACTTTCACATACGGTATTTTCTAATACAATAGAACCAGCAGCAATGATACAGTATTCCTCAACTACTGCATGATCCATAACTATTGCACCCATACCAATTAATACATGATCGTGTATAGTACAACCATGTACTATAGCACGATGCCCTATTGATACATCATTTCCTATTTTAGTATCTGCCTTAAGATAAGTACAATGTACAACTGCGCCATCTTGAATGTTTGATCTATCACCAATTTTAATAGAATGCACATCGCCTCGGATAATTGCATTAAACCATACACTACAATTTTCACCAAAAATTACATCGCCAACAATTGTAGAATTTTCAGCAATAAAACATGAATTGGGAATCACAGGTGATTTATCGTTTACAGGAAGAATTAAAGCCATAATTATAAACCAAGTTTCTCTGAAATATTTAACATTTTTATTATAGGTAATTTAGCTTTTTCAATTAAATCATCAGATAAAATAATTTCAGGACTTTCAAATTTTAAACAGTTATAAACTTTTTCTAATGTATTTAATTTCATATGCGGACAATCATTGCATGCACAATTATTATTAGGTGGAGCTGGTATAAATTGTTTGTTTGGTGATGATAACATCATTTGATGTAATATACCAGATTCAGTTGCAACAATAAATGAATTACTATTTGATTTTTTAGTATAATTTAAAAGTGCTGTCGTAGAACCTATGAATTGTGCTAATTCTAGAACTGAGTCTTCACATTCTGGATGTGCAATAATTTCAGCTTCTGGATATCTTTCTTTTAACCTTACAATTTTTTCTCTTGAAAATATTTCATGAACCATACATGCACCATCCCATAAAACCATATCTCTTCCTGTCTTCTTCATAATGTATGCACCTAAATTTTTATCAGGTGCAAAAATTATTTTTTGATCAATAGGTAAACTCTCAACTATTTGAACTGCATTACTAGAAGTACAAACAATATCACTTAATGCTTTAATACCAGCTGAGCAATTAACATAAGTAATTACGATATGATCTGGATACCTTTCTTTAAATTTTGAGAATAATTCTGGTGGACAAGTATCGGCTAATGAACAACCTGCATTTAAATCTGGAAGTATAACTTTTTTCGATGGTGATAAAATTTTTGCAGTTTCTGCCATAAAATGTACACCAGCGAAAAGTATTATGTCGGCATCTGTCTTTGCAGCTTGTTGTGACAAACCTAAACTATCTCCAATATAATCGGCTATGTCTTGTATGTCTGAATCTTGATAATAATGTGCAAGTATAACTGCATTTTTTTCTTTTTTCAGTTTATTTATTTCTTCAAATAAATCGAGACTTGGATCTACTGCAACATCAAGATATCCTTTTTCTAAATTTTGGTTCATTTTATTTTTTTTTCGAAAATCAAATTTGAAAATTATTAACGGCTTATTAAAATCATAATTCTTTTTTAAAAAAAATATGAAGGTGATGATTAGGCTGTTGAAAAGGTGGAATACACCAATTCTTGTCAACATAAATTAATCACTAAAAACTTTTTAACAGGTTATAAACATTATTAAATAGCTAATGTGCTGAAAATGTATTACTTTATATTTTACACATTTTCTGTGAATTAAAATTCAGTTAAGAACCACAATGCAAAAATAATGTTAATTAATTGTGAATTCATGATTTAAATCAGGGGATAATTCGCTAACAAGTTCTTAATTTTGTCGACCAGCTTTACTTATTCTATAGTTTTATACAAGTATTTAACAGTAAAATTGAATTATCCACATACAAAATCATAAATTAAGAACAATAGGACAGATTAAAGGTTCTAATTAAAATGAGAAAGACTGATTTTTTAATCATAGGCTCGGGTATTGCAGGACTTAGTTTTGCATTAAAAGCAGCGAAACATGGTAAAGTATGCATTGTTACAAAATCTAATGAAGATGAATCCAATACCAAATATGCTCAAGGTGGTGTTGCGGTTGTTATTGACAAAGACGATTCGTATGAGAAACATATTGAAGACACTTTAATAGCTGGTGATGGATTATGCGATAAAAAAACGGTTGAACTTGTTGTTAAAGAAGGCCCAGAAAGAATAAAAGAGATTGTTGATTATGGAACGCAATTCGATAAAAACACTGAAGGCGATTATCACTTAGCGAAAGAAGGAGGACATTCAGAGCATAGGGTTTTGCATTTTAAAGACATTACTGGCTATGAAATTGAAAAAGTATTACTCGATCAAATTCATAAACATCCCAATATCGAAATACTCACACATTACTTCGCAGTTGATTTAATCACAGAACATCATCTAGGAAAAGAAATAAATAAATCCTCTAAAGATGTAACTTGTTTTGGAATCTATGCTTTTAATACCCATACATCGGAAGTAGAAAAAATAATTTCTAAAATTACAGTTATGGCATCGGGTGGTGCAGGACATATATATAGTACAACTACCAATCCTACTATTGCTACTGGCGATGGTGTAGCGATGGTATATCGTGCAAAAGGTAAAGTAAGAAACATGGAATTCATACAATTTCATCCCACAGCACTTTATCAACCCGGTGAATACCCAAGTTTCTTAATATCTGAAGCTGTACGCGGACATGGTGGCATTTTAAGAAATAGAAAAGGGGAATCCTTTATGGAACAGTACGACTCCCGCGCTTCTTTAGCTCCTAGAGATATTGTAGCTCGTGCAATAGATTCTGAAATGAAAAAATCAGGTGACGACTTTGTCTACCTCGATACTCGACATATTGCAAAGCAGGATTTACTCAAACACTTCCCAAACATTTATGCCAAATGCTTAAGCATCGGCATAGATATGAGTAAAGATTTGATACCGGTTGTGCCGGCTGCGCATTATATGTGTGGTGGAATTTTGGTCGATGAATACGGTCGATCTACCATCAAAAGATTGTATGCTTGTGGTGAGTGTGCATCAACTGGCTTGCATGGCGCCAATCGATTGGCATCCAATTCCTTGTTGGAAGCATTGGTGTTTGCTCATCGAAGCTACCTAAAAGCAAATGAGGAATTAGTGTCTATTGCTTTCCAAGAAAATATTCCCGACTGGGATGAAAATGGAATTTCACTATCGAACGAAGATATTTTAGTGACACATAACATACGCGAAATGCAACGCATCATGAGCGATTATGTTGGAATTGTTCGATCGGATTTCCGATTAGAACGCGCGATGCGAAGATTGGAATTGATCTACAACGAAACAGAAGATTTTTATAAAAAAACAAAATTGTCCGTTAAACTTTGCGAGTTGAGAAATTTAATTCAAGTTTCCTACATCGTTATAAAATCTGCGATGATGCGCAAAGAAAGTCGGGGCTTACATTATACAACAGATTACCCACAGAAAAATCAGCAGGATCGTATAGACACCGTGTTTTAGAAATTATAATTCTTATTTTTGCAACATGGCTGAAATGTTTGAAAATACTGAGCGAAACGAATTGTCGGACTTGGGCGAATTCGGATTGATAAAACACTTAACACAACACATCGAACTAAAAAACACTTCGAGTATAAAAGGTGTTGGCGACGATGCTGCGGTTCTAAATTTTGAGAATCAACAAACACTACTTTCCACCGACCTATTATTAGAAGGAATTCATTTCGATTTATCGTACGTGCCGCTCAAACATTTGGGATATAAAAGCATCGTTGTAAATCTTTCTGATATTTATGCGATGAATGCGAAACCTTCGCAAGTGCTAGTATCTATTGGCCTCTCCAACAGGTTTTCACTCGAAGCAATTGAAGAATTATACAAAGGGATGCTCATCGCATGTGATAAATACGGTGTAGATTTAGTGGGTGGCGATACGAGTTCTTCGAAACAAGGATTGGTCATAAGCATAACTGTAATAGGGCATGCCGATGCATCACGCGTAGTCTACAGAAATACCGCGAAAGTAAACGATCTCATTTGTGTAACGGGTGATCTTGGTGCTGCATACACTGGTTTGCAAGTTCTAGAAAGAGAGAAAGCGGTTTATATGTCGAATAATAATATCCAGCCCGACCTTGAAGGTTACGATTATATTATTGAACGCCAATTGAAACCAGAAGCGCGTAAAGATATTTTCGAATTATTTGAAAATTTAAAAATCGTTCCTACATCCATGATGGATGTGTCCGATGGATTGGCTTCAGAGATATTACATATTTGTAACGATTCTAATGTTGGCTCAAAAATTTACGAAGAGAAAATTCCTATCGACCCATTAACCTATGAAACAGCTCGAGAATTCAACCTCGACCCGAGTGTTTGCGCATTAAGTGGGGGTGAAGATTATGAACTACTTTTTACCATTCAACAATCTGATTTCGAAAAAATTAAGTTGAATCCAGATATTAGTGTGATAGGTCATATATGCGATGCTGCAGAAGGAAACCATTTAATCACAAAAAGCGGCAATCAGCATAAAATAATTGCTCAAGGTTGGAATGCCTTTAAAAAATAATCGATTTTATTAATCGATATACTTTTTGTTTAATCGTTCTATTTATTAACTTAGGAATTGATTAAACAAATTTAGATGAGCGCTTACCCTTTATTCAGAGTTCAAAAACCATGCTTAATTTTTATGCTGATGTTGCTATGGAATTTTGCATCGGCACAAACACAAAAAATTTCTGGTGTAGTAAAAGATAAAAATACAAAACAAGGGATATACTCTGCTGTAGTAAGTATCAAAGGAACGAATGTTGGGACGAATACCGATATTGATGGCAAGTTTAGTTTGAACATTGATCTTAGTAGCCCGAAAACATTAGTGATTTCATACCTTGGATACCAATCGCAGGAAGTTCAAGTTTCGAACGCAAGAACTAACATTGAAATTAATCTTGTTGAAAATGTTGTTCAAAGCAAAGAGGTAATAGTACAATCATCGCGATTAACAGAAAAACAAAAAGAGGCGCCATTGACAGTTGAATCGATGGATTTAATTTCCATTAAACAAACATCGGCATCTAATTTTTATGAAGGCTTGGGACAATTGAAGGGTGTCGACTTAACATCGGCGAGTATTGGTTTTAAAGTAATTAATACGCGTGGATTTAATAGCACCTCACCTGTTAGGTCTTTGCAGCTAATTGATGGTGTGGACAATCAAGCGCCGGGATTGAATTTTTCATTGGGAAATTTTTTAGGTGCATCGGAATTGGATGTTCAAAAGGTGGATTTAATTGTTGGTGCAAGTTCTGCTTTTTATGGACCCAATGCATTCAACGGTGTTATCAATATGCAAACTCGAAACCCTTTTAATAGTCCGGGTTTAACAGTTATGACAAAGGTGGGTGAACGCGGATTGTTTGAGTCGGCAGTTCGATACGCACAAGTTTTCAAAAATAAAAACGGCATCGATAAATTCGCGTATAAGGTGAACTTATATTATATGCGTGCATACGATTGGGAAGCAACCAATTTAGATGCCACACCACAATCACAAGTTGGTAAAAACAATCCGGGTGGATACGATGCAGTGAATCGATATGGCGATGAAAATTTTGACGCGAGAGGAAACAATGCAACAAGTAGATCGAGTAGAAGAAATTTTCCAGGTTTATTAATATGGCATAGAAAAGGATACGAAGAAAAAGATCTAGTAGATTATAATACGAGAAATTTAAAATTAGGTACAGCATTACACTATAAATTTACTCCTCAAACAGAAATTATATATTCCTTAAATTTTGGTAATGGAACTACCGTTTACCAAGGTGATAATAGGTATTCATTGAAAGACATTTTATTCTTCCAAAACAGAGTAGAAGTTAAAAACGATAAATGGTTTGTGCGGGCATATGCTACCCATGAAGATGCGGGTAATTCATACGATGCTGTTCTTACGGCGCAACTATTACAAAACACAGCAAAGGATGATTTTAAATGGAGTGGCGATTATCAAACCTATTGGGGTGGATACATTCGTAAAAGAGCAGAAGCATTACCAGGATATCCACCGAGTCCAGTGTTCCCTCAGCCTTTCGATTTTGAAACACAGGATTCAGTGTTAAATGCCAATCAAGATTCTTTAAATGTATGGCATCAATTGGCACAATATTATGCAAACCTTGCAACATCACCCAACACAAGTACACCGGAAGGTCAAATATTCGAAAATCAATACACAGGACTTCCAAATCAAAACAGATATGAACCCGGAACCGCGAGGTTCGATTCTGCATTTAGAGCCATCACTTCTAGAGTTTCCTATTTAGAAAACGGTTCAAGATTTTATGATAAGTCGGCATTATATCATATACAAGGAGAAAGAACATTTGACGCAAAAATAGTTGAAGTAAAAACAGGTTTTAGTGCTAGAATGTACACACCAAATTCAAGAGGATCTATTTTTAGTGATACTGCCGGTCGGACCATTACCAATAGAGAATATGGTTTGTATGCTGGATTAGAGAAAAAAATCTTAGAAGAAAAATTAAAATTGAACGCCACTATACGTATGGATAAAAACGAAAATTTTGATTTCGTTTTTTCTCCTGCAGCATCGGCAGTATATACCAATAAACGCAACGATGTAATTCGACTTTCATTTTCATCGGCAGTAAGGAATCCAACATTGGCCGATCAGTATTTATATTTCGATGTTGGGAGAGCAATACTTATTGGTAACCTAACAGGATTTGATTCTTTGTTGAGTCCACAAAATTTACTTGACTATTTTAATTCACAAAACAACGATACGCTTCAATATTTTAATGTAGCACCAGTGCGACCAGAAAAAGTAAGATCAGTGGAATTAGGATATCGCACTACCTTATGGAATAAAGTATATGTAGATGCTAGTTATTACTTTAGCATATACCAAGATTTTATTGGATTTAATATTGGAGTAAAAACCTTAATCGATACGAATTTAAAACGTGTAATAAACGCACAAGGTTATCGGGTATCGGCTAATGCAACTGACGTTGTAACCACGCAAGGCTTCTCAATTGGCGCAACTTATTTCTTTAAAAACTTTTATACATTATCTGGAAATTATTCTTGGAATATTTTAAACAAAGCGGGTACTGACGATCCTATCATTCCAGCATTTAATACACCAGAGCATAAATTTAATATCGGTATTGCAGGTAGAGATATTGATCGATATGTTGGACCAGTTCATATTAAGAACTGGAGTTTCAGTGTTAACTATAAATGGATACAAGGATTCACATTTGAAGGCTCTCCACAGTTTACTGGTTTCGTACCTACATATGATTTATTAGATGCTCAAGTAAGCAAATCGGTTCCTAAAATAAATACCACATTTAAATTTGGAGCTTCAAATGTGTTGAATAAAAAGAGCATGCAAGTATATGGAGGACCATATGTTGGCCGACTTGCATACATATCGGCGACCTTCGATATAGCCAAGAATAAATAATTGAACTAAATTGTTTTTTGTTTCAAAAACAGTATATTTATATATAATAATTTAATAACCCATGTATATGAAAAAACGTTTACTAATTCTAACGGCTATTGCAACTTCCTTAATGACAGGAAATGTAATGGCACAACGTTATGTATCGAATGTTTTTGCCGATGTTACTGTCACTAAAGACATTACCTACGGTCAAAATTATTCTGTACTAACAGGATCACCAGTATTAACAGACTTAAGAATGGATGTTTATGAGCCAACTGGTGATACAGCAACAGCGAGACCATTAATCATTTATTTACACACAGGAAGTTTTCTACCTAAAGGTGTTAACCAATTACCTACTGGAGCAAAAACAGACAGTACGGTAGTTGAAATGTGTACACAGTTTGCTAAGAAAGGTTATGTAGCTGCTGCAATTGCATACAGAACAGGATGGAACCCACAAGGCGATCAAGATACACGTACAGGTACGATCTTAAATGCTGTATATAGAGCAATGCAAGATGCAAAAGTTGCAGTCCGTCACTTTAGAGCAACATCTGCTGGAACACCGGCTACATATAAAATTGATACGAATAAAGTAATTTTATGTGGACAAGGTTCAGGGGGTTATGTGGCTTTAGCTTATGCAACCTTAGATAAAGTTTCTGAAATCCAATTGCAAAAATTCATCAACCAAAACAATAACACACCTTATGTGAACCAAGCCGTAACAGGTGATTTCGAAGCATATGGTGGTATGACGGGTGTAAACAAAGGAGATAATTATCCTGGATATTCATCACGTATCAACATGGTAGTAAATTTTGGAGGAGCAATGGGTGATTCATCATGGTTAGAAGCTGGTGATGTTCCAATCGTTAGTGCACAAGGATTTTTAGATCCATTCGCACCATATACAACTGGTGGAGTATTCGTACCAGGTACAACCCCTCCATTATTCGTTGTAGAAGTAAGTGGCGCAAGAGATGTTTCTCGTAGAGCCAACAGATTAGGAGTTAATGATATTTTTAAAACACCTCCATTTACTGATGCAGTATCGGTAGCTGCAGCAACTTACAGTGAAGGATTACCTGCATTGTTTAGAATTAATGGCCAAGCAAATGGTAGTGGACCTTGGGAATGGTGGGATCCATCTGATCCATTCCATAACAATGGAACAGCTTCAAACCCATTCATGTCAAAAGGTAGAGCATTGTTATACATCGATACACTTCAACAATTCTTTGCTCCTAGAATAAGCAGAGTGTTGTTTGGAAATGCACAAGGTGTTGATTTATCAAGCTCTAACGATGCAGTGAACATTTATCCAAACCCGGCTTCAGATAAATTGAACATCGAATTCAAAAACTATAATGCTGGTGATAAATACAGTGTTGAAATATTAGATGCAACTGGAAGAATTGTTTTGAAAGAAGAAAATATTATAGAAAACAATAAAGTATTGAATACTTCTTCTTTATCAAATGGAATTCACTATATTAGAATAATTAGTGGAAAGGAATCGAGAGTTGAAAAACTTTTGATTAACTAATAAAAAGAAATAACCTAAACTAAAACAAACGAGATGCCGTTCCTTTGGGAGCGGCATTTTTTATTTTATATTATTTTTTAGGTTGATGAATTTTTTCTCCACCAATAAATAAAACAAACTTGCTACAACTACACTCAAGATAATATAAACACTAGTGAGTAATATAGATTTAGAAACAGTGTTTGCAATTATGTAGGTATTCATCAAACGGAATACTAATGTATAATGAGTTAAGTAGAGTGAATAAGATATTAATGAAATAAAAAGCACAATATCTTTAATAAGATTCCATCGAAACTTAAAATAATAGAAAAATGGCAACATCAATGAAAAGGATAAACTTGTACTACTAATAAAAAACACCTGATTGAATAAAGCGTTAATTTTTAAATAAAATGCCCAATAAGAAAGTACACATAATATAATCCCAAGAGCAAAAAAGTGATATCTAAGTTTTTTGAAGTATTCTAGTTTAAATGTAATAAACACATACATTAAGACACCATATAAAATACTATCGAGCCTGTTCATTACTACTTTTCTTACAGATGAATCCCAAGCAATTAAATCGAAATTCAATACATCTACATTCAAGCCTCTAATAAAAGTAAATGTTACTATCAACAATACAATATTGAATGCTATAGCTTCAAATGATTTTTCAATTTTTCGAAAAAGAAAGAAAAGGGGAAAGAGGACATAAAACCATTCTTCTATGGATAGACTCCATGATTCTGGAAAAAATGATGGATGAGGATCCGTTAAATTCTGAACAAACAAAAAGTATCGAAATGGAAATTTAATATCCAAACCAACGATTTGTGTCAGCACCAAATAATTTATAAACAAACATATAAGGTATATAGGTATGGTTCTAATCCAGCGTCTCTTCCAAAACTGAACGATAGTATTAGGTATAAGTTGATCAGTTTTTAAATAGACTCTTACAAATGCACCCCCCACTAAAAATCCGCTCAACACAAAAAACAATTCAACACCCCAATATCCCATAAAAAATAAGAGTCCGACGGATTTAAAAAAGGGGGCAATAAATATCCATGCATGATAAAATAAGACCAATAAAATTGCAAACGCTCGCATTAAATCAAGTCCTTCAACTCTATCTTTTCGATCAATAAATAAGGAAAGTAACTTCGACATTAATATTATTCTGATAATAAATTTTCTGAATCATTATCAAGTAATGACTTATCTATTTCTTTCGAGGTTTTAGCACCAAGTTTTTTTAATTTCTCTACCCCTGTAGTTAAATTTCCTTTACCAGTATGTAATTTGTTGAATGCTTCGTTATATACCACTTGTGTTTTGCTTAATTGATCGCCTATTTTTTTCAAATCCTCTACAAAACCCACAAACTTATCGTACAAAGCACCTGCTTGTCGAGCAATTTCTAAAGCATTTCTAGTTTGCTTCTCTTGCTTCCATATGCTTGCAACGGTTTTCAATGTTGCAAGTAAGGTAGATGGAGTAACGATAACTATTTTTTTAGTCCAGGCAAATTCAAATAAATCTTTATCGTTTTGTATTGCCACACTAAAGGACGATTCAATTGGCACAAATAACAACACAAAATCGGGAGACTTGATTCCGTACAAATCCTGATAGTTTTTATTACTTAAATTCAATACATGAGATTTCAACGATGCTATATGTTCTTTAACATATTTATTTTTCAAATCAACATCATTCTCATTCACTAATTTCTCATAAGCAATGAGTGATACTTTTGAGTCAATTACAATATGTTTTTCATCCGGCAAATGAATCAGCACATCCGGTTGATATCTATTCCCCTCTGCATCTACAAGACTAGCTTGAAGTTCGAAATTCTCACCTTCAATTAGCCCCGAGCTTTCAAGAATTTTTTCCAATACAAATTCGCCCCAATTTCCCTGTTGCTTATTATTACCTTTCAAAGCAGAACTTAAATTATTCGCCTCATCGGAAATTTGTTTGTTAAGCTTCATCAGCTCTTCAATAGAACCCTTTAAAGTATTCCGTTCCGCAGCCTCAGCTCGATAGGTGTTTTCTACTTTTTCCTCAAAAGTTTTTAATTTTTCTTTTAATGGACTTAATATAATATCGAGGTTCGATTTATTTTGCTCCGTAAATTTATGGGACTTTTCATCCAAAATTTTTGAAGCAATATTTTCAAAATCTTTAGTTAATGAAACCTGCATTTCTTTAATCAGCTTTTGCTGACTTTCCACCTCTTCGCGCTTTGACTCTAGTTGTGTTTTTAATGAAGTACGCTCACGCTCTAGTTCTTGATTCAACAAAATAATTTTATCGCGATTCGATTGCAATTCCTGCTCTTGCTTCTGTATCTGCAATTGTAAATTTTGTAGATGTTGTGCCGATGATTCTAAATTGTTTTTTAGTCGCTCTTCCAACACCAATTTCTCTGCCACATGCTGTTGCAAGGCTTTGTCCACGTCAGAAACATCGGCATTCTTATTTCTTTTTAATAAATAACCTAAACCAAGTCCAATTACGATACCTACAAGTAAAAAAACAATTTCCATAAGAAGAGTATAGAGTACAATTATAGCCTATTTCATAAATATCAGGAAATATATTGGTTTACAATTGATTCGATTTTTTAAATCTTAAATTTTTCGCAACATCTGCGTACTAATTTCTATTTTTGCTCTTTGTGTAAAAGAATAAAAGCATGTTTGATAATTTAAGTGATAAACTCGACAGGGCCTTTAAGGTATTAAAAGGTCAAGGAAAAATAACAGAAATTAACGTCGCAGAAACTCTAAAAGAAGTTCGTAAAGCTTTATTAGATGCCGACGTAAACTATAAGATTGCGAAAGATTTTACAGATAGAGTTAAAGAAAAGGCATTAGGTGCAAATGTTTTAACTTCCATCTCACCGGGTCAGTTAATGATTAAAATTGTTAACGACGAGTTGGTAGAATTAATGGGAGGTGAAAAAACCGACATTGACCTAAAGTCCAATCCAAGCATTATTTTAATTGCAGGCTTACAGGGTTCGGGTAAGACCACCTTTTCTGGTAAGCTTGCCAATTACTTAAAGTCAAAGGGCAAACAGCCTATGTTAGTGGCTGCCGATGTATACCGACCAGCGGCAATTGATCAACTGAAAATATTATCGGAACAAATTGGTGTTCCAGCTCATACAGACTATGACAGTAAGGATCCTGTGGCAATTGCAAATGCCGGAATTAAATTGGCAAAAGAGAAGAATTGCAATGTGGTGATTGTGGATACTGCTGGCCGCTTGGCGGTGGATGAGCAAATGATGGATGAGATTGCAAGGGTTAAATCGAGCATTAAGCCAAATGAGATTTTATTTGTTGTAGATGCCATGACGGGTCAAGATGCGGTGAATACTGCTAAGGCCTTTAACGATAAATTGGATTTCGATGGTGTGGTCCTTACTAAGCTCGATGGTGATACAAGAGGTGGTGCTGCCATAACAATTAAGGCAGTGGTAAACAAGCCAATTAAGTTTATCGGTACTGGAGAGAAAATGGAAGCTATAGATGTATTCTATCCAGATCGTATGGCATCTAGAATATTGGGGATGGGCGATGTGGTGTCATTAGTAGAACGCGCGCAACAACAATTTGATCAAGAAGAGGCAGAAAAACTTCAGAAGAAAATTCGTAAAAATCAATTTGATTTTAGTGATTTCCTGAATCAGCTCCAACAAATCAAGAAAATGGGCAATTTGAAGGATCTAATGGGAATGATTCCAGGAGTTGGTAAAATGATGAAAGATGTGGACATCAGCGATGATGCTTTTAAACATATCGAAGCGATTATACAGTCTATGACCAATGAAGAACGCGAAAATCCCGATATAATCAACGGAAATAGAAGAAAACGAATTGCGAAAGGAGCTGGTAGAAGTATAGAGGAGGTGAATAAGTTAATGAAGCAATTTGAGGATATGAAGAAGATGATGAAGATGTTCAATTCAGGAGGTGCAAATCCACTTAAAATGATGAGAAACAACCCGTTTGCAAAAATGGGCCGTTAAAATATTAGGATAGGCACAATAATTGCTGTATATTGTGACTTTAATTAAAAATCAAATATTGAAACTATGAAAAATGTTTACTTATTACTTGCCTCTATGGCAGTAGTTGGTACTAGTTTCGCGCAAAATGTTCCTGTTAAAAAGCAGGTAAACACAAACACCTTAGGTGCATCAATTTTGCGTGTAGACCAACAACAATCAAAGTTTGTTAAAGGTTCAATCGAAAAAAAGTTGAACTTTGCAAACACAGTGGCTAAAAAGGGAGCATCTACCTCTCTCGATACTTTATCGTCACACTTTAATGGAACTCCAATACTTTACACAGTAACAGGTGGTGGTTTTGTTGCAGGACACAACTCTTATGGGGATGTTGCTAAAATGCAAAAATTCGATCCTACATTTGGTGTTGCAGCTTCAGGCACGATTAACCAAGTAATCTTAGCATTTGGTGCTAAGGCTGGAAATATGGCTAGTACATTAACTGTAAATATTTGGGACGATAATGCTGGTGAACCAGGTAACATTATTGGAACAGTTACATTGGCATATTCAGACATTGACACTACGAGCGCAAATGGTTTAACAACGGTAACATTTGCAAATCCTGTTTCAATTCCATCGAATAAGATTTTCTACGCAGGTATTAAATTTACTTATTCAGGATCAGATGCAGTTGGTTTATTCACCACTACAAATGGCGATTTCCCAGCAGCAGCAACGCATTCATGGGAAGAGTGGAGTGATGGTACATTTGCTACTTTAGGAGATCCTACCAATTGGAATTTACAAGCAGCATACGCAATTTTCCCAGTGGTACAATTGGATTCAGTTATTCCTCCACCTCAAGAAAGTGTTTACTATTTAGAAGATTTTAATAATGGTATTCCTTCAGATTATTTAATTATTGACGTTGACGGGCAACCGGTAGCATCACAAATTGCTGCTTCATTCCCTAGAGCTTGGAATGCTGGTATTGCAACAACAGGTGGTGATTCATCGGCATTAAGTACTTCTTGGTATACACCAGCAGGTCAATCTGATGATTGGATGATTACAGATACTATTATTATTCCAGATTCAGCAAGCATTGCTTTCTTAGGATGGGATGGTTTAGCATTAGATCCAGATTTTCCAGATGGATATGAAGTGTATGTTTCTAATACAACACAAGATATCGCTGGCATGTTAGCAAATGCACCTGTGTTTTCAGTTTTAGGTGAGAATGCTGAGGTTACTTCTAGAAAAGTAAATATTTCACAATTCATTGGTGATACTATTTTCGTTGGATTCAGAAACAATTCGGATGATATGTTTATCTTATCAATAGATAACATTAAAGTATTTGTTCCAAATCCATTTGATTTCGCAGTTACTGAAAACATGGTTGAAGTTGGTGCATTAGGTGAATATACTAGAATTCCAGCACGCCATTTACCTTCAGGTTCTTCGTCAGTTAAAGTTTTGGTATCAAATTTAGGTACTACTACTCCTGACTCGGCGGTAGTTTATGCTCAAATCAAAAATGGTGCAAACGTAATCTATTCTGATACTGTGAAAATCACTTCAGGATTACCAACTCCAGACGATGAGATTGAAGTAACTATGAATAAAGACTTCAGCTTACCAAATGTAGCAGGTACTTACAATTTAGTATTAACTACGAGTGTAGAAATTTCTGATAACGAAGATATCACTAACAATACGTTAGTAACACCTATAGGTACATTCACTGTTTCAGATACTACTTACTCTAGAGATAATAATGCTGCTGGTACTACAAACTTATCAATTGGTGGTGGTTTAACAGGACATTTGGGAATGATCTATGATATCAATAATAGCGATACCTTAACATCAGTTACTGCAGTTTTACGTGGTGCTAGACAAGGTAGAACTATTAGCGTTTCAGTATGGGAAGCAAACGGAGCAACTCCAGATGCTGCACCATTATACACTTCAAAAGTTTACAGAGCTTCAGCTGCTGGAACATATAATTTTCCAGTTAGTGGTGGTTTAGACTTAACACCAGGCAGATATTTAATTTCATTAGATGAAAAAGATAGTGGATTAACTGTTGGTACAACAACGTCTATTTTCACACCACAAACTGTATGGATTAAATCACCTGGTATTGCTGGTGGTACATGGAATCCTGCTGAGGCATTTGGTGCTAATTTCGCAAGAACATTCTACATCCGTCCAAACTTTGGTAATGTTGTATTTGTTGGATTAAACAACAAAAAAGCATTAAATGCAGAAGTTAATGTTTATCCAAATCCAAACGAAGGTATGTTTAACGTATCTATTAGTTCAGGATCAATTTCTGAATATTCGGTTACAATTACTGATATGTTAGGTAGAGTAGTTGAATCACATACAAACTTACCTAATGGAGAATTTAGCTTCGACTTATCGAACCAATCGAATGGAATGTATTTCATTAGAGTTCAATCGGGCGATGCAGTTTCGACTCACAAAGTGGTTTTAAGCAAATAACAATAAGATTATAAGCATATAATGAAGCCCCTCAAATTATTGAGGGGCTTTTTTTATAATTATAGCATTGATAATCATTAAATTGTTGCATAATTAAAATTAAAATAGCATCTTTGCAGCCCTCATTGTGGAGAAATGGGGATTTAAAAACAAAATTTTAAAAACATGCCAGTAAAAATCAGATTACAAAGACATGGTAAAAAAGCGGCAGCTTTTTATCACATTGTGGTGGCGGATTCACGTGCTCCGAGAGATGGTAAATTCATTGAAAAATTAGGTGTTTATAACCCTAATACCAATCCGGCAACAATCGAACTAAACACTGCAGGTGCAGTTAAATGGTTAGAGAATGGTGCACAACCTACCGACACTGCAAGAGCAATTTTATCGTACAAAGGTGTTCTTTATAGAAGACATCTAGATGTAGGCGTTAAAAAAGGCGCATTAACTCAAGAACAAGCTGATGCTAAATTTGAAGCTTGGTTACAAGAGAAAGATTCAAAAATCAATGCTAAAAAATCGGGATTAGTAAGTTCTAAAGAAACTGCTAAAAAAGAAAGATTAAGTATTGAGGCGAAACAAAAAGAAGAGAAAGCAAAAGCGATTGCTGCAAAAAACACTCCAGTAGCTGAAGAAGCTCCTGCGGTTGAAGAAGCTCCAGTAGAAGCTCCTGCAGAAGATGCAGCTTCAACTGAAGAAACAGCAGCAGAATAATTCTATAAAATATTCTGAATGAATAATAAGGAATATTTTTCAATAGGTTATTTCTCGAAAACAAGAGGTCTTAAAGGGGAATTGCAACTCTATTTTGAAATAAGCAATCCTCAAGATTATACAGAAATGGAATCGGTTTTTTTGGAAATCCATCATAAACCGGTTCCATTTTTTATTTCCAATTTAAACTTACAGAAAAATGTAGCCTATATCTATTTGGAAGATATAGAACATATCGATCAAGCCAAACCATTGGTAGGTAAGAAAGTTTATATCCAAACGAAGGATATTCCCGAAAACACCAACGATAATACCCCCGAATTATTAAAATCCTATTTGGTTATAGATAAATTGAAAGGTGAATTGGGTGAAATCAAAGAAATACAGATTCTCCCAAAGCAATACATCGCCACAATTGAATACCAGTCAAAAGAAATTCTATTTCCATTACACGAACAATTTATTTTAAACATCGATTCTAAAAAAAGAATTATTCAGGTTGATTTGCCCGAAGGCTTAATTGACCTTTATTTGGAATAATAATTTTAGAATTAAAGACAACGAAAAGGCGTAAATTTACGTCGTATCGATTATGAGAATTCCGCTTGTCTTAGTATTTGTGTTTATTGCCGAGGTATCGCTGGCGCAAAAAACAACATTGCGTATTCGTATCATAGATACCGATAGTTTGAAGCCAATACCCTATGCAAGTATCAGCAATACAAAAGGCCTTGCATATTTGAGCGATGAGAAAGGTGCAATTATTGTCGACTGGAATTTGAAAGACACCATGATCGTTCGAGCATTGGGTTATGCTCCACGTTATATGATCTTAGAGGGATACAATACCAATATCCTTATTCGTATTGAACTAAAAGCATTGGCCTACGAATTGCCAAGTGCTACCATAAAAGGTATATCCAGTAAACAAGAATTAAAGCAAGCTATTTTAAGAATGCGGGTTAAGGAAAATCCTTATGCCGATATTAAAGGAACGAATTTTTATAAAGGACCGTTCATACCCCCTAGACCTACAGCAATGAATCCTATCTCATTAATTTATTCGACCGACTGGGCAAAACGACAGCGTTCAAAGAAATGGTCCAAAAACCTAATCATTCCTCAAATAAAATAATTTATTCAAATCGTTATATAGCCTTATCTTTGCAACATGATGCAAATTGATATCATTACCGTTGTGCCTGGAATTTTAGAGGGACCATTTTCACATTCGATTTTGCAAAGAGCCCAAAACAAAGGCCTTGTAAAAATCAATGTCGTTAATTTGCGTGAATACTCGAACAACAAACATAAGAGTGTAGATGATTATCAATACGGTGGAGGTTCTGGCATGGTGATGATGATTGAACCCTTTGTTAACTGCATAGAACAATTGAAATCGGAACGCGATTATGAGGAAGTGATTTTTCTTAGTCCCGATGGTGAGCGATTGAATCAGAATATTGCTAATGAATTATCGATAAAAGGCAATCTAATATTGTTGTGCGGACATTATAAAGGAATAGACCAAAGAATTAGAGACCATTTTGTCACTAGAGAGATATCTATTGGCGATTATGTTTTGAGTGGTGGAGAATTGGCTGCCGCGGTATTGGTAGACAGTATTGTTCGCTTAATTCCCGGAGTTTTAAATGACGAAACATCGGCATTAACAGATTCATTTCAAGATGGCTTATTAAGTGCACCCGTTTATACTAGACCCGCTGAATTTAGGGGATTAAAGGTGCCAGATATACTTATAGGTGGAAATACGCCTGAAATAGAAAAGTGGCGATACGAAGAATCATTAAAACGCACAAAAGAGCGCAGGCCCGACTTATTATAGCTTTTCCACAAAAATCATTTGCTATTTGCTTGATTTTTTTGAGATTTTATTTTTTTGTTGAAAAATAATCCCTATACTTGCAGTCCGATTTTTACGGGATAAAAATCGATTTAAAGGCTTAATATCATGGATTTAGTAAAATTTGTAAACGAACAGAACCCGAAAAATGAATTACCAGCATTCAGTACTGGTGATACGATTACTGTTCATTATAAAATTAAAGAGGGAAACAAAGAGCGTATTCAGCAATACCAAGGTGTTGTGATACAAAGAAACGGTGTAGGAGCTACAGAAACGTTTACGGTTCGTAAGATTTCGAATTCAGTAGGTGTTGAGCGTATCTTCCCAGTTAATTCACCAAACATCGATAAAGTTGAAGTGAATTCAAGAGGTGCAGTTCGTAGAGCAAAATTATTCTACTTACGTAGCTTAACTGGTAAAAAAGCTAGAATTAAAGAGAAAAGAGGAAACTAATTTTCTCAAAAATATTAGAACCCTCTCGCAACAGCGAGGGGGTTTTTTATTTTGTACTATTAAATAAATTCTCAATTTTTGAATCAAAATAGAAATCAATGAAAGACCTATTAAAAAAATACGAAGAAAAAAGACCAGAAATTGTTTTTGAATGGAAAGATGCAGAAACGGAGGCAGAAGGATGGGTAGTGATTAACTCTTTAAGAGGTGGTGCAGCAGGGGGAGGAACACGTATGCGTAAAGGATTAGATAAAAGAGAGGTGGAATCTTTAGCAAAAACAATGGAGGTAAAATTCACCGTATCGGGTCCAGCTATTGGTGGTGCAAAATCGGGTATCAATTTTGACCCTGCAGATCCTCGTAAAAAAGGAGTTTTAGAACGATGGTACAAAGCAGTGATTCCTTTGTTAAAGAATTACTATGGAACGGGTGGCGACTTAAATGTTGATGAGATACATGAGGTAATTCCAATGACAGAAGCATGTGGACTTTGGCATCCACAAGAAGGTGTAATCAATGGACACTTCAGAGCACATGAAAACGAAAAGATTCAACAAATTGGTCAATTAAGATATGGTGTATCTAAAGTTATAGAAGACAAAAACTATAGTCCATCTTTAGAAAAGAAATATGTGATTGCCGATATGATTACAGGGTATGGTGTTTCGGAATCAATTAAACATTATTATTCTATTTATGGTGGCGAAGTAAAAAACAAAAAAGTAATCATTCAAGGTTTCGGAAACGTAGGAGCTGCAGCCGCATTTTATTTAGCTCAGTCGGGAGCTAAAATTGTAGGAATCATCGATCGAGTTGGTGGACTGATCAACGAAACTGGGTTTAGTTTTGAGGAAATAACAGAATTATTTATCAATAGAAAAGGCAATACATTAACGGCAGCATCATTGCTTAGTTTTGAAGAAGTAAATGCTAAGATATGGGATTTAAATGCCCAAGCATTTGTACCTGCAGCAGCATCGAGGTTAGTTACTAAAGACCAAGTGGAGCGCATGAAAAATGCAGGCATGGAAGTGATTGCTTGTGGTGCAAATGTACCCTTTGCTGATCCTGAAATATTTTTCGGACCTACTGGAGAGTATGCAGATGATAATCTAAGTGTAATACCAGATTTTATTTCGAATTGTGGAATGGCTAGAGTATTTGCATATCTAATGCAGAAGGGCTCGGAAATGACAGATGAAGCAATTTTTACAGATACATCGAACATCATTAAAAATGCATTGGTAAAATCACATCAGAAAAATAGTTCCAAAAAACATATCGCAAAAACATCATTTGAAATTGCATTAAACCAATTAGTATAATGAATATTAAAGCAGAGTTTTTATCAAGTATTTATTTTGGGAATACAGTAGAACAATATTTATGGTTTGCTGGAATTCTTATTATTGGATTTATCTTTTTAAGATTCTTTTCTCGTTTTTTAAGTCGATTATTATTCAAGCTTTTTAAAAAATATTCTGCTGAAGTTAAGGGTGAAAAATTTGTAGAACTACTCCTGAAACCTATTGAATTATTACTTATCGTTAGTATTATTTATCTAGCACTAAATCAACTTTCTTATCCCATTCATGAGGAATTATTTAAAAGAAAAAACAAAGTCGTAGAATTCATTGATGTAATTGACAAACTGTTTGTCTTCTTCGTAATCATTGCATTCAATTGGATGCTGTTGCGAATTATTGATTTTGTTGCCTTGGTAATGGCGTATAAAGCTTCACTTACAGAATCAAAATCCGATGATCAGTTAGTACCATTTGTAAGAGAGCTACTAAAAATATTTGCAATCATAGTTGGTGTTTTTGTTGTATTGGGAATGGTGTTTGAAATTAACGTGCTTACATTAATTACGGGATTGGGTATTGGTGGTATTGCTGTTGCACTAGCAGCAAAAGATAGTTTGGAAAATCTATTTGGATCGTTCACAATTTTTCTTGATAAACCATTTGTTGTTGGCGATTTGGTTAAGGTAGATGGCATTGAAGGATCTATCGAAAAAGTTGGATTTAGAAGTACGCAATTAAGAAGTATAGATAAAAGTATTATAACCGTACCCAATAAAAAAATGATCGACAGTGCATTGGAAAATTTAACACTAAGAAATTTCCGAAGGGTTAAATTTACTATCAGCTTAACGTATGGCACTCGTTCAGAACAAATAAAAAGTATTACCGATGAAATAAATTCATTAATAAATAATCATCCTAATATTAAAGAAGAGAGTATTGCAATATTCGAAGAGTTTGGAGATTATTCCTTAAAATTAATGGTCTTGTATTTCGTTGAAATGATGGACTATTATCCTTATCTAAAAATTAAAGAAGACATTAATTACCAAATCACACAAATAGTTCATAAACACGGTTCAGACTTTGCATTCCCAACAAGAACGATAATACATCAGGATTCCAATGGAAAAAATATTGTAGAAGATTAGAAAATCTTATACAAGAATGAACAAGTTTGAATATATTGGGTTATAATTGTTATTAATAAACCCACTATTATTCACCCATTTATGAAAAGAAAAACTACTCTAATTGCTATTTCTATAGTTTTCACAGGTATTTTCTATGCAAGTGTAAACAACAGAGCCTTTACCAATCCAGACGGTGCTCCCATTAGAACATCGGGTTCGCCTGTTGATGGAAATGGTACATGTGCTAATTCCGGATGTCATACAGGCATCGCTGTAACTACAAAAAGCAATCTTATAACATCTAATATACCGTCTGAAGGTTATACTCCTGGTACAACCTATACCATTACAGCAAGGACGAACAGTGCACCCAATAGAGTTCGATTTGGATTCCAAATTTCACCACAAAATAGTACAGGTGCTTTAAGTGGTACAATGATACTTACAAATGCACCTGAAACAAAACTTATAGGATCTGGTAAATACATTACACACACTAGTAACGGTACTACTGGAAATAATGGAATAAAAGAATGGTCTTTCAATTGGACTGCTCCAACCGCAGGTTCTGGTACTGTTACATTCTATGGTTGTTTTAATAATGCAAACAATAATGGTGGAACCTCTGGTGATAGTATTATTAAATCATCATTAGTTGTTCAAGAAAAACTAGTGGCATCAATAGGTCTAAATGCATTTCAAAAACATGGATTTAATATTTTCCCAATGCCTTCGACAAGCAATTTAAACATCAGCAATAACCACAGAGTTTATGTAACATCGGTACAAGTATTTGACTTAATGGGTAAATTAATGATGTCTAAAGAAATTGAAAGCGATGAAAATATGAAGGTCGATGTATCAACGCTTAGCAAAGGAACTTATATCATTCACCTGGGTTCGGAAAAAGGCTCTATCGCTACAGCTAAATTTATAAAAGAATAATAAATCATATAAAATATAAAAAGCCGATTCCTAGGAATCGGCTTTTTTATTTCAAGAATTTTGAAATTAATTTTTTGAAGCAGTTTCTGTTTTAGTCGCTTTCTTCTCTGTTTTAGCGCCTGCTTTCTTTGCGTCTTTAGAGCAACATGCATCTTTCTTAGAAGCTGTAGCTTCTTTCTTTGCATCTTTAGAGCAACATCCACCTTTTTTACCTTTATCGTCACCGTGTGCTAATGCAACCATTGAAGTCGCTGCAATAAATGCTAATAATACTAATGTCTTTTTCATATTTGTATAGATTGATTTCTTGTTATTAAACGCAAGTTATTAAATAATGTTATATAAATCAAGCATTTATTTATATGCTCGCAATATTCGTAATACCGCCTTTTACTTTCTCGTTCAGGCTTACATTGATTTTTGTGCCCAATGGCAAAAAGATATCGACCCTTGAACCAAACTTAATGAATCCCATTTCTTCCCCTTGTTCCACTTTATCACCCGCTTTAACATAATAAACAATTCTGCGAGCTAAGGCACCAGCTATTTGTCGGATTAACACTTCTGTACCATTCGCTTTTTCATACACGATTGTAGTACGCTCGTTTTCGGTCGATGATTTTGGATGCCAAGCAACCAAATACAAACCCGGATGATATTTCGCATATTTTACCAAACCACTTACTGGATTTCTGTTGATGTGTACGTTGAATGGCGACATAAAAATAGAAACCTGTATGCGCTTGTCTTTAAAATATTCTGGTTCTTCAACCTCTTCAATAACGACCACCTTACCATCGGCCGGTGCCAATAGAATACCATCGTTCTTTGTAATTTCAAAAATTGGTTTTCTAAAGAACTGAAGAATGATGATTAAAACAAATGCACTTAAAATGATACCTAAAATTTGCAACCAAGTACAATTTGGGCATAGATAGAAAGTTAAAAAATTAACCACTACAGCAAAAAGCAGTGCCAATAATATAGAAACCGTACCTTCTTTATGTAACGTCATATGAATAGTTTAGAAATGCGAATCTATAAAAAAAGATGCAGATATAGATAAACCATTGGTGCAGCAATTAAAAGCCCATCAAATCTGTCTAAAGCACCCCCATGTCCTGGTAAAATTGAACCAGAATCTTTAAGGCCTTTACTACGCTTTAACATCGATTCGATTAAATCCCCCAATGTTCCAAAGATCACCACAATTAAAGCAATGATAATCCAATGCTGCATTGCTAATGATTGGAAGTACCCAGATAAAATATACCCCGCTATAATTGCCAAAGCCATACCTCCAAAAAATCCCTCCCAAGATTTTTTCGGAGAAATCCTTTCAAACAATCGATGCTTGCCAAAACTAATTCCTAATAAATATGCACCTGTATCGTTTGCCCAAATCAAAAACAACATCCCCATAGGAACTTCGTAATTGTACGAACCATTCATATATCCAAGAGAAGTGTATGCTATTAAGGGCATCACAACATAAATAATAGAATTGCTAACAATTGAAATTTCTTCAAAAGGTTTTTCCGATTTCAAATACAATTCAGCAATAAATACAAAAGCTAAAAATGCGATAGGCAAGTAACTAAATTTCGCATCCAATTTATCCAATTGTATCATCGAAAAAATCACGAATGTGGCAATCCCCAATAATATGTACACTTGATTGATGGATTTCCTACTTTGATTCCCAAGCATCAAATAATATTCTTTTAGGCCGATGCTACAAATCAACAAAAAGTATACTTGAACAAAATGTTCGTTATAGATTGCTGCAATACTTGCAATAGCAAAAAAAATAGCCGTAATGGATCGGGTTAAAAAATTATTCATTTTCGTTGGTGATAATAAGTTCTATGGCTTGATCAAAATGTTGCGGGTGAATGTATAACTCTATTTCACCAAAATTCAAATAACTGGAATCTTGTTTGTTTAATAAAACAACTTCAATTTCATGATCGTTGAGCATCGCTTTTACAATACTTGCTTCATGAAAATTTGTACTCGTAAAAATCTTAACCCAGTCGGACTCCATTTTTCTTAATATAGTTTAGCCAATACCAAACAATTGCTAGCGTAAATATAATAGAAATACTGAGCCCGATTATACCGAAATATTCATTTTTCATTGGATCGATAGTTGTCAGCCCCTCCTTGTACAATACAAAAATTAATACTGCAATAAAATTATTGACAAAATGCATTACAATAGGTACCCATAATGAACCAGAAAAATAATAAGCATATCCTAAAAGCACACCTAAAAAAAATCTTGGAATTAATCCATAAAATTGAAGATGAAAAGCGCTAAAAATAAAAGCGGTTAATAGTATGCCGATGTGTAGCCTTTGGGTACCATCGACCAAAATCTTTTGCAAGACCCCTCTAAACAATAGTTCTTCAGAAAGTGCAGCAAGCAGGCTGATGATGAAAAAATTTAAAAACAAATCCAAGACATTTTCATATTTTAAAAATATCATCGTGGTTTTTTGTGCCTGTTCTTCCATTAGTTTAAAGCTCGACTCTATCGATTGCATGCTTTCTGGAAATCGAATACTAGTATTCAGCTCAGATAGAAATGCTACCAATGGACTAGAAAACAGCACTAATAAAAAACCTAAAAATAAATGCATTTTATTCACAGGTATTAGGCCCAAATAATTTAATGAGCTTTGGCCAGACCTGATTCTAGAAAACAACTGAGCAGGAAGGATAAAGGAAAAGATGACTTGAAAAAACTGATAAAATTTGAATACCCTCGACGATTCGATGCTCGATGAATTGACATCTAATAAATCGAGATTTGAAAGTACATCGATACCAATAAAAGGTCTTATTAAAACAGAAGCCAAAAGTGTACCTACGAACATCCCGCTTAGTACTAATAAGATCAACAAAGCAAGATCTCTAAATAAACTATTCTTTTGCATGGGTGTTTAATCGATTAAGAATGAATATTTTATTATTTTTGTGGCCAATAAATTATGGTAAAGATAGGAAATATTGAATTAGGTGAGTTCCCCTTACTGTTGGCGCCCATGGAAGATGTGAGTGATCCTCCATTTCGTTATGTGTGCAAACAACAGGGTGTTGATATGATGTATACCGAATTTATTTCCTCAGAAGGATTGATTCGCGATGCTGCAAAGAGCAAGCAGAAGCTCGATATTTTTGAATACGAGCGTCCAATTGGCATTCAAATTTTTGGAAGTAATATCGAGACTATGGAGGAGGCAACTAGAATTGCCACTTTAGCGAATCCCGATTTAATCGACATAAATTACGGCTGTCCTGTAAAGAACGTTGCTTGCAGAGGAGCAGGAGCTAGCTTGTTGCAAGACATCGACAAAATGGTGAAAATGACATCGGCGGTAGTTAAGTCGACACATTTACCAGTAACTGTAAAGACCCGATTGGGTTGGGACGATACGACAAAAAACATTGTGGAAGTTGCGGAACGATTGCAGGATGTAGGCATACAAGCTTTAACAATTCATGGAAGAACGCGTTCGCAGATGTATAAGGGGCATGCCGACTGGACATTGATACGGGAGGTGAAGAAGAATCCAAGAATGCGTATTCCAATTTTTGGGAATGGCGATGTGGATTCACCAGAGAAGGCGATGCTATGGATGAAAGAATATGAGGTAGATGGAATTATGATTGGTCGTGCCTCTATTGGTTATCCTTGGATTTTTAGAGAAGTAAAACACTTTTATCATACAGGTGAAAAATTAGCGCCACCAACTTTGCAGGAAAGAATAGATGCATGTAAAACACATTTTGATAAATCATTGGAATGGAAGGGTGAGAAGACTGGGATTTTCGAGATGCGTAGGCATTATGCAAATTACTTTAAAGGCATAGAACACTTTAAGGAATATCGCATGCGATTGGTATCGGCAAACAGCAAAGAAGAAATATATCAATTGTTTGAGGAAATTGCCGATTTGAAAATGAGTCTTGCCGTATAATTTTTTGTATTAAAAATCTTTATTAATTTTGATTCAATGGTAAACAAAATTACAGAAGGCGTAAAAGTAACGGTAGAAACCTCATATCAACCTGAGTATTCTAATCCTGCGAATTCTCATTATATGTTTTCCTACAAAATCAATATCGAAAATCTTTCTGGATATACCGTGCAACTTATGAGTAGGCATTGGTTTATTTTTGATTCTAACGGTACGCATAGAGAAGTAGAAGGAGAAGGTGTTATAGGAGTACAACCCGTGTTAGAACCGGGAGAACATCACGAATATGTTTCAGGCTGTAACTTAAAAACCGAGATGGGTAAAATGTGGGGAACCTATACCTTTAAACGATTAGTAGACAATCAAACATTTGAAGTAAGCATACCAGAGTTCGAACTACTCTGTCCATTCAAAATGAACTAAAAAAGGTCGAGTTTTACTCGACCTTTTTTGTTAATCACTATAACTATCCACTATCCACTATAACTAACCCATTAGCATACTAGCATCCCGATAGCTATCGGGATAGCACACTAACTAGTCTCTTCTTCCCATGAATACCATAATATAATACACCAATGTCGCCAATGACGACAATGCTGCAATTACATAGGTACTCGCTGCCCACTTCAATGCACTCTTAGCAGTTTCAGTTTCATTACTACGAGTAATGCCTCTAGTATCTAACCATGCAATTGCTCGATTACTTGCATCGAACTCAACTGGCAAGGTTACAAAGCTGAAAATAGTTGTTAAGGCGAACATCAATATACCGATGAATAATAATGCAGGAAAAGTGTTTAATAATAAAATACCACCTAGCAATACCCATTGAATATATCTTGAACTTACTGTCAATGCAGGTACCATCGCCGATCTAAATTGCAACCAAGAATATGCAGTAGCATGTTGTACCGCGTGACCACATTCGTGCGCAGCAACTGCAGCTGCAGCAACCGATCTACCATGATAAACATCAGGACTTAAGTTTACAGTTTTATCTGTTGGGTTATAATGGTCCGTTAACATTCCCTCAACCGATATAACTTTAACATCACTGATGCCATGATCTGCTAACATTTTTTCTGCTATCTCTTTTCCCGACAATCCATTCGATAACATTTGTTGCGAATATTCATTGAACTTCGCTTTGAATCTCCAGCTGATTACAAAACTTAATAATAAGAATGCAATCATAATAATATACATAAATCCCATATGCGTTTTTTTATTTATTGTTAATCAATAGCAATGCCAGCTTTAAAATACTGACAAAAGGTACTAACTTAGGTCAAAATTACTAAATTTTTAATGATGAATCTGTCGTATTGGGAAAGAACGTCCTTTTTTAAGAATTATGATTATACCATAATTGGCGCAGGTATCGTAGGGCTGTTTGCTGCAATTGAGATTAAAACTAAAAAGCCCAATGCGAAGGTATTGGTATTAGAACGTTCTGCCATTCCAGATGGGGCCAGCACGAAAAACGCCGGCTTTGCATGTTTCGGAAGTCTTTCAGAAATTATTGAACACAGAAACAGAACTTCCGAAAAAACTTTCCTCGATTTAGTTGACAAAAGATATAAGGGCATACAAAAATTAAAAAACTTTTTAGGCCCAGAAAATATTGACTTTATATCCAGCGGTGCGTATGAAGTTTTCAAAAATGATGAAAATGAAATCTATCAATCATGCATAAAAAAAATGCAAGAATACAATCGATTGCTAGAAGATATAATTGGAGTGAATGTATATGAAACTGCTGACGATGCAATTGAAAAATTCGGATTGAAAAATGTAGAGCATTTAATTTATTCTAAATACGAAGCACAAATTCATTCTGGCAAAATGATGCAAAGCCTAATAGAACTGGCCTTTTCCAAAGGTGTAAACATTTTATTTAATGCCGATGTTTTAGCGCTTATTAAACGAGATTCCGAAATAATTTTACAAACAAACATTACAGAAATCACAACATCGGCATGCATTGTATGTAATAATGTATTTGCAAAAAAGCTTATCCCATCATTAGATATTCAACCGGGAAGAGGTCAGGTTTTGATTACAAATCGTATTGATAATTTAAAGCTCAAAGGAAATTTTCATTACGATAAAGGGTATTATTATTTTAGAAACATCGACAATCGTGTATTAATTGGTGGGGGGAGGAACCTTGATTTTAAAGGGGAAGAGACCTTTGAGTTTGGTACATCTGAAACCATTCAAAATCATTTAATAGGAATTTTACACGATGTAATTCTTCCATATATCGATTTCGAAATTGAACAATCTTGGTCGGGCATTATGGGATTTGGTTCTGAATTAAATCCAATTGTTGAGGAATTAGATGAAAACATTTACTGTGCAGTTAGATGCAACGGTATGGGCGTAGCTCTTGGGCCTATGATTGCAGAAGAGGTTGCTGAGCTTGCAATTAAGAATTCATAATCGCACCGTTATTGATGTCAAAAGTTTGCCCAGTTACACTTTGTTGAAACAATAGATACGCTACTATGTCAGCAATTTCAGAGGGTTCCGACATTTTACCTAGAGGCACATTACTCATCGCCATATTATAAAATTCATCTACACTAACACCCAAACCTTTTGCAATTCCTTCCATACCATCGCGCGACATTTGTGTGTTAACCCAACCCGGACAAATGGCATTCACTAAAATTTTTTCTGGAGCATATTCAATTGCCATGCTTCGCATCAATCCCAACAAGCCAGCTTTAGATGCACAATATGCCGAATAATTCGCGACACCTAATCGAGCTAATACTGATGAAGTCATCACAATATGTTTATAGGTATTGGTCGATGTCTTAATGCTTGGTAAAAATGTTTGGATAAAATTATAAGTACCTGTTAAATTGGTATGAATAATTTCAGACCAGCGATCGTTATCGCCCCAATGATTTTCACCACCAATGCCTGCGTTAGCAATCAATGCATCAACCGGTCTGCGTAATTGATGAAGCGTATTAGAAAGGCTGTCTTTATTAGTGATGTCGGCAGTCAATAAATAATGATCACCATCTTTCAATGCAATTAATGTTTTCTGCAAATGCACTGCATTTCTTCCCAACAAATAACAGTCGAAATTCAACTCACTTAATTTTATTGCGATGGCTCTACCTATTCCAGAACCAGCACCACTAATAATTACAGATCTTCTCATTTAATTTTATAATCCAGCTTCTTTATCCAAATAACTTTGAACAATCTCAATCGCATTGGTAATTACATCGCTCAATGCTGTGATAAATGTTCCAGGTTTAGCAGTAGAGATCGCATGTTTAATTGCTTCTACTTCTTTCGGTATTATCTCGTAAGTGATTTTCTTATCAACGGAGTTAATGCCTTTTAATAGTAAACCAATTATTTCTTCTTCTGTTCTTCCGCGTAAATGTTTTTCTTGTCGGATGATAATATGATCAAACATTCGAGCCGCAATCATTCCGCAATTGGTAATGTCTTCGTCCCTTCTATCCCCCACACCGGCAATGATTCCTACCTTATGTGGCGAATCTACTTGCGATAAATATTCTTCAACAGCTGCATATCCGGCAGGATTGTGTGCAAAGTCGATCATCACTTTGAATTCTTTGAATTCAAAAATATTCATACGTCCTGGTGTTTGTGCTGCTGATGGAATAAATGTTTCCAATGACAAACGCATGTCTTCAGTTTTGAATCCATAAAGGTATCCTGCAAGTGTTGCTGCTAAAACATTCGCAATCATAAAACGGGCCTTACCACCAAGAGTCAATGGAATCATTGTAACTTTTTCTACACGTATTTTCCAATCGCCTTTTTTAATTGTGACAAAACCATTTTCATAAATAGCTGCAATGCCTCCCGACTTGCAATGCTTTTTAACTACAGGATTGTTTTCATCCAAACTAAAATAAGCGATATTACAATCGAGCTCCGAAGCAATTTTAACACAGTACTCATCTTCTGCATTTAAAACAGCCCAACCATCTTTCTTTACACTTTTTACAACAACCGATTTCACACGCGCAACATCTTCTAGTGTATGTATATCGTTTAATCCCAAATGGTCTTCTTGAATATTGGTGATAATTCCCACGTCACATCTGCTAAAACCCAAGCCTGCTCTAAGTATTCCACCTCTTGCTGTTTCTAATACTGCAAACTCAACTGTGGGATCTTTCAAAATAAATTCGGCACTATAAGGTCCAGTCGTATCTCCTTTTTCTAACATATGGTTCTGGACATAGATACCATCGGAAGTTGTAAATCCAACTCTGTAACCCATATTCTTCACAATGTGTGAAAGCAATCGTGTTGTAGTAGTTTTACCATTTGTACCTGTTACAGCGATGATTGGAATTCGTGAAGGTTTTCCTGGTGGATACAACATATCGATCACCGGAGCAGCAACATTTCTAGGTAAGCCTTCTGCTGGAGCCAAATGCATTCTAAATCCTGGTGCAGCATTTACTTCTAAAATTACACCTCCATTTTCTTTTAATGGTTGTGTTAAATTTTCGGCCATTATATCTATACCGCAAACGTCGAGTCCAATGACTCTTGAAATTCGTTCTGCAAGAAAAATATTTTCAGGATGCATCATATCGGTAACGTCGATTGATGTACCACCAGTACTAAGATTCGCTGTTGATTTTAAATAAACAACTTCGCCTTTTTCTGGAACTGTTTCTAATGTGTAATTTTTCTTCTCTAACAAATCGAGTGTATCGCGATCAACAGTTATTTCTGTCAACACATTTTCATGTCCATAACCCCTACGAGGATCTTGGTTTTCAATTTCAATTAATTTTTCGATGGTATTCAGACCATCTCCCTTCACATGCGCAGGCACGCGTTGCGCAGCTGCAACCACTCTATTGTCAATTACCAATACTCTGAAATCGTAACCTCTAATAAATCGTTCAACAATAACTTTACGCGAATATTTTTTCGCATGCATCAATCCTTCTACAGCATCTTCCCAATTGTTTACATTGATGCTTGCTCCTTTGCCATGATTACCATCCAATGGTTTAATCACGATTGGATAACCAATGCGATCAATACATTTTTGCAAATCCTCTTCATCGTAACAGATATCACCCTTTGCAACTGGAATTGCCGCTTCATACAACATACGTTTTGTCTCTTCTTTATTGCAGGCTATATCTACTGCTATGTTCGATGTTTTATCGGTAATAGTTGCTTGAAATCTTACCTGATGTACACCATATCCCAATTGAATCAAAGAATTTCTTCCCAAACGAATCCATGGAATATCTCGAGCAACGGCTTCGTCAACCAAGGAAGCAGTACTTGGTCCTAATCGAACATCTTCCCGAATTTCCTTCATTTTTTGTATGTCGGCCGACAAATCGTACTCTTCTGCATTAATCAAAGCATCAGCAATTCGAACAGATGCTTCTGCAGCATACATACCCACACTTTCTTCAGCATATGAAAAAACCACATTGTAAACACCTGGAGTTTTAGTCTCACGCGTTCTGCCAAAACCAGTATCCATTCCTGCAAGTGTTTGAATCTCTAGGGCGATGTGTTCAATTACATGACCCATCCAGGTACCTTTTCGCACTCGAGTAAAAAATCCACCGGGTACTCCTTCTGAACACCTGTGTTCGTACATACTAGGAAACATTGCTTCTAATCGCTCTGCAAATCCTTCCACCTTATTACTCGGTCTTTGTTCCATCTCCTCCAGATCTAAACGCATCTGGATTAACTTCTTACGGCGCACGCTCCAGATATTTGGACCCCGTAGCGCTTGAATACTTAAAATTCTCATACTATAGTTTAGTTCGATGTGTAATTTAAAGAAATTATTATAAAATATTTCCTATCATTGTTTGTATTTTAATTATTTCATAACAATTATTTTATATGAGACCCAACGGTAAATTAATAATAATTGGGGGGGCAGTAGATACCGGTAGCTTTACCGAAAAGAACTACGAAAAAGAAATTGAGAAAAATTTAAACTTCTTTGAAAAGGGAATTTTAAAAAGAATTCTACTCGAATCGGCAAAACAAGAAAACTCTAAAATAGAAGTCATCACAACTGCATCGCAAATTCCAAATGTGGTAGGCGATGAGTATGTAAAAGCATTTTCCTACTTAGGTGCATACAATACTGGTGTAATGAATATTATTTCTCGCGAAGAGGGAAATTCGGAGGAATATGTTCAACGTTTAGAGCAGGCCGATGTAGTGATGTTCACAGGCGGCGATCAGTTAAGATTAACCTCCATACTCGGAGGGACTGAATTTCACAGGCTATTAATTAAAAAGTATCAAGAAACAGATTTTTTAATTGCTGGTACTTCAGCTGGTGCAGCAGCAGCATCGAACAATATGATTTATCAAGGTTCTAGCAGTGAAGCTTTGCTAAAAGGGGAAGTGAAAATTACAGGAGGATTAGGATTCATTAACGATGTGATCATCGATACTCATTTTGTGCATAGAGGTAGAATTGGCCGATTGTTTCAAGCCGTAGTAAGTAATCCTATGATTTTGGGAGTTGGTCTTGGAGAAGATACGGGATTGTTCATTAAAAATGGTCATGAAATGGAAGCCATTGGATCCGGATTGGTAATGTTGGTCGATGGTAGAAATATAAAGGATACGAACATTACCGATGTTGCATTGGGTGAACCAATTTCCATTGAAAATTTAGTGGTGCATGTAATGTCGATGCACGACTTGTTTGATTTGGATACGCACAAAATGATTATAAATAAAAACAGAAAATCGGATATCGATAAATATTCTAAAATAGATCGATAATGAAAATTATTATTCACGGTGGTTTTTTTTCGGAATCAAATACCAGCCAAGAAATAAAACATGCCAAACAAAATGCCTTGTTAAAAATTGTTGGCGATGCATACGAATATTTGAAAACGCATTCTGCTGAAGAAACAGTTGTATTTGCTGTAAGTCTATTAGAAAATGACCCACTTTTCAATGCCGGCTTAGGCTCACAAATTCAGAGCGACGGTAAAATTCGCATGAGTGCATCTCTACACAATGGCAATTCCAAAAAATTCTCGGGAGTGATCAATATTCAGAACATACAAAATCCAATTCTTCTAGCAAAAGCATTGATGAATGAAGACGATCGAGTATTGGGTGCAGAAGGTGCTAATCAATATGCAGAAAAACTGAATATCCCATTTTATAATCCTGAACTCCCACAAAGAAGAAAAGAATACGAAGAGAAATTAAAATCAAAAGGACTAGGAACGGTTGGATGTGTTGCATTAGACGCAAATGGGCATATTGCCGCTGCTACATCGACAGGAGGAAAAGGCTTTGAATTAGTTGGTAGAATTTCTGATTCAGCAACAACAGCTGGAAATTTTGCAAATGATTTTTGTGGAGTATCCTGCACTGGCGTTGGCGAAGATATTGTAAGCGTAGCCTTGGCAACTAAAATAGTTACAAGAATCACGGATGGTTTCAATATTGATAAAGCATTTGAAAAATCTTTTGCCGAATTAAAAGAATTTGATGGTTTTGCAGGGGCTATTGCTATAGATAAATTTGGAAATGTATACCATCAAGATTCACATCCATATATGGTATGGGCAAGTTTTGATAAAGAGGCTAAAGTCTTCCAGTAATTTTGTATCTTGTATCTATGAAAAGGTACATACTCTTACTCTCGCTTTTTTGTGCTTGTTCTCCAAAAATAAAAAAAGCAGAACAAAAGCAATATCCATTTGACGTAGTAGAAGTACTTGCAAGTGGAGGATTCGCAGGAACAACTACTGGGTACTCCATCCAGAAGAATGCAGAAATAAATTTCATTTACAGAAAACCCAACGCAGTGGGTAATGATAAATATTATCGTAGCTCGAGCATTGATTCTGTGTCGATGTTGTTCGATAAAATCATGGCATCTGGAATTTATGATGCTAGTTTTCAAAAAACTGGAAACATGACATATTCTATAAGTTTTAGAAAAGACACAAGCATTCGTACTATATATTGGACCGATGGTTTAGACTCTACAGAAAATTATATAAGAATGTACCGAATGATTCGCGACTTCGCTTCAGGAAGAGGGAAACTATCGGAATAATTTTTTGTTTAAAAACCAATGCCCTTAATTGAATATACATCTAATGGTTTGTATTGCAAACAAGCCGATGTGTTTATTGACCCAGTAAGAGCTGTCGATAAAGCATTAATCACACACGCACATGCCGATCATGCACGATGGGGAAGTAAGTATTATCTAGCAAATGAAATTTCCGAACATGTAATGCGCCTGCGATTAGGCAAGGATATTAATCTTGAAAGCATTTCTTATAATAAAACAATAAATATTAACGGCGTTAAAATTTCTTTTCATCCTGCGGGACACATACCGGGTTCTTCTCAAATCAGATTGGAATATAAAGATGAAATCTGGGTGATTACGGGCGACTATAAAACTGAAGATGATGGATTGTCTACTCCTTTTGAACCAGTAAAATGTACACATATCGTTACAGAATCCACATTCGGATTACCCATTTATAATTGGAAAAGTCAGAAAGAAATTTTCGAGGAAATTAATCAGTGGTGGAATAAGAATGCAATGGAAAATAAATGTTCTGTATTAGTTGGATATTCATTGGGCAAAGCTCAACGACTATTAAATGGACTAGACCAAAGCATAGGAAAAGTATTGGTGCATCCCACTATTTATGAAACAAATGAAGCATTGCAAAAATCGGGAGTTCAACTTTCAAATTATCATAAAATAGATAAATCGCTTCAAGCAGAAGATACCAAAGGTGCAATGATTATCTGTACTCCCAATGCTATGAACGATAATACGCTCAATAAATTTGAACCATACGAAATTGCATATTGTTCTGGTTGGATGGCTTTAAGGGGCGCTAAAAATCGGATGCCGATTGATAGGGGTTTTGTGATATCGGATCATGCCGACTGGAAGGGTTTGAATTTTGCGATTAAAGAATCACAAGCTGAAAATGTTTATGTTACACATGGATACAATGCTGTGTTTGCTAGGTGGCTGAGAGAGCAAGGAATAAATGGAATGGAATTAAACACGCTGTTTGATAGGATTGAATAATGAAAAATTTTTCTGAATTAATAGAACAGCTAGATCAAACAAACAAAACCAATGATAAGATAAATGCATTGGTATCTTATTTTTCTAAATCGGACGAAGAAGATATCGTTCATACCATCGCATTGTTTACAGGAAGAAGACCCAAAAGGATTTTTAATACTAAAGAAGTTAGGTCAATAGGGATTGAGTTAAGTGCATTACCTGAATGGTTGTTTGAAGAATCGTATCAAGTAGTTGGTGATTTAGCAGAAACAATTTCCATGTTAATTCAAGTTGAAAATGAAGACTTTGATAAAAAATTATCTACGGTTATTTCAGAATTAAAAGAATTACGAAAAGCATCCGAAGACGAAAAATATTACTGGTTAAAAAGCGCATTATTAAGTTCTAGTAAAACTCAGCGTTTTATTATCTTAAAATTATTGACGGGAGGTTTTAGAATTGGCGTATCACAAAATTTAATTATTAAAGCCTTATCTAAGTTTAGTGGTATTGATGAAAATTTAATAACGCATAGACTAATGGGTGAATGGGATGCAGATACCTTAAAGCTTGAAGAAATTTTAAAAATAGACAACATACAATCAGATGATTCAAAACCATATCCATTTTGTTTAGCAAGAAGTTTTGAAGAAAATATTGATGCGGTAGATATAGAGAATAATTTTTTTGCAGAATGGAAATACGATGGAATACGAGCGCAGATTATTAAAAGAAATGATGTGTTTTATATCTGGAGTAGAGGTGAAGAATTACTAAGTGATAAATTTCCAGAATTAAATGATTTCATAAATTCATTGCCTAATGGGATTGTGCTTGATGGTGAAATTGTTGTTTATAAATCTGGCAACATACAAAGCTTTAATCATTTGCAAACACGTATCTCTAGAAAAAACATTACTAAAAAAACACTAGAAGAAAATCCGGTTTTATTTATTGCATACGATTGTTTGGAATACAATTACAAAGATTTAAGATCATCGACATTAATAAATCGAAGAAAGATATTAGAGTTAATAGTTGAGCAACATAAATTTCCAAACGCCACATTATCGGAAATCATATCTTTTAAAAATTTTGAAGAACTCAAAGCGATAAGAGCAACATCGAGAAATAATTCAGCTGAAGGATTGATGTTGAAGCATAAGACATCTGAATATCATGTAGGTAGAAAATCGGGAGATTGGTATAAGTGGAAGATAGATCCTTTGAGTATTGATGCGGTTTTAATTTATGCGCAAAGGGGTCATGGAAGAAGGGCCGATTTATATACCGATTATACTTTTGCAATTTGGAACAATGGAGAATTGTTAAGTTTTGCTAAAGCGTATTCTGGTTTAAATAATGAAGAGATAAAGGAGTTGGATAAATTCATTAAGGCAAATACAAAAGAAAAGTTTGGTCCAGTTAGAACAGTTGAACCAGTAATGGTTTTTGAAATTGGCTTTGAAGGAATTGCAGAATCGAAGCGACATAAATCTGGCATTGCTCTTAGGTTTCCTAGAATATTAAGATGGAGAAAAGATAAGAAAGCAGAAGAAGCAGATACATTAGAAAACTTAAAACGATTGTTGAATGTTTATAATGCCAATGGATGAAGCAGAAAAAATAATTAGCAATTGGCTTAAGTCGAAAAACTGGAAACTATTTCCATTTCAAGAAGAAGCAAAACAAGCAATACTAAATCAAAAATCTGGTTTACTAAATGCACCAACAGGAAGTGGCAAGACCTACGCGCTGTTCATACCATTCATTATACATTACATTCGGAATTACAATATAGCTAAAAGTAAGACTCGATTAATTTGGATAAGTCCATTGCGTGCTTTAACAAAAGACATCAAAAAAGCCATGGAGACGATGTGTGAAGAGATAGGCTTAGATATTAGCATTGCATCAAGAACAGGAGATACATCGGAAGCCGAAAAAAGAAACATCAAAAAAAACGCACCGGATGTTTTGATTACAACACCTGAGACATTACACATCATGTTAGCATCAAAAGATCATTCCAAACAATTTGAAGATTTGGAAATGATTGTAATTGACGAATGGCATGAATTGTTGGGGAATAAGAGAGGTGTTCAAGTTGAGCTCGCATTATCGAGAATAAAAGCTATTCGCGCTGCGCAGAAATCGAAGCTAAATATTTGGGGGATTTCTGCTACGATAGGAAATCTAGAGCAAGCCAGCGAAGTGCTTTTAGGAGAAGAATATTATTATCGGAAGCATGTATTTGTTAAATCAGAACATGAAAAAAATATAGAAGTTCACAGTGTATTACCAGATTCAGCAGAGAATTTTTCTTGGGCAGGGCATTTGGGTATCAGTTTAATTGATAAGGTATATCCCATTATAAAAAATTCTAAGACTACATTATTGTTTACGAATACTAGAGCTCAAGCTGAGATTTGGTATCAAGCGATATTGGATAAATATCCAGAATTTGCTGGATTAATGGCGATGCATCACGGTTCATTGGATAATGAGTTAAGAGTATGGGTAGAAGAAGCTTTACACACAGGTCAATTGAAATTAGTAGTATGCACTTCTTCATTGGATTTAGGTGTTGATTTTAGACCTGTTGACACCATCATACAAATTGGAAGTCCAAAGGGTGTTGCTCGATTTATGCAAAGAGCAGGTAGAAGTGGTCATCAACCCAATGCAAAAAGTAGTATTTATTTTGTACCCACACATTCTCTTGAAATCATTGAAGCAAGTGCAATGCGAACTGCTATTCAAAACAAAGAATTTGAAAATAGAGATCCAGTAATTTTAGCTTACGATGTATTGACTCAATATTTGTTGACATTGGCAGTATCCGATGGTTTTGAAAAAGAAAAAATATTTCAAGAAATAAAATCATGCTATGCATTTAGAGAAATTACGGAAAATGATTTTGATGAACTATTAAATTTTATTACAAAAGGAGGAAGGGCATTGTCGGCTTATGAAGAATACAACAAAGTTGTTGTAGAGAACAATGTTTATAAAATTGTAGATAGAAAAATTGCAAGGCGACATAGATTGTCGATGGGTACCATCGTAAGTGATCCGAGTATCCTAATAAAATATTTAAGTGGTGGTAGAATTGGAACGGTAGAAGAATGGTTTGTTTCTAAATTAAAATCTGGAGATCATTTTTGGTTTGCAGGAAAAAGTTTAGAGTTTATTCAACTAAAAGCGAATACTGCTTATGTGAAGCGAAGTAAAAATACAAAAGGTGCTATACCAAGTTGGCAAGGAGGCAGAATGCCTTTGTCTTCTCAATTATCAGATGCGATTAGACATAAATTGGATGAATTTAATGACAATAAAAATCTAGATGAAGAGCTAAAAAAAATTTCCAATTTATTATCGCTGCAAAATGAAATTTCAATTCTACCAGCTTCTAATCAATTGCTTATTGAAGAACACAAAAGTAAGTATGGGATGCATTTATTTGTATATCCTTTTGAAGGTAGATTAGTTAACGAGGGATTAGCCTATCTCTTGGCATATAGAATATCAAAAAACAATCCACAAAGTTTTTCTATCGCCATGAATGATTATGGCTTCGAATTATTATGTGATTCTGAGTTGGGATTTGAAGAACAAATTGATCGAAATACTTTTAGCACAAAGCATCTGATAGAGGATATTCAACGAAGCTTAAACGCAACTGAAATGGCAAGAAGAAGATTTCGAGAAATTTCAAATATTGCTGGTTTGGTTTTCAATGGATATCCAGGTAATACTATGTCTTTAAAGAATATTCAAACATCTAGTTCCTTAATGTTTGATATGTTTATGGAGTATGAACCCAATCATATTTTAATAAGACAAGCCTTTCAAGAAGCATTATATTATCAGTTAGAAGAATTCCGATTAAGAGAAGCACTCAACAGAATACAAAATCAGAAAATTATATATAAGAAAATAGAAAAAGTAAGTCCATTTTGTTTTCCAATAATGGTCGATGGTTTAAGAGAGAAAATCAGTACTGAAAGTTTAGAAAGTAAAATTCAAAAAATATTGAAATAGTTTATTTTTGAATAATGATATTTAAGCACGAAAATCAAACACTTGAACTACTTAAAGAAAAAGCTATTTATTGGCATGAAGAAAGTGCTCTAATTATTTCGGATTTACACATCGGTAAGGCAAATTCTTTTAGGAAAAATGGTTTTGCGATACCAGGAAATAGTGAACGTGATATTAATCGAATTAAAAGTTTAATAAAGAGTTTTAGAATTGATCAAATTATAATTCTTGGTGATTTGTTTCATTTTGAGGAGAATGAAGATTGGAAATTATTTCAGTCTTTAATATCGGAGTACAGTCAAATTTCTTGGCATTTAGTTTTGGGAAATCACGACCAAAAATTTCTTAAAAAAGCAGATCAATCATGGTCTGCGCTAAAAGTTTATGAAAGCTTGTACATCGGCCCGTATTATTTTGTACATAAAAATGAAGGTTTGATTGAAGAAGAAAAATTTGTTTGGTCGGGACATGTTCACCCGAAATTTAAAATTCAAGGGAAAGCTAAGCAATCGGCAACATTACCTTGTTTTTATATAGGTAAAGCGTCGGGAATTTTACCATCCTTCGGTAGTTTTACAGGCGGATATTTGGTCGACAAAAACGAGGGTGACTCTATATACCTGATTACCAAAGAGAAAATCATTCAAGTTTTGTAAATTTTGTTTTTAAATAGATTAACTTAGAATCAATCTAAATTTTTCTAGATAATCGAGAAATAACACATAATAAATACATTTGCGGTTAACAGTATAATTAGAAAAAAACACAAACATGAGTAAGAGCAAACTGTTCAAATCATCAATTGGAAAGAAATTGTTAATGGGCCTAACAGGTTTATTTTTGATTTCTTTTTTGTTAATACACGTTGGAATCAATTCATTAGTATTCTTTAACGACGGTGGAGTAAAGTTCGAAGCAGCAGCACATTTTATGGGAACGAACTGGTTAATCAGGACTATGGAAGTAGTATTGATGCTGGGTTTGTTGTTACATATTGTTGATGGCTTGTTACTATGGAGAGATAACAACAAGGCAAGACCGGTAAAGTATGCTTATAGCAATGCATCGGCAAACAGTAAATGGTACTCGCGTTCAATGGGTTTGTTGGGTACACTTTTATTGATTTTCTTAATCATTCACCTAAAACATTTTTGGGTGCTAAGTAGATTCACAGATCATATTACAAGTGGTGAGGAAACTTTATACAATGAAATGAAAGAAGTATTTGAAAATCCATGGGTAGTAGGAGTTTATGTACTGTCGATGATTTCGCTTTCATACCACCTGATGCATGGCTTTGCATCGGCATTCCAAACATTGGGTTTAAATCACAAAAAATATACACCAGCAATTAAATCAATTGGATACGGATTTTCGATCATTGTTCCAATATTATTTGCCTTGATGCCATTGGCATTTCATTTCGGTTGGATTAACTAAAAATTAGAATCGTAAAACATTAAGATATGTCAGTATTAGACTCGAAAATACCAGAAGGTACATTGGAGCAAAAATGGACGAAGTATCGTTCAACAGTACCATTGGTTAACCCTTCGAACAAAAGAAATTTAGAAATTATAGTAGTAGGTTCAGGATTGGCGGGCGCTTCGGCAGCATCGTCATTGGCTGAATTGGGATATAAAGTAAAAGTATTTTGCTTTCAAGATTCACCTCGTAGAGCGCATTCAATTGCTGCTCAAGGTGGAATCAATGCAGCGAAAAATTATCAGAACGATGGTGACTCTGTTTACCGTTTGTTCTACGATACAATTAAAGGAGGTGACTATAGAGCTCGAGAGGCAAACGTGTATCGTTTAGCGGAAGTGAGTGGAAATATTATTGACCAATGTGTTGCTCAAGGTGTACCATTTGCTCGTGAATACGGAGGATTATTATCGAATCGTTCATTCGGTGGTACTCAAGTGCAAAGAACATTTTACGCAGCAGGACAAACAGGTCAGCAATTATTATTAGGAGCATATTCTTCATTACAACGTCAAGTAGGTATGGGTACTGTAAAAATGTACACCAGACATGAGATGTTAGAAGTTGTGAAAATCGATGGTGTGTGTAGAGGAATTATTGCTAGAGATTTAGTTACTGGAAAATTAGAGCGTCATTTTGGTCATGCGGTTTTGTTGTGTACAGGTGGATACGGTAACGTATTCTTCTTGTCGACCAACGCTATGGGTTCCAATGTAACAGCAGCTTGGAAAGCACACAAGCAAGGTGCGTTTTTTGGTAATCCATGTTTCACACAAATTCACCCAACATGCATTCCGGTATCGGGCGATCATCAATCGAAATTAACATTGATGTCGGAATCCTTACGTAACGACGGTAGAATTTGGGTTCCGAAAAAACAAGGAGACACAAGAAATCCGAACGATATTCCAGAAGAAGAAAGAGATTATTATTTAGAGAGAAGATATCCTGCATTCGGGAACTTAGTACCAAGAGACGTAGCATCGCGCGCAGCGAAAGAAAGATGCGATGCGGGTTATGGAGTAGGTGCATCGAAAATGGCGGTGTATCTTGATTTTGCTTTTAACATAAAACGTTATGGAACTGTAGAAGCAAACAAGAGAAATTTACACAATGCATCGGAAGATGAAATTATCAAATTAGGTAAGGAAGTTGTAAAAGAGAAGTACGGTAACTTGTTCGACATGTATCAACAAATTACTGGTGAGAATCCGTACGAACAACCGATGAGAATTTATCCTGCGGTACATTATACTATGGGTGGATTATGGGTAGATTATAATTTGATGACTACAGTTCCAGGCTTGTATGCATTAGGAGAAGCAAACTTCTCTGATCACGGTGCAAACAGATTGGGAGCATCTGCATTGATGCAAGGATTAGCAGATGGTTACTTTGTAATTCCATATACAATCGGAGCGTACTTATCGAAAGAAATTGGAACAAAAGCAATTTCAACAGACCACGAAGCATTCGTTGAGGCAGAGAATAAAGTTAAAAATCAAATCAATCAATTCTTTGCAATCAAGGGTACTAAAACAGTTGATAGTTTCCACAAACGATTAGGAAAAATCATGTGGGATAAATGTGGAATGGCGCGAAACGAACAAGGATTGAAAGAAGCGATTGCAGAAATACAACAATTGAAAAAAGAGTTTTGGTCCGATGTACGTGTACCTGGTTCTGCTGATGAGTTCAATCCAGAATTAGAGAAAGCAGGTCGTGTTGCAGACTTCATTGAGTTGGGAGAGTTAATGTGTAAAGATGCATTAGATCGAAACGAATCGTGTGGTGGTCACTTCCGTGAAGAATATCAAACAGAAGAAGGAGAAGCATTACGTGACGATGAAAAATATGCGTACGTAGCAGCATGGGAATACAAAGGCGAAGGACAAGAACCTGTATTGCATAAGGAAGAGTTGAAGTACGAGAATATTAAGATTGCTCAGAGATCTTATAAGTAGGAAAATAGAAAATAGAAAATAGAAAAATGTAGGGTAGTAGTTGAAAAAACATTAAATAAATTAAAAAACGAAATTTAGCAATAGAAGGTTGCTAAAATGGGAGAGATTGGTGATGAGGAATTTTGAAAATTTAGAATGCTGGAAAAGTGCAAGAGAATTACGAAATGAAATTAGTAAGCTTGTTAAAGAATTTCCTGTAGAAGAGAAATATAGATTAGTAGATCAGATGTTAAGAGCATCGAGGTCTGTAACTAACAATATTGCTGAAGGATACGGTCGATTCTTTTATCAAGAGAACATTCAATTTTGTAGACAAAGTAGAGGTTCATTATACGAATTGATGGATCATTTAATTATTGCACTTGATGAGAAAATCATTAAAATAGAAAAGTATAATATCTTATACGTTTTAATAGAAAAATGTATTGCCCTTATTAACGGGTATATAAATTTTTTAATTAGACAAAAGAAAGAATGATTTTGATGCACAACGATTTTCAATTTTCAATTTTCGTTTTTCTAAATAAAAGATAGTATAATTTCACATATATGGAAAAAGGGAACATGAATCTAACACTAAAAGTGTGGAGACAAAAGAACAATAATACAGAAGGTAAATTAGTAACGTATCAAGTGAAAGAAATTTCTCCTGATATGTCGTTCTTAGAAATGTTCGATGTTTTGAACGAACAATTAATCTCTAAGGGTGAAGAGCCAATCGCTTTCGACCACGACTGTAGAGAAGGCATTTGCGGTATGTGCAGTATGTACATCAATGGACGTCCGCATGGTCCTAAAGACAAAGTTACTACTTGCCAATTACATATGCGTTCGTTCAAGGATGGAGATACGATAGTTGTAGAACCATGGAGAGCGCAAGCGTTTCCTGTAATTAAGGATTTAGCTGTAGATCGTTCGGCTTTTGATAGAATCATCTCAGCGGGTGGATTTATCTCTGTGAATACTGGTAATGCTAGAGATGCCAATAGTTTACCTATTGGTAAAGAAGATGCAGATCTTGCATTTGATGCTGCAGCGTGTATTGGTTGCGGAGCTTGTGTAGCTGCTTGTAAAAATGCATCGGCGATGTTGTTCGTTTCAGCAAAAGTATCTCAGCTTTCTTTATTACCACAAGGTCAGCCAGAGCGATATATGCGTGTACAAAACATGGTGGCACAAATGGATGCAGAAGGTTTTGGAAATTGTACGAACACAGGTGCTTGTGAGGCAGAATGTCCGAAAGGAATTTCATTGTCGAACATTGCTCGTATGAATCGCGATTTCCTAACGGCTTCAATCGCTTCGAATAATTAATATTAGAAATTATTGAAAACACAAAGGTCTCAATTTTTGTTGAGACCTTTTTTATTTGAGGAAGTTGATTCCTAAACATTATTCAAAATTGATTGGCAATGAAAAAAGCACATCAACTTTTTGACCACTTTTTTCACCCGGAATCCAATCGGGCATCGAGCTAATTACTCTAAGCGCCTCTTTATCGCATTCTTCGTTTAAACTTTTTACAATTTTTGCATTGTTCACTTTACCAATCTTGTCGATCACAAAAGATACAACCACTTTTCCTTTTACTTTATTTTTTTTCGATTCAACTGGATACTTAATGTTTTTACTTAAGTATTTCACTAATGCCACTTGACCACCTGGAAATTCAGGCATTTTATCCACTTTTACATAAGCCTCTTGCTTTGCTGAAATATCTTGTGCAGTGACAACTTGAGAAAACAATAGACCAATCAATAAAATAAAAATGTATTTCATAATTTAAATATATGCATAATGATTTGAAAATCAATGTTAAATTATTTATATTTAAGCATGTTTTCTTTTAATACATATCGTTTATACTTAATAATTGCAATAACGTTTCAAGTATTTTTTTATGCCGATGTAGTAGCAAGAAGTGTAAATTATGTAGAACTTAAAGAAACCTATGGCCAGAATAAATCATTTACACCATCAACTGAATTACCTGCACTCATCGCCCTAAGTTTTTATCCCGAATTAAAAGATGTAATCATCACATTTGAGGAGAGACCCATTAAAACAACCATGGCGGCAAGACCACATATGGGTCAATTATTATTACGAGATCGTTCGTATTATATTTTTATAAACAATGCTGCTGAAAAACTCGGCTCTGTTTCTTTTCATGAATTAAGCTTAGAAGCACAAGTTGGTATTATTGCGCATGAATTATCACACATCGTTGACTATCATCAGAAAAAAACCTTGTCGATGTTCAAATGCGGTCTATATTATATGATGTTTAAAAACTACCACAAAGAAATGGAGCGCGCTACAGATCTAGATGTTATAAATAGAGGATTGGGAAAGCAGTTGCATGATTTTGCGGATTATGTAATTAATAAGTCTAACGCAAGCACAGAATATAAATCATTTAAATTAAATAATTACTTAAGCCCTAAAGAAATTCTAAATAAAATAAATGATAGATGAATAAGGTTTAAAGATAGGTTTGTTGTCTTAGATTAAACAACAAATTAAAAATGAAAAAAATCTTATTAATGGCATGCCTTGTAATTACCGCATGCATCACAAATTCAAATGCACAATCTTTTTCTAAAGGAAACAATCTAGTGAAGATAGGGTATGGTGCGCCAACTATTACAGGTAGTATTTTCAATACCTATGAAAGTTATGAAGGGTTTGAAGTGAAAAATTTTGGTCCATTGTATATTAAATATGAACATGCATTGACCGATAAAATCGGATTAGGATTAAATATTGCTTATACTAAAAACGAAGTGAGTTACGTAGAGAAAATTAATGGAGCTGATTATAAAGCAGGAATTGAAAGAACTAGCTTAAGTGCATTAGCAAGAATTAATTTTCATTTCGCTACATCAGAAAAATTTGATGCATTCTTTGGTCCAGGAATTGGATATAGAACGGCTGATTGGAAATTCACTTCAGAAGCGCCAGAAGGGAGTTCAAATACTAGTATTCCAACATTTTTTCCATTTGGACTAGATTTTACAATAGGTGCTAACTATTATTTTACAGACAATATTGGACTATATGCAGAAGCTGGAATAGCTAAATCTCCAATACAATTTGGTATTGTTGGGAAGTTCTAATTTTTATAAAAAGCACATATGATAGTTAACTACCATATGTGCTTTTGTAATTATTGTATAATTATTTTATCGCTTATTAATTTTCCATTCATTTCGAATGTTATTAGATAAACACCTTTTGCAAGGTCTTTGATGTCGACTTTATAATCATTTGAACTAGACAATTCAAATGCTGCAACCTTAACACCAATAGCATTATAAACGATACAATGAACATTAGTGTTTTTGCTCTCCACAGTAAAGGTTCCATTATTGGGATTCGGATAAATATTTATTAACTCATTCTTTATTCGTGTGAGAGAATTAATAACATAATTTACACACTCAGAAGTATCAACACAATCACCATCTCTAATTATCACTGCATAAACTCCATTCTCAGAGGGAACAAAATAATTTAAAGTTTGATTGGGTATAATGGAATTATCGTTGCAATTAATCCATTGAAAACTATTTGATGTTGCAAGAGAATACAAGGTGTCGTTGATCACCAAAATTGAAGTGTCAATAGCTAAAGGTTCTTCAATAGTAAAAGTAATACTTGCCGAACAATTTAATTCATCAGTAACAGTAACAGTATAATCACCTGCTGCTAAATCTGTTGCAAAAAACGTATCACTTACATTTGGTATCCATTGGAAATTAAGATTCCCATTTGAATTGCTTACATTTAGATATACTTCACCATTGTTAATACCATTGCAACTTGTATTAAATAAAGTGTCGACTTCTAACATTATGTTACATGGTAGTTCGCCAAAATTTGGTCTAACCACACATGCTTTTCTAAAGCTTTGTCCGAAAAATTCAAAATTTCTCCAAGTGTTACCTGGTATTGTATTCCAATAAACCCAGGTAGTACCAAGACTAAAGTATTCTGAGGTTTGTGATAAACTTAAGGTGCTATCAAACTCAATAAAAGTTATTGCATACATACCACTATCTAAAAATTGATACCCACCTTGTATAGGCAGCGTATAGTACCGAGCAGAATCATCTTTATACGTAATGGTATCTGTTCTTGCAATAATTTGATCAGGTAAATTATTTGAGAAACTCCAAACTAGTGCCGCTAATTTTTCACCGGTATAACCCTGATTAAATGAGCCAGTAATTGAAGTAATGTAATCTGATTTATTAATAGTAAAACTTTGACCAATATACCCTATTCCTCCCGCGCCAATACCAATGTTTCCATTAATAATTCCATTGTCTCTTGCAAAGGTTGTATCACTAATAATCACTGTTTTAATCAATGTATCGTTATTACTTATTTGATCTAGTTCGTTAATACTAGTGTAAAACTTCAATGTATAATTACCGATAGCACTTGGAGTATATTCATCGATTTTTAAATTCATAATTTCTCCAGGTAGCAAGTTTACACTATCACTTGAAGCTGAATAAACAATTTGATTATTATTTAAAATATCTACATTTAATTTAACATTAGTGATGGTATCAGTTCCTGCATTCTGTACATTACCCGATAAGTTTAGTGACTGTACTTGCAATATTGGTGTTTGTGTATATTCAGATATAGTATCTATTTCGAGTAATTGCGCATCAAAATCATTGCGCACCTCAACTTTTACATTATCAATTGTCAATATAAATTTATTGTTTGAATTATTTCTAAAGCCGATGTATACCGACTGGCCAACGTAACTGCTTAAATTGACAGAGTGTGTAGTACTAATCGTACTTTCTTCAGGTATACTAAAAATTACAGTGGAAGCACTAACTTGATTTCCTAGAACACCCGTACCTCCTCCAGGCACATTGGGTGCTACCATAATTCTTACTTCATATCCATCTTTATACGCAGGATCATAACTTCTGCCCTCCCAACTTAAAAAAGCGTTTGTAGGTATTGGTCCAATTAATGGTGTCCACATCCAATCATCGGCACTTCCTTCAGGGCTATAATATGAAGTACTAAATGCAACCGAATCTATCACACTTAAACCAAAATCTTCTCGACGTTCCCAAGCATCATTGATATAAGCAACTTGAGCATCAGGTACTCGATTATCGACGTTTCTTAATAGCCAACCCGAAGGAAAGCTATATGTTCCAGCTCCACCTGAAGTTGGACCTGGAACACCATCAAAATCTTCAAAAAAAATTATTTGAGCATATAATAAATTTGAAGAAATCATTATTGTAATGAGTAGTAATAATCTTTTCATGCTGATTGTTGTTAAGTGTTTAATTTCGATCTAATTGTATTGTAAATATATAAAATATTATAATACAGCACATTGGCTATATAATATTTTATTAATTATTATAAATAAACCTGCATTCTTGCAGTTGCCCACTTCCTTAATGCTTTCTAACTTGCTTCAAAAATTATATGATTATGGAAGCGGTAGAAGAATTAGTGGAGAGGTTTATTAATCATACCAATCAAAATATATTCTTAACAGGAAAAGCTGGTACGGGAAAAACAACACTAATAAAAAACATAGTTAAGAATACGCATAAAAAGACCTTAGTGGTTGCTCCAAGTGGAATTGCGGCATTAAATGTGGGTGGTGTTACCATACATTCTCAATTTCAAATTCCATTCACAACCTTTATCCCCGAAAGAAGAGTCTATCAATTATCAAGTAATGTGAAGGTTGAGTCACAGTCGACAATCACTCGTAACATTCATTATTCGAACGATAAAAAAAGAATTTTAAATGAAGCGGAATTATTAGTCATAGATGAGGTGAGTATGTTACGAGCCGATTTGTTAGATGCAGTTGATTATTTATTAAAATATATACGAAAAAACAATAAAGCTTTTGGAGGAATACAGGTTTTGCTTTGTGGAGATATGCTTCAGTTGCCCCCAATTGTTAAAGATGAAGAGTGGGAAATATTATCAAAATATTATCGAAGTATATATTTTTTTAGTGCATTGGTCTTACAAAAAAATAAACTCTTAAAGTTTGAATTAGAAACAGTACATCGACAAAAAGATTTAGAATATACTGCATTATTAAATTCAATAAGAAGCACAAGTTTGCGGGAAGAAGATCTAGAAGTTTTAAACTCAAGGTGTATTTCAAATTTTAATATATCAGAATTTGAAAACTTAATTACACTTACAACACACAATGCACATGCCGATAATATTAATAAATTAAAACTATCGAAAATAGATAGTCCTGAGGAAATTTTTAATGCCGAGCTAAAAGGAGATTTTCCAGAACATCTATTGCCGGTAGAGAAAAAACTTGTTTTAAAAGTTGGCGCACAAATTATGTTTGTGAAAAATGATTCCAGTTCAGAAAAGCTATATTACAATGGGAAAATTGGAATAATTGATTCAATTATTAAAGATAAAATTATTGTATTGACTCAAGATGGAATTAGAGTTGAAATAAAAATGTACGAATGGAGCAATATAAAATATTCAATAGATGCTTCCAATGATGAAATTGAAGAAAGAATCGTTGGTACATATAAACAGTATCCAATTAAGTTAGCGTGGGCGATTACAATTCATAAAAGTCAAGGTTTGACATTTGAAAAAGCTATTATAGATATAAAAAATGTATTTGCATCTGGACAGATATACGTTGCATTATCTAGAATAAAAACCTTAGAGGGATTATTTCTAAGCACAAAAATCGAATTTAATAATATTAAATATTCAAATGATATATTAAATTTTGAAAGTCAAAACACGAAAGAAATTAATTATAACAATGAATTTCAAATATCAAGTTCAGAATATGTTAATGAGTTTGTAATTAACACATACAACCTATCCGATACCATGAAATACTGGAACGATTATTTGATTAGTTTGTCAGAAAAAGACGATAAATATTTTTTAGATTATAAAATTTGGTTTTTAGAAGTTTATAAATTAATCGAAATCGAATATGAAATTTCTGTCAAGTTCGTTGAGCAAATACACAAGATAATAAATCAAAAAAACTATAATCAGTTATTAGATAGAATTGAACAATCCGAAAACTATTTTATTCCAAAATTAAAAGGTATAAATAATAGAATTGCTGATTTTATTTTAAGTATCGAAAGGAATTTAGATTTGATGGAAGAAATTCCTGATTTGCTAGCTTTGCAAAACATAAACCTTCATAAGATAAATAAAATAATAAAATCGAAGTTAATTACTCAACATTTTCTAAGCTCTAAGATTTTAGTTAAAGATTGTTTAAAAGAATCATTAATTCAGAGTTGGGATCATCAATTGCCAAGCGCTATAACTAAAAAGAAAAAATCAAAAACTAGCACAACATTAAGTAAAACAAAACGATTGTTTAAAGCAGGCCTAAGTCCCGAACAAATTTCTGCAAAAAGAAAGCTTAAGCTTGCTACAATTTTAAGTCATATAAAATTAATTAAAGAGGAATTTCAAATGACATAAAAAAGGCATTCATACGAATGCCTTCAATCTAATTTATTATGAATCTTTAATTGATATAGAAATTTTCTTTATCGATACGAATGTCAGAATCTTTTGCATTACTAATTAATAAACTCTGAGTATCCGTAGTTGGATATAATCTTCTTTTTTCTCCATTGACATAAATATCGATAGGCATGTCAAAATTTGCAACATCGACTTTCCACTTGTAAGTTAACGTTAAGTTATTTCCATTTTGCACCATACTGTAATCTAATGTAGGAATTTGTGGGTGTTTCAAATATTGCTCAAAAATTGGATTCAAATTCATTTTTGATTTTTTGTTCATATATTTTAATACATCTTCTGTACTTATGTTTTGATGTCTATAATCGTTTTGAAGTCCATAAACAATACTCCACCACAACTCATCATTATTTATTACAGATCTCAAGGTGTGAAGAAACTGTGAACCCTTAGGATACATGTCGCCACTTCCTTCTTCGTTCACACCGTATGGTCCAATAACAGGCTCTTTATTTTCAATACCCTTTCTTAAACCCAACATGTATTTCATTGCACTTTCTTTACCATGCAATTCTTCTAGGTAAACACATTCTGAGTATTGACCAAATCCTTCATGTATCCACATATCTGCAATATCGTAGGATGTTAAGGAATTTCCCCACCACTCATGTGCGGCTTCGTGAATGATGATATAGTCAAATTTTAGACCTTCACCGGAACCCGATAAATCGAATCCCATATATCCATTTTTATAACCATTCCCGTATGCAATACAGCTTTGATGTTCCATCCCTAAATATGGAGTTTCAACTAATTTAAAACCATCCTTGTAAAAAGGGTAAGGACTAAATCTTTTTTCAAACACATCCAACATTGGTTTAACTTGCGCGAATTGTTTTTTAGATTTTTCTTCGTTACCTCTCAATACATAATAATCAAGATCTAGAGTTTCGTCTATTATTTTACTTGTATAAGTATCAGACCAAAGCACATAATCGCCTATGTTAACACTCACATCGTAATTGTTGATTGGATATGATACATTCCATTCCCATTTAGTATTACCATTTTTCAACTCGGTTTTGCGTAATAATCTACCATTAGAGATTTCTTGAAGTCCAGATTTACAGGTAATGTTAATTCTCATGCTGTCGGGCTCATCACTTTGATGATCTTTATTTGGCCACCATAAACTTGCGCCTGTACCTTGACAAGCTACACCCACCCAATCTTTACCATTCTTATCTTTTTTGAAAACAAATCCACCATCCCATGGAGCACGTTTAGCCACTATAGGATTTCCGTTGTATTCAATCGTGATTTTTTGATTCGTATTGGCTTTTAGCATTTCAGGAAACTCTACGAAAACCGCATTGTGTTCCCTACTTATTTTTAGCTTCTTATTATTCCATATAACTTTCTGTACATTCATGTTCGAAAACAAATCGAACTGTAATCTTTGAAAGTCATTCAACACATGGAATGAAATTACATTACTCCCTTCAATAAACTTTTTATCGATGTCGATTTTAATATCAAGTAGATAATGCTTCACATCGTATGAACTTCTCTCTTTATACAGTGTTCCCCTAAGTGAATCTTTCCTGCTAAAAGATTTTTTACCATCCATAAGTTGTGCCGATGTATTGCTAGCCATGATGCTGAGTAAGGCTATTGATAGTATTAATTTTCTCATACTTAAAGCTATTGTAAAGAATTTATATTTTTAACGATTCACAAATTTGTTACTTATGAATGCTTAATAATTTATACTTAAGAATTGCAGCTACCGACATTGAATCAGTAATTTCTGAATTCATAACCATTTCATATACCTTTTCAAAAGGGAGTTTTTTTATTTCAAGCTTTTCTGTTTCCTCTGGCTCGGCTTCAAACTGCTTTAAATCTTCAGCTAAATAAATAATTGCTTTTTCATCACTTACAGAATTGGATAAATGCATGACTAATAATTCCGACCATTTATTTGCCTTTAGCCCAGTTTCTTCAAGCAGTTCTCTTTTTGCCGACTCTAATGGGTCGACCGATAATTTCCCACCACCTTCTGGAATTTCCCAACTATAGGCATTTAAAGGGAATCGAAATTGTCCGATCAATATGGTTTCTTGGTTTTCATCAATTGCTAATATACCTATCGCAATATTTTTAAAATGTACTTTACCATATATACCCTTTCCTCCATTGGGGTTTATCACATTATACTCTTTTACATTAATCCATGGATTATCGTAAATTTCTTTTGAATCAATTATTCCCCAAGGGTTTTCTGTAGTATTCATAAAAATTCTGTTACTTTATAAGTACTAAAATACTTATTTGATATTATTTATTTGATTTGTGAAATTTTTTAATTTGATGAGAAAGCTACTTATAGTACTATTTTTATTCCTTGCTAAAATAACCATCGCACAAAACAATATTTATTCTGGAAAGGTATTAGATGCTAAAACAAACAAAGGTTTGGCATTCGTATCTATTTTAGTTTTAGGAGAAAACAGAGGAGTGCAAACCGATATCGACGGTAAGTTCTTTATTAGAGCTAACACATCGGCACTGAACTTAAGATTGCAATATGTGGGATACGAAACAAAAGAGATAAGAGTAGAGAGCTCTAAAGAAATTTTAATTTATTTGTCGGAGAAAGAAAATAAAATTCAAGAGGTAAATGTATATGCTGGAGAAAATCCCGCACATAGGATTATTAATAATGCTATTCGGAATCGCGATAAAAATAATCCAGAAGCTTTGGAGTCCTTTAAATACAAGTCGTATAATAAATTTTACTTTACTGGAAAAAAGGATAGTACATATGTTTCGAATATCGACAGTTTAGTAGAAACCTATGCAATAGTAAAAGAATTGAAGAAAAAAGATTCGGTAAAATATGTCTTGAAAAGGGATTCGATAATTCAAGATAATAAACGAAGAGTAAAATCAAGTGACTCGCTATTTAATACGCAATACTTATTTTTAACAGAAACGGTTACGGAAAGAAGTTATTTGAAACCAGAGAGGACTAAGGAAAAAATTACTGCATTAAAAGTTTCTGGATTAAAGAACCCGCAATTTGTATTAATCGCTTCGCAGTTTCAATCCTTTTCATTTTACAAAGACTATCTAAAAGTACTAGATAAAAATTATTTAAGTCCAATTTCTCCAGGCAGTACGAGTAAGTATTTTTTCAACATCGAAGATACCTTGTATTCTAATAAGGACTCGATTTTTGTTATCAGTTTTAAACCGGCTAAAGGAAAAAATTTCGATGGACTAAAAGGCTTGTTGTATATTAATACGGATGGATTTGCAATTCAAAATGTAATTGCAGAACCAGCAAAGAGTTCTTACCTCGGCATAAAGGTTCAGCAACAATATGAAAAAGTTTTAGGTGCATGGTTTCCAACACAACTGAATACCGATCTTGATTTTGGAAAGTCGATACAAATAAATGACCGCATGATGTTTGGTGTTGGAAGAACGTACATAAAAGACATACAACTTAACGTAGACGATAAAAAGAAAAATTACAACGGAGTAGTTTTAGATTATGATAAAAAATCGATAAAAGAAAATTCAGATAGTTTATTAAATGCTTTTAGAATTGATAGTCTTTCTTATTTAGAGAAGAATACGTATAGAGTTATTGATAGTATTGGGAAAGCTGAAAAAATTGACGATAAGATTAAATATTTTACAATCATTGCTAAGGGACACTTCCCTATTGGCAAATACTTTCAATTTGACTTAAAACGATTATTTGGTGGATTTAATGATTATGAAGGAGTACGATTGGGTGCAGGACTTAGTACATCAGAAAATATAAGCAAGTGGTTTTCACTTTCTACCTATTTTGCTTATGGAACAAAAGACAAGAAATTTAAATATGGTGCAGGGCTAGATTTGTTTTTAAGTAGAGAGAAGGAAATTGTACTATCTAATACCTATATGTACGATGTTATTGAATCGGGTGCGGTTCAGTTTAGAGGAGAGCGCCCGAGCTTGTTTGACTCGTATAGGAATTTATTGGTTTGGAATATGGATTTCCAAAGAGGCTTCGAAAGCAGATTAAAATTTAGATCGCAAAAGTTTTTGTTACATCATATTTATGTTTCTCAATTTGAAAGATCCGTTACTAACACCTATACTTATTCTGATGCAGGTGCATTGGGAATAAATACTTTTAATACTAGAGAGATTGGATTAACAACACGATGGGCTTATGGAGAACAATTTATGAAACAAGCATCTGAACGAATTTCATTAGGTACGAAATATCCTATTGTTTATTTGAACATTGCATATATAGAAGGCTTGTCGAATAATTGGAATAAATCATTCATGAAATACGATTTGAAAGTTAATAAATCCTTCACCATTCGAAACATCGGAAAATCGAATTTTCAAGTGAATGTTGGATATATTGATGGAGCGGTTTCATACCCATATGCATATAATGGAAGAGCAAATTATAATGGTAGTTTTAGTTTAAGCACTCAGAACTATTTCGAAACTATGCGCATGAATGAATTCTTATCGTCTGAATATCTAGCAATTTTTTATTCACATGATTTCGGAAAACTTCTGTATCAATCGAAGTTTATAAAACCAGGATTATCTGTTCATACATCGGCTGGATGGGGTTCATTGAATAATACATCGGAACATAAGGGTATTGTTTTTAAAACTATGGAAAAAGGTTATTTAGAAAGTGGATTAAATATTTCGGATATTTTTGTGTTGAAAACGAATGTATATAATATGGGTTTGGGTGTAGGTGCATTTTATAGATATGGTGCATATAAAAATCCAATTGAAAAGGATAACTTAGTATTCAAATTAAACTTCAACATATCCTTCTAATGAATGAGAATAAAAAGAAATGGTTAAAGCGATTCGGCTTAGCAGGCTTTTTGTTTTTTTTAATAAAAGGATTGGTATGGTTGGTGGTATTTTATGCCGCTTATAAAGGTTGTAAATAAATAAATCTCATGAGAAAATTATTTTTAATGATGCTGTCAATGGGCTGTTCTTTAGTATATGCTCAAGACAAATTAGAAGCAGAAACATTATGGAAACTTGGAAGAGTATCAGAGCCTAAAGTCTCGCCTGATGGTAAATTAATCGTATACAACATAACTCGATACGATGTTGATGCGAATAAAGGAAATAATGATTTGTGGTTGATAGAGAGCAAAGGTTCAGAGGCTAAGCAATTAACCAACACTCCTTTTTCAGAATCAAATGCAAGATGGAGGCCCGATGGTAAAAAAATTGGATTTCTAAGTTCTGAATCAGGTGAATCGCAATTATGGGAAATGAATCCAGATGGTACGGGAAAAACACAAATTTCAACTATTCCCGGGGGTATCTATAATTTCAATTATTCTCCAACGATGAAACATATCTATTTCACACAAGAGATAGAATTAGATATGAGTTTAAAGAAAAGATATCCAGACTTACCAAAAGCAAATGCTTTAATGTACGACGAACTCATGATGCGCCATTGGAATCAATGGGAAGATGGTGCATATTCACATGTGATGTATTGTACTTATGAAAACGGTAAACTTGGAAAGCCAGTAGATATAATGCCAAATGAAAGATTTGATGCACCTACATTACCTTTTGGTGGTGAGGAACAATTGGCATGGAGTGTTGATGGAAAAAATATTGCATATACCTGCAAAAAAGAAGTTGGAGCAAAATATGCAGTAAGCACTAATACGGATATTTATATATATAATTTAGTAACCGGAAAGACAACTAATATAAGTGTTAAAAATGTCGGTTACGATGTTGAACCCAGATATTCTCCAGATGGAAAATACATAGCTTGGTTAAGTATGGAACGTGCGGGATTTGAAGCAGATAAAAATAGAATTATGCTTATGGAAATAGCTAGTGGTAATATTTCAGAAATCACGAAGGACATCGATCAAAGTGCTGATAATATATTATGGTCTAAAGATTCAAAAACGATTTACTTTACCTCTGCTGTTGACGCTGTGCATCAATTGTATTCGTATACCTTGAGTTTGAAAAAAGATGCTTTGAGAAAAATCACAAATGGCATGAGTGATCTAGGCTCTATCGATTTATCATACGATGGAAAAAAATACGACATCATTGCTACTAAAGTAAATATGAGCTCACCTACAGAAATTCATAGAATTGATTTGGCGAAAGGCAATACTTATAAGCTTACGAAAACGAACGATTCAGAATTGGAAAAAATCAAATTCGGGAAAGTAGAAAAGCGTATGGTAGAAACTACCGATGGTAAAGAAATGTTAACCTGGGTGATTTTTCCACCAGACTTCGATAAAAACAAAAAGTATCCTACCTTATTATATTGCCAAGGTGGTCCTCAAAGCACCATCAGTCAAAGCTTTTCGTATCGATGGAATTTTCAATTGATGGCAGCAAAAGGATATATCGTAGTTGCACCCAACCGTAGAGGTTTACCATCTTTTGGACAAGAGTGGAACGATCAGATTAGTGGTGACTGGGGCGGACAAGCAATGAAAGATTTATTGGCAGCTATAGATGATGTAAGTAATGAGGAGTATGTCGATGTTACCAAAAGAGCAGCCGTAGGTGCAAGTTATGGAGGTTATTCTGTTTATTGGTTAGCTGGCAATCATGAAAAAAGATTTAAATCATTTATTGCACATTGCGGGGTCTTTAATTTAGAGAGTATGTATGGTGCAACAGAAGAAATATTTTTTGTGAATCACGATTTGGGTGGTCCATATTGGAATGATCCTAAGCCTAAATCTTACGAAGAATTTTCACCTCATAAATTTGTAAACAATTGGAATACTCCAATACTTGTGATACATAACGACAAAGATTTTAGAGTACCATTGGGTGAAGGCTTACAAGCATTTAGTGCAGCTCAATTGCAAGGAATAAAAAGTAGATTTTTATATTTTTCAGATGAAGGACATTGGGTAACAAAACCTCAAAACAGTTTGCTATGGCAGCGCGAATTTTTTAGATGGTTAGAAGAGACATTGCAATAATAAAAAAGCCCCGAATATTTTCGGGGCTTTTTTATTCAAATTGAAATTAGTTTATTTCAGAAATACTTTTCACTACTACACCTTTAGGGCTCGTAAATGAAATTTTATCGCCATTAAAGTCAATAATTTTTTGTGATCCACTTTCATTTGTCATTGTCCATGATTGGCTAGTAACATCGTATAATAAGTCGGTCGACTTTCCTTTATTTACTCCCTCTAATGGAACAATATTAAACTTGTTTTTAGTAGCTGTAATTTGATATTTCGTGCCTTTGTAATTCACAACTCGTTGTTCTATTTCACCATCAGCCATAGCCATAGGATTAGAGCCTGTCCAGAATTCAATTAAATTTAGAACTACATAATCAACAAAACCTGCAACTCCATATACAGGAATAATGTTTAATGCATAGAACACTAATGTTTTAACAACCTTACCACCCATATCATCGCCTGCTATACCATCGTTCCACTCATAAACTTTACGAGTTAATGCAAACTCTCCGAAACATCCTGTTGCACCAATGCTAAATACAGCTAACAAACCTGCTGCTGTTGTCTTAAGAATCATTTTTTTCATATCGAATAAATTTAGGTTTGAATAAATATAGGAAAATCTTTATGCTAAAAAAATAAAAAAGCCCCATTTTTTTAGATGGGGCTTTTTCAACTATGAAATTAATAATTATTTAATTTTAAATTCTTTTTTGATTTTTTCTACGTAGTCTAACTTTTCCCATGTAAACAATTCAACTTTCACTTTCTTCTCTTTACCATCGGGAGTAGTAAAAGTTTTTGTAACTACTTCGTTCTTTCTACCCATATGGCCATAAGCCGCAGTTTCAGAATAAATTGGGTTACGTAATTTTAAACGTTGTTCAATCGCATATGGTCGCATATCAAAAATCTTTTCAATTTTCTTCGCGATATCTCCGTCACTTAATTTAACTTTTGATGTACCATATGTATTGATATAAATACCCATAGGCTGTGCGACACCAATTGCATAAGAAACTTGTACCAATACTTCATCGCAAAGGCCTGCTGCAACCATATTCTTTGCAATATGTCTAGTTGCATATGCCGCAGAACGATCTACTTTTGATGGATCTTTACCAGAGAATGCACCACCACCATGAGCGCCTTTACCACCATAGGTATCAACAATAATTTTTCTACCTGTTAATCCTGTATCGCCATGTGGACCACCAATTACAAACTTACCTGTTGGGTTAATATGATATTTGATTTTGTCGTTGAATAACTTTTTATACTTAGGGTATTTCTTCATTACTCTTGGAATTAAAACCTTAATAATATCGGCTTTAATTTTATCCAACATTTTCTTTTCTGAATCAAAATCATCATGCTGTGTTGAAATAACAATTGTGTCAATTCTCACAGGTCTATTATTATCGTCATATTCCAATGTAACTTGTGACTTAGCGTCTGGACGAAGGTATTTTATTTCTTTGTTTTCTCTACGAATAGCAGCTAATTCAATAAGCAATGTATGCGCTAAATTTAGAGCTAGAGGCATATAGTCCACAGTTTCATTAGTTGCATAACCAAACATCATACCTTGGTCACCAGCACCTTGATCTTCTTTTTTCTTTCTTTCTACACCTTGATTGATATCTGCAGATTGTTCATGAATGGCAGATAGTATACCACACGAATTCGCTTCAAACATATAATCGGATTTTGTATAACCGATCTTTCTGATTACTCCTCTAGCAATTTCTTGAACATCTAAATATGCTTTAGATTTAACTTCACCAGCAAGTACAACTTGTCCTGTAGTTACCAATGTTTCACATGCTACTTTTGAGCTAGGGTCAAATGCAAGAAAATTATCAATTAATGCGTCGGAAATTTGATCCGCAACTTTATCCGGATGCCCCTCTGATACCGACTCAGATGTAAATAAATATGACATAATAAAATTAAATTTGTAAATAATTAAACTCAGAGAATTGAGGGAGATTGCTTAAAAGTCTGCTTTAGCCTTTTTTTTAAAGTGGTTGCAATCGACGCAAATCAATCCACATGAGTGTGCCGACAAAAATAGAATAATTTTTGATATTACCTTAATATTCAATAAAAATGAAATAATATTGCAGTTTCATATGCTTTATTCGGATGTTCTACAACTTTAAACATATTAGATTGATAATTAAAACCTTAGCAATATTGCTGGTTTTTTATACAATCATGCGATTGTTCTTTTTTGCATACAATTATGAATCTTTTTCAAATTCGAGTTTTAAAGATATAGTAATTGCGTTTGCACATGGTATGCGCTTCGATCTATCGGCAATCATCTATTTAAATTTACTTTGGATCATACTGTACATTCCAATAATTTTTCGTTTAGAAAGTAATACTTATAAGAAGGTCGTAGAGTGGACTTTTTATATGTTAAACTTCACGGGAATGTTGTTCAATATTATTGATGCTGAATATTATAGATTTCAAAAGAAGCGAACAGGGATTGATTTATTCAATGGTGAGAACGACAATATAAAATTATTACCATCTTATTTTAAAGATTATTGGTGGATACTACTTATAACTATTTTATTAGTTTTTTTACTTAGAAAATTCTACACAAGAATCCATTATACTAAGCAAGTAGAATTCAAAAAGCATACGGCATTAAAAGCCATATCCATCGTATTGTTTCTAGGGGTATTGATAATTGGAGCACGAGGAGGCTTGCAAACAAAACCAATTCAAACCATTTCAGCCTCGTATTATGGCAATGCTCAGAATGCGGCATTGGTTTTAAATACTCCATTTTCAATTATAAATTCAGTAGGAAAGAAACAATTAGAGTACAAGGATTATTATACAAGCGATGAGTTAAATGCAAAGTTTAATATCGATAAAAATTATAAATCGGATAATGTATTTATAAAGAAAAATGTGGTAATTATAATTTTAGAAAGTTATTCATCTGAATATATACAAGCTACGAATCCAGAAAGCAACACATCGCCATTCATAGATAGTTTAATAAAGCAAAGTTTTATTTATACGAATGCTTTTGCGAATGGAAAGAAATCGAATGAAGCCATGCCAAGTATTATTGCAAGCATACCTTCGATTATGGATGAGGCATATACAGGCAGCATTTATCAAGACAATGAAATAAATACATTGGCATCCTTATTAAAAAAGAAGGGGTATCATTCATCATTTTTTCATGGAGGGTTTAATGGTTCTATGAGCTTTGATGCGTTTGCAAAAAAAGCTGGTTATGATCAATATTATGGAATGAATGAATACGGAAATAATAAAGATTACGATGGGAATTGGGGAATATACGATGAGCCGTTTTTTAGATTTTTTGGAGAGAAATTAAGTTCATCTCCTAAACCATTTTTTGCGACTTTATTTAGTTTATCATCCCATCCACCATTTGAGGTTCCTAAAGAATTTATTGAACAGCATAAAGATGTAAGTGATCCAAAACTTAGAAGTTTTTTGTATACCGATTATGCTTTAAAAAAGTTTTTCGATTACGCTAAGACTAAGATGTGGTACAGCAATACTTTATTTGTAATTTTACCTGACCATACTCCAGATACTAAAAACAAGTACTTTGACACAAAGGTTTCTTATTATAAAATTCCAATGATTTTTTATGATCCCATTTCTTCAAAAATTGGTGGTTCAAGTATAGTTGCAGAACAAATCGATGTGATGCCTACTATTTTGGATTATTTAAATTTTGATTTACCATTTAAATCGTTTGGGAAAAGTTTAATTAGCGAAAAAAACAATCAAGCTTATGCCATCAACTATAGGGATGGAATTTATCAATGTATTGATTCAGCGCATGTACTACAATATTCCAACGATAGAATTGTTGGGTATTATAATTATACAAATGATTGGTATCTTGAGAATAATTTGAAAGATAGTAGAGATGAAAAAATGCTTCAAATGGAAAACTATTTAAAAGCGTTTATTCAGCAATTCAACAAAACATTAATTGATAATACATACCATTGAAGACTAAAATACTCTTTATAGTTAATCCAATATCTGGAGGCAAGAAAAAAGACAATCTACCAGGTATAATTCAATCAAACTTAGATTTAAATAAGTTTGATTATAGGATTTCATATACGGAAAGAGTTGAGCACGCTAATATGTTAGCCAAAGCAGCGATTAAAGAAAATTATAAGATAATAGTTGCTGTGGGTGGAGATGGTACTGTCAATGAAATTGCAAGGGCAATAGTAGATACAGATATACATTTATCAATTTTACCTTTTGGTTCTGGAAATGGTTTAGCTCGTATGCTGAAAATACCAATGGATACAGGGGCGGCATTGAAAATCATCAATCATCACAAGAGTATCAAAATAGATTCTGCAGTTTTGAATGGAAAGGCATTTTTCAATATTGCTGGTACTGGTTTTGATGCTCAAATCTCTAATGCTTTTGCTAATAATAAAAAAAGAGGCTTATTGGGTTATATTAAGTCGACAATCCAAGAAATTAAAAATTACGAGTCGGAGGAATATACCATAGAGCTCGATGAATTGAAGCTTAAAAAGCGAGCATTTATAATCAGTTTAGCTAATTCTACTCAATATGGTAACAATGCGCATATTGCCCCGAATGCAGACTTACAAGATGGGATTTTAGATGTTGTTATTGTAAAGCCATTTTCATTTTTCTTATTACCATTTCTGGCATGGAGAATGTTTGCTAATTCGGTAGACAAGTCGAGATACGTTGAGATGTATCAATCGAGTAAAATAAAAATTATACGCAACACATCGGCCCCAATCCATTTGGATGGAGAGCCATGTATGGATTCTGAAATATTGAATATAGAAGTAAAACCTTTGTCTTTAAATGTTATTGTAAAATCAGATGAGCAAGAAAAATAAAAACATAGAAGGAGTTGTTTATTCGACAAACCCTGAGTTCAGTTATCAATATAAAGAGGAATCGGAACAGGAAACATTAGAGAACAATAAACAGGATTTGCGAGTGATGTTGGATAAAAAACAACGCGCAGGTAAGGCGGTGACCTTGGTTAAAGGCTTTGTTGGTACGAATGCCGATTTGGAACAATTGGGTAAATTATTAAAAAGTAAATGTGGGGTTGGAGGTACCGTTAAAGATGGAGAGATTTTAATTCAAGGCGATTTTAGAGATAAAATCATGTTATTATTACAAAATGCAGGCTATAAGGCAAAAAAAGCGGGATAACATATAATTAATAGCAAATTTTCATTCTGATAATAAATCCTTTTTTTCATACCTTTGCCGTCTATATAAATTTATATAAAATACTAAGCAATATTTATGACAAACGAATTTGGTTTAAAGTCGGCAAAATCAACGGTTGCTGACCTTGGATTGGCCAATGTAGCTGCGGCTTATTGGAATTTGACCCCTGCTGAATTGGTAGAAGAAGCTATCGTAAGAGCGGAGGGAACTTTAGTAGATACTGGAGCATTAGCAGCAGATACTGGTGAGTTCACTGGTAGATCACCAAAAGATCGATTCGTTGTTTGTGATGAAACAACTGAAAACAGTGTGTGGTGGGGCGATGTAAACATCAAATTTGATCCAGCAAAATTCGATTTATTATACAACAGAGTATGTGCGTATTTAGCAGGCAAGGAAGTATTTGTTAGAGATGCTTATGCTTGTGCTGACCCTAAGTACAGAATGAACATTCGTGTGGTAACCGAACAAGCGTATCATAATATTTTTGCGAACAATTTATTTTTAAGACCTACTAAGGAAGAAATTTTAAATTTTGATCCTGAATGGACGATCATCAACGCCCCTGGATTTAAAGCAGATCCTAAGATCGATGGTACACGTCAGCATAATTTTGCCATCTTAAACTTTACGAAAAAAATAATATTAATTGGTGGTACAGGTTATACGGGTGAAATCAAAAAAGGAATATTTGGAGTATTAAACTACGTATTACCACACGATAAAAATGTATTGTCGATGCATTGCTCTGCAAACATTGGTAAGGACGGTGACACGGCAATATTCTTTGGATTATCTGGTACAGGAAAAACCACATTATCGGCAGATCCTAATAGAGGATTAATAGGCGATGATGAGCACGGTTGGGCAGATAATTCGGTCTTTAATTTAGAAGGTGGTTGTTATGCAAAATGTGTTGATTTAACAAAAGAGAAAGAACCACAAATTTGGGATGCAATTAAGTTTGGTGCATTGCTAGAAAACGTAGTATGTTACGATGGAACAAGCACTGTAGATTTTAGCGATATATCTAAAACTGAAAACACTAGAGTTGCATATCCAATACATCATATTAACAATGCGGTTGAACCATCAATTGCAGGGAATCCTAAAAATATTTTCTTCTTAACCTGTGATGCATACGGTGTATTGCCTCCAATATCTAAATTAGATGCCGGTCAGGCGATGTATCATTTCATAAGCGGTTATACTGCAAAAGTTGCTGGTACAGAAGCTGGGGTAACCGAACCACAAACAACATTTTCAGCGTGTTTCGGTAAAGTATTTTTACCACTACATCCAACAAAATATGCGGAAATGTTAGGTAAGAAAATGAAGGAAAATCAAGTGAATGTATGGTTGGTGAATACGGGTTGGACAGGCGGTTCTTACGGTGTGGGTTCACGTATGAAATTATCGTATACACGTGCAATGATTACTGCAGCATTGAATGGTGAATTGGAAAAGGTTAATTATGAAATACATCCAGTATTTGGTTTACAAATGCCAAGTACTTGTCCAGAGGTTCCATCTGAAATTTTGAATCCTAGAAACACATGGTCCGATAAATCGGCATATGATGCAAAGGCAAATGATTTAGCATCAAAATTTGTAAAGAATTTTGAGCAATATTCAGAAGGGGCATCGGAAGAGATTTTAGCAGCGGCACCTAAAGTTGCGCAGAACGCATAAGCATAAAGATAGATTTTGAAAAAGCGACGAAGACATCGTCGCTTTTTTTAATTAATATAAATATATTCGTACAATAAATTTTTGATTATAACATGGCATTAGAGATTCAAGGAAAGTTAGTTGAGATTTACGAAACTCAACAAGTCACAGACAAATTTAAGAAGAGAGAGTTCGTAATTGAGACATCTGAAAAGTACCCACAATTCGTAAAAATTCAATTAAATCAAGATAAGTGTGCATTAATCGACGATTGCAAGATTGGTGAAGAGATTAAAGTATCTTTTAATTTAAATGGAAGACCATATACTAAGAAAACAGGGGAACAGGATTACATCACCAATATAGTGGGTTGGAAAATTGATAAGCAGGGTTCAAATATGGCTCCTGAGGCACCAGTTTTCAACATCGATACTGTTGAGGACGATAGTTCAGACCTTCCCTTTTAATACAATAAAACAAGATTTTAGCATATTGAAATGTAAGGCTGATGTCATAAAGTTAAATTTATGTTAATAAATTGCCTGAAAATTTTTTTATTGCTTAAAAATTATAATTTTGTGAGCCCTATAAAAGTTTATAGGGCAATTTTTTTGAAATTATAAGCGTTAATAAATCAATTTAAAACAAATTAAATTTATAAAATGGCAAATGAAGCAAAGGTAGCTACAGCTGCAAAAAGTGAGAAAAATGGTTTAAGCTCGGTGTTCGCATCGGTAGCTATTCCAATGTGTTTACTAGTAGGTATATTAATCTACAAGTTTGTATTAGGAAACCCTGCGAACTTCGAAGGTGGTGATCCAGCAAATCATCCAGTTTCTGAAGGTATTGGTCAAGTTTTAGGCTTGGTATACAAAGGTGGTTTCATCGTACCTATCTTGTTATCTCTAGTATTAATTAATATCTCTTTTTCAATCGAGCGTTTTTTAACAATTTCTAAAGCACAAGGAAAAGGTAGAGCAGAAGCATTTGTTCGTAAAATTAGAACTCATTTAGACAACAACAATGTTGATGCTGCTATTAAAGAATGTGATGTACAAAAAGGATCAGTAGCTAACGTTCTACGTTCTACATTAATTAAGTACAAAGAAATGGAAAACACTACTGGTTTAGACTTAGATCAGAAAATTGTTTCAATTCAAAAAGAATTAGAGGAGTCATTGACTTTAGAATTACCTGGTTTAGAGAAGAACTTAGTAGTTATTGCAACATTAGCATCGGTATCAACATTGATCGCCTTATTAGGAACGGTAATCGGTATGATTCGTGCGTTTGCGGCTTTAGCAACTGCAGGATCGCCTGACTCAGTAGCACTTGCAAACGGTATCTCTGAAGCCTTAATCAATACAGCTTTAGGTATCGGTAACTCGGCAATTGCAACAATTATGTACAGTGTATTCACTAGCAAAATTGATGCGATTACCTATGCAATTGATGAAGCAGGTTATAGCATCGTTCAAACATTTGCTGCAAAACACAGATAAGAGTAATAAGTATAAATTAATTTGTAAAAAATGTCAAAAGTAAAGATACCACGTAAGAGCACAGTAGTAGATATGACGGCGATGACCGACGTTGCTTTCTTGTTACTTACGTTCTTTATGTTGGCAACTAAGTTTAAACCTGATGAACCGGTGACAGTTACAACTCCATCGTCTATATCAGAAATAAAGCTACCAGAAACGGATATACTTTTACTTACGATAGATAAAGATTCGAGAGTGTTCTTTGCAATGGATGGCGATCAAAATAAAATTGAATTGCTTACTAAAATGGCAGAGAAATATCAGTTGACCTTTACAGATGCTCAAAAAAAGGAGTTCTCCTTATTAAGTTCATTTGGGGTGTCAATAAAAAACCTTGGACAATACTTAGATTTAGATGCAGAAGCACGTAAGAGCTTTGCACAGTCGGGTATTCCTAGCGATTCGACTAATAATGAGTTGGCCGATTGGATAGTACAAGCACGATATACGAATAAGAATTTACGTTTTGCTGTTAAGGGTGATGGTGATGCTGGATACCCAGTTATCAAACAAGTACTTGCAACATTACAAGAGAAAAAAGTTAACCGTTTTAACTTTATTACAAGCTTAGAGAAAGCCGACGAATAATAATAATTTAAAACATCTATAAAATAGATATATATGGCAGATATAGATAGCAGCGGTGGCGGCGGACATAAGAAAGGAAAGAAAGTCAGAGGTAAGAAAATGTCGACGAGAGTTGACTTTACTCCGATGGTGGACTTAGGTTTCTTATTGATTACGTTCTTCATGTTAACAACATCGATGAACAAGCCACAAACCATGGAGATCAACATGCCGGTGAAGGACAAAGACTTGACTGAAGAGGATCAAACAAAAGTAAAGGCTTCTCAGGCAATGACTATCTTATTAACCAAACAAGATAAAGTAGTTTATTATTTTGTGGATGAAAAAACTGGAGAGCCAGGAACACCACAAGTAACGAATTATGGAAAGGGAGGAATAAGAGCAGTTCTATTGAAAGAAAACCGCATGCGTAATGCTAAAGTAGATTCTATTTCAATCTACAAAGAGCAATTGCGAACAAATATAATTGATGAAGAGACTTACAGAACAAGAGTAGGAGATATTAAAGCATATAAAGATGGTTTAATTGTCCTAATCAAAGCAGATGATGAGTCGAAATATAAAAACCTTGTTGATATTTTGGATGAAATGAACATTTGTAACATTGGCCGATATGCAATTGTGGATATTACACCAATGGAAATAGAAATGTTAAAGAACACTCCATTATAGTCAAAAAATAAGATTATGGCAGGTAAAATAGATTTATACGATAGTAAATGGATTGACCTGGTATTCAGAGGTAGAAACCAAGAATACGGGGCATTTGAAATCCGTCGCCAATATCCACGTAATGCAGTTTTAGGAATTGTTTTTGCAATCGTGTTGTTCACTTTAGCAGTGAGTGCACCTTTAATTATCAATTGGATAACAAACGCATTGCCTGAAGATAAAGAAGTGGTAGTAAATCAAACTACTACTTTGGAGGAACCACCACCAGTTGACGATAAGCAACCGGCAACACCACCACCTCCACCACCACCTCCGTTGAAGTCGACCATCAAGTTTACTCCACCGGTAATTAAGCCCGATGAGGAAGTTCCAGATGAACCACCACCAACTCAGGAAAAACTACAAGAGGTAGATGCAGGTAAGACAACAGTTGAGGGAGATCCAAACGCAGATCCTGATTTGACAGGATTAGAAGATGGTATAGGTGATGCAATTGGTGAACAAGAACAAGCATTTATAGCGGTAGAAGAAATGCCAGAATTCCCAGGAGGAGAAAGTGCATTAATTGCTTACATCGCAAAAAATACAAAATACCCAGGTATCGCACGTGAGAACAACATCGAAGGAAGAGTATTTATTTCATTCGTTGTTGAGAAAGATGGTACTATTTCTGATGCAAAAGTTATCAGAGGAATCGGAGGCGGATGTGATGAGGAAGCCTTACGTGTAATCAAGAGTTTGCCTAAATTTAAACCTGGTAAACAAAATGGTAGAGCTGTACGTGTACAGTACAACGTACCAGTTAACTTTAAATTGATGTAATTCTTTTTACGAGAATTATTTATGGACGGAAAGGGGAGAATAGTGGAATCAATGAGTGTTAGAGAAAAGGTGTTCTTTGTATTCGGATTGTTAATGGGTATTGTTTATTTAGCAATAGGTTTAATGATCTTACTAGTTCCTGAATTTCTATCCGATTATAATAAACTAATTAAAACTGGAATAGGCTGTATTTTTATAGTCTATTCCTTTTTTCGTTTTTACAGAACGATAAGAAAATTTAAAAGCTTGAATGATGAATAAGAAACATTTTGCACTGATAGTAATATCGATCTTCATGTTTTCTTGCAGTCAGAATAAAGACAAAAATGGCAAGGAATTAAGCACTACAACTTCGGGAGAAGTAAGCATAGTAGCAGATGAAACTCTAATGCCAATAGTGGATTCAGAGATTCAAGTATTTGAAACTATTTATCCTAAAGCCAATATTTTAGTCAAATATTTACCAGAGGCTGAAGCAATAGCATATTTTTTAAATGACAGTGCTCAACTAATAATTCTTCCAAGAGAATTAAATGATGAAGAGAAAAAGCATTTTACAGATCAAAAATTAGCTCAACCAAGAGCTAGTAAAATAGCTACTGATGCAGTAGCCTTAATTATCAATAAGTCTAATACAGATACTACATTGGAAATCTCTCAAGTACGAGATTTAATTCGTGGTAAACTAACAAAATGGAATCAATTAGATGCTAATTCAAAATTAGCTGATATCAAAATAGTCTTTGACAACTCAAACAGTAGTACTGTTAAATATATGGCCGATTTAGTAGGTCAGGATAAAGTTAATGGTTACGCCCTAAAAAATAATAAAGAAGTAATCCAGTACGTAGGTAAAAATACAACAGCCTTAGGCGTAATCGGCCTGAATTGGATAAGTGATTTAGACGATTCTAGTACACAGTACTTCAAACAAAATATAAACGTTATTGGTATTAAAGAAGATGCGATGGATGAAGGGAATGATTATTATTACCAACCTTATCAAGCATACTTAGCAACAAAGCAATATGCCTTGATACGCTCAGTTTACACCATTAGCAGAGAACCTAGAGCAGGATTAGCAACAGGATTTGCATCGTTTGTATCTGGCGATAAAGGACAAAAAATAATTTTAAAGGCAGGCTTATTACCAGCGAATGCGCCTGTAAGAATAATATCTACCGAATAAAAATTAAAAAAGATGATGAGAATTTTTAAAAGAATTGGATTAATTGTATGTGGTGTTGCTATAACGTTTAGTGTGGCTAAAGCGCAAACTGCATTAGACGGAATTAGAGCCATTGAAATTGAACAGTATGAAAAAGCAAAAAGAATATTTTCTGCATTGATATCTTCCAATCCTGCGGATGCTAATAATTACTACTATATGGGTAAGGCATTTTATGGTCAAGAAAAAATTGATTCTGCAAAAATATTTTTTGACAAGGGATTAGTAGTTAACCCAAATTCCTCATTAAATATAGTTGGTAATGCTGCAATACTTTTTGATACAGACAATGAAGCAGAAGCAAAAGCAAAGTTTGAGCAAGCAGTAATGATAACTCAAGCTAAGGATTATACTACTCTATTAGAAATTGGAAAAGCATATACAGAGTTAGGTAAAAAGAATTACAATGAAGCTCTAAATTATCTAACACGCGCAAAAAATTTAAATCCTAAAAATCCTGAAGTATATGTGGCGATTGGCGACATCTATATGCAACAAATAAATGGAACTGAAGCCATCAAATATTATAACGAAGCGTTAAAATTAGATCCCAATTTTGTAAATGCATATGTACGCACTGGTAAGTTATATACGAGAGCACGTAGTTACTCTGAAGCAAAATCAGCTTTCGAAAAAGCAATAAGCATTGATTCTACTTACGCACCTATCTATAGAGAACTAGGCGAATTAGAGTTAACTGCAAAGAGGTATGATTTAGCCGTTGAGAATTATAAAAAATACATGGACTTAACAGATAAGTCTTTAAACTCTCAACTAAGATATGCACGATTCTTATTCGCTGGAAAACAATATCAAGAATCTGCTGATTTGATAAAACAAATTATACCTAAAGACTCATCAGATTATATCATTTTCCGATTGTTGGGATATTCATCATATGAAATAAAAGATTATACAACAGGTTTAACGGCCATGAATAAATTTTTTAGTATGAACCCTACAAAAGTTCTTGCACAAGATTATTCGTATTTAGGTAAACTTCAAGTTAAAAATAAGCAGGATTCATTAGGCGTTGCTAATATTTTGAAAGCAATTGAAATGGATACTACTACTAAAGATTTATATGGTGATTTATCGGATGCATATTATTCGATGAAGAAATACAAACAATCGGCAGAAGCATATGAGAAAAAAATTGAAGGTGCGGAAGCCACAGCGGTTGACTATTTTTATATTGGTAGAGCGTATTATTTCGGATTAGATTTTGTAAAATCAGATTCAGCATTTTCTAACTTAATAAAATTAAAAGACGACTTTGCTACAGCTTGGTTATACAGAGCTAGAAATAATTATAGAATTGACGATGCCGATGGTAAATCTGAAGGTATGGCAAAACCATATTATGAAAAGTTCATTGAACTAACTACTACTGATCCAAAATTCGACATTAAGAAATCAGGAAGAGATTTGATGGAAGCATACAAATACTTGGGAGATTATTACTTCACAATTGCTAAAGACAATGCAACATCTAAAACCTATTGGTTAAAAGTTATTGAAATTGACCCTAACGATAAACAAGCAAAAACTGTTTTATCGGAGTTAAAATAATTATACATTTGTGTCTCGGAATCTAAGTTTCGGGACATTTTTTATTTATACGAGATGAGCAATAATTTTCTACCTTCCGATTATTTCCCTATCATACTACAAATGATTGCTGCATTAGGATTTGTTGCAGTGACTATGATAGCTACACATTTTATAGGACCCAAAAGAAAAACCAAAGATAAATTAGAGAATTTCGAATGTGGTATTGAGCAACAAGGTGATGCTCGTTCGCCCATTTCAGTAAAATATTTTCTAGTTGCTATTTTATTCGTATTGTTCGACGTGGAAGTAATATTCATGTACCCATGGGCTGTGAATTTTAGAGAGTTCGGGATGCAAGGATTTATAGAAATGTTTGTATTTATCGGGCTACTGTTAGCAGGCTTTATATACGTTATCAAGAAAGGTGCTTTAGACTGGGAATAAATAACACATTTTCGGCTCTGAAAACCTTATAAATCAATATTTGTTGTAGATTTGCCGCTCATCCTGATTACAAACAAGATGAGCGTTTTATTTCCTTATTAAAACTAATTATGAGCGATATAAAAATTGTTGAAGCTCCCGAAGGTGTTGAAGGTTCGGGCTTTTTTGCTACCAGATTAGATAAAGTAGTTGGTCTTGCACGCTCGCACTCCTTATGGCCTTTACCATTTGCAACATCGTGTTGTGGAATTGAATTCATGGCTACCATGGGTTCTCATTACGACTTTGCTCGATTTGGATCGGAACGTCCAAGTTTCTCTCCTCGTCAGGCCGATTTACTAATGGTTATGGGTACCATCGCCAAAAAAATGGGACCGGTTCTACGTCAGGTGTATTTACAAATGGCTGAACCACGTTGGGTAATTGCAGTTGGAGCATGCGCTTCTTCAGGAGGAATTTTTGATACGTATAGTGTAATGCAAGGAATAGATGAAGTGATTCCTGTCGATGTGTACGTTCCTGGTTGCCCTCCACGTCCAGAAGCTATTATCGATGGTTTCAATAGAATCCAAGATTTAGTGAAAAACGAACCATTAAGAAGAAGAAATCTTCCTCAATATCAAGAATTATTAGCACAATACGGAATCCAATAACATGGCTATAAATAAAGATAGTTTAATTGCCGATTTGCAATCTAATTTTGGGAATGCGATTCAAAACATTGATGAGCAGTATGGCTTATTGGGCTTTACAACTACCAAAGATCAAATCATTCCCATTTTAAAATATTTAAACGAAAATGAAACATATCGTTTTCGTTTTTTAACCGATTTATGTGGAGTGCATTATGCCGATGATAAGCAATTGGCGGTAGTGTACCATGTTCATAGCATGGAAAATAATTTTAGATTAAGAATCAAAGTTTTTGTTCCAGAGTCGAACCCTAAAGTTCCAACTGCTACAGTTCTATATAAATCGGCTAACTGGCAAGAACGCGAAACCTACGATTTCTTCGGAATTATTTTCGAAGGACATCCAAATTTAAAAAGAATATTAAATGTCGATGATATGGTAGCTTTCCCAATGAGAAAAGAATTCCCATTGGAAGATCCTAATAGAATTGACAAAGACGATAGCTACTTCGGTAGATAATATTTAAAGAATTTATATGGCACATATTCAATTAGGTGAAGATTCTTTAGAGAAGGAAACCACAACATTAAATCTTGGTCCTACTCACCCTGCAACACATGGTGTATTCCAAAACGTTTTGGAAATGGATGGAGAGCGCATCGTAAGTGCGGAGTCGACCATCGGTTATATTCATCGTGCATTCGAAAAAATTGCTGAACACAGACCTTATTATCAGATAACGCCTCTTACAGATAGAATGAATTACTGTTCATCTCCGATTAATAACTTCGGATGGCATATGACAGTAGAAAAGTTGCTTGGTGTAGAAACACCTAAGCGTGTAGATTACATGCGTATCATCGTAATGGAATTAGCACGTATCTCAGACCACTTAATTTGTAATGGTATTTTAGGTGTTGACACTGGTGCATTTACCGGATTCTTGTATTTGATGCAAGAGCGTGAACACATCTATGAAATTTATGAAGAAATTTGTGGCGCACGATTAACTACCAATTTTGGTAGAGTGGGTGGTTTCGAAAGAGATTTCAACGAAAAAGCAATTGCAAAAATCAAGAAGTTTTTAAAAGATTTCCCACCAGTAATGAAAACATTTGAAGATCTTTTCAATAGAAATAGAATCTTCATCGACAGAACAAAAGATGTGGGAGCAATATCTGCAGAAGATGCATTGAACTATGGATTTACTGGTCCTTGTTTAAGAGCTGCAGGTGTTGATTACGATATGAGAGCAATCAATCCGTATTCATCATACAACGAATTTGATTTCGAAATACCAGTTGGAACAACGGGCGATACTTACGATCGATTTATGGTTCGTAATGAAGAAATCAAACAAAGTTTAAGATTGATTGAACAAGCATTGGCGAAAATGGAGAAAGAGGAAAAAGGTATTTTCCATGCCGATGTTCCAGAGTTTTACTTACCACCAAAAGAAGATGTATACAACAACATGGAAGCTTTAATTTATCACTTTAAAATTGTGATGGGTGAAGTAGAAGTTCCTAAAGGCGAAGTATATCATGCTGTAGAAGGTGGCAATGGAGAGCTTGGATTTTATTTAATCTCAGAAGGTGGCAGATCGCCATTCCGTTTGCATTTCAGAAGACCATGTTTTATCATTTATCAAGCATTTGCTGATATGTGCAAAGGTCAAATGTTATCGGATGCAATTATCACCATGAGTAGTTTAAACGTTATTGCAGGAGAATTAGACGCATAAAAAATGAGCATAACATTTTCAAAAGAAACTTTAGAAATCGTCGATAAGATGATTGCTCGTTATCCGGAAGGAAAGCAGAAATCTGCTTTAATTCCTGTGTTACATTTAGCACAAGCTGAGTTCGGTGGCTGGTTAAGTCCAGAAACTATGGACTATGTAGCAGAGGTATTAAACATTAAGCCAATTGAGGTATATGAAGTAGCATCGTTTTACTCGATGTTCAATCTTAAACCAGTTGGAAAATGTGTTTTAGAAGTTTGTCATACTGGTCCATGTGCAATCAATGGCGCAGAAGAATTGGTAAGCTATTTAGAACAAAAATTAAAGATTAAAGTGGGTGAGACTACTAGCGATGGTATGTTTACTTTGAAAGAAGTAGAGTGCTTGGGCTCATGTGGTACAGCGCCGATGTTACAATGTGGTAAAGACTATTTCGAAAATTTAACTAATGAAAAGGTAGATGCCATATTGGAAAAAATGAAATCAGAAAACAGATTACGTTCATACGTAGATACGATATAATACATTATGTCAAGAAGAATTTTACTAGAACACATCGATGAACCAGGCATACAATCTTACGAAGTATATCGTAAGAAAGGTGGATATGCTTCGGTTGAAAAGGCTTTGAAAACAATGTCACCAGATGATATTGTAGAAGAAGTAAAGAAATCGGGATTAAGAGGTAGAGGCGGTGCTGGATTCCCAACAGGAATGAAATGGAGTTTCTTGGCGAAGCCAGAAGGTAAGCCGCGTTACTTAGTATGTAATGCCGATGAGTCTGAACCTGGTACATTCAAGGATAGATATTTAATGGAAAAAATTCCTCATGCATTAATTGAAGGTATGATTACTTCAAGTTTTGCATTGGGTGCCAACACATCTTACATCTATATACGCGGCGAATATTTTTATGTGCTACGAATTTTAGAAAAAGCAATTGCAGAAGCATACGCTAATGGATGGTTGGGAAAAAATATTTTAGGTACAGGATATAATTTAGATTTATATGTACAGCCTGGTGCTGGTGCATATATCTGCGGAGAAGAAACAGCTTTACTTGAATCGTTAGAAGGTAAAAGGGGTAATCCGAGAATTAAACCTCCATTCCCAGCAGTTGCTGGATTGTATGCTTGTCCAACTGTGGTAAATAATGTTGAAACCATTGCAGCCGTTGCTCCTATCGTAAATATGGGTGGCGATGAGTATGCAAAAATTGGTGTAGGTAGAAGCACAGGAACTAAATTAATTTCTGCATCGGGACACATCAACAAACCCGGTGTATATGAAATTGAATTAGGGGTATCCGTAGAAGAATTTATTTATTCGGATCAATATTGTGGTGGAATAAAAAATGGAAAGAAATTAAAAGCAGTTGTTGCTGGAGGTTCTTCGGTTCCAATTTTACCAGCGAATTTAATTTTAAAGACTGCTAACAACGAACAAAGAATCATGACCTATGAGTCACTTTCAGACGGAGGTTTTGTAAGTGGTACTATGTTGGGTTCTGGTGGTTTCATAGTATACGATGAAGATTCTTGTATTGTGAGAAACACTTGGAATTTTTCAAGATTTTATCACCATGAATCGTGTGGACAATGTTCACCATGTAGAGAAGGAACGGGATGGATGGAAAAAATCTTACATCGTTTAGAATACGGACATGGTAAGATGAGTGATATTGATTTATTGGTCGATGTATCAAAGAAAATAGAAGGCAATACTATTTGTCCATTGGGTGATGCAGCTGCATGGCCAGTGGCAAGTGCTATTAGACATTTTAGAGATGAATTCGAATGGCATGTAAACGAGCCTAAGTTGAGCCAAACGCGCAACTTCGGATTGAAGCCAGAGCATGAAGCAATTCTTGCGTAGTTTTTAGAAAATAGAAAATAGAAAAACGAAAATTGTAAAAGAAAATTAGTGCATAAGTTTAGATTTTAGTCTTAATACTTTGTACTTATTACTTAATACTTAATTCTGATGGCAGACAAAATAAAAGTGACCATTGATGGTCAATCCATCGAAGTAGAACCAGGTACTACGATATTGAACGCAGCGCGTATGATAGGTGGTGAGCTAGTTCCACCTGCAATGTGCTATTACACTAAGTTGAAAGGCAGTGGCGGTAAGTGCAGAACTTGTTTGGTGAAAGTTGCGAAAGGTTCTGAAAAAGATCCACGTCCAATGCCCAAATTAGTTGCATCCTGCCAAACACAGGTGATGGATGGTATGGAAGTGGAAAGTAAATCATCGCCAGAAGTATTGGAAGCACGTAAAGGTGTTGTAGAAATGTTATTGATCAACCATCCTTTAGACTGCCCAGTTTGTGACCAAGCAGGAGAATGCGATTTGCAGAACCTATCTTACGAACACGGTACATCTAATACTCGATATGAGTTTGACAGAAGAACATTCGACAGAATTGATATAGGCGATAAAATTCAATTACATATGAATCGCTGCATACTGTGTTATAGATGCGTGTATACTGCCGATCAAATTACGGATGGACGTGTTCATGGTATCATTAACAGAGGAGATAAAGCAGAGATTTCTACCTATATTGAAAATGCAATTGAAAATGATTTTTCTGGAAACGTGATTGATGTATGCCCTGTAGGTGCTTTAACAGATAAAACATTCAGATTTAAAAATCGTGTTTGGTTCTCAAAACCAGTAGATGCACATAGAGATTGCGAAAATCCAAAATGTTCTGGTAAAGTAGTGTTGTGGTATAAAGGCGAAGACGTTTTAAGAGTTACTGGACGTAAAGATGTTTATGGAGAAGTAGAAAGCTTTATTTGCAATACCTGCAGATTTGATAAAAAGAAAACATCGGACTGGACAATCGAAGGTCCTAGAAAAATTGAAGACACATCGGTAATATCAGCAAACCACTATGAGATGCCGCATATGTTACCAGTAGTAGAGAAAGATCCTTCATTGATTGAAGCGAATAAAAAGATGTTTACTAAAAATAAGAAATAAGCGTAAGCTTAAAAGAATTAAATAGAACATGGATATAGCGTTCATTATAGAAAAAATCATACTAATCTCTGTAATACTTGGGGTTAGTTTGTTAATTGCAATGTACACTACGCTTGCTGAAAGAAAATTCGCTGGATTTTTCCAAGATCGAGTTGGGCCAAACAGAGCGGGACCTTGGGGAATTTTACAACCTTTGGCAGATGGAGTGAAATTATTTACGAAAGAAGAAATTATTCCAACTCATGCAGGAAACTTCCTTTTTGTACTTGGTCCAAGCTTAAGCATGCTTACAGCCTGCATTACATCGGCAGTAATACCATGGGGAAAGGACTTAATCATGTTCGGAAAAACTATCTCCCTTCAAGTAGCAGATATCAACGTAGGACTATTGTATATATTTGGTGTTGTGTCGTTAGGAGTATACGGAATAATGATCGGAGGATGGGCTTCTAATAATAAATTCTCTTTATTGGGTGCAATACGTGCTGCTTCACAAAATATTTCTTATGAAATTGCGATGGGACTATCCATTATTGCATTATTGATGATGACGGGTACCTTGAGCATGAGAGAAATTGCCGAACAACAATCGGGTTTAAGTTGGAACGTATTTTATCAGCCACTAGGCTTTTTGATATTTTTGATTTGCGCTTTCGCAGAGACCAATAGAACACCATTCGATTTACCGGAATGTGAGACCGAATTGGTAGGTGGACATCATACAGAGTATTCTTCTATGAAGTTAGGATTCTATTTGTTCTCGGAATACATCAACATGTTCGTAACATCGGCAGTAATGGCAACCTTGTATTTTGGTGGATATAATTTTCCAGGAATGCATTTGATTTCTGATCCGAACCTATTGTCTTTATTAGGCGTTGCAGCATTATTTATCAAGATTTTATTATTCATATTTTTCTTTATTTGGGTACGTTGGACAGTTCCGCGTTTCCGTTACGACCAATTGATGAAATTGGGATGGAAAATATTAATACCATTATCGTTAATCAACATTGTTATTACAGGTTTAGTAATATTAATTAAAGGATAGAGCACATGAATTCGTTAACAAATCGCAAGAAAGTGATTGAGCAGAAAAAAATGAACATCTGGGAACGGATGTATCTACCTGCCATCTTTCAAGGATTGGGAATAACTTTAAAACATTTCTTCAGCAAGAAGACAACCATATTTTACCCAGAAGTAAAGCGTGAGTTTTCTGAAAATTTCAGAGGATTGCATTCTTTAAAGCGCGATGAGGATGGAAGAGAGCGTTGCACTGCATGCGGATTATGTGCCTTGTCGTGTCCGGCAGAAGCCATCACCATGACAGCGGCAGAACGCAAAAAAGGAGAAGAACATTTATACCGTGAAGAGAAATATGCAGCAGTGTACGAAATCAATATGTTGAGATGTATCTTCTGTGGATTCTGCGAAGAAGCTTGTCCTAAGGAAGCGATTTATTTAGATGGTGATATTGCAAAAGCAGATTACAGTAGAGATACTTTTATTTACGGGAAAGACAAATTATTAGAACCAATAATAAAATAATGAACCAATCAATTTTTTACCTATTAGGCTTTATCACAGTATTCTTTGCATTATTGGTAGTGTTTGCTAAAAACCCAATACACAGTGCATTGTATATGGTGATGACATTCTTTTCAATCACCTGTCATTATATTTTATTGAATGCACAATTTCTTGCAATTGTCAACTTCATAGTATACATGGGTGCAATCATGGTATTGATGTTATTCTCTATCATGTTTTTGAATTTGAATAAAGACACTGAGCCACATAAATCAACACTAATTAAATTCGCAGGTGTGATTTCGGCTGGACTTTTAATGGTAACAATTTTTGCAGCCTTAAAGCAAACTATAGGAGGGAATGAAATAACTACTATTAGCAATACAGATATCGGTTTAGTAAAGAACTTAGGTAAAACTTTATTTAGAGATTTCTTACTACCCTTCGAAATTATTTCCATCTTATTATTGTCGGCAATGGTAGGATCGGTATTGTTAGCTAAAAAAGAAATTAACTAATGGAAAATATTACACAAGTCATACAAACAGTACCACTGACGCATTATATTTTGTTAAGCTCAGTATTATTTGTTATTGGTGTTATGGGCGTATTAATTCGCAGAAATGCCATTGTAATTTTTATGTCGATAGAATTAATGTTAAACGCAGTGAATCTCCTATTGGTAGCATTCTCTGCATTTAGAGGAGATCCATCAGGACAAATATTTGTATTCTTCATTATGGCAGTTGCAGCAGCTGAGGTTGCGGTTGGACTTGCAATCATTGTGATGATTTACAGAAACACACGCTCAATAGATATTAATTTATTAAACAGATTAAAAGGATAGTAGAATTTTTAATCAGTATTAGAAAGATATGTTACAACTAATTGCATTAGTACCACTCTTACCTTTAATTGGTTTTCTAATTAATGGTATTGCTTATAAAAGAATTCCTAAAAGCCTAGTAGGTATTATTGGAAGCGGCTCGATGTTGCTTTCATTTATCATCTCATTGGGAATATTTTTTGAATTAAAATCATCCGAAGTACAGTCGCACACCTTCCATTTTTTCCAATGGATTAAGGCTGGAAATTTCGATTTATCGTTTTCGTTTTTAGTAGATCCACTTTCTACACTTATGTTACTTATCGTTACAGGTGTAGGGTTCTTAATTCATGTCTACTCAATCGGCTATATGCATGATGATGAAGGATTCGGTAAGTTCTTTGCTTATCTGAATTTATTCGTATTCTTCATGTTACTATTAGTATTGGGTGCGAACTACGCAATAATGTTTATTGGATGGGAAGGAGTAGGATTGTGTTCGTATTTATTAATTGGATTCTGGTATAAAAATCAATCGTATAACGATGCTGCAAAAAAAGCATTTGTAATGAATAGAATTGGTGACTTAGGATTTTTGTTAGGATTGTTTTTAATCTTCACAACTTTCGGAACCATCAATTACAATCAAGTATTTGCTCAAGCAGCTGGATTTAATTCGGGCGATGCTACCCTAACAGCAATAGCCATTCTTTTATTTATTGGTGCAATGGGTAAGAGTGCACAATTACCATTATATACTTGGTTACCCGATGCAATGGCTGGTCCAACTCCTGTATCGGCATTAATCCACGCAGCTACCATGGTAACTGCTGGAATCTATATGATAGCGAGATCTTCTATCATCTATGTGTTAGCGCCAATCGCTATGGATTTGGTAGCAATTATTGGAATGTTAACAGCGGTGTGGGCAGCTTTAATTGCCTTAACACAAACAGATATTAAAAAAGTACTTGCATATTCAACCGTAAGTCAATTGGGTTATATGTTCGTTGCATTAGGTGTAGGTTCTTTCACAGGTGCAGTATTTCATTTGATGACTCATGCATTTTTTAAAGCATTATTGTTCTTAGGTGCTGGAAGTGTTATCCATGCAATGAGTGGCGAGCAAGACATGCGTAAAATGGGTGGATTAAAAAGCAAATTGCCTATCACATTTTTAACGATATTAATTGGAACATTAGCAATTTCAGGTGTTCCACCTTTCGCTGGATTTTTCTCAAAAGATGAAATCTTAGCAGCGAGTTTTTCGTATTCGATACCAGTTTTTATTGTGATGTCTTTCACTTCAATCTTAACTGCCTTTTATATGTTCCGCATGTTATTCTTAACATTTTATGGTTCATTCAGAGGAACAAAAGATCAAGCACATCATTTACATGAAAGTCCGAAGAACATGACATTGCCATTAATTATCTTGGCAGTGTTTTCAACGATATCTGGGTTTTTTGGATTACCTGAAATATTCTCACATACACATGCATTGCATGAATATTTAAGAGGTTCATTTATTTTATCCGATGCAAGATTTAGTATAGAGCATCCTTCTCATACTTTAGAGTATGCGATTATAGGAGTATCTATTGTAGTGGTTGCGTTGATTTATGTATTTGCAAATAAGCGTTACGCAAAAGACGAATATCTATTACCTGAAGATGAGTCGGCAATGAGTTTATGGCAAAGATTATCGTACCGTAAATTTTATATCGATGAGTTTTACAATGCAATCGTAACTCAACCATTAAATAAACTATCAACTTGGTTTTATCAATCAATTGACAATTCATTCATTAATGCAATTGTAAATTTAGTAAGTAAAACTACTGTCGATGGTTCGAAAGCATTAAGAAGTATACAAACTGGATACACTGGTTTCTATCTATTCGCAATGGTTGCGGGAATTATAATAATATTGTTGTTGAATTTTATTTTGAGCTAATAGATCAATGATTACACTAATACTTTTAACCTTACCTGTTATTGCTGCTATTGCAACTTGGTTAAGCAATAGCAATCAAGCTAAAAAAATCGCCTTGGCATTTACAATTGCAGAGCTTGGTGTAGCATTGTATGCTTTGACTCAGTTCACAAACGATTCGAGTGCGCAATTCATTTTCGATCAATCATGGATTAGTAGTTTTGGAATTCGTTTCAAAATTGGCATCGATGGTATAAGTATGATGATGGTTTTACTTACCACCTTCTTATATCCACTCATCGTATTAGCATCGGGTAAAAAAGAAATTAAAAACACCAATGCGTTTTACGCATTAATGATGTTTATGCAAGCTGGGCTTATCGGTGTATTCGTTTCACTAGATGCATTCTTATTTTACATTTGTTGGGAAGCAGCATTGATTCCAATTTATTTTATAGCTGCAATTTGGGGTGGAGAGAATAGAATAAAAGTTACACTTAGATTTTTCCTATATACCATTTTCGGAAGTTTGTTTATGCTTGCAGGTATCATTTATTTGTTCCTGCAAACACAAGGAATTAAAAACTTCGACATTGCTGCTTTTTATTCATTGACACTTACAGCACAAGAACAAGCAATTTTATTCTGGACCTTCTTTATTGCATTTGCTATCAAAATGCCAGTATTCCCATTTCATACTTGGCAACCCGATACCTATACTGAATCGCCTACTCAAGGTACCATGTTACTATCGGGGATTATGTTAAAAATGGGTATTTACGGTGTAATTAGATGGTTGCTTCCAATAGTACCGGATGGTGTAGCGCAATGGGGAAATTTTGCTTTGATACTTTCAATCATTGGAATTGTATATGCATCCATAATTGCAATTAGACAAAAAGATATGAAGCGATTAATTGCTTATTCTTCTATTGCACACGTTGGCTTAATTTCGGCTGGATTATTTGCATTGAATATACAATCTATGCAAGGAGCAATGATTCAAATGTTGAATCACGGTATTAGTGTTGTTGCCTTATTCTACATCATTCATTTAATTGAAGAAAGAACTGGTACTAGAACGATTGCAGAATTAGGGGGCATTGTATTAAAGGCTCCAGTTTTTGCTGTTTGTTTCTTAATAGTAATGATGGGAGCAGTAGCCTTACCACTAACAAATGGTTTTGTAGGTGAATTTTTAATCTTAATGGGACTTTACCAATACAATGCATGGGCAGCAGCATTAGCAGGACTTACAATAATTCTTGGCGCGGTGTATATGTTACGCATGTATCAAGGTGTTATGCTTGGTGAAGCAAATGCACTAACATCGAGTTTTAAAGATATCACTGGAACAGAACGATTGATTTTATTTACTGCTGTAATTGTAATAATTGTAGTTGGAATTTATCCTTCTTTTTTATTATCAATTTCTGAAGCATCTATCAACGATTTGTTAGGTTTCATCAATTCAAAGACAACACTTAAATAATTTAGAATTTATAATATCCCAATAGAATGAACGGTATTATCATCATATCAATTTTAGCAATCCTTGTATTATTCTTAGGATTATACAAAGCACAAAAGGCAATATTACCAGTTGCGCTATTAGGACTTGCTGCATCAGCAGGAACATACATTGCTCAATGGAATGTGAACATGTATTATTTCAATAACATGATTTTCATTGATAACTATTCGATTGCGTTTTCAGTATTGACTATAGTTGCAACGATGCTCATTTTATTAATGTCGCCCGGCTATTTCGAACGCATTAGCACAAACGTTGCAGAGTATGTTGCATTGATATTATTTTCATTGGTTGGTGTGTTGTGCATGATATGTTATAATGATTTATCAATGTTGTTCATTGGTATCGAAATCATGTCAATCTGTATGTACATACTCGCAGGAATTCGCAAAAAAGATTTAATCTCGAATGAGGCTTCATTAAAATATTTATTGATGGGCTCATTTGCAACTGGATTTTTGTTGTTTGGAATTGCATTGATTTATGGCTTTATAGGTTCGTTCAACATCGAGACCATCGGAACGGTGGTTACAGAAAGCGGAGGCGACACTGCAGCACTTTTTGACTTAGGCGTATTGTTAATGATAGTTGGTTTGTCCTTTAAAGTATCTGCTGCTCCCTTTCATTTTTGGGCTGCAGATGTGTACGATGGCGCACCATCATTAATCACAGCCTATATGTCATCGGTTGTTAAGACCGCAAGTTTCGTAGCATTTTTGAAAATTTTCTTAGTTGCTTTTGGAAGTATTTATCTTCAATACACTTCTACCTTATGGGCTATCTCTGCTTTAACAATAGTAGTAGGTAACTTAATCGCACTATATCAGCATTCATTCAAACGCATGTTGGCGTACTCAAGCATCTCGCATGCAGGGTATATGTTGATGGCAATTTTAGCATTGGGCGATAGTTCATCGAATGCATTGTTCTTTTATGCAAGTGCATATACTTTTGCATCCATCATTGCATTTGGTGTTTTGATCAAGGTAAAGCAATTAAAAAATTCAGAAGATATTGGGGCATTTAATGGATTGGCAAAAACAAATCCATTGGCTGCATTCGCTTTAACAATTGCCATGACATCAATGGCTGGTATTCCATTAACCGCAGGATTCATAGGAAAGTTCTACATGTTTGCTACCGCTTTATCGCAAGGGTATACTTGGTTGGTATTTATTGCTGTATTAAGTGCAGTAATTGGTATTTGGTATTATTTCAAAGTAATCATTGCGATGTATATGAAGGATGCAGATGATGCACAAGTAGCAATTAGTTTTGGCTCATCATCGAAAATGGTATTATGGATTGCAACACTTGCAAGCATAGTATTAGGGGTATTGCCCGGATTAATTTCGGCAATCCTATAATTTTAGCTATTTTCGGTCATTCTTATGGAAAACACTATTGAATTCGTAAAAACTTTGCTTAACCCGCAAAGTATTATTCACTATGGCGGATTAGCGCTATTGTTATTTATCATTTTCGCAGAAACAGGTTTGTTCTTCGGATTTTTCTTACCGGGCGATTCCTTATTATTCGTAGCTGGATTAATGTGTGGCAGTCCGATCTTCGATGTAAACATCGTAACCTTAAATTTGACTGTTATTACCGCGGGTATATTGGGAAATTTTGTGGGCTATTATTTTGGTAAAAAAACTGGGCCGATGTTGTTCAAAAGAGATGATTCATTGCTCTTTAAAAAGAAACATGCGAATGCGGCAAAAGATTTTTATGAGCGATATGGTGGAATGGCATTAATCTTAGGCCGATTCATTCCTATTATCAGAACATTTGTACCAATAATGGCGGGTGTTGTAAGCATCGATTTCAAGAAGTTTGTCATTTATAATGTGGTAGGAAGTATTGCTTGGGTATCATCCATGACACTTTCTGGATATTTCTTAGGAAAAATTTTCCCTTCTTTACAAGAAAACTTAGAATACATTGTAATTACTATTATCTTAGTAAGTATGATACCGGTTGTTCTTACCTATTTAAAAGAACGCAGAAGGTCTAAATCATAAGTATGGTACTCGATATCATTTTAACTTTATTCCTGGTTTTGCTCAATGGTTTTTTCGTAGCAGCTGAATTTGCAATCGTAAAAGTTAGAGCCTCACAAGTAGAGTTAAAAGCAAAAACAGGAAATCAAACCGCAAAGATTGCTAAAAATATACTTGCTAATTTAGATGCCTATTTATCGGCAACTCAATTAGGTATTACACTTGCTTCGTTAGGATTGGGTTGGATTGGTGAGTCGGTAGTTACAGAATTAATTATCCGAATCATGTCTGTATTCAACGTAGAAATGTCGACAGAATTAGCACATCAAATTGCATTGCCTATTGCTTTCTTATTAATCACTGTATTACACATTGTGTTTGGTGAATTAGCGCCAAAATCATTGGCCATTCAACGTCCGGTTACAACCACGTTTGCTATTTCGATTCCATTAAACATTTTCTACTATTTGTTTAAACCATTTATTTGGGTATTGAATGGATTGGCGAATGTCATCTTAAAGAAAATTGGAATTTCTCCTATACACGGTCACGAAGTACACACATCGGAAGAATTGCAATTGTTATTGGATCAAGGAAAAGAATCAGGTGCCTTGGATTCATCGGAACATGAGCTGATAAAAAACGTTTTCGATTTTAACGACAGAACAGTTAAGAAGATCATGATCCCAAGAACCTCTATTGTTGCTATCGATATAAACTCCGATTATACAGTATTTGCAAACTTTGTAATTAATGAAGGCTATACTAGAATTCCAGTGTATAGAAATAGCATCGACGATATCATTGGTTATATTCACGTGAAGGATCTTTTAGTAAAAGAGTTAAAGGAGCAAAAAATCAAGTTGTCGGATTTAATCAGACCCGTTTATTACATTCCAGAATCAAAACGTATTGCCGATCTTTTGTCTGAGATGAAAAACAAACGCAATCCGAATATGGCGATTGTTTTAGATGAGTTTGGTGGTACCGCTGGATTGGTGACAATGGAAGATATTATTGAGGAATTAGTAGGTGAAATTCAGGACGAACACGACGAGGAAAAACCAAAGGTTGTGAAGATGGGAGATCGTGAATATATCATTGATGCACAATCTACCATTAGCGATGTGAATGAATTTTTACCACATGCTTTACCAGAAGACGATGAGTACGATTCGGTAGCAGGTCTAATGAATGTGATTTTTGAAAAAATCCCTGAGTTGGGTGAAGAGATTGAATTTTCTGGATATCGATTCATAGTTACTCAAAAGAAAAAAAATAATGTAGAGGTACTAAAGATGATCGATTTAGTAGATTCAACATTGAATGAAGAATAGTTTTTCTCCAAATTTGTATCTTTAAAGATGCATTTATTTTACACTCCCGATATACGTACACATGTTTATACGCTTTCTGAAGAAGAGAGTAAGCATTGCATTAAAGTATTGCGTATGCAAGAGGGAGATGCTGTGTATTTAGTCGATGGTAGGGGCGGATTTTACGAAACACAAATAATAGATGCACATCCTAAAAAATGTGTAGTTGAAGTCTTAGATGTAAAATTAAATTTTGGTCAAAGAAATTATCGATTGCACATGGCCATTTCACCACTGAAATTTTCGGATCGATTTGAATGGTTTTTAGAAAAGGCAACAGAAATTGGTATCGATGAAATCACTCCAATTATTACGAAACGATCGGAGAAAAAAGAATTAAAATTAGAACGCGCAAATAAAATTGTGGAGTCGGCAATGAAACAAAGTATCAAAGCCTACCACCCTCAATTGCATGCAAGCATCGGCCTAAATGAATTTTTAGAAAAAGATCATAGCCATACAGTTAATGCAATTGCGCATTGCTTGGAAGATGATAAGAAAAAAATTTTCGACATAAAATCGGAGCAAGCAAATTATTTAATTTTGATTGGTCCAGAGGGCGACTTCAGCGTTGAAGAAATTGAGCAAGCTAAAAACAAAGGTTTTGTTCCAATAAGTTTTGGGAAAGAGCGTTTAAGAACTGAAACCGCGGCAATAACTGCCTGTGTACTTTACGCTTCTATGCATTGATATGAAAAGAGTAATTGTTTTTTTAATATGTATTTTATGTGTCGGCAGTTTTACTTCATTCAAAGCGCCGGGATATAAAATTGCGCGATTAAAATATTCTGGTGGAGGTGACTGGTATTCATCGAGAACGGCATTGAAAAATCTAATTCGATTTTGTAATGAAGAGTTGAATACAAACATTCATCCAGAGGAGCAATTGGTGGAACCTGGTTCATTTGAGTTGTTTAACTACCCATATATTTTTGCGACAGGCCATGGTAATATCGTGTTTAGTGATGAGGAGGCAGAAAACTTAAGAAAATATTTAAGCTCTGGTGGCTTCTTGCATATTTGTGATAATTACGGAATGAATGCATACGTTCGTATTGCAATGAAAAAAGTTTTTCCAGAATTGGATTTTGTTGAATTACCCTTTGATCATCCTATTTACAAAAAGCCGTATGTGTTCTCTAATGGTTTACCAAAAATTCACGAACACGATGGCAAACGTCCGCAAGGATTTGGAATTATTTTTAAAGGAAGATTGGTATGCTTCTTTGATTATGAAGCAGATTTGGGAAATGGCTGGGAAGATGTAGGGACTTATCCGGGCGACAGTCCAGAACTACATAACAAAGCCTTGAAAATGGGGGCTAACCTCATTCATTATGTACTTACAAATTAATATGTATTTTTGAGACATGTATCACGTAAACGTTAATAAAAAAGAGAAGTTCGATGTACAGTTCGAAAAAGATTCGATCGTATTGAATAATGAAAAACAGAATTTTTCTATTTCAAAAATTTCGGATAATGTTTATCATGTTTTAAATGGCACAAAATCCTATAATGTTGAATTGGTTGAGTTAAATGATGAAAATAAAACGGGCATCATTAAAGTCAATGGAAGAAAATACGAATGCGAAGTAAAAGATCAATTTGATGATTTATTAAAGAGTTTGGGTCTCGATAATCTTAATGTAAAAAAAGTAAACGATATAAAAGCTCCAATGCCCGGATTGGTATTGAAAACATTGATAGAGGAAGGACAAAGCTTTAAGAAGGGTGATAATTTATTAGTACTTGAAGCAATGAAAATGGAGAACATCTTAAAGGCTCCTGCCGATGGTACTGTGAAACAGATAAAAGTGAAAGCTGGAGACAAAGTAGAAAAGAACGAAGTTCTTCTCTTACTTGCCTAAGCAAACACTGCTTGTATAAAGTATCCAAAAATATGTGGAAATAGTATGATGGTAATAATCCATCCACTTAATGCTCCCCAGAAATGTGCATCGTGATTGATATTGTCACTTTGGTTTTTCGCTGCATACATGCAATAACCTAAGTATAATAATGCAAATAAATAAGCTGGAATTCCTATCGGTATAAAGAATAAATAAATTTTACTAGTTGGATCAAAAAGTATATAACTGAATAATACAGCAGATACAGCACCCGATGCCCCCAAGGAATAATAACCTATATTGTTTCTGTTTTTAATAATACTGCTGATATCACTCAATACAATTCCGCCAATATAGATCAACGCAAATTGCCAATGCCCAACAATTTTCTCTAAAGTGAATGCGAAGAAGAAATAACTCAGCATATTAAAAATTAAATGGTTGTAGTCGGCATGAATAAATGCTGAAGTAAAAACCGTATACCTCCTTTTATTTCTAAATATGCTGTATGGATGCAACATCAATCCCCTGAAAACACTACCATCTCCATAGAATGCATACAAAGAAGTAAGAATAGTAAAAACAAAAATTAAGGACGATACAGGTGTGTATCTAATTATATCTTCTATCATTTTTCTAATCTATAAACTGGATACAACAAATGTGTTTGTTCGTAATAAGGACTTAATTTATAAATAAAATCTAATTGCGCATTTTTATTGGATGCGAATTCTTTGTCGGATTTCTTTTTCTCTTCAAATTGTTTTCTAATAACTGGATTTGATTTTAACAATTCCAATGCCGTATCCTCAAATACATAATCGGAAAAATACTCTTTTTGTTGTAGAACTGCATCGAAAAAATTCCAATTAAAATAGGAGTCGATCGCATTCGGTTCTAAAGTTTCCACAATGTATCTATTCGCATTCTGATTCATATACACAATCACATCACCTTTACGAACAAGTATTGACTTAGTTTTCTTTTCATAACTTGTATTGCTATGTAAATAATGCCCTTCATATGCTCTTGTCGATGTGTTGTAATTTTTAATATAATACACAGTTAAATTCATCAAGCTGTCTTTCTCAACGCGTTTAAATTGCACACCGTTTAATTGTAATCTATTAATAACATTCTCCCAAGCAAAGGGTATAATATAAGCTGTGGGTTTAATAACACTATCTATGCAACGATAGGTGTCGTAAAATTTTACTTTTTTTACGAAGGGTTTTTCTCTGTTGTAATACAATCTTTTATAGTCGCCAATTTCTGAATCTTTATACTCCGCTTCATAACCGTAGAAATCGATGTATCGATAAGTACTTGTGTCTGATTTCCAATTTAAATAAAATACATCTTGATTCTTTACCGATTCATCCGCTAATTTTTTACTAGAATAAATTTTCGAATGATCCAATTTTGCTATCTCTAACAATGAAACTAAATACGCATAAGAAGCCTCTACGCGTTCTGCATAGGACTTGAGCATATGCGTTTCTAATGTAAAACCGATGGTATTAAACAATGTGGTATAACCAGTCGCATAACGCGGACTTTCGTAAAAAGCAGGCCAACCATTTTCAGGTGTATTGCTCCAATTGTTGACATAAGGAACGCAAGCATACTTGTACTTTGCAAGTTGTGATTCCAGTTGAGGCATAAACTGATTGTACATATACTTACTTATATTCGGATTTAATTTATCCTTTTGCGTAGCAATATATGTAATCACATGTTGATAATCGGCCCCATTACTGGTATGATTGTCTACAAATAGATGAGGCTTTATATCCTGAAACAATCGTGTAAACTCTTGTGCATTTCTTGAATCCAATTTTATAAAGTCCCGATTCAAATCGAGATTCTTTGCATTGCCTCTGAATCCATACGACTCCGGTCCATTTTGATTTGCTCTACTGTAACTATTCCGATTCAATGCACCATCGATATTATACACTGGGATGATATAGATATTAGCATATTGCAGTAAATCTTTCAATACACCTAAATAAAAATTGTTTTTAATATAGGTCGATGTACTGAGGCTCTCATTGTTTTGTAGCTCTAGAATATTCAATGCAAGCAACATACTTGCATCAATTCCTTCTGGCTCACCGGGATGGATTCCATTATTAATTAAAATAGAAATTTTTTCTTTTGAGGATGAGTTATTTGATTTTATCTCCAACACTCTTAAGGGTTCTGCCACATCGACATAAGCATACTCTAACAATTTAGCTTCCTTGTACTTTTTGTCTACTTGCTTATAGAAATTCAATATCTCTTCATAGCTTGGAGTTTGATTGGCATTTGAATTGTTATATGGCAATGAAATTTTCTGTGCCTTGGATAGGCTAAGGCTGCAGCATAAAACGATAAGGGTAGAAAATAATTTATACATATAAAAGATTTATATTTATTATTAATATAATTTATGGTAAGTCAAAAATTGATATAAACTTTAATTAATACTTTTGTTAAATATCATAAATAATTATATAAACAAATTAAAAGAAATTTTGTTAAGAACTTGTTATGTTGAAAGATAAAGGTTTATTAACTCCCGTACAAAGATTTATTCGACTATTGAACGTTGAACGGAAAGAAGTATATAGCATTTATGCATTTGCTTTATTCAACGGATTAATAAACCTTTCGTTGCCCTTGGGTATACAATCCATCATCAACTTAATTGGAGGAGGTATAGTATCTAGTTCTTGGGTTATATTAGTAATGATAGTAATTATGGGAGTCGCAATGAGTGGGATTTTGCAAGTCTTTCAATTGACCGTCAATGAAAACCTGCAACAAAAAATCTTTACTAAGTCGGCACTTGAATTTGCATACCGCATACCAAGATTAAAAACGGAGTTGATCAATAATTTTTACATACCTGAAGTGGTGATGCGTTTTTTTGAGACCGTTGCTATACAAAAAGGTTTATCAAAAATTTTGATTGATTTTACTGCCGCATCTTTACAGATTTTATTTGGTTTAATTTTACTCTCCATTTATCATCCATTCTTTATTATATACAGTATACTATTTGTAAGTATTGCAGCATTGATCATTCGATTTACAGGAGCAAAGGGTTTGTACACTTCATTGAAAGAATCGAATTACAAGTACGATGTTGCCAATTGGTTGGTAGACATTGCCCGTAACATGGAATCGTATAAAATGGCTGGTGAAACAGATTTGCCATTAAAAAAGACTAATAAATATGTCGATGGTTACCTAGATCAACGTCAGTCACATTTTAAAATTTTAAAATTTCAATACTTCAATCTTATAGCATTTAAAGTATTGGTAACTGCAGGTTTATTATTGATAGGTGGTTTATTGGTGATAGATCAACAAATGAATATAGGTCAATTTGTTGCTGCTGAAATTATCATCATCCTTTTATTATCCTCAGTTGAAAAATTAATTTTCAGTATGGATACCATTTACGATGTATTAACCGCGGTAGAAAAGTTGGGTGGAGTAAACGACTTACCATTAGAAAAGGTCGATGGTAGAAACATCGATTATAGTGCATCAAATGGATTAGAAATTGAATTAAAGAATTTTAATTATCGATTTAGTTATGAATCGGAATATGTATTAAAAAATATTAATTTAAAAATAAATGCTGGCGATAAAGTTTGTTTGTCGGGTTATAATGGTTCTGGAAAGTCGATGTTAATTCATGTTTTAGGAGGACTATTTAACGATTACGAAGGTGCGATAACTTACAACAGTTTTCCATTAAGTAATTTGAATTTAGCTAAACTCAGAAAAAATATAGGTAGTTCATTTGCTAAAGAAGATATCATTCAAGGAACTATTCTTGAGAACATCACCATGGGGAAGGAAGTAAGTTTTCAGGAGGTATTATACATTTCAAAAATGATAGGCCTTCACGAATATGTTCAATCCTTAGAATTCGGATACGATACCTATTTACATCCAGAAGGTATACGACTACCAAAAAGTAGAATATTGAAAATAAAATTAGCTCGTTGTTTTATAGGTTATCCAAAAATGATTTTAATTGAAGATCATTTTAATTTACTAGAGAAAAAATATAAGGAACAAGTCTTAGAATTTATATTGGGTAAAGATAAACAGTGGACAGTAGTGATGGTTTCTAATGATTTAGAAATTGCTAATAAATTTGATTACGTTGTTGCCTTGGAAGATGGCAATATATTGGATGTAGGCAATGTAGAAGTGTTGCAAAACAAAGATTGGTTTAAAACAATTATCAAAGCATAACAATGTTAAACATTAGCGACAATAGAATTGATCAGTATGTGGATCTGAACAAGTATAATGCTTGGTGTAGAATAAAAAGTTCTAAACCACAGAGAATATTTGCCAGATTATTGATGATAGTATTTAGTTTTATTGTCATCATCATGTTCTTACCGTGGACGCAAAATATTCGCAACAGAGGTTATGTAACTACTTTGAGTCCTAATCAGCGACCACAAACAATAAACTCAATTATAGCAGGTAAAATTGAAAAATGGTATGTGAGAGAAGGTTCGTATGTAAAGAAAGGAGACACTTTATTGATCTTATCAGAGATAAAAGACGAATACTTTGACCCTCTGTTATTAGATCGTACGAAGCAACAGATCAATTCAAAAAAATTATCGGTAGAATCATATATCGAAAAAATCAAGGCCTTAGATAACCAGATCGAAGCTTTGAATAATACACAGAAGCTTAAATTAGAACAAGCAAAAAATTATATTGAGCAGGCATATTTAAAAATCAAAACCGACAGTATAGAACTAGAGGCAGCAAATACAAACCTAAATATTTCAGCAGAACAATTACAACGTATGGAGAAATTGTATAAAGAAGGTTTGAAATCTTTAACCGAATTAGAAGCAAGAAAATTAAAATTGCAAGAAGCTCAGGCAAAAAAAATCTCGGCACAAAACAATTTATTGGCCTCGAAGAATCAGTTAATTAATGCTAAGGTGGAGTACAACTCTATTAGGAATCAATACATCGACAAACTATCAAAAGCCGAGTCGGATAAGTATACGGCCATGTCATCGCTTTACGATGCAGAAGTGGATGTAACTAAAATGCAGAATCAATATTCGAATTATTTGGTTCGTGCTGGAAATTATTATGTGATTTCTACACAAGATGGATACATTACAAAATTATTTAAGAGTGGTATTGGTGAAACTTTAAATGCAGCAGAGCCTATTCTAACCATTATGCCAGCTGAATATAAATTGGCAATAGAAATGTATGTATTACCTCAAGATATGCCATTGGTACAAGTGGGCAATAAAGTACGTATGGCATTTGATGGATGGCCAGCAATTGTATTTAGTGGTTGGCCGAATTCTTCGTATGGAACTTTCGGTGGTGTAATCGTTGCTATTGATAACATCATTTCGGAGAATGGAAAATACAGAGTGATGGTAGCCCAAGATCCGAACGATCAAGCATGGCCAAATGAAATTAGAGTTGGTTCTGGTGCTTCTTGTATTACATTGTTTAAGGATGTTCGCATAGGTTATGAGATATGGAGAAATCTAAATGGTTTCCCTCCTGATTATTATAAAAATGAAATTAGTTTGAATCAGAATAATACACCTGTAAAAGAAGAAAAATAATGAAGAAATTATTATTCCTATTGGTGTTTGTTATTTCTCAGAATATTTTTGCGCAAAACATAAACATAGTATTTGCACCCGATGCGTATTTGTACTATGTGAAAAAATTTCATCCCATTGCTAAGCAATCTCAATTGGTAATTGATAATGCGAAAGCAAATGTATTATCATCAAGAGGCGGATTTGATCCAAAATTATACTCCTATCTCGATGAAAAAAATTACGATTCTAAAAACTATTATTCATTATTAGATGCTGGTTTGAAAATTCCAACATGGTATGGATTAGAGGTATTTGCGGGCTTTCAGCAAAATGCAGGAACGAATTTAAATCCAGAAAATAAAGTACCGTATAATGGATTAGCAAATGCAGGTATCTCAGCATCATTAATACAAGGCCTCTATATTGATGAGCGCAGAACTGCTTTGAAAAAAGCAAAATTGTTTGAACAGTATTCTGTTTACGAACAACAAAACATGCTCAACGATCTAATCCTAGATGCTATGCAAGCGTATTGGAATTGGGTCGCTGCTTATCATCAATTAAACGTACAAAATCAAGCTGCAGATTTAGCTTTTGTTCGGTATCAATCTATTAAGTCGAGTTTCATCTTAGGTGATAATCCTGCTATTGACACCTTAGAATCTTACATTCAATATCAGACTCGCTTATTTGCAAAAATTGATGCCGAACAAAATTTACGCGACAAACAATTGATGCTTGCAACCTACTTGTGGTATGAAGACAACGCTCCATTAGAATTAAGCGATAGTGTGAAAGCGCCTGAAGTTAATGATAGCAGATTATTAACGATTGTAGACAGTGTTATTCAAATGAATTTTGAAATCGCTAACGATCATCCGATCATGAAATTATACGAATTCAAGTTAAAAGATTTGGAACTTGATAGAAGATTAAATGCAGAGAAATTCAAGCCCGAGTTAAATCTTAAATATAATTTTTTGAACGAACCGGTTAATTCAATTCCATGGGACGGATTGAATACACAAAATGTGAAATGGGGTATGAGTTTGACCTATCCATTATTTTTAAGAAAGGAAAGAGGAGAGTTGCGAAAAACAAAAATCAAAATCTCGGAAAACACATGGCTAAGAGATTTAAAAAAATACGACTTGCAAAACAAAGCCAATAGCATACAACAAGAACTCATCAATACACAAAGGCAATTGAATTTATACACATCTGTTGTAGAGAACAACACAAAAATGCTGGAAGCAGAAATCACTAAATTCAGAAATGGAGAAAGCTCTGTGTTTTTAATTAATTCCAGAGAAATAACCCTTATTCAATCGCAATTGAGTTTAATAAGTCTTACTGCCAAATACCATCAGTTGTATGTTAAAAAAAGATGGGTGTTAGGAAACTTATTTAATTAAAGCTTGAGTTTTTTTAGGCAGTGTCTTTACCACTTCCTGATACGAATGGTCAATCATCCCCTGAAGCTCCTTCGATTTGATACTACCATTCACAAACACCGTATTCCAAAGTTTTTTATTCATATGATAACCCGGAATTACTTCTGAATATTTTTCACGTAATTCGATGGCTAATTCCGGTTCACATTTAACATTTATACTATCTGGATTCGACAAAGAAATAAGTAAAAACATTTTCCCGAAAACCTTAAATACCAAGGTGTCTTCATCAAAAGGAAATCCCTCCTCAGTATATGGTTTCGACAAACAGTATTCTCTAATTTCTTCGATATTCATTATTGAATAATAATTTTAGTTAAGGTGTCTTCTGCTTTTAATAAATAGATGCCCTGAGCTAAATAACTTAGGTCGATGTTGTTCTTTCCATTCACAAGTTCTAACTCCTTGATTTTTTGCCCTACACTATTGAATACATCAATTTTTGTAGTTACTGTACTTAGAATTTGAAATTGACCATTTGAAGGGTTCGGATAAACACTGAATGATTTCGACTTTTCCACATTAACGCCAACAATGGTCTTTTCTATATTAAAATTAATTTGAATGGAATTAATAGTCGCAGAATAGTTCGTGATAAAGTTTATGCTTCCTGTAAAATTACCAGAGGTGTCTTTACATATAATATTTAAAGGTATGTATGCAGCATCTCCGCTGTTAAGGCTAAGCGTGTTATTTGTAATTTGAATCAAACTTGAATTTGATTGAATGTTTTGCAATTGAACAGTAGTTGTTCCTGTATTTACAACTGGGATTAATACTCGAACCGAATCTAAGGTATCTGAAAACTTTATGGTGTTTATTGTATCGATGTAGTATATATCGTTAATAGTTGTTGCTGTAGAAGTTCCAATGATATTATTTATACGATCAATAAATTGTGGGTAATCAATAAATGGGTTTCTGTTTTTTTGCAATAATGCTATATCGGCATTTCTTTTCATCTCAATAGCATCTGGTAAAAACTGTTTATGCCATGTTTTTAATATGGATTCTTGAGGAGCAAAATGATTAGAATAATCGGAATAACGAATCACAAAATACATCATTGCACGAGCAGTTCTACCTTTTTGTGCATCTCTTGGTTCATATAAATTATTTGCACCCAAATGTGAAGGTGAATTTATATTGTCGTTTTGATAAGGTTGACTAGCTATTCCAAATGGATAGTTTCCGCGACTATTATTAGCAGGTCCATCCGTAGGAAATAAATGAAATAAATCGGAACGCATTGGTTCAGCTTGATTAAAAAAACCTTGAGGAAATGTATGTTCTGTATTGAAATTTTTTGAAGGGTCACTCGTCGTTTGTGCATCTGTTCTCGATGTATATCCTACTACTTGTCGACCCGTATACACACATTCTAAAGTATTACTACTTGCCCCTTGGCCATTCACTCTTTTATTGTCAAACTCCATAAACATTTTATCTCTTGCAGTATTGTATCCTAAAGAAACATAACCAGCAGAGATGATTGATTTTAATGATGTTTTAAGTGCATCCTGTGCCAAATTTTCTGTTGCGTTGTAATAGGTATTAGAAAATTTGCCCTGCGCTTTTACATCGACACTAAAAGAATACATTTCAGGTTGTGTTTTAACAAACAATTCAGAATTATATAATATATTTTGATTGGGTTTAAAATATATTCTCACAAGACCTGAATCATTTACCTGTATCGTACTATCAATAATTTGACTTGTAAAAGCTTTGAAATTATAAATGCTGAATCCTGTAATTTCAGAAATTTTGATTTGTTCCGATGTGTTGTTGTAAATCTTTAAATCAAAACTATCTTTTGAAAGCTCCGTTGCTGGATTAAATTGGATACTACTTTTGTTTAATAAAACTTGAGCATTAAGCTCAGCTAAATTTAACAATAGCAATGCGGTAGATGCGAGTAATAACTTGATTTTCATGCACAAAAGTAATAAAATTACTTGTAACAATATTAATGCATTTTTCAATTCCTAATTATTATAGGTAATTTCAAACTTCATACGTAAAAATCAAATCAAACAATAGAGAATGAAAAATCAAAAACTATTAGCAACAGCATTTATTGCAGGAGCAATAATGTTTAGCGCATGTAGTACCAACAAGGAAAGTAAAATTAAAGGTGTCGATTTAGCAAATATCGATACCACGGTACGACCTCAAGACGACTTTTATCATTATGCAAATGGAGCATGGATTAAAAACAATCCGATTCCAGGATCAGAAGTTCGTTGGGGATCTTTCAATATTTTACAAGACAATACGTATAAAAAATTAAAAGTATTGTTAGATGAGCTTTCTTCAAAAGAATCGAAAGAAGGAACAAACGAACAAAAAGTTGGAGATTTTTATTTCAGCGCTATGGATTCTGCAGGTATAGAATCTAAAGGTATATCGGCAATCAAAACGGAATTAGATGCAATATCTAGCATTAAATCAAAAGACGATATGTTAAAAGTTGCTGCTTCCATGCAAAAACAATTTTTGGCACCCTTATTTAGTTTTTATGTGTACCAAGATTTAAAAAATTCAGCTGCACATATTGCTTACGTTGACCAAGGTGGCTTGAGTCTACCAGATAGAGATTATTACTTGGGGAACGATGCACGTTCAAAAGAAATACGAACTGCTTATGTGAAACATTTGGAGAACATGTTTGCACTAATGGGCGATGATGCAACATCGGCAAAAACAAATGCCGCTACCATCATGCGCATTGAAACAGCATTAGCTAAGGCTTCTAAAACCAAAGTGGAATTAAGAGATCCAGAAGCGAATTATAATAAAATGAAGATTGCCGATGTGAACAAGTTGACACCCAACATCAATTGGCAACAACATTTTGAACGATTAAATTTAAAATCTCAAGATGAATTTATTGTTGGTCAGCCAAACTTCTTAAAAGCATTGGATAAATTAATTACAACAGAATCGGTAGATGCTTGGAAGACTTATTTAAGATGGCATTTAGTTGGATCGATGGCCGATAAATTAAACAATGCTTTTGTACAAGAGAGTTTCGATTTCAACGAGCGTGTAATGAATGGTGCAAAAGAAATGAAACCGCGTTGGAAAAGAGTATTGAACGACATCGATAATGGATTAGGAGAGGCATTGGGAGAAGTTTATGTTAAAAAATATTTCTCAGAAGATGCAAAGAAAAGATGTCTTGAAATGGTAAACAATATGCAAGATGTTTATCGCGAACGTATCAACAAATTGGATTGGATGAGCGACAGTACTAAGAAGCAAGCGATTGCTAAATTAGATGTGTTCATTACTAAAATTGGTTACCCAGATAAATTCCGCGATTATTCAAAACTTAGTATCACAAAAGATTCATATGCTAGAAATGTCTTAGCTGCAAATGAATTTGCCTACAATATTATGATTGATAAATTGGGCAAACCAGTTGATAAAACAGAGTGGGGCATGACACCTTATACAGTGAATGCATATTACAATCCAACGATCAATGAAATTGTATTCCCTGCAGGTATTTTACAATTCCCATTCTTTGATCCGGAGGTAGACGATGCAATTAATTACGGTGGTATTGGTGCTGTAATAGGACATGAGATGACGCACGGTTTCGACGATCAAGGTTGTCAGTTCGATAAAGAAGGCAATTTGAAAAATTGGTGGTCGCCAGAAGACTACAAACGTTTCCAAGAAAAAACGGGTGCAATTGTAAAACAGTACAATGCATTTACGGTACTAGATACCGTTCATGTAAACGGCGAATTAACATTGGGCGAGAACATCGCCGACTTAGGTGGATTGAGCATTGCATACGATGCCTACAGCAGAACTGAGGAAGCTAAAAAGAATGCGAAAATCGATGGCTTTACAGCTAAGCAACGTTTCTTTTTTGGTTGGGCTCAAGTTTGGCGCCAAAACATTACTAAAGAAAACTTAATGCAAAGAATCGTTACTGACCCACACTCTCCAGGTGTGCACAGAACCAATGGTCCTTTGATGAATATGGTTGAATTTTACGAAGCCTTTGGTGTAAACGAGGGTGATAAAATGTGGAGACCAGAAGCAGAACGCGTGAAAGTTTGGTAAGAAAATTTTTTAAAATACGAAGGGCGATGTGTTAGCATCGCCCTTTTTTATTGCTGTATTACAAGCGGTTGGTATCCATATTTATGCTCATCTTTTTAAGCATAAACTCCACGTACTTTCTATCCTTTCTAATGGCTTTCATCAAATTAGTAATCAAAGCCTCTTCATTACCTGGCGTATAACTTAACTCAGCATCTGTTAAGTCTCTATACTTACGCTTAATCTTAATTCTAATTTTATCCCAATTATTACCTATCTGTATATCTGCCATATCTCTATTTATTTTTTGCGAAAATAATGCTAATTCGTTAATCTGTAAAATCTAATTTATGCTTCAACGGGAATATGAATAGACACTACCGTGCCTCTTCCTGGCGAGGAATCCCATTCCACCTCACCTTTTAAAAACTCAACTCTTGCAATAATGTTTTTCAAACCTATACCTTCGAACTTATCTTTTTGACTAGCATCAAATCCCCTACCATTATCTTCTATAATAACACTAATTTCTTTCTCAAATTTATTCAATTGTATATCTAATCGGTCCGCTCCAGAATGCTTAATAACATTATTCACCAACTCTTGAATTACTCGATACAAGACCACTTCTATATTCGCGTCGATGTGTTCATTCAAACCCTCAGTTTCTAAATACACTTTTAATCGATCGGAATTAATCTTCTCAATAAAATCACGTATGGCACTCGCTAATCCAGATTTCAATAAAACATTTGGCATCATATTATGCGAAATATTTCTTACTTCCTTACAAGATTCATCCACCAATGCAATTGTTTTTTCAAAAATAATTTGAGAGTGCTCAGCGCTGAAATCAATCTTATCGCTTATACTTGAAAGGTTCATTTTTACTGCCGAAAACATTTGACCAATACCATCGTGTAAGTCCCCAGCAATTCGCTTACGTTCATTCTCTTCTGCCTCAATGATTGCTTTGGATGCTAAATCTTGCTGACGAATTATTTCAGCTTGCAATTTCGCTTCTTGTTTTAATTTATATCGATTATATGCAAGAAAAGAAATTATTAAAATGATAATAGACAATGCCGATGTTACGAAAATATACGTATTCTTTCTGCTCAACTCTAGTGACTGAATGGTAAGTTGCTGTTCCTTCTTTTCGGTTTCATATTTTGTTTGCATCTCTGCAATCTGTTCCGATTTAGATTTGTTGAAAATGCTATCTTTTAATTGTTGGTGTTTAATACTATAATCCAATGCATTCTTATAGTCGTTCAATGATGTATAACAATTGGATATAAATTGATAACTGTAGGAAATTATTTCCAAATAGTTGACTCTTCTTGCAATTGCAATACATCGGCCTGCATAATCTATCGCACTAGCATACTCTTTTTTAGCAGCATACATTTCAGCAATGTTGATGTATGAAATAGCAATAGCATTGATGTCATTTAGTTTTTTACGCAGCGCTAATGATTGAAATAAATATTTTTTGGCGTTTGCAAAATCAGATTTATAAATATGAATTAAACCGATGTTGTTCAATGCATAAGACATCCCCAAATCACTCTTCAATTCAGAATACATTTTATTTGATTCTGTATAACAGATAAGCGCGCTGTCGAGATTCCCTTCGTATTCATACAATGCACCTAAACTATTTAATGTTCTTGCAACACCGTCTTTGTCGTTAACGGATTCCGAGAGGGCAATAGACTTTTTTTGTGCTTCGAATGCTTTTTTACGCATCCCGTTTTTGTTATAAAAAACACCAAGTTCATGGAGGGTTGCCGACTGTAATTTTTTATCGTCAATAGATTCTGCAATTCGTAGTGCTTTCAAATACTGCTCCAATGCCTTATCCATTTCGCCCATAAAATACAGTGCCATACCATAAGATGTTCGGTATTTCGATTCGAAATCTTTGCGATTGTTTTTTTGTGCAACATCAATTGCACTTTCTGCAGATTCCATTAAAATGGATTTATCAGAACGTGCTACTATTTTCAAAATCTCATGATGCCATTCTAATTGTTGTTCAAGAGATTTACTTCTTGCAATTAATTGTTTGAGACTGTCAATATTATTCCCCGCCTTTAGGTAAAAAGGAAAAATCAGAAAAAACAATATCGCCGCAATTAACTTTTTCAATTCTATAATTTGCAGCGAATTTACACAATAATTCCTTAATTATTAGGAGAATGTATGCTAAGTTTGAACCAATAAAATTGAATGATACTAATTCCATGAATTGAAACATTGTCTAACGCTAGCGTGGTTTCAAGTCAAATGTAGAAACTAGAGTAAGCATTAAATTTGAAGAAAGTAATTTCAATTTCAATTCAATTCCCCGAGGCAAAATCGTTGAAAAGGTGTTTGAGTTTAGTAATACAAGAACAGCACCTTTATTAATTAGTAATGTACAAAATTCTTGTGGATGTACGGTTGCCGATTATACCAAAGAAGCGATTGCTCCAAGGAAAAAAGGTTATGTGAAATTAACTTTTAATGCAGCAAACAAAGGACAGTTTAGTAAGAATGTCACCTTAACTGCGAATACTATAGAAGGTACACATGTATTAAATATTCGAGGTAATGTAGAATAATTAGTTGAAATTATTTCTTTAAGGGGCTATAATGCCCCTTTTTTATTTTACAAATATTATACTTATATTGAATAATATTTTCTGTTATATCAATTTTAGATTAAATTAATATGATACCAATATTAAATATAATTGTATGATGAAGGCCAAAACATACCTTACTTTACTATCTATTATACTGTTTTTAATTACATGTAAAAAGGAAGTTGAAAACTTACAAATAGAGGATGTAAAGAATAGCATCGAACTAAGATATTTAGATCCTAATTCTGCACTTATTGAAATCATTTCAAACACAACAATTACGTCAAAAGATAAATGGGGGATATGTTTTTCGAATATTACAAATGAACCTACTGTTAATGATTCAATAAAATTTGCAACTACAGACTCTTTAAATAAGTTTAAATTTTATTTATATCCATTAGAGTCGGCAAAAAACTACAGCATTCGAATTTTTATAGATAGGGATAATCAAATTGAATATTTTAAAGTGTTTAATTTTACAACTCCTGAAAAAGTAGGAGCTTCCCCTGAAATCATACATCGACCTATAAATGGAATATTCTTAGATTCAGCTGTATTAAGTTTAGAAGTTAGAAATACAGGAATGTCGCAGGTATTAGAGCAAGGTTTCTGTGTTTCAAATTCAATATATCCAACAATTTTTGATAGAAAAGTATTGGTGTCGAATTTTGAAGGCGTACATACTGTAGAATTAACGCGCATTAAACCAGCTACATTTTATTATGTAAGACCATATGTTATTTCTGAGGCAGGTACATTTTATGGCTCGCAGCGAAGTTTTGTTACAGACACAGTAATAATGGGATCACTAATAAAAGGGGGCCGACTTTTTTATGTATTTAAAAAGGGAGAATCAAATTATGTTGAAGGGGAGTTTCATGGATTAATTTATTATAACTATTTAATTTCTGGTACGATACCTTGGTCACCGATAAATGAAAATTTAAATTTAAAGGATTCGACTTTTGGAGCTGGAGAGCAGAATACAAACACACTAATTAACAGTTATGGTGAAGCAGAATATTCCGCATGGAAAGCCAAATCTTTAAAGCTAAATGGCTACAACGATTGGTATATGCCTAATATTTCTGAAGCACGAATACTTTCAAAAAATTACGGCACTCCTTTTTCTTCATGGTTGTCTAATGAATACAATTCAGATTCTGCTTACGCTGTAGATACACGTAAAGTGATAATAAAATCTAAAAATAGTCTTAACCGATTAATATTAATAAGGAGGTTTTAAATGAATGTAAATAAATGGATTTTATTCTTTTTAGTACTACCATCAGTCGTATACTCAACGAATATTGAATGTGTGCAACCAAACGCTTCTGTTGATCTTGATATAAATAATATACGAGCAAAACTACAGAATGGTGGCGATTTATTTTGGGATCCGTTTGCAATCATTGATTCAAATTTGTACAGTTTTGAAGTTCCAAAGGGTTCTGGAAAACATTCGAGTTTTTCAAATGCGATATGGTTTTCGGGAATTGATCAATCAAACAATTTACATGTTTCTGCACAAACCTATAGGCAATTTGCAAATGCGTATTGGCCTGGTCCTTTAGACGAAATGGGTAGCACAACAATTAACGAATGTCAAATTTGGAATAAGGTTTTTAATGTGTATGGTCAAGAGATTATAGAACATAAAAGAGATAGAAATGAAAATTACAATATTTACAAATGGCCGGGTGAATACGCACCTTATTTTGATTTAAATAGTGATGGGATTTATGATCCATCTGTTGGAGATTATCCTTTAATTAGTCAATCGATGACAGAGGTCGTTCCAGGACAAATGGCTTTTTGGATTTTCAATGATGTGGGTATGCAGTTGAATTCGGAATTGAATAAAAGTTTTTTAAGATTCGAAATTCATGCTTTAGCTTATGCATTTCAATCGGATAGAGAAGTTCTTAATAATACAATATTTTTAAAGTACAAATTAATTAATAAATCTTTAAACGACTATAACAATTTTAAATTTAGTTTTTTTCACGACTTCGATATAGGTAATCATACTGATGATTATTCTGGATGCGATTTATCTACGAATACTAGAGGTGTAAAAAGAAATTTAGCCTACGTATATAACTCTGATGCAATCGATGGATTCTATATTAAACCCAATTATGGTGCTGCACCACCAGCTATAGGCTTAATTACTTTTGAGTCCAATAAAAGCAGTTCGATGATGTTTAATAATAATATAGAATCTATTATTGTTTACGATACAGAATGCGTCGCATGTCCCGATCCAATTTCTATAGACGAATATATTCGAAGATTAATGAATGGGAGAACATCAGCCAATTTAAATTTTAGATACGGAACTGAAAAAGGAATAGGCACAACAGGTGATATTACCATGTTTACATTTCCGGGCGACACAGATCCAAATGGGAAGCCAGCTTGGTATGAAACAGGTACACCAATGATACAGCCTTATAACTTGAGTACTATCGGCCTAAGTACATTCCAACCAGGTGAAGTTAGAGAAGTAGATTATGCAGTAGTATGGGCAAGAGATACGCCGGGCACCAATTTAAGTTCATTGAACAAATTGCGATTAAGTAGCGATACTGTTATTGATGCATACAATGCTTTTTTTAAAGATTACGTTTTGAATGTCAAAAATGAAGAAAGCGTCATGTATTCTATTTATCCAAATCCGAGTTCAGATTTCATTTGGATAAAAAGCAATAAGCGCGAATGGAATAAAAAAGTTTCGGTTCAGATTTTTGATTTAAATGGTAAATCAATGATTAACTCTAAAATATCATTTAATGAAGCGATTGATGTTAGTTTACTTAAAGAAGGAGTATATATTCTAAAGTTAAATGATTTTACATCTAAAATTTTAATAAACAGAAAATAATATTTTTTATGGCATGATATTAGAGTATGATTTACTACTAAACTAACCCATCATGCAAATACGATTTATTACACTATTCATTCTAGTGTTTTTGTATGCATCAATAACGCATGCTACCCATTATGCAGGATACGACATGAGTATAAAAAGTCAATCTGCTGGTTTGTATAAAATCAAATTAATTGTTTATAGAGATGTAGATGGTGTTCCTATGCAAAACACAGAATCAGTTAGTATACTTCAGAATAATACGAATGCGGTAGTTCTGAGCAATATCATATTAAACAGAACCAGTAAGGCATTAATCAAATATTCAGCATCGGATATGGCTCCAATTGGTTCGAGTTTATTATTAGAAAAAAATGTATATGAGTCGGGAAACATCGACCTAAGTTCATTACAATCCAGTTCTGGATATTATATAATAGGCCATGAGTGTTGTACTCCACCAGGTATTAATAATATACTTTTTAGTGAATCACATACTGCTGTATTCACATTAGATTTTCCTGCCTTGTCGGGACAAAATTCTTATGCAAACAATTCTTCTCCGGTATTTACTAAAGATCCATTAGCGTTTTTTTGTGTTAACAAATCGTATTCATTTAATTTGAATGTAAGTGATTCGAATAACGATTCACTTTCATATTCATTAGTTACACCGTACGATCACACGAATTCTAAACCATTTAATTTAGTCGATTGGGCTCCTGGGTATAATTTGAATTATAATATTTTAGATGCTGTAAATAATATTCATGTGAATGCTGTAACAGGACAAGTCAATTTTACACCTACAGTCATAGGCACATACTTACTTACATTTAAGGTAGATGAATTTAGGAATGGAGTAAAAATTGGGACTGTTTACAGAGAAATTATATACACAACTAGTATTTGTAATGAAGCTGCACCAGTATTATTTTCAGATAGTATTCAGTTAGGCGATAATGTTCTAGACACAATCGATTTATTAAAATATAATGAGTTTAACATAAGTGCATTTGATTATCCAATAGATACATTGAGTATTGATATAATACCAAATCTTGAACCGGGTGAAAATATATTTGATACAAATTTATTTTACACGTTATGGGGTAAAAAAAACGATACTCTTTATAAGCATCCAATGAAATTAGTTAGCGTAGGTGTTGTATATGCAGAGTTAAGAATTACTCCTAAATGTGCTGCGGCTAGGTCGAAACCCTATTCGTTTTCAATAGTGGTACGTGACAATACCTATCCATATGGATTAGTCGATTCTGTTCATTATTTGCTTTATGTAAATTTTAATGAAAATCAAGCACCTTATTTCGTAAGTCCAGACACATCGTATACAGATTTTAGTAAAAACTATTTTGTGTATGCAAATGAAATATTTAGTTTGGAAGCTGATTCCATATTATTAGTAAAAGATAATGACGACTATTCTGATTTGATAATTTGGCTAAATCCTGATCCCCAAAACGGCATGGAATTTAATAATTCAATTCTTTTCACAGCTACAATAAATTTAACATCTGCCAATGGATTTCTCAAAATTAATACTGATTGTTATTTGGTACGCGATGAGCCATATGTTATAGATGTCATTGCTTTAGATAACAATTGTTATCAGCCTAAACAGATAATGTTAAGATTAAATATTTATTTATTAGATAGAGATTATATTGAACAAGATTTTTGTTATGTTGAACCAATAGTGTATAACGGAAAAACTGCTAATAGTATTTATATAAAAAATAATCCAACAGACAAAACTAAGGGATATAATTTGTATTCGAATTATTTAGATAATCCAAACATTTTTAATGTTATAAAAGACAATATAAATTCATTAGTAGATACCTTTATAATTGACACCAACACTTATGATCGTCCTTATCAATACGTTTTAAGATCAAGAAATGCTTGCTTTTCTAATTCATTTGCAATATTTCATAGTCCATTATTTTTGTCATCTGAAATTATAAGTTCTTCTGTTATTAAACTTCAATGGAACGATTATTTTGAAGTAGAATACGATAGTGTTTCCTTATACAAGGATGAAGGTTTTGGATATTTTTTACTATCAAAAATTGACAAATCACAAATTGTTTATTTTGATTCGGAATTCAATGGAGATTCAAAATATTTTGTTGAAATTAGTACAAAAGATAGTTGCGTATTGTCATGGAATAATTCCAAAACGAAAAGCATTCGCTCAAATATTGCTTCAATTAACCCAACCAATGTAAATCGTACTTACACATCGGCATTCAATATTTACCCTAATCCAGGTAATGATTTAATTAGTATATCTGGATTAAATCCATTGGTACATAAAGAATATAAAGTATTTTCGAGCATTGGGAAAATAGTTTCAGAAGGAACGATTAGAAACAACCAAATTAACATAAATGAAATAGAGGCTGGTTCATATATTTTAAACATTAATGATTTGTATTTAAAATTCATTAAACAATAGAGAAAAAATATTTTTTAATATTTTTGTGAATTGGCGCCGTAGTTCAACGGATAGAATAGATGTTTCCTAAACATTTGATGTGGGTTCGATTCCCGCCGGGGCCACATTTATTCGTCTATTGATTATATTAACATAAAATTATACATAGATGAAAAAAATATTACTACAATTAATTCTTATTGGATCGGTTTTACTGTTTATCTCCAGGTCTACTTTTGCATCACATGTAATTGGTTATGATTTAACCCTTTTGAATATTAAAGATTCATTAGGACAGCCAACGTATAATTATAAGATTCGTTTAAAATTTTATAGGGATGTCACCGGATCGAGCATGCCTACCGCATTTAATTTCAATATACGCTCAAATTCTCCAAGCCAAACATTAATAGCAAACAATGTAATTGTAAATAAAATCAATACGACAACTTATCTTACTTATTCTGAGGAAGAATGCGCCCCTAAAGCTGCAAACTTAAAAGTAGAATACGGTCTGTATGAAAGTTCCATAATTAATATGTCCAATTATAACGATAGTTATGGATATTATTTACATTCTGTTCATGCTACAAGAAATGATGGTGCAATTAATGTGGATGGGTTGTCATACACTTATAGCTTATTAATGACAATTGATTTCCCAGCCTTGGGTACGACTTCGGTCTATAAATTTAACAACACACCTGAGTTTAAAAAATTACCTTTAACTTATTTTTGTGTGGGCAAACTTGGATTTATGGATTTAAGTGCACAGGATGTTGATGGAGATTCATTAGTGTATTCATTAGTACAGCCATTAGATAGAGGCAATACAAAACCATTTACTCCAATACCATATGCCGCAACTTATGGTCTAGGAATAAACCTAATGGATGGAGCACCTGATATTAGTATTAATTCTAAAACTGGGCATGCTTATTTTATACCTACAAGAATAGGTAGATATTTCATTGCATTTAAATGTGAAGAATATAGAAATGGCGTTAAAATAGGAGAAATAAGGAGGGAGCTACAAATAGAAACGATATTGTGTGGAGAAACGGCGCCCATCATCATGGATGAGAACAATAGGACAAATCTCATTGTGGATACCATAGGAATAAACGAAAACTATAGTCTGATAATAAAGACTATTGATAGTCAGGAAGACTCGATATTCATGATGTTATTACCTGACATCAGAATTGGTGAAAATATCTTTAATCCTTATACTTATAAAGCGACTTGGTCTTCATTAGGAGTTGACTCTAATTTCTATTCTATTATTGAAGGCAAAGGGTTAATTACTGGAAAATTTAATTGGTTAACCCAATGTGAATTTGTAAGAGAAGAACCTTATAGGTTTGCAATAGTAGCTCGTGATAAAACTTGCCCAAGCCCTTATTACGACTCTTTGTTTGTTGAATTATATGTAACAAAACCAAGTAATAGTTTGCCTATATTTATTACACCAGATACGATGTATACGAGTAGTTCTAGAACTTATTATGTTAATGAAGGAGATCTATTTCAGTTTTCTGGAGATTCAATCTTAAAAACTTTTGATTATGATTTAACCCAAACAGTAAATATTGAATTAGAGTCAGACAGTAATAATGGTAATCTAGTAAACACTCAAATTGTGTTTAATTTTTTTCCGAGCTCTTTAAATAGCACTGCAGAATTTTTATGGCAAACGGATTGTAATTCGGGAAGAGTAGAGCCTTATAAATTTAAATTTATCGCTTTCGATGATGACTGCCTTAAAAAAGATACTATAACTTATGCAGTAGAAATTTATGTGCTTCAGGATATTGATACATTTTCAATTATTGGAGAAAAAAATAATATTGATACAAGTTTATTGTATACTTATAGCACGGTACAACAAGCTAATATTGATTACGATTGGAAAGGTCAGAATGTAGATGTTGTATCAGGGCAAGGAACAAATAATGTAGTTGTGAAATGGAAATCGAACACAGGGGAATTACATTGTGTGTTAAAAAATACAATAACGAATTGTAAAGATTCAAGTAAAATAAATATAGGTGGTTTTGTAGGAGTAGAAAGTGGCCAAAGCAATTCGATTTCTATATATCCAATTCCATCAAGTGATATTTTATTTTTAAATGGACTTGAACATTCTAAGTTGTACTATTTATCTATAATTGATTTACAAGGTAGAGTTATTTTATCCAAGGAAATTATAAACGAAAATATGTCGTTGGATATTTCGATGTTAGAATCCGGTGTGTATAGTTTAAAATTAAATAATACATACTTTAGATTTATAAAAGAATAAGTTTTACAGCTCACAATTCTGATAAATAAAAAAAGCGATTCAAACTATGAATCGCTTTTTTTATTTATTATCTAAGTTTATTATCCTGCAATATAAACTCGCATGCTAGTGTTTAGTCTTAACATGAATCTTTTTGGAGCAGTTAAAGGTGCATTAGCATTTCCTTTGATTGTAATTCTATATTTAGGTTTAGCTGTATATGGAACCAAATCAATCGTAGTTGAGCTGAGTCTTAAACTTACAAAGCCCTGATCTAATGAATCCGTAGCGTAAGCACCAAATCTTGGTATATATGCTAACAAGCTATCTTGACTTACTGGCTGACTAAGATCCCCTACTAATACTTTTATGGTATCAATTGGTGCAAATTCATTTACAGGCAATCCGTTTGAGTCAATCTCAATCATGAATGCACCAAGCACGAAAATAGATTCAAGATTTTCTCTAGAAGCATTGTTTGCTTCTAAAATACTATCGATGTTACCAGATACTTCTTGTACTACTGTAAAAAACGAATCAGGTGAAGCTGGAAGCGTAAATACGTGTTCTATAGTTTGAGGAATGCTAACGGGAATACCACCATCACCTTCGCATGAACTTAAAACAAATGCACTCGAAATTAAACCTAGTGCTAAAAATTGATTGAAATACTTTTTCATAAAGTTTAGTTAGTTAAGACTACAAATATACGTACAATATTAATATTCACAACTTTATTTGAGCCAATTACTTGGATAATTGACTCATTTGCAAAACTTTTCCAATATTTAATGGATCTAGGCATGCTTATTGTACCAATTACACTAAGATGAAATATATATTAACTGCTTTATTGCTTTTATCGGGTATTATTACACAAGCTCAAAAAAATTGGTGGGATAATACTGTGGCTTACGAAATATTTGTACGTAGTTTTTACGATACCAATGCCGATGGTCGGGGCGATTTCAATGGCATCACTGCAAAGTTGGATTATTTGAACGCTATTAATTCGAATGACGACTTAGGCGTGGGACTCATTTGGCTCATGCCCATTAACCCTTCGCCAAGTTATCACGGTTACGATGTTACCAATTATAAAACTGTAAATCCCCAATACGGTAGCATCAATGATTTTAAAAATTTTGTCGATGCAGCGCATGCCAGAAACATTCGTGTGATCATCGACCTAGTCATCAATCATACTTCTACCCAACACCCCTGGTTCATAAAGTCGGCAGCCAACGATCCTTTTTATAGAAATTTTTACCGTTGGGAAAATAATCCTCCCAACCAACAAGGTCCTTGGGGACAACAAGTATGGTATCCTCGAAACGGTAGCAATTACTATGCTTTATTTTGGTCGGGCATGCCCGATTTGAATTTCAATTATGCACCTGTGCGCGATAGCATTTTCGACATTGCAAAATTTTGGATTAAAGAAATGAATGTCGATGGTTTTCGCTTGGATGCAGCCATGTATTTATACGAGGAAGGCAATACATTGAAAAATCATCCGAATACCATTAATTTTTGGAAAGCATTAAACGATAGTTGTGAAGTATGGAAAGCAAACACCTTATTATTGGGCGAGGTGTGGGATGCACCAGAAGTAGTGCAATTGTATAACGGTGCATTGGATGTATGTTTCGATTTTAATCTTGCCGATAAAAATTTACAAAGCATCAATTCTTCGAACCCGCAAGATGCACGCATCGCTTTAAAATCGACACAAGAAATTTATCCCAACAATCAGTTCGCTTCGTTCTTAACCAATCACGACATCAATCGAGTTTTTGATGTATTAGGAAACAATACAGATAAAGCAAAAGCTGCGGCTTCCTTATTATTAACACAACCTGGACTTCCATTTTTATATTATGGTGAGGAAGTAGGAATGAAAGGTGTAAAACCAGACGAAGATATTCGTAGGCCGATGCAGTGGTCCAACGCAACGCACGCGGGCTTTACAACAGGCACTCCATGGCGCGCATTGAATTCAAACTATGCAACATACAATGTTAGTGTGATGCAGAACGATGCAAATTCATTATGGCATCATTATAAAAAATTAATCGATATACGTTTGAGCGATTCTACATTGATGAATGGAAATTCAAAAAATATTATTTCATCAAACAATGTCGTGCATTCATTTTCGAGGTCCTATAAAAAACAAGATATTATTGTATTGCAGAATACTAGTTCGACAAATGTTGATGATTTATTTTTTCAATACATAAAATCGGATTCAAGTACAGAGAATTTCTTAATCAAAGATCTATTGAGCGACTCTTTATTTTTTGTGTCGGCAAATAATTATAAATACAATTTTAACATTGACATTCCTGCTTATGGAACTAAAATTTTAAAATTCGTAGAAGCATTGGATGCATCGCTAACACATCGGCATAAAGAATTTGAAGTGTATCCTAATCCAGTATCAGATAAATTATTCTTGAGAGATGTGCATTTAAAACTGGGAGAAGTAATAGAGGTTTGGGATTTACAAGGCAAGCAAATACTGCGATTGGAAGGAATGGGTAGAGAAAGTATCGATGTATCTATGTTACAACAAGGTCTATACTTATTGAAAATTGGAGCCGAGTATAGAAAGTTCTTGAAAAATTAAAATTAGTATCGGTTTAATTTTGTAAATTGATTCCTATGAAGAGGCCCATATTCATAGGAGTGTTCGTTTCAATGCTTGTAGCTTTATCAACTGCATGGCTAATTTATAATAGATACAGCTATTATAAAGAGGTGGAATACAACACGCTTTTGCAATTGGCGTTCTCAACTAAATCGAATATTGAAACGCATATAAACAATGCAAAAACTCAAGCAAAAACTTTAGCTTTTATTGTTGAGAATTACGGCGAGCCAAAAGATTTTGACTACACCGCATCGCAATTGTTGGATACCAATTCGATAATTTCTGCTATTGAATTAACGGATAGCGGTGTGATAAAAAAAGTATATCCATACTTACCTAACAAGGCAATTATTGGTTACGATATTTTAAGTGATACCAATCGAAATATTGAAGCATTGATAGCATTACGAAAAAATGATTTTTATTTCAGTGGTCCATTTGCGTTGAAGCAAGGTGGCTTTGGAATAGTTGGCAGAATGCCCATACTTATTGATGGCAAGTTCAAAGGTTTTTCTGCAGTGGTGATAAATTTTGATACGCTCTTAAAAGTAGTGCAAATAAGGGATCCGCAGAATAGTGATTTGATTTTTCAAATTTCAAAAGTATCACCTTATAATAAAAAGCGAGAAACCTTTATTCAAGAAGATGCATCATTTGAAGGGCTGCCGATTGTTGAATTAGAAATCCCAATTGGATCTTGGAAATTGAAAGTTGCGAGTAAAGATCCTATTGGATTGGACACATTTATTGGTTCCATTTTGTTTGGCTTTTTACTATCTGTATTAAGTGGAATATTTGCGACCTATCTCGCTTATTTACCATCACGATTAAGCAGATTGGTTGCGATGAAAACGGAGGAATTGATGATCAAACAAGAAGCACTTTCACAAACGCTCGATAAATTACAAGAACAGAATAAGCGATTGCGTGAGCTTACTTGGATGCATTCACATATCATTCGTGCCCCTATTGCTCGACTCTTAGGATTAACTCAAATGCTAAAGGACAGTTCAACAATTGACGAGAACGATAAACAAGTAGTGGAATACATCAAACAATCCTCTCAAGAATTTGATGAAATCATACGGAGCGCATCCGAAGAATTGGAAAAAAACATACATCAATAATTTTCCAAACCTTATATTTGCATCGGCCCTATAGTTTAATGGATAGAATTAAAGATTCCGGTTCTTTAGGTTGAGGTTCGATTCCTCATAGGGCCACAATTCTTTCAATATTTTATTATAAAACACCGTCTCTACTTCTTACTTCAATCATATACATACCCACATTCAAAAAACCTATAACTATTTGATGATTTGTATTGTTTGATTTTCAAAATCTTTTTGACCTATATTACCAAAAATACTATTATCAATTTTGCCGTTTACATTTGATATTTAAATTAATGAATCACTCTGATTAGGATATTTTTTTATTGTTTTATCGTATAGAATTATCCGAAGTAACTATAGCTTGTTTAAAATAATTATTTCATAATTAGTACAATTATACCACTGATGTTGCTCAGCTATTGTGTCTATTTCAGTTAGTCTTTGATTAATTAATTGAATATTTGCTATAACTTTGTTAATCTTACGGGTAGTGTCATTAAAGCAAAAATGCAAACTGAATATTGATATACAACTTATTTTAAAACTACTGAATTCATGGTTCTTAAACTAAATTATTATTTGGTTATAATCAATAATTTTTCTATATTCAATATATGAAACGAAGTGTTATATATATATTATTCGTGATTTTATTGAATTATACTTCAATTTTTGCTCAAAATGCCAACTTTTTCATAAAAGAACTAGGCGACGATGTAAGCTTTGTAGAAAGACTAAATAACAATTCAAAGAGACTTTATTCTTCATTAGATTTTTATTTAATTGACTCGAATTATAATATAACTAAAACCGAAAATTATTCATTAAACTTAGATCCGAATTTCAATAACTGGACAAAAGTGATTGATTATAATAATTATACTATTGCTACAAGTAATTACCTCGTGAGTACACACTTGGAATTTAAAATAGGACATAGAATTTATGTTTGGAATAAAACTGATAGAAGTTTAAGATGTGTAATAAATAAAGGAAAAGATTACTACAATCATTTATTCTGTTACAATGATACTATTTTAAGTTTTACTAATTTTTCTTATAACCCAAATTCAGTCAAATTGGTCAGATATGATCTAAATGGCATAACAATAGACTCAACAATATTTCCAAATATTTCTATATCAAATGTTGCAGTAATGTTTGATAAAGATTCAAGTATTTATTTAGTTGATTATTTCAGGCCGAACGCTTCAAGTACCTTAGTATTTAAAATTTCAAGATTTAATTATAGTGGTTTGTTATTGTCTCAAATAAACGTTCCTGGAAGTATTAATGCTCCTTTACTAAATGATTTTAGTGTTGGTATAAGAAATAACGATATAATATTTATAAATTATGATACAGGTAATGGTAATAAATCTAATTACTACATTAACTTTAATTTAACTGGAACAATAAAAAAAGAAACTCTTTTTAACGATAAATTAGGAGTTAATAACACATATTTAGGCAATAAAAAAAGTTTTTATATTGATTCTGATTCTACATTTTTAGAATATGGTATCGCAAAAAATAACACTTTTCAAAAATTGTTTTTACGTAGATTTAACTTAAATAGAGAATTGAAAAATGAATTCTATTATGATATTATAGATAATAGCAACAATTTAGTATCAAACACAAACGGACATACATATTTATTTACAAAATCTGATACAAATCTGATTTTCTTAGCCAATTATAATTTTTACGATAACTCTATTTCTAAAAATGCAAACGTAATCAATTACTTAAAAATGGGTCCGAATCTTAACCTAATTAGAGCCAATAAAATAACGCAATACAATAGAACAGCATTAAATATAAAATCAGTAGACTATATTGAAAATGATTCATTAAAAATTATTGCTAATAATTTCCATACTAATAATTCAGGTGCTGTTCATTATTACAGGTCTTATGTGATAAGTTATAATTTCATTAAAGATACAGTATATGAATATGTTACAACAGGTCTATATAATAATTTACTAGACTCTACTGTAATCTATCCAAATCCAGCTTATAATGAATTAAATATCAAAACAGATAAAAATATTAGATATGAAATATATAATGAAACTGGGGCATTGGTTATGAAAGGTATTGTACAAAGTACAAACACAGCATTAGATGTATCTAATTTAATTCGTGGTATATATTTAATTAAATTAGAAGATGAACAAGGTAAAATGAATACTTTAAAATTTATTGTAAATTCTAATTAATTGCTTGTTTAACTTTCGTACCAACAAGCTCTATTGATTTCAGCAATTGCTCACGTGATAGAGCTGCACTATCCATTTGAAATGTAAACCTACTGATGCCCCCCAATGCTTCGCTGTGTCTGATTAATTTTTCTGCAACATCATCGGGTCCGCCTACTACCAATGCTCCTCGCAATCCTGTTTGTGAATCGAAATGCGATCGTGTTACAGGTGGCCATCCGCGTTCTTTACCAATTTTAGTGAATGCTGCTGCATAGCCCGGATAAAATTCTTCGATGGCTTTTTCTCTTGTTTCTGCAACATAGCCCAATGAATGCAAACCAACTTTTAATTCTTCTAAAGAATAGCCTGCTTTCACACCAGCTTCTCTATACAAATCTATTAATGGTCTAAATCGATGTGTCTCGCCTCCAATGATCGCAACCATTAATGGCAAACCTAGTTTACCTGCACGAATAAATGATTGAGGTGTCCCTCCAACACCTAACCAAATAGGTAATGGATCTTGTAAGGGTTTCGGAAAAACTTCTACTCCATTCAAAGCTGCTCTAAATTTTCCTTGCCAAGTAATGGGTCCTTCTGTTTCTCTAATTTTTAATAATAAATCTAATTTCTCAGTGAAGACTTCATCGTAGTCTTCTAATCGGTATCCAAATAAAGGAAATGCTTCTATAAACGAACCCCTACCTACAACAATTTCTGCGCGACCTTTAGATATTAAATCTAATGTTGCAAAATTTTGAAATACTCTAACTGGGTCTGCTGCACTTAAAACAGTTACAGCACTCATTAATTTTATTTTTTTCGTCCTACTTGCAGCAGCTGCTAAAATCATAGCGTTTGCAGAATCTAAATATTCTCTCCTATGATGTTCCCCAACTCCAAAAACATCTAATCCAAATTTATCGGCTGTTTCAATTCGTTCTAATAATAATTCTAATGCAACATCACTTGGCAAATAATTTCCATCGTTTCCTGTAGCTGCTGCAAAGCTGTCGATACCTATTTCCATTAACTTAATCTCTTTTTTATTTTACTTAAAAATTCTGCGCTCATACCTAAATACGATGCTATATGTTTTTGCGCTAAACGTAATTCTATTTTTGGATATTTTTTTATAAATTCTAAATATCTTTCTTCTGCACTCATCGATAAATTATTCAAAACCCTCAACTGAAAATTCAAAAATCCATTTTGAGTAATTATTAGAAAATATCTTGCTAATGCAGGTATTTCATCATAGAGTTGATTGATATCACTCGCATTAAATTGTAATATCTCACAATCTTCAATTGCCACTACATTAAGTATAGCAGGCTCTGCTTTTATATAACTGTATAAATCGCTTATCCACCAGCCTTCAAAAGCAAACTGAATCACATGTTCCGCACCTTCAGCATCTATGAAATAGCCAATTGCAGCACCCTTCACAATGAAATTTGTTTTTTGTACACCAGCATCAGAGTGAATTATATACTGCCCTTTTTTAATTTTTTTCTGATGTGCTTTTGAAAATATTTTCAACAAGTCATTGTCAGAAATATTAACTCTCGATCGAATGTTTTGTTTGAATAATTCTTCTGATTCCATACAATTCTTGAACTAGTTCAATTTCATTTATTAAGATACTTCAAAAAATGCTGAAGTAAATAGTAAGAGTTTTGCTGAACAAATATAACACTTAATATTATGCAAGACTTAAACTTTAAAAGCAATCACGTAGTTGCTTTAATTCTTAGACTAACAGCCGGTTTGGTTATGTTACCTCATGGAGCACAATTCCTATTTGGTTGGTTTGGTGGATTTGGCTTTGACGCAAGCATGAATTATCTCGTTACAAACGAGGGATTACCCTGGATCATTGGATTCTTCGTAATCATGATTCAATTTTTTGGTTCGTTGATGCTCATCCTCGGACTATTTACTCGTCTGAACGCTTTAGCATTGTTCGGGGTAGTTGTAGGGATGATATTCAGTCATACCGATCATGGGTTTTTTATGAATTGGCTTGGTAATCAAAAAGGAGAAGGATTCGAATACCACTTACTTTTTTTAGGGATCTGTGCTGGTTGTTTAGTCTTGGGATCTGGTAAGTTTTCATTGGATAATATATTATTTAAGCTTAGAAATTTATAAGGTGAAAAAAATCGTTCTTTGTTTTATTTGCTTTTTCATTCCATTCTTATCCAGTGCTCAGATTATGCCAATAGAGCTAATGCTGGGTAATAGAAATTATTGGTATCAGCATTCTATCGGATTACCATTAAAAGATAATAGCAAGTTTGGATTTTTTCATACGCATTCAACACATTTTTTCTATGACAATACGAAGCAAGAAGTAATGACTCAAGCTTATTTGAATTATAAAATCAGTTCTTGGATGAAAGTTAATGCCGGAGTTTTTTATGCCACAAAACCGGGAATTAACCCTTCCATTTCATTACATATTTATAAGAAATTTAAAGATCTTTTTGTCTTGGTAGTTCCAAGAATAGATGTTTACAAAAATCCTTCATATGATGTTATGTCGATGGTAGAATACAAACCAAGACTTGGTAAAATTCAATTTTATTCTCGACTACAAACTTTATTTAGTTATAAAGGGGGCACACATGCTAGAAGTTATCAAAACATTAGAATAGGTGTGAACAACTATGAAACCCAATATGGCATCGCAATGAATTACGATGCCTATGGACCTAATAAAAAATACTTTTCAAATTATGGTGTATTTGTTAAACGCGATTTAAACTTTTAATACCTGTTTATTTGATGGTGCTTCCGTTTTTAACAGCCGATACTGGCTGTACAAAATGTAAAGTGCCATCTGCGTTTTCAGCCATTAATATCATTCCCTGCGATGTAATGCCTTTAATATCTCTTGGTGCTAAGTTTACTAATATAGATACTTGTTGTCCAATAATATTTTCTGGTTCGTAATACTCTGCAATACCCGAAACTACTGTACGTACATCAATCCCTGTATCAATCTTTAGCTTTAGTAATTTTTTAGTTTTCGCAACTTTTTCTGCTTCTAAAATAGTACCGACTCTTATGTCCATTTTAGAAAAATCATCGAAAGAAATATTTTCTTTTTGCTCTTCAACTGTGCTGTTGTTAAGCTCATTTAATTTTTTAGAATCCTCCAATTTCTGTAATTGTTTTGCTATTGCTTCGTCTTCAATTTTTTCAAACAATAATTCTGCTTCGGCAATTTTGTGTCCATCGACCAATATATTTTCATTGCCGGCATCAGTCCATTGATGTTTGTTAAGATTCAACATCGACTTTAATTTATTTGAAGTATGTGGCAAGAAGGGCTCAGAAAGTATTGCCAAGTTGGCTGCAATTTGTAAACCAATATTCAATATGGTTTGCACTCTTGCTTCATCCTCTTTAATTACTTTCCAAGGTTCTGTGTCAGCCAAATATTTATTTCCTAATCGAGCTAAATTCATCAACTCTTGTAATGCTTCTCTGAATCGGAATTGTTCCAAGGATTTTGAAATTATCGACGGATATTTTTTTAAGCCCTCAATAACTTCTTTATCATAATCGCTCAATTCATTTCTTGCAATTACTTTTCCATCGAAATATTTATTGCTTAACACAATCACTCTATTAATGAAATTCCCAAAGACAGCAACTAATTCATTGTTATTTCTCGCTTGAAAATCTTTCCAAGTAAAATCGTTATCTTTTGTCTCGGGAGCATTTGCAGTTAATACATATCGCAATACGTCTTGTTTGTCTTTGAACTCTTCTAAATATTCATGCAACCATACTGCCCAATTTCTAGAAGTAGAAATTTTATCGCCTTCTAAATTCAAGAATTCATTTGCAGGAACATTATCTGGTAAAATATATGATCCATTCGCTTTTAATATTGCTGGGAAAATGATGCAATGAAAGACGATATTATCTTTACCAATGAAATGGATTAATCGTGTATCATCGGCCTTCCAATATTTTTCCCAATCGGGAGTTAATTCTTTTGTCGCAGAAATATATCCGATAGGTGCATCGAACCAAACGTATAAAACTTTTCCTTCTGCATCGGCCAATGGAACTTTCACTCCCCAATCCAAATCGCGTGTCATAGCACGAGGTTGTAAACCTTGATTCAACCATGACTTACATTGCCCGAACACATTCGTTTTCCAGTCTTCGTGTGAATTAATATACTGCTCTATATCGCTCTGAAATTTATCTAATGGTAAGAACCAATTTTTCGTTTGCTTTAAAACTGGAACCGAACCTGAAAGTGTTGATTTAGGATTTATCAAATCGGTTGGATTCAAAGATGTTCCGCATTTCTCACACTGATCGCCATATGCAGAGTCATTACCACAATTCGGACAAGTACCTGTGATGTATCGATCTGCTAAAAATTGTTTCGCTTCCTCATCGTAATATTGATTCGTCACTTCCTCTTGAAACAAACCCTTATCGTAAATTTCTTTGAAAAATCCTGCAGCGGTTTCATGATGAATTTTCGATGAAGTGCGCGAATAAATATCGAATGAAATTCCAAAATCTTTAAACGCATCGCCCATCATCTTATGATATTTGTCGATGACTTGCTGTGGGCTAATGCCTTCCTTCTTTGCTTTAATAGTTATAGCAACTCCGTGCTCATCGGAACCGCAAATAAATTTAACATCTTCATTCTTAGCTCGTAAGTAACGCACGTATATATCGGCCGGAATATAACATCCCGCTAAATGTCCTATATGAACAGGCCCGTTTGCATAAGGTAATGCAGCGGTAACCGTAAATCTTTTAAATCTCTTTTCCAAATCGACTAAATAAATGATATTTTGGCAAAGATAATGCTTTAAAAGATAATGCGCATTCCTCCATACCTTAAAAAAGGCGATACCATTGGTATTCTTAGCACGGCTCGAAAATTCAAGGAAGAACAATTGAGTTTTGCGATACAATTATTTCATTCTTGGGGCTTCCAAGTTAAAATTGGCGAAAGCATTGGTGCAGAAGAACATCAGTTTGCAGGTAGCGATGAAATTAGAAGAAGAAATCTGCAAGAATTTATGGACGATGATTCCATCCAAGCCATCTTTTGTGCAAGAGGAGGTTACGGCACGATGCGTATTATTGATGGATTAGATTTTTCGAAGTTTCTACATCGACCTAAATGGATATGCGGATTTTCCGATGTTACGGTTTTACATGAGCATATGAATACATTAGGTATTGCTACGTTACATTCTTCTATGCCTTCATTATTTCATACTGATGCGCAACACATGAGTTTGATTTCTATTGAACGTGCTTTGAAAGGTGAAGCGAATGTTTATACTTGGGAACAACATTCAAAAAATTTACGCATGCAAGATGTGAATGCGGAAATTGTGGGAGGAAATTTATCTTTGTTGTATGCTTTGCAAGGAAGTGTTTCTGACATACAAACGGAAGGGAAAATTTTATTCATGGAAGACCTCGATGAATATTTTTATCATGTAGATCGCATGATGTGCAGTTTAGATCGTGCAGGTAAATTGAAAGGCCTGAAAGCTTTACTAGTAGGGGGGATGACCGATATGAAAGATAATTCAATCCCATTTGGAATGGATGTTTATGAAATTATCAATTACTATTCAGAGAAATATTCTTATCCAGTTTTCTACGATTTTCCTTGCGGACATTGGGAAAATAATTTTGCAATTAAAATGGGCATGCCTGCAAAAATTATAGTAGAAGATTCGCAATTAATCTTCAAACAAGATTAAGCATTATAGAGCTGGCCCGAACAATGGTCTTTGATTGCACCAGTTACAGAACTTAAACAATTGTTAATTCCATGCGCATGTAAATAACCCAAGAATGCAAACACAATTGCTTCTTTGAATTCAATAATTTCTTTTTCTGGAATTATAAATTCCGTATTTGTTTTTTCTCTAATTTTTTCAATTAAAAAATTATTGTAAGCACCTCCACCTGTTACTAATGCCGATGTACTGCGGTTTCCCCAAGTACTACAATTTGCAGCTATTTGTGTAGCGATATGTTCTATAAATGTGCGAAGTTTATCTTCAATACTTATGTCGTATTTTTCAATGATTCTAATTATTTCTGAATCTACATCTTCTTTACCCAATGATTTCGGAAATGCTTTTGAATAATAATCTAAACTATCTAGTTCATTCAGTAAATCGAGATGTAATGTACCCGATGCAGCAATATTTCCATCAAGGTCGTATTCTTGATTTAATTTTTTTGCATAGAAATTGCTGACCATATTTGCAGCACAAATATCATAAGCGATTCTTCTTCCATCTTGAAGGAAAGATACATTTGCAATACCGCCAATATTTAAGCAGTAGTCGTAGGATGGAAATAAAAATTGATCACCAATAGGCACCAAGGGTGCACCTTGTCCACCCCATGCTAAGTCTGATTTTCTAAAATCGCAAACCGTATCAATTTTTGTATTCGCTGCTATGATTTGCCCCGCTCCAATCTGTAGACTTATTTTTTTGAGTGGTTGATGAAAAATTGTATGGCCATGAGAAGATATTCGATCTATATCTTTAATATTATTTTCATGGATAAATAAATTGATTTCTTCTGAAAAGAGTTCTGCCAATTCGAAGTCTAATAATTGCAATTCATAAGCATTTATTTGCATGGCATTGTTCAGCTTTTCTTTCCATTCATTCGAATAGTTAATACACTTATGAAATTCAAGCTTAAAATTATATTGATTGTTTTCAAAAGTAAAAAGACAACAAGCCAAATCAATACCATCTAAAGATGTTCCAGACATTAAACCAATTATTCGCATAGAATTCATAATCGAAGATAAAATATTTAGAAATAAAAAAGGGGAGTAAAATATTTTACTCCCCTTTTTTTAACAAATGCTTATTATTATTGAATTACAATTTTTTGTACGCTTCTATTTCCATTTTCAGTTACTTCAACGAAGTAGATACCTGCTTGTTCGTTCGACATGTCAACAGAAGTTAATAATAACGATCTAGTTGGATATGTTTTTTCAAACACTACTTTACCTACTAAGTCCATTACTTTGATTTTACTTTCACCATTAACTTTAGCATTAACATAGAAAGTTCCGTTGTTTGGATTTGGATAAACATTAAATGCTTCTACTTTGCCTGCAGAAACTCCTGCTGGTAAACGTACTGAACCCCATTTAAAAATTCCGCCAACAGTTGCTGAGGTGTTGAAACCACCAGACCATCCATTGTTTTCATCGGCAAACTCTATGCAAGTATGTTGGATTTTATCAATACCAATCCAAGTTTGTCCACCATCTTCAGTGTAAGCAGAACCTAAACCACCAGTTGTGAAATTAGCAGAAGTAACAAACCATGTATCATTTGTACCTGGCACGAATGCAATCTCATTGAAATCAAATACATCACCTACTGTATCGAAACCAGCAAATGACCAAGAAAGCCCACCATCGACAGAAGCGATAATTGAATTAATTGCTTGACCAGTATTTCCAGCAATTGCAAATACTACGTCTTTGTTTTTAAAAGATAATTTTGGGATAAATGTATTAGTACCTGTTACTGGTGATGCTACAGCAGTCCAAGTAATACCTCTATCTTTACTAACTAACATGTTACCAAGGTTAGTTGGATAAATAATTGTGCTATCGTGTGCACCATAATAACCAACAGTACCATATTCACTAGCACCCGGTGTAAATGGAATGTTTGCTTGAGGTACTCGAGTCCAAGTAGCTCCACCGTTATTCGTAGTATAAGCTTCGAAATAACCGCCCGCTGGATCACCCAATGCCACACCGTCTTTAGCGTCGAAGAAATGTACCACATTAATAAATGACGACCCTGCAGTAAAAGTACCTGTTGATACTTTAGTCCAAGAAGCACCACCATTGGTTGTTTTGTACACACCTTGACCAGATATTGTTGCAGTTACAGGATAAATCGATGCGTATGCAGTATCGGCATCAATAGCTGAAATATTAGCTAAGCCATATGCATTTTGTGTACCTTGAACAGTTACAACACCTGGTAACCAAGTAGCACCACCATCACGAGTTACAGTAAAATCACGAATGGTTGCATTAGTACCTGAACCATCGTATGCGGTAGCCCAAGCAACATTGCTATCTACTACACTAAATCCATTAATTCCTCTTGATGCAGTAGGAAAGCCTGAATTTTGTACGTGCCATTCTTTTTGAGCATTTGCAGTAATGGCAACTGCAAACATTGCTGTTAATAGTAAAAGTTTACGTTTCATATTATTTGAGTGTTTATTGTTAGATGTATTCTTTACTCTTTATACTTGTTTTTATAGATTTTGTTTTGCTAATGTACAATTATTAGGCCATTTATCTCTAGAAAATGCCCTAATTGTAACAAATTTGATAAATATAGTACTATGTATTGCATAGTACAATTAAATACATATATCTTTGTGATATGATAGTAGAAAATACACAAGTTCAGATGAGAAAGGGGATTTTAGAGTTTTGCATCCTCTCAATCATATCGCATGGTGAAATATATGCGTCTGACATAATTGAGGAGCTACGCAAAGCTAAATTATTAGTAGTAGAAGGAACTTTATATCCATTGCTAACTCGATTGAAAAATAATGGCTTGTTGAGTTATCAATGGCTTGAGTCGACAAGTGGGCCACCTAGAAAGTATTACCAATTAACAAATGAAGGAAGTATGGTTTTGTCTGAATTGGAAAAAACCTGGAATGAGCTATCCTATGCGGTAGAGATTGTAAGAAAAAAACCTAACCTTAAAAACTAAGCATCATGAATAAGACAATCATAATAAACATTAGTGGCATTATCTTTCATATAGAGGAAGATGCCTACGAACAACTGAAACAATATATGTCGGAAGTAAAACAATACTTCACCAAATCGGAAGATAGTTTTGAAATTATTTCAGATATAGAAAATAGAGTTGCAGAATTATTTTCAGAAATAATTAAAGCAGAAGAAAAGGAAGTTATTGTTAATGCCGATGTAGAGAAGGTAGTTAGAACGATGGGTAAACCATCTGATTTCGAAAAAGAAATAGTGGATGATGAACTGAACATCGACCCTAAAATACATATCAAAAAAAGATTGTATAGGAATCCAGATGATAAAATCGCAGGCGGTGTTTGCTCTGGTATAGCAGCTTATCTGAACATCGACCCAATATGGATTCGCTTATTATTAATCATATCTGTATTCTTTTTTGGAACGGGAATATTATTATACATCATCTTATGGATTATAATGCCAGAAGCAAAAACTAGAACAGAGAAACTAGCAATGCGAGGCGAATCGCCTACTCTTGAAAGCATAAGAAGATCTGTTGAAGAAGAAATCAATGGAATGCGTAGAAACTTTGATCGAAATGGAGTAAATGGATCTTCAGCTTTAAGAGTACTTATAGATAATCTTTCGAATGCAATAGGGCAAATATTTAAGTTCTTATCGAAAGTATTATACAAAGCATTGGGTGCAGGAATTGTAGCTGCAACAATGTCTTTTATAATCATATCGAGCATCGCACTACTTACGATATTAGGTGTAGTTAGTTCAGATTTTAATACAGAATTACCATTATTTATGCTAAGGGAAGATAATCAAGAATTATTATTAATTGCAGCATTCTTAGTGGTAGTGGTTCCATTATTAAGCATCTTATTATTGGGATTAAGAATACTCATTAATGTAAATCCTTTTAATAGAATTTCTGGACTAACCTTATTGGGTGTTTGGCTAGTTGCTTTAATGTTAAGTGTGTACTATTCTGTTGATACTATAAAAAACTTTCAAGAAGAAGGAAACCTTCAGGAGTCAAGAATATTAAATCAATCAAGTGTAGATAAGCTATATTTAATAACAGAATACGATGAGTCTATTAATTTCGATACATTGAAAACAAAAGAGTATAAGATAAAAGACAGAGTTGTAATTAAATCGAAAGGATTAGAAAGCGCATTTAACAACATCGACCTTAGTATTGTTAAAAGTGATAACGATCAATTTAGATTGGTTACCAATTACATCAGTAGAGGACCTTCGGAAAAGCAAGCTATAGAATATGCAGAGAACATTGAGTATACCGTTCGACAACAAGATTCTGTTTTGATTTTTCCAGAATTTTTTAAATTGAAAAAACAAACATTATGGAGAACTCAAGAGGTAAGAATGACATTATATGTTCCATTAGATAAGAAAGTTGTAATACATGAAGATGTAGATAAATTTACAAGAAACATATATTCCTATGCATGTTTGAAAGATTCAAAAGATAGAACCTATTGGTCGATGGCGGCTGATGGTTTAGAGTGCATAAAGGACACCACAAAAGTTCAAGATTAAATAATATAAACTGCCTATTTTATATAGGCAGTTTATACTTTAATTTCTTGAATAAATTTATTATCAGAATCTAATAAATAACTCATACACTTCTCCGCATTTTTGAAAATTTCAATTCGAGAAATATTCCATTTTTTCCAAAATGCTTCTAATACCTGTGAGAATGTTTTCTCATCCCACTTATCAAATGTAGGTCGAGAGCCCAATCCAACTTCTACATTTGTGATATAGATTTTCTCATTTATGATTCTTAAATCGAATTCTGGTAAAATCGATAACAAATAATTTGTATAGTATACTTTAGCTTCTAATTCCGCGAATTGAATTGGATGAACCATTTTTGGAATATGTTTTAATAATTCTTTATGATAAAATTTCGTATTGCCAGCATCTTGTAAACAAATGATCATTCCTCTATTATTCAATTTAAATGAAAACGTTAGCGTGTTGATTTCATTTCTATGTTCAAAATCAACTGATTCGTTTAAGTCATAATTTAATAAAGAAAACGGCATGGGATCGTCCCATTCGAAATCATATATTAAACTTTGTAATTGAAGGTGTAGTGTTTTAAATTTATTAATTAAGGTTGGGGAAATTCTAAATCCTTCTTCTTTAAATTCTTCACTTTTAAGACCAAATCGGATTTCGTTATAGATTAAACCATAGACAATTATACCAGACCAATGAAACCATTCCAAATCAGTTGGTACACTCTTGATAGAATTATCTCTAAAGTAATTTTTAATTTTATCATTTAATGCTTCTATTTTTTCTGATACTTTTTTCGAGACAGGTATTTTTAAATCGCCATAAGTTTTATAACTCTCATCCAAAATCTTAAATGCTTTGTCGTATAAATTTTCAGATTCCATCAACCATTTAGGAAACACAAACATAGATTCTTCATTACTTGAAAGTTCATCTCCTGTTAAAAAACATTTAGTGCCAAGAAGATCAATTTTTTCGAATGGATTATAAAGCAGTATAGAATTCATGAAACAAAAATAAGAATCATTTTTAAACTAAATATTTATATTTATAAAATGAACATAGAGGTTATAGACTTTCATTTAGAATTAATCCATCCGTTTAGAATATCCGACTATACGCGCACAAATACTCCAATTGTTTTTTTGATTCTTAAATCAGACAATCATTTTGGTATTGGAGAATGTTCTATGCCTCCATACTTAGGTGAAAGTATAGAAAGCAGTAGAAAATTTATCAACAAAGTTGATCTGCAAAAAATTAAAGTCAATGCCTTGGATGATTCGCTTAAATATATCGATTCCGTAGGTGTTGGCAACAATGGAATTAAGGCTGCTTTTGATATCGCCTTACACGACCTATATTGTAAACATCAGAATATAAATTTAAAATCGTATTTCAATGCGAATGAATTACTAATGCCAGATACAAGTTTTACACTGGGAATTGATAAACTAGATCAATTAAAAATCAAGCTAAAAGAAACAGATCGATTCAACAGAATAAAAATTAAATTGGGTACTGAAAATGATAAGGAAATTGTAAAAACAATTAGAAGGTACACACAAAAAGAAATACTAGTGGATGCAAACAGAGCGTGGAAGGATAAATATAAAGCGCTTGAAATGATTGATTGGTTAAGCAAACAAAACTGTTTGTTGGTAGAACAGCCTATGCCTACCGATTCAATTGAAGAAATGATATGGTTAAAAGATAGATCTGCACTTCCATTATTTGCCGATGAATCCTGTAAAAGATTGAATGATATGGAAGGTATTCATGAACAATTCCACGGTGTAAACATCAAACTAATGAAATCGACTGGTCTGTCTGAAGCATATCAGATGATAAACAAAGCCCAATCCTTATCTATGAAAACGATGATTGGATGTATGAGTGAATCAAGCGTTGGTATATTAGCAGCAGCATCGCTTGCCCCTTTTTGTGATTATGCCGATTTAGATAGTGTTTTTATGGTGAAGAATAATCCTTTTAAGAGGCCGGAATTAGTAGAGGGTAAGCTAAAACTTAGTGATGAAATTGGTATCGGTTACCAAATAGAAAATAATATTTTCAATATATAATATGAAGTCTAATTGTTAAGGGACGATTAACTTAAATCCTTTACCATGTACATTTAATATTTCAATATTAGGATCCTCTTTTAAATATTTTCTAATCTTACTTAAGTAAACATCCATACTCCTTCCATTAAAATATGAATCGTCTTTCCATATTTTTAACAAGGCTTCTTCTCGAGTTAATATTTGATTTTTTCTCAGACAAAGTAACTTAAGTAATTCCGCTTCTTTACCAGATATTTTAATAGTTTGGTTGAATCTACTTAGAGTTTGTGTTAAGATATCAAAAGAATATTCACCTATTTCAAATACACGTTCATCTTTTGAACTATTTTCCATATTCACTCTTTTCAATATGGCTTGAATTCTTAATAATAACTCTTCGATTCTAAACGGTTTGGTTATATAATCATCTGCCCCTAATTGGAATCCTTCAGTCTTGTCTTCCATCATACTCTTTGCAGTTGCATAAATGATGGGTATCTCATTATTTATAGCTCTAATTTCCCTTCCCAATGTAAAGCCATCTTTTTTGGGCATCATAACATCGAAAATACATAAGTTAAATTCTGACTGATAGAATGCTTTTAAACCCTCTTCTCCGTCTTTACATAAAGTAACTTGATAACCTCCTTTTAATTGAAGGTATTCTTGCAAAACCAATCCTAAATTTGGGTCGTCTTCAACTAATAAAATTGAGATACTCATTAGTTTAATTTTTTACTGAAATATACAGAAAATTCGGAGCCTTTTCCTAATTCTGATTGAATTTGAATTTTTGCCGACATTAATTTTAGAATGGTGTACACATAGTGCAATCCAATACCAAAGCCTTTTACATCGTGCAAGTTGCCGGTTGGCACCCTATAGAATGGTTCAAATATTTTTTTCAATTGTTCTTTTTTCATGCCTATACCTTGATCCTTTACACTGAGTACAAGTTCATTTTTAGTGTTGTATGTGGAAATGCTTATCGTAGTATTTTCTTTAGAGTATTTACTTGCATTATCAATTAAATTATGAATGATGTTTTTTAAATGAAATACATCGACATAAATATTATCGTTTGTTGCATTTAGATTTAGTTCAACGCTTTGATTTTTATTTTCTAAAGTCAACTCAAAATGAACTAAGCATTCTTTTAAAATTTCATGTAAGCCGATGCTATTCATAGCAAGTTTCACTTCCCCTTTGTCCATTTTAGCCATGTTTAATACACGTTCTACATGTTCGCTTAGTCTCAAGTTTTCATCATAAATTATACCCGCTAAACGTTGAACTCGATTTTCATCTGTTAGAATGGTATTGTCTTTTAAGGCTTCTGAAGCGAGTAAAATAGTAGATACTGGGGTTTTGAATTCATGTGTCATATTGTTTATGAAATCATTTTTCAAATCTGAAATTTTCTTTTGCTTAAGTATGGCACGAATAGTATAAACGAAGATTCCAATGAGCGTAGACAATAACATAATTGATATTGCAATACTAGGTCCCATCTGATTGCTAATGATTTTATCTTTATTTGGGAAGGATACATTTATTTTAGCCTTCGATCTACCTTCTGGATCTTCAAAAAGATTTATGGAATAAAAAGCAAAATTATTATTTATGTCGATGTTAGAAGTTTTATAAAAGACATCCTTATTATCCAATTGAATTAGCACATCGTACTGTTGCCAAATCCCTCTTTTTGCTAATTCTACTGCTAGCAATGAGTCTATTAAATTTGAATCGATGCGATGTTCTATAGGCACTCGAAGTACTTCCATTTCCGTGGCAATCTCATTCAGTATATCAATTTTGTTATTCTTATTTGAGATGAAAACATTATCTAATTCGGGTTCTGGAATTTCCTCTTCATCAGAGTTAATTACATTATCATAAACTTTTGTTGAATTTACTTTCGGTGCAACTGGTGCAACGAATACTTGTGAGCGGCTAATTGGTTTACCTGGAGCAACTGCAATCCTTGGTGGAGAGCTTGGACTTCTTTTATTCCACAGAATAATTTTTCCAGAATCACTGAAGTACTCGTAATAAGATGGCATGCTTTCTACACTAAGTCTTAAAAGCGAATCTGCCATTCTTGAATTAGCTGAAATTTCAGCATTTTTATATTGTTCTTTAAAACGCAGTTCAAATGATTTTTGAATTTTTCGAAGCGAATCTTGTACGTGTTTTATTCTTTTCTGTCTGTTACTATGTTGTTGTTTAATTTTGTCATTATCTCTTTCATTTTCTATATCAAACTGAAACTCAAAATCAGGAAATTCAAAATTATACACTTGAGGAGGAATAGGAGGTACTGGTAAATCAAGGACCTCGGAATGCGAGTAAGTGATTTGACTTTGATTTTTAATTTCTTTGTTAAGATCTTGTTGTTTATTTTTTATAGTGTTTTTATTTCTGTTTTTAGAACGAGCGCTTCTAGTTACATTTGTTTTATTTTTCAATCGCAATTTAACTGGCTCATTTATTTTAGTACGAATAAAATTTATCGCTTCTTGCTTTTCAACTTTTTTACTTACATCAATTAAGGCTGAACTTACCGATTGATCAAAGATCATTTCTTTCTGTGTGTACGATTCCTTTAGCATTGTGTATTGTAGAAACACGATACCACCTAAAGCAATACTCATTAATATAACGATGATTCTAAACTTCGTCTTTGTCATGATACAAAAGTAAGTATGGAATTTAAATATGGCTAGATTTTAACAGATTTTAACATACATTAAGTTCCTTTTAACATATCTAAGGCGAGTAATTCTTGTTCTTTGTATCATCAAATCAGATATTATGAAAAGATATTCAATTATAGCTTTTACTATTTTACTAGGTTTAATAGTAATAACCAGCAGCAGTAAATCGCAAGATGATAATTCAACTAAAAAGAAGAAGTCATCGATGGTAATAAATATTAAAGGGAATGATACTACCTATAATGGGAAATCGTATGATGAGCTTTCAAACGTAGAGAAAGAAAGACTTAAAGAGATTCATGAAGACATCAATCAAAAGCATAAGGAAATTGAAGTAAAAATGAGAGAATTAGAAAAGCTGCATTTTTTACGCACTCCTAATCCCCCAAAACATCCAAAATCGTCAAGACATCCCAAAGCTCCATCTGCTTTTGAGCGATCAGAATCAAGAGTAATTGTAATCCCTGAAATACCTGATGTACCAAATGCCGAATATTTCAAAGAATTTTCAGTAGCGCCTTTTAATTTTTCATTTGATTCTGGATTTCCAAATGAAGGAATGCAGTCGTTTACGTATAACGATGGAGATAAATTTTTATCGGTAAAAATGGCCAATGCAAAAGAAGAAGAGTTTAAACGATTGAATAAATCGGAAGATACTGAAAGTAAAATAAAGCTGAAAGTTGATCCAAATGAAAATCAGATCAGCTTAAAATATCAATTTGAAAAATCGGGTAAACTAGAAATTAATGTTTACGATGGAGAATCAAAAGTTGTTAAAACAGAAACGATAAAAAATTATGATGGCAAAGAAGCGGAATTAAAATTCAACATCGACGATTTGGACACGGGTAAGTATTATGTTGAATTCAATATGGAAGGAAATAAAGTATATAAAAAATTGTTCATAAATAAGTAATAAAATAGAATTGTTCACCTAAATAATCAGTATAAAAAAAGCCCGATAATTTTTTATCGGGCTTTTTTGTTAATTTTCTAAAGCTTTATTTATTGCAAATACTATGTGTACTCTATGTGCCTTGGTTTCTGCATTTCCAGCACCTGCAGCCATCATAGATTTAATTGACTTTAATTGAGCCAATGCATTTGATTGTGCTTGATACGAATACGAATCTGATTTAAGAATATCTATTAATCGTTTGGTATATTCAATTTGTAAATTTTGACGGTATGAATTTACATTCGTGCTCACATCGGCCTTAAAAATGGCATCTGTTAAATCGCGCATCATTTCATTTAATGAGTATGTATTTCCGATTAATTGAATGTCTGTAATTCTACGTGTTACATTCACACTTAATAAATGCATGAGTATACCTTTTTGCATATTCAACACACGATCGTGAATTCGTGGGTCTTCATTTCCACCGTTAAAACCTCGGCGTTGATATTGCATGTACGCAACTAGATCATTCGGTAAATCAAATGCGTTTGGTGCAAAAGCATAGTCAGACAAAGCTTTCATAGCACGTTTTTGTTCTCCATATGGAACAGCCTGCATGGGTTTATTTTGACTTTTTTGTTCAGGGAAACTTCTGTCAACATAAACACCACCTATATAACGAGAGATTACTCCTGCAGCGGTAGCGTATTCACCCGATGCAATAAGGTAAGCGTTGCGTAGTTCGTGATACGATTGACCATCTTTGATATACTTAGTTTTTAATCCTTTGTATAGATTGTTTGCTAACTTCATTCGGTCGATTGAATAACTAATTGCATCTGATGTTAAATCGTTCACATTTACTCTTGGATCAATTGCTTTACCCGGTGCACGCATATCGTCTGCATCATTTCCGAATGTTAATTGTGGTTCAGTAGAACGCGCCAATAGTTTTTTCACTCTTTCTTCTTCTGCTTTCGGATCATTTAATGAAGGCTTATAACCAAATTCAATTGCCCAGATATCGTATGGACCTGGTTTGCTTGTGAAGTATTGACCTTGTTTAGATTTATCTAATGCTACGTTAGCGGCAGGATAATCCATCACAGATCCAGTTAATCCAATTTTACTCGTGATGGTTTTGTTGTTCACATTGATTGGATCATGCAATTGACTTGATTTCATATTGTGATTTAATCCGAATGTGTGTCCAACTTCATGTAGTATTAAATAGTATAATGATTCTTTGATGTAATTAGATTTTTCTAAATCGTTTGCATCGTAAGCTGCAAGGGCTACATTACCAAATTGACTTGCATTAAAAAAGTATGGTCCAATATCACAATAGTTCTTAGCAAAATTCAATTCGGCATCTTCGTGCATATGATTTAAAGCTGCTGCATCAAATAACTTTTCTTGTTTTAATCGGTTTGTAAAAAACACATATTCCAACATGATGTCGGCTCCAATAATCTGCCCTGTTCTTGGATTAACAAAACTTGGTCCATATCCACCAAATGGAGGGAATGGCGATGATGTCCATCTTAAAACATTGTATCTAATATCTCCCGCATCCCAAGTAGCAGTATCTGGTTGTACTTCGCAACGAATTGCATTTTTAAAACCAGCTTTCTCAAAGGCTTCGTTCCATGCTAAAACTGCAGCCTTAATGGTTGCTCTAAATTCTACTGGAGTAGTATTCTCTATCCACCAAGTGATGGGTTCTACAGGTTCAGATACATCGGCATTCGGATCTTTTTTCTCTAAATGCCATCTGTTGATAAAATCTCTATATGGCGTTGCCGATGTAGAAGTCATATCATCCATTTGCTGCATAAAATATCCAATTCGCGGATCATCATGTCGAGGCTTGAAGTTGTTTTTAGGAACCTCAATGATGCTGTGCTGAATTTTTATGGTTACTGAACGAGCATCGGTGATATCTGGGCCTCCGAAATTACTTGGACTAGCATTGTCGTAAACGTATTCAACAATTACATCGGTGTTCATTGGATAATTTCTGATGCTTGCATATTTAGTTTTATCCTTGCTTAATGAACCTAAGGTAAAAGTTGTACCCGGACGTGCATTTGGATTTGGAGAAGGTTTGATTTGAGATAGACTTTCATTTAAAAACAAATCATCTGCTTTTACTAAGTATTCATTACCTTCTTCGGCAACAATTTTGAGACTCGCTAAAATTGGTTTGTTAATATTTGCATCAGATGATTTAGACAAAGCATTAGATGGGTCAAAATAGTAGTTGGTGTTTTCTTCGATGAATTCAATCTTATCGTAGTATTTTTTAATACTAAAGATTTCATTGTCTCTGAATGCTCCTTTGAAATACCCTGCATTTACTGCACCATTTTCTGCATAATTAAAATAGATAAATTCCTTGCCAATTTGATCTTTTTTAATTTTCATATAAACACTACCATTGGTAGTATCTTGATATAAAGCAAAAAGTCCATCTTTGAGTTTTGTAGATTTGACTGTTTCTTTAATGCTTTTTTTAGCGTCCTTCTTAGGGGCTTCTGTTGGTGCACTGGTTGCCGACTTTTTTTTCTTCTTTTTATCGGCAAAGCTTAACTCGGCAAAACTTGATAAGCCGATTAAAAGTGCGATGCTGTAAATGAATTGTTTTTTCATTATTAATAGTTTTTGTTATTTTATTTTGATAGATAAGAGATAAACTTACCCAATTTATTAGTATTAATTATATTGAATCTAATTTTTTACAATTGAGGAAATTGAATTTCCTTTCTTAGCTTTGTAACATGTCTATACTTTTTAATAGTAAAAGCAAGGTAATAGTTACCTGCCCCAAATATATGTCTGGCTATATTGCACAAGAACTCACTGATTTAGAGTTTACTGTCATGGAACAATGGTCAACTGGGGCTTCCATTGAAGCTAGTATTAACGATTGTATCAAAATAAATCTAAACATAAGAACGGGCAATCAAGTTTTATGGCGATGGCAATCAATCATGGCTAAGAATGCTCAAGAACTATACGAACAATGTTTAAAAATGGCTTGGGAAGATTTATTGGATATTGATGGGTATTTGTGCATAACATCGAATGTAAGTAATAGTACCATCGACAATAATATGTTTGCAAATGTTAAACTTAAAGATGCTATTGTAGATCGATTTAGAGAGAAAAAAGGATTGAGGCCCAATAGTGGCCCTAATAGGAATAAGACGGTTATTCATTTATATTGGAAGGATGATACTGCGGATATTTATATTGATACATCGGGAGAAACATTATCCAAACATGGATATAGAAAACATCCGGGTTTGGCACCGATGCAAGAAAGTTTAGCGGCAGCCACAATATTGGCTAGCAAATGGGACAAGAATTCAAGTTTTGTTAATCCGATGTGTGGAAGTGGTACATTGGCAATTGAGGCGGCAATGATTGCATTAAACAGAGTACCTGGCTTACTTCGATCGAATTATGGTTTTATGCATGTCAAGGGGTTTGATGCAGAAGTGTATGAGAAGGAGCGGAAAATTGCAAAGGATAAAATAAAAAAGTCGATCGATTTTAAAATTATTGCAAGTGACATTGACCCAATTGCTATACGAGCTGCAAAGTCCAACGCTCAAACTGCGGGCGTAGATCAGCATATTGAATTTAGATTAGAAGATTTTAGAGAAACAAAATGCCCACAAGAGTTAAAGGGTGTTGTAGTTTTTAATCCAGAGTATGGGGAACGATTGGGCGAATACGAAGAGTTGGAGAAAATATACAAATCAATTGGTGATTATCTAAAACAAGAAGCAAAAGGTTATTTTGGATATATATTTACTGCTAGTCCAAATTTAGCAAAGAAAGTAGGTCTGCAAGCCGATAGAAAAATTGAATTTTATAACAGTAAACTTGAATGTAGATTACTAGAATACGAGATCTACGAAGGCAGTAGAAGAACCAAATAATACATGAATAGATACCTTAGAAATAGTCGAAATTTTTTCTTCATCTCCTTGTTCTTATTATTGGGCTTGCAGTTGATTTTATTATGGTCGAGACCCGATAAAATTGAAGAAAGAATTGCAGAAGCTGTTTCGGAAAAGTTAGGTACTTATTTTCAAGAGATATCAGAAATTCACGACGATAAATTTTACGATTCATTATCAAATGATTTTTCGGTGTTGAGGAAAAATTCATATTGGGAAAGATTTTTAGAGAAATCAAGAGATAAAGAGTTTACAGTATTAGTCTATAAAAACAACAAGATTCTTTTTTGGTCAAAATCCAGAATAATTCCCGATTGTGATTATTTAAAATTGAAAGATGGAAATAATTTTAGAAAGCTGGATAATGGTTGGTATGTTATCAATCAGAAATCAATTGGCGAATCTAAAATATTATGTCTAATACTTATAAGATTTGAATACAGTTATCAGAATGAGTATTTAAAAAACAGATACAACAAACGATTTGATTTACCTGATTATGTCGATTTAGAGGCACTTTCCAATGCGGATGGATATTTAATAAAAGATTCTAACGGGCAAGAATTATTTAGAATAAACGTCAATGAAGCATCTTTCAAGTCGAATCCATCGTATTTACAAATATCGTTATGGATTCTAATATTCATATTTAGCTATTTATGTATAAATAGTTTTGCAAAATATTTATGGTATAAAGGCGAATCTTTAGCAGCATTATTATTTTTAATTGTAGTAATACTTGTGGTTAGAACCATCAGCATGTATTATGCTGTACCAAAGACAATCTACCAACTATCATTTTTTAGTCCAGATATTTACGCTTCAAATTTTTTATTCCCATCATTAGGTGATTTGTTATTAAATCTACTGATGATTCATTGGATCATATATTTCTTATTTGATAAAATAAAAGAGTTAAATTTTAGAATATATCAAGTTAGAACTAGTTATGTGCTTACTGTAATATTTATTTTAAGTTCTTATTTTTTTATTGATTTAATAAACTATTTATTTGAAGGTCTTGTAATGAATTCTAATATTTCATTTGATCTCACAAATATTCTAAGCATTAATATATATAGTCTTCTTGGGTTTTTTGTATTAGCATTAATGCTTTATACATTCTTTTTATATAATGATACATTAATAAGTATATTTCATCAGTTTTTCTTGAGTAAGCGCGAGAAACTGAATGTTTTTATAATCACATTACTTGTGATTTTTATTTCCAAACATTTATTAGATGGTCTAAATATTCTATTTTATACCAACACTTTATTTTTAATCTTATTAGAACGGGCAAAAAGCAGAAAAAGAGATTATTTAAATTTACCATTGGTAGTATTATTTCTATCTATTTTTTCTTTCGCTTCAGCATCTAGGTTAACAGATTTTATAAATAATAAGGAAAAAGAAAACAGACAGCTTCTTGCCTCAAAGTTAGAATCAGCAAATGACCCAATAGCAGAATATTTGTTAGAAGGATTAGTTAGTAGAATTGAGAATGACAATTATATTAAGCAATATTTTGTCGATGATTTTATTAGTAACGAAAGTCTTGATGCAAGAATTCAACAGCTATATTTTGGAGGATATTTTTCAAAATACGACTTAAATGTATATGAATTCGACAGTTTAGGAAACTCAATTAAACAAAGTGGGAATAGAACCTTAAAGTATTATGATAATCTAATCAATAATGAAAGCATACCTACTCTAAATGAATTTTTCTATTATCAATCCAACACCTATGGAGTTTTAACATACTATGGAAAAATTCCTATCAAAAATGAAAACGAAATAATTGGGTTCTTAATTATTGAATTAAAGTCAAAATATTTTAGAGATGAAAATGTATTTCCTGAATTGCTTTTAGAAGGCAGTTTGAAGTTGAATAAAGATTTTAATGCTTATTCATACTCTATTTACAAACAAGGAAAGTTGATTTCCCAGCAAGGTCAGTATCCATATAGTTTGACAGATATTGAATTTAATATATCTAAAGCGGGCTATGAATTTATTAGTAGTAATGGATACAACCACTTAGTATATAAACCAGAGAATGGAGTATTAATTATAGTTAGTAAACAAGAAGAGTCATTACTCAAAATATTTGCAATATTTTCATATTTATTCGGATTGTTTTCGTTTTTCGTGTTGTTCTTTTATATGAGAAGGATGTTCGGGAAGCGGTTTAATTTAATAACAATAAATTGGAATCTGTTTTCTTGGAAAGTTAAATTTTTATTTAAAACACGTATTCAAGTATCCTTAGTATTTACAATAATCATTTCATTAACCATAGTAGCTTATATTACATTTTTATATATAAGTGATCAATACACTAAACAACAAAATGAAAGATTAAGTCAGAAACTAAGATCTATTCTCATATCACTTGAAAAAAAATCTAATCTTATTAATTATTGGTCGGATCGATACAACGATAGAATGTCAATTGAATTAAAGGCATTATCGGATCAATATTTAACAGATATTAATATTTATAATTTGAATGGGAAATTATTGATATCCACTCAACCAAAAATATTTGACGAAGGCCTTACGTCGAGATATATGAATCCTCAGGCATATTTGATGATGAAGAAATATGAAAAATCTGAGTATAGTATGAGCGAGAAAATTGGAGAATTAAATTTCCTGTCAAGCTTTGCACCTATAAGGAATTCGAGCAATAAAATAGTTGGTTATTTAAATTTACCTTACTTCGCTAACAAAATGGAATATGAGAGCAGGGTATCTCAGTTTTTCACAACTTTTATCAATGTGTATGTGTTTATTTTTGTAATTATTGGATTTATTGCATTCTTCATAGCCAATTCCATTACTTATCCTTTGACCTTAATTGAAGAACAATTAAGAGAGACCAAAATTGGAAAGAAGATGGATCCAATTGATTGGAAAGGTAGAGACGAAATTGGGCGTTTAATTAAAGAGTACAACCGAATGATCTTAGAATTAGAGGAAAGTACTGCATTATTGGCAAAGTCAGAGCGAGAAAGTGCATGGCGGGAAATGGCTAAGCAAGTTGCTCATGAGATAAAGAATCCGCTAACACCAATGAAGTTGGGTCTTCAACTGTTACAAAGGGCTTGGGACGATAATGACCCACAATTTAGGGACAAGTTTGAACGTTTTAGCAAAACAATGATTCAGCAAATTGAATCCTTATCATTAATTGCATCTGAATTCTCGAATTTCGCACAGATGCCCCAGACCAAGTTTGAGAAGGTTGATGTAAAGGAGATATTGGTGAACGTTGTCAATTTGTATAAAAACGAACTAGATGTAGAGATTAGTTTAGGATTTAATCCCTCACTAAAATCAATGGTATATGCAGATAAAGATCAAATGATTCGAGTGTTTAATAATTTAATCAAAAACGCTATACAGGCAATTCCTTCACAACGTAAAGGTGTTATCGATGTAGAGTTGATGAATGAAAACGATCGAGTATTAGTAATCATACAAGACAATGGAAAAGGTATTGAAGATGAAATGAAAGAAAAAATATTTAGACCAAATTTCACAACTAAAAGCTCTGGAATGGGTATGGGTCTAGCAATAGTTCATAGCATCATAGTAAACATTGAAGGTAAAATTTGGTTTAATTCATCATTAAACAAAGGGACTACATTTTATGTTTCTTTACCACTAATAAAAGCCGATGAAGCTAAGGCTTAACATACTGTTTTTGATTTTATTTTTTTTTCTTAATTCTGCAAAATCTCAGAATACAGATACAGTACCTAAATTCTTTTACAACAATTATTATCATAAAGATTTGAATTTATTGATGTTTAAGTCGAGGGCTGTAGCAAATCCTTTTCTTATCACATCTTCGACACAAAATAGTTCCGAATTAAGTTTGGGCGACTTGAATAGATCAGGTAGCATTTCACGAGCAATAACTGTTGGAAACAATCAAAATCTTAGTGTCAACTCCAGTTTTAATTTACAAATGTCGGGAAGAATTTCTGAAGATCTAGAGATTGTTGCAGCAATTTCAGATGATAATATTCCGATACAACCAGAAGGAAACACTCAGCAAATTCAAGACTTCGATAGAGTGTTTATTCAATTAATTAATCCGAATTATACCATTACAGCTGGAGATTATGAATTGAGAAAACCAAATTCATATTTTTTAAATTATTTAAAGAAAGTACAAGGGGCAACAATAAGTACAAATTATGAATTCGGAAATGAGAATTATACAAAAAATTTAGTGTCGCTATCCGTAGCTAAAGGCAAGTATAATAGAATGATTATACAGGGTGTCGAGGGTAATCAAGGTCCGTATCGCTTAAGGGGTTTGTACGATGAACAATTTATTATCGTGTTGGCTGGAACTGAAAGAGTATTTATAGATGGAGTTTTAATGACTAGAGGCGACAATCAGGATTATACAATTGATTATAACACTGCTGAAATCATTTTTACACCTAGAAGATTAATTACTGCCTACTCAAGAATAACAGTTGAGTTTGAATATTCCGATAAAAACTATTCAAGAACGCTTTCGATTATTAATTCAGAACAGAAAATCAAATCCTGGAAGCTAAGATTTAATTTTTATAACGAGCAAGATTCTAAAAATAGACCCTTATTACAAGAGCTTGACGATGATAAAAAAAGGTTTATGGCTAGTGACGATTATACTATTAATAAAGGGTTTTATAATTCATCAGATAGTGTTGGCTTTTCAGATACAGAAGTTAGGTATAAAAAAATTGATAGTCTAGGTCAGATAGTTTTTATTTATTCTACGAATCCCGAAGATGCTTTGTATAAATTAAACTTCACTGAATTTGGACCCAATAAAGGTAACTATGTGTTGAGTCAAAATTTAGCAAATGGCAGAGTATTTAGATTCGTTGCACCTATAAACGGAGTACCTCAAGGAACCCATGAACCCTTAACATATTTGGTAGCTCCTAGGAAATCTAGGTTCTACAACATTGCTGCAGAAAAGTCTTTTAAAGCGCTCACAATTTCTAATGAGTTTGCAATAAGCGATTTTAATGATAATTTATTTAACACTAACAGCAACACAGCTGGCATAGGCAATAAGTTAAGTGTTTCGCATTTAAAAAAATTAAAGAAAGATTCTACAAGAACTTTAAATCTAAGAAATACGATTCAGTTTGAGGTTTTGAGCGATAATTTCAGGTTTATAGAATTTTATAGGCCTGTAGAATTCAACAGGGATTATAATACTTCTAGTTTCAGTAATAATTTAAGTAAAGAATATTGGCTTACTTATGGTGTAAATCTTGAAAAAAATGAAGAAACAATAGTGTCATATCGATTTTCTAATTTTAACAAAAACAACTTATTTAATGGTTTTCAAAATCAATTAAATACTAATTTGAGTGTTAAAAAAATCAAAATCATTTCCTCTGCGTCTATTAATTCATCTAAAGATGAATTTAACAATCGAAAATCTACTTTTCTAAAGCACAAAATTGATTTAAGTTATGCATTTGAAAATCTATCCTTGGGCTTGATTGAAGAAACAGAACAGAATTTTTCTAAAAATATTAATAACGACAGTCTAACGCTTTTGTCATTTTTATTTCGAGATTATAGAGTATATATAGCTAGTCCAGAAAAGTGGATAAATAAGTATCGATTTGAACTTATGAATAGATACGATGAATTGCCTTTTAATAATGATATGTTAGCGGCTAGTAGAGCACAAGGATTCAATGCATTGACTGAATTGAATAAAAACAAGAATTCTCTGTTTTCTGCATTTTACAATTATAGAAAAATTGAAATCGTTAGAACGAATACAAATCAACAGACGGAAGACAATCATTTATTAAGGCTAAATCATGACGCACGTTTTAAAAATGGATTTGTTACTGCGAATACATTTTATGAGATAAACACTGGAAGAGAACCGAAACGTTTATTTACGTACATACAAGTACCATTAGGGCAAGGTGTATACGTACATCGGGACTACAACAATAATGGGATAAAAGAAATCAATGAGTTTGAAATTGCAAAATACAGCTACGAAGCAGACTATATTAGGGTTAGTATTGTAAACTCAGATTTTGTAAGGACAAAAGGTACCACTGTTTCACAAAATCTTATTATCGATTTTAGTAGAATATGGTCGAATGAAAATGGAATTAAAAAATTTATCTCGAATTTTTCAAATCAATTAAATTATAAAATTGAAAGGAAAGTATTGTTTCAAAGTAATGAAAGCACTTTCAATCCATTTAATATAACAATTGTTGATACGAATTTGATAAGTTTAAATACGCAATTTAGAGAGAGTATCTACTTCAAAAGAAACGATCCTATATATGGATTGGAATATACCGTACAATCAAATAATTCAAAATCATTTTTAGCATTAGGTTTTGACACAAGATATAATCTAGAAAATATATTGCGCACTCGTTTAAACTTATTCGCAATGTATAGTATAAATACAGAGACAAAATTTACTCGAAGAAATGCCAATAACGAAGCTGCTACAGAAAGAAATTATCAATTAGAATTATTTAGCATTGAGCCAGAATTTGCAGTTCAGTATAATGTGAATTGGAGGATAGCCTTGAAATATAAATATCAAAAAACATTAAATAAAATTGGTCTACTAGAACAATCTTTACAAAATAGCTTAGGTACGGAACTTAAATATAATTCGGGAGGAAAGTCCAGCTTAACCATTAATTTGAATTATATTAATAATGATTTTAATGGAAATTCTAATTCTGCAATTGCGTATGAAATGTTGGAAGCATTACAAGTTGGTAGAAATATTACCTGGGCTGCAAATTGGCAGAGAAATATTAGCGCTACATTTCAATTAAACATAGTATATGAAGGAAGAAGTTCTGAAAACGCGTCTACAATAAATACAGGTAGTATGCAAGTAAGAGCTTTCTTTTAAATAAAAAAGCCCCGAACAAATCGAGGCTTTTATTAAAAATGAATTTACTATTTGAGTGTTATATTCGTTGTACCTATTGCAGTACCGTCTGAGTAAATTGTAACCGTATAAACACCTGGATTTATACTTGAAGATTTTTTCCAATAAATGGTATAAGTCTCCCCAGATTTATTGTCAAAATTAAAATTCGCTTTAGCTGAATACTGAAGCTCATTACCGTCTGCAGTAAATTTAGAATCACTTGCGTCTGTTACTACTTCTGCTTTACCTTCTGGATTAATGATACGCAAATAAAAATCACGAGGACCTTTAGGCGCAACCTGATTATCGGCAACATTAAAACTAACTTTTATTTTCTCCAAAGTTTTAACTCGATCTGTTTCAACTTCTTTACCATTAGATCGGTATCTAACACCAGAAGCATTGATTGAAGTTGTTTTCAACATTGAGGCAACGGCAACTTTATTTGATAAGCTTATGTTTTGATTTAACAATTCATTTGATTTTTGTTGTTCAGATTCAACAGTTTTCTTAAGACCTGTATTTTCAGATGCAAGAAGTTCGTTCTCTTTCTTTAATGAAACTATTTCATCTTGATATTTTTTTATGTAGTATCTCAATTGATCTATTTCATTTCTTGCACGTTCAAGTTCAGCAGCGGTCATATTTCCTCTGCGTAATGCCGATTGTAATTGTGAAACTTTAGCTTTTAATTCTTCGTCTTTAGCAATAAGACTCGCACTCATCGAATCGGCATTTGCTGTTGCCTCGCTAAGTTCAATTTCCAACTCATTCAGCTGCTCTTGTAATTTTATTTTTTCATTTACAGTCTGTTGAACAGTATTATCTGATTTGTCTTTCTGTAGCCACAAAAAGATATTTGTACCAATTAACAATACTATTACTGCAAGTAATATGTAAATTTTTTTTGTGTCCTTCTGAGGTTGTGGTGTTTGTTCCATAAAATTAAATTATGAATTGTTATTTACTTCATCAACATAGTTTAAACGTAAATCAGATAAAAATTGTGTTAACATTCGCTCTGATTCCTCACTTAAATTTCCTTTTGTTTTATCTCTTAACATTTCCAACATGTCGATAGACTGTTTGGCTTGCTCGAGGTTTTTCTCTATCTTATTAGTTACAGGGTTTAAGACTTTTCCTAAGCCTTGCATACCTGATGAATGGAATATAAACAAAAGCTGTGCAAATAATTGTTCTTCTTTATTCATATTTATTCAAATTCAATTTATTGAGCGCAAATATAATATAAAATCAATAGATGAATGTTTAAATTTATCCCATGAACGATTCTAGTCTAGATTCTGAATATTGGAATAATAGGTACGTAAATAATGAGACAGGATGGGATATATCCATGATTTCCAGACCCATAAAAGAATATTTGGATCAATATTCTAATAAGTCTGATAAAGTTTTGATACCTGGCGCTGGCAATGCACATGAAGCAGAATATGCATCTCGAATTGGATTTAATAATGTACACATTCTTGATTTTGCAGAATCTCCGATTGAAAAATTCAAAAATGCACATCCCCAATTCACGTCGGAACATATACATTGTGAGGATTTTTTTCTACATGACTCTAAGTACGACTTAATTTTAGAACAAACATTTTTTTGTGCTATTAATCCTTCGCTACGTAAAAATTATGCAGAAAAAATGCACTCTTTATTAAAGAAAAATGGTAAGCTAGTGGGATTGTTATTTGATACTAATTTCGAAGGAGGACCTCCATTTGGTGGAAATAAAGAGGAGTATTTAGATTATTTCTCCCCTTTATTTAACATTAAAACATTTGATAAATGTTATAATTCTATTAATCCAAGAGCTGGTCGCGAATTATTTGTTATTTTAATAAGGAAGTAATTTCTTCACTCATCGGATTGACTCCAGATGCGAAATATTTAATCAATTGTCCGTTTTCGTCGATTAGATATTTATTGAAATTCCATTTAGGTGCTTGATTATTCCAACCGTTTTCAGACTTTGTTGATAACCATTTGTATAAATCGCAAGCTTCATTTCCAAGTACCTCTACTTTTTCAAAAAGTTGAAATGTTACACCGTAATTTTTTTCGCAAAAACTTGCAATTTCTTCGTTGCTTCCCGGTTCTTGTCCACCAAAATTATTTGATGGAAATCCTAATATCACCACCTTATCCCCATATTTTTTATTTAACTCTTCTAAATCTTTGTATTGTTTGGTATAACCACACTCCGAAGCGGTATTTACTATCAGAACTTTTTTGCCTTTATATTTACTGAATTCAATGATTTCACCATCAATAGATTTCATTTTAAAGTCATAAAACTTATTATTTCCCGACATAGTATCATTATTTAAAGGTTTACTCTTAATGTCATTTTTACCAAAACATCCACCAAGAAGCATAAGTACAATTGTTAAATATTTCATAGTTAAGAATTTTCATCAGTAACAATTTGAGAAGAAGCTTGTTTTAATTTTTTTCGCTCTTCTTTCCGAATCCTTCTTTCAAAACGTTTTTCCTTACGACCCTCTTTGTATTGCTCTCTATAACTCTTTATCTCTTTTAATCGACCAATTCGATAGCTGATTTCTTGCTCCAATTTGTCGTTTAATCCAACATTAATTTTTATCCCCTTAAATAATGATTTCCATACGAATCCAAAGAAGCTCTGATCGTTTTTCCTATCCATAGAAAATCTGGCATGTGTGGTTTTACCTCCTTTAAGTGGGTTATCATTATTCAATAATATTGTATTTGCTAACATAGAATACCAAGCATTTCGCTTCACTTTTTTATCATCGGCGTTAAATTCCAGAATTCGCACTCTTAGATTATTGTAAAGCATAGTAATGTTTGCTGTCATCGATTTCTTAGTCCCTTGCATACTAAACTTTAGACTTCTTAAATCGCAATTCGCAACTTCAATTTTACTTAATTTCGTTAGTATTGGATTTAAATTTTTTAAATCATAATTGCTGATGTTACCTCTAACAAAAAATGGCATATCAGGATTTAAATAATTAAATGTGAAGCTCATGTTTGTTTTTGCCTTTTCATTAAAGTCACAGGCTATATTCACTTTTGCGATGCTGTTATTTTTTAAAACATTCGTATCGTTTCCAAAATTATTAATGTTAGCATTCAAGTTATTGAACGAAATATTCCAAAGGTGTTTTGATTTCGCTTCTATCTCAGAATAATTGATTTCAGATTTTGATAAATACACATCGGCAAAATGAAAAGGGAATTTTATATTAAATAGTAATTCAGGTGGAAATTTCACCAGCTTTTTTGGGTCGAGTTCGATAAGCTTATTTTGCGATATATTTAGTCGGACTTTTTCTAGCTTAATTTCATCCCCCCACAACACTTGATCATAAAATAGCTTTTTGAAATCTACCCCATTTAATTTAGCGGATTTTACATATCCATCAATCCTCGTTTTTCTATACCCATTAAATGCTTTGAATTCTTCAACACTTGCATTCGGTATAATTTTTAAGTTGTAAAGCTCAATTGTAGAGCTCGCCGTACTCAAGATTGCTTCTTCAAACTTTAATTTATTTACAGAATCCTTCAATGGAGTTTCAAAATTTTTTATTGATACGCGAATGTCTTCAGAATAGAATGGTCTCTTAAAATTATTTTTTGCGTTCGAATCAATTTTTAGATCCTTTACTTTAAAATACGATAAGAAAAGTTTGTTGCTTTTCTTGTTACCTAAACTATCGGTTATCAACTCAAGTTTGGCATTTTTTAAATGAATTTGATCAACCTTTAAACTTTTTAAATCTTCTTTTATCCATTCGTATGGATGTCTTAAACTCGAACTTGAATCGGCAGAAAATCTGTTTGATTTATCATTAAATAAAATTATATCAGGGTTGTTTAAACTAATTTCATCTATCTGTAAATCTTTATTTTTTAATAAATCATATAGATTGATCCCACTCAAATTGAACTTATGAATAAACAAACTAAATAAATATCGAGGTTGCTTATTTTTAGTTTTTAAATCCTGATAAATTGCAATATTGGGAACAAGTCGCAAATTTTTAACATTCAAGCTCCCCGTAAATATGTTAATGCCGATGTCGTCAAATTCTACCCTATAAAGCTTTTGAGTGCTGTTTTCTATACCCACGCTTAATACCTTTTTGATGCTAGGCTTATAATAAGACAATACTAAGGAACTACTTATAAAAAGCACACAAACAAATAAGAGGCTAATAATTAAGAACTTAACCCAATTAATGCTTTTCATACAAATTCATTGTTTTCACTAATATATTATAAAAATGCTGACAAATTTTCAGAATTTTCATAATTTTGTGCTCCAATTTTGATTATGTTAGAGGGAATTACACAAAAATATCATGATGAAAGTCGCCAAGGCGAAGCATTAATGATTGATAATAAGGAGAATAATTCAAATGCTCGTAAGCTTTACATCGAAAGCTATGGCTGTCAGATGAATTTTGCTGATTCAGAAATTGTAGCATCAATAATGCTTGAGATGGGTTTTCAAACTACTAATACCCATACCAATGCCGATGTGATTTTTATAAATACTTGCTCTATCAGAGAAAACGCTGAACAACGTGTTCGTAACAGACTTAGAGAATTCGCCATTACAAAAAGACAAAATAAAGGTATGATTGTAGGCGTGTTGGGTTGTATGGCAGAACGATTGAAAGCTAAATTTTTGGAAGAAGAAAAATTAGTTGACATAGTTGTTGGTCCAGATGCATATAGAGATTTACCGAATTTAATTCAATCAGTAGACGATGGAAATAAAGCAGTAAATGTTTTATTATCAAGAGAAGAAACGTACGCCGATATCAATCCGATTCGATTAAATACGAATGGGGTTAGCGCATATATAAGCATCATGAGAGGTTGCGACAATATGTGTTCTTTCTGTGTGGTGCCGTTTACAAGAGGAAGAGAACGAAGTAGAGACCCACAGTCAATCCTAGAAGAAGCAAAAACATTGTACGAACAAGGATTCAAGGAAGTTACTTTATTAGGTCAAAACGTAGACTCCTACAAATGGTCTAATGAAGAAAAAACTACGAATGTCAACTTCGCACAGCTATTAGAAATGGTTGCAATGGTTAGTCCTGAACTAAGAGTGCGATTCTCAACATCACATCCAAAAGATATTACCGATGAAGTCTTGTATACAATCAAAAAGCACGACAACATTTGCAAATACATACACCTTCCAGTACAGTCGGGAAATTCAAGAATCTTGGATCTAATGAACAGAACCTATACTCGAGAATGGTATATAGATAGAATTGATGCAATTCGCAGAATCATCCCAGAATGTGCTATTTCTACCGATATCATTACGGGCTTTTGTTCTGAAACAGAAGAAGAACATCAAGATACCTTGAGCATGATGGAATACGTAAAATACGAATATGCTTATATGTTCATGTATTCAGAAAGGCCAGGAACACCCGCTGCAAAAAAATTAAGCGACGATGTTCCAGAAGATGTGAAAGCGCGTAGACAAAGTGAAATCGTTGCCTTACAAAGAACACATTCGCATGAACGATTGCTACAACAAATTGGAAAAGTTCAAAGAGTTTTAATAGAAGGTTATTCTAAAAAATCCGATGCAGACTTCTGTGGAAGATCAGACCAAAACTCCGTGGTAGTCTTTCCTGTAAATGCAAAGTATAAAAAAGGAGATTATGTCGATGTGTTAGCTGAAAGCTGCACCTCTGCTACTTTGATAGGAAAAATTATCGAATAATTTATTCGAAGAAAATGGATTTACAAGAAATTAAAAATAGATTCAGCATTATTGGCAATTCAGCATTGCTTAATAGAGCTATAGATATTGCAAGACAAGTTGCACCTACTGATATATCGGTATTAATCACTGGAGAAAGCGGTAGTGGTAAGGAAGTGTTTTCTCAAATTATTCATCAACTTAGTGCTCGCAAGCATGGTCCCTTTATAGCTGTAAATTGTGGTGCTATTCCAGAAGGCACTATCGATTCAGAATTATTTGGACACGAGAAGGGTTCTTTTACTGGAGCTCACGAAGCAAGAAAAGGTTATTTTGAAGTTGTAAATGGCGGCACCATATTTTTAGATGAAGTAGCAGAATTGCCATTAGGAACTCAAGCTAGACTTCTACGTGTATTAGAATCGGGGGAGTATTTGAGAGTAGGATCTTCTAAAGTTCAGAAAACAAATGTTCGAATAATTGCTGCTACAAATGTTAATGTTTATGAAGCAGTACAAAGGGGAAAATTCAGAGAAGATTTGTATTACAGATTGAACACAGTTCCACTTAAAGTGCCAAGTCTACGAGAGAGAAAAGAAGATATTTATTTGTTGTTTAGAAAATTTATTTCAGATTTTTCGGTTAAATACAGAAGTCCAATTGTTCAACTGAACGATGATGCTAAAGCGATATTGGAAAATTATAAATGGCCAGGAAATGTGCGTCAGTTAAAAAATATTGCCGAGCAAATATCGGTGTTGGAAAACGACAAGAAAGAGTTGGATGCAAATTCATTATTAAAGTATTTGCCTTTTGAACAACCCATTACCGAACTACCAGTAAGGCTTGGTGCCAATAACAACGAATCAGAGTTTTCAGAAAGAGACATTCTGTATAAGGTCTTATTCGACATGAAAAAAGATCTCATGGATTTAAAGAAAGTTGTAGTAGACTTGCTGCAGCATTCGGAAAATACGAACGAATATTTATCGAATAATACTGGATTAATTAACAAGCTATATCAAGATGTTCACGCCTTAGATGAGAATGGCAACACCTTGCAAATACCAGTAAACATTAGTCAGCCAACGTATCCAAATACTAATTTTGTAAATCCAAATAATTATAAATTGGACAATCCAATCGTTGAAGAAGTAGAAGAAACACTATCATTAGAGGAGAAAGAAATTGATTTAATTCGTAAAGCCTTGAAAAAGCATAAAGGCAAACGCAAATATGCTGCGCAAGAGTTGGGAATTTCTGAACGTACATTGTACAGAAAAATAAAAGAATACGATTTAAACCTCTAATTTTTTATCTTAGTAAATAAATGATGGTTAGACTACAAGCATTTTTGTTCATTTCAATCGCCGTATTTTTATCGGCCTGTAAAATATATTCTTTCAGTGGTGCTTCTATCACACCCGATACAAAAACGGTTTCAGTGGCATACATTGAAAACAATGCTCCTCTAGTTGTACCCACTTTAAGTCAGTCCTTAACCGAATCTCTCAAAGATAGAATTGTAAGTCAAACCGGATTAGCATTGGTTAGAGGAACTGCCGATGTGGAATTTGAAGGGAATGTTGTAGAGTATAGTATAAAGCCTATTGCATTACAGGGGAATGAATTTGCCTCGCAAAACAGATTAACAATTTCCGTTAAAATATTTTATAGAAATAACAAAGACGAAAGCAAAAATTTCGAACAAGTTTTTACACGTTATGCCGATTATCCGGGCACAACAAACTTAGCGCAAATTGAACAAGAATTAATACGTACAATTAATACACAATTGATTGACGATATTTTCAATAAAGCATTTGTAAACTGGTAATATGAAAAAAGAAAACTTTTACAATTTTATTGAACAACCCAACACGCTCAATGCTTCATCTTTAAAGGAGATCGATGCAATGGTAGAGTTGTTTCCGTATTGTGCTAGTTTTCACATGTTGCGTGCAAAGGCCTTGAAAATTACAGAAAACAATCAGTACGATAGAGCTATAAAATGGGCGGCAATTTACACCCCCGACAGAAAAGCACTTTATCATTTAATTCATATAAACGTTTCCGAAGCGCTAACACATCGACCTGCAACTATTGTAGAAGAAATTTCGAATGCCGATGTAGTGGAGGAAGTGGAAATTATTGCTCCTGTAGTTGAACAAGTAGAAGAAGAAATTCCATCACAAGAAATAAGTGTAGAAAAGGATGAGATTGAAAATAATATTCCAGAGGAAGTGCAAGAAGAAATTGTAATTGAGTCTGAGGAACTGGAAGAAATTGATGAGCCGATTGAAATAGAAGAGGAAGTAATTGAAAACAGCGTGTTGAGTTTTACAGATTGGTTAAAGAAAACGAGTCCTAATCAAGAGCATGTAGAACAAAGAGCATCGGAGAAGAGGCCAATTATTAGACTAGATACATCGGAAGAAATCAAGCCATTATTGGCAGATGAGTTGGGGGAACTAATTGTTGGGAATGTATTTAGTGAGGGATATTTATTAAAAGTACATGAGGAGCATCAGTCAAAAACTTCAACTGATGAGAAAGGCGATATCATTGATCAATTTATAAAGTCGGACCATCCGGTTGTGATCAAAGTAAACAAAGATGAGGTCCCAATTAACACGGAGAATAAGGCTAAGAAAAGTGCAGATGACGGAGGGGTTCCGGTGAGTGAGACCTTGGCTCAGATTTTTGCAAAACAGAAGCTATATTCCAAAGCGATTGCGGCTTATGAAAAATTAAGTTTGAAATATCCCGAAAAAAAGACTTACTTTGCGTCCCTGATAGAAGAAATTAAGAAAGAAATAAATTAAGTACGATGACATTTTTAATCATTTTAGCGCTCATTATCTGCGTTTTATTAGTATTAGTAGTATTGGTTCAAAATCCTAAAGGTGGAGGATTGGCATCTAATTTTGCTTCATCGAACCAAATCATGGGAGTTAAAAAAACGACCGATTTTTTAGAGAAAGCAACTTGGACTTTGGCAATCGCATTATTGGTTTTATGTTTGACAATCAATATGTTCAAGCCTGAAGGTGGAGCAAATACTCCAGACCAATCGGAATTACAAGAGATTATTGATAACAGTGCTACACCAGCACCGGCTGCGAATCCAGCACCTAGTGCAAGTCCAGCAGCAGTACCTGCAGCAGCAGATTCAACGAAGTAATCTTTAATGTGAATTATATTTTGAAAGGCTTTGCAAACGCAAAGCCTTTTCTTTTTTCTGTCAGGCTGTCATTTTAATGCCTATTTAACTCTGAAAAATTGCACCTAAAATTTCAGTTTTCTGACAAAAAATAAGGAATAATAGGATTGGCACGGCTTGTGAGTAGAAGCAAGCAGAACAAAAACAATATTGTTAAACATAAAAACCATTAAAAACTATGGCATTGAATATTAAACCTATTGCAGACAGAGTGGTGGTTCAACCAGCACCAGCAGAAGAGAAAACAGCTTCTGGACTTTACATTCCAGATACTGCTAAAGAAAAACCTCAAAGAGGAACAGTGGTTGCTATTGGTACCGGTAAAAAAGACGAGCCTATAACGGTTAAAGTAGGTGATGAAGTTTTATATGGAAAATACGCAGGTACTGAAATCACTTATGATGGTAATGAGTATTTAATTATGCGTGAGTCGGACATTTACGCAGTTCTTTAATCAAACAAAAATTTTAAAAACATTATTAATACATAAGAGATATGGCAAAGCAAGTAAAGTATAATGTAGAAGCTCGCGACGCATTAAAGCGTGGTGTTGATGCATTAGCAAATGCAGTGAAAGTAACATTAGGTCCAAAAGGACGTAATGTAATTATCGATAAAAAATTTGGTGCACCAATGATTACAAAAGACGGTGTGTCAGTTGCTAAAGAAGTAGATTTGAAAGACCCATTAGAAAATATGGGTGCTCAAATGGTGAAAGAAGTTGCATCAAAGACTGCTGATATTGCAGGTGATGGAACTACTACAGCTACGGTATTAGCTCAAGCGATTATCACAGCTGGAATTAAAAACGTAGCAGCGGGTGCTAATCCAATGGATTTGAAGAGAGGTATCGACAAAGCAGTTGCATCGGTAGTAGAAAACTTGAAAAAACAATCGAATCCAGTAGGTAACGATAACAATAAAATTAAGCAAGTAGCAACGATCTCTGCAAACAACGACGAAGTAATAGGTACTTTGATTGCAGATGCTATGGCTAAAGTGGGTAAAGATGGTGTAATCACTGTTGAAGAAGCAAAAGGTACTGAGACAGAAGTTAAAACTGTTGAAGGTATGCAATTCGATAGAGGTTATTTATCGCCATACTTTGTTACGAATGCAGACAAAATGGAAGCTGAATTAGATAATCCTTTCATTTTAATCTACGATAAAAAAATCAGCAGCATGAAAGAATTGCTACCGATTTTAGAAAAACAAGTTCAAACAGGTCGTCCATTATTGATCATCTCAGAAGATTTAGATGGTGAAGCATTGGCAACATTAGTAGTAAACAAAATCCGTGGTTCATTAAAAGTTGCAGCTGTTAAAGCTCCAGGTTTTGGTGATAGAAGAAAAGCAATGTTGGAAGACATCGCTATCTTAACAGGAGGAACAGTTATTTCTGAAGAAAGAGGTTTCAAATTAGAGAATGCCGATGTTTCTTTCTTAGGTCAAGCAGAGAGAGTATTAATTGATAAAGACAATACTACAATTATCAATGGTTCTGGTAAATCAGAAGATATTGCTGCTAGAGTAAATCAAATTAAAGCTCAGATTGAAACTACAACTTCTGACTACGATAAAGAAAAATTACAAGAGCGCTTAGCTAAATTAGCTGGTGGTGTTGCAGTATTATACGTAGGTGCCGCTACTGAAGTAGAAATGAAAGAGAAGAAGGATAGAGTAGATGATGCATTACATGCGACTCGTGCAGCTGTTGAAGAAGGTATCGTTGCAGGTGGTGGTGTTGCGTTTATTCGTGCAATTGAATCATTAGATGGATTGAAAGGTACGAATGAAGATGAAACTACTGGTATTGCAATTATTAAACGCGCTATCGAAGAACCATTACGTCAAATCTGCCAAAATGCAGGCATTGAAGGTTCAATCGTTGTTCAAAAAGTTAAAGAAGGTAAAGCAGATTTCGGTTACAATGCAAGAACAGATGTTTATGAAAACATGATTGGTGCGGGTGTAATTGATCCTACTAAAGTATCTCGTGTTGCATTAGAAAATGCTGCATCAATTGCTGCTATGCTATTAACTACAGAGTGTGTATTGGCTGATGAACCAGAAGAAGAAAAAGCTGGTGCTGGTATGCCTCCGATGGGTGGTGGTATGGGTGGTATGATGTAAGATTATACCTAAATAAAAAAGCCCCGAATAATTTTCGGGGCTTTTTTTATATATAGCTTATTGATTAAAGTTTTGCATTTACTTTAACGGTGATTTGAGACTTGATATAGAATTTCGTTGTCACATTATTATTTAAAGTGCTATTGATTTGAACTCTAAATTGTCTTTCTGATAAGAAGTCTAATAAATTCACTGGGAATACTGCTGTACCTGGGAAAACCAATGGATTCGAATTTGCAAGTGCAGCTAGATTAGCACTATCTAAAGCTGCTAATTGAGTGAATCCAGTACTCAACTCTGCTATAGATGCATTAATTGAATTGAAATTATTGAAGTTTTGTGAACTCAATACATTACCAGCTGAGTCAGTTATTGCCAATGAGAAACCCTTAAATTCAATAGATTCAATATCTTCTTTAGTGGCATTTTGTTGAGCCAATACACTATCAAGATTGAATGAAACAGTATCTATTTTGTTGATTGAAGTTCCTGTTAGTGGATCAACTTCGTACATAGAGTCAAATGTTTGATCAATGCCAATCACAAGACCAGTATCTTCATCGCAAGCAGCAAAAAATGTAGCGCCAGCGATCATTGTTGACACTAAAAGTGTTTTGATAAAATTCTTTTTCATGATAATTTATTAATTAGTTTAGTTATTGTACAAATTCAAAAATAAATAGAAATTTCAAAATACAAGCAATTATCGTGCAAAAATGTATATATATGTAATTCTATTTTAACTGCTTACGAAGCTCCGATACATAAGTAAGGAAGTCTAAAGGATGATTATTATCCTTGTCTTTATCCCGTAAATGCCCTAATCGTACAATAATTAGATTGTTTTTAGGATCCACAATGATGTATTGACCTAAGATTCCTCTACAATAAAAAATATCGCCATAAATCCACCATTGATACCCGTATTGATCTGTTTTTACACCATTTTCTGGCAAACCATGTGGCATAATACTCTTTTTTACCCATGCTTCTGAGACCACTTGTGTACTATCCCAACGACCATTATTTAAATATAATTTACCGATGCGTGCAAAATCTCGAGCATTGGAGTAGAAACAACAATAGGCTTTTTCATCGCCATTCGCTTTGTCGAGACTCCAGAATGCCGACTGTTCGGCGCCAATTTTAGACCAAAGTTTTTCCTCTGCATATTCCGAAACGGACTTACCGGTCGCAGCCTTAATTAAGAATGCAAGAATTTGTGTATCGCCACTTCTGTAGTAAAAAGTTTTTCCAGGCGCTTCTTCAGGCTTCAATGAATAAATTAATTTCCTCAAATCGGTCCCATAATACGCGTCGGTCGTATGATTAAACGGTGTAGAGTACGATTCTTGAAAATCCAATCCAGATGCCATACGCAATACATCGACAATCTTTATTTTTGATAAATCACCTTTATTAAATTCTGGAATGTATTTTCCAACGGCATCGTTTTCTGATGAAATTTTACCTTCGTCAATAGCAATACCCACTAAAATACTCACAATACTTTTCGCTACCGAAAAGGAATTCGTTGAAGAGTTTCTAGAATAATTATCCCAATATTCTTCGTATAAAATCGAATCGTCTTTAATTACCAAAAACGCAGTACTTTTATATTTTTCCAATACATTTCTCAAGCTGTCGCTTAGCTTGATTTTATTGTAGTTTTCGGAGATTTTCCAAGCTTGTTTTTCGCCAGTATTTTCAATGGTTTTGTAAGGAAATAAATCCAAGTCATCAATCCCAGGTTGCTGATATACTAATGCCTTATAAATGTAAGTGGTTCCAGTTACCCATACAGCAACATTGGCCATTAAAAGTACGAGTACTATATAAAATACGATGCGTTTAAATTTTTTCATATGATTATGCCGATGTGTTAGCTTAAATTAATTTCATCTGAAACAAGATAGCGATTTCATTTTTTAAAATCGATTTAACTTCTTCCATATCGAGTTTCCTACCCAATTCAAATTCCATAGATGTTACTGCTTTATCGTCAATCCCACATGGAATAATATTTTTGAAATAATTCAAATCGCTATTCACATTAAATGCAAACCCATGCATGGTAACCCATCTGCTGCAACGCACTCCCATGGCGCAGATTTTTCTCGCTTTTTCCATATCATCGAAGTCTATCCATACACCTGTTAAACCTTCCACTCTTCCTGCAACAATATTGTAATGCTTTAGCGTATTGATAATGGCTTCTTCGAGTAAGCGCAAATATTTATGAATGTCGGTAAAAAAATAATCAAGGTCGATGATAGGATAACCCACAATTTGTCCAGGACCATGATACGTAATATCGCCACCACGATTTATCTTATAAAAACTTGCAGCTGCATCTTTCAATCCTTGCTCATCGAGCAGCAAATTTTTCATGTCGCCACTTTTTCCGAGAGTATATACATGCGGGTGTTCGCAAAAAACCAGATAACTTCTTGTTGGCAGATTCGTATTATTGGTCCTATTTTCAGATTTGATTTTTAGTGTATCTGCAAAATATTTTTCCTGCTTATCCCAAGCTTCTTTATAATCGATTAATCCCCAATCTTCAAAATGTACATCAACCATATTGCAAAGATACTGATAAATGCAGTCTTATAAATAATCCATATTTCTTGCGGTTGTGTAAGCTACATAATCTATTGAAATTTGAACATGGCAAAACACAACGATATCGGGCAGCAAGGTGAAGAGATGGCCAGAGATTATTTGACGAAGAAGGGTTATAAGATTTTACATAACAACTTCCGTTCGAGCAATTCGGAAGTTGATATTGTAGCGGAATGGGAAAATCAGTTAATCTTTGTAGAGGTGAAGACAAGATCAAGTGTTTCATTTGGGCAGCCCGAAATTTTTGTGTCCCAAGAGAAAAAAAGACATATGAAGAAAGTAGCGAGAGGATATATTCATTACATCAACTTCAATGGTGAAGTTCGATTCGACATTATTTCTGTAGTGCTTGAACCACAAAAAGAAGTGCAAATCACTCATTTCGAAGATGCCTTTTTTCTACGTTAATTTAGTACATTTGCCTGTATGACTACAGAGCAAATAAAAGATTTAAGGGACAGAATAGAGGCCCTGAGGAGGCATCTTTGACATCGACAAAAAACTCGATGAGATAAAAAACGATCAAGAAAAAACTACTGAACCCGGATTTTGGGACGAGCCTAAGGAGGCTGAAAAACTACTTAACAGTATCAAACAAAAGAAAATTTGGACAGAAGCCTTCGCAGAAACGAATGCTGTTGTTGAAGACACTGTTGTGCTTTTCGATTTCTTTAAAGAACAAGAAGTTTCGGAAGAGGAAATGCAAGCGCAAATGAATATAGCTCTCAAAGCGCTTGATGAACTCGAATTCAAAAATATGTTGAGTGGTGAGGAAGACCAGCTGAATGCAGTGCTTACCATTAATGCTGGAGCTGGTGGTACGGAGAGTTGTGATTGGGCATCAATGCTTATGCGGATGTACATCATGTGGGGCGAGAAGAATGGCTACTCCGTGAAAGAAATCGACTATCAAGCAGGCGATGGTGCAGGCATAAAATCATGCACGCTAGAATTTGAAGGGGAATTTGCATACGGATATTTAAAAGGTGAGAATGGCGTACATCGTTTAGTGCGCATATCGCCGTTCGATTCCAATGCACGAAGACATACTTCTTTTGCATCGGTATATGTATACCCGCTTGTTGACGATACCATTCAGATCGAAATCAATCCAGCCGATATTTCATGGGATACCTTCCGTGCAGGAGGTAAAGGTGGACAAAACGTGAATAAGGTGGAAACCGCAGTCCGACTCAAACACGCACCATCGGGAATCATCATTGAATGTCAACAAGAGCGCTCACAATTACAGAATAAGGAGAAAGCATTGAAAATGTTGAAGTCTCAATTGTATGAGTTAGAGCTCAGGAAGAAAAGCGAAGCGAAGCAAGCGATTGAGAGCACTAAGAAAAAAATCGAGTGGGGCTCACAAATCAGAAATTACGTTTTACATCCCTATAAGTTAGTGAAAGATTTACGTACCAACTTAGAAACATCTAATGCGCAAGGCGTTCTCGATGGCGAGTTGAACGAATTTATAAAAGCTTACTTAATGGAGTTTTAAGATATTATATTATTTTTAACAAAATTTAAATCAATAAAGCCTTGAAGATCTGTGTACCAAAAGAAACTAAGGAGCGCGAGAACCGTGTAGCCTTAACGCCCGCAATTGTGAAACAATTAGTACAGTCGGGTTATGAAGTTTGTATTGAACAAGGTGCCGGAATGAATTCTTATTTCGATGATTCGGAATACAGCAATGCCGGTGCGAGCATCATCAGTGATAGTAAGAAAATTTATACGGATGCCGATGTAGTGCTAAAAGTAAATGCACCAAGCATAGAGGAAGTTGCTAGCATGAAAAAAGATGCAGTCTTAATTTCATTTATGTGGGCCGCTACGAATAAAGCCTTGGTGGATGCTTGTGCAAATGCTGGTGTTTCAGCTTTCTCAATGGATGCAATTCCTCGTATCTCAAGAGCACAGAAAATGGATGCACTTTCATCACAAGCAAACTTAGGTGGATACAAAGCCGTGTTAATGGCAGCAAATGAAATCGGAAAAATATTGCCGATGATGACCACTGCAGCTGGGACTATCAGACCATCGAAAGTTGTCATCTTTGGGGCAGGTGTTGCAGGTTTGCAAGCTATAGCGACTGCAAAGAGGTTAGGTGCGGTAGTAGAGGTATCAGATATCCGACCAGAAACAAAAGAACAAGTAGAATCATTGGGAGGGAAATTCATTGAAGTGAAAGGCGATGATAGTGTGAAGATGGAAGGTGGATATGTGAAAGGCGTATCAGAAGAATTTTTAAAACGTCAACAAGAATTAGTAGGCAAGCATGTGAAGGAAGCAGATATAGTAATTACTACTGCATTGATACCAGGTAAAAAAGCACCAGTATTGGTAACAGAAGAGATGGTAAAAAGCATGCGTTTCGGTTCGGTGATATTAGACATGGCGGTAGAGCAAGGCGGTAACGTAGTAGGATCTGAATTGAATAAAACAGTAGTAAAACATGGTGTTACCATCATTGGCGAAAGTAATATACCAAGCTTACTTCCTATGAATGCATCGGATTTATACGCAAAAAATATTCAAACATTTTTATTGCATCTTTCTGATAAAGATGGATTCAAATGGGAGATGGATGAAGAGATTACGAAAGGATCTTTAATCACACATAAAGGAGCAATTGTTCACAGCAGTTTACTAAATAATTAAACATATGGATCAGATTTTCGATTTTATAATTAGCAATAAAGAAATTTTATACTTCATCATACTCGCTGTATTCGTAGGTATTGAAGTTATTGGTGGGGTACCATCGGTATTACACACACCATTAATGTCAGGAGCAAACGCAATTCACGGGGTAGTAATCGTGGGCGCCATCATTGTGATGTTGGATACAGATCCTGAAAATACTTTGGGATTAATACTAGGATTTTTGGCTGTGATTTTAGGAACACTGAATGTGGTTGGAGGATTCGTAGTTACAGACAGAATGTTGGAAATGTTTAAAAAGAAATAAGTACTCATCATCAAAATAAAATAAAATGTTAAAACCAGGACTATTAGAAATTTCATATTTAATTGGGTCGGTTACTTTTGTTATCGGTTTAAAGATGATGGGTAACCCTAAGTCTGCGAGAAAAGGAAATCTTTACGCAGCATTTGGTATGACCTTAGCAATTTTGGGTACCATATTTCTTTACGAAAAAACATCGCCAACAGGAGAAGTTTTAACTTCGCGTGAAGGAATTAAAATGGCCTTAATTTTCGGAGGTATTTTAATTGGAACAGTTGTTGGATGGTTAACTGCAAAGCGCGTACAAATGACAAAAATGCCAGAACTCGTATCGATGTTCAACGGTATGGGTGGTGCTTGTGCGGCATTGATTGGCTTAACTGAATACGAACATTATGTAGGACAAGTTGGTCCATTATCATTTATCATTGCAGGTTTAATTATTGGTAGCGTTTCCTTCTCTGGAAGTATCATCGCATATTTAAAATTGAATGGTACAATGAATAAACCAATTCGATTACCACAGTACAACATTATCAATACAATTTTCTTAATTGCATTAACAGTATTTGGTGTATGGATGGTTGCTGCTGGTGTAGACAGTATGACTATTGTTTACTTATTGTTCCTAGCAAGTATAGTTTACGGTGTATTATTTGTAATCCCAATTGGTGGTGCAGATATGCCAGTAGTAATTTCTTTATTGAATTCATTCACTGGTTTAGCAGCGGCATTCGGTGGATTCTTGTACGACAACAAAGTAATGTTGACGGGTGGTATTTTAGTTGGATCGGCTGGAACATTATTGACAATTGTAATGTGTAATGCGATGAACAGATCACTGTTCAATGTAATCTTCGGTGCGTTCGGATCTTCAGCTGCAACTGGAGATGGCGCAGAAGTAAAAGGATCTATCAAAGATATTTCAACTACCGATGTGGCGGTCTTAATGAACTATTCAAAGAAAGTGGTAATTGTACCTGGATATGGATTGGCAGTTGCACAAGCACAACATATTATTCATGAATTGGAAATGCTTTTAGAAGAGCGTGGAGTTGAAGTGAAGTATGCGATACATCCTGTAGCGGGACGTATGCCTGGACATATGAACGTATTACTTGCTGAATCGAATGTTGACTATGGTAAATTAGTGGAGATGGAAGAAATAAATCCTGAATTAGAGCAGACCGATGTAGTGCTAGTAGTAGGTGCGAATGACGTTGTAAATCCTGCCGCTAAATCAGATCCATCGTCGCCAATTTATGGAATGCCAATTTTAGAAGTTGATAAAGCAAAACATATTATTGTAAATAAAAGGTCAATGAGTGCAGGTTATGCTGGTATTGATAACTTGTTATTCTATGATCCAAAAACATCTATGTTCTTTGGCGATGCTAAAAAAGCATTGACGGAATTAGTTGCGGAATTAAAAACTTTATAAATAGTACAAAGTACAAAGTATTAAGCACAATGAATCTGTCTTAATACTTTGTACTTTGTACTTAAATTAATTATTCATAATAATCTGTGCACTCAATGCATGTGCACTTGTCCCATTTGCAAATCCTCTTGCATATTATGTTTATAATTGATTGTTTATGTTTAAATTTGTTTGATTACAAAAGCCTAAACATATAGTGTTTACTATGGTTTTATGAATTGATAAAAATTTAAAAAAAATTTCTTTGGCAAAACAATCTATATTTTCTTGCGTTATTACACGTTTTTCCTTTTCACTTTTAGGTGTATTGAGCATGTGTATTTTCAGCAATTCTTTTGCTCAAAATAAAAGAGTAGAATTTTCCGACACACTAAGATCAGTAACCATCGATTCTAATTTAACCATAACTGCAAAACGTGGATTGAGTATGAATGATTTTGTGCAGGTTATGATTAATGATACGGCATTTTATCAGGCTTTTAAAAATCTAAGAAAATTCTCATTTATAGCGAGCAATAGAATTGAAACTTTTTCCGATAATAATTTATCGAAAGCAAAAATTTATAGAAAAATCAAACACGATAATTCTACTATCAATTACAAACAAACGGTATTGGCTTCCGAAGACAGTGGTAAAGTATATAAGCGAAGTGGCGACTTTGATTTATATACAGTGAAGATGTTCTCATACATATTTATGAACGATAAGAATACCGATTATACAGAAGCCAAAACATATAGTAAAAAGGAGTCAGATGAGGAAGGCTATAAGCAAAAACTTAAAACATTAATTTTTACGCCAGGGAAAAAAGTAGAAGGCATACCATTGATTAGCGATAAGACAGAAATATTCGGAAAGGAGTTGATGAACTATTATGATTTTAATTTTTATTATGCAACTTATCAAGATTCCATTCCAGTATATTATTTCAAATGCAAAGTGAAAGATAATTTAACGTGGTGGAAGGAAGATAATACGATGATTAAAGAGTTAACAACTATTTTCAACGCCAAAGATTTTACTATTTTAGGGAGATATATAGATATGCGGTACTCATCGGCACCATTTGATTTTAATGTGAAAATGAATATTGAATTAGCGTATATAACACCAGATCTCTTAGTACCCATTCATATTTCGTACGATGGCGATTGGGACATACCTTTTAAGAAGAAGGAAATCTGTACCTTTGATATTTATCACATAAATTTTCAAAAAGGATACTCTATAAAATAAATGATTCATAAAGAAAGCATACTTAGGATATTAGAAACTGCTCAAATTGAGGAGGTGGTAGGTGATTTTGTGAATCTAAAAAAAAGAGGTGCTAATTTATTGGGGAACTGCCCATTCCACAATGAGAAAACTCCATCATTTACAGTTTCGCCAAGCAAGGGAATTTATAAATGTTTTGGCTGTGGCAAGGCTGGGAATTCTTTGAACTTTGTGATGGAACATGAGAAGCTTACCTATCCTGAGGCGCTCAGATACCTTGCCAAGAAATACAACATCGACATAATAGAAGATCAAACGGCAACGGAGGAGGATAAAGAACTTTCGCAGAAGAAGGAAAGTTTAATGCTATTGAGTGATTGGGCTAAAAAGGTTTTTGCTGAAAATCTTTGGGAGCATGAGATGGGTAGGGCCATAGGATTGAGTTATTTCAAGGAGCGCGGATTTAGGGAAGATATAATCAAGAAATTCGAGTTGGGTTATAGTCTCGATGAGTGGAGTAGTTTAACGGACCGTGCGGAAAAGGAAGGATATAACAAACAGTTTTTGTTGGAAACCGGTTTGAGTATTTTCAACGAGCAGAAGCAAAGTGTGTACGATCGATTTAGAAATAGGGTAATGTTTCCGGTACATGGTATTTCTGGTCGAGTGATTGCTTTTGGTGGAAGGGTATTAAAGACAGAGCCGAATAGTCCGAAGTATGTGAATTCGCCGGAGAGTGAAATCTATCACAAGAGTAATGTCTTATATGGATTGTATTTCGCGAAAAAAGCCATTCGAGAATTTGATACTTGTTATTTAGTAGAAGGTTATACCGATGTAGTCTCTTTGCATCAATCGGGTATTGAAAATGTTGTGGCTTCATCCGGCACTTCATTAACGATAGAACAGATAAAATTAATTGCACGTTTTAGCAAAAACATTACGATTTTATACGATGGAGATCCTGCAGGAATAAAAGCATCTTTGAGGGGAATCGACATGATATTGGAAGAAGGATTGGATGTTCGTGTGGTCTTATTTCCAGAAGGGCATGATCCAGATTCGTACGTACGTGAAGTAGGCGCATCGAAATTTTCCGAATACGTAGCATCGGCACAAAAAGATTTTATTGTTTTTAAAACGGATTTATTGTTAAAAGATGCAGCCAAGGATCCGATTAAAAAAGCAGCTTTAATCAAAGATATTATAGAATCAATTGCCAAGATCCCCGACAATATTAAAGCCTCATTATTTATTAAAGAATGTAGTGCTTTAATGGAGATGGAGGAGCGGATTTTACTTTCCGAATACAATAAGCTTAAGCTTAAAAAAATAAAGAAAGAGAATAATCAAGAAGATTTAACAATACCTGTAGAGGACGAACCAGTAAAAGAGCAAAAGCAACACGAGGAAAATGGTTTAAGTCAAGAGCGAGAGATTTCTAGGATATTGATTTTATATGGGGATCAGGATTATGTTGATCTAGAATATGAAGTGAATGAAAAAGTTGCAAAGTATGTAGTGCATGTTATCGAAGAAGTGCGTATAGAATTTGTAAATGAGCCATATAAAACTTTGCTGGATATTTGTAAGAAAGCACTTCAAAATGGTGAAGTTCCTGATACAAAATTTTATGTTCAGCACGAAGACATACAGATAAGTTCCATAGCTGCTGAACTGATTTCAGTAAAACATGTCCTTAGTGATAAATGGAAAGAGCACGATATTCATATTCCCAAAGAAGAGCTTATTATTAAAAAGGTAGTGGATAGTGGTTTGGATCACTTGCAACTTAAAAAACTAATGCATGTTTTAGATGAGATTCTAAAGCAGATTAAAGAAGCAAAAACAGACGAAGAAACAGATCGTATTTTGCAATACTATGCTCAAACAAAATCACTAGTTACAGTTCTTGAAAAAAAATTAGGTTTGGTGGTAATGAAATAAATCAAGCGGTACACCAAGTTAGCATATACTCATTGATTCGAGTAAAATTAATTTTTATTCTTTGTTCAAAATCTTGTTTTAGAATTTTAGCATACGCGTATTTATCGCCGCTGTATTCAAAAGGCTCAATTTGAATGCCCTCAATAAATGGAAGATTTCCCTTCCCATATAATTTAAATAAACTTTCCTTGATGCCCCAGCAAACGTAAAGATGTTCTATTTCATGATGAGTTTGTATAAATGAAAGTTCTTGATCGGAAAGGAATTTATGTTTAATGCGTTGAATTTTCTCCGACATACGTTCAATATCGATGCCGACTTTTTTCCCTTTGCAAATAATTACTGCAGCATAATCGTTCGAATGCGAGAGTGAAAATTCGTATGGAAAATTAACTAAATAAGGCTTATTGTTTTCATCGAGTTGAACGTCGATGTAGTGCTTTGTTTTTAAAAGAGTACGTAATAATACCCTACTGCCGAGCCAATGTAAATTTCGCTTACCCTGTTGTAAACTTTCATAAAATTTTCGCTCATGTTCGTTTAATTGAAGCATACCATACAAGTCCATGGCCTCTTCGGTAATATGCCAAACGGCCACTTCTGCATTTTCATTAATTTTCTCGTTCCAGACGATGGGCATACTAAAAATTATTTTTACTTTAGACAAAAGTAATTAAAGGAACGATGATTTTATCTGATCAGCGCATTTTAGAAGAAATAGAAAAGGGCAGTATTGTAATTGAACCTTTCAAAAGAGAATGTTTAGGTACGAATTCGTACGATGTACATTTAGGCAAATACCTAGCTGTATATAAAGACAGAGTCTTAGATGCCAAAAAACATAATGAGATTGAGCATTTCGAAATACCTGCAGAGGGTTTTGTTTTACAACCGAATACTTTGTATTTAGGAGTCACATTAGAATATACAGAAACTCATGCACATGTTCCTTTTCTAGAGGGCAAGTCCAGCACTGGTAGATTGGGAATAGACATTCATGCTACTGCTGGTAAGGGTGACGTAGGATTTTGCAATACTTGGACCCTAGAGATTTCCTGTGCACAGCCTGTTAGAATTTATTATGGAATGCCAATCGGACAATTAATTTACTTTACCGTTGAAGGCAAGATCGAAACGATGTACAATACTAAAGGCAATGCGAAATACAATGGGAAAACAGTGCGACCCGTTGAAAGTATGATGTGGAAGAATAACTTTTAAAAGATATACTATGAAAAAATTAAAATTATTAATTCTCGCAGTTCTTTTAATTTTTTCTGAAAGTCAAGCACAAAGACCACAGTATCGATTTTTAGTTGTAAGAAATCTTAGCGATACAATTGGAACTATCGATGTGCAATTATTTCCTACAATTGCGCCCTTACATGTTCGTAATTTTGACAGTCTCGTTAACATAAAATTATACGACTCAACCGCATTTCATAGGGTAATTCCTGGCTTTGTGATTCAAGGTGGCGATCCAAATTCAAAGACTGGACCTAGAAATACTTGGGGCCAAGGTCAAGCATCGCAACAAGAGGTACCCGCGGAGTTCAATCCAATTTCTCATCAGCGTGGAATATTTTCAGCAGCAAGAGACGCTGACCCAAATTCTGCAACTTCACAATTTTTTATTTGTGTAGCAGCTGCAACTCATTTAGATTGGAATTATACAGCATACGGCAAAACGATTGCTGGGATGAATGTTGTTGATAATATTGTAGTATCGCCAAGAGATGCCAATGATAATCCATTTCAAAAAATTGAAATGTTTGTGAGTCGCATCGCTGATGATACCAATAGTATTAAAGTTTACCCGCAAGTGCTTCAACCACTAAACAATGCTAAAGGAATTTCGGCTTCTTATTTATTTAAGTGGAATGCGGTACCTAATGCACTAATGTATGAATTAGAGTTCTCAAAAGATTCAAGTTTTACAATTATAGATGATGTAGTAAAAACTGCAGCACTACAAACTACGTTTTCCGGAGTAGAATTAGGAGAACAAAAATATTTCTGGAGAATAAAAGCCAATGACGGGGGATATGTTACCGTATCACCTACATATTCTTTTAGTACTGGCCTATTTGCACCTGCATTATTAAATCCAGCAAACAACAGTACATTATCAAGCAATACAGCAAGTTTAGAATGGCAAAATATTCCATCGGCTAGTTCTTACCGAGTAGTACTTGCCACTAGTTCTGCATTCACACCTTCTTCAATCCGCTTAGATTCATCAGGGATTATTGGCAACTCAATCGTTTTGGAAGATTTAATAGTGAATAGAAAATACTATTGGAAAGTTGCCTCTGAAATTGATGGAATATCGGGCGATTTATCTACAGCATGGGCATTCACAACTGGTTTAGCAAGTTCAATTGAAGAATATAATGCTGAATTAAAACAACAATTATTTTATCCTAATCCTAGTAAAGATTTTATTGTTAGCAACACATCGGCACAATTAAAAATATTCACAACGAATGGCCAATTGATTTTGGATAAATGGGTTGCAGAAAGAGAACGTATAGATGTTTCTGCATTGAGTGCAGGAGTTTATGTCATTGAAATTATTAAGGGTGCAGAGCATTATAAAACAAAACTGATGATTGCAGCTCAGTGATTTCAAGAGCTATTTTGCGACTCTCTTTAAACCAGCTTTGGCTTTTGATTCAATACTATTCTTGTATTCAGTATTTTTCATCTTCATCGCTTTATTGTAATACAAGGCGGCTTTATTAAAGTCCTTTCTTTTCTCATAGATGAAACCCAATTGCAGCGCTGCATTGGCGGCATAATAATACGTTAATTGTTCACCTTTATTGATTGCTGAGATATAAAATACAATGGCTTGATCGTCTTTATTAGTTGCTTGAAAAATTCTACCCATTCTATATAAGTACTCTAATTTATCTTTTGTTAGTGGAATGTTTTCAAGCCTTTTTTCACTAATTGCTTTGAAAGCTTTGTCGTAGTATCCACCATCGTAATACAATCGGGCTCTTAATAAGTTAATCTCTGGAGCATGTGGTTCATTTGCGTGATTCAATGCTTCTTTATCTTTTTCTGAGATTGCTTGTCCGCGTACTTTGCACAATCCAGCATATGCTTTATACTTATCGATGTGTCCGTTTAATAAATGATACCATGCAATTTTCATGTAAGTATCTTTAATATTAAACCCACCGGTATAGTTTTTTAAATAACTTTCCAAATAAACAATTGCATCTTCATCGAAACGATTTAGTTTTGCAAGACCAAGCATGTAATCGAGGTGATAAAATGGAGTGTATGCTGGACCCTTAGGACGTTTCATTAGAAGTTCAATTGCTTCATCGTTATACCCAGTTCTACTCGCAACCACTGCGCATATATAAGTTTTCATCAAACTTGTATTTGGAATGCTTGCCGTATTTTTCATCACAGTTTCAAACACATTCGATTTATTTTCCAAACTCATTTGAATGAAACTCAAAAAGAAAATGCTCTCATTTTGTAGATAAGAATAGTTGCTCGAAGGCAGTTTTACTTTTAGTCGTTCAAGCATATCTATTCCTTCTTGTACATTTCCTTTTAGACCAATGCTTGACAATGCCCATTTGTATTGCTCCGGCACCATACCAATAAGACCATATAATAAGGCAAAACTTTTATCATTGGGTAAAAAACTCGGGAACTTTTTTTTATTTTCTTCCAGTTGTTTGTAGGCTTTCTGCAATTCATAAGCGCCAGTTACGAACTCTTGATATTTGAATCTATTGATACAAGATTGCAAATTGATTTCTGCAAGACTATATAAATACCATGGTGATGATTCATCGTCGTCCTCTATTAGGTCGATGCGTTGCGACTTATGCTCTTTAAATTCTTCGAAGCTACGTGTTGTTTCAGAGGTGAGCACTTTTAAAAACTCAGCATAGTTCTCCAATAAAACAGGAATTTTATTTTTAGGGTTAGTCCTCTTCTCATTGGATAAAATCGATTGACCTTCATTTAAACGTAATGCCAATATGCTATGATAGGCTTTAATGCAATTGTCATTAAAGTCAAAGCTAGCTTCGGCAATGTTTATTCCCAGTACAAAAAATAGTATAGTTAGGCAGAATTTGGGCATAAAAAAAACGATTCTATGAAGATAAGAATCGTTTTTTTATTTTGGATATTAAATTTCAATTAAGCTTCAACACCTGCGTTCACAAATCCATCGTCAACAAGGATTCTTCCGCAATGCTCGCAAACGATAATTTTTTTACGTTGGCGAATGTCCATTTGACGTTGAGGAGGAATTTGGTTAAAGCAACCTGCGCATGAATCACGTTGAATGGTTACAACTGCTAATCCATTCTTTGCATTTGAACGCAATCTATTGTATGCAAACAACAAACGTTCTTCAATTAGCTTTTCTGCCTTATCTGCTTTTTTCAATAAAGCATCTTCTTCTTTCTCTGTTTCTTTAGTAATCGTATCTAATTCAGCTTTCTTTAAATCTAAATCTTTTCTTCTTTCCTCTAAAGCAACTTGAGCATTTTCTAGAACTTTGGTTTTATTACCAATTTCGTAGGTATATTCTTTGATTTTCTTTTCAGCAACTTGGATTTCTAAGCCTTGGATCTCAATTTCTTTTGCTAATGCCTCAAACTCTCTATTGTTTTTAACATTATTTTGTTGCTCTTCGTATTTCTTGATTAATTGGGTTGCCGATTTCATCAAGTTCTTTTTAGATGTGATTTGATCTTCTAACTCGTTAATCTCATCTTTAATTTTATGAATACGAGTTTCTAATCCTGCAACATCATCTTCTAAATCAGCTACTTCCATTGGTAATTCACCACGAACTGTGCGAATTTTATCAATTGAAGAATGAATGGTTTGAAGTTCGTATAAGGCTTTTAATTTTTGTTCTACGTTTGCTTCCATTTTCTAATGTTTATTCTTTACGCTTTAAAATACTTTACTGGATTTGTATTGCATTTTGTTGAGCAGACGGCAAAGGTAGGAAATTTTTTTGTAATTTTTTCCAATAACAATTCAATCGTAAATTGCTCACTTTCATAGTGTCCAATATCACAAATCATAATTTTTCCTTCGGAATCGAAGAATTGATGGTATTTATAATCGGCTGTAACAAAGGCATCTGCACCGGCTTTAATAGCTGCGTTTAATAAAAAACTGCCTGAACCACCACATATAGCGATCTTTTTAATTTTATTTTTTGAAAAATCTGTGTATTTAACAAGTTCTAAATCAAGTGATTGGTATAAATGTTTCAAGAACGCTTCTACATCGGCCCCCTTTTCTAATTCAGCTATCACGCCAGAACCCACATCCTGATGAACATTTTGAAGTGCCACAACATCATATGCCACTTCTTCATAAGGGTGTGTGAGTTTAAGCTGTTTGATGATTGCCGACTCGAGTCGGCTTGGGAAAAGCACTTCGATTCTAGTTTCGGGCTCCTGATGTCGCTGATTTTTTTCACCCACAAATGCATTTGTATGTTCATTCCCTTTGAATGTTCCATACCCTTCTGCATTAAAACTGCATTCGCTATAATTGCCTATGTGTCCAGCGCCCGCTTCAAAAAGCGCATCTCGAACCGCCCCTGCATGTGCATGGGGGGCATAGGTAATCAATTTCGATAGCAACTGTTTCTTAGGTTCTAAAATTCGAATGTTTTTCAAGCCCAATTTCTCAGCAATTTTATAATTCACACCATTTTTGACATTATCCAAATTGGTATGGATGGCATATATGCCGATGTTGTGCTGTATGGCTTTCATTACCACACGTTCAATATAGGTGTTACCATTGAACTTTTTCAATCCGGAGAAAACAATGGGATGATGAGAAATTATCAGATTCGCGCCAGTCTCAATGGCTTCGTCAATTACATCTTCTGTACAATCTAAGCTCACAATGGCTTTTTTCAACTCCATATTAGGACTACCTATAATGAGTCCCGAATTGTCATAGGATTCTTGGTAGGATAAGGGAGCAATGTTCTCCAGATATTGAATGATTTCCTGTAATTGCATATTCAAAGATTGAAAAATATTTATTTAATTCTAAAATTTCTATCTTTAAGTATGATCACAATTGCAGTTTATAATTTAAAAGGTGGTGTAGGTAAGACCGCAACCGCTGTAAACATGGCTGCTTTGGCGGCTTCGGAAGACGATAGAACCTTGTTATGGGATTTAGACCCTCAAGGCTCTACATCGTTCTACTATAGAGTAAAACCTAAAGTTCGTGGGGGTGTGAAGAGTTTGATAGGCAGAAATTCTGAATTGATGGATGCCATTAAAGAGACGGAGTATGAGAACCTCGATCTAATTCCAGCCGATTTATCCTTGAGGAATATGGACATTCACCTTGATGAGCAAAAGTCTTCAAGAAAGAAGCTTTCTGAATCATTGATTGAACTGTCACATCATTACGATTCATTATTCATTGATGCCCCTCCTGGAATTTCATTGTTGTCGGAAAATATTTTTCATGCTGCAGACCTCATTCTGATGCCAATGATTCCTACCACTTTGTCGATTCGTAGTTACGACATGATTATGGAATTTTTTGATCAGAACGGCCTCGATAAAAATAAAGTATGGGGATTCTTCTCGATGTACGATGTTCGTAAGAACATGCACAACGATATTGTAGAAGAATACACTAAGAAAAAGAAAATCCTAAAAACAACCATACCTTATTCTTCCGATGTAGAGCGCATGGGTTTGTATGAAGCACCATTGGTATCGTATTCAACCTATTCAAAGGCTGCTTTGGCTTACCATGAATTATGGGCGGAGTTAAAGAAAAAATTATAGTTATTCTTTAATTTTTCTGTTGGCTAAATAAACACCCAATAATATCATCCCCATTCCAATAAAATGGATAATGGTGAGTTGTTCTCCGTCTACGATTCCCCAAAACAATGCAACTATCGGGATTAAATACGTGACTGAAGATGCGTAAACAGGATTTGTGATTTGCACTAACTTATTAAATAGTATGAGCGATAGTGCTGTGCCAAACATCGCCAATAATATGATATAAAAAAGAGCATCTAAACTTCCTGGTTCCAATTGCACGCGCATCCAAAAATCGGTATGAGCAAATAAGTAATAGCCATAAGCAGGCCCAATGAAAAGTAATGCCATGGCCGATATTCCTAAAGCTGGTAAAGTGTGTAAATAGTTTTTTATCAAATTCACACTCCATGCATAACAAATCGTTGCAATCAAAATATAAAAGCCATACCCAAAATTCGGGTCGATGCTACCGTTGGAGCGAAACATGATTAGTACAATAGCTCCTAATAAACCCAAAACTACCCCGCTGATTTTTTGAACAGAGAAGCGTTGTTTGAAAAAAAGAATTGCTACAACTAATGTAAAAATTGGTGTTAATGTATTGAGTACCCCAGCCATCGAGCTGTTTAATTTTGTTTGAGCAGTTGCAAATAATATAGCTGGAATACCATTGCCTAGTAATCCTACCAATGTTAACATTGCATAGTGCTTTATTGGAATTTTAAAAATAAATCGTATGGTTAATGGAAGTAAAAAGAGAAATGAAAAAAACATTCGCATACTTGCAACTTGCGTTGCTGAGTATACTTTCAATCCGTTTTTCATTAGAATAAAAGAGCTGCCCCAAATTAGCGCTAATGCAATTAGCAATACAATTGGGAAATAGTGTTTTTGTTTGAGCATAAATTTACGAACGCAAATTACCAAAAATCTATTCGATTGATAGGATATATTTTTCTATTTTTAAGCGATGAGTTTTTTCGATACTCCTATTGAATATTTAAAAGGAATTGGTCCGGTAAAGGCGGAAGTTATTAATAAAGAGCTTGGGATATTTACCTTTGGCGATTTCATTAAGCACTATCCATTTCGCTACATCGACAAAACAAAGTTTTACAGCATTTCAGAAGTGAATCCCGAAATGCCATACATTCAATTCAAAGCAAAGATTGTAAGCAAGCAAATTATCGGGGATCGAAGAGCAAAACGATTGATTGCAGTAGCAGAAGATAGCTCAGGTTTGATGGAATTGGTTTGGTTCCAAGGATTAAAATGGATTGAAAAACAAGTGATACTGGGTCAAGAATATGTGGTGTTTGGTAAACCAACAGCCTATGGTTCGAAATTTAACATTGTGCACCCTGAATTGGAATTACTAAAAGATTTCAAAGCGGAACAAGCAACAGCTTTACAACCCGTTTACTCATCGACCGATAAATTAAAAACATTTTATTTAGACTCTAAAGGTATATTGAAGGTGCAAAGGCAATTGATAACACTTGCCGAAAAAGAAATCAAAGAATTTCTACCTATAACTATTTTGGAGAAGTATAAAATGATGGATCGTGCAAATGCAGTTCGTGAAATACATTTCCCAAGTAATGCTAAAAATCTTGCAAGGGCGCAAGCTCGATTGAAATTCGAAGAATTGTTTTTGATTCAGCTAAAATTATTAAAAGCGAATAAAGGAAGAAAGCTCTACTCGAAAGGATTTGTATTTTCTACAGTAGGCGAAATGTTCAATCATTTTTATTCGAATGAATTGCCATTTGAATTAACGAATGCACAAAAAAGAGTTATTAAAGAAATCCGAAAGGATACCAATACGGGGCGACAAATGAACCGTTTGTTACAAGGCGATGTGGGTTCGGGAAAAACAATTGTAGCATTGTTGACGATGTTAATAGCAATGGACAATGGCTTTCAGTCATGTTTAATGGCACCTACTGAAATACTTGCTCAGCAACACTATGCTGGTCTATCGGACTTGTTGAAAAACATGAATGTGAACATTAGAATTTTAACTGGCTCAACAAAAACGAAAGAACGAAAAGAAATATTAGAAGAACTTTCAGAAGGAAAAATAAATATTATTATTGGGACACATGCATTGATTGAAGACCCTGTTGTATTCAAAAATTTAGGAATGGTAATTATCGATGAACAACATCGATTTGGAGTGCAACAACGTGCTAAATTATGGAAGAAAAATGTACAGCCACCGCATGTATTGGTAATGACAGCAACACCCATTCCCAGAACACTTGCCATGACTTTGTATGGCGATTTAGATGTTTCAATTATTGATGAGTTACCAAAAGGTAGAAAGCCCATTCAAACCATTCATCAGTTCGAGAGTCAACGATTAAAACTCTTTGGATTTATGACAAAAGAAATAGAGTTGGGTAGACAAGTTTATATCGTTTATCCATTAATCGAGGAATCTGAAAAATTAGATCTACTAAACTTAACTACTGGAGTTGAAAACATTGAAAAAGTATTCCCCAAGCCGAAGTATCAAATTAGTGTTGTGCATGGAAAGATGAAGCCAGCCGATAAAGATTTTGAGATGCAACGCTTTATTAGGGGCGAGACACAAATTATGGTAGCGACAACCGTCATTGAAGTTGGAGTAAATGTGCCCAATGCTTCGGTAATGGTCATTGAAAATGCAGAACGATTTGGCCTTTCACAATTACATCAGCTTAGAGGTAGGGTTGGAAGAGGTGCAGAACAATCGTATTGTATCTTAATGAGTGGAAATAAATTGAGCAGCGATGCTCGAGTGCGACTCGAAACGATGGTTCGGACAAACAACGGTTTTGAGATTGCGGAAATTGATTTGCAATTACGTGGTCCAGGTGATATACAGGGAACTCAGCAAAGTGGAGTTTTGGATTTGAATTTGGCAGATTTGGCTAAGGATCAAAAGATTTTACAAGAAGCAAGACAATCTGCTCAAGAAATCCTAGATGAAGATCCTCTACTCGATAATCCAATATATGGTCCTTTAAAGAATTATATGTCCTTGAGTTCAAAACATAGGGAAGCTTGGGCAAGAATCTCTTAAATCCATTAGCTTCGCATTTAAAATAATTCTAATTTTAGTGTAATTAAAACACTTTCCCTCTATTAGGGTTATGCTTGTATCAATAAAATAATAGAAAAATGAGATTAGTAGTGCCGCGTCCTTGGATGCAGTATTTATTATTAGCAGCAGGTATTTACAATATTTTATGGGGTTTAATCGCCTTTGTTAGGCCAAATTATTTTTTAACCCAATTACATATTGATTTTGCCAATTCGGCAATGATTTCAAAAGCAGTGGGCTTTTTAGAAATCGTTTTCGGTTTAGCATATCTTATGGCGAGTCAAAAACCATTTAAACATTGGCTTATTATATTTGTAGGATTTATAGTGAAGTTGTGTATTGCAATTGCTTATGGATATTATATGAGTCGAGGGTTAGCCCCTGAGCAGATGAAATTTATGGTGATTGCTAACGATGTAATTTGGCTATTACCGTTTGGAGTTATATTGTATAGAGCATTTGAACATTATCAAAGCACTAGAGAATTGGAGGCGTACGACATGAATCCTCGAAAATTAAAATCGCTCGAAAATATTTATACAAACACTGGAATTTCTTTACAAGAACATACCGATAAATGGCCAACAATGCTTGTGTTTTTAAGACATTTTGGTTGTAACTTTTGCAGAGAAACATTAAAAGAAATTTCCAATAATAGAAAATATATAGAATCGGAAGGTACTCGAATTGTGTTTGTGCATTTAGTAGATGAAAATTCAGCTTCTGAGATAACAGATCATTTTGGTTTAGGAGACATTCCAAGAATTAGTGATCCTGATAAAAAAATATACAAGGCTTTTGGATTGACACGTGCGAACTTAAAGCAATTATTTGGTATTAATGTAATTGTTCGTGGTATGCAACACATATTCCAGCTGAATCCACCTAGACCTTTTAGAGGAGATGCATTTCAAATGCCAGGAATTTTTGTGATTCATAAAGGCATGGTAATACAAACCTTTAAGCATACTTCTTTAGCCGATAGGCCTGATTATATTGAACTAGCAAGAGTTAGAGCGGATTAGTTTTGCAAGCCCAGAAATTATAATTTAATTTGTGCAGATCTAAGTTTCGAAAGAATCCTTTAATTATTCTTGAATTTATTTTCGTATTTACTTTCTATAAGAAATTTAAGAGGGTCATTCATTTCAATTATATCTACAATTGCCTTTTCTTTATCGACCGCGTTGTTATAAAAGGATTCCGCAATTTTATACCCCATATAATATCCTAAATCGGCAGGCATTTCTTTAACATCACCACCGTTATACAACCAATTGATGGACTCTTTTTCGCACATATCAGTTTTTAATAAATTCCACAAATCTTTCTCATGATCATCACCATATTTATGTGCTGTTTTATTGATATGGCTCTTCGTAACTTTTTCTGAAATAAAATCACAAATCCCTTCCTGCAAAACACCAAATAATACCGGGCAAGAGATGGCATCTTTATGAATCGAATAAACTTGTTGGGTATGCACACATTCGTGAGCTACTATATTGTATAGTTTTTGAACGATGTCTTCTTTAGAACGTAACATGTCGGCATATGTTGAATTGCCCCATTCAGATAAGTCAACATTATCCGTTGCACAACTAATTTCAGCACCAATAAGAACAAAATTATTAGAAACTGTACCACCTGTGTTTGCAATACCAATAGCAAAACAAACTTTAAAAGGCTTGAAATTGGGATATATTTTTTTAAAGTTTTGAAAAACTTCTTCTACTAATTTTTCTGTTTCTTTTGCTTTTAATGTATTGTTACGAACGCTTGCATAGAACTTTGGAAACTTCTTCATTTCATTGATTAATTTCTCAGCTCCAAAATTTCTCACACGCATAAAATCTTTTAATCCATCTGTAGCTCTATCTATGTATAATCTTTGCATGACAGATACACTATCTTTTAAATCACTTGCAAATTTTAATGAATCATACGCTTGCCAAAAATGATCGATGTCTATTGTCTGCACATTCTTATCATTGTAAGGTTTTAGATACGCCTGAATACTTTTTCTCTTTTCAATTTCATTAGCAGGAAAGCTTTTAACTTTGAAATGCACCTTTCCAGTTTCAGCTTTTGGAGTGTTTTCCAAAAGTTTTATTTCAAAAATATAGTCATCTGTTTTATTAGAGACGTATTCGAAAATTTCAGGTCCAAAATCACCATTGGGAGAATCCATTTCTATTAACACTTTGTCTTTACTATCCTTGAGTAATGTTACTACATCTATTCCATCTTGAACACATTTGAATTCATAGATTCGATCTTTTTCCAATTTAATGGAGTACATAATGCTGTTCGTCTTATTAAGTTTTACATCACGATATGATTGATCAAATTCGAGTTTTATTTTCGATTGCGCTAGCACAAGTCTTGGAAATATGCAAGAGACAATAATTAATAAGGCAATTTTTTTCATATGATTATGACATTAATTTAGGCTTTCTACCCTTATACAATCTAATTCAACTGATGATTAATTATTAATAATGTAATTCAAAAACTCAGAGGAATATTTTGGATAAAAATAGATTTCTCTACCTTGCTTTCCGAGCTCGAGTAAGTTTAATGATTGAAGTTGATCTGTGCTTAACTTCAATGTTTTATCGGAGCAGTTACAAATACGCATTGCATCCACCTTACTCAACTTACCCTTTGTGAATAGTTCTAACAGGATGTGTTGAGCATCTTCTCTCAGTCCGTTCTTAATGGTGTTGATTTTTGTAAATTCGATAATACGCGTTTGAATTTTATCTTGATCGAAGAGTACTAATTTGTTTTCGATTTCGTCTAGAAAGATTTTAAGCATAAAATGACAAAACTCATAGGTGTGTTTGTTTGAAAGCATTCCAAGTCCATCGTTTTCGTCGATTCGATTTCTAAAGGCATTTATTTTTTTATGCTCGTAAACATCAATATTCCTTAAAATCGGTTCGTAGATAGACCATATTGCATTCAAGTAAATGCCTTCTTTTTGAAATGCAGCAAATAGAAAAAACAATTCCATTTCTTCATTGGCATCCATGAAAGGCTTAATCATTTTTAATCTATGAAAGGCTGCTGGAATAGAATAGATTCTACTTGTTCTACTTGTGTTTCTCTCAATATACTTCTCATTCAGTCGATCAAGAAATTGATTAATTCTACTGAAATGAATGATATTACTTTCTAAAGATTGGTAACCAGAATGTCTAATTTGTTTTGGAATGATATTCCTACTGTATCCATTTTCAGTTACAATACTCCTATGTTCTAATTTTATCGATTCGATATACTTTTCGTGCAAGTCAATTAAGAATTCTTTTGAATAAGGATTGTGATTTTGATTTTGAGATCGAATCCATTGAAAACTAGAGTGAATTGCATCTTTGAACGATTGGTCAATTACATACGCATTTTTTTTACTCAATAATTTTATAAATGCATCCACTTCTAAACATTCAAATGCACTTATCAATGCTGCATAAGTTATTGGATGAAATCGAGCTTTTAGCTCTTGACTTTTAATTAATAATTGAATTGCGAGTTCGGTTAATTGATGATTTTGATCTTCTGGAATAAGTGGGTCGATGGAACTCAACAAGATGGTGTACTCTTCGATGGCTTTCATGAAATGCAAGTAATAATCCGAAAATATAGTTTAGTTTAAGTGTCTGTAAATTAATAATTAATTTTAATAATCATACTATTTCTCCGAATAATTTTCCTGCTTTATTTTAATAGAAATTATGCCGATGTATGAGCAACACATCGGCATAAATGCTTAAATAATAATTTAAAAAGAGCGATAAAATGCCTCAAAATAAATAGGCAATTAAAAAGGAGGCATAATTTATTCTATTTGCTACATTTGCGCATTATTAATTAGCGTTATGACACAAAAAGGGCCAATTTCTCAATTTATTGAGAAGAACTATTTACATTTTAATGCTGCAGCATTGGTAGATGCAGCAAAAGGATATGAAACTCATCTTTTAGAAGGTGGTAAGATGATGGTCACCTTAGCCGGTGCAATGAGTACTGCGGAATTGGGTATTTCGCTGGCAGAAATGATTCGACAAGGAAAGGTGGATATTATTTCATGTACTGGAGCTAATTTAGAAGAAGACATTATGAATTTAGTGGCTCACTCACATTATAAGAGGGTGCCAAATTATAGAGATTTAAGTCCTCAAGAAGAATGGGATTTATTGGAGAATGGATTTAATAGAGTAACAGATACTTGTATTCCAGAAGAGGAGGCATTTAGAAGAATTCAAAAACACATATATAAGCAATGGAAAAATGCAGAGGAGTCAGGGGAACGATTCTTCCCGCATGAATTTATGTATAAGATGTTATTATCGGGTGAAATGGAGCAATACTATGAGATTGAACCAAAAAATTCATGGATGATAGCAGCAGCAGAACGCAATTTACCAATTATAGTTCCGGGTTGGGAAGACAGTACGATGGGAAATATTTTTGCATCGTATTGTATTAAAGGGGAATTGAAACCAAGTACAATGAAATCAGGAATCGAGTACATGATTTGGTTAAGCGATTGGTACAGAGCGAACTCATCGGGAAAGGGTGTGGGATTTTTCCAAATTGGTGGAGGTATAGCTGGTGATTTCCCAATATGTGTGGTACCAATGATGTACCAAGACTTAGAATGGCACGATGTTCCATTCTGGTCGTATTTCTGTCAGATTTCAGATTCAACAACTTCATATGGTTCTTATTCGGGTGCTGTTCCTAATGAGAAAATTACTTGGGGTAAGCTCGACATTAACACTCCAAAATTTATAGTGGAGTCAGATGCAACGATCGTAGCACCATTAATTTTTGCCTGGATTTTAGGGCAGTAATTTTAGGATAAATTTTGAATGATTCTGAGTCATTATTTAGAATCATTCAAAATAATTTATATTGTCACATTTTTGTCAGTGTAATGAAATAATATTCTATTTTTGCCCTTCTAAAGGTGTTTTTAAACTAATGTTTGAATTCATCTTAGGTTAATAAAAAGTAAATCAAAGAGTTATTAATTTAAGCGATTAATTATCATCAAATATGGGTTTTCATTTCTCCATTACAAAAAAGCTTAGCCTTCGTTCATTCGTCTTATTGATGTGCTTAGTTTTAGGCTTTACGAACGTAAAAGCACAAGACGTTGCAGCAGGTGAAAGTATTTTCAAAGCAAATTGTACAGCGTGTCACGCAGTGAATCGCCAAGTAATTGGTCCTGCATTGAAAGGCATTGAAGAACGTTGGGCCGACAAGGCAACTTTGAAAAAGTTCATCTTGAATTCGCAAGCAGTTATCAAAGGCGGTGACAAATATGCTAACGAGCTTTATCAAAAGTACAACCAAACAGTGATGCCAAATCAGAATCTTTCTGATGCAGAAGTAGAGAATGTATTGGCATACATTAAAGAAGAAGCGAACAAACCAGCAGCGGCTCCAACTGCAGCAGCAGGTGCAACGGCAGAAGCTAGTGCAAATGGTTCTTCAATTAACAACTACACCATTGGTGGATTAATACTATTAATAGTAGTATTAGTAATTGTAATTTTTGTTTTGAACAGAGTAATTGGTTCATTAGAAAGATTAGTAAGAATTAAAAATGGTGAAGTAATTGAAGCTGTAGTTAAAGCGGTAAAAGAAAAAGTATCGACATTCAAATGGATGTTGATGAACAAGAAGAAAATTTTCTTCGGTGGTGCTTTATTCTTTATCGTTTTCTCTGTATGGGGATGGAATCAGATGGCTAGCATTGGTATTCAACAAGGATATCAACCAGCACAACCTATTAAGTTTTCACACGAACTACACGCTGGTATCAACCAAATCAATTGTCAGTACTGTCACTCTGGTGCATACAAATCTAAGAATGCAAGTATCCCTTCATTAAACGTTTGTATGAACTGTCATAATTATGTGCAAGCAACTGAGAAGTACAACGGTGAAATTTCTCCAGAGATCAAAAAGATTTATACAGCATTGGATTACAATCCAGATACACGTACATACGGTAACAATCCTAAACCAGTAGAATGGGTACGTATTCACAATTTACCTGACTTTGCATATTTCAATCACAGTCAACATACAACTGTTGCAGGTGTTGAGTGTCAAACTTGTCACGGTCCTATTGAAAAAATGCCAGAAGTATACCAATATTCTCCATTAACTATGGGATGGTGTATCAACTGTCACCGCGAGACAGAAGTTAACTCTAAAGGGAATGCATATTACGATAAAGTATTGGCAGCACACGAAGAGATTAAGCAAGGTAAAAAAGTTACTGCTGCAATGTTAGGCGGTTTAGAATGCGTTAAGTGTCACTATTAATATTATTGTTGATTTAATTCGATACCATATATAAAATGGAAAATAACACAAAGAAATATTGGAAAGGATTAGAAGAGTTAAACGAAACTCCGGAATTCGTAAAGCATAAGCATAACGAATTTGCAGAAGAACTTCCAATTGAAGAATTATTATCCGATTCGAAAGTAAATAATCCTACACCACGTAGAGATTTCTTAAAAGCTTTAGGTTTTGGAATGAGTGCAGTGGCGTTAGCTGCATGTAATGAAGCACCTGTTCGTAAGGCAATTCCTTATTTGATAAAGCCTGAAGAAATTACACCAGGTATTCCAAACTATTACACTTCTAACTATAACGGTGTAAGTGTATTGGTTAAAACTCGTGAAGGAAGACCAATTAAAATAGAAGGTAATCCAAACGATCCATTTACAAAAGGTGGAACTGATGCAAGTACTCAAGCATCGGTATTAGATTTATACGATTCATCACGTTTGAAAAACCCAATTCTTTCAGGTTCTGAAAGCACATGGGAAGCGATTGATAAATATGCAAAAACTGCATTAGCAGAAGCAGTTGCAAAAGGTGGTAACATCAGAATTGTTTCTAATACAATTATGAGTCCATCTACAAAATCTGTTGTAGCAGATTTCGCAGCAAAATATCCGAACACAAAACACATCACATTTGATGCATCATCTTATTCAGGTATCATCAATGCGAACAACAATAGTTTTGGTAAAGCAGTTATTCCTTCGTACAATTTTGCAAATGCAGATGTGATTGTAAGTTTTGGTGCCGATTTCTTAGGAACTTGGATTTCACCAATTGAATACACACGTCAGTATTCATCAAATAGAAATCACGCGAGCTTAAGTAACAAAAAGATGTCGCGTCATATTCAATTTGAAACAACATTAAGTATAACAGGTACGAATGCCGATGCACGTTATACTCACAAACCTTCACAACAAGGTTTAGCGGTATTAGCATTGTATAATGCAATTGCTTCAAAAGCAGGTGCTGCAACGGTTTCAGGAGTTGCTGTTCCTTTTGAAAAAATCATTAATGAAACTGCAAATGAATTATGGGCTGCTAAAGGTAAGTCATTAGTTGTTTGTGGCTCGAACGATGTTTCAGTTCAAGTGGCAGTAAACGCTATCAATGCGTTGTTAGGTAATTATGGTGCTACCATCGACCTAGACAATTCATCGAATCAAAAACAAGGTAACGATGCTGAGTTGTTAGACTTGTTAAACGAAATGAATGCAGGAAAAGTAGAAGTTGTAATTTTCTACAACGCAAATCCAGCATACAACTTCGCGAAACAAGCAGAATTTAAAGAAGCGTTAAAGAAAGTAAAATCAAAAATTTCATTTGCAGATAGAGCAGATGAAACCGCAATATTATGTGATGCTGTAGCTCCAACTACACATTATTTAGAATCATGGGACGATGTTTCAGTAAAAAGAGGATCGTACTCGGTAGTTCAACCAACTATTTCACCAGTTTATAATGTAAGAGCAGCTCAAGCATCATTATTAACGTGGGCCGACTTAAATGCTGATTATTTCACATACATTAGAAATTACTGGGAGAAAAATATTTATCCATCGGCAGGTGGATTCTCTGGTTTCTCTGCATTCTGGGAAAACGCATTGCAAAAAGGTTATGTAAGTACAGGTGCAGTAGCGAGTCAATCGTATGCATTCAATAAAGACATTAACGCAGTTGCAGCCACAATCATTGCAGCTTCAAAATCTGCAGGTAAAACTGAATTAGTAATTTATGAATCTGTAGGATTAAGAGATGGATCAAATAGTAATAACCCATGGTTATTAGAATTACCAGATCCAGTTTCTAAAGTTACATGGGACAATTACTTAGCAGTAAATCCTAAGTATGCAGAAGAATTAGGCTTGAAAACAAATGGTATGGCTGAGTTAAAATCGGGCAATGTATCAATCAAGTTGCCAGTTTTAATGCAACCAGGTCAAGCTATGGGTACAGTTGCAGTTGCAATTGGCTTTGGTAGAACGAATGTGGGTAAAGCAGGTAACAATGTAGGTCAAAATGCATATCCATTTGTTTCTACAATTAATGGTACATTCCAATATTTCAATACGACAGTAGAAGTAACTGCAGTAGACGAAAGTTACGAATTAGCACAAACTCAAACACACCATACTATCGAAGGTAGAGATATCATTCAAGAAGGAACATTTGCAGAATATGCAAAAGGTCATGGTAAAGAACATAAACACATCATTGCATCGGAGTTATGGCCAGATTACAAATCGGCAGGACATCATTGGGCAATGGCCATCGACCTAAACTCTTGTACAGGTTGTGGAGCATGTGTGATTGCATGTAATGCTGAGAATAATATTCCGGTAGTTGGTAGAGATGAAGTTCGCAGAAGAAGAGAAATGCATTGGTTACGTATCGATAGATATTATACTTATGAAGCGAATGATGGTACCGATATTACTAAAGAGAAAGAATACAAAAACGTTGAGAATTTTGAGAATGTAAAAGTTGTTCATCAACCGATGTTATGTCAGCATTGCGATCACGCACCATGCGAAACTGTATGTCCGGTATTAGCAACAATGCACTCTTCAGAAGGCTTGAACCAAATGGCATATAACCGTTGTGTTGGAACACGTTACTGCGCGAACAACTGTCCGTACAAAGTACGTCGCTTTAACTGGTTCAACTATTGGAACGACGATCGTTTCACAAATTACTTGCAGGACGATGCAGCATATTTAGCGTTAAATCCAGATGTAACAACTCGTTCAAGAGGGGTTATGGAAAAATGTTCATTCTGTGCGCAAAGAATTCAAGCGGGTAAATTAGAAGCGAAAATCGAAAAACGTCCATTGAAAGACGGCGATGTTAAAGTTGCTTGTCAGCAAGGATGTCCAGCAAATGCAATCGTGTTTGGTGATGTTAATGATCCTAATTCAGAAGTTGCTAAGTTGATTGAAAGCGACAGAACATACTTCGTATTAGAAGAAATTAACGTGAAACCAGGTATCGGTTACATGATGAAAGTTAGAAATACAATTGAAGCATAATTTAAAAGAATAAATACTAAATCGTATGTCATCACATCACGAATCAATTATAAGAGAGCCTTTAATCACTGGGCAAAACATCACGTATAATCAAATTACAGAAGATGTTTGCGCACCAGTAGAGAGAATGCCAAGCAAAGCTTGGTGGATGGGCTTCACAGTAGCAGTACTAGGATTAATCTTATGGTTAATTGCAGTAGGTTACACATTTTGGACGGGTATTGGAGCATGGGGATTGAACAAGACCGTTGGTTGGGCTTGGGATATCACCAACTTCGTATGGTGGGTAGGTATTGGTCACGCTGGAACGTTGATTTCTGCAATCCTTTTACTTTTCCGTCAGAACTGGAGAAACTCAATCAACCGTTCAGCAGAAGCGATGACGATCTTCGCCGTAATTTGCGCAGCGTCATTCATCGTAGCTCACATGGGTCGCCCTTGGTTAGCATACTGGCCTTTACCATTACCAAACCAATTCGGTTCTTTATGGGTAAACTTTAACTCACCCTTGGTTTGGGACGTATTTGCGATCTCTACCTATTTCTCAGTTTCATTAGTATTTTGGTACACAGGTTTGTTGCCGGACTTTGCAACAATTCGCGATAGAGCTAAAGGAGTAAGAAGAAGAATTTATTCTATCTTATCATTCGGATGGAACGGTTCTGTAAAATCTTGGCAACGATTTGAATCGGTATCGTTAATTCTTGCAGGTGTTTCTACACCGCTAGTATTATCGGTTCACACAATCGTATCCTTTGACTTTGCTACATCGGTAATTCCAGGATGGCACACAACAATCTTCCCTCCATATTTCGTTGCGGGAGCAATCTTCTCAGGATTTGCGATGGTACAAACGTTATTGTTGATTGCAAGAAAAGTATTGAATTTTGAAAACTACATTACGATGGCTCATATTGAGTCGATGAATAAAATCATCATCTTAACTGGATCAATCGTAGGTGTTGCATATGGAACTGAATTTTTCATAGCATGGTATTCAGGAGTTGAATACGAACAATACGCTTTCATCAACAGAGCAACTGGACCATACTGGTGGGCATATTGGTCGATGATTACATGTAACGTAATTTCACCACAACTTTTCTGGTTCAAGAAAATTAGAACGAGCATTACTGCTTCTTGGATATTATCAATCTTCGTAAATATTGGTATGTGGTTCGAGCGTTTTGTAATCATTGTAACTTCATTACACAGAGATTACTTACCATCGAGCTGGGCAATGTTCTATCCAACATGGGTAGACGTAGCAATCTTCATTGGTTCATTAGGTTTATTCTTCACTTTATTCTTATTGTTCATCAGAGTTTTCCCTGCAATTGCAATGGCAGAGGTGAAATTATTGTTGAAAGGATCTAGTGAGCAATCGAAACGTAAATTAATCAAAGAAGGTCATGCACATGTACCTCAAGGTTACGAAGGAAATTTAGTTATCGCTACAACTGCAACCATCAAGAACGAAAAGAAAGATGAGTAACATTAAATATATTTTAGGTCATTTTGACGATCCGGAAGTGTTAATGCATGGGATCGATAAATTACAAAAGAGCAACGTAAAAATTTACGATGTGTTCACTCCATTTCCAATTCACGGAATTGAGAATAAATTAGGAATAAAGCGTTCACGATTACCAATTGCTGCGTTCTTATTTGGTATTACAGGAACAATCACAGCATTCACCATGATCTATTATATGTTGGTGCAAGATTGGCCAATGAACATCGGTGGTAAACCAGCATTTGCTTTCCCTGACTTCATTCCAGTAATGTTCGAATTAACGGTTTTGTTTTGTGCATTTGGTATGGTGTTTACATTCTTTTATGCCAATCATTTATTTCCAGGAAGAGCACCACGTGTAATGGATTTGAGAGCAACTGACGATAGATTCGTAATTGCTATTGATGCAAAAACAAATGATGTTAATACAGTTGATGCAATTTTAAAAGAAGCTGGAGCTGTAGAAATTAAACATAACGAAAGAAAATACATTAGCTATGATGAAGAATAATATTAAGATAATCGCATTCGCTGTAAGTGCTTTGATGATTGGCTCATTATCGTCTTGTTATCATAGCAAATCAGAACCAGGTTATGAGTATGCACCGAACATGTATTATCCATTAGCATACAATCCTGATCAGAAAAACGATCAATTTAAAAACGGTCAAACAGCTCAATATCCAGTTGCAGGAACAGTGCCACAAGGTTGGACTAAATTTAATTATGAAAACAACATCGATGGTTACACTAAAGCAAGTGCTGAATTGGTGAATCCATTTGCAGGAGATACTTTAGCTTTAGCTGAAGGAAAGAGATTGTATACCAATTTCTGTTCACACTGCCACGGCACATCAGGAAAAGGAGATGGCTCAATTGTAGCTGCAGGAAAATTCCCACCTCCACCATCGTACTCAACAGGTACATCATCACGTGGTGGTGCAATGAAAGACTTAACGGATGGTAAAATTTACCATACCATTACATATGGTATTAACTTGATGGGAGCGCATGCTTCACAAATTAGTCCAGAAGAACGTTGGAAAATTGTTCTTTATGTTCAAGAATTAAAGAATGTACAATAATCAGAAAGCTGAATAATGGCAAACTACGATTTAAATCAGAAATACGAAATGTCGGCAAGCGCAAAACGCTGGTCGATGATACTTTTGGCAATAGGTATATTGTCAATTGCTTACGGATTCTTTTCGGGTCACGCAGAAAGAACCTTTGCAAACTTACTTTTGAATAGCTACTATTTAACAGGTGTATGTTTAGCAGGCTTATTCTTTGTGGCAGTTCAATACGTTGCAAATGCAGGTTGGGCAACTTCTTTAATCAGAATTCCATCGGCATTTAGTGCGGTATTACCATGGGCGGCAATCATTTTAATTATTGTTGCATTTTCTGGAATATCAACACACAATCTATACCATCACTGGGCAGACCCTGAGTTGGTAGATCCTAATTCTCCAAAGTTCGATAAGTTGATCGCTGGGAAATCGGCATTATTAAATGTTCCGTTTTTCATGATTCGCTTAATTGGATTTTTAGGTATCTGGATTATCTTCATGAGAGTATTACGTAAGTTCTCATTAAATGAAGATAAAATTGGAGGAATTGTTAACTACGATAAAAGCATTAAATATTCTGCAATCTTTTTAGTGATCTTCGGATTTACTTCTGCTGTATTTGCATTCGACGTAATCATGTCACTTGAAGCACATTGGTTCTCAACTATGTTTGCTTGGTACAACTTTGCTGCATTATGGGTAAGTGGTTTATCTGCAATTGCATTAACCTTAATTTTATTAAGAGAAAAAGGGTATTTCCAATGGGTAAATGATTCTCATTTACACGATCTAGGTAAGTTTATTTTTGCTTTCTCTATTTTCTGGACCTATGTTTGGTTTGCACAATTCTTATTGATTTATTACGCAAACATGCCAGAGGAAACCATATACTTTAGAAAGAGATGGGATAATGGATATTTAACCTATTTCTGGTTAAACATCATTATCAATTTTGTTGCACCAATATTAATCTTAATGACACGTGATGCAAAGCGTAATTTCAAGACAATGAAAATTGTTACGATAATTATTTTAGTTGGACACTGGTTAGATTATTATATGATGATTATGCCTGGAACTGTAGAAACTCATTTTGGATTTGGAATCATTGAGTTTGGTACAACTGCAGGTTTTGTTGGATTATTTATGTGGTTAATGTTAAATGCGTTAAGCAAAGCAGCATTGGTACCTAAAAATCATCCGTTCTTAGAAGAAAGTTTACATCACGAGATATAGTAATATACCGTATAGAAAATTAATTTATGAACTACTCTATATTCACAAAAATGAAATCGATGTTTAAAACTACAGCTGCATTTGTAGCAATCAATGCTCTAAGTGCTACAGCATTTGCACAAGATGCTGCTACAGGTGAGCCTCAACCTTTAAGTATCGATTTTTGGTTTTACACATTATTATTAGTTGCTGCTGTTTTAATTTTTGCAGTCATCAACAAAACTGTTAAAGCGTTAGAGCTTACTCAGGAATTAAATAACAAGCCAGTTAGAATTAAATGGAATCGCATTAATGGGTTTTTGTTTGTTTTATTTGGAATTGGATTCTTTGCTGCAGTTGCTTGGGAGTTCAACACTCATGGTCGTCAATTATTACCTGAGTCGGCATCTGAACACGGTGTATTAACAGATAATTTATTTAACATCACCTTAATCATTACAGGTATTGTGTTTGTGTTGACACATATTGCATTGTTTTTATTCTCTTATAGATATAAAGGTACTGGAGAGAGAAAAGCATTCTTCTACGCGCATAACGATAAATTAGAGGTTTATTGGACAGTAATACCAGCAATAGTATTAGCAATTTTAGTATTCTCTGGTTGGAAAACTTGGACAAACATTACTAAACCAGCACCACAAGAAGCATTAACCTTAGATGTTACGGCTAAGCAATTCGGATGGATAGTGCGTTATCCAGGTAAGGATGGCAAGTTAGGTACTAAGACATTCAAATTAGTAAATGATGTGAATGAAACTGGTGTTAACTTTAACGATGCTGCTGCGAAAGATGATTACTTCACAAGAGAAATCTACTTGCCAGTTGGTAAGCCAGTAAAATTTAATTTTGGTGCTAAAGATGTAATTCACTCAGCATATATGCCTCACTTTAGAGCGCAAATGAACTGTGTACCGGGTATGCCGACTACGTTTTGGTTTACTCCAACAATTACTACAGCTAAAATGCGTGAGAATACCAACGATCCAAAATTTGATTACATCTTATTGTGTGCAAAAATTTGTGGTTCGGCACATTACAATATGCAAGTAAAAATTGTAGTAGTGGAAGATGCAGAATACAAGCAATGGTTAGCTACACAAGCTCCATATTATAACGAAGAAACAGCTAAACAAATCACAGAAGCAGAAACTGCTCGTATGAAAGCAGATGAAGCTCGTTTAGCTATGAATAATTAATTGTAAAAAATAGATATAACTTTATATGTCAACACAAGCTTTACACCACACTGACGTGCACGCGCATGCAGATCACCACGAACATCATCCTGAGACGTTCTGGTCGAAGTACGTTTTCAGTATGGACCACAAGATGATTGCTAAACAATTCCTAATCACAGGGATTATCATGGCAGTAATTGGAATGGTACTTTCTGTATTGTTTCGTATTCAATTAGGATGGCCTGATGAAACATTTCCATTCTTAGAAAGAATTTTAGGTAAATGGGCTAAAGATGGTCGTTTAGATCCATCGTTTTATATGTCGATGGTGACAATCCATGGAACCATTATGGTATTCTTTGTATTAACTGCAGGTTTAAGTGGTACGTTTTCGAATCTATTAATTCCATTGCAAGTAGGCGCTAGAGATATGGCATCGCCATTCTTAAATATGTTGTCGTATTGGTTCTTCTTTGGAGCATCAGTAATCATGACATGGTCTTTATTTATTGAAACAGGTCCTGCTGGTCCAGGATGGACAATTTATCCACCGCTTTCAGCTTTGCCTAAGGCAATGCCAGGTTCAGGATTAGGAATGACCTTATGGTTAATATCGATGGCATTATTTATTGCATCATCTTTAATGGGTGGTATCAACTACATTAGTACAGTATTGAACATGCGTACAAAAGGTATGTCGATGACTAAAATGCCATTAACGATTTGGGCATTTTTCTTGACAGCTGTATTAGGTGTATTGTCGTTCCCTGTTTTATTTGCAGGAGTAATCTTATTGATTTTTGATAGAAGTTTCGGAACAAGTTTTTACTTATCTGATATTTATATTGGAGGTGAGGCATTACCAAATTCAGGAGGTTCTCCTGTATTATTCCAGCATTTATTCTGGTTCTTAGGTCACCCAGAGGTATACATCATTATTATGCCTGCATTAGGTATCACATCTGAAATCATTGCTACAAATGCTCGTAAACCAATCTTTGGTTATAGAGCCATGATTATTTCTTTATTAGGTATTGCATTCTTATCGTTTATTGTTTGGGGTCACCACATGTTTGTAACAGGTATGAATCCATTCCTAGGATCGGTATTCATGTTCACTACCTTAATTATTGCGGTACCATCGGCAGTAAAAACCTTTAACTATTTAGCAACACTTTGGAAGGGTAATATTCAGTTCACACCTGCGATGTTATTCTCAATAGGTTTGGTTTCGTTATTTGTTACGGGTGGATTGACAGGTATTTTCTTAGGAAATGCTTCATTAGATATTAACTTACACGATACGTATTTCGTAGTTGCTCACTTCCATATTGTAATGGGTTCTGCTGCGATCTTCGGTATGTTTGCAGGGGTGTATCATTGGTATCCAAAATTATTTGGTAAGATGATGGATAACAGATTAGGATATTTCCATTTCTGGTTAACATTCATCGCAGTTTATTGTGTATTCTTCCCGATGCACTTCATCGGATTAGATGGTGTACCACGTCGTTATTATTCATTCACAAGTTTTGAATTTATGAACGAATGGTTGGCAGTGAATAAATTCATTAGTATCTCTGCAATCTTAGGTTCAATAGCGCAGTTTATTTTCCTTTACAATTTCTTCGTGAATATTTTCAAAGGAAAGAAAGCTCCGCAAAACCCATGGAGATCAAATACATTAGAGTGGACAGCACCAGTAGAGCATTTACACGGCAACTGGCCAGGCGAAATTCCTTCAGTTTACAGATGGCCATACGATTATTCGAAGCCAGGTGCAGAAGAAGATTTCATTCCTCAAACTGTACCTTTCTCAGAAACAATGTCATCAAACTTACCAGAAGATTTCGATGGGCATGGTGCTGCGGAAAGTAAATCAGCTGAGGCAATAACAAAATAAAGGTATCGATGAGCTTTAGTTCATATCGATCGGATTATAATAAAAATGAAAAACGATTCATTAGAGTCAGTTTTATAACAATTTGTTCTTTATTTCTTTTAATTCTTGCCGGAGGTATTGTTCGCAGTACGGGTTCGGGTATGGGTTGTCCCGATTGGCCAAAGTGTTTTGATCAATGGGTACCACCAACTTCAGAAAGTCAATTACCTGAAAATTACCGTGAACAATATCTTCAGAAGAGACTCGAAAAAAACGAGCGATTTGCAAACATGTTAGATGCTTTGGGATATTCTAAACTAGCATTAGAGTTAAAGAATGACCCGAGTGTTGCAAAGAGTGAACCTTTTAATGTTGCGAACACTTATACCGAATATATTAATCGATTAATAGGTGCGAGCACTGGTTTGTTGATGCTCTTGATGCTAGTGTTTTCGATTCCATTATTGAAACATCAGCCTGGAGTATTTTTACTTTCCTTAATTACATTAATAGTAACATTTTTTCAAGCATGGTTAGGCTCAATAGTAGTTGCAAGCAATCTGGTTGCATGGATTATTACCTTGCATATGGTGTTAGCCATTGTGATTTTAGCATTGGTGATATACGCATACAGTATTGTTAAGTACAAATATTTGGAGCCAGCGAAATTATCTATAAGTAAACTTCGCAATGCATCTTTGATCTCTTGGATTTTGTTAATCTTAACGGTACTTCAAATAATTTGGGGCACAGAGTTGAGAGAAAGCATAGATTACTATTCAGATTTTTGGAATGGTACCAACAGAGGAGAGTATGTGAATTTATCGGGTTTTATTTTCAAGCTTCACAGAAGTTTTTCAATTCTGTTGGTGATGTTGACTTTGTATAGTACTTGGTACATCAGAATACATTTTGGAGCTGTAAAAAGATTGAGAAGATTTTCTTCGGCGGCAGTAATATTATTGATCGTTCAGATTGTATCAGGAGTTGTATTAGCAAATTTTGCAATACCACCTGCATTTCAACCGATACACTTAGTCATCTCTAGCGTATTAGTTGCAGCAATATTGATGCAAATTATAATGATTGATATTTATAAAAGAAATATAGCACTCGATTTAATTAGTTAAGTGATCATAGAAGAAGTACATACAAAATCGGTTTTCGCCAGCAAGGTGCAGGACTACGTGCAGTTGTTGAAATTACGACTAACATTTTTAGTTGTGTTTTCAGCTGCTATAACTTATGCATATGCTGCTAAAGGGAATTTGATTTGGAGCGACATGTTCCTTATGATTCTTGGTGGATTTTTAACTACAGCATCTGCCAATGGTTTCAATCAAGTTCTTGAAAAAGATAGCGATAAATTGATGAAACGCACCATGAATAGACCTATGCCTACTTCTCGTATGTCGAGTAAAGAAGGTATTATTGCTTCTATTGTTATGGGAATTGCAGGTGTTGGGATTTTAACATTTTGCTTTAATACCATTACTGGTGTATTGGCTTTATTTTCAATAATTTCTTACGCATTTATTTACACACCATTAAAAACCAAAACCCCTTTTGCTGTATTTGTGGGTGCTATTGCTGGCGCTATGCCACCACTATTAGGTTATGTAGCATATTCAAATTCATTTGGATTTGAACCAGGAATTATGTTTGCGATTCAGTTCATTTGGCAGTTCCCACATTTCTGGGCTGTAGCTTGGGTATTACATGAAGATTATTCAAGAGCAGGGATGAATTTAATGCCTTCGAGAGATGGTAGATCTAAAAACAGCGCTTTTCAAATCATGCTTTATACCTTGATATTAATACCTGTTAGTTTATTGCCGATTAAGTTTGGAATGGCAGGTGTTGGTTTAGGGATAATTTCATTGTTAGTAGGGATTGCGTTTTTCATGCAGTCGGTGAAGCTTTACAAACAATGCAGTATTAAAGCGGCAAAAGAATTGATGTTCGGATCATTTTTATACTTACCTATTGTGCAAATTACATTATTAATTGACAAGATATGATGGCAAGTATAGACAACAAAACGGCTCAACAAGACAAGTTTAACGCACGTCCAGTTAAATTTGTACTTTGGTTATTTATTTTAAGTTCAATCATGGCATTTGCTGGATTGACAAGTGCATATATTGTAAGACAAGCAGAAGGTAATTGGAAAATATTTGAATTGCCGAGTATGTTCTATTATACTACTGCAATAATATTGTTAAGCAGTGCTAGCATGCATTGGGCATATTTATCGGCAAAAAAGTTTGACTTAAAAAGTCAGAAAATTGGATTGTGGCTCAGTTTCATTTTAGGTATTGGATTCTTAATTGGACAATACGAAGGATGGAAAGAATTGGTCGACAATAAAGTGTTTTTTGCAGGGAATCCAGCTGAGTCATTTGTGTATGTGATTTCGGGATTTCATGGAGCACACATAGTTGCGGGCCTAATTTTTATGATTGCTGCATTAGTAGGTGTTCACAAAAACATCAACCAAACTAAGAACATTTTCCGCATGGAATTATGTTCGATCTTTTGGCATTTTATTGATATTTTGTGGATATATTTGTTCGTGTTTTTAATAATAAATAGATAGTCTTAAATACAAATGATGAATACTTCTCAATTAGACGAGATCAAATCAACTCCTTGGAACGGCGGTCGTTCTCCGTTCAACGTAGAGTATGGTAAATTGATGATGTGGTTCTTCCTATTATCGGATGCATTCACATTCTCTGCATTATTAATTGCATATGGTGCATTACGTTTCAGTAGTGTTTCGTGGCCTGACCCAGATGTTGTGTTTCAATCGGCACCTGGCATTTCACATGGAGCACCCTTGGTATTCGTAGGTATCATGACTTTTATTTTGATTATGAGTTCTGTAACAATGGTATTGGCTGTTGAGGCGGGACATCGTAAATCGAAAGCCGAAGTTGCAAAATGGATGTGGTGGACAATCATTGGTGGTTTATTATTCTTAGGCTGTCAAGCTTGGGAGTGGACGCATTTACATCACGAAGGTGCGTGGTGGGGTCGCAATCCATTCTTGAATGAAGACGGATCTGTAGCATCGACAAACTTTACAAATTTATTCTTTACGATTACAGGTTTTCATGGCTTCCACGTATTTTCAGGGGTAGTGTTGAACATTGTTATTTTAATTAATGTTTACATGGGCACTTATGAAAAAAGAGGTCATTATGATATGATTGAGAAAGTAGGATTGTACTGGCACTTTGTAGATTTAGTGTGGGTATTTGTATTTACATTCTTCTACTTAGTTTAATTTTTAATTTAAAATTCAAAGAAATATGTCAGCAGAACATCACGCAGCAGAACACCACGAAGAACATGCAAGCATGACCAAGAAAAAAATCTGGTCGGTATTTTGGGTATTGTTCGGTATTACTGCTATTGAATTTTTCATAGCATTGGTATTAATTCCAAAAGGAGTTATTGGTCATGGATTAGGTAACTTTATCTATATTGCTTTAACGATATTAAAAGCATTTTATATTGTTGCTTACTTTATGCACTTAAAGTTTGAGAAATTAAGTTTAATATATTCTATTATCGTTCCCCTAGTATTTATCATATTCTTCATCATTTGGATGTTGTACGAAGGTAATTTCTGGATGAACATTAGAGCATAAAAATTATGAATGCAAGAGGTATAAAAACAATTATTATCCTCTTCGTAGTATTGATTGTTCCGGTGATTGGGTACTTGTTACTCAAGACCGGAACAAATCATTATATAGCCCTACCAATTTATGGTGAGCGATACGCAGAGGAGAAGGTGATTGATGGTGAAACGGTAGTAGATACTGTATATCATACGATTGGAGATTTTGAATTTGTAAATCAAAATGGCGACACCATTCGCTCAAAAGATTTAAAGGGTAAAATTAAAATTGTTGATTTCTTCTTCGTAAGCTGTCAAACCATTTGTCCGAAGATGAGTACTCAAATGAAGAGAGTGCAAGACAAAGTGAAGACAATAGACGAGATTGTAATTCTTTCACATACTGTAAATCCTGAAGACGATTCGGTGTCGGTCTTAAAACAGTATGCCACTGAATATGGTGCAATTGACAATAAATGGCACTTCCTTACGGGTAATAAAAAAGAAATCTATGAGATTGCACGCAAGGGCTATCTAGTAAATGCTTTAGAAGGCGATGGGGGTCCAGATGATTTTATTCATACAGAATTATTTTTGTTGATTGACGATAAAAATAGAATTAGAGGTATGTATGATGGAACATCGAAAGAAGCTGTAGATACTTTAATTGACGAAATTAAAGTGCTTATGAAGCAAGAAATTTTAGGCGAGAAAAAAAGATAAACTTTTCTTTTAATCGCTTGTTCAATTAATAGGATTCTTATAATTATGTCAGATAAATTTATCTTCAGATTTGTAACTGGAATTTCAATATTCGTTTTTTTTGTGGTTGTATTATTGAATAGAAAAATCATACCAGTTACAATTGAAACACCTTCATTCGTTTATTTCTTGCCAAAACTGAATGCAATTATAAATGGTTTATGTAGCGTGCTGTTAATGGCATCGTTTATTCAAATCAAAAAGAGAAACATCGGCCTACATAAAAAATTAAATATTGCCACATTTGTACTTTCTTCCGTGTTTTTGGTTTCGTATATCTGCTTTCATTATTTTGTTAAAGAAACTACGTATGGAGGAGAAGGCTTAATACGTTATGTTTATTACTTTATATTGATTACTCATATCATTTTAGCGGCAGGCGTTTTGCCTTTAATTTTATTGAGTTTTCACAGAGGCTTGCAAATGCAGGTAGAGAAACATCGCAAATTGGTAAGATGGAGTTTCCCTATTTGGTTGTACGTAACAGTTACGGGCGTAATAGTTTATTTAATGATATCACCTTATTATACATTTTAATATGAATACGTATTTAAGGAAATTTTTATTTCTAAGTTTTTTCGTGTTGATGGTGCTAGCTTTCAGCGAAAGTGCATCTGCACAATGTCCGATGTGTAAAGCTGCAGTAGAATCTACAGTTGAATCGGGGCAAAGCAATGCCGGTAAAGGTTTGAACGATGGAATATTATACTTACTGGCAGCTCCATATTTATTTGTTGCTGTTTTGGGTGTTCTGTGGTATAAGAAATACCGTGTGAAAGCACAAGTTGAAGTAAAGGACGAAAAAATAATATTAAATTAATCATGGCGAAGCCTTCTAAATTTTCTGGTTTATTGAATTGCAAATGTCCTCGTTGTTTGGAGGGAGATGTTTATATGGGATCGGCGTTTAGCAAGAGTTATAAACAGATGTATAAGCATTGTCCAAAATGCGGGTTGAAATACGAGTATGAAATTGGCTTCTTTTGGGGAGCGATGTATATCGGTTACGCATTAAACATTGCATTAAGTGTAACCTTAGGCGTTGCTACATACGTCCTGTTTAATAATCCTGATACTTGGGTGTACTTAACTATAATTATCAGTAGTATATTATTGACATCTCGTTTTAATTTTAGATATGGTAGAATGGTGTTATTATACATTTTTGCACCAAAGTATGAACCATTAGAAGAGATTTTGAAAAAAGAAAAACAGCAATCGAAATTGAGTTCAGAGAAATTAAATTAATATGTTGCAAGCAGACACTTTTAAATTTCTTAAAGATTTAAAGAAAAATAATAATAGAGAGTGGTTTGTAGAAAACAAACATCGATATGAATCTGCGAAGCAAAATGTAGTAACACTAGTTAATGAAGTACTTGCATTAGCTTCGAAGGAAATCCCAGAACTTAAAGAGTTAAAGGCAGAAAAATGTATCATGCGCATTTATCGAGATGTGCGCTTTTCTAAAAATAAAGATCCATATAAATTAAATTTTGGCATTTATTTTCCTACGAAAGCTAAAGGGATAGAAGCCCCAGGGTATTATTTACACATACAGCCAGGTCAGTGTTTTGTGGCTGGTGGATTTTGGATGCCACCAGCAGATGCGTTGAAAAAAATCAGGCAAGAAATTGATTATAGCTCCGAAGAATTTTTAGGCATCATCGGCAATAGGAGTTTTAAAAAATATTTCGCGGGATTGAGCGATGAGGATAAATTGAGTACTGCACCTAAAGGTTATCCTAAGGACCATCCTCAAATTGAATTGTTGAAGTTAAAAAGTTTTACTGTTTCTTATGGTCTGGATGACTCGGCATTATCTGATAAAAAAATTGTAAAAGAAATAGTTGGCTGCTTGCTTGCAATGCAACCACTTGTTAATTTTTTACAAAGGGCAACAGACTTAGAATAATTTATTGAGATAATTTGAGTAAATTGTATCTGCAATTATTCAAATCATGAAACTTACATATTACGGGCATTCCAGCTTTTTATTAGAAACATCGAAATCTAAAATTCTTTTTGATCCATTTATTTCTGGGAATGAATTAGCGACAGCGATCGAGATTAATGATATTGAATGCGATTACATATTACAGTCGCATGGTCATCTTGATCATATTTCTGATACGATTGCAATTGCGAAAGGTTGTAATGCATGTGTTGTAGGTGTTTGGGAAATTTCTGAATGGGCATTAAAGCATGGGGTGAAGAAGACGCATCCAATGAACATTGGTGGTTCCTGGAATTTCGAATTTGGTAAAGTGAGGATGGTATACGCTGCACATTCTAGTTCCTTTCCCGATGGCTCGTATGCAGGTCAAGCAGCAGGATTTATTATTGAGTCCGATGGCAAGAGGATTTATTATGCAGGAGATTCGGCTTTAACGCAAGACATGAAATTGATTGGCGAATATTGGAAGCCGGATGTTGCTTTGTTACCGATGGGTGGTAATTTCACAATGGATGTAGAGGACGCTATTATTTGTTCCGATTTTATAAAATGCAACAACATCGTAGCAATGCACTTTGACACTTTCGGTTATATCAAAGTAAATCACGAAGAAGCAATTCGCAAATTTCAATTAAAGCATAAGACATTAACAATGCTAAAAATCGGAGAAAGTGTGGAGGTGTAGCTAAACTGGTGGCACGACTTAAGTC
>JAEYZM010000043.1 GCA_023427985.1 Bacteroidota bacterium | reverse complement strand
GCGCTCCAAGTTAATCCGAAATCTTTTCTGTTGATTTTCCCTTCTACTTCAAACCCAATTTTGTTTTGTCCCCATGGATCTACAATTGCACCACCATATTCAGCTTTTAATTTTACTGATTTGGTAACGTCGCGAATCGTTAGATATCCAGTTAATTCATATTCAGAATCTGAAATCTTTTTGAATGATGTAGATACAAAGTCCATCGTTGGAAATTTCTCCACTGCGAAGAAATCGTCCGATTTTAAATGTGCATCTCTATCTGCGTTGTTTGTCTCTATCGTTTTTAAATCTACACTGAATTTCACTTTCGCTCCTTCAAAATCATCGCCATACGATTCTAAATCGCCCGAGAATACTTTGAATGTCCCTGTTACTGTTGAAATTACTAAGTGCTTTACTTTAAATTGCACTTCCGAATGTGCGGCATCTAATGCCCATTTTTGTGTTGTAAGTGTTTCCATTTATCCTAAGTTTTTTAATGTTATAATCCTAGAACAAGCTCCCTAAGCTAAATGTTTGTTTAAACATGTAAATTTTTAAAAAAAATAAAAAAGGGCATTTACACTACAGAAATGCCCCTTTTTTATTATGAATGCCGATGTATTGCTATTTCAGATGGTACAATACAAAACTCCAAATATCGGTAGCTTCGTCGATTTGCTTCGAAGTAGGTTTACCTGCACCATGTCCCGCTTTTTCATCGATACGTATCAAAATAGGATGCTCGCCCTTATGCTTCGCTTGTAACGTTGCAGCAAACTTAAATGAATGAGCTGGCACCACACGATCGTCGTGATCCGCAGTTGTTATCATCGTTGCAGGATATTCAACGCTGTCTTTCACATTGTGCAATGGCGAATACTTAATTAAATAATCGAACTGATCTTTTTTCTCACTAGAACCATACTCTACTGCCCATCCCCATCCAATCGTAAACTTATGGTAGCGCAACATATCCAACACCCCAACACCTGGCAATGCCACTTTAAATAAATCCGGACGTTGAGTCATGCATGCGCCAACTAATAAACCTCCATTCGATCTTCCGCTAATTGCTAATTTTGAACTGCTGGTATATTTTTCAGCAATCAAATACTCCGCTGCCGATATAAAATCGTCGAATACATTTTGCTTTTTCTCCAACATCCCTGCTTTATGCCATTCCTCACCGTACTCGCCTCCACCTCTTAATGTAGCCAAGGCATATACGCCACCTTGCTCTAAGAAATACATATTTGAAACACTGAAACTTGGTGTTAGGCTGATGTTGAATCCTCCATAACCATACAGCAATGTTGGATTATTTCCGTCTAATTTAATTCCTTTTTTATGCACAATAAACATTGGAACTTTTGTCCCGTCTTTTGATGTATACCATACTTGTTTCGTTTCAAAATCGTCCGATGAAATTTTGAAATTTGGTTTTGTATAAACTTCCGATGCACCAGATGCAATATCTAATTGGTAAACAGTTCCCGGTGTTGTGAAATTACTAAACGTATAAAAAGTTGAACTTGCATCTTTCTTCGCTTCACCTATGGAAACAGTACCAATACCAGGTAATTCAATGTCTTTTACTTTTTTACCTTCATATGTATATTGTACAATCTTACTGCTTGCATCTTTTAAATAACTTGCAAATAAATATCCGCCAGCAGTTGTTACACCTTCTAACAATTCCTTGCTCTCTGGAATAATTGTTTTCCAGTTTTTCTCCTCTTTATTTTTCGGGTCGATGCTCACAACTTTATAATTCGCTGCTCCTTTATCCATCAATACCAATACCTGATCGCCCATATTATCGATAATGCCATAGTTGTATTCAAAGCCTTTTAGCAGCACTTCAAATTTTGAATTTTTGTTCTTCAAATCTTTGATCAAAATCTCTGAACCGCTAGTGCCCTCTGAAGCATAGATGTATAAATACCTTTCGTCATCAGATACATCGGCACCAAAATATCGTAATGGATGTGCTTTGTCTTCGAATACTAACACATCGTTCGATTGTTCCTCGCCTAACTTATGGTAGTACACTTTTTGAAATTGATTTTGATTCGATAATTCACTTACACCTTTAGGCTCATCGTATCTGCTGTAATAAAATCCATCTCCTTGCCACGCTGCACCTGAAAATTTCACCCATTCAATTTTATCTTTTGTGTCTGTAGCATTTGCTACTTCTTTCACATAAATTTCATTCCAGTCGGAACCCGATTTCGAAATAACATATGCGGCATATTTATAATCATTAGAGAAATACAGTCCGCTCAATGCAACTGTTCCATCGTCCGATAATTTGTTGGGATCTAAGAAAATTTCTTCTTTCCCATCTAATCCTTTTTTATAATAGACCACTGCTTGATTTTGCAAGCCATCGTTTTTATAATAAAAATAATAATCCCCTTTCTTAAATGGCGCCGAAATTTTTTCGTAATTCCAGATTTCTGTCAAACGTTTTTTTACATCTTCTCTAAATGGAATTTGCGACAAATAATTTTGCGTTACTGCATTTTGAGCTTTCACCCATTCTGCAGTTTCTTTACTCGTATCGTTTTCTAACCAACGATACGGATCTTCAATTTTGGTCCCGAAATAATCGTCCACCACATTCTCTTTTCTTGTCTCCGGATAAGGCATAGTATTAATTTTTACTTTTTCGTTTTTTCCGCAAGAGGCTAGTAAAACAATACTGCTCAGTGCAATTAAGTACTTCATATTATTTCGCTTTATATTTTGATAATCTTAAAATTTTCTGTGAATCTTTTTCTTTCATCAATTCATCCAAACTTATTGTTGGATTTTCTTCCATGTATTTTTCAATGATTTTCAAACCAATAAACCATGCAATTCTTGGAGCAGAATCAGCAGTTAAATTCACCGTATAGGGTGCTTCATCGGTATACTTTCTATACTTCAACACATCGGTCGAGAATAAATCTTCCGATACCAACAACTGAAAAATATTATTCTCATTTTCTATACTCCATTTCATTTGTGCCGATGTATAGCCAATGATTAAAGAGTCTGTATAATCTGGTAAGAACTGCTTCGCAAAATAAATCAATTTGCCTTCATACAACATTCGATCTAAAAAAACAGTTGTATTAACTTCTTCGTACTTTGATGTGGCCAAGCCTTTCACAAAGGTTGGGACCAAATGTTCTGGTGTATATCTACGAATTAAATATTCTGGTAAATCCAGTGAAGGATAAAATTTATAATTGGCGCCTAAAAATAAGTCCAAGCCAATGCCTATATATCCATCCGTATTTACAATACCGTTTGCAAAACCCGAAACAAAAGTGCAGACTTTTGGAATGGTATCGTTTGGATATACAGCCTTGTAACGTTTGAAAACTTCAGCGATCTCCTCCTTCATTTTCTCTGTTCGATTCGCATTATAAATCGTATCACAGTCGGCCACCAAAAGTTTAAAGTCTTTATTATTGATAAAATCTTTTACGATAAATTTAAAATCGGGATTTTTAGAATTTCCAAAACCCATCATTTGCTCAAAATACACCTCATAGAAGCCCGGATATTTTTCCGCCAGTTTTTTTAAGGAAGCATCCATATCGTTTTGTTCCATATAGAACAAATCTTTTTCAAAACGCATTATTTCAAGCGATACTTCCTCATCAACAGGCTTTATTTTACTCGGTTTAGATTTTTCCTGACAAGCATGGATAAAAAACGATAACAAGAGTAGTACTAAAATCGAAATATTTCTGTTTCTTTGAAGCTGATTTGTAAGCATATAATTCATATGATAAAGCATAAAATTAAAAATTTATCTCTAATAAGCGTCTTCGCTTTGATTTTAATAAGCAATAAGATGCTGGCTCAAGATTTTAGATTGGGCTTCAAAGGCAATCCATTGTTCTCAACATTGAAACCAAGTACAGATAACAACAACAGTGTAGGAACGAAAATAGGTTTCTCTTATGGGATTATGTTCGATTACTTTATCAAGGACAATTATGCCATTGCTACCGAATTCGGTATTAGTTCAATGGGGGGGAAAGTTGAATTCAATAGAAACGACACTACCGTAAACTCGAACATCAACTTAAGATATATTGAAATTCCAATTACCTTAAAATTACTTACGAATGAAATCAACGATCGCATGAAAATCTTTGGTAAGTTTGGTTTGGGTCTAGCATTTCGTATGAAGTCGGTTGCCGATGTAGAATATAAGAAGGGACCGAATGTGTATTTGAACGACGACATTAAAAATGCAAGTGCCTACTTTCAACCATTTAATGCATCGCTTGTTATTGGTGCGGGTGTAGAATACAATTTAGCAGAGAACTTAGACCTTGTTGCTGGATTAACGTACAACAACGGTTTGTTAAATGTAATGAAGTCGAAATCTATTTATAGATTAAGCAATAATTCCATCAAGGCATTTGATGCAAATTTAAATTACGTAGCATTGAACATAGGATTATTATTCTAACATGAAATACGCATTAGCACAGGTTAACGTACACGTTGGAAATTTTGAATCCAATTATCAAAAATTTCTGAATTGTATCCACGAAGCGAAATCGAATAATGCCGATGTTATAATTTTTCCTGAGCTTGCAATTTGTGGTTATCCACCCCGAGACTTTTTAGACTATACGCATTTCATCAAACAATGCAATCATTATATTTCACTACTTGCGAAAGAGTCTGAAACCATAAGTATTGTTATAGGTTCGCCAAGTTTCAATCATGAAACGGAAGGCAAAGCATTGTATAATTCGGCCTACGTCTTAGAAGATGGTAAGATTAAAGATGTTGTGCATAAATCCTTATTGCCTACCTATGATATTTTCGATGAATACAGATATTTTGAACCATCGAACCAAATCAAATGCGTTACAATAAAAGGTAAAAAAACTGCGCTTACTATTTGCGAGGATCTTTGGAATACAGATGGTAGCAAATTGTATAAGCAGACGCCAATGGATTTTCTGATTAAGGAGCGTCCAGAATTAATGATCAATATCGCAGCATCGCCATTCGATTATGAACAAAGTAAGCAGCGTAAAGATGTATTAACTTGGAATGTCAACAAATACAATATTCCATTATTGTATGTAAACCATATAGGAGCGCAAACAGAATTAATCTTCGATGGTGATTCTTGCGTACTTAACTCGAGAGCTGAAATCATTCAGAAGGCTGGAGTATTTGCTGAAGAAATCATATATGTCGACTACGATTCACTACATCGGCCTACTAATTTTTCAGAAATTGAAAAGCAAGAGATTGAATTAATTCACGATGCAATTGTTTTGGGAATAAGAGATTATTTTCAAAAATCTGGTTTCAAAAAAGCAGTCTTAGGATTGTCGGGAGGCATTGATTCTGCTGTGGTTGCGGCTTTGGCAGCAAGGGCATTAGGGAATGAAAATGTATTCGGAATTTTGATGCCATCGCAGTATTCGTCGGACCATTCGATTGCCGATGCAGAAGCGCTAGCAAATAAATTAGGGATACAACATCAGATTCTTCCTATCAAAAATATTTTTCAATCCTATGCCGCTGAATTGTCGGGATTATTCCAAGGCATGAAAGAAGATTTGACGGAAGAAAATTTACAAGCTAGAATTAGAGGCGTATTGCTGATGGCAGTATCCAATAAATTTGGTAATATTTTATTGAATACTTCGAACAAAAGCGAAGCAGCTGTGGGATATGGAACATTGTATGGCGATATGTGTGGAGGAATTTCAGTGATTGGTGATGTGTATAAAACACAAGTCTACGCATTGGCACATTTTATAAATAAGGAAAAGGAAATTATACCAATCAATACAATTACGAAAGCGCCATCGGCCGAATTGAGACCGGGCCAAAAGGATTCGGATTCGCTACCAGATTACGATGTCTTAGATCAGATATTGAATTTATACATTGAGAAATCCATCAGCAAAGATGAAATCATACAAATGGGGTATGAAGTTTCGCTTGTTGAACGAATTACTGGACTTGTAAACCGTAATGAATACAAGCGTTATCAGACACCACCAATTTTAAGAGTATCGCCTAAAGCATTTGGCATGGGACGTAGAATGCCAATCGTTGCAAAATATTAATCCAAATAGATTTTAATTTCGTATTTGAATTTATGTAACTTTTATGCGTAAATTCAGTAGAAATAGAATTGCAATGCTAAAGCTTCACTCAATTGCGTTATTTTTTATTGTAGTTTTCATGACTGCATCACAAAACCTGCTGGCACAAAGTCAGTGCTCGGGCTCGCCTTCCTATACAGTGAACTTATCGACCAATGCAGCTTCCTCTTGGACGAGTACTAATATTACAAGAGCGGGAACATGTTGCGGTGGGGGCTCTGGAAATTCTAATTGCGTAGAATTTATTGTAACGCTTAATCCTAATGCTGAAGCTTTTGTCTTAGAAATTACTTCAGGTGCCACTCCACCTGGCTCTTTATCATATACAGTTAACTGTGGTCCTCCAACACCAATTGGTGGAAAGTTTTGTGTTTCAGGAGTTGGTCCACATTATGTAAGTTTTTGTAAAAGTGGTGGAAACGATAACGTGTATAAAATTACATCGATCCCCCGTCCTATGGTATCGGCGAATTTCACAACACGTGTTGGATGCGATAGTAGATTGGTAGCAACAGGATTTCAAGAATCTACCATACAGTGGAGAGCGTTAGATCCAACGTATCAGTCATTGCTTACTTGCACCAGTTCATGCGACTCTACAATGGTTACTTCGCCAATGAATCCACCGAGTTATATTGATTTTGAAGTGGGTGGTACACCAAAAGATGCATGTTCGGGTATCTTTTCTAAAGATACAGTTCGAGTTGCGTTTGTTGCTGGCATGTCGGTAAACATCGACCCAAGTTCTGCTGTACTTTGTAAGGGAGAAAGTACGAAAACGCTAACAGCTGTTGTAACGGGTGGCAATCCGCCTTATGCTTATCAATGGAGTAATGGGGCAACTACACAGAGCATAACTGTAGGTGCTGGTAACTATACTGTGAATGTTAGCGATGCAACTTCTTGTCCATTGTATATGGCTTCGAGAACGATAAGCATCGACAATGATAATACTGTAAATGCTGGTGCCGATGCAGTGGTTTGCTCGCACCTTTTTCCTATAAGCCTCAACGGTACCAGTACACAATCGGCACAATGGATTGGGGGTGAAGGAACATTTACGCCTAATCGAAACACGCTAAATGCAAGTTATACACCGAGTGCTAACGAACTTACGATGGGTTCAGTTAGTCTTATCTTAAAAGGTAATGCATGCTCGCATTGCCCATCCATAAGCGACACGGTAGTATATCAATTAAGACCTAGTCCAGCGACTGCAATCTCTGGTGAAACATCAGTCTGCGGAAATTTGAATCAGGAAGAAAATTATAGTGTTATACTCAATGCTGGTAATACGTACAATTGGAATGTTGTAGGCGGAAATATTGTAAGCAATAACAATAATAGCATTCGTGTTCGTTGGACAAGCTATGGTACACATTCAATTTCAGTTACAGAAACACCAGCAAATTCTTGTGCTGTTACCAAAACCATAAATGTGGGAGTAAGTCAAAAACCAAGTACAGGTAATATCTCGCATTAATAAGAATGCCGATGTGTTATGTCGATGAATAATTGTTTTTTTTATCGATGCCTTGTGTCCACAATAGAAAAAATCTGCCAACCTTTATTTGTTTTGACCAGCTGAAAACTATTGGCACCTCTATGTGAAGGTTGTCCGTTGATGTAAAATTCATAAGGCGTCCAAACACTTGCTAGTCGACCATCTATGAAAATATGCATACTCAATAATTTTTCATCGAGCGTAGCTGTTCTTTTTTTAGCAACAATTTGAATGAGTTCTTCTCTACTCTCAACAACAAAGCGCTCTTTTTTTTCTGCAACATTTTCAATGATAGTTTTTAAACTAAGTTCTGAATACATTGCTTCCTTTAATTTTATAGTGTCTTGTCCTTCGAGTCCTTCGAAAAATCTCTGAATACAATATTTTATTTGAACGGTATCGTTCGATTTGAAAAGTGCAACTGAATCGATTATTTGTGCGTTTGCGTTGAAGGCTAATAAGAGAAATAGAACATTCAAATAAAAAAACTTCATACGCAAAATGTTATTTGTTCCTGTTTGCTAAATAAAAATAAACAATGAATGTTAGTGCTAATCCTCCCAGAAGAACAAATATATCAAAATTTGAACTATAATTAATTTCAGTACTCGACATTTTCATACTATAAACGCCTAAAATAAATACTAGCATTACCAAGGCTTTTACAATACGAAAAAATCGAAGCGATAAAGTGTACTGATACTTCACATTTTCCTCCGTAATCTTTACAGGGTAGTTAAACGTATGTGGTATTAAACTAATTGCACTTAGTCCTATCCACAACATGCTTGCTAAAAATGGCATGAGCCAAATGATTTTTTTATTACCCCATTGATCTGGATTTCCTTGCAAATCGAAATGATGTGCAATTTTTTCAGGTAATTCTTTGTAATTGCTAATTACAAAATACCAAAGGAAAACGATTAGTATAAGGGAAATGCTT
>JAEYZM010000039.1 GCA_023427985.1 Bacteroidota bacterium | reverse complement strand
AATCCGATCCACATCGCCACGCTTAGTAGATCGTGTGTACAGCTTACCATCTGAATACGTTCCTGCTCCTCCTTCGCCAAAACAATAATTGGATTCGGGATTCACAACTAAGTCTTTATTCAGCACTGCCAAATCTCGTCTTCGCTCTTTTACATTTTTACCACGTTCCAAAATAATTGGCTTGTAATTTAATTCAATGAGTCGCAAGGCTGCAAATAATCCAGCCGGACCTGCACCTACTATATATACCTCTGGTCTGTCGCTAACATTTTTATATTGAAATTCAGGAATGTGAATCAAACTAGAATCGTTTGCCAAGCGGGATACATCGGCAATCATAATTTTTAAACGGAAGACAACTTTTCGAGAGCGTGCGTCTATGGAGCGTTTGAGAATTTGATACTTTAAACCTTGCAAAGTTGAACGAGCAATTTTTTTGAGAATGGCTTGCTCTATTTGCTCGCTGTTGCCCCAATCTTCTGGAGCGATTACAATTTCTATTTCTTCTTGCATGGTAAGTTTTTATCTTACAAATTTTACAAATGTAGTGTAAATAAATTGTAGTATATTTGAGAAGGATAATTAATCTTTAAAAAACATGAACAGAACATTATTAATTGTTATTGGAATAGTTGCGGTATTGGCATTGTTTTCGGGTTGCGGATATAACTCGATGGTGAAACTTGATGAGCAAGTGAGCGGACAATGGGCACAAGTGGAAAACGTTTATCAAAGAAGAGCGGATTTGATTCCAAACTTAGTCAACACAGTTAAGGGATATGCAAATTTTGAGAAGGAAGTATTGATGGGTGTAACGGAAGCGCGCGCGAAAGCAACATCGGTCAATGTAGATCCAAGTAAACTAACTCCAGAATCTATTCAACAATTTCAGCAAGCTCAAGGTCAGTTGAGTTCTGCATTATCGAAATTATTAGTAGTGGTTGAAAAATATCCCGACTTAAAAGCGAATCAGAATTTCTTAGAATTGCAAGCACAGTTAGAGGGAACTGAAAATAGAATTACAGTTGAACGTAATAAGTTCAATGAAGTAACACAACAATACAATACGAAAATCAGAACTTTCCCGAACAACCTTACTGCAGCAATGTTTGGCTTTGAGAAAAAAGGATATTTCGAAGCAGAGAGTGGAGCTGAAAAAGCACCTGAAGTAAAATTCTAAAATGGGTATCAAATTTTTTTCTGAGGAACAACAGGAGCAAATAAAACTCGCCATACAAAAAGCAGAGTTTAAAACTTCTGGAGAAATACGTGTTTTTGTAGATACAAAATGTAAAGAAGAAAATGTGTTGGATTGTGCAGCCTATCAGTTTAAACAGTTAGGCATGCACAAGACCAAGGAGCGCAATGGTGTGCTCATTTATATTTCAATGGACGATCACCGATTTGCAATTATTGGCGATGTAGGTATAAATCAAAAAGTGAAAGAAAATTTTTGGGATGAAACCAAAAATATCATGCTTGAATTTTTCAAAAAAGGATTAATCACCGAGGGCTTAATTGCAGGCATCGAACAAACAGCCATTCAATTAAAATCATTATTTCCATATCAGTCAGACGATAAGAACGAATTACCAGATGAAATTGCACACTAAGTTTTTTATAGGATTAATCTTCGTTCTATTCGGATGTACAGAAATTTTCGCACAAGAATTTCCTGCGAAAAGTAATCGTTTGGTTAACGATTTTGCAGGGGTATTAAATGAATCGGAAATCGCTTCGTTGGAATCGAAACTCCTTGCATACAACGATTCTACATCGACACAAGTAGCGATTGTAATTGTAAATGAATTACAAGGTTACGATGTGGCAGATTATGCGAACCGATTGGCGGAGAAATGGGGAGTGGGACAGAAAGATAAAGATAATGGGGTAATGGTTTTGGCAGCGATTCAAGATCGAAAGATTACCATTCAAACTGGATATGGAATGGAAGGAGTTTTGCCGGATGCAATCTGTAAACGCATCATCGAATTGGAAATCAAACCCGCTTTCAAATCTGGAAATTTTTATAAAGGTTTTGACGATGCCACAACGGCGATTTTCAAATTTGCTAAAGGGGAATATACGGCCGATAACTATGCAAAGTCTAAAGGTAAATTTCCATTTATTTTTATTCTTATCGCATTTATAATAATCGTATTTATTTTGAGTAGATCGAAACGCAATTACCAAAGTTTTGGCGGACGAGGAATGGATGGTGGTGGATTTTTCCCTCCTTTCATCGGAGGTGGCGGAAGCAGCAGAGGATCCTGGGGCGACTTTTCAGGTGGAGGCGGTGGATTCGGTGGATTTGGAGGTGGAAGCTTCGGCGGAGGTGGCGCAAGCGGCAGCTGGTAATTTTTTGTAGATCATATTTTGTAATATAATCATGGATTTTAACGCTTATTCCATCTTCTTATTTATATGCGGAATTTCTGCGTTATTTATTTCATTATTTATCCTTCGTAAAGTAAACGACACGGTAAAAAGTTATGCCTACCTTACAATTGGTATTGCTATTTGGGCCATTGCCTATGCTTTAGAATTAAGCTTTTCTGATTTAGAACCCATTTTGTTTTTGCTAAAAATAGAATATTTAGGGATTGCTTTATTGCCTCCTCTTTGGGTCTATTTTATTTTAAAATTCGTAGGTAAAAAAGACTTACTCAGTACACGAAACATCATTCTATTATTTTTTCCTGGATGTGTTACTTTATTTGGAATGTGGACGAATGAGTTTCACCATTTGCATTATAAAACGTATACCATCGATTATAGTGGCAAAATTCCTTTGTTTGCATTCGAGCCAGGGGTATTATACATTTTACACACCATCTATTTTTATTTATTACTTTTTGCTGGCTTAGTGATTCTCTTGAAGAAATTCATGAATGCCGATAAAGTATATAAGCGTCAGAATGTGATTATCATCCTTGGAACGTTTATTCCATGGTTCGTTAACGTATTGTATTTATTAGGCTTTAGGCCGATGAATCACATCGATTTAACACCCTTTGCATTTATATTAACTTCTACTCTTATTGGAATTGGTTTAGTACAATTCCGATTGTTTGATATTATTCCTGTTGCACGTGATAAAATATTCGAAGAGATGCAAGATGGGGTAATTGTCCTCGACACTCAAGATCGAATAGTGGATCTTAATTCAAAAATGAAATCGATTGTACAAGATCATTTAAATAAGACATTAGAAATTGGAGAAGCATTTGGAAAGTTTTTCAATAAAGAATATATACTATTGTCATTGGTTTCGAATAAAGAAAATGGAAAGTACGAATGGAATGTACTTAGAAAAACGTACGATATTAAAGTTAGTGCATTGTTCGACAAAAGCAGTATTTTCAGCGGATCAGTCTTATTATTTAGAGAAGTAACCGACCGCAAAATCGTTGAGGATAAATTAAAGTCTCAAACGATAGAGCTCCAACAACTAAATGATCTAAAAAATAAATTATTTTCCATCATTGCACATGATTTAAGAAATCCTATTCTGAGTTTGAAGGAGATCATGAATTTATTGAACGAAGGCGTGATCACGGAAGATGAATTGAAAAATTATTTACCAATAATTAGTAAAAACATAACGAGTACTTCTTCATTATTAGAAAATCTATTAAACTGGTCGAGGTCTCAACTGAAAGGCGAACGCATTCACGCTACTAGTTTTGATATAAAAACGGCAACGGTCATACAAGTTCAATTACTCGAGCGTGCAGCATTGAAAAAGAAAATACATATTCAGAATAATGTTTCCGGTGAGCATATGGTTTATGCAGATCGAGATATGGTTGAGTTAGTGATTCGTAATTTATTGAACAATGCTATCAAATATTGTAAGGAGAATGATCGAATTGAAATTAACAGCTGCAAAGAGAATAATCGTGTTAAAATTTGCATTAAAGATACAGGAATAGGTATTGCAGAAGAGAATATCAATCAACTTTTTGGCATGAACAATTTCAGTACTTCTGGCACTAACAATGAAACTGGGACTGGATTAGGTCTATTATTATGTAGAGAGTTTATCGAGAAAAACAAAGGCATTATATGGGTGGAAAGTAAATTGGGTTTGGGTAGTGAGTTTTGTTTTACTTTGCCAATAGAAGGATAAAGATTAAATAAAAAAAGCTCAACCTAAGTTGAGCTTTTTTTATATTAACTTAATTTCAATTTCTTCTGAATGTCTGCAACATATGCTCTGAATTTCTTGTCGGTATCAATTAAATCTTCTACCGTTTGGCAAGCATAGATTACCGTTGAGTGGTCTCTTCCTCCAAAGTGCATACCTATTGACTTCAATGAAGATTTAGTATGGTTCTTAGCCAAGTACATAGAAATCTGTCTTGCTTGTACAATTTCTCTCTTACGTGTTTGAGACTTCAACATTTCTACAGGAACTTCAAAATATTCACATACTAATTTTTGAATGTATTCAATCGAAATTTCTTTCGATGAGTTTTTAATGAAGTTCTTCAACATTTGTTTTGCCAATGGCAAATCAATTTCTTTTTTATTTAATGTTGAATGAGCCAACAACGAAACCATTGCTCCTTCAAGATCACGCATATTACTATCGATATTATGCGCTACGTACTCTACAACGTCTTGCGGCAGTTCAATTCCGTCCGACTGCATCTTCTTGTATAAGATGGCCATACGTGTCTCCAAATCCGGCACTTGCAAGTCGGCAGTAAGTCCCCATTTGAATCTCGACAATAATCGATCTTCTACACCTATTAAATCCTTAGGTGCTTTATCAGAGGTTAAAACAATTTGCTTATTGGTTTGATGTAATTCATTGAATATATGGAAGAAAATATCTTGAGTTTTTTCTTTTCCTGCAAAATTATGTACGTCGTCTAAAATCAATACGTCAATTAACTGATAGAAATTTTTGAAATCGTTAATCGTATTATTCTTCATCGACTCTACAAATTGTTGTGTAAACTTCTCTGCATTTACATACAATACCTGTTTGTCTGGGAAGCGATCTTTTATTGCTCCTCCAATCGCATGGATTAAGTGTGTTTTTCCTAAACCGGTAGGACCATAAATCATTAATGGATTAAATGAAGTACCTCCTGGCTTATTTGCAACAGCAAATCCAGCAGAACGCGCTAATCGATTGCAATCGCCTTCTACAAAATTATCGAAAGAGTATTTTGAGTTTAATTGTGAATCAATGTTAATTTTTTTCAATCCTGGAATCACAAATGGATTGCGTATAGAAGAAGGAACAGTAACTGGAATTGGAACTGCTGGATTCTTCAACTCACCATTTGGTGATGCAGGGATATTAATAGTATGTGCTTTCGTCGTGGATGATGCATTATCTACCACGATGTTATATTCTAATCGCGCATCCGGACCTAATTCATGTTTGATCGTTTTGCGTAATAAATTAACATAGTGCTCTTCTAACCATTCGTAAAAAAATAAACTTGGAACTTGAATTGTTAAAACCGAGCCTTCCAATTTAATTGCCTTGATCGGTTCAAACCAAGTTTTAAAACTTTGAGCTGGTACATTATCCTTAATGATTTTTAAACAATTCTCCCAAACATTAGTACTAGTTTCTATCATTCTCTTTGAGCAATTTAATTTGATTTAGTTTTTGTAATTCTGTTGATAAGTTGGCACTCTTATCAACAACGAATATTTGAAAAAAATTCCTAACAAAAAAATAAAAAAAACACTTGACAATTTCATTTCTGCGTTTGCAGTGTC
>JAEYZM010000013.1 GCA_023427985.1 Bacteroidota bacterium | reverse complement strand
AATCTTAACTAAGATTATTTTTTTTTATTGACTTTCTTGGCTAGAACACCGTAGTGTCCTCGCCCGCTATGCTACATAGTACATCTCAAAGAACTTTAGTCTAACCTCGTGTTAAACTTCGTTAGTCTCTAGGGAATCGAACCCCGTCTCAGCAAACCTGCAAAACTCTTTTATTTTTTCAACCATCCCCTCGTTTCCCGCTCTTTTTACCCCTCGTTTGGGGACTGCAAAGGTAGAAATACTTTTTTCTTTTGCAAAAATATTTTAGAAAATATTTTTCTCGATTATTTCGCTCAAAAAAGCTACTGTTAATTTCAAATTTTCTGTCCCTAACCGTTCGTTGGGGCTGCAAATGTAGAAATGTGTTTCGATTCTACAAAAGGTTTTATCAAGATTTTTTGAATGTGATTTTAATCGCCTGATAATTAATAGAAAAAAAATAAATACCTATTCCAAGTTTGTATCGTTATTGTGATGTATTTTGATAAATACGCCTAAAAACTATCTTTGTCGAATGTTTATAAAAAAGTATTTCAATAAATTCACTGTACTAATTGTTATCCTAAGCATCGGCCTAACAGCTTGCCGTAGCGAATACCAAAAAGTCTTAAAAGGAAATGATATTCCTAAAAAATACGAACTCGCTAAAAAATATTATAACGAAAAAGATTATTTCAGAGCTCTGGAATTATTAGATGAATTGGTAAATATCTATAGAGGTTCAGAAGAAGCAGAAACAATATACTATTATTATGCTTATTGTCACTACGGTCTAAAAGACCTCATATCGGCACAATTCCATTTTAAGAATTTTGCAGAAATGTACCCGAGAAGTAAATATGCAGAGGAATGTCGATATATGAACGCGTATTGCTATTACCTCGAATCGCCCGAATACTCGCTCGATCAAGACAATACCTACAAAGCCATTGAAGCCATGCAGCTCTTCATTAATATGTATCCGAAATCGGAACGTGTGCAAGAATGCAATACCATTATAGACCGATTAAGAGATAAATTGGAAACGAAGTCCTATAAAAATGCTGTGTTGTACTATAATATAGGCGATTATAAAGCTGCTATTTTTGCATTTAGAAACTCCATTAACGATTTCCCCGATTCACGATACCGCGAAGAAATGGAATTCCTAACCCTCAAATCGAGCTTCCTTTACGCAAAAATGAGTATCGACGAGAAAAAATCGGAAAGATTTTTGGAATCTAGAGATTATTATCAGACCTTTGTGGATTCCTACGCTAACAGCAAATATTTGAAAGAAGCACAGGAAATAAATAAAAACATCAACATCGAACTGGAATCATTGAATAAAAAATCGAAATAATATGAATAACAATCTTAAAAATAATACTCCAAGCTCTACAGTTACAAGAGATGTTAGAAAGTTAGATGAGAAAACAAATAACATTTACGAGAGTGTAGTTATTATTTCGAAAAGAGCTAACCAAATCTCTGCTGAGATCAAAGAAGAGTTGAACAATAAATTACAAGAGTTCGCTTCTTCAAACGACAATTTGGAAGAAGTATTCGAAAACAGAGAACAAATTGAAATCTCTAAATACTACGAAAGAATGCCGAAAGCAACTTTATTGGCAACTCAGGAATTCTTAGAAGATAAAGTCTATTATAGAAATAATAACGAAGAATAGTCTTCAAAAAAATACTTTTAAAGCCTTCTCATTTGAGAGGGCTTTTTTTATTTCTTGCATCTTTATTTAGTATATTTGAATTCTATGCTAAAAGGCAAAAAAATATTGTTGGGGATCACGGGAAGTATTGCCGCTTATAAAGCCGCAAATCTTACGCGTTTATTAGTGAAAGCTGGCGCCCAGGTGCAAATAGTAATGACAAAAGCAGCCACTGAATTCATCACTCCCCTTAGCTTATCTACCCTTTCAAAAAATCCTGTCCATGTTGAATTTGTAAAAAACAATAGAGGCGAATGGACCAATCATGTGGACTTAGGTTTGTGGGCCGATGTATTGCTCATAGCTCCAGCCAGTGCAAACAGCATCGCAAAAATGGCACATGGAATTTGTGATAATTTACTTTTAGCAACTTACTTAAGCGCAAAATGTCCAGTAGTATTTGCAAGTGCTATGGACCTCGACATGTATAAACACCCTAGTACGGTTGCAAATATTCAAACACTAAAATCGTACGGAAATTTTCATATCGAATCGACTAATGGTGAACTCGCATCGGGATTAGTAGGTGAAGGCCGCATGGAAGAGCCAGAAGAAATAGTGAAATGGCTGAATGCGTTCTTCGAAAAAAAAAACGACTTAGCGAATAAAACAGTACTTATAACTGCTGGGCCAACCTATGAAGCAATTGATCCAGTTCGTTTCATCGGAAATCATTCCTCAGGCAAAATGGGTTATGCCTTAGCAGAAGAATGTGCCAACAGAGGCGCACATGTTAAATTGGTATCTGGCCCAACGCAACTGCATCTGAATCATAGTAACATCGACATAATTCGTGTTACATCGGCAGAAGAAATGTACGATGCAAGCACGCGTTTTTTTGTTAATGCCGATGTTGCGATAATGAGTGCGGCGGTGGCCGATTATACACCAGAGCATGTGGCCACAGAAAAAATAAAAAAATCAGATGCAGATCTAGAAATCCGATTAAAGAAAACGAAAGATATTTTAAAATCTCTTGGTGAAGTAAAGAAGCAGCAAGTGCTTGTTGGATTTGCATTAGAGACAACTAATGAACTTCAACATGCGAAGGAAAAATTGTTGAATAAAAATGCAGATTTCATTGTGTTAAATTCTATGAAGGACGATGGTGCAGGATTTGGTGTTGATACCAATAAAATAACTATGCTTAGCACTACATCGGCACCAAAAGAATTCGGAATTAAATCGAAGAAAGAAGTGGCGGTAGATATTATTAATGAAGTAGTGGCGTTATTGAATTAAGATGAAAAGAATAATAAGTATAATAATTGTTTTGTTTACTAGTGTTGGATTATATGCTCAAGACGTAAATTGTAGAGTACAAGTCTTGCTGCCTCAAGTTCAGAATGCGGATAAACAAATTTATACAGAGATGGAAAAGGCCATCTACGAATTTATCAATAATACCAAGTGGACCAATGATGTGATTCAAATTAATGAACGTATTGAATTTAATTTAATCATCAACATTAAGGAACAAATTGGTATCGATGAATTTAAAGCGACTGCTCAAATACAATCGACCCGACCAGTTTATAACAGTTCCTACAACTCAACACTTTTTAATTATATGGATGAAGATTGGCAGTTCAAATATATTTTGAATCAGCCTTTGGAATTTAACGAAAATGAATTCCGTTCTAATTTAACATCCTTACTTGCTTATTATACCTACATTGTAATCGGCCTCGACTACGATAGTTTTTCTTTATTGGGAGGCACTCCATATTATCAGAAGGCCCGTATGATTGTAAATAATGCGCAAGCATCAGGAGGTAGAGGTTGGAAAGCATTTGATGGAACTCGTAATCGATTTATATTAATTGATAATCTTTTAGATAATAGTTTCAAACCGATCCGTGAAAGTTATTACAGCTATCACCGTTTAGGTATGGACCTGATGTCGCAGAATATTGAAAATGGTAGAGAAGAAATAAAATCTTTACTACCCAATATCCAAAAAGTAGCAAAGGATAAGCCCAATTCAATGCTCATTAACGTATTCTTCAGCTCAAAAAATGAAGAATTAATAAATTTATTTTCGGGATTGCCGGCGAATGAAAAGCAAGCAATCATTCAAATGCTTTCAGAGATGGATCCCGGGAACAGTAATAAATACCAACAAATATCTAGAAACAACTAAACAAACGAATAGAGGAGGATGATGAGATGTTGCAGAAATTAATCATTAAAAATTTTGCTCTAATTGATGAATTAGAAATAAATTTTCAATCGGCTTTCAATGTAATCACAGGTGAGACAGGCGCAGGTAAGTCTATTATATTAGGTGCATTGGGATTGCTTTTAGGGGAACGTAACGATTCTAAAACACATAATGACCCTAGTAAAAAGTGTATAATTGAAGGGCAGTTCCAAATTAAAAATTACGATTTAAAAAATTTCTTTGACGAGCGTGAGTTAGACTATGAAGACTTGTGTATTGTTCGAAGAGAAATTTCAGCCGACAATAAATCAAGAGCATTTATTAATGATAGCCCTTGTACGATCCAAACTTTGAAAGCATTGGGTGAATTGCTTGTAGATATTCATTCTCAACACGAAACCATTTTGTTGAATTCAAGTGCATACCAGTTAAACTTAATTGATAGTGTATCGAATACCAAGAAAGATGTGATTGAATTCTCCAAAAACTATAGTATTTATACTACTAGTTTAAAAGAATTAGAACAGCTGGAAAATAATTATACGAATGCCTTGAAAGAATTGGATTATATACAATTTCAATTCAATGAACTCTCTCAATATAATTTCAAGTCGGGCGAACAAGAAAGCTTAGAACAAGAACAATCGGTGTTAAGTAATGCCGATGAGATACAACAAAAGATTGTGTTGCTAAATCAAATGCTTGTTGATGGCGAAAGTAATTTTGCAGAACAATTGAAATATGCAATCAGTAATCTTAGCAGTATTGAAAAGCATAACGATAAACTAAAAGTCTTAAACGACCGACTACGATCATTATTGATAGAAATAAAAGATATACATGCCGAATTAGAATCGGTATCTTTAGAAAGTGTTGCAGATCCTAAACGTTTAGAGATTATACAAGATCGTTTGGATATTATATATCGATTAGAACAAAAACATAGAGTAGAGAGTGTCGATGAATTATTGGTAATTCAATCGGAATTAGATGAAAAGTTAAATAACTTCAGTTCATCGGAAGAATTGATACAAACTAAAAAAGTTTACCTTGAAAAATTAAAGAACGAATTATTAATTAATGCAAGGTTATTATCAGAAAATCGTTCAAAAAGTTTTGAATTAATTAAAAAACATATTGTTGATAATCTAAAAGATTTGGGTATACCCAATGCGCAAATAGAAATTGAACATCAGCAAAATGAGGAGGCCATGAATAAATTCGGCATCGATGATATTCGAATATTATTTAGTGCAAACAAAGGTCAAAAACCTGAATACATTCATAAGGTAGCATCGGGAGGAGAATTGTCGCGTTTAATGTTATGTATAAAATCATTGCTTGCAGAGAAGGAACAATTGCCAACGATCATATTCGACGAGATTGATACGGGTGTGTCTGGAGAAGTAGCGAATAAAATGGGACAAATTATGCGCAAATTATCCGCATCCTTACAAGTCATTAGCATCACACATTTACCTCAGATTGCAAGTTTAGGAAATCATCATTATTTTGTATACAAAGAGCACACTGAAAAAGAAAGTTTAACAAAGCTGAAGGAATTATCGAAAGATGATCGAGTAATTGAAATTGCAAAAATGTTAAGTGGAGATAATCCTAGCTCAGGTGCTATAGAGAATGCGAAGGAATTGCTGAGTTATTAGTTGAGTCTAAGAAAATGGGAAATAGAAAATAGTTATTGAGGAATTAAGTATATATAGGAGTTAGGTATACCAAAATATACCTATTTTTCAATTAACATAATAACTAATATTTATATAAAATCATGATACTATCAACAACCAACACCATTGAAGGTAAAAAAATCACAAAGTATGCTGGATTAGTTTCTGGCGAAGCAATTTTAGGTGCGAATATTTTTAGAGATATTTTTGCATCAATTAGAGATATTGTAGGTGGCAGATCTGGCTCTTATGAAGAGGCATTGCGCCAAGCGAAAGACATCGCCATAAAAGAAATGCAAGATCAAGCATTAAGACTAGGTGCAAATGCGGTAATTGGCATTGACCTAGATTACGAAACCATCAACAATATGTTAATGGTAACGGCAAGTGGTACAGCAGTTTACTACGAGGATTAATTTTAGGTTTTCAATTCTTTAGATTTATTTATATTTACCCAATAAATACAAAATTTATGTCGCATAATCTATTAGCCGGAAAAAGAGGAATCATCTTTGGGGCATTAAACGAAAGTTCTATCGCTTGGAAAGTAGCTCAAAGAGCTCATCAAGAGGGAGCAAAAATCACTTTAACGAATGCACCAATTGCATTGAGAATGGGTGAAATTAATAAACTTGCGGAGGAATGTAATGCCGAAATTATTCCCGCAGATGTTACGAACATGGACGATTTAAATAATTTATTTACTAAGTCGATGGATGTATTGGGCGGTAAAATCGATTTCGTTTTGCACTCGGTGGGAATGAGTTTGAATGTGAGAAAAGGGAAACATTATACAGAAGCGGATCACGAATTTATGCATAAAGGTTTTGACATTTCTGCAATGTCACTGCACAGAGTTTTACAAACTGCTTGGAAACTAGATGCTATTAACGATTGGGGATCGGTTGTTGCATTAACATACATTGCCGCACAACGTGTTTTCCCTGATTATAACGATATGGCCGATGCAAAAGCACTTCTCGAATCGATTACTAGAAGTTTCGGTTACCACTATGGTAAACATCGTCATGTGCGTGTAAATTCAATTTCACAATCGCCAACGTATACAACGGCTGGTTCTGGCGTAAAAGGTTTTGATGGATTTTATACCTATGCCGATAAAATGTCGCCACTGGGTAATGCAAGCGCAGACCAATGTGCGGACTATTGCATCAGCATGTTCTCGGATTTAACTAGAATGGTAACAATGCAGAATTTATTCCACGATGGAGGATTCTCATTTACAGGAGTAAGTCCAGAAGTAGTAGAAGCTTTAAGTAAATAATAAAATACAATAAAATTCCAGAATTAAATTAGAATTATTTTGTAATTCAAACGAAATGTGCTATAATTAATGGCACATTTTTTTTTGATATTGAACTTTGCAAATAAAATTTTGGAAAATTTATCAGCTAATGCTGATAAAAAAATAATTATCTGGCCAGATGATAGTTATACAAGTTCTAAAGTTTTATTAAACAAAGTAATAGAATATAGGCAAAAATTACCTCAAAAATATGAGAGTGTAATAATTGCTGAAAACTTAAACGAAAACACCATTGCTTTAATCATTTCTTGCATAGCAAATGGAAATCCCATAATGTTTTATCCCAAACACCTTAGATTTTTTAGACTTATAAAGATTCTAAAAGAAAAAAATGTTAGCTACTTTTTTAGTAATAATTTTTTCTTAAAGAATCTATTAAGTTTATATAATATTACAGCACTCCATATTAATAATTTATCAAAAGACTTTCAAAGTACAATTAGTAGTGCAATTAATAATGTAGAAAACCAACATATAGCATTATATAGTTTCAGTTCAGGTAGTTCAGGAGAGGTAAAATGCATAGATCGGTCGCACCAACTTTTAATTAATCAAGTTGAAGCAATTAACAAAAGTTTTGATAAATATAAATCATATACAGATTTATCAATATTCCCAAATGTTCTGTTATACAATTTATACGAAAATAGAACATGTGTTATTCCTGATATAAGAAAATTTGACTTATTAAACTTAAAACCTGAAAAAATATTCAATCAAATTATACAACATAAAATAGAAAGTATAACTGGAAATAAATTTTTCTTCAATGAATTATCTAAGAACAACTCTGATAAAAAATTTAAAGATGTTAAAGCGATTGGAATCGGAGGATCTCCAATAGACAATCGACTTATTGACAGAATATCAAATATTTTTCCAAATGCAGAAATCAATATAATTTATGGTTCTACTGAATCTGAACCAATAAGTGTTAATAAAATTTACCTAGAAGAAACTAAGCCTACATTAATGGGATATTGTGTTGGTCAAATACACGAGTTTATTCAAATAAAATTCAGTGAAACAAAGAATGTAGAAATCTTAGGTAATAAATTAACTATAGGAGAGATTTGTGTAATTGGTAGGCATGTGAAGAATACCAATCAAGAATACTTAAAAACAGGTGATTGGGGTTATCTATATAAAAATGAATTATATATAACTGCAAGAAAAGGTAATACGGAATTCTATCATCAATACCAGCATTTATGTATAGAGCATGTATTAATCAACAATTTCCAATCAGAGTTTGCAGTTATTATCAAAAATAACCTATTAATAATATATACCGAATCAAAACTGTCTAAACAAGATATTGAAATGGTATTATTCATTAATTTCAATATTCAATTTAATGTCAGAATTGTATATGCAAAAATCATAAAGGATAATAGACAGTTATCAAAAACATTGTATAATAAATTAGATGAAGTCAGAATTTAAAAAAATAGAATTAGACAGAATTAGATATTCAATAGTATGGGAAGACTATAATAGTATGTACAATGCCCTTGATATTACTAATGAAGATACACTCTTAATTATTAGTTCAGCAGGATGCAATGTGTTCAATGCATTATTGAAAAATCCTTCTAAAATACTTGCAGTAGATATAAATCCTTTCCAGAATAAACTATTACGATTAAAGATAAATCTTATTAAATACTCGGACTATGATACTTATTCAAAGATTCTAGGGCTAAAAAAGTCTGATTTTAAAGAAGTTGGCACTTATTTACGAAAATATAATATTGAAGATTGTGATATGTGGATTGATTTTTTCAAAGAGAATAATTCAGGATTATTAACATGTGGACAATTAGAACAATATATTTTAAGTTTTAGAAATAACTTAAATGAAAAAGAAGAGAACCTGTTAAAAAAAATGTTAGATTCAGATACTATTGAACAACAAATTATAACTCTAAATACATTAACTAGCACTACAGATTTCTGCGAAAAATTTAAAACACATTATAGCGACTATAATTTAAGTAAGGGTAGAGATCCAAAATTATTTAAATATGCCGATGAGAAAGGTGATTCTGCATTCTTAAATCGATTTATCTATTTCTCAAGTTGTAGATTGTTAAAAAATAATTTCTATATGCAATTTTTCTTTTATGGACTAAATTACATTAACTCGGAAACTTTACCACCATGTTATAAGGAAGAAAATTTTAATTATTTAAAAGAGAATATTGAAAAGATTGAAATTATAGAAAATGATGCAGTAGATTGTCTGATTGATAATATTGCAAATATCGATAAATGTTCGTTTTCAAATATATTCGAATACACCAGTAAAGAAGATTTCGATGATTCTATATTACAAATAAAAACAAAATCAGAACTAAGTAGAAAAGATCTAGATATAGTATATTGGAATTTATTACATAATCAACAATTAGATATTCAAAACAATGAAATAACCAAGCTTGATAAATCTGAAGTTCTTACTAAAAATGAATCCTGTTTTTATTTCAAAAATGTTAACCATATAAGATTTAATTATGAATAATAAAGAATATTATTTCACAAAAGAATTCATTTCAGAGATAATGAACGCTCGATTTAAGGGGGAAGTAGTCTCTATTGAAGCAGTTAAGCGATTTGAAATAGATAATTCAGCAAGTATTTTAGTAACACTAACGTCAGCTAGCTCAGATGAATTCATAGGACATTATGGTATAGAAGTTGATTATTCAATAGACCAAACTAAATTTAAGAAAAAGATGGTCATGAAAGTAAAACCTCATGGTCGTGCGATTTCAGATATGCTAGCGGGCCTTTCAAACTTATGTTCGGAAGAACTATATAAAAACTATCACCCTGTAAAAGAAATTACTGGATTCCAAAATACACACGACAAAGAAATAAATATTTACAAAACATATAATTTTGACTTTTTCCCAGAAATATTTGGGTATTACGTAAATGAAAAAAATAATTTATACATAATCTTAATGGAGTATTTCGAGAATCCTATTATGTTAAATTCAGTAATGGATACACAAAGCTGGGATTATGAAAAAATCAACCTAGGAATCAGTGCAATCATTAAATGGACTGAAGTAAATTATAATAACACGAAATGGTATACTGAACTCTATAATGACTCCAGAGATATTAATCAAATTGAAAAGCTAATACCATGTTGGCACTCTCTGCTAAATAATGCAAGTATTAACTTCCCTGAATTATACAATTCTGATCTGTGTAATAAATTAAAATTTGGCATCACAAATTTCATTCAATTATATTCAAAAACAAAACATCTTCCAAAATCGATTATCCATAATGATTTCAATCCCCGCAATGCCTTCTTTAAAAAAAATGAGGGTGAACTAAGAATATGTATATACGATTGGGAATTAGCTTTTGAATATTTCCCAGTATATGATCTAATAGAATTTCTAAGCTTTACTTCTAGTACAATTAACGAGAAACAAATTGATGATTTCTTTAATAATCTATATCATTCAATTACTGAGAAACTAGATGACTCTATAACAATTCATGAATATTACAATACAGCTCTATTATCTGCATACGATTTCGGATTGCATAGATTGGGTATGTATATGATGGCTCATAGTGTTAGCAATTATCCATTCATCCCACATTTGGTGAAAAATTATGAAAAAATATTGAATTATATTTTAGTTAAATCACAAGAATATAATGCATAGGTAGCTTTTTCGTATTTAAAAGGATCGCTAAATTTTAGCGATGGGTTATCTGACCTCATGGTACAAAACAAAACTTCATCGTAATATTCATGGAATGACATCATTCCATATGCACCTAAATAATTCATTAATCCTAATGATCTGTATTTTGGATGAACACCTACGGATTTAGCAAGTAATGTTTTGTTATTTAGCAATGCAAAGTGTTCAGTAAAATTGGGCTTTTGATTTTTTAGATTTAAACTTTCATAATTTGGCATACACAAACTAATACCTGCAAGTTCTTGAGTAATTTTATCTTGAAATATTACTGAAGAAAGTGGACACAACCTATTTAAATAATCCTCACCGAACAATAAATTAAACTGACTAAAACTGATTGATTTATAAAATGGATTTCCTGAAAATATCAAATGAATTAATTCGAAAATTTCATATGTATTATTTCTCCAAAATTCCTTATTTATAGGTATAAAATTATAAGGTATTTGTTTCAATGCTTCTAATAATTCTTTCTTGTTAATGTATACATCTTTTATGTTTTCTTTTTTAATTAATCTACTTTCATATTGCTGCACAATTTCAAATTTATTACGAGTAAAAATTTCATTATAATATAATGGATTGTATGGTTCAGAATCAAACCTTCCCCAAACAGGATTATTCAACCTTAATCTATAAGGTAGATAAGTATTGAAATTTATGGGGCCAATAATTTCAATCATTCCCCTATCTAAACAATCTTTTTTGATCTTTTGTATTGCATGGTCTACACTTGAATTATTCATTGATTCAAAAAAACCCAATAAGCATGAACTAGTATTAGTATTAAAAATCCCAATGAACCTATAGCTACTATGATCTGTATACAATACAATTTCATTGTCCTCAGTAAAATTTTGAATAATTTTATTGACTTTGTTTAATTCGGATATGATTGTTTCTTCATCTAGAGTAAGATCATCATTGCCTGTAACTTTTTCATTTCTATAAATTTCAGATTGAATTCTAACAAATGACTCTGGTAAATTATTTCCAATAATTTTTATACTATCCATTTTTCAAAATTTTAATTGAGCCATTTGAAGGATCAATTTCAAGCAAATCGCCACTTTTAATTAATCGTAATAGCCCTTTAATATTAATCATACTGGGTTTATTCATTTCTCTTAATAAAATTACAGAGTGTGAAAGTGAAGAGCCTTTTTCAATTAATACACCTGCGGCGGCTGGGAATAATGATATCCAACCTGGATCAGTTCTGTTTGCAACTATAATCTTTCCTTCTACATTTAGATCATCTGTAACCTCGTGAATAACGATAGCATAAGCTGTGACTTTCGTACCAGCACAATACTCACCATGAAGATGATCTGTTGAATTTATATCAAATACGTATTCAGAAATTGATTCAGGCAAATACACCCTATCCTCTACTTGTATGTTTTTATTCTTAATTTCCTCTAACTTTCTTGATTCAATAATTGATTTCAAACTAATTTCCTTATTAATGATATGATTCTCAATTTCTGATTCCGTTAAATAAAATATATCACGTTCTGAATCTATAATACTATCTGATTTTAGATTTTCTCCTATCTTAAGATAAATAGACCTATACATCCCAAATAAATGGGTTCTTTTTAATCTTAACAATTCTCGATTTTGTATTGCTAACATTAATTTCTTTATGAAACGATGTTGGATTAAATCATCTTGTATGGTATGTACGTGTTCATTTTCAACTTGCTCACTTAATAAAAAGGGTTTTAAATAATTAAAAAAAACATCTTCATTCACTCTCATTGTAATTGTTTCCAATTTCAACTCCCCAATAGTTCTATCGCCATAGTCTTGTATGAATTGTATAATTTTATTATATAATTCCAATTCAATTACTTTAATATGATTTAATCTATTAGTATTCTCCTCTAAAATTATATTTTTAACCTGAGCGTTTGATTTAATTGTTTTGGCTAACTTAATTAACTCAACCCCTTGCTTTATGCTTGCAATATCCTCTGAACCAAATTTATATTGTGCGATGTAATGCTCAGGATTTTGAATTCCCCTAACCTTTAGCATTCGATTTACTCTACCATTTAACATCATAACATTAAAATCATTTATGATGGGCACAGTCCAATTATTTAAGATATTTGTATCTATTCTTGATTTAATTTCCCATAACTTTTTTAAATCAGTTTTATAAACTATACTTTCATAAAATTCAAAATGGAATTTCTCGAAATTATGAATGAAATTCTTAATACTGGTTTTCAATTTGATAAATGCAAAAAACAGCTTAAATAAATTGAGAATTAGATTGAGAGTTAGCTTAACTTTGCTCGAGAAATTTAAATCTTTATCAACAATAAAATCTACAGGTTCGTTTAATCCCATCATTTTTTCCATATCTGATTTATTCTTTTTAAAAGATGGAAGTAATAATAAACCTCTGTACCAATTATTAATATTATAATAAATTCTACCCTTATAATTATATAATAGATTATTTACAACATCTATATGATTTTCTATGGTTTTTTCTGGAAGATTTAGTGCTCTCATTGTTTGTAGATAAACAGTTGCATAAGCTCTTTGAGCAAAACTAAAAGTAAGTGGAGTAACTACACCGTTATAACTCTCCTGAATATTAGAATTATCTAAGACTACAAAATCTTTAATTTCTTGAGTGATAGGCCTAGCCTGTACAATAAATAGAGTGTTTTCAAAATATACGAATTCAATATCTAAACTAGTTCCAATGCTTGATTCTAGTTTTAAAGCTGTAGTATACAATTCTTCTAATAATTGATTATTTATTGTTTCAGAATCTCTCAAATCTTCTGACAAGACATGATTTACAATTTCATCTTTGAGTAAATAATGTGCTTTATCTTTCGTTCTAATAGTTTTTCTATGTAATTTAAAATGACTCCTTAATAAATAATACTCGTCAGCTTCTACTAAACCTGCAACCAATGCTTGAGCTTGTCCAAATACAGCATGTATAGCTAACTCATATGAATACATTGGATTTTTTGTAAATATTACACCACTTATTTCAGAATTAAGATGCAATTGTATAATTACTGCTGGTTTAACTTCAGCATTAATATTATTTATCTCTCTATATTTTAAAGCCCTTTCAGAGAATGCACTATTTACACATAATTGTATCGCTTGAATTATTCCTTCATATGTATTTATATTTAGGATTGAATCCATCATGCCTGAAAAAGAATGAAATTCACCATCCTCGCCTTCAACACTAGATCTTACTATTACCGAATTCTTAGGAAAATCAATTCTCTTTAAAAAACTATTCAATGTATTAGCATCTAAGTCATTCAACTTAAATTCTTTATATTTTTTAATTTCACAAATTGTTTCATAGGGAATAACTAAAAAATCTGGGACATTAACACCCAATTCAATTAGTCTAAACAGCTGACTTGCTTTAGAGCCAATGCTGTATCCATCTATTTGTTTGTCCAATAACATAACTAATTGAAAATAGTATAAATAATTATTGACATGTATGATGCTAACATCATAATGGATACCTTTTTCTCATTTTTCCGTAGTAAAATTTCTGAAGGTAATTTTATAGTTTTAATATATGATGTCACTATCCAAAGATAAATTATCGCATTAAATATGTAATAATATATAGGCATCTGAAATTTATAAAAAAATAAACATAACACTCCAATTAACAGTGTTGATAAAATAATCACTAATAACTGAGATAATTTGAGCCCTAGTTCCTTTGAATAAGAATCCTTTGTTTCCATCTCATTCTCTTTTGCAAATATTTTCCTAGCTATCTCAAATGCAAAACCGCTACATAGACTAAGCACTAATAAGTAAATAATAGAACTTTCTACATTTAATGAATAGGAAAGCGAAGTCCATATCCAAAATATAATTAATGGCATAATAATCATATGTGAAAAAGCATACACGAATAGACTTTTTTTAAGTACTGATGGAATAAAAAATTCATACCTCATTAGTAAGCTATAAACAAAAGCTATTAACCACGTAATAATTGAAACTATACCTATTGAAATAATCCAATATAATTCAAAGAGTATCAAAATAAAAGACACAAAAACTAAAGACTTTAAATTGATTTTTCCCGATTGCAATACTCTATTTGGATGATTAATAACATCTATTTTATAATCTTTAAGTTCATCATACACTCTCAATCTATAGAAAAATGATATTAATGACACAATACCTATTAGATGAAAATTTAATTCAGTAGTCAATACATAATTATTCAATAGAAGAGTAGAATAAACCATTGCATATAAAATGACAAATAGCATCATATTTATTAATGGAAATCTTTCATTGATATAGGTAATAAAATATCTAAAATTAATATCTTTAATCATGTTTGAGTATTTCTATAGTAAACGTCATTTTTTAATAATCATCATCTTAATTGCCTTACTATTCTCATATAAAGGCTTATTTAAGGCCATTAATGTAGATAATAGTTTAGAAGTATGGTTTATGGAAGACGACCCTTCCGTGCTTGATTATTACTCATTTCAAAAAAAATTCGGGAATGATGAAATAATCATGCTTGTTATTAAAGATAAAGAAAACATGCTAAATGAAAAACAATCAGAAAAGATTGTTTCACTGAGTAAAAAATTAAATGAAATCCCAGAAGTCAAATCGGTTTTCTCTCCTGCCGACCAAGAAATTCTTCAGTTAGGTTTGTTTGGAATCGAGAAAAGAAAACTGTATAAAAATTACGATGAAAATTTTGTTCGGAAATATTTCGATCAATATAGGAATCTAAAAAATCAATTTTTTTCAGCGGATGAAAAATCCATAAGATTTATCATCGTTCTTGAAAACATTAAAAATTTTGACGCAGAAAGAGGTCGAATCATCAAAGAAATAAAATCAAAAGCGGATGCAATAATCAACCCAGCAAATACCTTTTGGGGAGGAATAGGAATCATTTATGCTGGCTTAAATGATTTATCGGCTAAGGATTTTGGATTATTTCTTGGGATTGGTTATATCTGCATGTTCTTGGTTATACTGTATTTATATAGAAGCATATGGGTGGTAATACATGCATTGCTAACTGTTATTCTTTCTACCATATTTTGTTTAGCGATATATGGTTACAACGGTCATCAATTAAATATCATGACCAGTCTTTTGCCTACGATTTTGGTTTTATTAGGCATTATGGATACGCTACATATTTATAATGAACGAAACAATTTTATCAAACAAGGATACGGTTCAGAAGAGGCATCCTTTTTAGCATTAAAAACTGAAATAAAACCCTGTCTTTTTACCAGCTTAACTACTATCGCAGGTTTTCTTGCATTATTATCGAGCCCGATGGCTATTTTAAAAAACTTCGGGTTATATGCGGCCTTAGGAATTGCATTCTGTTTTATTTTCACATATGTTCTAGCTTTATTCTTCTTACCAAAATCTAAAGCACATTCACCTTCTGAAAAAAGAATTAATCAGTTTTTATTAAAATTTGAAAAAATAGTAGTCAATAAAAAGTCAATTGTTCTGATCATTTACTTAATAGTTTTTGGGCTTTGTGTTTATGGTATTCAAAAAATCAAAATAGATACTGAAACAATGTCCTATTTCCCAAAAGACTATGAAGTAATTAAAGATCATGAAACAATTGAGAATACTTTTGGCGCTTATATGCCATTGGAGATTAGCATAGAATCAAAAGATTCCAACATATTATCGAAGGAAATAATTGCCAAATGTTTTGAATATGAGCATGCAATCTTAGAGAAAAAAGTAGCTGAGAAAGCAAATGGTTACTATACGTTTTTAGAAGAAACGAACAAGTACATCCCAATAAAATCAGATAGTAATTCAGAAAATAAATATGAATTGGCTGCATTTTATTTTAAAGAATTAAATCCAGTTCTATATAATTACTATATAAACGATAGTTTGAAAGCTGCTAGAATTAGTTTGTTTGGAAGAATTCCTAGTTCCATAGAATTAACTCAAAAAACAGATTCCGCAATGACCATCGCAAAAAATATCTTTGGAGATAAATACAAAGTAAAATCAGGCGGTTATCAATTAATGTATTCGAAAATCGCAAAATATACTGTTGATTCTCAAGTCAACAGTATCATTATTGCATTCATTGCCATTCTAATACTGGTTTGGATATTTATTAAAGATTTTAAGCTAGCCTTAATTTCAATGGCAAGTAATGTATTTCCGATAGTAATCCTATTTGCATTTATGGGTTTCGCTGGAATCAAACTAGATCTTGCAACTGCTAGCATTGCCGCAATATGCTTAAGTTTTTGCATTGATGATACCATTCATTTTATATTTCATTACAAGAAATATAGAACTGAAAAGTTTAATGTAACTGAGTCTATAAGCCGAACTACACAAAAAGTAGGAGCAGCAATAGTGATGACAAGTTTAGTGTTATTTTTTGGGTATATTCTTTTAATAATCGGATCTTTAAAAACAGTAATATATTTTGGACTGCTTACTTCTATAGCGATTATATCGGCACTAATCGCGCAATTAACTTTGAATATTGCACTAATTAAACTTTTCGATAAAGATTGATACGAAACGGCCAATTCTATGATTGGGTAGAAATAAAAAAAACCTCGAAAATAATTTTCGAGGTTTTAATTTTATCCAGCCGGATTTTCGTCTTCTTCTTTTTTCTTACGCTTCGGCTTTTCAGGTTTTGCCAATTTCACTTCAATCTCATTGCTGCTAGAATTAATATCCACTTCCAATACATCTCCTTCGTTTAATTCTCCTTTGAGAATCTCTTCTGCAATTGGATCTTCTAAATATTTTTGAATTGCACGGTTCAAAGGACGAGCTCCATAATTCGCATCAAACCCTTTGTCTGCAATGAAATCCTTAGCTGCATCGGTCAATCGAACTTGATAACCCATTTGACTTAGTCTTCCAAATAATTCTTTTAGTTCGATGTCTATGATTTGGAAAATATCTTCACGTTTCAACGAATTGAATACAATGACATCGTCAATTCTATTTAAAAATTCTGGAGCAAATGCTTTCTTCAATGCATTTTCAATCACCGATTTTGAGTGCTGATCTGCTTGAACTGTTTTTGCCGATGTAGTGTATCCCACACCTTGTCCAAATTCTTTTAACTGACGTGAACCAATGTTCGATGTCATTATTATAATCGTATTTCTGAAATCAACTTTTCTTCCCAAACTATCAGTCAAAATTCCATCATCCAATACTTGCAATAAAATATTGAATACATCTGGATGTGCTTTTTCAATTTCATCTAACAATACAACTGAATATGGCTTACGACGAACCTTCTCTGTTAATTGTCCGCCCTCTTCATAACCCACATACCCTGGAGGCGCACCCACTAAACGAGACACAGCAAATTTCTCCATGTATTCACTCATATCGATTCGTATCAAAGAATCTTCCGACTCGAACATGAACTTTGCTAAAACTTTTGCAAGCTCTGTCTTTCCTACTCCCGTAGGGCCCAAGAATATAAAGGAACCAATTGGTTTTTTAGGATCTTTCAATCCTGCGCGAGTTCTACGAATTGCTTTAGATAATTTTACAACAGCATCGTCTTGTCCAATAATTTTCCCTTTCAATTCATCGGCCATTGCCAATAAACGCTGACTATCCGTCTGACCAACGCGCGTAACAGGTATGCCTGTCATCATGGATACTACATCGGCAACATTATCTTCTGTAACCACGTATCTACGCGTTTTAGTTTCTGCTTCCCAAGCTGTTTTAGCTTGTTCTAATTGTTCCAACAATTGTTTTTCTGTATCTCTTAACTTGGCTGCTTCTTCGTATTTCTGCGAACGTACAACTTTGTTTTTCTCTACCTTAATATCTTCAATTTGTTGTTCAATGTCGATAATATTTTGAGGCACATGAATGTTTGTAATATGCACTCTTGAACCTGCTTCATCTAATGCGTCAATCGCTTTGTCTGGCAAGAAACGATCGCTCATATATCGTGTGGTTAAATTCACACAAGCCTGAATTGCTTCTGGTGTATACGTTACGTTATGATGTTCTTCGTATTTTTCTTTGATGTTGTTCAAAATAGAAATCGTCTCTTCTGGACTTGCAGGGTCTACCAATACTTTTTGGAATCGGCGATCTAATGCTCCATCTTTTTCGATGTATTGGCGGTATTCATCCAATGTGGTTGCACCAATGCATTGGATTTCTCCACGTGCTAAAGCTGGTTTGAACATGTTCGATGCATCTAATGATCCCGATGCTCCGCCCGCTCCAACAATGGTATGAATTTCGTCGATGAATAAAATTACATCTGGCGATTTTTCCAACTCATTCATCACTGCCTTCATGCGCTCTTCAAATTGTCCACGATATTTTGTGCCTGCAACTAATGATGCAAGATCCAAGGTTACTACACGTTTGTTAAACAATACGCGCGATACTTTCCTTTGAACAATTCTTAAAGCAAGACCTTCTGCGATGGCCGATTTACCAACACCTGGTTCACCAATTAAAATTGGATTGTTCTTTTTTCTACGTGAAAGAATTTGCGAAACGCGTTCAATCTCTTTTTCTCTACCTACTATTGGATCCAATTTACCTTCTTCTGCAGCACGCGTTAAATCTCTACCGAAATTATCCAAAACTGGTGTCTTCGATTTTGAATCGCCGGGCTTCTTAGGTGCTGAGAAACTTTCCTCTTCTTTAAAGCCATCATCGTCGGCTGGATTCTGAGGTGCTTCGGCACTCGGATTTAATTTAAAGTTTTCAAGTTGTGCCTTGAACACTTCATAATTTACATTAAACTGTGATAAGATTTGCGATGCAATATTGTCCTCATCTCTAAGTATCGATAGTAATAAATGCTCCGTGCCTATCACTTCTGATTTAAAAATTTTTGCTTCTAGATAGGTAATCTTTAATACCTTTTCTGCTTGCTTTGTCAATGGGATATTGCCTAAGTTTACATTCGTTCCCGATGTACCCTTCACTGCATCTTCAACAGATTTACGTAATCGACTTGTATCGATACCAAAAGATTTGATAACTTTTATAGCGACACCGTCACCCTCACGTATTAGTCCCAACAAAAGATGTTCTGCTCCAATATAGTCATGACCCAATCTAAGGGCCTCCTCTCTGCTATAGGAGATCACATCTTTAACCCTTGGTGAAAATTTAGCTTCCATATAATTCCTTTCGTAATTGAAAACGTTCTAATATATTAATTTGTTCTATTCAACAAACAATTAATCTTATCAACATAAGTCAAAAACTACGCCATAACAAAAATGCCTGCCTTTTTAAAACTTATGCTGACAAAATATACGTTTGATAGAGACTAATAATTAACGATATTCGCAGAAAATTAGTTTCATAAAGATGTCAGACGAGAAGATAATATTTTCGATGGCGGGTGTAAACAAAATACATCCTCCTCAAAAACAAGTACTTAAAAACATATACCTTTCATTCTTTTATGGTGCCAAAATAGGTGTCTTGGGTTTGAATGGTGCTGGTAAGTCATCCCTATTAAGAATCATTGCTGGTGTCGATAAATCCTACCAGGGCGAAGTCGTTTTCTCTCCAGGATATTCGGTTGGTTATCTTGAACAAGAGCCTCAACTCGATGAGAGTAAAACTGTTAGAGAAGTTGTTGAAGAAGGGGTGAAAAACATTACCGATATTTTAAAAGAATACGAAGACATCAACGAAAAATTCGCTTTGCCAGAATATTACGAGGATGCTGACAAAATGGACAAGTTGATGCAACGTCAGGGTGAATTACAAGATCAAATTGATGCCATTGGCGGATGGGAACTTGATTCGAAATTGGAGCGTGCCATGGATGCCTTAAGATGTCCTGAACCAGATACCTTGATTAGTGTTTTATCTGGTGGTGAAAGAAGACGTGTAGCATTATGTCGACTTTTATTACAGGAGCCCGATGTGTTGCTATTGGATGAGCCTACCAACCACTTAGATGCAGAGTCGATCGATTGGTTAGAGCAACATTTACAACAATACAAAGGTACTGTGATTGCAGTCACTCACGATAGATATTTCTTAGATAATGTTGCGGGTTGGATTCTTGAATTAGACAGAGGCGAAGGTATTCCTTGGAAAGGCAATTACTCATCGTGGCTCGATCAAAAAGCGAAGCGCTTAGCAATGGAAGAGAAGCAGGAAACTAAGCGTCAGAAAACATTAGAGCGAGAATTGGAATGGGTGCGTATGGCACCTAAGGCTCGACATGCAAAATCAAAGGCACGTTTATCGAACTACGAAAAATTAGCAAGTGAGGAAACGAACGAAAGAGAAGCAAGATTGGAATTATTTATTCCACCAGGTCCACGCTTGGGTAATGTAGTTATTGAGGCGAACAATATCTCTAAATCGTATGGCGATAAATTATTGTATGAAAATTTAAGCTTCAGTTTACCACCTGCTGGAATCGTTGGTATCATCGGCCCAAATGGTGCTGGTAAAACTACGCTATTCAAATTGATTACGGGGGAAGAGCAACCCGATACAGGAAGCATTCGAATTGGTGAGACTGTGAAACTGGCACATGTGGATCAATTGCATAAGGATATGGATCCAGAAAAAACGGTGTTTGAATTAATAACAGGTGGAACTGATACCATGCTTTTAGGGAATAAACAAATTAATTCTAGAGCCTATGTTTCTAGGTTTAATTTTAATGGCGCCGATCAGCAAAAGAAAATTGCGATGTTATCTGGGGGTGAACGAAATCGCGTACATTTAGCCATGATGTTGAAACAAGGTGCCAATGTAATTTTACTGGATGAGCCATCGAACGATATCGACGTAAATACATTGCGTGCATTGGAAGAAGCATTGGAAGAATTCGGTGGTTGCGCGGTAATTATCTCTCACGATAGATGGTTTTTAGACAGAGTATGTACGCATATACTTGCATTTGAAGGCGAATCACAAGTATATTTCTTCGATGGAAATTATACCGAGTACGAAGAGAATAGGAAAAAGCGTTTAGGAGATGTTGGACCAAAACGTATTCGATACAAGAAATTAAGTGCATAGAAAATATTTATTTTTTCTTATCTGTTTTTTATTGCAGCTGAATGTATTGGCTCAAAACGCCAGTATAATAAGCACTGCCAATAAATTGCAGCAAGTCAATCCGGATTCGGCAATCTCATTTATTGAAAATAATTTGAGCGCTGCGAATCAGAAAATTGACTTGAAGACGAACATCGAACTCAACAAAATTTTAGCGCTCTCCTATTATCAAAAAAGCGAGATCGCTAAATCTATGGACTTGTATCAATTGATTCTAAAAAAATCTAGCGATATCAACGACAGTCTTAGCATGGCAGAAGCCTATAAAGAAATAGGTCGATGTTACGGCGATTTCTGGGAGTTCAATCAAGCCATAAAACACCTGAATACATCGCTCAATATTTACCATAATCTCAACGATTTAAATGGTATAGCAAGTGTGTACGGGATAATGGCCATTTTGTATGGGCAGCAAAAACGTTTTGCCGAATCGGAAAAATATTACCTCGATTGTTTGAAATTATATCAAGAGACAAACAATGCAGGGAAGTACGCATCAACATGCAATAATTATGCATTGCTATTGATTGAATTGAAGCAATGGAAAGCAGCCGAACATTATCTGAACATCGCACTCAATGAAAAATCTAAAAAGGACAATCATTATTATTTAGCAGGTCTGTATACTTCATTTGTTAAATTATATTTGAGTACAGAGCAATCGAGTAAATGCGATAAATACCTAGATCTGCTTAAACAAAAGGGTGAATATTTAAACAATAAAGAATGTATCGTTTTGTATTATCTGTATAAAAGCATGAATACAAAGAATCCAAGAATTGCATTAACGTATTTAAATACAGCCGAAGACCGCGCGAAAGATATAAAGATCAGTAGTATCGATTTAAAGATTCTACATCAGCAAAAAATCAGGAATGCTAAAATTGGAAATTTTGAACGTGCTTATTCCTATTCGGAAAAAATTGTACAACTAAAAGATTCTTTGTTTAACAATCAGCGACAAGTGCAAATTTCTAGAATGGAATCGCTTTTTGAAAATGAAAAGAAAGCGCATGAAATAAAATTATTAGAAAAGAATAACGACTTAATTCGCACAAGGCAAAATGCAAGCATTGCTGTGTCGGTAATTTTTATACTATTCTTCATTTCGAGTATCTTTTACTATAGAAACCACATCAAGAAAAAAAATTTATTGATTGAGACCGAACGAAAGCTAGCAAGTATTGAAATTGAGAATTCTAAGATTAAAACATCGGAGTTGGAGCGCGATTTAGAACAAAAGTCGAAGGAGTTAACACGTTTCACGCTCAACCTAATAGAGAAAAACAATCAGTTAGAAGAAATTAAACAACAATTGAATAAAATGATGAGCAAATCGGAACAGGTAGCGCCCGATTTGAATAAATTACAGAACCTCATCAATTTCAGTATTCAGAGCGATGCGAGTTGGACAGAATTTAAAATCCTTTTCGAAAATGTAAATCGCGATTTCTTTATTCGATTAAAAGAAAAGCATCCCGATCTCTCACAATCGGAAGTAAAATTATGCGCGCTTACATGGTTGAACTTATCCATAAAAGATGTAGCATCGCTATTAAACATAGGGCCCGACAGTGTAAAAACTGCAAGACATCGACTTCGTAAAAAATTGAACCTTCAGACTGAGGAAAATTTATACAATTACATACAAAATGTATAAATGTTTACCTTTTGTTTACCTAAAATTCAGAATTGATACCGAAATGTTTACCTCTTCGATTTAGTATTCGTAGGAATAGGTAGTAGATTTGATTAAACAAACAAAAACGAAATTGATATGAAAAAACTTTTATTTACTGTACTTGCCATTTTTGTATTTGGCTACAGTCAAGATGCTAAAGCACAATGCAATTATGTGCCAACTGTTTACCCAGCAGATTTAATTTTATGTCCAAATGCTACGGATACCTTATGGACACAAGTATACGACAGTTACCAATGGTATAAAGACGATTCCTTAATTCAAGGTGCAACCAATAGATATTATGTTGTTGACCAATATTGGGATGCTGCATCCAACTTTAAAGTGGTCACTAGCTTAAACGGTTGTGTTGATACATCCGAAAATGTTTTGGTCGATGGTTGGGTGTTTTCATCTCCATTTGTAATTCATGAAGGCGATCAAGGTAGAATCGATGAAAATGGAATTACACATTTATGTAAAGGCGATACCTTGATATTATCGATGAATCCTTTCCCTTACGATACAAATATTACATGGTACAATAGTGGAGCAGTTATACCTGGCGAAAATGGTTTTCAATTGAAGATATCAGAGAGTGGATTTTATACGATGAGTGGTTCTCCAAAAATCTGCCCCGACTTTGTAGCACATTTAGGAGTTGAAGTAGGAGTAATTGTACATGAGCCAGAAATACCTACAATTAATGCAAACGGTAATTTATTATCGGCAAGCAATGCTACGGCTTACCAATGGTTCTTCAATGGAAACATCATTCCAAACGCTGTACAACAAAGTTATAGAGCTACACAATCGGGTGTGTACAGCGTTTCGGTTATTGATACCAATTTCTGTAATGCCTTGTCGGAACCTTTCAATTTTACTTTATCTGGTATTGGGGCTTCTAAATTAAACAGCTTCGCGGTATATCCGAATCCTGCAATCAACCTAATTAAAATTGATTTACCTGCACTAAATGAAAGTTATGTTTTAGAAGTAAAAGACTTACAAGGTAAATTAATCGAATCTAAAATTATATCTGAAAGTGATGCCAATTTTAGCTTAGAAGGCATATCAAATGGTGTTTATCTTTTAGAATTAAAAGGAAAAACAGAGGTGTTTTATAATAAATTAAGTGTTTTAAAGTAGATTTTTAATTATTTGTAATGTTGAGCCCTGCAAGTGAGTACTTGCGGGGCTTTTTGTTTAAATGTTAATAAATATTTAATACAAACCTGATTCTCAATTGATTGTTTATGTATTAATTTTATAGACCTCTTGCAAATCTTGCATCTGGTCATGGTATCGAAAAACTAAAAAAAATCGACATATGACCTGGAAAAAATTTAGTGGAGAACACCTATCAACGGACCTCATTACGGAAGTAGAGCGTACTATTGAACGCGAGTACGAAGCAGGCAACAAATTGAAAGTATGCATCGGCACCGACTCTCAAGTTAAAGGCGAACTCATTGACTTTGCAACTGTAATTGTTTTTTTAAGAGAACAAAAAGGTGGATTTATGTACATTAATCAAGAGCGTGTAGCAAAAAAAATGAGCATCAAAGAACGCATGTTAAATGAAGTGCAACGCTCTATAGAAACTGCCTATGCATTGTGTGATTTGTTGGATTTGTACGATGTAGATTTAGAAGTTCATGCAGATATAAATACAAACCCCAACTTTAAATCGAACCAAGCATTACACGAAGCTATGGGTTATATCTTAAGTATGGGATTTGTATTTAAAGCAAAACCAGAAGCCTTTGCCAGCTCATATTGTGCTAACAAAATGGTGCAGTGAAATTAAAATTTGTGGGTAATACCTACTTTGCCATTATTAAACACATTACCACCTCCAAGCTCTAAATTCACAGCAGTTCTTGGACTGAAGAAATAGCGTCCGCCAACCTGTGCACCAAGGCCTGGACCTGAATTGTATGTACCCAAATAATTTCTAGGAGAATTCCAGAAGTATATACCTACGTTCAATCCTGCATAAACATCCCACTCCTCATCGATTTCAAAAAGTTCGTTGAAATGATAATTCCAGTTTCCTGAAATTCCAAAAATGGTATGACCATAATTCACGTTTAAGTATCGCTCTCTGTAGGAACGAATGGATAGCTCTCCTCCCACCGTCATATTTTTCCCAACTCCATGGTCCAATCCAACATAAACTGGTAAACCCCATCCAGAGAATCCAATACCAGCATTTATTTGATTACTTCCTTTTGATAACGTTCCTTGAGCCATAATTCCTGTGCTCAAGAACATCCCGATAATAAATAGTTTGATTTTCATAAAAGATGGTTTTTTTGTTGTTAAACGATTTTTGCTCTAATTTCTTATGAGGCTTCAAACAATGCAAACTACTGCTTGTTATCAGCACATGAAAATTTATACGCAAATATATAAACAAAACATACCCATGGATATTCATACCGCATGGGATTTTTTTTCATCGCCGAATAATTTATCGAAAATTACTCCCGAAAAGATGAATTTCATTGTGACTTCTCATTATAACGCTGAAAAGATGTATCCTGGTATGCTCATTACCTACAAAGTAAGTCCAGTATTTGGGATTCAACTCGATTGGTGTACCGAAATTACGCATGTTGAAGAGGGTAAATATTTTGTCGATGAACAACGCTTCGGCCCTTATGCACTTTGGCATCATCAACATCATTTCAAAGAAATTGATGGTGGCATAGAAATGACAGATATTGTAAATTATGCTATTCCTTATGGATTTATTGGTCGCATCGCCAACTCAATTCTTGTAGCATCGGAAGTGAAAAATATTTTTGAATACAGAGTTAGAAAAGTAGAAGAGTTATTTGGGAAATTTTAATACTAAATGAATCATTTTAGTATTTTAGTAAGATGAAAAAAATCTTGCTGTTCCTTTTTTGTTATTCAACGCTTCATTTTCATGCTAATGCTCAAGTGGACAATAGGCATTTGGAAAACACTCTTGAATACAAAGACAGTTCATTACTTAGCCTACATCTTTACAATCATAATTACATGCGTAATTATGAGTACTTCAATAGATTTGCCGACGGACTCACCTATTTCGGTAGCATTGTTCATCCGGAATTAATTTTCAATGCTGAGAAAAATCTAAGTCTGCAACTCGGTTATTTTGTTCAACAAGATTATGGTGTTGGGGGCCGATTTATTGAAAAGCCTACCTTTAGTATTAATTATCATCCTGGTAAATGGCAAATTATAGCTGGTAAATTGAACGGTAACGTGATGCATCGGCTTCCAGAACCAATGTACAATTATGATCGAATCATTACTGATCCATTAGAATTTGGGAATCAATTCATCTATAAAGATTCCAATATATTTTTCGATGCATGGATCAATTGGGAACGCATGATTTATAAAGTATCTCCTACTCAAGAAGAAGTTTCAGGAGGCTTTCATTATGAGATTTCTACTAATGCCAACAAAACACATGTTCTTAAAGTCCCAGTGAACTTATTTGCGTACCATAGAGGCGGACAAATAGACACACCAGATAGAAATCTCATCACATTTATTAATTTATCGTTTGGTGCAGAATACCAGCTGCATTACAATAAAAAACCAAATCATTTTGTTTTCGCTAGCGCTGAACTCCTTAATTTCATTGACTATTCCAACACAAAAGTGTATCCATTTGATTTAGGATTTGGAGTATTGGGTAATTTAGGATGGCGGTTCGGGCATACTACTTTATCGGCAACTTATTGGAACGGTAACGATTACATAGGCATTCATGGTGCACCCATTTATCAATCGGTATCGGATCAGATTAATAATGTTGGACTCTACAGCCAGAAAAGAGAACTATTATTTATTCGTTTGATTTCAGATTATCAACTGTATAAAAACTTCAGCATAACTACTCGCTTAGAGCCTTATTTCGATTTAAAAGACACCCAATTCGAATTCTCTAACAGTTTGTTCTTTACCTACAGAAACAATTTCAGCTTAAAAAAGAAGAAATCCTATTGAATTAATGCTCCTCTAATTTTCAATAGCTAAGGATAGATTGTATCTTTGCAGGCCATGGACGTTAGAGGCTATAATTCCTACAGCAATCACCTGAAACAGAAATATGCAGGCAAGCGCATTTACAAAGTAATTGTAGACGGTGGCTTTACTTGTCCGAACCGCGATGGTTCTAAAGGCTACGGTGGTTGTACCTATTGCAATGTAGATTCTTTCACACCCGAAACTGCTCGTAAAATGCCAAGCATTCGCGAACAAATGGAGGAGGGCATCCGACAAGCAAAAGAAAATTATCGGGCCGATAAAATCATTGTTTATTTCCAACCCAATACCAATACCTATGCACCTACTCATTTTCTAAAAATGATGTACGACGAGGCACTCTCCTATTATACCGAAGACATCGTGGGCCTATCGGTTGGAACTCGTCCCGATTGTATTGATGCAGAAAAAGTAAAATTATTGGAGAGTTATACCGATCGTTTCGATGTAGACATTGAGATGGGAATGGAATCTATTTACAACGATACGCTCGCGCAAATCAACAGGGGCTGTACTCACGAAGACTTGGAACAAGCTTTAAAATTATTTGAAAATTCGCCTGTAGAAGTTTGTGTTCATTCCATTTTCGGATTTCCTTGGGAGACTAAAGAAATGATGTTAAAGTATGCCGATGTAGTGAATCAATTTCCACAAATCAAGTACATCAAACTGCATCACTTACATATTGTAGAAGGCTCTATTATGGGAGTACATTACAAACGCGAACCATTTAAATTATTTTCATTAGAAGAGTATACCGATTTTCTTTGTGAGTTTATTCCAAGATTAAGGAAGGATGTGATCATACAACGATTGTTTGGACTTTCAGACCAAGATATGTTGATCGCTCCAAAATGGGGTTTGAAAAAAGCAGTCGTACAATCGATGATCGATAAAGAAATTGTGAAGCGTGGCGTGCTGCAAGGAAGCATGCATTCCTTGAGTGTATAAATAATTCATTAAAAAAGCCGAGTTATACTCGGCTTTTTTTTAATATCTAAATTCCCTAACCACATCTATCGCATACTTCACATTATCGAATGGAATATCGGGCATGATGCCATGACCTAAATTGAAAATAAATCCATTCACACCACGCATGCGTTCAAATAAATCATGAATTCTTTTTTTAATGACTTGCTTATCGGCATACAAAACAAATGGATCCAAATTACCTTGCACTGCAATGTTTAGAGGCAAACGATTTTTCATGTCTAATAAATCGACATTCCAATCGATAGAAATTACATCTGGTTTAGCCTCTGCCATTAAAGGTGCAAAAACCGAACTACCTTTACAAAATGAAATAATAGGTATATTTTTTCTGTTTAAATTCTGAATAATGTACGAATTGTACTCATGAGAAAATTCTTTGTAATCGTTCCATGCCAATGCAGTTGCCCAAGAGTCGAACAATTGCAAGGCATTCACGCCAGCTTCAATTTGCATATTCATATATGCAATGGTAACATCGGCAATCTTTTTTAATAATTGATGCGCGAGTTCGGGCTGATTGTGAATGAATAATTTTGTCTTTTTGAAATCTTTCGATGAACCACCTTCAATCAAATAACTCATCACCGTAAACGGTGCGCCTGCAAAACCAATTAAAGGTTTTCTTCCATTCAATCGTTGTTGAATAACTTTGATTGCATCTGCAACATATGTCAAACGCTCCTCAGTTCCTTCCACCAATAGTGCATCAATGTCGGCCTTCGTTTTAACCGGATTCGCAAAAGTAGGACCAACACCGGCCTCAAAACTTAGTTGTCCGCCCATGGCCTCTGGAGTAACTAAAATATCAGAGAATAAAATCGCCGCATCTACATCGAGTAAATCAATTGGTAACATCGTTACATCGGCAGCAATTTCAGGAGTTTTACACATCTCCAAAAACGAATACTTGTTCTTAATGTCCCAGTATTCCTTCATAAAACGACCTGCTTGTCGCATCATCCACACCGGCGGCCTTTCCGTTCCCTTCGACCATGCCGCATCTAAAAAAATTGTATTGTCCATTTCTTATATATTGCGCGCTATCTTTAAGTATTAAGTACAAAGTATTAAGTACGAAGAACGCGACTTATTAACTAATTGCTCAACTATTTTCTATTTTCTATTTTCTCCCGATAGCTATCGGGATTTCTATTTCCTAATCCGTAAACTTATACCCCACTCCTCTTATCGAATGAAAATGTTTCGGATGCTTAGAATCGCTTTCGAAATATTTTCTAAAGGATAAAATAAAATTGTCGATGGTACGGGTGGATGGATAAACATCATAATTCCAAACTGTTTCTAAAATTGTTTCGCGCGATACGGCTTCGCCTTTTCGTTCAATTAATAATTTCAACAACATGGTTTCCTTTTTAGTCAAAGGAGTTTTTTCACCCTTCTCGTCCATCAATTCATAATTATTAAAGTTGATGGTCTTACCTGAAATCGTATAGGTATTTAAAGATTTTTGTTCATCGGTTTTCAGACTTCTTTTCACTAAAATGCCAACGCGTAAAATCAACTCTTCTAAATTAAATGGTTTCGTCAAATAATCATCGGCACCACGCTTTAATCCTGCTACTCGATCTTCTGAAGTGTTCTTTGCTGTTAAAAACAAAATAGGGACTTCTGAATTTTCGAGTCGAATGGTTTCTGCGACTTTAAATCCATCAATCTCAGGAAGCATAACATCCAATATCACCAAATTCAGCCGCTCTTCTTTAAAAAGCTTAAGCGCCTTTTTCCCATCTGTAGCAGTGGTGACATGATACCCTTCCAGCTCAAGATTTAATTTAAGTGCTTCTAATAAATGCTCTTCGTCTTCAACGAGTAAAATTCTATACGCTGCCATAGGTTAAAGTTTTATTTCAAAGCAAGTGCCTTTCGGTTCATTTTGATAAATCTGAATACTCGCCTGATGATTGTCTAGTACTTGTTTCACAATAAATAAGCCAAGTCCGGTCCCCTTTGCTTTTCTAGTCATCTCATCTCCTGCCCGGTAAAACTTGTCGAAGATTTTATCGCGATCTATATCTAAAATACCATGTCCTTCATCTATTACTCTGAAAATAATATGCTCCGCTTCTTTCTTTAATTGTACAGTAATTTTTGTATCCTCGTCCGAATATTTTACTGCATTTTCGAATAGGTTATTAATCATCGATCCCAATGAAAATCGATCGCCATAATAATCAATATAATCTTCCACGTCGCGCACAATTATCCTCTTCCCTTGTGTATTAATCTCCATTCGGTCCAACATATTATGCACTAAATCGGAAATATTAAACATGTCTTTGGGGAAGGAGTACGATCTATTTTCAATTTTACTCGCCAGCAACATATTCTCTACCAAATCATCTAATCGTTCAATATCGTCAATCGAACTTTTTATAAATTGTTCTCTTCTCTCTTTCTCTAAATCGCGTTTCAAAATTGTTTGCAGATACAGTTTAATAGATGCGAGTGGCGATTTCAACTCATGTGTAACTGAGAGTAAAAAATTTCTTTGTTGTGCGTGAAAAGCTCGTTCATTTTTAATTAATTTTTGAACATAATATGCTCCTACCACTAATACAATAAGAAAGACAGAACCTTCACCCAAAATCATACCAATTCTATTGGGCTCTAACTTTACAAGTAAATAGCCCCACCATACCAATTCAGCTAAGGCATAAATTAGTAGTAAATAAAATACGGTAATTGGTTTACGCAACATTATTTTTTCTGTCAAATACAATTTCTAAAGCCTCAAACATGGCACGTTTCGCTTTCTCTAAATCAATTTTTGTATGTGCCGATGATACGAAACCAACTTCGTATCCCGATGGACCAAGATATATTCCTCTATTTAATAATTCTCTATGAAATACTTTAAATTTCTCCATAGATGCGGGATCTATTTCCGATGCTTTACGCACATGTTCTAAATCTGTAAATGCAATCCAAAATATTGAACCAACACTAAAAATTTTAAATTTAAATCCTTTAGCATCGGCATATCGTTGTATGGCTTGGACGAACTCTTCGGTTTTTTTATTTAAATCTTTGTAGAATGTCGACTTGCTTAATTCAGTTAATTGTGCAATACCTGCAGCCATAGCAACAGGATTGCCCGATAAAGTTCCTGCTTGATAAACACTTCCTAATGGTGCTACATTATTCATGATTTCTTCCGATGCACCATATGCCCCAACTGGTAGTCCACCTCCAATTATTTTTCCGTAGGTAATAATGTCGGGCTGAATCTGATAATACCCTGCGGCTCCTTCAAATCCTACTCTGAAACCAGAAATCACTTCATCGAACAACAATAAAGTTTTATTGGATGTACAAATTTCTCTTAAGAATTCTAAGAAAGATTTTTCTTGTAATAACAATCCATTATTTGCAGGAATGGGCTCAATGATTACACATGCAATTTGATCTTTAAATTGCTCAAAGGCTTGCTTAACCGCATCCACATCGTTCAATGGAACTACTATTGTTTCTTTTGCATAAGCCTCTGGAACGCCCGCTGAGCTTGTCTCTCCGAAGGTTACCAGGCCAGAGCCTGCCTTAACCAATAATGAATCAACATGTCCATGATAACATCCTTCAAACTTTAATATCTTATCGCGTTTTGTGTATCCACGCGCTAATCGAATCGCGCTCATCACAGCTTCTGTTCCTGAACTAACAAAGCGAATTTTTTGAATGTATTTATTGTGCGATAAAATTAATTCTGCTAATTCGTTTTCTAATTCTGTGGGCGCTCCAAAAGTCATTCCATTTTGGGCAACTTCAAATACTTTCTCTCTAACCTTTGCATTGTTATGACCTAAAATCAATGGACCCCAAGAACAACAAAAATCTATAAACTCATTATCGTCAGCATCCCATACTCTACATCCATCGCCTTTCTTTATAAACAATGGAGTTCCGTATACCGATTTGAATGCACGCACTGGAGAATTCACTCCCCCTGGAAAATATTTTTTAGCTTTCTCGTATAAACTTGCCGAACGCTCTCTCGAAATATCTTTATAATCGCCCGGATTCACTGACATCGGCTCTTCGTTCGTTGATTTAAATATATTTTTTAATGATGATATCATAATTGGTATTCGTGTATTATTTATTTTAAAATTAAGTTATTAGGTTATTTGAAATTAAGTTATTAAGGTAAACCTTATTCCTAAATATACTTAATATATTTAGTTCCTTAATAACTATATTCTATTTTCTATTTTCTATTTTCTATTTTCTATTTTCTATTTTCTATTTTCCATTTCCTCTATCCACCTACCTACTAAACAATCCATCCCTTCTCAAACATCTCCCTCGTATGATAACTAATTATCACATTAGCCCCTGCACGAGTGAAAGCATACAAATTTTCTAGGGTTAATTTTTGTTCATCGATCCATCCATTTTGTGCAGCAGCTTTTACCATAGAGTACTCAGCCGATACGTTATAACATGCGATAGGCAAATTGGTGTTTTGTTTTAAATTCGAAATCACATCGAGATAAGCCAATGCCGGCTTTACCATTAAAACATCCGCACCTTCTTCTTCATCAAGCATTGCTTCATACATTGCTTCGCGTGCATTTCTGAAATCCATTTGATAGGATTTTCGATCGCCTTTGTTCGGTGCCGAGTCGGCCGCCTCTCTGAATGGACCATAATATGCTCCAGCAAATTTTATCGAATAAGACATCAGTGCAGTATTCACAAAACCTGCTTCATCCAAGCCTTCACGAATCGCACGAATTCTACCATCCATCATATCCGATGGTGCAACCATATCGGCTCCTGCTTTCGCATGCGCTACTGCCATCTTAACCAAAACTTCCACTGTTGGATCATTCGCCACATAATCGAGATGAATAATTCCACAATGACCATGAGTAGTATACGCACAAGTACAAACATCTGTAATCACATAAATGCTATCGCCAAATTTTTCTTTCAATGCACGTACCGCTTGAGCCACTACAGAATGCTCTGAGTAAGCCGATGAAGCATCGTCTTTTTTCTCTTCTCCTACTCCGAATAATAATATTTTATTGACACCAAACTTCAATCCTGCTTCTACATCGACCAACAATTCATCTACTGAAAAATGATGTATGCCGGGCATTGCATCTATCGCATGTTTGATACCTTTACCAGGCACAACAAAGTAAGGATAAATAAACATGTCTTTTGAAAGACGTGTCTCTGCAACCATTTCGCGAACAATGGGATTGACTCTTAACCTACGCGGACGTTTTAATAATTTCATCGAAAAAATTTATTTGTTTTCTGATTGTGCTTTATAGAGCGCATGATAGATCCCAAGATCATCTGCGCTTTCTGCAATTGCATGACAAGCATAACCTGCAGCTTTCAATGCTTCTGCTGTACTTGGACCAATTGCAATGAATAACTTTCCATTTAACTCTTGTCCTTTCAAAAACGCTTGAACGTTGGAAGGACTAGTAAATACATATAGATCGGCTTCTTCTAATTCAACATCTTTTCTCGACACACTTGTATATACTACACCTACTTCTACTTGATGTTTTGCATCCAGGTGTTGGATGACCGATTTCAAAGATTGTTGCGATAAAGGGAAGAAAATTTTTTGTGCCGATGTATAACGTTGATTGAACATGGCTGCAACTTTTTTAGGATCCGAATGTTCGCCGATAAAATCTACAGTTAGATTATACTTCAACAATTCTTTTGCTGTTCCCGAACCAAATGCAGCGATTTTACAATTCGAAATTACTGGATTTGATTCCATAAAATACTTTACTGCATTTCTACTATTGAAAAATATAAAATCAAATTTATGTTCAGATGGAAATACAAATGGTATAGCATTTGTTTCGATGCCTGATTTTGCAATCAATTGAGCCGATTCAATTTTCAATTGTTGTTCTAATAATGAATCGGTATCGCGCTCTTGTGAAATAAATACTTTTTTGTTTTTCAAGATACCAGCATTCAAAAGTTCTAACGCTTTTTCTGCAAGTCCCGAATTACTTGCCGATTCCAAATAAAGTCTATTAGGTAATTCTGCATCGGTATTCGCCTTTGCAGCCCAAAGTTTGTAAACATTATTTTCTTTAATAGCGTATGCACCCAATGGCATATGACATCCGCCTTCAAACAAATTCAATAATTTGCGTTCTACTCCAATGCTCGCTTCTACATCGGCCGAATGAATGGTTTGCTTTAAAAAAGTATTGAGTTCCAAATCGCTTTCACGAATTTGTAATGCCAACACACCTTGCGCAGGTGCCGGAATAAATTGCATTGGATTCAATTCCATTACAAACAAATCGTTTAAGTCGAGTTTCAATCGCTCCACACCAGCCTTCGCTAACAGTATGGCATCAAAATCTCCAGCACGTAATTTATTGATACGTGTAGGTACATTTCCTCGAATGTCTTTCAATTGTATGTCGGCACGAAATTGTTTGATCTGCACCTTTCTTCGTGCCGATGAAGTGCCAAGCACTGCATTCATTTTAAAATTCAAAAGTAGTTGTGTGTCGAGAGAATCTTTTCGAATGATTAATAATTCTGAAGGGTCTTCACGTTCTGAAACTGCTGCAATCACAAGGCCTTCGGGCGATACGGTAGGTAGATCTTTATGAGAGTGTACTGCTAAATCTATTTGTCCACTCAACAGTGCTTCCTCTAATTCTTTTGTAAAAAAACCTTTGCCTTCTAATTTATCGAGACTCAAATGTTGAATTTTATCGCCTTGAGTTTTAAAAATTTCAATCTCCACATCGGCACCTGCTGCAATTAATCTATCCTTCACATGGTGTGCCTGCCACAAAGCCAAATCACTGCCCCTTGTGCCAATTCTAATTTTCATACGCTTCATGATCTATTCCCTATTCGTTTATCAAGATGTCTTTAGCCATTACCATTGGAATGCTAATGTATTTCTTTTCCATGTAATTCAATACCTTTTCCAAGACTTCTTTCGATTGCTCGTCTAATGAATTGATATCGTTGGCGAAGACAGACTGAATAGCGGTGTTTCTAATTTCTTTAATTTTTTGAGGAACTTCTTGCATGGCTAATTCAATCTTACGCTGACGCACCAATGGTCTGAACTCTTCTAAATTCTCCTGAATGATTTGTTCGGCGTGACACAATTCCGCATAACGGTCGTCAATGTTTTTCTTGATGGTCGATTGAATGTTTTCAATATTGATGAAATGCACATTGTGTTGCAATACATCGGCATGCGTATCGTTTGGAATTGCTAAATCGAGAATAACTTTTTTGTCTTGCTCACCATTTAACAATGTTTTGTATAATTTTTCTGTAATGATGGGCTCTGTTGAACCTGTGCAAGTAATGATCACATCAAAACCTTCTGAGTAACTTGCAATTTCTGAAAGCGGCAATGCCTTACCATCCAACTCTTTTGCAAGGTTCTCTGCTTTTTCTAGTGTTCTATTGAATACTGTGAAATTATTGAGTTTATGTTTCTTTAAATATTTTGCGAACAATTGATTGGTTTCACCCGCACCAATGATGAGAAAACGCGTTTGTTCGTTAATGGCTAAATCGCGCAAAAGTCGATATGCAATCGAAACAACCGATATAGGTTTTTCTGAAATTTTAGTATTGGTGTAAATTTCTTTTGCAGTTTTTACAATTCGATTCATGCACAGTCTCAAGAAATCACCGGTTAGTCCGAGTTCTTTGCAATCGTCGTACGACTGGCGAACTTGAGCTAAGATTTCTTTTTCGCCTACAACCAAGGATTCTAGTGAACTTGAAACGCGCATCAAATGATTCAATGCTTCTTCTTGTCGGTAGATTGCTACTGTGCTTAAGAAATAGTCGTAATCGATGTTTTTGAAATTCGACAAATGCTTCAATACTTCTTCAACAAAATGACCGTCAACTTCCAAATCGGTAGTAAAAACCAGCTCTACTCTGTTGCAAGTACCTATGTAAAAAAGCTCGTCGATGGATAATTTATCCTTTAGAGCAGGCAAAACCACTTGTTGGTCTTCTTTCGAAAGCACCAACTTACCCAACTCCTTTAAGTCTAAATTCTTGTGCGTGAACGCTATAACTCGAAGATTTTTCAATCTAATTTCCCTTTTCAATGCTTTGCAAATTAAGTTTAACCTTAGCTTTTATCTGTCATTCTATTGTCAGAGCAATTATTTAGACGGATTATAAATAATACATCAAACGTTCTACATAGATATGGGAAATACGACTGAAAAAACATGACGGTTGTCAGTCAATTGAAAAATGACAAAAGTATGATAAATGAGAATTAAGAAGATAGAATCTCGCCCAACTTTAGGAGATTCATGTCGATGTCTTGATTGTGTTTAACTGCTTTTTCCAAAGAAGTATAATGAATATGATTGTTTACAATACCAATCATAATTTGAACTCTACCAGCAAGCAACGCTTCAACTGCTGCAACTCCCATCCTACTACCTAACACACGATCGAAGCAAGTAGGACTTCCTCCACGTTGAATATGCCCGAGAACACTCACACGTATATCGTAATTTGTAAATTTCTTTTTTACTTTTTCTGCTACCTGATAGGCACCTCCTTGATCGTCGCCTTCTGCCACAACCACAATCATAGAGGATTTATTTCTTTCCCATCCCTTTTCCAATGTTTTCATTAAAGAAAGTTCATCGGTTTTAGTTTCTGGAATCAATATAGCTTCTGCACCTCCTGCAATACCAGAGTATAATGCAATAAAGCCTGCATCTCTACCCATCACTTCCACAAAAAATAATCGATCGTGCGAGTCGGCAGTATCTCTAATTCGATCAATCGCATCAACTACTGTGTTTACAGCAGTATCAAATCCCAAGGTATAGTCGGTCCCATACAAATCACAATCAATTGTACCTGGAATTCCGATGAATGGAATGTCGTGTTCTTTATTGAATTGTAAGGCTCCACTGAATGTACCATCGCCACCAATGGCTACCACTGCATCAATATTATGACTTAATAATTGTTCGTATGCTTGCTTCCTACCTTCTGGAGTTCTAAAGCGTTCGCTGCGTGCCGACTTTAAAATAGTACCGCCACGTTGGATGATATTACTTACCGAATTCGATTGCATAGGTACGATATCTCCTTCAATCATTCCTTCATAACCCCTGCGTATTCCATAAACGTTTACACCATTGGCAATGCCTGCTCTAACAACTGCTCTAATTGCTGCATTCATACCAGGCGCATCACCACCAGAGGTCATAACTCCTATACTTTTTATCGGATTCGACATATGTTTTTATTTATAATAACATCCTAATATAAGAAATGTTATTTAATAATTGTAAAAAGTACACTAAGTAATTAAAAATATTAAATTGAGATTACAAAGGCTTAACTTATTCGACGATTTCCTTTTCTATCCAATTACCATCTTCTCGAATTAATTCTATTAATTCATCTACAGCATTTTCTGTATTTACATTTTTACGCACAACTTCTTTGCCTCTGTATAAGGTAATTTTCCCAGGACCTGTACCAACATAACCATAGTCGGCATCTGCCATCTCCCCCGGCCCATTTACAATACAACCCATGATTCCAATTTTAATTCCTTTTAAATGATCGGTTCTTGAACGAATCATTTGTGTGGTTTCTTGTAAATCAAAAAGTGTTCTTCCACAAGATGGGCAAGAAATGTATTCTGTTTTTGAAATTCTCGTTCTGCTTGCTTGCAATATTCCAAATGAAATAGAATTAATCACTCGAAGTGATACATCGTCCTTCACATCCAACCAAATGCCATCGCCAAAACCGTCGACTAACAAAGCACCCAAATCAGTAGCAGCATACAATTGCAATTGGTCTAAACTTAAGTGTTCGTACGATCTCTTGACTATTACTGGAATATCAATATTCGCTTGCATTAATCGGAAGAAGAAATTCCTTTGCATAGCCATACCATGCTCAGTGTTTGTACTGAGCAATAAAGCAGCATTGGAATATTTTTTTAGTAATTCTACATCGAGATTCGATGTATGTTCCGCTTCTACATCGACAAAAACCAATTGATTGAAATCTGTTATTGATGCAAGCTCTGAATGATGTATTAATGGAATGGAATTTTCAATTTCGGGATGATTTTTCCAAGTGGAATAATTGAATAATTTTTTCAAATTCCCGGGGAAATTGTATTCTGGTAGATTGTCGCCAAGATACACTACATCGGCAGCCAAATCTGTTAAATTATATTTATCAAGTATCGCTGAATAAACGTAACCAATTTGCGAAAGTTGCAATGGCTCGTTGAGTTTAGTATTCGAAAGATTAGCAATCACAATGGGCACCTGATGGTCTCCCAACAATCCAATATTTTTGGTTTTTCTTCTATTGTGTTCGTATGGATTAAACTTTTCTGGAAGTTGAAACACTTCCGATTCTTTATAGTTAGAAACTCTGTGAACGTATCTGTTTGCAAGCGCTTTGGCAACTGGCGCTTCAAACTCGGGATCTTCTGTCAAGGAAACTCGAATGGTATCGCCCAAGCCATCTTCTAAAAGTGTGCCGATGCCTACCGCTGATTTAATTCTTCCGTCTTCACCATCGCCTGCTTCTGTAACACCTAAATGCAATGGATAATTCATATTTTCCATTTGCATTTTTTCCACCAACATACGGTAGGCTTGTACCATCACTTGCGTGTTGCTGGATTTCATTGACACTACTAAATTATGGAAGTTCATAGCCTCGCACATGCGAATGAATTCCATTGCCGATTCTACCATACCCAATGGAGTATCGCCATACCAACTCATGATGCGATCGGAAAGTGAACCATGATTGGTACCTATGCGCATTGCAGTACCGTATTCCTTGCATATTTTCACAAGTGGTTCAAACTTTTTACGAATGCGTTCTAGTTCCGCCTCGTATTCATAAATCGTATAATCTATTTGCTCAAACTTTTTTTTGTCGGCATAATTCCCCGGATTCACGCGTACCTTTTCAACAATACGCGCAGCTGCTTCGGCTGCATTGGGAGTGAAATGGATATCAGCAACAAGGGGCACATTGTAGCCCCTTCTTCTGAGTTCATCTTTTATGTTTTGTAAATTATTTGCTTCGTTAACACTTGGTGCAGTGATGCGCACATATTCACAACCAGATTCTACCATGCGTATTGTCTGTTCCACCGTTGCAATGGTATTCATGGTATCGGTAGTTGTCATCGATTGAATGCGAATCGGATGATTTGCACCCATAGGGATATCGCCTATCTTAACTTCCCTTGTTGGAAATCTTTTATAATGATTGAGCGATTTACAATACTTACCTTTTAATTCTGCAATGATATCTGCTGCATTTCTAACTGCCATGTGTGAATATTTACCACGAAATAACAAAAAAATAACTAATCGGTTTAATAAAAGCCCATTAATATCTTTTTATTTCGAGGTTCGATACTCCAGCATCAACACTAATGTTAATTAATTTCAAAGATTTATCGCTATAATTTTCCGACTCAAATTGACCATCGGCACGTTCAATAAAACCATCGAAATCTCTAGAAGACAAAACAGTGTTGGTTGTCACTTTGCAACGCACTCCTTTGGGTACGTAAATCTCTATATGAGACGCTCCCGCATCGATCGTCACATTTGAAGTGTCTACCAAATCCGACAATCTTAATTTTACCGATGCTGCACCGGCATCCATATCTAATTTATTAACTTTAAATTTACTCAAATCAAAATCCACATCGCCCGCACCCAACTGAAAATTAAAATTCCATAGCGGCTCAGGATTCAACTTCATTTTCACTTTACCTTCCCAATCGTTGTTTTTAAATTTAATCTTACCATCTTTGGTATGGTCTTCCATCTCAAATTTAATTTTCGCTTTATTGTCGGTATTCACTTTTTCCATCACATAATGTCCAAAAGTAAGTCGAGTTTCCGCTTCAATTAATGCCGATGTGGTGTCGTTTAGGTCAAACTCTGCCGCACCTCCACTGAAATCCAAGGTAGCTTCTGTGATGCCCGAATCTAAAGGCAAATAGAACTTATTCCCTTTTGATTTTTTCTCCCATTCCGATCCAGTATTCCATCGTCTATCATACTCCTTATTGAAATCGCCAATCTCAATAATGTTATAAATAAACACACTAATCACAACAGCTAATAATGAATTGGTAATCCAAGGATTTAGCTTTGCGCTTTTTGAAATACTTGTTAATCCCAATGCGATCAAAATCAATGGCCAGAAGTCGCCAATTCGATGCCAATTAATTCCAAAATCAACGAAGTTTAAATTATTTAATACTAGAAGAACACCTAATCCAATTAGGACAATTCCCCATATCGTTTTTGTCGATTTCATATGCTAATTATTCGTTATCCGATTTTGATTTAATTCTATTTTGATTCCAAAGTATTCCAGCTCCAACTGCTACAAGGATCAAAGGCCACAATTTTCCAAAGTCGAACCATGGAACAAACTCATCGGCCAAAAATATAACACCTAATGTAATGAGGATTAATCCACCAATCACACTTTCGTTTTCTTTTTTACTAGATTTTTTAGCTTCTTTAATTGGTTGAGCTTCTCCTGCATCGTTGACTGTATAGTCAACCGTGTTTGGATCCGGATACGTATTACGTTCAGGAATTACTGCCCATAAAATGATGTATAACAATACTCCCGAACCGAAACCAAATAATGCCACGAGGAATAATGCTCGAATTAGGGTAACATCGATTTGAAAATAATCAGATAATCCAGCACAAACACCACCTATGGATGCTCTTTGCTTGTCTCTATAAAGTTGTTTTGCCATTTTTTTAAAATTTATACCCAAAGATTAGGTAAAAAATAGCTTTGGTCGATAGAGTGCCGATGAATAGAATATTTTAGCCGACGAACGATTGAGATTCTCGGTTAATAATTTCTATCGGTATTAAACTTGCCCATGCTGCGGTCGAATGATAACCTCTTCCATACATGCACCTTTCGATAAATTTGATGCTACGTAAATGGTTTCGGCAATGTCTTCAGCTAAGATAAATCGCTCCTCATTAATACTGGTTCCTTCCCAAGAAGATGTAAGTGTCGAACCAGGGATGATAGCTGTAGTTTTGACATTGGTATCTATTAGGGTTTCTCTCAATGTTTTAATAAAACCATAAACTGCATATTTACTTACGGTATATGCAAATGCCTCTTTCACAGGCTGAATGTTAGCAAAAGAACAGATACTAAAAATATGTCCTGAGTCACGCTTCAACATTTTTGGCAATAAGAGTTTTGTTAAATAATATCCCGGATAAAAATTAATGTTCATAATTTTTTCCATGGTATTTTCTTCTTCTTCTAAGATGGTCGATAACTGAAACACGCCGATATTGTTTACCAACACATCGGGTAATAGTTTCAAGTCTTCAAGATTATCAATGATTTTATTTATTTGCTTTTTATCGGAAAGATCGGCACTCATGCAATGCACATTAATTTTATACTTTTCTAACAAGGATTTCTTTTGCTCTTGTAAATCTTTGTCGGAACGTGCAATTAGCACTAAATCATAGGATTCTGAAGCAAACTTATTCGCTATTGCATAACCCATTCCTTTGGTAGAACCAGTGATTAATACTGTTTTATGTTGCTTAGTCATATTCAAATAGTATAAAAATAATAGCTACGAAATTATTACTTTTACGCATATATTAAGGATTTATGTTTTTATTTCATTTAGGTAGGTACATGCTTTTGTTGAAAAGCGTTTTCTCTAGACCTGAGAAAACTGCGGTGTATTGGAGAGAAACGTTTAAAGAAATGAATGTGATGGGCATAGGTTCTTTAGGAATCGTTGCTATTATTTCTGTTTTTTTAGGAGCCGTAACCTGTGTACAAACAGCTTTCCAATTAGTGAGCGCTATCATACCTCGCGAAGTTATTGGACAAATTACTCGCGACTCAACGATATTAGAATTTAGTCCAACCATTACGATGTTGGTCTTGAGTGGGCGATTGGGTTCTAACATTGCTTCGCAAATTGGTACAATGCGTGTGACCGAACAAATAGATGCCCTTGAAATTATGGGTGTAAACTCGAGTGGCTTTCTAATTCTACCAAAATTAATTGGTGGATTATTTGTAATTCCAATGTTAATTGTTGTGTCGATGTTTCTAAGTATTCTCGGAGGTTACGTTGCAGGATCATTGTCGGGCGTCATCGCACCACAAGAATACATATCTGGAATCTTAAAAGATTTCTTACCCATAATTGTCAATGTTGCATTGGTAAAATCCTATGTCTTTAGTTTTATCATGATTAGTGTGAGCGCTTATCAAGGATTTTATACGGTAGGTGGTGCAATTGAAGTTGGACGTGCAAGCACGAAGGCAGTAGTGTATAGTTGTATTTTAATTTTATTCGCCGATTATTTAATCGCACAAGTAATGCTCTAATGATTGAATTAAAAGAAGTAAGCAAATCCTTTGATACCAAACAAGTATTGAAGTCTATATCGACCCAATTTGAACCTGGTAAAACAAGTTTAATCATTGGAGGAAGTGGTTCTGGAAAGACCACACTTTTAAAGTGTATGGTTGGATTGCATCAAGTAGACAGTGGTGAAATATTATATGATGGAAGAGAGTTTACGAGTTTAAGTTTCAAAGAAAAAATTCCAATTAGAAAAGAAATTGGCATGTTGTTTCAAGGATCGGCATTATTTGATTCTATGACGGTAGAAGAAAATTTGATGTTTCCATTGAACATGTTTAGCGATATGTCCTTATCTGAGAAAAAAGATAGAATCGATTTTTGTCTAAAGCGTGTGAATTTAGAAAACGTACACCAATTAAGCCCTGCTGAGCTTTCGGGTGGGATGAAGAAAAGAGTAGGTATTGCAAGAGCCATTGCTATGCAACCAAAATATTTATTTTGCGATGAACCCAACTCTGGTTTAGATCCTAAGACTTCTATCATCATCGATAATTTAATTAAAGAAATTACAGAAGAATTCAATATTACAACTGTGGTGAACACACACGACATGAATTCCGTAATGGAGATTGGCGATTATATTTTGTTTTTACATAAAGGTGAAAAATGGTGGGAAGGATCTAGCGAAGAAATTCAACACAGTAATAATAAAGAAGTAGAAGAATTTGTATTTGCTAGTAAATTCATGAAGATGAAATTAAAACAATGAGAGAAGCAATACTTAAAACCTTAGTATTATTTGCTCATCCACGATATGAGAATTCAAGAATTCAGAATGCATTGATTAATTCAATTAGAAATTTACCAGGTGTTCGGGTTCATGATTTGTACGAAGAATACCCGGAGTTCAACATCGACATACAAAGAGAACAAGAATTATTATTAGAGCACGATATTATCGTGTGGATGCATCCTTTTTATTGGTACAGTGCTCCACCAATATTAAAACAATGGATCGATTTGGTTTTGGAATACGGTTGGGCTTATGGGAAAGGAGGAACACAACTGAAAAATAAACTAATTTTCAATTGCATATCATCGGGTGGACCTCGTGAAAGTTATCAAAAAGAAGGCTTTCATGGATATACCGTGCATGAGTTTTTAAGACCTTTTCAAAGAACATCAACATTATGCAACATGATTTATCTGCCACCGTTTTTTGTGCATGGAAGTCATAGAATTTCTGATGAAGATTTGAACAAACATGCGCAGATGTATCACGATGTTTTGAAGAAGTTGAGTCAGGCTTCGTACAACAGCGATGAATTATTGAATGAAAATTATTTAAACGACTGGATTATCAAATAAGATGGGAGAAGATTTTTTACTTACGGCCATTATTTTGCTCGGAGCGGGTCTAGCTTTTGTGCCTATTGCTAAAAAATTGGGCTTGGGTTCTGTTTTGGGATATCTGATTGCGGGCATTGTGATTGGACCATTTGTATTGGGTTGGGTAGGTGAAGAGGGGGCCGACTTAATGCATACGGCGGAGTTTGGAGTGGTGATGATGTTGTTTGTAATCGGCTTGGAAATTGATCCGAAAGAGTTCTGGCATATGCGAAGATCCATAGTGGGCTTGGGTGGAATTCAAATTGTGTTAACTACTCTTCTAATTGGAGGTATAGCACATTTATTTTATGGATTAAGTCATGCAACATCGTTGGCAATTGCATTGTCATTAAGCATGTCGTCAACAGCAATTATTTTACAAACATTGAAAGAAAAAGGCTGGAATAAAACATCGGCTGGACAAGCATCTTTTTCTGTATTGTTGTTTCAAGACATCATGGTCATTCCAATTCTTGCATTTCTTCCTTTACTTGCCCTGAACAATGTTGTGAACTCTGGCGACCATTCATTGATTGCCGATATGCCAGCTTGGTTGAAAACCATTACGGTTTTTGGAGCAATGATAAGTATTGTTGTATTAGGTCAATTCATTGTTGCGCCCTTGATGAAAACCATTGCAAAGACACGCTTGCGAGAGTTGTTCACGGCGATGGCTTTGTTTTTAGTAATTGGTGTTGCTTACATGATGAAACTCGTTGGGATTTCACCTGCACTTGGAACATTTTTAGCAGGTGTTGTGTTGGCGAACAGTAGTTTTAGACATGAATTAGAAAGCGATATCGAACCATTCAAAGGTTTATTGTTGGGAATATTTTTTATAGGAGTTGGCTCCACCATTAATTTTGATTTGATCACCGATAGACCTTTGTTTATTATGGTAATGGTCTTGGGAATTATGTTTTTAAAATCCATTGTGATATTAATTGCAGGTAGAGTTTTCAAAATCACGAACAATCAGAATATTTTATTTGCATTTCTACTTTCACAAGTTGGTGAGTTCGCCTTTGTGTTATTGAACTTCAGTAACCAATTGAACATCATCGACAAAAATTGGAATGAAATTTTGATGGCAGTGAGTGCATTGAGTATGGCGTTAACTCCAATATTTTTACTGATTAATGAGCGATTAATTGATCCGTATTTTGGAACGAAAGAAATTGAACCATTAAAAAGAGAACACGATCAGATAGATAATAAACACGCTGTGATTATTGCAGGTTTCGGACATTTTGGAAGTACCATCGGCAGATTTCTAAGAGCCAATGGAATTTTAGCTACCATTCTCGACAACGATAGCGATCGGGTCGATGTGTTGCGCAAAATGGGATTCGAAGTATATTATGGCGATGCTACACGCTTGGATTTATTGAAGTCGGCAGGCGCTGAACAAGCAAAGATGCTCATCGCAGCAATCGATAATACCGATGTGAACAATGAATTAATTCGTTTAGCGCGCAAACATTTTCCGAATTTAAAAATTATGGCGCGTGCAAGAAATCGTTTCGATGCCTACGACTTGCTCGACGAAGGTGTTGAGAAAATTTATCGCGAAACACTGTATACTTCCGTGCACATGGCGGTGGATGTATTGCATGCATTAGGAGTTCGCAATTATACTGCAACACGCAAAGCACAAGATTTTATAAAGTACGACGAAGAAGCCTTGCGTAAATTAGCGAAGTCGCGACATGATGCCAAAGAATATATTTTAACCGTGCGTGAACAGATTGAATTGGAAGAAAAACTACTTTCAGAAGATTTGCATCAGCAAATGACAACAAAAGACAGCGCTTGGGATTCGGAACCATTAATTAAAAACAGTAAAAAAGTGTAGGGTATAGTATGAGATTCAAAAAACATTATAGCAAATTTGTAAAAATTAGCATAAAATTTAACAGGCAGCAACCCACTATTCACTATAACTATCCACTATAACTAAAATACTAGCACACTAGCACACTATCATGAGTCAAATACTTTTAAACAAACCCGAAAACTGGATCGATTACGAGTTAATCGATTGTGGAAATTTTGAGAAGTTAGAACGCTTCGGAAAATACATTACGATTCGTCCCGAGCCTCAAGCTATTTGGGATCCTGCTATGTCAAGAAAAGAATGGGAACAAATGGCGCATGTGTATTTTAAGCCGAAAAGTAGTTCGGCTGGTGAGTGGGTTAAATTAAAAAACTCGATGCCCGATAGATGGCATATTGAATATAAGACTGCCGACATTCAAATTAAATTTCGATTAGGTTTAACATCGTTCAAGCATGTTGGAATTTTTCCAGAGCAAGCAGCGAACTGGGATTATATGGCATCCTGTATCAAACAAATGAAAGTTGATCAGCCGAAAGTATTGAATTTATTTGCATACACAGGTGGTGCATCTTTGGCATCGCGTTCCGCTGGTGCCGATGTTACGCATGTCGATTCGATTAAGCAAGTAGTAAGCTGGGCAAACGAAAATCAAGAATTGTCGGGATTAAAAGACATACGTTGGGTGGTAGAAGATGCCTTGAAATTTGCGAAGCGTGAAGTGAAGCGTGGTAAAAAATACAACGGAATAATTTTGGATCCGCCTGCATACGGACATGGACCAAATGGTGAAAAATGGAAATTGGAAGACCACATCAACGAGATCATGAAAGATGTTGCAGCTTTAGCCGACGAGAAAAATTTCTTTTTAATATTGAATACCTACTCATTGGGATTCTCATCGATCATCGTAGAAAATCTAATTAAATCATCATTCAAACGAACCGATAATTTAGAAATTGGAGAACTGTATTTGCAAGCAACGAAGGGTGCGAAGTTGCCGCTTGGGGTGTTTGGGAAAATAAAAATTATTAGTTAGTGTGCTAGTTTGCTAGTGTGCTAATCATTTAGTTATAGTGGAGAGTGTGAGTGGATAGTGTTAGTGGATAGTGGCTACGCTCCCGACAATGATCGGGAGAACACACGAGCACTCGAGCATCCCGATAGCTATCGGGAGAACCTACGAACCTACGAACCTACGAACCCACGAACCTATTTCATCGGCACATCAATCACCAACACCTCTGCATCGCTCGAAGCTTTTATACTAAACTGATCGAACTCTACGATACCCATAGCATCGCGCTCTGAAAGTTTTTGATCGGCAATTTCAACTTCACCTTTGATCACAAAAACATAAACACCATTATCGGATTTTTTCGCAGTATAGTTTACAGAATTTGATGCATCGACATTTGCTAAAGAAAACCATGCATCTTGATTGATCCAAACTCCACCTTCCTCTTTGTTTGGACTTACAACTGTTTGAAATTTGTTCGAGCGATCGGCGATTTCAAATTTCTTTTGTTCGTAACGAGGCTTGATATTTTGCTCTTTAGGGAAGACCCAGATTTGCAGAAATTGCACTTGTTCGGTTTTCGAATGGTTGAATTCCGAATGGCGAATACCAGTTCCGGCCGACATAATTTGTACTTCTCCTTTTCGAATCACTTCGTTGGTTCCGGTGCTGTCTTTATGTTCCAAAGCTCCGCTCAAAGGGATGCTAACAATTTCCATATTGTCGTGCGGATGTTCACCAAATCCCATGCCTGCCTGCACTACATCGTCGTTCAAAACTCTTAGCAATCCGAAATTCATTCGACTTGGCTCGTAATAATGTCCGAACGAAAAAGAATGTTTTGAATTTAACCATCCGAAGTTGGCGCCGCCTCTTTCCGATGCTTTGTGGATTAGATATCTCATATTGATACAAATTTACATGTTATAACATCTATTTCAAAATTATGTTTGATTATCTTCGCTGAAATTTTTTTGAATGAGTAATTATATATCTGCGGAGAAAATAGGGCATCAATATCACGATAAGTGGTTGTTTAAAGATATCAATTTTGGGATTAATTCGGGGCAACGCATTGCTTTAGTGGGTGTGAATGGTGCGGGGAAGAGTACGTTGATGAACATCATCGCGAAAATCATCGAACCATCGGAAGGAAAATTAGTACATAATAAAGCAATACGTATTGGGCATTTGGAGCAGGATCCGGTGGCGAACATCGACCTAAGTATTTCTGAATATTTATTTTCTGATGATCATCCAGCTTTGAGTTTGATAAAAAAGTACGAGGAATTGTTGGAGGCACCCATCGGCAAGGAAAAAGAAATTAATGAGTTAACGGATGCATTGAGTGCGGCGAATGCATGGGAGTATGAGCATAAAATTAAGCATATATTGGGAGTGCTGGGGATACATCATTTGCATCAATCGATTGCAACATTGTCGGGCGGACAGAAAAAGCGAATTGCATTGGCGAAGTTGTTGATTGAAGATCCGGATTTATACATTTTGGATGAGCCTACGAATCATTTGGATATTGATACAATTGAGTGGTTGGAAGAGTATTTGAATAAGGGGAATAAGACTTTGATGATGGTGACGCATGATCGATATTTTTTGGATAATGTGTGTAATGAAATTTTGGAAATTGATAGAGGGCAGGTGTTTTCATATGCTGGGAATTACAGTTATTATTTAGAGAAAAAGGCGGAGCGCGAGGAGATGGATTTGGCATCGTTTGAAAAGAATAAAAATTTATGGCGTAAGGAATTGGAGTGGATGCGGAGGCAGCCGAAAGCGCGGACAACAAAATCGAAATCGCGAATCGATGCATTTCATGAATTGGAGGGGAAGACAAAATTGTTGAAGCCTAATCAGAGTGTAGAGTTGAGTGTGAAGATGAATACGCAAGGTTCTAAAATTTTAGAACTACATCGGATCGGAAAATCTTATGGAGAGAAAAAAATAATTGATGATTTTTCTTATGTGTTTAAGAAGAAAGATCGCATAGGAGTGGCAGGTAAAAATGGTACGGGGAAGTCGACGTTTTTGCAATTGATTACTGGGCAGATGGAACCTGATAAGGGGAAGGTGATCGTTGGAGAGACCACTGTTTACGGATATTACAAGCAGGATGGATTGAAGTTCGATGAAGAGAAAAAGGTGATAGATATTGTGCGTGAAGTTGCGGATCATATTATTATGGCCGATGGTAAGCAATTAAGTGCATCTCAATTGTTGACGAAATTTTTGTTTCCACCGTATAAGCAAAACGATAAAGTTGCGAAGTTGAGTGGAGGTGAACGTAAGCGTTTACAATTGATGCGCGTGTTGATGTTGAATCCGAATTTTTTGATTCTTGATGAGCCCACTAATGACTTGGACATCGACACATTAAATATTCTAGAAGATTTTTTGATGAATTTTCCTGGATGTTTACTGTTGGTTTCACACGATAGATATTTAGTAGATAAATTAACAGACCAATTGTTTGTGTTTGAAGGTGAAGGTTTGGTCAAAATTTATTCAGGGAATTACACCGACTACAGATTAGAGAAAGAAGAAGCTCTAGAAATAGAAAAGCAAAAATTGAAGCTAGAAAAATCGATGAGTGCCGAGAAAAATTTGTCGGGTGATTCAGCGACTACAACTAGTAATACTAAAAAGAAATTAAGTTTCAAAGAGCAAAAAGAGCTTGAAAAACTGGACCAGGAAATAACCGAACTGAATTCAAAAAAATCAGAAATTCTTTCTGCATTAAACACTGTTACTGAAGTTGAAAAGATAATTTCACTTTCCTCAGAACTAGAACAAATTAGCACACTCTTAGAAGACAAAGAAATGCGCTGGCTAGAACTGTCTGATAATTAAAAATTTGCAACAGGCATCCGAGTGGTGGCACGACTTAAGTC
>JAEYZM010000005.1 GCA_023427985.1 Bacteroidota bacterium | reverse complement strand
AAACCCCAGGGGTCCCATCATTTTCGGGTCCCCACCAGTTTACCGCATTAATGCGGGATTTTAAAAAATCCTGCATTAATCATCCAGCATTTATTAAGCTTTTTTCTAATTAAATTGCAAGTCGTATAATTTTTTATATGCGCCTTGAAGTTTGAGTAATTCTTGATGCGAGCCGCGTTCCAAGATTTCGCCTTTTTCTAGTACAATAATTTCATCAGCATCTTGAATGGTCGACAAACGGTGTGCTATCACAATTGAAGTTCTGCCCTTCATTAATTTCTTAATCGCTTCTTGAATGAGCTCCTCGGTTTCAGTGTCAACAGAAGATGTTGCTTCATCTAACACCAATATCTTAGGATTATAAACTAGCGCGCGAATAAATGAAATCATTTGCGCTTGCCCTGCCGAAAGTGTTGCACCTCGCTCCATCACATTATAATCGTAACCACCCGGCAATCGCATGATAAAATCGTGTGCTCCCACTTCCTTCGCCGCAGCAATCACCGCCTCACGAGAAATCGAATCATTGTTCAATCGTATGTTCTCCAAAATCGTATCGGAAAACAAAAACACATCCTGCAAAACCGTTGCAATTTGCGATCGCAAAAATGCCAATTCATACTCTCGAACATCACGATCGTCCAACAAAATATTGCCCGAACGAATTTCATAAAATCGATTCAACAAATTGATGATCGAAGACTTCCCTGCACCTGTACTCCCCACCAAAGCCAAGGTCTTCCCCGCCTCCACCTTCAAACTTATCCCCTTCAACACATCCTTCTCTTCCGTATACCCAAAGTACACCTCTTTAAATTCCACATCGCCTTTTATTTCTTTAGGCCGATGCATACCCTTGTCGGGAGTTTGTTCCTGTGTATCCAACAGCGCAAAAATTCTTTCCGAACTCACCATCCCCATTTGCAACGTATTAAACTTATCGGCCAACTCTCTTATCGGTCGAAACAACATATTCAAATACATGATAAAGGAAACTATAATCCCCAATGAAATCTCATTGTCCAAAACTTGCTTCGATCCATACCAAACCAAAATACCGATGGAGCTTGCCGATAACAATTCTACCACTGGAAAAAATATCGAATAATACCATACCGATTTTATATGCGCAGTTCTATGTCGGCGATTAATTTGTTCAAACTTTTTAAACTCCGCATCTTCGCGCACAAAAATCTGAATGATGCGCATGCCCGTAATATGCTCTTGCAAAAATGTATTCAACTTCGCCACTTCGGTTCGAACATCTTGAAATGCTTTCTTAGTTTTCTCTTTAAAAATATAGGTCGCTATTAATAAAAATGGAATCGTTGTCAAACTAATCAAAGTCAATTCCCAATCGACATACAACATCACCCCAACAATCACTAATATTTGCAAAATGTCACCAATAATCACAATCAATCCTTCGGAGAACACATCGGCAATCGTTTCTAAATCTGAAACCGCACGCGTCACCAATGTCCCTATAGGCGTATGATCAAAAAACTTCAAGCGCAAGGACAGCAAATGTTTGAAAATTAATTTACGAATATCGAGGATCGCCGATTGCCCCAACCAATTCGTGAGTACCGTATGATAATACTGCACAAGCGTCTGAAAGCCAAGCAGGCCAAACAAAATAGCCACCATCCACATAAGCCCCATCGCATCGTTATTCAAAATATGATGATCAATTGTATACTGCACTAAATACGGTCGTATAGGCGCAAGTACGGCTAATAAAATGGTAAGAAGAATGGCGATGTAGAATTGCTTTTTATAGGGTTGCAGAAATCGGTAAATTCTTCGCAACACATCGACATCCAAGGCTTTTCCGCTTACTTTACTCATGTATATATGGATAAACAATTTTTGTTAAGTATAAACCATTTCCTGGCACCGATGTTCCCGCCTTCGAACGATTTTTACTTGCGATAATATTTTTAAATTCTTCTAAACTTAGTTTGCCATTTCCAACATCTATTAATGTCCCCACAATTGCACGCACCATATTTCGAAGAAACCTGTCGGCCGAAATATGAAACACGATGTTGTACTCATCCAATTCGATCCACTCCGCACGAGTCACTTTACAAATTGTAGTTTTCGATGCTGCATGTGCTTTGTTGAAACTTGCAAAATCACTCACTTCCAACAACAAAGCCGCTGCTTCATTCATCAATTTCACCGATGGCTTTTTATGATAGGGAAAATAATAACTATAGCCTTTCTTGAATGGATCTTTGCGAAAATGCATGTGATATTCATAGGCTCTCAATGTAGCATCGAATCGAGCATGCGCATCGTCGGCTACCTGAATAAATCGTTTAGCCGCAACATCATCGGGCAAAATTCCATTTAAATTTATTATCAACTTATTATCGAGCGCTTTATTGGTATCGAAATGCGCATAAAACTCTTTTGCATGCACACCAGTATCCGTCCTACCACATCCTAAGGAATACACCGGCTCGCCGCATAATTTGCTAAGTGCCTTATCCAGAACTTCTTGAACGCTAATGGCATTGGGCTGAATCTGCCATCCATGATAATTCGTACCATCATAAGAGAGTTGCAAAAAATATCGCATAGCTGCAAAAATAGCTAAAAAATACTAGTGCCGATGTACTTGCGACTTGTTTCTAAATACCTTAAGTTTGCCGAACAAAAAATAAAGCAATGAGCGTATTAGTAAATAAAAACTCAAAAGTAATCGTACAAGGATTTACAGGTAGCGAAGGTTCATTCCATGCAGGTCAAATGATTGAATATGGAACGAATGTGGTAGGTGGTGTAACTCCAGGTAAAGGTGGTAGCATGCATTTAGATCGCCCGGTGTTCAATACAGTAGCAGATGCTGTTGCAAAAACTGGTGCCGATGTATCAATAATTTTTGTCCCTCCTGCTTTTGCAGCAGACGCAATTATGGAAGCAGCAAATGCTGGTATCAAAGTTATTATTTGTATCACAGAAGGTATTCCTACAAAAGATATGATCTACGTTAAGGAATATTTACAAGATAAAGATTGCCGATTAATCGGTCCGAATTGTCCGGGTGTAATGACAGCTGGCGAAGCGAAAGTTGGTATCATGCCAGGTTTCATTTTCAAACCAGGACGCGTAGGTATCGTTTCTAAATCGGGAACCTTAACTTACGAAGCAGTTGATCAATGTACACGATTAGGATTAGGTCAATCGACAGCAATTGGAATTGGTGGTGACCCTATCATTGGTACAACTACTAAAGAAGCAGTTGAATTATTGATGAACGATCCTGAAACGGATGGTATCATTATGATTGGTGAAATTGGTGGTGGTATGGAAGCTGAAGCTGCGCGTTGGATCAAAGAAAATGGCAAGAAACCAGTTGTTGGTTTCATCGCTGGACAAACTGCACCTGCAGGTCGCCGTATGGGACATGCTGGAGCAATTGTGGGTGGTGCCGAAGATACTGCTGCAGCTAAAATGAAAATTATGGCAGAGTGTGGTATTCGCGTAGTGGAGTCGCCAGCACAGATTGGAGTTGCGATGCAAGAGGAGTTGAAAAAAGCGAAACTTATTTAGTTTGCTAGTGTGCTAGTTTGCTAGATAGAGTGGATAGTGGATAGTGATGAGTGGGTGAGAAAAATATTAAAATGCTTCGGGGGAACTCGGAGCATTTTTTTTGCCTGAACATTTCCATTTAAATAAATATTGTATTTTCGTATAACAATAAATCAATACAACATGAAATTACTTCAAGGAAAAACGGCATTGATTACTGGTGCTTCAAAAGGTATCGGTAAAAAAATTGCGGAGGTTTTTGCGGCACAAGGTGCAAACGTAGCATTCACCTATTTATCGTCGGTAGAAAAAGGTGAAGCTTTGGAAAAAGAATTAGCAAGTGCTGGTACAAAAGTAAAAGGCTATCGTTCCGATGCATCAAACTTTGCAGCGGCTGAGGAATTAATTAACGCAATCGTTGCCGACTTTGGTAGCATCGACATAATTATAAACAATGCTGGTATTACGAAAGATGGTTTGTTAATGCGTATGTCGGAAGAGCAATGGGACGATGTCATCAATACAAATTTAAAATCGGTGTTCAATGTGACGAAAGCAGCGACAAAACCGATGATGAAACAACGTTTTGGTGTGATCATCAACATGAGTTCTGTTGTAGGTTTACAAGGGAATGCGGGTCAAGCGAATTACTCGGCTTCGAAAGCTGGGATATTAGGTTTCACAAAATCGGTTGCGAAAGAATTGGGTTCAAGAAATATTCGATGCAATGCGATTGCACCAGGATTTATTCGCACTGAAATGACGGATGCTTTGCCTGCTGATGTTACGGAAAGTTGGAGTAAAATGATTCCATTACAACGTATGGGTGAAACAGAAGATGTTGCTAATGTTGCTTTGTTCTTAGCGTCGGACATGGGTGCATATGTGAATGGACAAGTGATTTCGGTGTGTGGGGGAATGCTTACTTAATTAAGAGTTTAGAATTAAGAATTAAGAATTAAGAATTAGGCATAAGATATTAAGCATTTAAACGTTTGAATAATTAGCAAATATCAACACATATGCTTTAACGACGGTACACTCGAGCATACGAACACACGAACATACGAGCATACGAGCATACGAACCTAAGAACCTACGAACATGAACAACAGATTTATTATCCCTTCCGCAGTACTTGGCACCTCATTGATTTTATCGGTGATTGTTTTTGGTATTAATTGGAAATCGACGAAAAAAGAAAACCAAACCATTACGGTAACAGGTTCTGCAAAAAAGGAAATCAAAGCAGACTTAGGCGTATTAAAAGGAAGCATCAATGCTTTCGGTGCATCGCAAAAATCGGCTTTCGAACAAATCAATAGTCAGAAACCAATACTCATTGAGTACTTTTCGAGCAAGGGCTTTGATGTTACAAAAATTATATTTGAGACCATCAATATCTACGCACAATACAATTATGTAAACGGCAACCAAGGTTCGCTCATCGGTTACAATGCGAGTCAAACCTTTAAAATTGAGTCGAACGATGTTGAGAAAATTCAAGCAATCTCTTTAGACATATCAAGTTTGTATTCGAAAGGTTTGGAATTTCAGATTTTTAGTCCAGAATATTACTATACTAAATTAGCAGAAATTAAAATTGAGATTCAAGCAGAGGCGGCCAAAGATGCGATGAACAGAGCTAAGAAGATTGCCGAAGCTACGGAGTCGAACATCGGCCCAATGAAAAATGCTCGCATGGGTGTGCTTCAGATTACACCAGTAAATTCGAACATGGTAAGCGATTATGGGATGAACGATGTGAGTTCTATTGAAAAAGAAATTACTGCTGTGGTAAACGCATCTTTTGAAATTGAATAAAAGAAGTTGAATCAACATTATGGGTATAAATTTTTTAGAATTCAATATAGTAGTATTATTTCTCGCATTAATTCTTTCCCTTTTATACCCATTTTTCCTTTATAGAAAGGAACAAAAAATCAATAAAAAACTTCGTATAACTTTAGCTGTTATAAGGGGCTTCGTTGTTTTTATCATTTCTTTCTTCCTATTAAGTCCACTAATAAATCATAGAGGAATTTCATATGAAAAGCCAATACTGATTTTCGCACAAGACAATTCTAAATCGATACTTTTAAACAATCAGAAATCGTATTACGAAAATGATTACCTAAAATCGCGTGAAGATTTCCTATCAAAACTTTCTGATAAATTTGAAGTAAAAGAATACCTCTTAGAAGAAAATGCTAAGCCTTTAACAGAAATTAATTTCAAAGGCAAGAAAAGTAATCTTTCCAGTATTTTTGACGAAATCAAGAATAACTATAAGAATAGAAATCTTGCAACTCTTGTTTTAGCTTCAGATGGAATTGCAAATACTGGTAGGTCATTTGACGAACTCGAGCAAGAACTGCAACTACCTGTATACACGGTGTTGATGGGCGATTCAACACAAAAACGCGATGTTGGTATTAGCGATGTAGTGCATAATGAAATTGTGTATTTGAAGAATGATTTTTTAGCGGAGATTAGAATAAAAGCATATCAACTAAAAAATCAGACTGCAAAAATCAAGGTCTATAAAGAAAACAAATTATTGTTCGAATCATCGGAACAAATTCTGAGCGACAATCAGAATATTTCCGTAAAGGCTCGACTCAATGCTTCTGAATCGGGAGTTCAAAAATATACCGTACGCATTGAACCTATAGCTAAAGAATCCAATCTTCAAAATAATCAAACCAATTTTTACGTAGAGGTTATTGAGAACAAGCAAATGATTGGAATTGTAGCTGCGGCGGTGCATCCCGATCTTGCTGCGTTAAAAAATGCCATTGAGTCGAACGAAAACTACAAAGTAGATTTACTTTTTGCGAACAACATCAACTTTTCGGAACTCAAAAAATATCAGATGCTTATTTTGCATCAAATACCGAGTTCATTTGCACCAGCATCAGAAATATTTAAATACATACAGCAAAACAACATCCCCTATTGGTTAATAATTGGAAATCAAACTTATGTCGATTTGTTGAATCGATTGAACCTTGGATTGCGTATTAATAATTATAAAAACAATCCAAACGAAGTCTTTCCTAGTATAAACAATGAATTTCAAGGCTTCGTACTTAATGAAAAATGGAATACATTAAGCAAGGAATTACCTCCTATTTATGCTGCATATGGAACTGTAGTGCTTCAAAATTCATTTAGTAAACTTTTCGATCAAAAAATTGGAAGTGTAAAAACAGATCAAGCATTGCTTGCATTTCAAAACTCTGGTGTAAAGTCGGCATACTTATTTGGAGAAGGTATATGGAAATGGCGACTAATAGAGCAAAAGATTTATGGTAATTCAGAACAAGTAGATGAATTGTGCACAAAAATCATTCAGTATTTAGGTTCAAAAGACGATAAACGCAAGTTTAAAGTATATATTGAAAATAAAAAACCAGAAGAAAGTGACGATATAATCTTCATAGCGGAGTTGTATAACGACAGTTATGAAGCAGTAAATAGTCCGGATGTGAATTTAAAAATTAAAAATTCATCCAATAAGATCTATCCATTTGTCTTTAATAAAGTAGAAAAAAGATACGAATTAAACATTGGAAAATTGTCAGAAGGAGCCTACTCATTTGAAGCAAATACACAATTAGGTCAGAACAAATTTTCTGCAAATGGTAAATTCAATGTGATTAAAATGAATCTAGAAGAATTGAATACCGTTGCCGATTTTAATAAATTAAGAAACCTCTCAGAACTTAGTGGGGCTAGGGCTTTCAAGGCGAATGAACTAGAAGCACTAGCTACAGAGTTACTCAATAATTCTTCATTCAAAACATTAACGTATGATGAATTTAAGTCCGATGAACTCATCAATTTAAAATGGATTTTCTTCTTGATACTAGTACTAATAAGTATCGAATGGTTTGCAAGAAAATTTAATGGCTTGTACTAATCAGAAATAATTATTTGCATTAGTAAAATATTTTTCTTTACCTTTGATGTTAATATGTGGAAAATATTTGATAGTAACATTGTTAACAGATATTTTTCTTTGTATTAGAAACATAAAACATGAAACCCGCTTGCGGTTGAAAATTCAAAGGCAGATGATCAAGCGGTCACTGCCTTTTTTAATTTAAATTAATTTCAATACACGGTAACATCGGCAATCATAAAAAATGAAACGATTATTAAACATACTCAAGAATAAGTACTATATATTGTTCATGGTATTTTTCGTGTGGATGTTGCTGTTCGATAAAAACGATTTAATTTCTCAATACCAACATCGCGCTAAACTAAAAGGATTAGAAAAGGATCGCGAATACTTCAAAGAGGAGATTAAAAAGACTCAGAAAGACATTGAAGATTTGAGTACCGATAAAGCGCATTTAGAAAAATTTGCAAGAGAGAAGTATTTGATGAAAAAAGACAATGAAGATGTTTTTGTAATCGTCAAAGAATAATGCAGCAATAGAGTGAATCCAGAATCAGAGCGAATCCAAACCATTTCCATTTTCGTATGTTTTTGAAAAGATGAATATGAAACATACACTCATTATATTAAGTATTTTGGTTATGCCGTTATTGGCAGCCTGTCAGCAAAAAGGAACAAAGAAGATGGAACAAAATCCTAAGTACAACAAATTAAACGATTACGAAAAGGCAATCATTATAGGTAAGCATACCGATAGGCCGTATACGGGTGAGTATACCGACAATAAAGAAAGTGGAACCTATATTTGCAGGCAATGTAATAATCCATTGTATCGTTCAGATGACAAATTTGATTCGAATTGTGGATGGCCAAGTTTTGACGATGAAATTGCTGGTTCTGTAAAACGAGTTCCAGATGTAGATGGATTTAGAACTGAAATCATATGCAACAATTGTCAAGGACATCTAGGGCATGTTTTTTTAGGTGAAGGATTCACGAATAAAGATACTCGACATTGCGTGAACAGTACTTCCATGTTATTTATTAGAAAAGGAGAAAAATTACCAGAAGTAATTAAATAAAAAAAGGCGATTTAAAATCGCCTTTTCAATTATTTACCATCTACCACCTCTACCCGATTCTTTTCTTGGACCTCTATCGTTCGATTTAAAACCTGATCTATTTCTATCACGATCTCTACTTCCTCCTGAGCCAGATCTTGAATCTCTATCCGAGTTTCTAGGTCTTGAGCCACCACCACTTCTATCGCGATCTGAGCTGTACGATCTTCCGCCACTTGAACGTCTATCGCCACCACCCGATCTTCTTCCTTCAGAACGCTTCTTATCGCCATCCTGAGAAATTTCGATGCGTACGTTTCTACCCGAGTAGTTTGCATTTTTAAATCCAGCTTGCACTTGATCTAAAACGGAGTTCTCCACTTCAAAGAATGAATAAACACCTTTGATATCGATTCTTCCTACTTTTTCACCACGGATGTTTGCAGTGTTACAAATGTAACCCAACATATCGCCACGTGTGAAATCATCTACTGAACCTAAATTAATAAACAAACGAGTATGCGTAGTACTACCTTCTCTCATTGAATTTCTATCACCTCTTTCTTCAGGTTTAGCATTTAAGTCAGGAGTCTTTTTATAGTACTCTAAGAATCTATTGAACTCTAAAGATGCGAACTTCTTGATAACATCTTCTTTCGACATATCTTCAAATTCCGCATAAATTCTTGGCAAGTATTGATCGATTTGTTCTTCGTTTACTTCTACATTATGTACTCTATGTATTAATGAGAATAATTGTTTTTCGCAAACATCGAAACCGTTTGGCACTTCACCTAAAGTGAATTTCTTACCAATTACTTTTTCAATCTGGCGAATCTTACCTGTATCTTTTGAAGTAACTATTGCTAGTGAAACACCCGATTTCCCTGCACGAGCAGTTCTACCAGAACGGTGTGTATAGTTTTCAATTTCATCGGGTAAAGAGTAATGAATAACGTGAGTTACACTATCAACATCAATACCTCTAGCAGCAACATCAGTTGCGACTAGAACTTGCAATGAACGATCTCTGAAACGCTTCATTACTTTATCGCGTTGTTGTTGCGATAAATCACCGTGTAAAGCATCGGCATTGTATCCGTCTTTGATTAAGGCTTCTGCAATTTCTTGAGTTTCTACTTTGGTGCGAGAAAATACGATACCAAAGATATCTGGGTTGTAATCTACAATACGTTTTAGCGCTGCATACTTATCGCGTTGACGAACTACATAATATTCGTGCTCGATGTTTGCATTGCCAGTATTTTTTGTACCAACTGTTAATTCGAAAGGATCGGTCATATATTTTGCAGCAATTCTTCTTACCTCTGAAGGCATTGTTGCTGAAAATAACCATGTGAATTTATCGTCTGGAGTTGTTGATAAAATTTCGTTGATGTCTTCTTGGAAGCCCATGTTCAACATTTCATCAGCCTCATCTAAGACTACAAATTTCACTTCAGAAAAATTAACTGCTTTTCTGTTTAATACGTCTAACATTCTACCAGGAGTTGCAACAACGATGTTTGCACCTCTTTTAATGTCACGTAATTGATTGACAATACTAGCACCACCATATACGGCAACTACGTTTACGCCGCCTAAGTGTTTACTAAAATTGTTCAGATCGTTCGCAATTTGTAAGCATAACTCACGCGTTGGGCATAGGATTAATGCCTGCGGATGCTTGCTGCGAAGATCTATCTGTTCTAACAGTGGGAGGCCAAATGCAGCCGTTTTCCCTGTTCCTGTTTGTGCCAGACCGACAAAGTCGCGATCTCCCTTTAATAATACGGGGATTGATTGTTCTTGTATAGGCGTCGGCGAGACAAAGCCGAGTTCTGAAATTGCCTGTACAACTTTCGGACTGACACCCAATTGTTCAAATGGGTTCATAAATTGTTATAAGTTTTTAATTACAAGCCACTTGCTTGCGCCGCAAAGGTAGAACAATAATGTGGAATAAAAAATAAAATAATGAAAATGCTTATAGAACCTCGTTAATTTTAATTCTTTCGGCATTTAATTGATTGACCACAACCATCGACAACTTGATAAATGAGCGAATTTCAACTGGCATATGCTGCTGATCACCTAAATCAATTTTCCATTTATAGGTATTTCCATTGATGTACTTTTCTATATAAGCAACACCTTGATCTGAGCAATGCACACAACCAATCACAGAGTCTGAATGATATAAGGTACTCGGAATATTTTCTGATAAATATTTAAATAAGCCAATAGAGGAACTTTCGATGGTACTCCCCGAAAATTTAGGTGCTTCACCTAATGTTACGTTTTCATCGGCATAAATCTTACCGTTCTCCAACTTATAGTAATTAATGCAATCATCGATACATCTTCCAAATTCTACTCCAACAATGAAGTACTCCTTTTGAAAAACTGGCTTTACTACTTCAATTTCATCTTTGCATCTCCAGCCCGAAAATAATAGCAATGCTATAATAAGTGTATAGTTTAGTTTAGTCATTGTATAATATTTACCGCAAATGTAATGTATTTAACATTTGCCTTAGGTAAATATGTTTTTACAATTATTGAGCCAAAATTTATTCGGCCAACAAAATCTCACACAAACCATTGTTATATGTTGCCATATAGATTGTGCCATCATCCGAAACTTCTAAATCGGAAACATACATATTGTAATTACCAGGATAATTTAGGTCGATGTTTAGAAATTCTTTACCATCGTAGCGCATTAAACCATCAGATTTTCCTATTAAAATATAATCCTTCCAATCGGCAACAGAAGTTACCTCAGTCTTAAAATTTTCATTTTGGTTTTTACTATACACATTCCAAATACTGCCATTAATTTCGACAAATGCCGAGCCAGTAGTACCTTTAGTTGTGAAATATAAATTGCCATTTTGACTTTGTAGTAAATGTCCTGGGAAAGAAGAGTTCAAACCTTTATCATCGAGTTTTGTACTCGTCCAGTTTTGCATGTCGTACTTCCATAATTTTCCTCTGAATTGAAATTGATCAAAGGTGCCTAGCACCAATTGATTGGACTTGTCCATAGTCAAAGTAATCACATAATCGTCCATCAAGCCGGAATTCGTTGAATTAAATAATTTCCATACTTTTTTATCGAATCGCAATATCCCATTGGATGTAGCTATCCAAATCAAATCATTAAAACGATCGTAAATTATATCATTCACAATTGCATTAGAGAAATATTTTTGATTGACACTATCGAGATCCTTCCAAATCCTACCGTCATAAACTGCTAAGCCTGCTAATGTACCTACCCAAAGATTATTGAAATTATCACTTTCAATTGCAGTGATATAGTTATTGGGTAGTCGAGAATTTAATGTATTGAATAAAGACCAACTCGATGATTTTTTCAATGCCAGTCCATCAACTGTTCCCATCCAAACATTGCCTTGATGGGTATGAACTACATTGACCTGATTACTCGGTAAGATAGAATTTTGAGAAGTATGCATGACTAACTTTGTGGTGTCAATTTTTAAGACACTCATTTGTTTTGGAATCTCATACTTACTACAAGACATCAATACCAAAATTAAAAATATACCAAGTGTGAATTTTCTAATCATTATGCACTTAATGCTTCGTAATTTGATTTGTACAATGGACTATAAAATTGTTTTCTGCATTGACCAGGTGTCACGTTACAGTACGCCTTGAACACTCTAATGAAATGTGCTTGATCGTAAAAACCTAAATCATTACTTAATTGTGTTAATGCTAAGGACGGACGCTCTCTCAATAAATTCAAAGCTATATTAATTTGTTTAATATGTAAATATTGGATAGGCGTTACACCAATAATCGTTTTGAATCTTTCAATAAAAGATTTTGGACATAAATCAATGCCTTTTGATACTTTGCTTATCGCCCCTTTTTGAGTGTTCGACTCGTCAAATTGTGAAAATGCGTCAATAAACTCCTCTGTTAACACAATATTTTTATTGTTCTTCAGTAACCACGATTCCAAATTATTTAAAACATCAATGGCCGAATAAATTTTAGCATATTCAAAAATAAATTGCAAATATTTATAATCTATTACTGCCCCGGCGTCAATAATTTTATTGGTATAACTAGATGATTTCAATCCAAACATCTTGTACAAGCCCCAAGGTTTAAATACAATACCTATACTATAATGATTTTCTGAACTGATGCAGGTTAATGGCTTTACATGAATCCCCTTTAAATACGCTGAACCTGCTTTTATGTAACTCATCTTTTGTTCATTTCTGAACTCTACTTGGTCGCTGAAATTAAATACTAATTCTTGCGATAAACTCGGATATTGTTGGTTGATCTCGGTACTGTTTGTACTTTTTCTAATGAAATAATGATCAATTACATCCGATAATACCTCATGTGGTTTAATAATTTGAGTTTTCATGTTGTGTCATTTTGGTAGATTCCAATATGTATGACAACAAAAACTCAGCTTACCCCTACTACAGAATTGTACAATTTTAGAACTAATTATTATCGAACTCTGTGCTTAATTTATACCTCAAAATACGTCCATTCCCTGCATCGCAGACGTATAAAGTCTGACCATAATAAGCCAAAGCTGTAGGATTTCTAAACTGTTTTGGACCAGAACCCCTACCCCCAAACGATACTTTTATGTTTTTCTTTGAAGAATATCCTGGTGGAGGTTGCACTCCTTCCAAACCATTCAATGTAAATAAATACACAGAATCACGAGCAGCATCGCTTACAAAAATATAATTGCTACCATCGCCAGCTATAGTAATTCCTCTTGGATTCACAAATCTATTGGGTGTGTATATAAAGCCGTCTGCTCTCGATGTATCCTGACCTGCTAATGATGTGTTTAAACTATACGAAGATCCGAAATCAGAAGACTCAAATCGAATATACTGCGCCTTAATGGTTGTTGAATTGGAGATCGATGTGAAAAGGAAATCACCTCCGGTGCGAACGTTCGTCGTCTGTGGAGCTTTCGCTAATGTGCTTATTGCAAATGGTTTTTTAAAATAGTCGGATATCAATCCCTGCTCTGTTGTCACGTTGACAGTGGTTATGAATTTATCGTTCTGATTAAATACTAAAATCGCATCGTCTGGACCACCAATTTGTGATGTATTGTTCGAAGGTCCCGATCGAGTGATGTAATATGTATTATCCGCCATCACACTAATACCATTAATGTGCACCGATGTGTCAGATGTAGTAAATGTAGTTTTGAAGTAAAAAGGATGCATAATGATTTTCACAATCGCAGCACTTGCTAATCCATAACCTCCACCTGCTGTTAATTGCAAACGATAAATTGCATCCAAGGTATAATTCACTCCATTAATTAAAGTGTCCTTAGTTCCAACTGCTAATAAATCTAAACTTCTGTCCATCGCTAAAGCTTTTACACCTTGAATGTTTCGCTCAGAGAGTTTACGTCCCGACTGATCAAAACATGTAATTTTATTTGCACTAGGATCGGCCACATATAATAATTCATCGTAACCCACCGTAATGTCTTGGGGATTTCCAGTTATTTTTATTTCAGGAAGAATGGGTACGAATGCAATGGGTTGTTCATCATAATTGGGAACATCAATGAATCCTAAATCTGTTTTATCGCCTAATGGTTTTTCACAAGCTGCAAAAACACTTGTAATAATTAACACTATATATATTGAAAATCGATTCATCTTATTTTGCATTTTTAGTTAATGAAAATTGCAAGCCAATTTGCTGTGTTGTTCCTAAATATCGATGCGGATCAGCTGCGTATTCTACCAATAATGGATGTCTTCCAATTCGAGTTCTTAAACCAATACCAAATGTTGGAATGTTTTGATCTTTAACTCCAATTTTGTAACCACCACGTACCTGAACAATATTCATCCAGCTGTACTCTAATCCCAATCGAATATTTTCAGAATTGTCGTTCGGATGATGTAATTCAGCGGCAACTAAAATTTTATTGACTTTGTCTTTAAAGGGTACCATCGACAATCCCATTTTAAAAGTTGTAGGTGCCGAGTAAGCATTGATTTCAGGATTGTTATTGTTAAATGCTGTTAATTGATTTCGTTCCCCATCGATCTTCGTGTTTACTCCGAAGTTGTTTAAGAAAACTGCGAAACGTAAATCCTTAAAATCTGTTTTATATAAAAACCCTAAATCAATCACACCCGAATGAATGTAATATTGATCCATACTTTCATAAACATATTTTACATTCACACCGTATGAGAAATAATCGGAAAGTATCTTCGCATAACTTGCGCCTATTGCTAAATTTTGTGCATAAAAATATTCCCCGGTACCTTGAGGTTGAAACTCCGTACGCTTCTCCATTGCATCTGAACGAAACGACTGAATGTTAAAGCCCCATCTATGATATTTCTTTGTAGGTATTACAACGGATAAGTAAGTATTTTGCATATCGGCAAAATGAAGTGTATTGCTTAATCCAAAACTCAAATGCTTTACATCTACCATACTTGCAGGATTCGTTGCACTTGAGTATGCATCGCCTTCCATAGAAATTCCAATGCCCGACATTGCAGCTTGACGCGGACTGTTGTTTAATTTCAAAAAAGTAAATGCAGCAGTACCCGCTCTTTGTCCACCTAAATTAGGTAGCAATTGCGCATTAGCTGTTGCACTTAATACTAGTAAAACTATTATGTAAAATTTCTTCATCAATGTTTTTAAAATATTTTTATTAAGAAAATAATATTAGTTATTAAGAAACTGAAAACTAAGTTATTTAGGTATAACCGTTAACAAACTATAATTCTTAATTTTTCTTATTTCTATAAAGTTCCCTATTCCCTTAATAACTTAATTTCTATTTTCTATTTTCTCCCGATAGCTATCGGGATTTCCATTTTCCTCATCATCAAAAAGACCACATCACTCCCAACATCATTTGTCTTGGTGCCAAGAATCGAGCTGGGTTAAATGGTGGTGCTCCGTTGTCTTGTGGATCAGGATAATTTGGATCTCTGAAACCATTCGGCAATGGATCACCTGCCTCATATGCTCTGCCCGTAACAGGATTTATGATGGCAGCGTTTTTATTGTTAAATAAATTTTTTACTTCGAAACTCAAACTAATCATTTGTCCTTTCTTCAATGGAATATCACGCGTAATACGTATGTCGGTATTCCACCATGGACTTCCCAATTCTGAGAATGGATTGCGATCGTCTGGTTCGTAGATCGGTCGGCCTGTTGGTGTAACACCGTTCTGGTAATTTGGTGTATATCTTAAACCCGACTTATATGTTGTATTAAAGAATACTCTGAAATTATTAAAATGTACTCTTCCAATTCTAAAACTAGTATCTGGTTTGAAAATCACCATCAATTTAAAATCTAATGGTCGGTCCCAAGCTAAGTATTGCTCAACGGTTGGCGACACTGCACCGTTTTGTTGAATTTGCAATTGAGACTCTTGTGCCGAATTTGATTTACCTGTTGCGATCTGATAAGCACCACTGAAGGTTGCACTTAAATATTTTTTAATTCTTCTGTTTAAAGTGATCTCAAATCCTCTAATGCGCGCATAATCTTGATTGATACTAAAATTCTTTTCAACGAATCTACCTGTTTGATCTTTCACCACAATTCTTCTACTCACAATATAATCGTACTTGTCGTTATAGAATGCGGTTGCAGTAATTGCGAAGTTCGATGTTACTTGAGTTTTGATACCCACTTCGTATGAAACTGTTACTTCTGGATCCAAATCAGGATTACCCAAATTCGCTAAGAATGATCTGTTTTGATATACTGGATCCAAACCTGCGTACACGAAACGCGGATGTGGCAATCGACTTAAATGTCCGTAGTTAAAATACAATACATTGTTTTCAGAAACTGGGAATGAAATTCTCAATTTAGGTAACAATCTAAATTTGTATCTACGACCAAATAATTCCGATGTGTTGTTTTTATAACTTTCTCGTATTGCATCAATCACTGGTGCATTCGGATCTTCTACCGATTGATCGGCAAATTTTCCTGGAGCCCAATAATTCAAACGCAAACCTACGTTCATGATAATCCCTTTGTATCGAATTTCATCTTGAACAAAGATACCACCCGTTGCAGGTTTAACTTTCCAGATATCGTTGGTTTGTCCAATGCTCGATGATGCTGTTGTAGTGGTGTCGTCAATAATTATTGGCGCGCCAATCCATGGTCTTGTAACATCGACCCATTGATATTCTTGTTCTTTATGCTCGATACCGAAACTTATGAAATTGGTTTTATTCGGAGTATAATTGAATTTTACTTTGAATGTATTTTCAACAGCATAGTGATCGTGCCATAATGTGGAAACACCGCCGTTGTTGTACAAGCCCGGACCAGGATTTACAAAGATCACTGAATCGCCCGGATTGTATATCGTTACAGGATCTGTTACAATCGATTGTGGGTCGTAAATTTGGTCGATGGTAGCAGGTCTAAACGGACGTCCGTTTGCATCGGCCCTTAAATTTGTAAACAACCTCGCTGCAGAAACATCCATCGATAATTTCGAACTAAATAAATTCAAATATTGAATGATGGTTAGATTCGATTTATGTGTATAGGTTGTTGCATTGTCCATGTTCAAGCTAAACAAATATTGATAACCTGGCGTTACGATGGCATTGTTTCCAATAATTTGTAAGGAACGTGTATTTTGATTGATGTTTAAACTGTTCTGATTGGAGATCGATAATTTTTGTCCGGGCTTAATGTTATAGGTGAACTTCATGGTGTTCGACCATTTGTTATCTTCACGTGGAGCCCAAATAGAATCGTTCCTTGGTAATAAAGAAGAATGCAATTGCTTTGCAGGAGTTTTGAAAAACTCATCGGTCAATTCCATATTCACCGAACCAAAAAATGTCAATTTCTTTTTTGTGAATGGAACCGGTGCACCCATCGATAAACTAAACATATCTGTGTTCCATTGAGAACGACTGTTAAATCCTAAATTATCGCGAAAGTACTGGCCGTTCACACGAACTTTATCACCACCTTCACGAATTCTAGTTAACACAACTCCCGATGTACCTTCACCGAATTCAGCACCCACACCACCTGTAATCACTTCGATGTCGTTGATCGCATTGGCTGCAATGTCGACCCCAAAACCCGTACCAGCCAAGGGATCCTGAGCATTGATACCATCAACCAAGTATTGTGTTTCGTACACACGACCGCCTCTAATTTGCAAACCGTCTGGATTCTGACTCACCCCCGCTTGATTCGCAACAATCGATTGCACATCTTTCACACTCATGTCCTTGATATCTTCCGATGTTACTTTCACACTCGACTTTCCCGACTCTAAATCGACAATCGTTTTTTGTCCCAAGACTTCCACCGTTCCAATCTCTGTGGTAAGTTCCGCCAATTGAATGTTCAAAGTAGTTGTTCCAGCAGCAGTAATTTTCACACCATTATTCAACTGTTCTTTATACCCCAGATAAATAATTTTCACCGTGTATTCACCAGGTTTAATATTGCCGATGTTGTAATTTCCATTCACATCTGTGGGCACCGCATAGTAAGTACCTACAATGCTTACCGTTGCTCCAATGATGGCTTCTTTAGTTTTTCTATCAACAACTTTCCCTTTCAAGACACCTGTTTGTGCCGATGCAGTGAAGGAAAATAAACCGATAATTAGGATATGTAAAAGTTTCTTCATTCTTATGCTATTACCAATTGAATTCTACATTAAACACTTGCTCAAAAAACAATTCTAATTCGTCCGATTGACCATTCGTATTTCCGTCTCCCTGCAACTTAAATAAATCGGTAGAAAAGAAAATTAAATTGGTATTATTATTTGCGTTCTTATTTTTTGCTGCAAAAACTCGAGTTGCAATTGTACCATTCGTTTTTCGTATTTGTCCAGTATACATTGGGAATGCACTTGCCTTAACAAAAAACGGATCTACCGCATCTGAGAAGTTCGATACTTTTAATATTGGATATCCACTCGCATTTGTTGGGTTTGGAATTAACAAGGAATCTACTGGCAATGTAGCTTTTTGATTTGCTGCATAAAACGTTTGGAAACTATCAGCAGGTGTGTATTGAAATAAGGTAGAATTTTTATCGAAATTATTAGGCGATGCGTTGTTAGCAATATCGGTTACGATTAACATTTTACCTCCATTGTTTAAGAAGGATTGAAATGCCGATGCTGCATCTTCTAAAATCATTCCGTTAGGTGTCGCACTTTGTGAGTTATCGGAATAGATAAATACTTTATCGTAGAGATCCATTAGCAAAGTAAAAGTTGGATTCCAAAAGCGTGGAATATATCCCCTATTCAATCGGTAGAAATCATAATAGTCGGCATTCCCATAAGCCTGAGATATCGCTGCTCGATACACTACATCGGCATTAGGAGTTGTAGCAATATTGAAGGCATCTAAAACTAAAAGGTCCGATGTTTTTCTTTTAATCACAAAAGTGTTTAATGAATCCAAATTACTTTCTGCTCCCGACTGATCTTTAACTTTGATGTAGACTTTATTGATGCCACCGATTTGTAAACCTTGAATTCTTCTGTTTAAATTGATGGAATTATTTCCAGCATAAACGATGCCTTCTGTTGTTCCGTTGGATTCAGGATTTACGGGTACGATGCTGATGAAATTATAATTACGTGGGATAGCAAACCAAGCAGAATTATTTATACGGATGTACGTGGAGTCAAGCGTTTGATTGCCATCTAAGTCAACTGCGTTCCATAGCAATGAAAAAACAGAAAACACAGAATCAACTTTAACCATATTTTCATCCAACTCAACGGTAGGTAAGGTGTTTTTAATTGGAATTTTCAAATATGCTGGACTTCGATCTTTGTTGTTATCGTTGTCAATTGCTCGTACAAAAAATTCAATATCGGCTGTATCTGAGTTAGAGCTTATAGAAAACTTAAAAAGTGAATCTTGCTTTTCAGTAAAAAACCATGTTAAACTATCGAAAGAGATTTCGTAGCCAATCACATAGCCATCTTTATCTTCGCCCGACCAACTCATCTGAACAATGGTGTTTAGTCGTTCCGAACCAGAACGGTCTATAGTTTCAAGAAAAATTGATGTGCTGGGTTCATTATTGGCTATTAATTGATCTTCTTTTTTACAAGAAGAGAGTATGCTTAAAAGGAATACGCTAAAAATTAAAAATCTCATCAATTTCAAGTTTTTTATTAGGGTCAAAAATGCCTGCTAAATTACTTGAAATTAATGAGATTCAAGAATTTCAATGTTAAAAAATCGTTAAATATTACTCAATAATCTAGTAGTTATTATTTCTGTATTTAAACAATATGCTATAAGTAGGTAAATATTCCACAGAGGAGCCAAGAGGTGTATAGTATACAGCATCTAATCTATTTTTATTTTGGAAAGCAATATCGTAGCTGTACTTATAATTTTCTTCGTTGATACTATATGGCAAATTCTTTTTTGTATAAAAAGGTACAGTCCATGAAAAACCTTCGGAGCGATACTCTACACCATTTTCATAACTGATGTTGGTATTATAATTTAATACCATTAAGATGACCAACCAATTATTTGAAGAGTAAAAAGGATTTTCATAATGAGTGGTTTGATATTTCACTAAATCACCTTCTGTGCAATTATCTTCTAGCTCAGATGGACAGAACTTGGTTAACCAAGGCCCCTGGTTAGTTGAATGCTGTTTAGTGATAGGATTTAACTGAGAAATATCAAGATCTTGTAAATAAGGGCCTGTATATGAAAGATCGAGAGCAAATGGGAAAAAGTTTGAAAAAGATTTGACCTTTGTGATCATCTTTTTGTTTTTACTTGTATTGTAAGTATAGCTGATTTCTATATCTGAATTTGATTCTGATTTATTTATTAATCGAACGATTTCGCCATTCAAATATTGGGGTTCGAATTCAACAATACGATTGTCCTCCATTATTAATGTAATCTTAGAGAATAAGGCTTTAGCTATTGAGTCATTTTCAAGAATAATTCTTCTTTTACTGACATTTGAAAACAGTGATTTCTGAAATTCAATTTCAGTAATTCTAGCGCTAAGTGGTTCTTCAATATCATAATTGAAATCACCATCAGCAATAAGTGACTCTTCTTTACTGCATCCTGCAATAAAGATAGCAAGCATTAGGAGTATAACATTTTTCGTTTTCATATCCTAATATAATAAAAGCGGGACGATTATCAAATAATAATTTCGTCCCGCTTAAAAAATTTACTTAAAAAATTACAATAATAGCTTACTTAGCAATTATAAATCGGCCAGTATTTAATATACCAGCATTTTCTGATTGCATGCTGTAAATGTACATTCCATTATTAAACTCAGAAACTCTGATTGTTGCTGTTCCAGCATTACCATTTAATGAAGTTTCAGAAACTTTATTTCCCAACACATCAAAAATAACGAAACTGATATTTTTTGCATCGGCAGGCATGTTGAATTTTACTTCAATTTTATCTGAACTTGGATTTGGATAAACTGACAATTCACCTTTATTGAATTTCTTCGAATTTATTCCCACTAATGGGCGAGAATACGCTTCGAAATCATTATTATTTCTTGGCAATAATTTCATATTGCTGAATGAATATGTCATGATTCCTGTTATTGAAGCCATCGTATCACCTTTAGCAATTACCATAATTGGCAATCCTGGGTTTGGCATCCACATGCTGTCATTTACATAGGATACATTCAATGACGAAAACGCTGTTGATGTTTGACGACCAGCCATAACTCTTGAACCAGCACCACCATCAGTAGTATCTCTTCCTACGCGATACTCTGCAAAATTACTTGGAGCATCGGCATTCGTATTTACAATGTATAATCCTTTACCTGGACTAGCAGCAAATTTTATTAACATCGATTCGTAAGCTTCTCCATAAGTTGTTGTATACAATCTAAACGAATCTGGCTCTAGAGTTACAGGCGTAATAGTACCTGTTCCAGATTTCTGAATATTTGTAACGCTTTCTAAACGTGTAAGGCCAAAATATTCTTTTACAGTTCCAGTAATTGTAACTTTTTCTCCAGTTAATAATTGGTCTAAACCTGTTCCACCAACTACTGGTATACCAGCAAACGTACTTTGGTTTTCTTGTTGTATGTAAACATAACCTAAGTCATTTACAGATGCCGTTACAACCCCAGAAACTGTCACACTCTTATCTAAATAGCCAGAGTTACCACCTCTAAATGGAGTATATTGTAAATCAAAAATAGTTAAGCCATTGTTTCTTACAACAAAAAATCTAGGGTCTTCAGTTGGAACATTAGGGATTCTGCTAAGCAATGAGTCTGCAGAATTATCACGTGATTCAATGAAAAACTTTACAAATGATCCATCTGCTTGTGCTGGAATTGTAGCTGAATAAGAATTTCCATTTGCTGTCATTGGTACTTCAATATAAGTACTATTTTGTGCACCAACAGCGTAAAACAATTTAGCATATTTAATACCATCTAAATCTGTAATATTTGCAGAAACAATAATGCTTTGTGAGCTATTTGGAACTATATTATTTGTGGTAATAGCAGAAATTGTTGGGGCTGCAGCTCCAAATACAATATCTTGTCTATCAAACGGAAATAACTCATATCCCCTGTTATTTTTTGAATGTGCAATTACCCCTTTAATTGAAACAATAAAATCGCCAACATTTGGTGGAATAAATGTGCCACCTGTAGCTGGTAATCTCATCGCTAAAAATCTATCTGAAATATTGATTCTGTTTCCTTGAGCATCTGCTACGTTGAAGCTTACACGAGAACCATTTGAAAATGGATCGACTGTCACTACTGTTAAATCTCTTAATTCAACATATTGACCTTCGTATTGCTCACCTGTTGTTAATATATTATTTCTTTGATTATCATTCAACTCACCTGCTGTAATCAATTTTGCTTTTGGCGTAATACCAGAACCTAATAATTGGATTGGAGTTGCTGGATTTGTAACAATAGGAACGAATTCAGTTTCTCCTTGAAATTCCAATACTGTACCAGTAATTTCTACTGAGTCACCAGCTACTAATGATAAAATCCCTGTACCACCATCATCGCCTTGTGTATTTGGCACATTCTGCCAAATATCAATACCAGAAAATGCCGAGCCATCATTGGTTTGAATCCAAACTTGTTTACCTAGAACTAATGTTGATAAACCTGCATCCATAACAACAACACCTCTAATGCGAATGGTGTCAGTTGCAACAAATGGTGATGCATCGTTACCTGCAGCTAAATCTTGTTGACTTACTGTCTGAACTTCTTGAATCGTTTTCAATGGATATTGTGCATTGGCAGCGAACGAGGCTCCAAAAATCAATAATCCAAGCGATAGTAGATTTTTTTTCATTTTATTTTTATTTGTTTATTTTCTATTTAATTAATGCGAATTTTCCTCTAAATTCTTTTCCCGATTTATTATCTGTAACTGAAAAAACATAGACGCCTCTTGCAATGATTTGATTGTCGGTCGACAATAAATCCCATGCATGTTCGCCTCCAGAAAATTGTGTTTGCGCGGGATCTGCATAAGTGCTCGTCCAACGAATGTCCGAACCATTATACGATTGGTTGTGTTCAAACATGTCAACCAAATCGCCCGATGCCGTATAAATTCTTACGGTACAATTTTCTGGTAAATTTGCAAAGTATAACTTCTTATCTTCTGGATTAGTACTCACTCCTTCCCATTGTGCCAAACCATAATAAGGATTCGGATATACAAATGGATCACCATTCGCAAAGTCATTGTTTGCAGGCATTCCAGGGAATACACGTTTCAAACTAGGCGCTGTACTCGACTCTAAGGATTCTAAATTATTGACATCATCGCCTTGATCAAAACTCGTAATTGCAATCGCATGCTGCCAACCATTTTGAACATTATCAAATGTGTATTTATAAAAATACCAAATGGTATCTCCTGCCGATGTTGTCTCTCCGAAATTCACTGAATCTGCTAAAGTTATACTTGCAAATCCTGTATTGTTGAATACTGAATTATCATTCTTATCGTACTCTGCTACTAAATTCAATGAACGTAATATATCTTGTGTTCCTTTTACATCGAAACCTACTTGAGTTTTATAAATTCTATATCCCTCAAAATCTTTTTTCTTAGAAATTGGATCCACCGATGATTCTGAATTCTTTGACCAATACAATTCAATTTTATTGTTCGTTGCAATTACTTTATTTCTTGGAATGTTCGGTGGCGATGGTAAAACAAATCGAGTGATTTCACCATCTTCATCCCTATCTTCTCCTGGATCTAAAACTCCATTGAAGTTGGCATCTTCACCATTGTACGCTGTTTGCGCGAACAATGAATTTTGCACCATGATGGATTGTTGTACTGGATTGTCGGCAGTATTTGGATTGCCATCTTCATTCTTCTTAGCACATACCAATGCAAAGGAAACATTAATGCTTTCCCCTGGTGCTACTTGTCGGAATGGACCAACCGACATTAAATGGGATCTATTATTAGGCTGACGAAGAGCAGGTCTTATCACAGTTTCCCAATCGCTTCGCTGATTCAAACCCGCTGTCATTTTACCGTATTTCTGATTATCATCTGTAGGAGTGAAATACAATGGATCGGCTGTATTCCCAAACTGCCAAACGTTATAATGTGCTTTGAAATTTGGTCTCACTCTTGGATGCGCCAAGCCATCTTTATCCAATGCACCTAAAAACTTTAATCCCACATACGATTCTGTAAATCCGATATCTCCATTGGCGTCGTATTCGTATGCCATCACCAATGAATCGATATAACCATTACCACCTTTGTTGAAGAATGCACTTCCTTGCGGTACAGTAATATTCACATTTCTTACCACACCATCTTTCCAATAACCAACATATACGGAATCCCAAGTATTGGTACTATTGTTTGTGATAACGTAATTTAAGATTACGAAGTAGTTTGCGAAATTGAAATTGTAATTGTATGCTTCAAAATGTACATCTGCTCCCAATGGAAATTGATGTCCATTAATCTGAATATTCGTTCCAGGAACAACAACATTTTTATCGGTAAAATCCGATAAAAAATCCTGATGAGAAATTGCATTCACATCGTACAAAGGATTGTCTATTAAACTCGATCGCTCTGTAATTTTTGCTCCTGTTGCAGCAGTAAATTCAAATCCTTGTTTACCCGTAGTATATCCCGCAGCATCGTCAATTGCTCCCGATGTTACTGCGACTTGAGAATTATTAATTAGTCCACCAATCCAAAGTCCTCCTTGGAATAAATGCTCCACTCCTGAACCTACTGGAAATTCACAAGATGAATAATTCAACACATTGTATGAACCTCTGAATGCATTTCCAATCATTCCGAGATTATTAATAGTCATTCGAATATTTCCTGCAGTGGTTTGACGCTCTTCAAATGAAGCTTGCGAAAAGGCTGCACTCGCAGGGAGAATAATACTTGCAATACTTACAATTACTTTCGAAATTTTAATCATTCTTAATTTATAATTATTTTTTTCTGAACATGGAATCCTTGTTCGTCAATAATATTTAATATATACATACCAGCAGTATGTGATTTTGAAAACATATACTGCTTATCGTTGTCGTTAAAATTCAATTGAAATCTTTCCATTAATTGTCCATTCAAATTATATAATTCAAACTTCAAATTTTGATTCAAATAAAATGCCGATACATGAATGTCCAATTTATCCTTAGCGGGATTTACCAATTGAATTTCGTTTGCTCGTTTTTTTTTAATCCCCTCTAAACCTTGTGGCAAAGGCTTCTTAGGAACAATTACAAAGTCGGCACTAATAGGCAAATGATCCGACATATTATACAATGCACCTAATACATTACTAGGTACGCTCGTATTGGTTGGAGCATCTGTCAATGCTTTGTTGAAGCGCTGTCCATCGTTACCAATAGCTTTGTATGTGCCCGGCAAATAACGCATCTTCATAGAGTCTGTTAACAATGATTTTGTACATAACATAATGTCGAAACGATCGTCCATCCCTCCACTTGAGAAACCACCTGTTTGAGAAGTATGTGTCGACTGAGTATGTACATCGGCGAATGCCGCATTATTATTCCAAGTTCCAACTCTGTTGATTGGATCCATTAATTTGTTAGTAGCACTTGTATTGTTTACTAAATTAGCGAAGCCTCCTTCTGTATTGGTGTACACGTTATAGTCGCCCATCACCATAATATTTTTCGCAGCCGAAAATTTATTAATCCAATTCACAATTTGCGTGGCTTCGTTAGCACGGGTATTCGCATCGCCACTCGTATTACCCGCCTTGAAATGCAATACAATTACAGTAAAAAATACGGTGTCTTGTGTCTTTGTAATATTTGAATCGTTGTACATGAAGTTGAAGGCCGATATTTCTCTTTGCACCGTACTTACTACTTCTTGATTCAATAATTTAAATTTATTGATGTCGTAAAAAACAGTATTCGTTAAACTCTTATCCGCACCTGCATTCGATAAAGTTGCTCTTCTCCACTTGTTCTCACCATTCACATTCAAAGCACCGTTTAAAATATTTTGCGCATAATCCGATTGACCCGAAATTTCATTGACACCGATTATATCGGGTTGCACATGATTTACAATTGTTGTTAATAATGGATTTTTAACCGATGGACTTTGATTCGATTCGCCGTAGCGCAATACGTTGTACTGCATCACGCGAATGGTATCGTCTTGAGCAAGCAGTGTACTTGCATAAAAAACACTTATAAAAAGTGCTAATAATTTGAATTTCACTCTTAAGCCTGTTTTCATAGAGCTTACAAACTTACGAATAAATTCCTAAAGCTATGTTACCTAAATGTTAAGAATGAAAGGGCTTAACACTAAAATTTTGCACAAGGTATGGGCTTTTTATTGTATCGAGATGCTCTGCCCGAATTCCTTCCCGATTCGAACTCAAAAATTAGTGAAATTTCATGGCTACCGCCCGATTTTCGGAATAATCCCGATGTAGTGATATCATAGGAATATCCTACCCTCAATGGTAAATTCTCTAAGGAATAGCCTAGTAAAATAGCAATCGCATCGTTGTTTACATAATCGGAGCTCAAAATACTAAATGGTATTCCTCGATACCATATACCTAATACAAGCGGAGAGTGTGTATAATACACACCTAAATCGAGCTGATCAAAATTCCCTTGTTTTCTATAATTAAAACTAGGCATTATACTTCTATCGGCATACCTACTTGCTAATGGGAAAGTATAACCCCCATGTACCGATAATTTTCTTGGCAAAGCGCTCTCCAGTCCAATGAAGGACTCATTAGGTTCGGTTAAGTGATGCATCGACACACCAAAAAAAGCTTGCTCATTATAGAGCAAAATTCCTGCATTATAATCGAGATAAGTCACATTAAAATAATCGCTGGCATCGAATGATGGACCACCACCTCTGTATATCTGGTCGTTAAACAACAATCGTGAATAATCGACATTCTTTTGAGTATATGAAACATGAAAGCCCGAACGCATGGACCAATGTTTGGTAAGTCGGGCTTCATAGGCATACAAAGCACCAATATTTCTATAAGTTAATGCGCTGGTACCCGCACGGTCTTGAATGGCAAACAATCCAATACCAGAATTCATGCTTGCCCAGTTGTGATCGTAAGAAAAAGCATAAGACACAAAACTATTTGTAACTGCACCAGGCCATTGATTCCGATAATTCAAATTCATGCGATGCCCTTTATTTGCACCCGTAAATGCAGGATTCAAATACAGTGGGCTCGCGTAATATTGCGAAAACTGCGGATCCTGTGCCACAAGCAAAGAAGAAAGAAATTGAAAGAATAAAAATATCTTGAAAGTCTTTTGCATTGTTTACGGTCTTACCTAAATAACCTAATTCCTAATAACTTAATTTCTTAATAACTTAATTCATAAAATTTACCTCAACAGCAACAAATCACCCGACTCAATTTTCTTCGTCCCATCTGAAAAGCCCAACTCAACTTTCCAAACATACACATCTTGTTTACACAATTCTCCTCGATAATATCCGTCCCAACCGATGTTCACTTCATTGCTTTCAAATAATAATTCTCCCCATCGATTATAGATACTCAACTTATACGTATCTGCACCTTGCACAACAGGATGAAACACATCGTTGTTAAATTCACCAGGTACAATAAATCCACCATTCGCACCATTTGGATTTGGTGTAAAGGCGTTCGGCACACGTACTCTTCCACCTCCTTCTGCACGCACTGCATTGGTCACTCGGAAGGTATCCAAACATCCAAATTCATTTCGCGCAATAAGTCGAATTGTATAGTCGCCCGGCGCTGTATAATAATGTTCTGGCGATACTTCTGTCGATGTAAATCCATCGCCAAAATCCCAGAAAAACTGATTCGCTCCTGTACTCAAATTAAACATCACCACTGGATCGCTCGGAATAAATACCGTACGTGGTTGTGAAATAAAATATGAATTAGGCACTTCATAAACTGTAATGCTATCTACACGCACCAATACATCTTGTCCCCCATCGCCAATGCCCACGAGCGCCACACTGTACACTCCCGGTGTAGTAAATGTATGTATTGGATCTTCTTCGTTCGATGTATTGCCATCACCAAAATCCCATTCGTAACGGGATGCATATAAAGTATTGTTCTGAAACTGTACGGTCAAGGGTGCACATCCAATTGCCGAACCATTGAAATCTACAATAGGCACCGGCGGTTGTATTACAACCGTTCTTCGAATCGTATCACTGCATTGAACATTTGAAACCACCAATTGAATCACATAGGTTCCTGGTTGTGCATAGCTGTGTGTACCCGGATTGGCTTGTGTCGATGTGTTGCCGTCTCCAAAGTCCCATGTATAATTGAAGACTAAATTGATGTTCTGATTGATGATGTTAAAGGTATTTAATGGAAATTGTATTACCGGATTTGTTACAATAAAATCGGCACGCGGACGAGGTAAGATGCGAACCGTTCTAGATATTTCTTCTGTACAACCATAGGCAGAACTTGCTGTCATGCGTATGGCAACAACTCGATCACCCGGACCTGCATTTTCAATTCTTATCAATGGATTCGCATTCGTGTCGACCAATACATTATCTACAAACCAATTGTAATTGATGGTATTTTCCGAACGGTTGGTAGCTTGTATAATCAATGGACTACATCCTACTGTATCACTTAAATCGAATGCAGCATTCACAAATGGAAATACAGTAATCACTCGCTCCAAACTATCGATGCAACCTTCTGCATTTTCTACTCGCAATCGCACTCTTCGCTCAATTGGAATTCTACTTGTGTTGGCATACACTCTGCTAAATGAAGCGTTCGGATTGTTCTCAATGGTACCATCGCCATAGTCCCAAGTATAAGTTAAACCGGGGTTCGACTGATTTGTAAAATTGACTGTCAATGGTTCACAACCACTGCTCACATCGCTAATAAAATTTGCAGTTGGACTTGGTAGCACACGAATTCGAATCGTTGTATCATCGACACAACCATAAATAGAAATTGCTTCTAAACGAATTTCATATTCAACAGTTGCAGTCGTGTTATTTACTAAATTGAATGTTTCGTTTTGCACCGAATCCATTAAGGTATTGTTCACATACCAGTAATATCTATTCGCATTAACTGATCTATTGTCGGCTTGAATGATAAATGGATTACATTCCACGGTATCGATGTCGAAACGAGCCTGCACTTGCGGATAAACCGTAATGTTTCGCTGGAAAGTTTGAACACAAGAATCGGCCGAAAAAGCTTGCAATTCTATAGTTCGAACGATAGCTTCTGTACCTGTATTTTCATACACATGTTGAGTTGGAAGCAACGCATTTTGTAAGAGCGAATCACCATCGCCAAAATACCATTTGAAATTTGTTGCTACAGTACTTTGATTCGTTAAATTCAAAGTAAATGGATGACAACCTGCAACATTGTCGACAATAAAATTGGAGTTCACAGTTGGATAAACACGTGTTGTTTTAAATACTGTGTCCACACATCCAAATGCATTGGTAAGTATTGCACGCGCAACATAATCAACAGGAACATTTCCAATATTTTGATACACATGGTTTGGAGCAGCGGCTGTGCTATTTTGCCCATCACCAAAATCCCAATCGTAATTTACGATGGCGGGGAAAGATGGAAACTGAACACTCAATGGCGCACAACCACTATCGGCATTCGTGCTTACTGAAAAATTTTGATTGGGGTACACCAAGATTTGTGTCTCCATGGTATCGGTACAATTGTTCGCACTAAAAGCAATCAATCGCGCAGTAAATACTCGAATAGAATTTGTTGTGTTTGTATACTGATGTATCGGGCTAGGTAAATTACTCGTATTCCCATCGCCAAAATCCCATTGAAAATTCACACTGCGTGTCGATGTGTTCAAGAAATTAATTGGACTCGGATTACACGATGGTAAAGTGTTCGCAGAAAAACTTGCAATCGGATTTGGAAAAACAATGATCGTTCTTACCAAGGAATCTCTACATCCAAAACTTGTCTCTGCTCTTAATTTTATTCGAATGGTATCGTTTCGCGTACCATTATTTACGAAGGTCAAATTCGGTGAAACAGCTGTACTAAAAACAGTATCGTTCCTTCTCCAAACATAGCGTGCTGGATCTGCACCTGTTGTTGTATTTCCTAAATTCACCGTCAATGGCGAACATCCACTCAATGCTGTTGGTGTAAAATTCACAACAGGCGGAAATTGCACATTCAACAGTTGTTCTACAGTATCACTACAAGAATTCGCTGAATTTACAATCAGTCGGACTGTATACGTACCCGGACTAGTATACAAATGAGTTGGATTGATTAAAGTCGATGTGTTAGCGCCTCCTGATCCTGGATCGCCAAAATCCCAAACTCTCACCGTTATATTATTTCCTGGAAATTGTCTCGATGTATCAGTAAAACTTGCTGTTTGATTCACGCATACACTTGCAGTTGAAAAACCTGCAATCGGTGTTCTGAAAATATTAATTTGCTTTGTTATGGAATGATCGCAACCATCGGCTGTATATACTCTTAATCGAACTACTGCATTCGCAGTAAACATACGTGGAGCTGGCGTTTTACCTGTAAAATCTACCGATCCATTGTTATCAAAATCCCATTCAAAATTTACAGCATTGATGGAAGTATCCACAAAAGTAATGAGCAATGAATCACAACCTTGAATGGTATTATCGTTGATGGCTTCTCCGTTCATTATGAATCGCGCAGTAGGTTGTGGCAAAATCACAATGTCTCTAAAGGCAGTGTCGGCACATGAAGCCCCTCCTGTGTTATTAATTATTAATCGAACGTTACGAGTAATCGGTAATAATGTAGTATTCGCAAAGGTATGTGTTGGATTATTCGCTGCCGATGTGTTGCCGTCTCCAAAATTCCAATTTCTTGAATTAAACGTTCCAGTCGATGTGTTGCTGAACAGCACTGGATCTCCAGCACAAACAGTATCGGGCGCTGTAAAAGATGCAATGGGCGGATCGATAATTGTAATTTGACGAACGGCTGTATCCAATCCACAAAAACTACTATCGATTAAAGAAATTGTATATGTAATTGGTCTTACAGGCGCATTGAAATTAAATGTTAAGGGAGTACTTGGCGGCCAAGGTCTCCAGTTAATGGTGGTATCCAATCCAGGACCTTGCACCCTCCAACGCTCAAAACGTTGTGCAGTATTACCATCGTTCACACAATTTCGAACGGTATTGTTTGTGAAGGTAAATATGGTATCTGGATAACATCTTATTGGATTCGTAACACCTATCACGGCCGAATCCACATCGTAAATTGCAATAGGACCATAAGTGTTTGTTGAAATAACGCTACCTGTACAAGCATTTCTAGCCGTTAGTGTTACAACTGTATTACAATTCACAGTATTGCGCTGATAGGTATGAGAAATAACATTCGTCCAATTATCAAAATTGAAAAATTCAGTCGGACTATCATCTCCATAGTCCAATTCGAAAATTGTAGTCTTAGAAACGTTGGTAGAATTATTACTAAACTGAATTACACCCGGTGCGCAAACTGTTGTTACACTACCCACAAGCGGTGCAATTTGAGCAATGACACTTCGCTCATTTACAAAATGAATTTGGGAAACACATACTGGTGCAGTGCTTTGAGTAATCGTAATTAAGTAGGTATCAATTGCTGCGGTGTAGGTATGCGTTAAGATGGAGCCAGCGGCTGCATCAACTACTGAATTCGTTGTATTCCCATCGCCCCAATTAATGGTATAGGGATGAATTAATGTACTTGCTGTTTGAAAAGTTAATACAACATTCGCTGGTGCGGGACCAACCAAACAATTCACATAAGTAGGATTATCTGAAGTATCGCCCGTAGAAGTAATAAAATTGGCACAGCCTTGAGCGTAGGATTCCGATACTTTACTAATCGATAAAATAAATAGGAATACAACAAGGAACGCTTTGATAATTCTGAACGGCATGCAATTTTTTACGTAATGGGCTTCAAATAGTTACGCCCCAAAGATACGAAGTGGATGACAAAATAAATTGTATTAATTTAATTTCTCTGATAACAATTTTATTTCAATGATGGGCGATATGTTTTCGTATAGTATTCCATATACCGTTCTACAAATGGGTATATTAACTTTATGTAAACGGTTAATCTCATGAATACATTTTACCGCATAATAACCTTCTGCAATCATGCCCATTTCAAATTGAGCCGATTTTACAGAATAGCCCTTACCAATCATGTTTCCAAAAGTTCTATTGCGAGAAAATTGTGAATAAGCTGTTACTAATAAATCGCCAAGGTAGGCCGACTCTTTAATGTCACGATTGATGGGATGAACAACAGCTAAAAAGGCTTCCATCTCTCGAATCGCATTGGAGATTAATACCGCTTGAAAATTATCGCCATAGTTTAATCCATGACAAATACCTGATGCTATTGCATATATGTTTTTCAATACAGCTGCATATTCAGTTCCATAAATATCATCACTAGATGTAGTCTTGATGTACCTAGTGTTTATTAGGTTTGCAAATGCATTTGCATTTTCTTGCGATTCGCATGCGATGGTTAAATAAGATAGTTTTTCTAATGCAACTTCTTCTGCATGACAAGGACCACTAATTACTAAAAATTGATCCAAAGGAACTTGATATACTTCTTTAAAATAATCGCCAATAATTAAATTGTACTCAGGAACAATTCCTTTAATTGCAGAAATTATGAATTTATTTTGGAATGTATTTTTCTCAACTTCAGAAATTGTACTGTGCAAAAACGCTGCGGGTACAGCCATGATCAAACAATCGGCCGCATTCAAGATAAAATTCAAATCCGTACTCACATTCGATTCTGGGATATTGATTTCAGCCGATCGTAGATAATTGAGGTTGCGCTTATACTTTTTGATATGATCTACCGCTTGCTCATCGCGCATCCACCAATAGACTTCGCGTTTTGCATCCAATAAAATTTTAACAAGCGCAGTTGCCCAACTCCCACCACCAATAACGGCAATCTTAGTTTGCTCATTCAATTTTAGTTCCATGCCGCGAAAATAAGAAAATTTAAACGATTCGGATTATTTATCCTTTTTCTCAAACAATTCCGACTCTTTCATTAATTTCACTGCAGTACCATTTTTCAAGAGTTTCGAAATTGCCAAATACGGCGCAGTCACCACTTCATCGCCCTCTTTCAAACCTTCTAAAATCTCTATGTATTTATCGTCTTGAATTCCAGTTTTCACTACCCTCATTTGCACTTTCCCATCGGCATGTACAAACACCACCTCAAATGACTCTTTCGCATTCTCCACATTCTTCTCATCTGCTTTTGCACTTTCCTCTTTTTCAACTTTCTTTTTTCGGGCCGATGTAGTAGTGCTACTGCTCGTATCTTCTCTAACACTTACCGATTGAATAGGTACCGTTAATATTTTCGATTTTCTATTCGTTAAAATTTCAACTGTAGCTGAAAGTCCCGGTCTAAAAGGCGATGGTAAATCACTATCACCCATGTTAAGATTTGCATACGATTCCGATAAGATGCGAATCTTTACTGTGAAATTTGTTACTTGATCGGCATTCGTACCAACCACATTTGCAGAATTTGCAATCTCTGTCACAATGCCTTTAAATTCTTTTCCTAAAAATGCATCCACTTCTATTTTAGCAGTATCTCCCAATCCTAATCTATTGATGTCGTTCTCATTCACATCCACACTCACTTCCATATTGCTAAGGTTTGCAATACGCATCATCTCTGTTCCCGACATTTGTGTAGTACCTACAACGCGTTCGCCCAATTCAACATTGAGTTTCGACACCGTACCATCGACAGGAGAAAAAATTGTAGTCTTAAATAAATTATCTTTCGCTTCTTTCACACTCGCTTCTGCACTTTTGATATTGTATCGGGCCGCTTCTACATCGGCTTTAGCCACCATATAAGTACTCTTTATTTGCTCAAAGTCGGCATCCGAAATCACTTTCTCCTTATGCAATTTCACATTTCTATTATATGCTTGTTCCGCTTGAATAAAACGTGCTTCTGAATTAGCAAGGTTTGCTTTCGAATTGTTCAAACTGGCATTGGCGCGATCGAGATACGACTCATAAACATCGGGACGAATCTTAACCAAGAGCTGACCTTTCTTCACTTTGTCGCCTTCCTTAACATATAAGGCAATAATCTCACCGGATACATCTGGAGAAATTTTCACTTCTAATTCGGGTTGAATTTTGCCAGATGCGGAAACGGTTTCCGTAATATCTCTAGCTTGCACCTTTTCTACAGCAACTTCTACGAGGTTGTTGCTTCCGAACCAGCCAGCTTTCTTACCAATAACTAATAAGAGAATTAACACTACTACAGCAATTCCTGAGTAGATTAGAATTTTATTATTCTTTCTTGCCATTGTCTAAAATACCATTAATTGGATAAAAGTATTAAAAACTTAGTGCTTTCCCATTATAAAAGTCGAGCAATTTTGCACGGAACAACAAATCGTACTTCGCCTGAATCAAATCGGCTTCCGATCGAGCAAGGTTCGTTTTCGCTAGATTATAATCGATGGCATTGATTAAACCCACATCAAATCTCTTCTGACTGTAGACAAAAGCTTCTTTGAGCGATTGGTTGCTTCTGTAAGTCGACTCGTATTTCTTTTGTGCTGCACGTAAGTCGGCAATCGCTTGCTGAATATTTTTACTCAAGGTTAACTCCGCATTCTTTTTGTTAATCTCTGCATTTTGTAATTGAAGATTTGCACGTTTCACATTGTTACGTGCAGAGAAACCATTGAATACTGGGATCGATAAACTAAATTGATAAAACTGTCCGAAGTTATTCTTCATTTGATTATTAAAAGAAGTCGGATTCAAGTCGGCATAATCTGAACTCAATCCAGCACCAGCACTTAGTCTAGGATACAATGCACCTTTAGCAGCAGCCAAACTTCTTTGTGCCGCTTTATATCGGTAATCGAGCAGTTTAATATCCGGCAGGTTTGTAGCCGCATTCTCGTAAACTTCTTTCATATTCGCTGGAGCCGAAACCGTGATGTATTGTTCGATGTTTTGAGGTTTTTCTACTTCAAATGCTTCTACTGGATCTCTGTCTAAAAATTGAATTAAATCAAGCTTCGCAATGTCGAGACTATTCTGTGCATTGGTTACATTCAATTCATCATTCGCAACTTGAGATTTAATATTTAACACATCCCCTTCTGTTGCATTTCCAACAGCAGCATTTTTCTGCGCACGATCCAATTGTAATTTGGTAACTTCCAATTGCTCTTTTGCAACCACCAATAACTCTTGATTGTACAAGACATTGAGATAAGCATTGATGATATTCAAGGCAATATCGTTCTTCGTTTTTTCTAAATTTTTCTTCTCCGCCTCTACCGTTAATACAGAGCTCTTATAATTATTTAATCGTTGTAAACCATTAAATATAGTTACGTTCGAATTTGCATTCAAATTAATTGAGTTCACATCCTGAGGAACGTATGAGTTGGTTAAGGGGTTGATGGCACGACCGTAAGTATGTGTATTCGATGCTTGACCATTTAAGCTTGGTAAACGAGAATAATTTGCATCCGACTTGTCGACTTCCGCTAGGTCGACACTCAATTTTGTTTGTTTGATGGTTAAATTATTTTCCATTGCATAGGTCACACATTTCTCTAGGGACCAAACTTGTGCCTGTGAATAGTTTGTGAGTGCAATGCCGACAAAAAATAAAACGAACAATTTCTTCATAGTGTGCTAGTGTGCTAATTTGCTAGTTATAGTGTACAGTTCTAGTGTTTAGTGTTTAGTTTGAGTGATTAGTGGATTTAGGTGCTTTCTAAAAAGTTCAATGCTATAATAATTATATGAGCACCTCATCGTTCTTCACTCTTAACTCTTAATTCTTAATTTCTGAAAGATTCAGAATTGATTGTAAAATTATATTAAATTCGCAATTGTCAATCATTGAAACGATGATGTTACAGATTTAGATGTATTTCGCAAAAAATCCTTTACTCTTAAAAAAACTATATCCTTCCTTAATTTGGGATGTACCTGTGAATGATAGATCCGTTTATTTAACCTTCGATGATGGACCTATTCCTGAAGTAACTCCCTTTGTTTTAGAGCAACTCAAAGCGTACAATGCAAGAGCTACCTTCTTTTGTATTGGCGATAATGTACGCAAACATCCTGATGTTTACGAGATGATTTTGCGACAGGGTCACAGCATCGGCAATCATACTTTTAACCATTTGAATGGATGGAAAACATCCACCGAAGAGTATATTTCGAACATCGATGAATGCAGTAAATATACGGGAGATCAATTATTTAGACCTCCATATGGTAGAATAAGTCCCTCTCAAATCAAGGCATTTAAGGAGAATTATCCCGATTCAAAAATCATTATGTGGGATGTATTGTCGGGCGACTTTGATACCAAAATTGATGCAGAAAAGTGTTACCAGAATATGGTTCGGAATGTTGAGCCTGGCTCCATTGTGGTGATGCACGATAGTTTGAAAGCGATGCCTCGGTTGGAAGAAGCGTTGCCTAGGATATTAAAGGATTTGAGTGAGGAGGGGTACTTTTTTAAGAGCTTGTGATTTGAATTAAAAATTAAGAATTAAGAGTTAAGAACGGGAAGGTGCAAAATAGTTTACGAATTAATTTCTTTTTCTATATTTATAATCAATGGCAAAATATATTCTATATATACTTTTATTCGCCCTCGTATCTTGTGCTAAAACAGGGTCGGAGGAAATATTTTCTTTAAATGCGAATTATTTAGTTGGTGATGAGTTTTATCTAAAAACTATTACAAAAGTTGCATATGACGATACAACAAGTGCAAATAAAGATTCGCTTATTGAATATCTTGACATTTATAAGATTGAGGTAATTAAAGACACATTAATCAACAATGTTAAATGTCGTAAAGTAATTCATACTAATTTAAATACTTCCTATAAATATATTGAATACCTAAATATTACTAATGCAGGAATTTTCAAATTTGCTCATAAACCTATACATAGCTTGAATGGTGAGATGAAAGATGTTGTGGTACTAGACAGCCCAATTTTATTAATTCCAAGGCCTTTGCGATATAGAGACAGCTTTAAAACATTTGAATATATTAAAGAAAAAAGATATACTACTAACGAGCAGCTTACCATTGAAATAGGGACAGAAAAATATAAGTGCTTAGGATTTGAACATTCTTATAAAGATCCATCTAATTGGAAAATAAAAGAAAATATTAAACATTATTATTGTGAAAGAGGCCTGGTAAGAAGTCGATCAGAAATTATTTTAACACTTCAAAACGCAGAAGCAATGAATATTGGTTATGTTACTCACACAAGTTATACTGAAAGATATATACCATAAAAACCACCTAGAAATCCTTTTAATAATCATTATAAATTGAAACAAAAAGCATTAAAATCCCTTATAATTATAAGGGATTTCTTTTTTTTCTTAAATTCGCAATTCCTTCAAAAAAGATAAAAAACACATATACAATGGCTTTTGATATAGAAATGATTAAGAAGGTGTACGACAACCTTGATGCGAAAGTGAACGCTGCTCGTAAAGTCGTAAACAAACCATTAACATTAACTGAAAAAATTCTATACGCCCATCTGTGGGACGGAAATGCAACATCGGCTTACGAAAGAGGAAAGTCGTACGTAGATTTCGCTCCAGACCGTGTGGCAATGCAAGATGCAACGGCACAAATGGCTTTGTTGCAGTTTATGCAAGCGGGTAGACCTCAAGTAGCGGTACCATCAACCGTACATTGCGATCACTTGATTCAAGCAAAAGAAGGTGCGGAGAAAGATTTGGCTACTGCGAATTCACAAAATAAAGAAGTGTACGATTTCTTATCGTCGGTTTCGAATAAATACGGTATCGGATTTTGGAAACCGGGTGCTGGTATCATTCACCAAGTGGTGTTGGAGAACTATGCATTTCCAGGTGGAATGATGATTGGTACCGACTCACATACAGTAAATGCAGGTGGTTTGGGTATGGTGGCGATTGGTGTGGGTGGTGCAGATGCTTGCGATGTGATGGCTGGCCTACCATGGGAGCTGAAGTTTCCGAAATTAATTGGGGTTAAATTAACCGGTAAATTATCGGGCTGGACATCGGCAAAAGACGTGATCTTAAAAGTTGCGGGTATCTTAACTGTAAAAGGTGGTACTGGTGCAATCTTAGAATATTTTGGCGAAGGTGCACAATCTTTATCGTGCACGGGTAAAGGAACCATTTGTAACATGGGTGCTGAAATAGGCGCTACTACATCGATCTTCGGTTATGATGTGAAGATGGCAGATTATTTAAGAGGAACAGCTCGTGCCGATGTAGCGGAACTAGCCGACCGAGTTGCTGCGCATTTGACGGGCGATGCAGAGGTGTATGCAAATCCAGAAGCATATTTTGATCAAGTAATTGAAATCAACTTATCGGAATTAGAACCACACATCAACGGTCCTTTCACTCCAGATTTGGCTTGGCCATTATCTAAATTCGCAGCTGCTGTTAAAGAAGGCGGATGGCCAGCGAAATTAGAAGTTGGATTGATTGGTTCATGTACCAACTCATCGTACGAAGACATCACGCGTGCTGCATCTATTGCAAAGCAAGCAGTTGATAAAAACTTAAAAGCGAAAGCAGAATTTACGATCACTCCAGGTTCGGAGCAAGTAAGATATACGGTTGATAGAGACGGTTATTTAGACATCTTTGGAAACATGGGAGGGGTTGTATTAGCAAATGCTTGCGGACCATGTATTGGTCAGTGGGCAAGACACGGTGCAGAGAAGCAAGAGAAAAATTCAATCATCACTTCATTCAACAGAAACTTTGCGAAACGTGCCGATGGAAATCCGAATACACATGCATTCGTAGCATCGCCAGAAATCGTTACAGCATTTGCAATTGCAGGTGACTTAACATTTAATCCTGTTACCGATACTTTGACAAATGAAAAAGGTGAGCAAGTTAGATTAGATGAGCCACAAGGAATTGAATTGCCGATGAAAGGATTTGCTGTAGAAGATGCGGGATATCAAGCACCGGCAGAAGATGGTTCTAAGGTAGAAGTATTGGTATCGCCAACATCGGATCGCTTACAATTATTAGCGCCGTTTGCAGCTTGGGAAGGTACTGACATTACTGGATTAAAATTATTAATCAAGGCAAAAGGTAAGTGTACAACAGACCATATCTCTATGGCTGGACCATGGTTGAAATTCCGCGGACACTTAGATAATATTTCGAACAACATGTTAATTGGTGCCATCAACTATTTCAATGAAAAAGCTGATTCGGTAAAAAATCAATTGACAGGTGAATACGGTCCAGTACCTGCAACACAAAGAGCTTATAAAGCAGCAGGCATTGGTTCAATTGTAGTGGGCGATGAAAACTATGGCGAAGGTTCATCACGTGAACATGCGGCGATGGAGCCACGTCACCTAGGCGTGCGTGCAATCCTAGTAAAATCATTCGCACGTATTCACGAAACCAATTTGAAGAAACAAGGTATGTTGGCATTAACATTTGCGAACACTGCCGATTACGATAAAGTACAAGAAGACGATTCAATTGACATTGTTGGTTTGACATCATTTGCGCCGAACACTCCATTAACTGTGGTGTTGAATCACAAAGATGGTAGCAAAGATGAAATCAAAGTAAACCATACCTACAACGCTCAACAAATTGAGTGGTTTAAAGCAGGTGGTGCGTTGAATATTATTCGTGCTTCAGTTAAATAGTACTGAGTACTATTTAACTGAGTACAGAGTATTAAGTACAAAGTATTAAGATTAGGGAGGTGCTAATTTCAAAATTAGCACCTCTTTTATTTTCTTTGTACTTTGTACTTTGTACTTAATACTATTAAATGAGAATATCATTAATCGCCATTTCCAAAACCACGGAGAAGTATTTGCTCGAAGGCATTTCTATTTACGAAAAGCGATTGCAGCATTATTGCAAATTCAATAGAGTTGAAATTCCTGATTTAAAAAATTCAAAGAGTTTGAGCAAAGAGCAGCAGAAGCAAAAAGAAGCTGAGTTGATATTATCAAAAATTAGCAATCAAGATTTTGTGGTTTTACTCGATGAGCGCGGTAAGGAATATTCGTCGATGCAATTAAGTGCAGAATTAAACAAATGGATGAATCAGTCGATAAGTAGTGTAGTATTTATTATTGGCGGACCATATGGATTTGACCAGTCTATGTACGATCGAGCGAATGCAAAAATCTCCTTATCGAAATTAACTTTTTCGCATCAAATGGTTCGACTGTTTTTTGTGGAGCAGGTATATAGGGCCTTTAGTATTTTAAAGGGGGAACCGTATCATCATGAATAATTATTAAGAGTTAAGAATTAAAAATTAAAAGTTTAGAACGATGAGGTGCTGTTTTAAATTGCACTTCTTCTTAAAATAGCAATACTCCGTTCTTAACTCTTAATCCTTAACTCTTAATTTAAATTTTATTCTTTTCCTGATTCAGTAACTTCATCAGCAGGTGCTTCTTCATTCCAAAGCGGTAATTGTGAAAGAATACCGTACCAAGTAATAATTTTTTTGATGTCCGATGCGTAAACTCTTTCGGCATCGTGATCTGGAGCGATCGAATTGAAATAAGCTCTTAATACTTTACCATCAGCTTTAGCATCAGGTATTGCATTCGTAGCTGCAGTTTCTTTCATCTTTTCTAAGATGCTAGGTAAAGTGATATCATCCTCATTACCAAAAACTGTTATATCTTCTAATGTTGCTAATTTGCTAGTAGCATTCGTAACTACTTTATTTTTTGCTTCGTCTAAAGATTCTAAAACGAATCCCGACTTATTTTGTCCAACTACTTTAAAAAGTCCGGGTTTACCTGATAAAGAAACTATTGCTCTTAAGTTCATATGTTCGTGTGTTCGTAGGTTCGTAGGTTCGAGGTTTGAATTATTCTTCAATAATTACTACTTCATTTATTTTATCACCTTGTCTAATGGCATCCACTACATCGACATTCTCAATAACTTTTCCAAAACAAGTGTGATTTCTATCTAAATGCGCAGTGTTTGTTCTGCTATGGCAAATGAAGAATTGCGAACCACCGGTGTTTCTGCCAGCGTGAGCCATCGACAATACCCCTCTATCGTGATATTGGTTATCGCCATCTAATTCACAATCGATCGTATATCCAGGTCCGCCTGTTCCTGCTCTGAATGCAGTTTCTTCTGAACGAGAAAATGGACATCCACCTTGAACAACAAAATCAGGAATTACTCTATGAAAAGTTACACCATTGTAATATCCTTCTTTTGCTAGTTTCACAAAATTCGCCACCGTATTAGGTGCATCTTTTTCATAAAAAGCAACGGTCATGTCGCCTTTTGCAGTTTTTATTATTGCTTTCATTATCTAAAAATAGAGCACAAAGGTAAAAAATATATCCGTTTAAACTCCGTTAAATTGTACAATAATTTACCATATATGAAAAAACAAATACTACTATTTTATTTCGCACGTATTTCTCTAAGTGCCTATTGTTCAATAGACATTGCCGACACAACAGATGTTTTCAAGGAACGACTTGACCGTGCGTTTATAGAGGAGGTGCAGAATTCACAAAACAAGGATAAGGTATTGCATGCTGAGCCTCTTTTTATTGACTTAATTCGAGATTTAGGTGCAAGAAAAGGTGAAAAAGAATGGAATGTTGGAATGGGAATTACAGACAGGAATAGATACGATGTTTATAATACATTGGTTGAATATGAATTTGCAGTCATTGACCGACTGGGATTTGAGTTTGAGTTGCCATTTAGTTTCTATTACCCAACAAACACGAGTAAAACCCAAACATCGGAAGAAGTCCAACCTGGAAATAAATTGAACAGTATTAAACTTGCAAGTCAATGGACTTTCTTAGTTTCAGAAAAGAAGAAAACAAGTATGGCATTGGGATATATTCACGAATTTGAACTCAATGATTTCAAACATTATAAGAAAGAAATATATCATGGTAACATCTACAACCCCTTTATGGTTATTGCAAAAAGATGGGGCAACAACTACCATACACTACTGTATCATGGACCAAGCATCATGCAATCTTTCAACAATAAAACTATTAGGAGTAGTTATCAAATAAATTCAAATTTTCATTATATGATACCTGGCACGCGAAATTTCATTGGTTTAGAGTTCAATAAGAATTTCAGAAGTACAGATTTCGACATGACCATACGGCCACAAATGAGAGTTGGTATTGCAGATAATCTAATGGTAGGTATAGTTTCTGGGATTCCTATTAAGCGTGAGAACGAACGATTTAGTTCTTTCATTCGATTAATTTACGAACCAGGTCACAAACACCCTAAAAATATGTAAATTCGTAAAGCATATGAAAAAGTTAATACTTAGTACATTTCTAATATTATTCTCAGGATTTAGTATTGCATCATCGATTTTAATTCCCATGGACGAAAATCAGAAAAACCATTTAAAAGCATATGGTTTAGCCTATTGGGTATTGAAACAAGATGTAAGTATTGAATGGCTTTTGAATTATAGAGGCGGAAGTTTCATGATGTCTTTTGCAAATTCCATAGAAACGGAATGTAAAATTCGTGGAATATCATATGAAGTTATTGCCGATGTACAAGCGTCGAGCATCCTCAGTAAAATCGCAGAACCCGAAACAAATATGGATGCAGTGAAGTTAGAGAAGGCTCCGAAAATTGCAGTTTATTCACCAAAGAACAAATTGCCATGGGACGATGCAGTGACCTTGGTATTGACCTATGCTGAAATCCCATACGATATTGTGTATGACGATGAAGTGCTCTTGGGCAAACTTCCTACTTACGATTGGCTGCATTTGCATCATGAAGATTTCACTGGTCAGTATGGTAGATTCTGGGCAGCATTTAGAAATGCATCTTGGTACATCAACGATGTGCGTTTGAATGAAGAAACCGCGGCCCGACATGGATTCAAAAAAGTATCGAAACTTAAATTAGCAGTAGCTCAAAAGATTCGCGACTTTACTGCAGGGGGTGGATTTTTATTTGCGATGTGTTCGGGAACCGATAGTTATGACATCGCCCTTGCAGCTGCCGGTGTAGATATTTGCGAACAGATGTTCGATGGCGACCCTGCCGATAAGAATGCACAAAACAAATTGAATTACGAAAGCACATTTGCATTTAAAAATTTCAGTTTGAGCATGAATCCATACGACTATGAATTCTCAAACATCGACAATACACAAGGAAGAAATTTAATTGAGCAAAATGATTATTTTAGTTTGTTCGAGTTTTCTGCAAAATGGGACCCAGTACCCAGCATGTTAACTCAAAATCATGAAAAGCTAATTAAAGGCTTTATGGGACAAACCACTGCTTTCAAAAAAACACTAATCAAGCCTGATGTTTTGGTAATGGGAGAAACTAAGTCGGTCGACGAAGCTCGATACATTCATGGAGAATACGGCAAAGGCACTTGGACTTTTTATGGTGGTCACGATCCAGAAGACTATCAACATTTAGTTAATGATCCAGCAACAGATTTGAACTTGCATCCAAATTCGCCTGGTTATCGTCTTATACTCAATAACGTACTTTTCCCTGCTGCGAAAAAGAAGAAACAGAAAACTTGAAAATTGAACCAATTAAAAAATATATGAAACAACATCTACTTATTGCGATCCTAATGATATCCATTAGTACCGCTAGTTTTGCATCTGAAGACTTGTTTAAGTCGAAACGAAATCACCAAAAAGAATTTAGGGAGAAAATGAGAAAAGCCGAAATGGAATCAAAAATGAATACCATTTTGTCGAAATCCATTTCGAATACTAATCAAGTGATGAACTCTGCTAATGTTAGAGTATTAGCTACCTTAATTAAAAGATCTTTTTGGAATAGTTTTAATAATGCTTGGTTTGAAAACCAAGCAACTAAATTAATCATTGAAAATGATGATGTTGCAGGATCCTATGACTTAAGCTATAATTTGCAAGATACATTTTATAGGCACCTATATACACGCGACAATTTAGGACGACCAATACAAGAGTTACACGAAGAATACGATACTACAACAAAAATATTCACTCCAAAAACTAGAATCTTAAATTCTTATTCTGTAGACGGTCGCACAAGGACGGTTATTACTGAATTTTATAACTCTGTAGATAATACTTGGTCTCCTGAAATGAAATCGGTTTCTGTGGATAATGAACGTGGAGAATTGCAAAGTATTGCATTTTATGAATACACTGGTAATGAATGGCTGCTATATGCGAAGTATTCAACCAGAATTGATTACTTAAATCAAAGCTCGAATAAAATCGTCTTACAAGTAGATAGTTCTTATCAAAACAACACAATGGTTGCTGAGTATAAAACAGAAATCCAATACGATATAAACGGACAGGAACAAACCATACATACTTATGAATTGGGAACCAATGGACTTTATTTATTTTCAATTGATAGCATTTCCTATAGCAACAATATTCCTAATCAAGTATTAATTACTTACTTCAATCAATCGGGCGTACTTGAAAACAAAGAAAAATATTACAACCTAATATTTGAAAATTACAACCCTCAAAAACCAATTTACGATCATAATTTATCTTCTTATTACGTTGCTACTAATTCAATGAATAATTGGGTAGAATCTGCACGATTTAGCAGAAGTTATACAGATGATTTTGGTTCATTTTATGAATTAAATGAAACGTATATCGGCAATAATAATTATAGGGAAAATCATTCAATCACTGAAAAATATAACACGTTTGGGGCTAATATTGAGTTCATAGAAAAAGAGTACAATTCAGATTCGAACAGGCTAGTTATATTATGGGGCAATAAAAACTTGTTAACTTACGATGCAAACAATAATGTAACTGAAAGAATTTATCAAATTTTTGATAATTTTTTAAGGGTATTTGTAAATAATGAGAAAATCGAGTACTCAGATTTTGTATTATTAAATACGGGTATAAAATCTAGTAAAGTAAACAACCTTGAGGTTTATCCTAATCCCGTTTCAAACAATCAAATTGTAATAAAACACGATGATTATAATAATCAATCGGCAGAACTAAAGATATTTGATGTAAATGGCAAACAAGTACAAACTGATTACATTCGACTCAATGGAATTGAAACTAAAATTAGTTTACAGAACTTGAATTCAGGGATATATTTAATTCAGTTTATTACTAACAATAAAACTTATCAATCAAAATTTATAAAAGAATAATACTGAATAAAAAAAGCCGACATGAAATTGTCGGCTTTTTTTTATTACTTGCTTTCGTAAAACAACACCCCTACTCCACCATTACTTAAAGGGTATATTCTATTTTCTAGCATTGTATTTGTTGGCAAATATAGATCGCGTGTAACCATCGGTATTCGGTCGTACATTACTGTTTTAAAACTTTTAAAGAATGAGTTTTCTAAAATCTCTGGATATAAATCCACTAAATTTTTATTTTGTAAATCTGAAGTAGATTCAGCGCCCAATAACTTAGCAGCCTTGTCGTTTAAAAATTCAATGTCCCAGTCGGCACTAAAACTCACAAAGCCATCATTAATGCTTTCTATCATTTCTTGGAATTTATGTTTAGATTCCGTAGCATCTTTTATTAGACTTTGAATCTTTTGAATGTTTTTCTTCTGTTCTGTAATGTCTTGAAATACGCCAATCAACTTCACATTCTCTCCTACTATATTTTTTAAAACCTTACCTCTAGATTGTACATCAATAATGTTTCCATCTTTTTGAACAAAACGCTTTTCAATATTGTATTCAACACCCTTTTGTATTGCATTATTCATCATCTGAATTGCAAATTCTTGGTCTTCTGGATGTATCACACTTAATCCCGATTCAAAAGTCACTTCAAATTCATTGGGTATATAGCCACACATTCTAAATACCCCATCGGACCACTTTAATTCCTGAGTTCTTAAGTCTAATTCCCAAGTACCAAACTTAGAGATTGACTCTGCTTGTTCTAATAATTCTTTATATTTATCTGGGCCTTCTTTTTTAAAATTCTCTTGCTCTTTTAAAACCTCTTCAGTAATATCACGTACAGTGTGCAGTACATATTCTACATCGTTATTTGCATTCAGAATAGCTGTGTTTTTTCGCTCCCAATATCGAGGCATTAAATTAAGGCTGAATTCATTTCGTATATCATAGCGTACATTAGCCAAATTAGAATCTTTCTTCGTTTCGAATACATTATCTAAAGTTTCATACAATTCTTCAACTACTTTCAAGGTGCTAGGATCTGATGGCCTATAAAAACATTCTTTTAATTCTCGATTCATTAAATCAGAAATTCCAATACCTGTCATTTTTACAAATTCTCTATTAACAGCAATAATAAAATATTGACTATTTCTTTTTTCAATGATAAGTGCAGGAACACTTATCGCGTTAAATACAGAGTATAAAATATCTCGGGTAAGCATATTGAATTTAGATTAGTTTAGGCTATGCTAAATATACTAAGAATTAATCGTAAAAATTCCAACGAACCCCAACTTTAACAGCACGATCAGGTAATGGGTAATTTCGAACGTATGCAGATCCTCGATTCCAAAATCCTTGATTCATATGATCAACTTTTACCATAAGCACTGCACGTTTTAATCCTGCAGTTATAAAAAAATCGATTATTGGATAATCTCCTAAACTTACCTTATCCAATTGAAAAGCCTGCAATGCTGCATTGTATTGATAGGCCTCAGTTTTAGTGTAATACCTTACATCAAATCCTGTACGTAAAAACAATGCCTTCTTGAAGACATAACTTTGAAAATAAATCGATTGGTAGGTGTGCAATAAAGGAACTCGAACCAAATTATTAGACGTGTTTTCTTGTAAATAAACCACATTGTTTAAATAGAATTTACCCAATCTGAATAATTTCTGAAAATAAAGCTGGGTATAATTATACGATGCTATCAACTGCAAATTGGAATTGCTATCGATATACAAATCGTTCTGAATGTTTCGTAGACTAATACCAGCACTAAAGTTTCGTTTAATATTCACATAACGCAATTGTATACTATTGCTTAATTTATCTGCGAAAGAATTATTGAATCTGAAATGGTTCGACTCGTATCTGTTAAAATAAAATGCTTGTTCATTTTTTCGATTATTAATTCCAAGCTCGAAAAAATTTGAGTCGCTCTTAAAATAATACCTTGCATTTATGCCCAAATAATTATTATCGGCAAAATCTCCCTGTATCCCTTGCTTAAAATTTCCATTTAGTTCGATGTTTCTAGCTAACTGATATTTACCGTCGATTACAATTGCTGTCGAATTCAAAACTGTATCCAAAGATAAATTAGAATAGTCAACATTCGTGTTTGAGAGATAAGCCGAAAGCAAATGATAACGTTTACTTTTTGTATTCAACTTGAAAAATTCAAATCCTACTCTATTCTCCAATTTTAAGAACTGTACTATATCTGCTGTATTCGTTGAATCATAAAAAATATTCGCATATACTCCAGAGTCCAATGGAGTTTCTCTGTATTCATCTTTTCTGTTCTGAATTCTTAACTCATGAAACAATCTAAATTTTGGTCGAATTCTAGAAATTGTTAGTGAGTCAATTACAAATTCCTCTTTTTTACCAAAGGCATAACTTTGTCTTACAAAATACTGCTTATCAGAAATTCGATTGGTTGCATTGTTCAAGAATACAGGTTCAAACTCTGAGTTGATTTCAGAATCTTTTAAAAAAATAGAATCATTTTGAATTCCTCCATTTTCTTGGATACTTAAATTATTATTGATAATTGCAGCATTTACTTGATACCTTCTACTCTTATCGGTATACCATAAACTTAAATCGTAATTCAAATGATCTGCAACTTGTCGATTGTAATCTCCTAAAGATACCAGTCGACTAAAATTCATTGTATAATTAAATCGAGGACCTATGTTTTGAGCAAAGGTAAAATTGAAATATTGTTCTTTCCTTCGATTCCAGATGTAATACAATTTGGTATACGGACTAAACACTCTATAATACTGAATGTCGTCTATCGATTTCATATAAATATCATGCGCCTTTTTGCCATGAATAAAACCGAAATCATTCTCCTCTTCAATCAAAAATGATTTATATGCAAGTCCTAAATTGCCTAAATAAAATCGAGGTACATTATCGGCATGAATGGGATTGAAATTCTGAAATCCAAATGCACTTGTATCTAAACTCCTAAAGGTAAGCGTGTCTGTGTGAAAATCTTTCAGCTGAACATAACGTACAGAATTTGCAGTAAATACTTTTTTAGTCGTATCCGCCTGCTGCGCGTAAACATAGTTCACACAAGCTATAAGTGCAATAAGTCCGTACTTGAAAATTTTCACGCTGCTAAATTACAGTTTCGCAATTAATTCTTTTAGAATTAATGTCAATTTAGGCTCAGCTTCTTGAGCCACAGCAACAATTTCGTCCAAACTTACCGGTTTCAAGTTCTCTGGAAATCCCTCATCGGTCAAAACTGAAATTGCGAAAACAGGTATGCTCATTTGGTTGGCAACAATTACCTCAGGAACTGTCGACATCCCCACAGCATCGGCCCCAATCATTCTCAAATACCTATACTCTGCTCGTGTTTCCAATGATGGCCCAACAACAGAGCAGTACACGCCTACATGGGCTTTAATATTTTGTGCCGATGCAATGCTACAAGCAAGCTCTATCATTTTGGGATCGTAAGGTCTACTCATATCCGGGAAACGTGCTCCAAAAAAATCGTAATTTCTTCCGCGTAATGGATTCTCGCCTTGTAAATTAATATGATCGTCTATAATCATCAAATCACCTTTTTCCCATTCGGGATTCAGACAACCACTTGCATTGGAGATGAATAATCGTTGAATACCTAATACTTTCATCACACGAATAGGAAAGGTAATTTCTTGCATGCTATAGCCTTCGTAATAATGAAATCGGCCCGACATTGCTACAACTTTCTTACCCGATAAGGTGCCGAAAATTAATTTTCCTGTATGAAATTCTACAGTTGCTATTGGAAAATCGGGAATCATTGAATACAAAAGTTCATGTTGTATGTCGATGTCTTTCACCAAGCCACCTAATCCCGTACCTAATATAATTCCGTACTCCGGCTCAAAATCTCCAACTATTCTTTTAATATACTCAGTTGTGTTTCTTATTTGATCTAACATATTCTAAAATTTTATTATCGAACCACTCTTTATCTTTTTCATGCAGTTCCGATTCAATAGGTAAATAATAAATCGGTATACCGTCTAATTTATTCTCGAACTTAGGATGCAATAACCGCATGGCATCTTTCTCTGTTGTAATTATTATTTTATTGTCTCCTTCAATTGATTGATACTCTTTCTCCAATTTATCCAAATCCTTCTGAACAAAATTATAATGATCTGGATAATTAAAATGTTTAAGAATTTTTAGCTTATGAAATTCTAAATGATTGATGAGTAGCATTGCATCGGCAATACCAGTAAGTAAAATAATTTGAGTTTTCTTATCTAAATCTGAAAACACTCTAGGCGGATAGGAGCTGTGTAATGGTTTAAGTTCAGCATATTTTAAATACGAGTAAACTACTGGAATGTTTCTCCGATTAGGCAAATGCGACTCTACCCTTCTGCGCTCCATGGGTGAAAATATTTTGGGTGTTTTAGTGATAAGTATTATATCGGCCCGATTTAATCCTGATACAGGCTCTCTCCTATTTCCTAGTGGCAACATCCAATCTTTGTCAAAGACTTTATTATAATCGAACAAAACAATGTTAATTCCCAATTGAATTTTTCGGTGTTGAAAAGCATCATCAAGTAGCACCGCATCGACCTCGTGCTCTAATTTCTCTAGGGCTCTACTCCTATCCTCATCGACCACCACTTTTATCTCGTTAAATTTTTGCTTGAACTGCGTGGGCTCATCTCCTATTTCTTCGGGCGATGAGAGCGCACTAGCTTCTATATACCCCTTAGTCTTTCTGCCATAGCCCCTGCTTAAAGTGGCAATTTTAAATTCATCTTTAAGAAGCCTTATTAGGTACTCCACGGTGGGACTTTTACCCGTTCCTCCTACGTTGATATTACCCACACCAATCATTGGAACTTTAAAGGGTCTTGAATGAAACAATTGCAAATCATACATTTTGTTCCTCAATACAATAATGAGCCAATACAAAAATGTGAATGGCGCCGATAATTTTCTTAGGAAGTTCATGCTTTGAAAATAGTAAATATTTTATGAAAGTTCAGCTATTTAGCTAATAATCCTATCTTTGCAATCTAAAATTAGATACATATGTCGACCGGATTTTTCAAAGTACCCGTTCCTAGCAATGAGCCAATATACTCATATGCACCTGGATCAAAAGAAAGAGAATTATTACAAGCGGCTTTAAAAGAAGCGCGTTCAAAAACGTTGGACATTCCAATGTATATTGGTTCTGAAGAAGTGAGAACTGGTAAAACAGCGAAGTTAAGTCCACCGCACGATCATCAGCATATTTTAGGACATTATCATCAAGGCGACAAATCGCATGTTGAAGCAGCAATCAAAGCAGCATTGGCAGCGAAAGATGCCTGGGCAAATTTACCTTGGGAACATAGAGCTTCCATCTTTTTAAAGGCGGCGGATTTAATTGCGGGACCATACCGATATAAATTAAATGCAGCAACTATGTTGGGCCAATCGAAAAATGCTTTTCAAGCAGAGATCGATTCAGCATGTGAGATTATCGATTTCTTAAGATATAACGTTGCCTATATGTCGGAAATCTACGGACAACAAGTAGGTTCAGCAAAAGGTATATGGAATAGAATAGAACAAAGGCCGTTAGAAGGTTTTGTGTTTGCGCTTACACCATTTAACTTTACTGCTATTGCAGGGAATTTGCCAACTTCAGCGGCCATGATGGGGAATGTGGTAGTTTGGAAACCTTCCAACACACAAATTTATTCTGCGAACGTATTGATGGAAATCTTCAGAGAAGCAGGTGTTCCAGATGGAGTGATCAATTTAGTATATGTATCTGGGCCAACAGCTGGGGAAGTAATTTTCAATCATCCTGATTTTGCAGGTATCCATTTTACCGGCTCTACATCGGTATTCCAAGATATTTGGAAAACTATTGGCAATAATATTCATAAATATAAAACGTATCCACGCATCGTTGGAGAAACTGGCGGCAAGGACTTCATCGTAGTACATGAGTCGGCCGATGTGGATGTGGCGAATGTAGCGATACTGCGTGGTGCATTTGAGTACCAAGGACAAAAATGTTCGGCAGCATCGCGTGTTTACATTTCTGCGAAATTATGGCCAGCAATTAAGGAGCGTATGCAACGCGATTTAGCGACGTTCAAAATGGGTGGCACAGAAGATTTCGGCAACTTCATTAACGCTGTTATAGATGAAAAATCATTCGATAAATTAGCTTCGTATATTGATACTGCCAAAAAAGATTCGAATGTGGAAATCATTGCAGGCGGCAATTACGATAAATCAAAAGGTTACTTTATTGAACCAACCGTTTTGGTGGTGAAAGATCCAAAATACGTGACCATGTGTGAAGAATTGTTTGGGCCAGTATTAACCATTTATGTGTTCGATGATGCAAAATTTGAAGAGACTTTAGAAGTGGTTGATTCTACTTCGATCTACGCATTAACAGGAGCCATAATCGCACAAGACCGATATGCAATTGATTTTGCAAGCAAGAAATTACAAAATGCAGCAGGTAATTTCTATATCAACGACAAATGTACAGGTGCAGTGGTTGGTCAGCAACCATTTGGTGGTGCAAGAGGTTCAGGCACGAACGATAAAGCAGGTTCTATGATCAACTTATTACGTTGGGTATCGCCACGTACCATTAAAGAGACATTTGATCCACCGAAGGATTATCGTTATCCGTTTTTGGGGTAAGGGGAGAAAGAAAATGGAAAATGGAAAATGGAAAATAGAAAATAGAAAATAGAAAAATGTTAGGGTAAATAGTGATAAGGAATTAAGTTTAATGGGAATTGAGTGTATTAAGGTGTGGCTGTTAACAATGTAAAATACTGATTGCTTTGTTAACGGCATTACCTAAATACACTTATTACACTTATTACACTTATTATACTTATTATACTTACTACACTTAATTCCTCAATAACTCATAAACCCAAAACAAGTTTCCTACATAAGCAGGTATTCGTTTAAATAATTTCACAAAACTCTTTCTTCATAAATAAAAATTTGTTAAATTTATTTATGAGACTTTTAATATTAACAACTTGCTTGTCCCTAATATTTAATTCTTGTAAAAAAGAAGACGATATCAATCCAACATCAAACAATGGAAAAGATACTTCGGGCAATACATTAGAATTAACTGCTGACTTTTCTTATAAAATTCTAATTAATGATGTTGGTCCCGACACCTTCCAGTTTAAAAATAATTCAAAAAATGCCACATCGATAAAATGGTATTTCGGCGATATAGATTCATCAAGCATTGAAAACCCATTCATTGTTTTTCCCGATGAAAAAACATACACAGTGAAATTATTTACGTATAATGGAAGTCAACAAAAATTTCTTGTTAGAAAAATCTCAGTTAAAGACTTAACTGTAGAGGATACAATAAAAAACCCGAATAGTATTAAACCAACCGCTAATTTCAAAATCTATTATAACGTGGATAGTAATAATGTTTTGCACACATTTAATACATCTACGTCGAATTCAATTAGTGCGATGTGGTTTGTAGACGATGTTCTTGTTAGCGATCAATATCAGCCATCTTTACAAGTTGATGGTAATAAATCATCAGTAAAAGTCACATTAATAGTTAAAGAATCTTTTGGAAGAAAAGATACTCTTTCTAAAATCATTAATTTGAATGATTATCAAGTCGATTTCGGCTCTACTCATTATTTATTAAAATCAACTAGTCCTGTTACATATAGCTTTCATCATACTAGATACTATAATCGATATGGTATTTCTGCAATATCTTTTGGTGATATATACACATCAAACAGAGTTCAATTTGTTCAAGGTTATGAAAAAACATTCGACAATAATGACGAACAAACTGTCATTTTCTCTTTAGATCTACCAAATTATACAGTGTATAAGAGAGTAAAAACATTTAATATAACTGAATTAATTCCAATTTTCAATTCCCTTCCAGGCCAATATTTATTTGAAGAAAGATATAGCTTAAAGATTGTCAATTCGTATTCGACTAGAACAAATTTCAACGATACTGTACTAAATCTTAGTCAAATCAATACTACTAAATTTACTGTTTCAGATACAACACTTAAACATTATTTTGAAGGGTTTTTGAGTTCGTATACAAATTCTTCGACATTAGATTTTCGTGTGCCTAATGTTAATTATCCTGAGATAGGTTCTTACTACCAATCATTCCTGAAATTGCCTAGGAATACAAGCACCATTCAAGCCGAAGAACACAAATCAATAGGTAATAAAGTAAGTGAAAGCCACAAACTAATATACACAGGTAGAAAATTATAATTTCTTTTGCTATGAAAAAATCATTTATTGGATATATATCAGTCTTACTCATATTGAGTTCATGTGAGAAAGAAGAAGATAATGCAAGTAAGTTAATAAGCAGAACTAAACCAGTAGAAGTAGAAGTAACAAAACCCAAAGTAAATTTCAATGCTTACATAAATGTTGACAGTGGTAGCTATGTAAATGTGTTAAGTGTTTCTGAAAATACAGTGAAACAAAAATGGTATTTAGATGGTACCTATATGAACGATCAACTTTGGGCATCGTTTTATGTAGGATCGAGCAAATCATTTGTAAAAATCAAACTAGTTTGTGAAGATACAAATGGATACAAAGATTCTTTAACGAAAACAATTCAAATGAAAGATTATCAGATTGATTTTAATAATTGTCACTTTTTATTGAAATCGATTAACCCTGTTACCTACTCATTTCATCACACAAGAGAACAAAATAAATACGGAGTTTCTGGATTATGTTTTGGAAGTATTTACACAAACAACTTAATTCCTTTTAGAGACGGATACGAGAAAACCTTTGAAAACTCTGTTGCAAATGATGTGATATATTATTTATCACTTCCAGATCGCATCGCTTATAAAAGAGTGAAAACATTCAATCTTTCAGAGTATTTAGATTTATTAAGTTATATAAGTGGTGAATATTTATTCGAAGAGAGATATGCAACAGAAAAAGTGAATGTTAATACATCACGTATTGATTTTAGAGATTCAATACTAAATCTAACTCAAATCAACACTACACGATTTGTGATTTCTGATACCACACTTAAACATTATTTTGAAGGCTATTTAAGTTCCTATACAAATGATGCAACAATAGATATAAGAATGCCTAAAGTAAATACCCCAGAGACCGGCTACTATTACTATTCATATATGAGATTTCCTCGAAATTCGACAAAAATTATAGCTGAAAAATATTCATCATCAGGAGTTAAAGTAAGTAACAGTTCTAGATTAAATTACAATGGCAGGAAATTGTAGGTTTATGTTAATTAAGCATAATATGAAATAAGTGTATTAAGGTATTGTCATTAACAAGGTAAAATTTTAAATGCTTTGTTAACGGCATTCCCTAAATACACTCAATTTCTTAATTTCTCATTTTACTGATTCCCTAAACAATTTTCTATTTTCTATTTTACAATTTATTCTCCACTACTTAAACTGATACACATTCTCCAATTGATCGTTATTGCTAATGTTCACACCCAAGTCCTTTAACAAGCCTGTATGTATATCAATAACTAATGCGTGTACAGAAAGCTCCTGTCCATTTTTCCAAGCATTTTGCACGATTGTGGTTTTGCAAACATTGAATACCCCTTCAATCGCATTTAATTCTACTAATCGGTCTTCTTTAGCTTTCAAATCTGGTAATGCATCGATTTCTTTTTGATGAATGCGATATACATCTTTGATGTGACGCAACCAATTGTCGATGATTCCAAATGAATTATTTGTTAAAGCTGCTGCAACACCTCCGCACATGTAATGTCCGGCTACGATTACGTATTTCACTTTCAAAACATTCACTGCATAATCCATCACACTTAATAAATTCAAGTCGGTATGATTGACAACATTCGCAATATTTCTATGTACAAAAACTTCGCCCGGCAAGGTGCCTGTAACTTGATTCGCAGGCACTCGTGAATCGGAACAACCAATCCACAACACTGGAGGTTTTTGGCCTTTCGCAAGTGTTGCAAAATATTCTGGATCTTCTTTTAAGGTTTCTTCAACCCATTTTTTATTTCCAATTAATAAGTCGTTAAAGTTCGCTAAATTTCTATGTGGCATTTTATATGATTTTAAAAATTTCTTTTATTAAAACTGTTTTGAATAATTATACATTTTCGATTTTAGAAAGCTTCGGCAATTCGTATTTCTCTTTAAAGCCAACCAATTTCATTTCAATATTTTTTGTTGTAGCATTGTCTTGGAAATTATGAATGACTTCCAATACATCGTTATCAATATAATGAGAATTTTCTGCATTAATTACTACTTTCGAATTTTCTGGTATATGATTCAAAGCTTGTAAAATTGCACCTTTGTTCAAAAACGATACTTCTTCTGATAAACGGATGGTATATATATCGATGGTACCATCGACCTTCTTATCCAATTTATAAAAGAAGGAATTGCGCATGTTATTACGTAAAATGTAAAACACACCTACGCACATTCCAATTGCAACACCTGTTAATAAATCGGTAAAAACTACCGCTAATAAGGTCACTATAAAAGGCACGAATTGCGATGCCCCCTTTTTATACATTTTAATAAATAGTGCAGGCTTCGCTAATTTGAAACCTGTCATGATAAGGATCGCAGCTAAACATGAAAGAGGTATTAAATTGATGATGCTAGGAATAAACAATACCGCACAAATCAACCAGATACCGTGGAAGATGGCCGACATTTTAGTTCGCCCGCCTGCTTGTACGTTTGCCGATGAGCGTACGATCACGGCTGTCATTGGTAATCCGCCTAACAATCCTGAAAGTGTATTACCTACACCTTGAGCAACCAACTCTTTACTAGTTGGAGATACACGTTTAAATGGATCAATTTTATCGACCGCCTCTAAACTTAGTAAGGTTTCTATACTCGCAACGATTGCAATTGTGATGGCAATTTTCCAAACATCGGGATTTGAGAAGGCATTAAAATCCGGGAAAATAAATAGTCCAAAAAACTCATTCATAGTATCAACCACTGGAACTTGTACTCTATGTTCCGCCTCTAATGCAAACCATGCATTATCAAAACCCAAACCTAATGCAATTCCCATTACTACTACGATAAGCGCAGCTGGTATCCCTGCTAATTTTTTAATTTTCGGCCAAAATATTAATATCAACACAGCAACAGCAGCAATGATTGTGGCCGACAAATTTATCTGATCAAAAGAATTAATAATTGCAGTAAATGTATTTTGATTGTCTGCTTGTTGAAATCCAAAATCCCCTTCCGGATCTTTATCGTATCCAACCGCATGTGGTATTTGTTTCAAAATTAATATCACTCCAATCGCAGCAAGCATTCCTTCAATCACAGAAGAAGGAAAATAATTGCCGATGGTACCAGCCTTCACCAGTCCCAATACTATTTGGAGTAATCCAGCAAGCATTACCGCTGCTATAAAATATTGGTAATTACCTAAACTTGTAATTGCACCCAATACTATTACAGTTAATCCTGCCGCGGGTCCCGATACCGATAATTGCGAACCACTTAAACTCGCAGTCACAATTCCACCTATAATACCTGTCAAAAGCCCTGCAAACAATGGTGCTCCAGAAGCTAATGCAATTCCCAAACACAGTGGCAATGCCACTAAAAAAACGACAATACTCGATGGTATGTCTTTCTGTAAATTTTTTATTGAAAAATATTTGCGCAGTCCGTCCTGCTTTAGCAATTCAATGCCCTTCATTTGAAATCATTTAAATTTAATACTCTTGTATGTTGTCTCAATTAATTATTTAATTGAATGTAGGTCGATGTATTAAGCTATAAATTCTGGAGGCGGAGTAATTACATTTGTGTACTGGTCATTAATGGGATATAAATTCAACCACGAAATGATTCGCTTGTTGAATTTTAAATTGTCTATATATGCAATTGATTTCTGATCGGACTTGGTCCATTTAATTTCTTTTGAACCAAAATCTTTATTGTCTTCAGAAGAATGCGTTTCGTGTTCATGCTCTAATTGCATAATCACCGAATACATACGCTTACTATCGAATCGATCGTATTTGATCGTCGCTAAACACAACATCATCTTAATTATAAAGACGCCGATGAAGAGGTATGTAGGTAAAGCCTTACGCATATATTTAGCAAATTTATGATAATTATAAATATAATTTAGCCCTAAATCTCTTCTTAATGTAAAAATTAAATGGAAATCCTTGATTAATAAGCCTTGTATTTTTTGATAATTGACGCTTGAATTACTACTTTGGCAACATGAATTCAAAGATGACTACATTACAGGAGAAGCGTGAGCAAGCATTGCAAGGTGGCGGTGCAAAACGCATTGAATCTCAGCATAAAAAAGGGAAATTAACAGCTCGTGAACGATTGCATTTTTTATTGGACGAGGGGAGTTTTGAAGAAATTGGAATGTTCGTTACACATCGATCTACCGATTTTGGGATGGAGAAAGAACAATATTTGGGCGATGGGGTGGTAACAGGTTATGGAACGGTAAATGGCCGACTGGTCTATGTGTTTTCACAAGATTTTACGGTATTCGGAGGTTCATTATCGGAAACACATGCCGAGAAGATTTGTAAAATAATGGATTTAGCTATGCAAAATGGCGCACCTGTGATTGGCTTAAACGATTCGGGAGGAGCTAGAATTCAAGAAGGAGTAGTATCCTTAGGTGGATATGCCGATATTTTTTATAGAAATACCATGGCTTCGGGAGTGATTCCTCAACTATCGGCTATCATGGGACCATGTGCCGGAGGAGCTGTTTACTCACCAGCGATTACCGATTTTATTATGATGGTGGAGAACACTTCTTATATGTTTGTAACAGGACCAAACGTAGTTAAAACAGTTACACACGAAGAAGTAAGTTCAGAAGAATTGGGAGGTGCATCTACGCATTCAACAAAATCAGGAGTGACACATTTTGCTTGTGCTAATGAAATTGAGTGTATCAATAACATCAAACAATTATTGAGTTATATGCCTCAAAACTGCGAGGAGAAAGCGCCTTCAGTAGCTTATGAATCCAATGGAGATGAGCGTAGAGAAGCATTAAATAGCATCATTCCAGAAAATGCGAATCAGCCTTACGACATCCGAGAAGTGATTGAAAACGTTATTGATGAAAATTCTTTTTTAGAAGTACATAAAAACTATGCAGAAAACATTGTAGTAGGTTTTGCTCGATTAGCAGGCAAAAGCATTGGTATAGTTGCCAATCAGCCGATGTTCTTAGCAGGAGTTTTAGACATCCATTCATCGACAAAAGCAGCTCGATTTGTTCGCTTCTGCGATTGCTTTAACATCCCATTGTTAGTGTTTGAAGATGTGCCTGGATTTTTACCTGGTACGGACCAAGAGTGGAATGCAATTATTACCAATGGGGCAAAATTATTGTATGCCTTTTCAGAAGCAACTGTTCCACGCATCACCGTGATTACACGTAAAGCTTATGGTGGCGCGTACGATGTGATGAACTCAAAACATATTGGTGCCGATATGAATTATGCTTGGCCGAGTGCGGAGATTGCGGTAATGGGTGCAAAGGGTGCTGCAGAAATTATTTTCAAGAAAGAAATTTCAGAGGCTTCCGATAAAGAAGCAAAATGGTTGGAAAAAGAAAAACAATATTCCGACTTATTTGCTAATCCTTATAGAGCGGCAGAGCGCGGATTTATTGATGAAGTGATTGAACCAGCAGAGACACGTGAGAAATTGATTAAGGCGTTTAAGATGTTGGAGAATAAGGTGGTGAATAATCCGAGGAAAAAACATGGCAACATACCGTTGTAGTATGCTAGTGTGCTAGTGTGGTAGTAATTTAGTGATGGTGGGTATTGGATTGTAATTAGTGGATAGTTGCAGGTCGCAGTACGCAATACGCAATTCGCTGTACGCAATACGCTGTACGCTGTACGCTGTACGCAAAAAAAAATAAGATTATGGCTAAGAAAAAAGAAGTAAACAAAACAAAAGTAGTAACGAACAAAAAATCGATTGAGTTTTTTGAAAAGTATATTAACAATGCTTCACCTACATCTTTCGAGATTTCGGGGCAGAAATTATGGTTGGATTATATTCGACCTTATGTCGATGAAACATATGTCGACAATTATGGTACTGCAGTGGGGATCATCAATCCGAAAGCTGAATATAAAGTTGTGATTGAAGCCCATGCCGATGAGATTTCATGGTATGTAAATTATATTTCGAACGATGGTTTAATTTATGTGATTCGTAATGGTGGATCAGATCATTTAATTGCACCATCGATGCGCGTAAACATTCATACTGAAAAAGGAATTGTTAAAGGTGTATTTGGATGGCCTGCAATTCATACACGTGCGGGTGAAAAAGAAGAAACTCCGAACTTGAAAAACATCTCTATTGATATCGGTTGTAATTCAAAAGATGAAGTAGAGAAAAAAGGAATCCATGTAGGATGTGTTGTAACATTTGAAGATGGGTTTACCACTTTGAACGATCGATATTATTTAGGAAGAGCAATGGACAACAGAGCGGGTGGATTTATGATTGCAGAAGTTGCGCGATTGTTAAAAGAGAATAAAAAGAAATTACCATTTGGATTATATGTGGTGAATTCGGTTCAAGAAGAAATTGGATTGCGTGGGGCAGAAATGATTGCTCATAAAATTAAACCCAATGTAGCCATTGTTACCGATGTTACCCATGATACAACAACTCCTATGATTAATAAAATTACTCAAGGAGATTTGGCATGTGGGAAAGGGCCTGTTGTATCTTACGCACCTGCAGTTCAAATGAATTTGAATAAATTGATCATCGACACTGCTGAAAAAAATAAAATTCCATTCCAACGTCAAGCAAGTTCACGTTCGACAGGAACGGATACCGATGCATTCGCATACTCAAACGATGGTGTTGTATCGGCACTAATTTCATTGCCATTGCGCTATATGCATACTACAGTTGAAATGATTCACAAAGATGACGTAGAGAATGTGATTAGATTAATATATGAGTCCTTATTGAATATTAAATCAGGACAAGATTTCAGGTATATGAAATAGCATAAAGGGTTGATAATTATCAACCCTTTTATATTTAAACAAAAAATCGTATTCTATTTTTTACTAAAATATATTTTAGTTAAACTAGTTAATATCTGTTCACCTGCTATTAGCTGAGATACACTTTGCATATTATTTTGTTTCAATCCAGAATCTAAAACATTATAACTTAAACTAAATTGTAAGGTACTTATAGAGACAGACCCATTGCTATGATTATATTCAAAGCCATGATTGTAAGCATATAATTTATCATTAGATATAGTTAATAATGGAACATAATCATCATCATTAGTTGGATTATCCACTAAGGAAATAAATATTACATTATTTTTAATTTTATAATCAGTTGTATGCTTTTCTGAACTTGCTAAATCATGTAAAGTAATTTTAAAATTACTTGCAAATTCAAAATTTACATCATTTTTGTAGAAATCACTAAAGCTTAACATATAATTAATATCAGAAGTGTCTGGCGTTACCTCTTGACCATTTTCTATCCATTTATTTACTTCAAGATTTTCCTCTGATTGAAATGCGTATGTCCCAACAAGCTCAGTACCGGAACTAGATGGAGTTGCTATAGATTCATCTTTTTCGCATGATGTTATAATGAATAGAGCAGAAAAAAATAGCAATATTAATAATTTGTTGGATGTCATAATGGTTTTTGTTAACCATTAAAAATAGTGTTATTATTTCAATTTATAATAAACATAGAGTTTCTTGTTACAAGTAATTCAAGTAGTTATTATATTAGTAAATGCTTACCCGCTTAATTCTTATATTGATTATTACTCCAATCTTTGGAATTGCTCAAATTCAAAGGAAGTATAGCATGTATACTGCAGACGAGGGCTTAAATCAAAATAGCATATATGATATAATTCAGGATCACAAAGGCTATTTATGGTTTTCTACTGCTAATGGAATATCAAGATTTGATGGGTATGAAATGCATAATTATAAATTCGATGAAAAGAATAACAGTAGTATCTACGGAGAATTTTACTTCACATTTTACGAAGATAGCAAGAACCAGCTATGGATATCACACGACAAAGGATTGAGTTTATATGATAGAGTGCATGATAAGTTTATCAATCTAATTAAGATTAATGGTCTATCTAATTACCAAGTTTATAATATACTAACAGAAGATGATAACAATAATTTATGGATATTAATTGCAAATACTAATTTAATCGGATTTAATATTAACTCTAAAAAAATTATTCACAAAACTAAATTAGAAGAGATTGAATCATTTGAGACTTCATTACAAAAGAAACCAATATATCATAACGGCATTATCATATTCCAAAATAAACGGCATTCACTCTACGCTTTTGATACAAAAACCAAATCAATAAAAAAATTACTTAATACAGGAGTACAGAGAATAGAATTCGAGCGATTAAATCAGAACGCATATATCGCAGTAGATGCATTAAAATCATTGGCTTTAGAAATCAGTTTTAAAGGCAATCAATACTTAACAAGAGAATACCCTATAAAACTAAAAGGTAATTCGGTTACAAGTACAATAGTATTACACAATAATAAATACTATGTGGGAACATTAGATGGCTTATATATTATTGACAAAAATAATTTAGATAATGTAGAATATATTAAAAACTTTGGTCAATACGTCAACTCACTGATGTTTATGGAATCAATGTATGTTGATAAAGCGAAGAATATCATATTTGGCACAAATGGAATGGGTGTAAGAGTCTATTCGCCTCATAACAATAAATTCACACATATTGGCACTAATCAGGAACAGTTAAATATGACGAAATCAATATTAACAACTGATGACGGACGGATATTTGTAGGACTTCATGCAATCGGCTTTCTTGAATTCAATAAAAATAAGAATTACAGTTATAAACATATTTTTTTTAATCCAAGAAAACAAACAGATTATGCAAACTCGCATGTTTATGCAATGACTTATTATAAAAAAAATGAAATACTACTAGTATATAGTGATAGGTTAATTGTGTATGACTATATAAAAAGTAAAATTGTAAAGGAACAAAAGAAAGAATATAGATTTATACAATCACTACCACAATTTGAACATTATAAAAATCAAATTTATGTAAACGTGACTAATCAACCTGAATTTTATATTGGGAAAGTAAAAAACGATTTAACTACACAGAAAATATTTAGTATAAAAGATTCTGCAATCACGTCACATAAATTTTATAACGATAGTATTCTAATAATAGGAACCATAAGAGGAGTATTGATACATAATATTAAATCGAATAAAAGAATTGCAACAATAAAAAACCATCATACAAAATCGATCTTAATAACAAAGAATAAAGACTTATATTTTAGTAGTATTCAAGGCATCTATAAAATAAACATTAAAGGCGAAATAACAGAAAAATACAATGAAAACTCTGGCATGCGAAATGACAACGTCTATGGAATTTTAGAAGATCAGAAAGGTAATATTTGGCTTAGTCACAATAAGGGTATATCAGTATTTCAACCATATAACAAAAAGTTTATCAATTTTAGCATTTCAGATGGCTTACAATCGAATGAATTCAACACTGGCTCATTCTGTTATGACAATAACGGATTGCTATATTTTGGTGGTACAAATGGTATCAATATAATTAATCCTTCAAAAGTCCATTTTAATCCTTACCCACCTAAAATCTCATTAAACAAAATATTTCTTTTTGATGAAGTATTTAAAACAGATACGTTTTACAACGAACTTAATATATTAAATCTTAATTACACTGAAAATACGTTATCGTTTGACTTTTCCGCACTTGATTTTTCTAATCCATCTGCTAATCAATACAAGTATATTTTGGAAGGCTACGATCAGAAAATCATTGAGAGTGGAACACGGCATTATGCACGATATGCAAATCTGCCTGCGGGGAATTACACCTTGAAAATTTATGGTAGTAATAACGATGGCATTTGGAGTACAGAGCCTAAAATTTTATACATCAATATTATCCCGCCTTACTGGCAAACCACTTGGTTTTACATTTTGATTTGTGTAGTTGGGATCATGAGTATACTAGCTGGAATTTATTATTACATCTATCAACAAAAGCAAGCGCTAAAACGCAAATTGGAAATTCAACATCAGCTTGAATTGGAGCGATTACGAATTTCGCGCGACTTACACGATCATGTGGGCGCACAACTCTCCTATTTAATTTCGAATCTCGATTGGTTGGTATCGCACCCAGATGCATTAGAAAAAGATGAGGAAATCAAACGATTAACAAACCTTAGCGAGACAGGAAGACAAGCCATTTTAACTTTAAGGCAAACTATATGGGCATTGAACAATTCGGAGTTAAGCATTGAAGAATTTTACGATAAATTCAAAGCATTTGCTAAAAAGATGTTGGAATTTAATCCGGATATACAAATTAACTTCAAAGAAAATTTGGAATTCAATCATGTGTTGAGCCCAGGATTGGCGTTAAATTTATTTAGGATTTGCCAGGAAGCTTTAGCGAACATTTTAAAACATGCAAAGGCTACGAAGGTCGATGTAGAAATTCATAGCAACGAACGCTACTATTTCATATTCGAAATCAGGGATAATGGAATTGGATTTGACATTCAAAATTCAGAGCGAAGCAATGACCATTATGGAATTAGGAACATGAAAGCGAGGGCAGAGGAATCAAATGCCGAGCTAATCATTCAATCGGAGCAACACATCGGCACACATGTTAAATTAATTTTGAAACGATAAAGAATACATCATATGCATTATTGTCATTCTATAAAAAAATAATGAAAATTGAATATGGCTATAAATATTGCAATAGTTGATGATAAGCAAGCGAATAGAAATTCCTTGAAAGAGAAATTAAATTATGAAGATGATTTTAGCGTTTTGTTTACTGCATCAAATGGTGAGGATTTTTTACAAAAACTAAAAGAGCATACTTCAAATTTACCGGATGTAGTATTAATGGACATCGACATGCCCGTGATGAATGGGATAGAAGCAGTTTCCATTGCTCATCAAAAATATCCCGATATAAAATTTCTTATGTTTACCGTTTTTGACGACGATGATAAAGTATTTGAGGCGATAAAATCTGGAGCAATTGGGTACTTGTTGAAGGATGAAAAAGTAGAAGTAATCATGCAATCCATAAAACAGATTATCGAATTTGGTGGTTCACCAATGAGTCCAAGTATTGCACGTAAGGCGCTCAAATTATTGATGAGAGCAGAGAGTCCTAGCAAACCTGTTGACGAAGAGAACAGCTTGTCGAAACGAGAAATGGAGATATTGCAAGGTTTAGTAGATGGCTTAGATTATAAAGATATTTCTGAAAAATTATACATCTCGCCACATACTGTGCGTACTCATATTAACAAAATTTATCAGAAATTGCACGTAAACAACAAGACACAAGCGATTAAAATAGCGATTCACAAAAAGTGGTTCTGAGAAATTGAGTTTTTGGCATAGGATTTGGATAAATAGCAAATAGCAAAACTAAACCACATGAAAAAGCTCATTTTTATGTTAACGATTGTGTTATTTTCCCTTAATGCACAATCTTCACACTATTTAGGTTCGGACATTAGCCTATTAAATATTAAAAATCAGCAAGGGCAAGCTACTAATCAATATAAAATTATATATAGGTTGTTTGCTTCTAATATTACTCAGTCGAACAGAACAATTTTTATATATACTAAAAATACAAACACTTTGGCAATGACAGTGCCCATGATTATAAGTAACACCCCATCTGTTTATTCATTATCAAATACTAATTGTCAACTATATTTACCCAACACTACTTTTTTAAATATTCAATATGAATCTGCTGCTTTAGACTTAAGTATGTTAAATAATCCAGATGGATATTATTTTTATACTGTTGAAGGACCTGTTAACCTTGGATTAATAAATTTTAATTTACATAATAACGATTATCGAATCCACACAGAAATTCCTAGACTGGATTCAGCAAGTCCATATAAATTCAATAGCAATCCGAGTTTCAATAGTTTTATTGTTCCAAACATTTGCGTTGGCAATCCAATTACATTAGATTATAGTGCAAGTGATCCCGATGGCGACTCACTTGTGTACAGTTTAATTGAGCCGCCAAGCATTGGTACGGTCTCAGGAACACAATTTAATTCTGGATTTAGTTTTAGTAATTATATACCTGGTGATCCATCTTTGAAAATTGATTCTTCTACAGGTATTCTTTATCTTAAACCGAATTACATCGGCACATTTTATATTGCTGTAAAGGTTGAAGAATATAGGAATGGTGTGAAAATTTCTGAGGTAGTTAGACAACAAGAGATTGACATTTTAAGCTCATGTGGTGCTAGCTATAGCGACATCGAACCAGATTTTTATTTTAATAATAACATTGGTTCTAATCATTATACTACAATCAGAACGTCTCCAGGTTCAAATATACAGTTTAGTTTATATGTACTTGACACGGGTTTATTAAAAGACTCTTTATACATTGAGATTAGTCCAGCAAATGGATCGGCAAATTGGGCATTGTTAGATACTAGTAAATTCAAATGGGAATATCAGGATTCAGGAAATTGGATAAGCACACCAACTTACAATTTCGAATTAGCTACAAAATCTACAGCAGTTTTAAATTTCTCATTAATAAGTTATCCCGATTTATACACAAATTTATCTGGCACTTATTTACTGAAAGTGACCATTCGCGATAGTAAATGTGGGATCAGCAATTTAAAAACAGGGTATATATCTCTAACTTTTAATCCATTAGCACAGGTAAATAACTTATTGGATGTCTATGCAAAAAAAGGGAGTAATGTAACGTTTAATTTAGTAGGATCTAACTTAAGTAATTATTCTTTTCAATGGCAAAGCGATTTTGGTTTAGGTTTTCAGAATTTAATAGATAATGGAACCTATGTAAATACTGACTCAACTGAACTGACTATTAGCAATATTAAGCTAAAAAATCACGAACAGAAGTTTAGATGCATCTATTCATTTGAGAACTTAATCGATACTAGTTCTGAGGCAACATTATATGTGACTGACACTATTATCACACAAATTTATGACACCATTTATACAAGTGTAACTGATACTTTAGTAATTCAACTATTACCATTATCATTACCACCGCTTAATACTAACATTATCAAAATCTATCCTAACCCTAGTACGGGTAAATTATTTATTAGTTTGAAAACAGGGAATCAATTACAAAATTTTTCTTATGAAATTATTAACCCATTAGGACAAACTATAAATTCAGGCCTGTTTAATTTTGAACTTAAAGAAATCGATTTATACAATTGGGGCACAAAAGGATTGTATTTGTTTAATATTCGAGATAATTCAAGCAATCAAGTGATTGAGAGTAAAAAGATTATATTAGAATAATTTATTTTCATAAATTAGATTAAACTAAACACCTTTAAAAATGAAAATTTTAAAAGCCCTTCTTATTGTTATCGTGGCAATAGTTGCCATTGTTTTAATCACAGCTGCATTTGTAAAAACAGATTTAGTTGTTACCCGCGAAGTAGTTATTGACAAGCCTCATGCCGATGTATGGGAATACACGAAATATCTTAAAAACCAAGATAATTTCAGCGTTTGGGCGAGCATAGATCCTAGTATGGAGAAGTCATATTCTGGGGAAGATGGCAAGGTCGGTTTTGTTTCTGCCTGGGTTAGTAAACACGATAGTGTTGGATCTGGCGAACAAGAAATCACTAAAATAGAAGAAGGTAAACGTATTGACTATGAGTTAAGATTTAAAGAACCGATGGAAGCAACAAATTACGCTTACATGGAATTTGCAGCTGTTGATTCGACTCATACAAAAGTAACATGGGGATTTAGTGGAAAGTTTCCATACCCTACCAATATTATGCTATTATTAGTTGATTTTGATGCAATGCTTGGCAAAGACTTTGGTCAAGGTTTGGAAAACCTGAAAGTGATAATGGAGAATAATGAAATGAAATAACAACTTATATGAAATCTAAAAAAAAGGCAATCAAATGATTGCCTTTTTTTCTTTTCAATTATTATAATTTCATCTTAATTTTTGGATTATGATACTGTAAATCGGCTATAAATTCATTTGCATTCTTAGGTGAAACTAAGACAGAATCGTATTTATTATATTTTATTTCTAATCGGTTAAACGATGCTGCTGGTGCCGACAGAATTGAATTGGATTTTTCAATGGTATGAATGGTATCAATGGGAATATTTTGATATGAAAAAATACCGTTTCGAATACTTAAAATACCATCGTCACTAATTCGATAATTTATGCTATACAACATAAATAACAATGCTATTAATGTACCCATTAGCCCACCTGATAATAATCGGACGTCTCCCTCTTCTCTGTATACCAGATAAATTATTAGTACAAATACAGCAATGATTGGCCCTACAATTTTCCAACTTAATTCAGATTTATATTTTTTCATACAATTCGTTCATTTATAATTAAAATTAGTAAATTTATAAATAACACATAATATTATGTTGTTAATTCCAACAAAACACAAACCTATGTCAACTAAAGTTCTATGGTTATTAATTATTATGAATATAATTAATATAAGTGCAATTTCTCAACCTTTAGTAGGCATAAAGACAATTGATGCTAATGGTCAAGGTCAAAATAATTTTACCTCTCTTAAATCGGCAATTGACAGCCTAAATAAATACGGTGTTGGCTCAGGTGGTGTTATCTTTAACATTAATAATACTCATCAAGAACTTGCACCCAAAGGTGGCTATCAGATTTTTGCAGAGGGGACTGAACAAAATAAAATTATTTTTAAAAAAGCTGGGATAGGCAATAATCCTACTTTTATTTCATTCACAGGCGATTCGCTCTTTAGTAATAACTCCTTTGATGGTATTATTAGTCTTATTGGTGCCGATTATATAGAATTAAATGGGCTTGACTTTAAAGAAAACGTAAATAATTCCGATGAAAGATCAAGAATGGAATTTGCGATTGGCATTTTCAATAATTTAAATGATAACATAAGCAAACATGTTATTATAAAGAATTGCAAAATTGAATTGAATAGAAATCAAATTGCACAAATTTCAAATTCTAATCCTCTTAATGCAAGTGCAGGAATACTAATCTTATCGAGTCCATATAATAATTTACCCGAAGAGTCTAACATTACACAATCAGATCGTTTTATATCGATTATTAACAATACAATTACTAATACGAATTACGGTATAAGTGCGATAGGCCATATGCGTTATTTTCATATTAGCAAAAATATTATTGATGCGATAGGAAATATTACTTTTAATGCCGTTAATTCAGCAAATATCTTCATAAGTAATATTGATCAATTTAACATCGACAGTAATACCATTCGCACTAGCTTTACTAACAATTTATCTAATCAATTAAAAAGAACTTATGCTGGAATAAATATTACGAACGACAATAATTCTAAAACCAATGGGATTATTGCATCAAATAATTTTAAATTAACTTCAAAATATAATGTAAATAATATTGAAGCAATTTCAATCAATAATGCAGATAGTATTCATGTGAAAAACAACATTATTGATACCATCCACTTTAAGACGTACGACAGTTCTAGTATTACACTATTAAAATTAAACAATGTAAATTATTTAAATGTTCATAAAAACACTTTTGGACCTATTATATACTCTACTAATAATTATGCTAAATGTCAATTACGAGTAATTTATGCTAATAACTCAAATGAAACATTTATTGATTCCAATAAAATTTCACCCATCGTTATTGACACAATAAGCATGAACAACCATCATTTTGTATATCTCATTGAAGCTACAAATTCAAACAAAATATCTATTACTAATAATGATATACAAACTATTATATCTAAAAACAGGAGTTCAAGTAGGGTATTTGACTTCAATGCTATTAAAACTAAAAACAACACTAGTGTTTTAATCGATAGGAATAAAATATATTCACTAAATCCCAATCAGATCCATTTAATTAATGGCATAATTATACTTGCTGATGAAAAATATTCAATTATTTCACACAATATTATCGAGAACATAAGTACTACTTCTCCACTTAAAGCAATAGAAGTTTATAATAAAAACCAAAAAGGTATAAGACAAAATAGCACTTGTCAAATTAGCTATAATTCAATCCAAAATATATTCTGCTATAATAACTTATTTGCTGCAATTCGAACGGTAAAGTCTAAAGCAGATGTTTACAATAACAAAATTAACAACGTTGGAATTAAAAAAGACTCCAACTCACCCAACCAAGGAAATGTAATTGCAATATATTTTGAACATAGTAATCAGGTAAGATGCTTTAATAACAGCATATCCAATCTTAAAAATGAATGTTATTCTAGTTTTTTGAATGCAGAAATTAGTACTACTGGAATTAAAATATTATGCACAAGAAGTGATGAACAACTATTCGAAATATTTAATAACTCCATACATGTATTGGCATATAATACGAGTGAAGCATATACTTCATCTTGTATTACTCAAGAAGTTGAGGGATTCGATGGTGCAAAAGGAACATTGTATTTGTACAATAATATCATGATGAATTTTTCAAATGTTGGTAGTTATCAAACTAGCCATGCTAGCATCATCAAAACAAATACTACTAAAAGATTAGAGACATTACATAATGGTACAAATAATAATATATATTATTTAGGCACTTCGAAAATTAGAAGATATTTTTACATCAACAGTATAGACGTTTACATAAACTTGAATACCTATAAAGCATTTTGTGCACCTAGAGAATCAAAAACAATTACTGGAAATGTTAATTTCAGTAATGTAGCCGAAGGTGACCTAAGCATTAATGATAGTAGTATCAGTTATGCCGAATCGAATGGCAAATATTCATTTAACAATAATTTTGATATCGACAATAAAAAACGACCAGGTTATGCCAATTCAAAGTATAATTCAGGATATGGTGTAGATATAGGTGCATATGAATTTGATGGAGTTGATACAAATAAAACTGATATAAATCCACCCATATTATTTTTGGATTCAAGTTCAGCAATAATTGATCCTTGCAACGATACTGTACATACATTTTTATTGAAGACTGTGGATAAGAGTGGTGTAGTATCTGCTTTTCTATATTGGAAAACGCATCTCGATAGCCTATATCAGAAATCCAATTGCAATAGAATTAGCGATTCTACATTTGTAGTGAAACTAAATTTGAACAATCCTGAAATAATATATTATTTCGATGTTACAGATTCAGTTGGAAATACCTCTACAACTGAACCATTTAAATATATTACAACGAAGATTTACTATACACAACAACAGAGTTTTTATCATTACTCAAAAAACGATACTATTAAAATAAAATCACCCATAAATACTGTCGGATCGGTAGGCTTCAATCAATCACAAGTGATAGATTATAATTCAATGTACAATTATAGTAAAATCGGGAAAAATTATCTGGCACTTTATACGGCAGATGAATTAAAGAATGCTGGTGTAAAAAAAGGGATTATTAACTCATTAGGTATAATCAACAATAATCAATCCAACTCTAAAAATAATATTATAGACTACTATAACATTGCAATTGCAAATACAAATTTTAACGCGATAAAGAATTTATCTGATTTGAATTTTATAGAAGTAATTAATGCAACAGATGTATGGCCTAAAAAAGGATTGAATACACATGAATTTACGACTCCATTCTATTGGGATGGCGAGTCAAACATTATTATAAGATTCTGTGGCGGACCTTGGAGTTATTACTATGAGTACACTAACTGGAACTCCTATTTTTATACTACTAATGATTCTATGTCGTGTTCATCTAATCGTAATAACCCAGGTTTTCCAAGCAATTGCGATGATTTCACTATTGAAGAATATTATAAAACCAAACCTATACTTAGCATTGGAAATTTAGTAGAAGCCGATAATTATTATTGGAGTTCTACCCAACCAAATGCAAATATTGTTTCTTCAAATTCAGAAGAACTCATTGCAGTACCATTAGATACCGGAGTGTATACGTATACACGTACTATTATTATACAAGGCTGCAATTATACAGACACTTTTTTAATTCATGTAAGTACTAAGCCCTTTTTAAATTTACCAGACACGCTCGAAACCTGTTCGTACGATTTGATCGAAATTGACGCCCAAAATCATGGCTGTACGTATGAATGGTATTACAAAGATGTATTCATTTCAAACAATCAAAAAATATATGCAAGAAGTATAGGTAAGTATAAAGTACGAATCACTAATAATTTAGGGAATAATTTTATTGATTCAACTTATTTGAAACTTAAAAATGCAACACCTGTATTCATAGGTTTCGATACGTATGTATGTGAAGGTGATTCTCTTATATTAACCAGTAATGTTGATGCCGATCGTTATGTTTGGAGCAGAGGAGATACTACAAGAAGCATTATAGTAAATCAAACTGGTAAGTATTCATTAAAAGTATTTTATAATGTAGGCTGTGAATTTATAGATGATCGAACAATAGATTTTGACCATCAAGTATACTTGAACCCGTATGAGTTTTATTATCCAGACACTGCATCATACAAGTATTTTTCAGCCTTAAATTTCCATCAAGATGAAGTGGATATCAGGTGGGATATGGACGATCCATTAAGTGCAGAAAACATAAAGTATGGCAGAATCATTAAGCATAAATTTATAAGTCCTAAAAATGAATTCAATATAAAGGTATATGGCTGGAATATAATTTCAGACTGTGAGATTGAAGACAGCTTACTGTTTACATTGGTTAATATCAATCAAGAAATTATACAGGAAGACTTTAGTATACATTCCAACCCAATTACAGAAGATTCGAGATTAGATTATTTTCTTAGCAAGAACAACAATCAATTAAAGATTCAATTATTAGATTTGCTGGGAAGAGAATTAATTAATTATACAGATCAAGATAATGTCAATACTGGTCACTATAAATTGGCCTTAAATAATATATTAGAATTACCTAAAGGGATTTATATTTTACAAATTAACATCAACAAGGAAACACGTGTGTTTAAATTAACAAACAATTAAATTATTTTCATTAATTAATAGAAGTTGAACTCGACAAAAAAATCTAGAATAAGTACATACCTAAACTTTGCTGGCAATAAAAAAAACTCCTTATTTCTAAGGAGGTTTTCAAAAATTATTTTTCTTCTTTATCAGGTTCTGTCGTTTTCTCTGCCTCCCCTTTTAAATACGTTGGCAAATTCAATCCTGCCATATTAAACAAATCGTTCAATGGTGGTACTGTCTTCATCATACCCGACACAAAGTTTGCAGTAGAATTTTGTCCGCCATCATTATTCCCCGAATCCCAAACTGTGATCTTATCAATCTTAATATTCTTCACAGCCTCTACTTGTGTTTTTACAAGCTCTGGCAATTTCTCTATCAATAACAATTGGAAAGCTTTCGTTGGATCACCTCCTGCTGCACTCACTACTTCTTTATAACCTTCTGCTTGTTTCGTTAATATTTCAAACAATCCTTTTGCTTCTGCTTCCATCTTTGCATATATCGCATCGGCTTCACCTTTCGCTTGTTCTCTGATTCGTTCTGCTTCTGCTTGAGCCTCAATAATTGCACGCTGCTTAGCAATCTCAGCAGGCACCACCACGTTCGCATTTTGCGTTGAACGCTCACGCTCTGCACGCGCAGTCTCCGCTCTTTGCTCTGCCAAATATGCTTCTTCCAAGGCCTTCGCTTGTTGTACTTTTTCCGATGCTAATGCAATGCGCAATGCCTCTGCTTCCTTCTCTCTCCTCAAAGCTTCCGACTGAGCAATTGCAATCTTAGCCTCGTTCTCTCCCTTAATTGCTAATGCGTTTGCCTCTGAAGTTTTGATACGTGTATCGCGCTCCGCCTCTGCCTTACCTATCGACTCGTCTTTTACTGCCGATGCAATGCTAATCTCCTTATCTTTTTGCGTGATGGCAATCTTTACATCGCGATCTCTATGCGTCTCCGCAATCTGTGTATCCTTTTCACGATCTGCCAACGCCTTTCCAGTCTCCCCAATTTTCTCTTGCTCAGCAACAGAAATTTTCGCTTCGTTAATCGCCTTCGCAGCAGCTTCTTTTCCTAATGCCTCTATATAGCCCGACTCGTCTTTAATATCCGTAACGTTTACGTTGATTAATTTCAATCCTATCTTCTTCAATTCCGAATCCACATTCTTAGAAATATTATCTAAAAACTTATCGCGATCCGAATTAATTTCTTCAATCGTCATCGTTGCAATAACCAAACGCAATTGTCCAAATAAAATATCTTTCGCTAATTCTTGAATTTGTTCCGATGATAAGCCCAACAAACGCTCCGCTGCCGAATTCATGCTGTCTGCTTCAGTAGAAATTGCAATGGTAAATCGACATGGTACATCGACCCGAATGTTCTGTCTACTCAATGCATTGGTTAAGTTCGCCTCTATTGATAATGGCTTCAAATCTAAGTACGCAAAATCTTGTATCACAGGCCAAATAAATGCTCCACCTCCATGTATACATTTTGCTGATGTGCCTCCGGTTCTACCGTAAATGACTAAAATTTTATCGGACGGACATCTCTTATATCGAGATACCAATGCGGTGATGGTAATAAATACAACTACTACCGCTACAACTATAATTATTAATGGTGACATATATGATTAAATTATTCTACAATTAAATACTGATTATTTTCTATCCCTATTATTTTCACAACACTTCCTGTTTGTGCCGATGTGTTAGCATTAGTTATCGCCTCTAACTCTTTTACAGAACCTCGTACACTGACTAATACTTTTCCTTTACCTTGCTTATTCGCAGGTATGGTCAAATATACTTCAGCGCTTTTACCTATGCATTCATTGATTGTAAAGGAATTATTTTCTGAAAGTTTCATCAATTGTTTGATGATGATGAAAAATAAATAAATGAATGCAGCTCCAATGAGTATCGATAATAAAATTAAAATCGTTGGACTTTCTATACTCGAGTAAAATGATATTCCTGTCCAAGAAAATCCCAATAAGAAATTAATTAAATTTCTAAATGAGAATAATTGAAAGGGTGCATCTTCCCCACTTAAGTCGCTATCAAAATCGGCTTCAATTCCATCGCCCGAATCGGCTCCTATAAAAGTCATGATAAACTGTACAAGAAAAATCAAACTACTTGGGATGGCTATGTACCAATAGGTTTGAAGCAATGATGGCATGTCGTTAAAAAAATCCATAGTTTATATTTTGAATAATTGTGAATATATAAATTAATATTGTAATTTTCTTAGTAATATTCATTACTTATTGGTAATAAACATGAAACCACACGAACGATTGCAATTATTTGATAAATTATTACGAGAAAAAAAGTTCCCCAATAAAAATAGTATCAATGCTATTTTGCTTTCCGATGGTGCAGATCAATTATCTACTCGACAGTTTCTTCGAGACATTTCAGATCTAAAAGCATTGCTAGAACAACGGTATCCGAACGAAGACAAAGAAGAATTATTAAAATTCAATCGCAGAAAAAAGGGCTACGAATACAAAGATGGCTTTACTGCATTTTCCGATTTTAGTCGACAAGAAATGAAGAGTTTGACCGATGTGATGGAGGAATTGAAAAATCATAAGCATTTGTTTTTAGGAAAAAATAATTTAGCGATCTACGAAAAAATAAAAGCATTAGCTATCGAACAGGAATTTGCGAAAGGCAATGAAGAAATTCAATGGAGTCCGGTTTCCTTAATCAAAGAAGGAGAGCGAAATGGCCAAGAGTATTTCGATGAAATCATACATTACATTCGCAATAAGCAATGCATCGACATTCGTTATAAACGTTTTGGGACAGAAACAAAATTGCATCATTGCTTACCGATATTAATTAAAGAATACAATAGCGGATGGTATACGGGCTGGTATTTGTTGGCATTGCCCATTACGAAAGAACAGAATTTTTATTTGGCGAATACGAACGATTTAATTGTGTACGCCTTGGATCGAATAGAAAAAATTGAAGCATCGAAACTAAATCCGAAAATAAAATTCGAAAAGAAATTCAAACCGGATCAATATTTCAAACATGTTTTCGGAATTATTCGAAATAATTTGGGAGAAAATAAGTCGACAAAGGTGCATAAGGTTACGGTGGAAAACTATAATCCTTGGATATACGAATATGTATTGAAATATCCGATACATCATACGCAGCAAATACTGCAAAATGATGCAAAGAAAAAATACGTAAAGTTTAGTATCGAGATTGAACTAGATAGAGAATTGGAAAATTATTTTTTCAAGCATTCATCGGAGTTGAGAGTGCTTAAACCGAATTCTTTAAGAGAAAACATCATCAATAGGCTAAATGAGGCGCTAGAGGCCTATTAATTCGAAAACAAAAGGCTGATTTTCTTGTTTATAGAAGAGTACATACAAAAAGATTTATTTGCATATCAAGTTTATCTTTGTTTATTTTGCATCATGTTATTGAGGAAACCAATATTCTTTACAACTCCCAAGGCTTTTAATAATTAAGCCCGGAATACCGCTATGGTTTATTCCGGGGCGGATTCCTTATCATCCATTTGACATCAATCTAAAAATTTAATACCATGTTAAAACAGCTGAAAGTTGGCTTTACGCTCAATCTAATTTTCATTTTATTGTATGCATTGGTGTACGCTTTAAGCTTTACCAGTTCTGCATATTATGCCATATTGTATTTCGCAATTCCATTGCATTTATTAGGCATCTACCACTTAATGCAAAAAAAGCATTCGATCTTACGCAACTATCCAATCATTGGATACATGCGTTATTTATTGGAAAGCATTCGACCAGAATTACGTCAGTATTTTTTCGAATCGGATCTCGATGGTAAACCATTTAACCGACGTCAGCGCAGCATTGTTTATCAGCGTGCGAAGAACGTGAAACAAACAGTGCCATTTGGAATGCAAGCGAACTCACAAGATGTAGGTTACGAATGGTTGGCACATACCATGTATCCGGTGAAAATTGAGAACAAAGATTTGCGTGTTCGTATTGGAGGTGCACAGTGCAGTAAGCCTTATTCTACAAGCATTTTGAACATTTCTGCTATGAGTTATGGTTCATTGAGTAAAACTGCAGTTTTAGCATTTAACGAGGGTGCGAAAATTGGTGGGTTTGCTCAGAATACAGGTGAAGGTGGTATTAGTCCATATCATTTGGAAAACGGTGGCGACTTAATTTGGCAGATTGGAACGGGATATTTTGGTTGTAGAACGAAAGATGGAAATTTCGATGAGGAATTGTTCCGTGAAAATGCGAACATCGACTCTATTAAAATGATTGAAATCAAATTGTCGCAAGGTGCGAAACCTGGACATGGAGGTATTTTACCTGCGGCGAAAAATACGGAAGAGATTGCAAACATTAGAAATGTAGAACCTTTCACAACGGTAGCATCGCCCCCATCGCATTCGGCATTTAACGATAATTATTCAATGCTTTTATTTATCCAACGCCTCAGAAAATTATCAGGTGGCAAACCCATCGGCATAAAACTTTGTGTGGGAAGTAAAGATGAATTTAATTCATTGGTGGAAGAAATGAAGCAGCAACATATTTATCCCGATTATATATGTATCGATGGTGCGGAGGGTGGAACAGGTGCGGCGCCCTTAGAGTTTTCGGACAGTTTGGGTATGCCATTATACGATGCTTTGGCCTTTGTACAGGATACGCTTGTGAAGAAAGAAATTCGCGATGAGTTGAGCATAATGGCAGCAGGAAAAATCATTACTGGTGTCGACATTATTAAGGCGATTGCATTGGGTGCCGATGCATGTTACAGTGCACGTGGGATGATGTTTGCATTGGGATGTATACAAGCGCTGCAATGCGATTCGGGCAAATGTCCGGTAGGTATTGCAACACAAGATCCGTCCTTGTATAAAGCAGTTGATCCAACAGAGAAGCGTCATCGAATTGCAAACTTCCACAAGAACACCATTCACTCTACGATTGAAGTGATGGAGGCATGCGGATTTAAAGATTTAAAATCGATTAATGCCGATAAAGTGTTTAGAAGAACAGCAGCGGGTAAGATTGAAAGTTTCAAAGAAATTTATTTTAAAAAATCGGCGAAACAATACGAATTGGTAACAGAAAATTAATTAGAAATGGAAACAAGTACACTTATAATATCGGAAAAAGATTATAGTACTTTAATCGATTTGATTAAAGCAGAGCGTTCGTTCAAAAGTACGCCAGAAGAGCATTTGCAGAATTTGGCGGAAGAGTTGAAAAAAGCCCAAAAAGTGGATGCCTTGAAATTACCTGCTGGCGTAATTCGCATGCATTCCGAAATTTTATTGGAAGATCTGCAACAGAAAAATAAAGTAAAAATTCAATTGGTGTATCCACATGAATCGAACATTAAAGAGCGCAAGATTTCAATCCTAGCTCCCATCGGCACGGCATTAATCGGTTATCAAGAGGGCGATGTAGTGGAATGGCAAATACCATCTGGGATTGGGAGGTATAAGGTTTTGGAGGTACATCAGCCTACACAAATTAGCTAATACGATAAACTAATATTTTTAGCACACTGCCAAATTTTGGCAGTGTTGCTTTTTAGCTTTGTTTCAAACAAAAAGAACAAAGCACATGATCTACACATCCTTACATCAGAAAATTGAAAAGGGCCGATATAAAGGCAGAGCTTTAGGCCTAGTGATGAAAACAAATCCCAATTACATTCAATGGTGCTTGCAAACCATGCCCGATTTTATCTTATCGGAAGAATTAATTGAACGTTTGAAAAAAAGAAAGAACATCGTTGAGGTAAGCGATATTTTCGTTCAAATCAATGCAAAGAAAAAAGCCTGGTTTAATAAGCCGAAGGAGATGCAGTTGAATTTGTTTTATAGCAGCAACTGATCTGGAGATATACGAAAAATGAAAAATGAAAAACGTGATCATACCATTTTCGTTTTTCAATTTTCGTTTTTCTGCTTTCTATTTTCGTTTTTCTTACTTTCTAATTATCTTCAAACCATGGATCCCTACAAAATCACCCACGATACATGGAATAAAATTGCGAAGGTTTATGCCGATAAATTTCTCGACATAGAATTGTATAATGAGAGTTACGATTTTTTCTTAGCGGCATTACCAAAGGAGCTGGCGAGCGTATTGGATGTTGGATGCGGACCAGGGAGTATCATGAAGTATTTATTGAAAAAATCTCCCAATTTAAAATTAAAGGGAATAGACGTTGCGCCTAATATGTTGGAACTCTGCAAAGAGTTTGTACCATCGGCACAAACACAAGTGTTGGATGCGCGGGAATTGCAAAAACTCAATGGAAAATTTGATGGCATCATCGCGGGATTCTGTTTGCCTTATTTATCGGAAGTCGAAGTAGAGAAATTATGTTTTGATGCACATTACCTCTTGAATCCATACGGCATACTTTACCTCAGCTTCGTTGAAGGTAATCCAAGCGCATCTGGATTTCAACAAAATTCTTATGGCGATGGAATGTTGTTTTATTATCATGATACTCAAAAGATCAAAACGATTCTCGAAAAACATTATGTATTAATCAAAGAATTTTCAATCGACTATGAACACGATGAAAATAATCGCTCTGTGCATAAAGTATTGATTTGTAGACTAAGTTAAAAAACAAAATGGTGTTGAATTAAACCTAACTGCTGCTCAAAACGCTGAGTTAAAAAATCATCACCACGAACGTATTTCACATATGATACTTCTGCCTTCAAGTAATGAAGAAATTTCAGAGCTAACATGTTTTGTTTGTTCAAATTGGTATCAGTATAATGTTTCTGACTGGCTGCAATGAGTCCATTCACCTGAGCATCGTGTAGCATTGCACGAATCTTTTTTATTTTATCGCGCTTCAAATTTAATTTCTCATTCACCACTACACCCGTAACATTTTGATGTTGGAAATATTTTTGCAATCGACGTTTTTTCTTTTGAGATTTAAATCCATATTTCGCTAAGACATCATATATCTTATCTTCAAGACCTTCTACAATTGTAATCTCACTAGAAAAACTTAAATCGTCTGCATATCGCGTATAGGTACATTCATGTTCTTTTGCCAAAGCCTCTAGTTCAAGATCCATTGGCATACAAATTAAGTTTGACAATACGGGCGATGTAGGAGCACCAGTGGGCAATTGTGCTTGATACGTACATAACAAGGCCAAACATCGACTCAAATGTTCAGGGAACTCGAAGAGTTCCGAATGGAATAATTCATACACTTTTCGAGTTGAAATACTTGGAAAGAAATCTTCGATATCGATATTTAAAATCTCCTTTTTGCCTATGTGTTGTTCTGCATTTCTAACAATATTGTATTTAGAAATTCCCGGATGCGGATTAATCACAAATCCATAAGAGCACTCAGGCTTCAATACATAATAACATGCTTGTAAATAATAATTTAAAATCGATTGTGCTTTTTTCAAAATCGGATTGGGTGCCGATATGGTCCTATAGCCACCTTTGCGTTTTACAATTTTGAACTGCTGATATTTAGATTCATTAATTAATCTCTCAATAGAGCTTAAACTAAAACCCAATAAACTAGAAAGCTGAGCCACATGATTCATACACATAAACCTCAATGCGTTTGCTTCGCATTTTCCAGCCACATAACTACTACGCAAACGCTCAAAGCTCCATAAAAAATTGATGGGCTTGCCTTTTTGCAAATGCAATAAATGCTCTCTTGTCTGAAAAATTTCTTTCATATCATAAAAACGTTAGCCGCATATTATCTAGGAAAATGCTTGGTTCCGCAGCGAGCGGAGCGAGCTAGGAACCAAGGAGGTTATTACTTCGTATCTTGAAGCGAATTGCGGAACACAATTCTAAGCCCTTAAATGCCTCATAATATTATGCGCGACTAACGTATGTTTTAAAATTCTGTTAAACGTGATGGATCAATATTTATAAATGTATTCGCATATGGATCTTCGTATTCTTTTATATGAATAAAATTATGATCTACTATAAATGGCAGTTTACCTATACTGCCACTTCTGTTTTTACCCATAATAATATCCATTTTCCCCCTACTCGAATTGCCCTCTTCGTCGTATTCAAATCCGTAATATTCTGGCCTATATAAAAACATCACTTTATCGGCATCTTGTTCTATGGCCCCAGATTCTCTCAAGTCCGACATCATTGGCGATTTGTTGCCACCTCTAGTTTCCACAGCCCTACTTAATTGACTAGCAATAAAAATGGTAACATCATATTTCTTTGCCAAATCTTTCAAACATCTCGAGGTATATGCAATTTCCATTTCTCTATTACCACTATATTTTGTCGAATGCAATAATTGCAAATAATCAATGAAAATCACTTTTACATTTTCCTCTTGAATCAATCGTTCTGCTTCTTGTATCAATGGCCCTATTTTAGATTGCATGACATCGTTAATAAAAATATTTTTCAATATGGGGTTCGATGTGTTAGCTTCAATCCGCTGCTTCTCCTCTTCAGAAAAATTCTTTTGTCGAATTCTCTCAAATGGAATATCGTTAATCAACGATGCAAACCGATCTTTTAAATATTCAACGCTAACCTCCAAACTAAAGAACAACACTTTATAACGCTCCGCAAACTTCATAGCCAAATTCACCATCGTCTGTGTCTTACCCATTGCTGGCCTAGCACCAATTACAATTAATTCGGAGAAATAAAAAGGCATGCTCGTGTCGATACTCTTATATCCAGAATGTAACACTTTTTCAAAGGGGATTGCCGACTTTAAATTCTGAGTAAAAGATGCATATACCGATGATAAGGTATTCGAGGGTTCCAATGCTACAACTTCCGTGTCTAACTCTAAAAGTATCGCACGCAAATGCCTCAAGAATTCCTTCTCGTTGCCCGACCTTTTTGCAAGGTCTATTATCCGTTCTTGTAATGTATAATCCATAAAATAAATTTAATCATTATAGGCTTTGAAATTTTGAATGTTGATAAATTTTCTAAGCCTAGACCGACATGCGAAAATGATTCCTCCAATGCGTATAAATAATCACCATTGCCATGGTATCGAGTCGGCAATAATTCAGTAACCTCGACTTCAACTCTTGCTTTTGCGCTGCAGTATAATTTTTATTGAACAAAATATTCCGATACGCCCGCATTGCAGCTGTTCCGCCCTGCACCTGTTCCACTCCAGCATAATTTTCCTCATCAAGCTCTTCGCGATAATCCTTAAATAACATATCGTAAGGATCCATTACCTCTGCATCTTCTGTAAAACCTGAATACTCCTTGAACCAAGGGATCAAATGCAAGTATTTGTTGTTATTCCAAATCGCAGGTAATACTTTTTTGATGGATGTTTTGCCCTTCATTTCAGGATGAAAATAATGCTTCAAAGTCATCGCATTCATATTGACCAATCTCCCCTCCCAACCCAAATCCTTATTCTTCACAATCCCTTTCAACCAATCCTCCAATTTTGGATTCTTATACCCATACTCTTCCATCTGATAATAAATTCTATGTAGCACAGTATTCTCATGTATTGCCCACATAAATACTGTTCCTTTCGTGCCGATGTGTTGCATCAAACTTTCGGCAAATGCAAAATTCGGAATACCCTGCTCCACATGAATCCATTCTTTATGAACCGGTGCAGCACCGGGTTTTTCGATGGTATGACAAGACCATTGAAATGCAATTAATTCATACGGACGCATGCCTTTATAAAAAGGCACTGCACCAGTATAGGTTTCGAAATCGATGAAATGCAATGGATAATTATGACTCATTAATTCCGACTTAAATTCATCGCTAAACCATTCGTTTTTCTGTAAAGTATTTTCTAATTGAATGCGTTGACGCATCGCCCTCGGGCCCACCTTTCCTTTTGCTGTTACCAATCGATCTTCTTCAATAAATTTAAAATCGTATTTGCCCTCTTGAATCAACTCATTGAAGTAAGCATCATCACCCACTATTTGCGTACCTTGATACATATCGAAAATCGATGGGTATTCTTTCGCATTTTTCCAACATTCAAAAAATCCACAGTTCGAATCGCCCGCCACATAAAACTCACATCCCTTGCACGACTTACTTATTGGCACCTGGCAATGCAAATCATTATTTAAAATTTCAATAAACTCCTTCGCTGCATTTCTAATCTCATTTTCAATCTCTTTCAGCTGCTCCGTCACTTCTTTCATACTCAAAATTCCTTTCGATCGCAGTTCATCAATAAACTTTTCTTTGCTCGATGAATACTCATGCACAAACTCCACTTCAGGTTTCACAAAGCGCGGTTTCTCTTGCGTGATAATTTCTTCCGGAACTTTATTGTCGGCATTATTTTTTTGTGCCGATGTATTGCTAACTTCAATGATATTGAACCATCCAGCCAATCCATCAATTTCTGTATGCATCGATTTATCGGGCATAAACAAATACGCACGGACCTGATATTCGGGATACAAATCCTTCACGATGGTATATTGAAAAGCCACATCTTCGATGTATTTTTTTAGTCCATTTTTCGAATCCGATAATTCAGGATCATAGGATTTCGACTTCACTTCAATGATGTCAATTTCATTTCCACGCTTCACTAAAATATCGACACGCGAAAGTCGTTGGTCGTGCATAAACGCAGGCTCAAACAAAACCACTTGATCTTTCTTATTCATCAATTCCGTTGTACGTTCTATAGCTTCTTGCGTATTCCCTTCAATCTCTATACCATCGGGATACAAAAGTGTAGCCATCTTACCCACCACATACCCACCTTGTGCAAGCATCTGCATGTATTCATCCGTATCGTTACTCGTTGCATAGCCCATCTTTTTATACACCAACTTCTTCGCACAATCGCGCGCCAAAATAAAATCCGATTTAGAAAGCAATCTATTTTTCATATGCATAATTTACTAATTCATTCTTGAATTTCTGATATTCGGAGTCATCATAATTAGCTTCCTCAACAACTCATCGTCGAAAGCATTGCCGCACTTACCACACATCGTGACCAAAGCCTCAGAATGTATTACATCGACCTTCGTATCATCTTCCACCGCATCCATATCGTACTGCTCAATATTTTTGGTGATGCAGACATAAGCCGCACCAAAAGGAATGCGTTTCTCGCAGAAATCGCAAACGAAATAAGAATCTGCCATTATTATAATTTTTTGGTTCGATGTAAAGGTATTTCAATAGAGTGCCAAATTATGGCAGTAAAATGCAATAAAATTGTATTAAATTTATAATCATGCATTACAGCAAGTCCAATCAAAAAATATTAAAAGGCAAATACAAAGGAATGAGTATTGGGGAGCTTATTGAGAAAGATCCGCAATACCTACGTAACCTATTAATAAGAGACGATGAATTTACATTAAGTGATGCTTTAATTAAACGTTTAAATAATCACTTTACAACCGGTAGTCCAATTGCTGATTTGCTAAACACTTTAAACTACGGCAAACAAAATATTGAAGACCGATTAGAAAAGCATCAATACGATTTAGAGGAAGATGCACATGGATTATATGAACCAGATATTGAGTCGAGGCATGATTTTGAGAATGATGTTTGGGAGGAGCGGGATAATGGGGAGGAGATGGAGGAATAAACTCCTTCAAGCTCACAACTTCCCCTCCAAATGTTTCTTCATAAATTTCAACTCATCTTGAAACAAAGCATAGGCAACAAGGATTTCATATTTCTCGGATCTATAATCGTCGAATTTTTGCGCACGTATTGTTTCAATTAACTCATTTAATAAAAACACAATCTCTTTCGTTAATCCATGCATCGGTTCAGGTAATTCTACGAGCTGATACGCATTAGAATTTTTCTTCAAGGATACGATGCGTCGGAATAAATCTTCATCGCTGATATGAAATAATTGATGATCTATATCGTTTAGGCCGATGATTACCGTTATCAATTTACCGAAGCTCCATTCTGGATGTTCTTGCCATAATTTACTAAAACGACTCAATATTAATTCTTGTTTATTAGGCATAAAATCTCTTTACCACAAGTATAAAAGAACTCAGTGCCAAATATTGGCAGTATTATTAATTTTAATCGATTAATAATTTTGTATATTTATACCAAATCAAAACAAATGAAAAATCTAATACTGCTATTTGCTGTTTGCTTATTTGCGATTCAAGCAAATGCTCAATTGGAAATTGGTATTAGCTCGGGCATCGGGTTCAATAGTAGACTCACTAAACAAGTTTTGTTTGATGATTTTTCAAATTAAATTTACAAATTCGATATAAAAAACAATCATATAAAGACATCGAACTACCATTCGATAAATCTGATCTATTCAATAAATAAAAAATTTAGCTTAGAGTCGGGGCTAGAATATTTAAATCGAGGTTATAGAATAAAAGATTTAGTGCCGAATTAGACACGATGTGTTTTCAAATACTGCAGATGGTGATGTATACAAATCTTATTACAAAGATTTTAATACATCTATTGGCATATTCTATAAACTCAAGTAAACCAAAATTTACTGCTTGAAAAACTTAGTTCTAATTAGGCCATTCCTAGTATGAACCGTAAGCAAATACATCCCATTTGAAAATGTTTCTACATTGATTCTTGTAGATTTCGTTTCGAGCACTTTTGCACCTTGCAGATTGAAGATTTCTATGCCTAGAATTTTATCCTCGCTCGCTACATAAATAAAATCATGCGATGGGTTAGGATAAATACTAATTCCATTATTGCTGATCTCCTCAACTGTTGCAGGCATGCACGTTACATCCACATTTTTTTCTGAAATGTTTTTACGCAAACAAAAAGAATTAGATGTAAGTCTTCGCGATGTAACTTTATACATTTTATTCTCTGGGAATTTATGTAAGACATCGAACCCAACTACTTTTGTACCATCGCCAAAATCCCATTCAACCGTGTAGTTCGTAGTCTGATCGGTATAAAATCTAAACATACAGGTATCTAATGCATCCAAATAAATTGGTATGGAATCTTTCTCAGGTAAATTTTCAATGATAATACTATCGGTCTTAGATAGACAACCATTCATGGACACCGTTAAGAAATATTTACCCGGATGTATTACTTTAATTCTAGAACTTGTGGCACCAGTTGACCAATAGTAATCGAAATTCAAATGTACGTAAAATAAAATACCCTGCAGCGGGTATGGCATAATTCTATAATAATCCATCAATTTGCAGGAACTAACCAAATTTTATGAAAAAACTATTTATCCTATTTTGCTTTGCATATTGTATTTGTACCGATGTGTTAGCACAAAACTCCTGGCAGCGCAATACCAGTATTTCTGGCGCAGCCTGTTCAGAAATTCATGACTTAGGTAATGGCAATATCTTATTGCTCACAACCGATGGAGTGTACTCCAGCAACGATAATGCCGCAAGCTGGCAGAAAATATCGTCCGACATGGATTCTGCTTTAAGCAATTTTATTAACGACCTAGAACCAGATCCTTTGCATAGAAATGGCGATACCATTTATGCATTTTTCAGATCTAATTTATTCATCAGTAGTAATGCTGGATTAAATTGGGCACCTATTGATTTAAGCGCATTGCCATTGAATTGGAACTCTAGCTTTGCTATGAAAAACAACAAACTGTACATCGCCATAAACGACAACTTTACAAACAAAACTAAAATTTATCTTTCTACGGATAAGGGCCAGAATTGGTCGGTATGCGACTCTTCCGATGCAAGGCTTAGCCTCACAACACTCAACAATGAAATCTATGCATGGGGATTGTTCGGCTCTCAATGGGCAGCGAAAAGTCCTGCTTTGATGAACATCAACTCGAGTAATAAATTAGCAAATGTTAACCTAGCTGGAATGCCGGGCGATGCTGATATTCGAGGACTAAGTATTGTTAATAACAACTTAGTAGCAATGGTTCCATTATACAATTCTAACTTTGCAATTGAAGCAACTCGATTGTATGGATACGATGGAAATGCTTGGCAATACGGCACTCAATTTACGGCAAACTATCTAAAACTATACAGCACAGGTGATGTATGTTATCATCCGTTTTTTTCTGAAAATTATTTCCTAAAAAGTACCAATGGAATCACTTGGACTCAAGTACCAATCAGCCCATTAAATGATTACTTCAGTAGCATAAGAAAAATTGCTGGAAAAACATATGGCACTACTCGCGCTGGAATTTTTGAATTAGATAGCATTTTAAACATGAGTCCAAAAGTCAATGGCTTAACAAGTTTGATGCTCGAAACTATTACAGAGTTCAAAGGCAAACTATTTATTAGCTCTGGAAAATATTTATTTTCATCGAGCGATAAAATGAATTTCTCAAAAATCAATGGAACATCATTCTCGCATTATGCAAATAAATTAACTGCAAGCGATTCGTATTTGTATAAATACAGCCCTTACTTACCTAACTCAGAAAAAGTTTATATTTCTGCCGATGGTACAACTTGGGACAGTCTTGCAATGCCTGTACCCGCTTACATTCAAAGACAAATACTCTCTGTTTCTAAGAACGGTTTGTTCATGACACTTACAGAGCCCAACTTCAATAAAAGTTATTGGTTTTACAAAGACAAAAATAATGCTTGGCAAAATTTAACAAGTGCTATGCCTCCAGCATTAATGCAATTCAATGCAGAAGCTGGTGTGAATGGCGATGTAGTGATTTCTTTTAACGAATGGGTAAACAGCAAAGCAGTTGCAAACATATATAAGATGGACAGCAATTTTGTATTTACCAAAATGAAACATACCATGGGTAATGTATGGTACGAGAACACATCGATCCACAACAACGTATTTTATTATTTGAAAAATCAAATGAACGCGCCCGATTCATTGTTCAAATTTTCAAACGATAGTTTAGTGTTTGAAAAATCATTGCGCTATCAGCCTTATCAATTCTATACCAACAATCCATACTCTGGACAAAGTTTCTTCTACAAAGAAAAAGATATTTTCTGTTTAGGTTTTGATTCCTTACAACAAAGTTCTGTTACTATGATTGGTTCCGATGATTTCGGATCTACATGGAAATCGTACAATGATGGATTATCGAAAAACATCAGCATAAATGGTTTGTATTTTTACGACAGCGTAATAATTGCAGTGAGTTCACACGGTTTATACGAATACAAAAAATCTACATCAGTAGGAATAAAAACGAATCAAGTGAAGGACAATGAATTTGTTGTATATCCAAATCCAAGCAATTCAGATTTAGGAGACTTGTTTGTAAAATCAAAAAATAACTTGGGATCTTTTGAGATTGAATTAACAGATATGCAAGGGAAATTACTTTATACAGCACATAGCAATTTGGATACTTTCAGAATAGATACCGAGTTAATTTCAAAGGGTTTGTTTGTGTTAAAAATAAAATCGACTAAGGGAATTGAACATCATAAAATCATATTGGAATAAATTCCCAATTGCTAACACATCGGCATAAAAATATATAAATAAAAAAGGGCCAAACAATTTGTTCGGCCCTTTCTCATATCTATTATTCTACTTACTTCACTTCTTCGAAATTCACGTCTTGAACATCTGGTCCTGCACTCGCATTGCCCGCGCCTGCATCGGCTCCAGCATTTGCATCTGCAGCTCCAGCTTCTTGCGTTGCTTTGTACAATTCTTCCGATGCAGCATTCCAAGCATTCGTCAATTCAGTTTGTGCAGCATCCATCGCATCGAAATCTTTTGCAGCATGCGCATCTTTTAATTTTTTCAAGGCTGCTTCAATGTTTTCTTTGTTCGCGCCACTCAACTTATCGCCGTAATCTTTAATTTGTTTTTCAGTTTGGAAAATCAAAGAGTCAGCCGCATTTAATTTATCAACTTCTTCTTTTGCTTTTCTATCTGCTTCTGCATTCGCTTCTGCTTCTTGCTTCATCTTTTGAATGTCGGCATCCGATAAACCCGATGATGCTTCAATTCTAATTTTTTGTTCTTTACCAGTTCCTTTATCTTTCGCACTCACATGTAAGATACCATTTGCATCGATATCAAATGTTACTTCAATTTGCGGAACACCACGAGGCGCTGGCGGAATACCATCTAAGTGGAAACGGCCAATCGTTCTGTTTTGATTTGCCATCGGACGCTCACCTTGTAATACGTGAATTTCTACTGTAGGCTGACTGTCAGATGCTGTTGAGAACACTTCCGAACGTTTAGTTGGGATCGTAGTATTTGCCTCAATTAATTTCGTCATCACACCACCCATTGTTTCAATACCCAATGATAATGGAGTTACGTCTAACAACAATACATCCTTCACATCGCCCGTTAACACACCACCTTGAATTGCCGCACCAATTGCAACTACTTCGTCAGGGTTTACACCTTTCGATGGCGATTTACCGAAGAACGATTCAACTGCCGCTTGGATTGCAGGTATACGTGTACTACCACCTACTAAAATTATTTCGTCGATGTCCGATGTAGAATACCCTGCATTCTTCAATGCTGTTCTACATGGCTCGATGGTTCTCTTGATTAATGAATCTGCTAATGATTCAAATTTTGCACGCGTTAATGAACGCACTAAATGTTTAGGCACTCCATCAACTGCTGTGATGTATGGCAAGTTGATTTCCGATTGTGTTGTAGAAGACAATTCAATCTTAGCTTTTTCAGCAGCTTCTTTCAATCGTTGTAAAGCCATTGGGTCTTTACGTAGGTCGATGTTTTCGTCGTTTTTAAATTCGTCCGCTAACCAATCGATAATCACTTGGTCGAAATCATCACCACCTAAGTGTGTATCACCATCGGTCGATTTAACTTCGAACACACCATCACCTAATTCAAGCACCGATACGTCATGCGTTCCACCACCACAGTCGAACACCACAATCTTCATATCTTTATGTGCTTTATCTAAACCATAAGCTAAAGCTGCAGCTGTAGGTTCGTTAATAATTCTGCGAACATTCAATCCTGCAATTTCGCCCGCTTCTTTCGTTGCTTGACGTTGTGCATCGTTAAAATATGCAGGTACTGTGATCACAGCTTCTTTTACTTCTTGACCCAAATAATCTTCAGCAGTCTTCTTCATTTTTTGAAGGATCATTGCCGATAATTCTTGAGGTGTATACATGCGATCATCAATTTGCACACGTGGTGTATTGTTGTCGCCTTTCACTACTTTATAAGGCACTCTACCTACTTCGTTAGAAACTTCAGAGAAAGAGTTACCCATAAATCTCTTGATGGAGAAAATGGTTTTTGTTGGGTTGGTAATGGCTTGACGTTTTGCTGGGTCACCAATTTTACGTTCGCCATTATCAGCAAAAGAAACGATAGAAGGAGTAGTTCTTTTTCCTTCTGAATTTGGTATAACTACTGGCTCATTACCTTCCATTACAGAAACGCATGAGTTCGTTGTTCCTAAGTCTATTCCAATAATTTTTGACATATGAATAAGGTTAATTTTTACAATTTTAAACCTATATGTCAATGCTTATGCCAAAGCGTGATTTTATGACATTTCTTGAAAATGTGGCCTAGAATGGCCTACAGACTTGACTTTTTGGCAGGAAAAGCACACTCTCCACTCAAACTCTCCACTATCCACTCTAACTAAAGTACTAACACACTAGCATCCCGATAGCTATCGGGATAGCACACTAGCATCCCGATAGCTATCGGGATAGCACACTAACGAAATCCCAAATCATTCGAACCAGCGGCTCTACCTGTGATTCGGCCATCTTTTAATTCTGTGATACTTGGTTGAGAAATATTAGTTCTAATGGTTTCTCTAAATACCCTTTTAGTTCTAGATGAGAAGATTCCATAACCACCTTGAATGTTCGTGTATTCAGGGCTCACATCGCTTAAGCTAACATTATTATTATTGATCTGATAATATTGGCTTAAATCGTCACCCGCTAGTTCAAAAGTAAATTCTAGAGGTGCAATATATTCTCTTCGAGAAGTACTATTTGGCAATGGATCTAAATTTGATTGCAACCATTCGTAAAAATCTTTTCCTACAACTGTATATGCAAATTCTCCAGTTGTTACTGAAGGATTATCAAATATATTATTGAAGAATATTTGACGTGTAAGTGTTTTCTCTACATTGAAACCTAACACATCGTCAACCTCTCTAAAACGGAATGTTAAATATCCGTTGTATTGTCTTGCCCATTGTGGCTTCGACCAACGTAAAATAGAATTTTTATATTCAATAGGATACTCTGGATCTGGACCTTGGTCGGCCAAATTAATAAACGAACCTTGAGAAACTATTCTAAAGTCTTCGACTATTCTAGTATTTGATTTAGCAATAAGGTAATTGTCGCTATTTCTTCTTACGACCAATTCATAAATATACCAATTGGTATCAGTAGAACTTACCGTGTTATTATATCGAATTCTAAAACCCGGTGGAGTTTTATAGAATACATTGTTCTGATTGAAATTGCCAGGATCTTTAGAAATAATAGTTGTATCGAGAGTCACACTATCTACAAGATTTGCAGCTGATATACTATTTCTATACCAATATAATTTTACAGTAATTGGGTATGGGTATAAATTTGAATCACTAACGTTCCCAACAACAATTGCATTACCTTCTGTATTTAAAAATGCTTTGTTCACTTTAATGTATTGAACAGAGTCATTTTTATTTAAAAGTCCAATTATAACTGGAATCTCTTTGTAATTCGCAGCCACTTCTAATTCTGTAGAGCAACTGTTTAAAAATAATGCGATAAAAGAAATCGCAAATAATACTATACCATTTTTCATAAGCAGGGAACAATATCGCAATTTTTTTGGAAATTTTTGTATCAATTTTTATACAGAAATATTGGAATTAGTGTAACAAATAATCTCAAAAAAAAAGAGAGATCATTTGATCTCTCTTTTTTATATTCTTGAATAAAAAATATTATTCTTCAGTTGCGTTAGCTTCAGTAGCAGCCTCTGCAGCAGGAGCATCAGCTTTTTTCTTAGCTGTTCTTCCTCTACGAGTAGCTGGTTTTGCAGCTTTCTTACCTGATTTCTCTGACAACATTATTTCGTTGTAATCAACCAATTCAATGAAACACATCTCTGCATTATCACCAATACGATTACCAGTCTTAATGATACGAGTGTAACCACCTGGACGATCAGCAACTTTTTGAGAAATTTCTCTGAATAAAATTGTAACCGCTTCTTTGTTTTGTAAGTAAGAGAATACTGTTCTACGATTAGTAGTAGTATCTTCTTTTGATTTCGTAATCAAAGGCTCAACGAATGTACGTAAAGCTTTTGCTTTAGCTAAGGTAGTGGTAATTCTTTTGTGTAAGATTAAAGAATTCGCCATGTTTGAAATCATAGCTTTACGGTGATTAGCCGTTCTACCTAAGTGATTGATTTTTTTACCGTGTCTCATTTTGTTTTTTATTGTGCATCCGTCTGATTTCGCTTGTTAGCTGCGTACTCTTCACTAATCACTAATCACTAATCACTCTCCACTAACCACTCTCCACTCCAACTAGCACACTAGCACACTAACCCACTAACACACTAACCAGGGTAATGCATTTAACCATTATTTAGTTATCCCTCACCGTCGTTTATTGTGAGGCCGTTTATTATTATTCTTCGTCTAATTTATATTTCGCCAAATTCATGCCGAAAGACAAACCTTTTGATTTTACTAACTCTTGAATTTCAGTTAATGACTTCTTACCGAAGTTTCTGAATTTCAACATATCAGCAACATCATATGTCACTAAATCAGCAAGCGTACGAATGTCGGCAGCTTTCAAGCAATTTAATGCTCTTACTGACAAATCCATATCTACTAATTCAGTTTTTAAAATTTTACGCATATGTAAAATTTCTTCATCAACTTCATTTGTTTGTTCTTTAGCTTGCGTTTCTAACATAATGCGCTCATCAGAGAACAACATGAAATGTTGAATCAATATTTTAGCTGCTTCTTTCAAAGCATCTTCTGGATGTATAGAACCATCAGTAGAAATATCGATGATTAATTTTTCGTAATCTGTTTTCTGTTCTACACGATAGTTTTCGATGCTATACTTTACATTTTTGATTGGAGTAAAGATAGAGTCGATAGCAATTACACCTACTGATGCATTGTCTGATTTATTTTCTTCAGCCGCAACATACCCTCTTCCTTTAGTTACAGTTAATTCCATTTCTAAAGTAACGTTTGCATTCATATTGCAAATTACCATATCAGGATTCAAGACTGTAAAGTTGTTTGAGAATTTTGTTAAATCACCTGCAGTGAACGCATCTTGTCCTTTGATTACTGCAAAGATTTTTTCAGAATCACCACTATCACCTGTTTTCTTAAAACGAACTTGTTTTAAGTTCAAAATAATATCGGTAACATCTTCTACAACACCTTTAATAGTTGAGAACTCATGCGATACTCCAGAAATTTTTACTGAAGTGATTGCATAACCTTCTAACGATGAAAGCAAAATTCTTCTTAATGCATTACCGATGGTGATACCGAAACCAGGCTCTAATGGACGGAACTCAAAAGATCCATCGAAATCAGTTGATTTCTGCATGATCACTCTGTCGGGTTTTTGAAATGCTAATATTGCCATTCTGTTATAATTTTTATTTTTTATATGTTCAAATAAGTATGTCGACACCCAAGGGAATCGACATACTCAATGATTATCTTACTTAGAATATAATTCGACGATTAACTGTTCTTTGATATTTTCTGGAATCTCAGAACGTTCAGGCATGTTTAAGAACTTACCTGTTAAACTTGAATGGTCAAATTCTAACCAATTGTATTTAGCAACTCTTGATTGTGCAGCTGCACCAGTGATCGCTTCTAATGCTTTTGACTTCTCACGAACTGCAACAACATCACCTGGTTTTAATTGATAAGATGGGATGTTTACAACTTCACCATTTACAGTAATGTGACGATGTGAAACAATTTGACGAGCAGCTCTTCTAGATGGTGCAATACCTAAACGATATACTGTATTGTCTAAACGTGCTTCTAAGAACTTCAATAAGTTCTCACCTGTAATACCTTGCTTACGGTGTGCTTTGTCGAATAAGTTAGCAAATTGCTTTTCTAATACTCCGTAGATGTATTTTGCTTTTTGCTTCTCCATTAACTGAACTGCGTATTCCGATTGTTTGCTACGCTTTTTTGCTTGACCGTGTTGGCCTGGAGGATAATTTTTTCTTTCTAATGCTTTGTCCGGACCATAGATAGCCTCACGGAACTTTCTAGCAATTTTTGATTTTGGGCCTGTATATCTTGCCATTTTATTTGTTTTTAGTGGTTAATCTTAGCTACTGTTTCCAGCAGTATAACTTCACCGTTTTTAAATTAGTTATTATGTTATTTGAAAATTGGGTTATTAAGGTGGATGCCTCTAGGTATCGTTTTCCTAAATAACCTAATTCCTATTTCTCATTAACTCAATTATACTCTACGTTTCTTAGGAGGTCTGCAACCATTGTGTGGTAGAGGAGTAATATCTTTAATCAATGTTACTTCGATACCAACGTTTTGGATTGTACGGATTGCCGATTCACGACCAGCACCTGGACCTTTTACAAATACTTCTACTTTACGTAAACCTAAGTCATGTGCTACTTTACCGCAATCGTTTGCAGCCATTTGCGCAGCATATGGAGTGTTCTTTTTAGAACCTTTGAATCCCATTTTACCAGCAGATGCCCAAGAGATCACTTGACCTTGTGTATTCGTCATCGAGATGATGATGTTATTGAAAGATGCGTTGATATGAGCTTGACCAACTGGCTCAACAACTACTACTCTTTTCTTTGCAACTTTTTTATTTGACTTTGCCATGCTTAAATTCTATTATTTAGTTGCTTTTTTCTTACCTGCAACTGTCTTACGTTTACCTTTTCTAGTACGAGAGTTGTTCTTAGTACGTTGACCACGAACCGGAAGTCCCTTACGGTGACGTAATCCACGATAACAACCAATGTCCATTAGACGTTTAATGTTCAACTGAACTTCTGAACGTAATGCACCTTCAACTTTAATGTTATCGTTGATGATGTTACGAATAGCTGTCAATTGCTCATCTGTCCAATCTTGAACTTTCGTATCAAAGCTGATTCCAGCTTCTGATAAAATGTTTTGAGCGGTAGTACGGCCAATACCATAAATGTATGTTAAGCCGATTTCTCCTCTTTTGTTTTTTGGTAAATCAATACCTGCGATCCTTGCCATTTCTTAAATGTATTGCTTAAGATTATATACTAATTATAAATTAATCAATATTACCCTTGACGTTGTTTGTACTTAGGGTTTTTCTTATTGATTACGTAAAGTTTTCCTTTACGACTGATGATTTTACAGTCGGCACTTCTCTTCTTGATGGATGCTTTAACTTTCATTTTCTTAATTTTAATTTTTTATCAATTTAAGCTTCTCAGCTTATTTGTATCTATAAGTAATTCTACCTTTTGTTAAATCGTAAGGCGACATTTCTAATTTTACTCTATCACCTGGAAGAATTTTAATGTAATTCATCCTCATTTTGCCAGAGATGTGCGCGATAATTTCATGCCCATTCTCTAACTCTACGCGAAACATTGCGTTCGACAATGCTTCTCTGATGGTTCCATCTTGCTCTATTGAAGCTTGTTTGGCCATTAATGTTTATTTTTTGTTTAATACTTCTTCTATATATTCGAAAGACGATAAAATATCGGCTCCCCCTTTTCTTACAGCTACCGTATGTTCAAAATGTGCCGATGGCATTTTATCCTTGGTAACGATTGTCCAACCATCGTTCAACTGAAAGATTCCTGCCGTTCCCATATTAATCATGGGCTCTATAGCAATGGTTAATCCTTCCATGAACTTTAATCCTGTTCCTCGTCTACCATAATTTGGCACTTCGGGTTTTTCGTGTAAATGCTGACCAATACCATGACCAACCAATTCTTTCACCACTCCGTAACCATGCTTCTCTGCGTGCTCTTGAACTGCAAATGCTAAGTCACCCATACGTTGACCAGGCACTGCCTTTTCAATTGCTTTATATAAACACTCTTTAGTAACCTTTAACAGTTGTGCTTTTTCTGCTGATATTTCACCCACTCCAAAAGTATATGCCGAATCGCCATAATACCCATTCATGAGAACTCCACAATCAACAGCAATAATATCGCCCTCCTCCAACACATCGCCCTTCTGAGGGATGCCATGTACTACCACATCATTTAATGATAGACATAATGAATTTGGGAAAGTGCCACCATAACCTTTAAAGGCAGGCACACCACCATTATCTCTGATAAACTCTTCCGCTCTTCTATCCAAAATAATTGGATCGATGCCTGGAGCAATCAGTTTAGCTACTTCTGCTAATGTTTTTCCAACAAGTAAAGAACTCTGTCTTATTAATTCAATTTCTTCGTTTGATTTGTATTTAATCATAAATCAATCAAAGAATTTATACTGCCGTTGCTCCCGCTGGAGTACGACCTTTAATACGTCCTGTTTTCATCAATCCGTCGTAATGACGCATTAACAAATGACTTTCTATTTGTTGTAATGTATCTAACACAACCCCTACCATGATTAATAAAGATGTACCACCATAGAAGTTAGCGAATTGTGAGTTGATACCAACGATTACAGCAATTGATGGTAAGATCGCAACAATTGCAAGGAATATTGATCCAGGCAATGTAATGCGTGAAATTACGGCATCAATAAATTCTGAAGTTCTCTTCCCTGGTTTAACACCCGGAATGAATCCACCATTACGCTTCATATCATCTGCCATTTGTGTAGGATTTACAGTAATAGCAGTATAGAAATATGTAAAGGCAATGATTAAGAAGGCGAACAACAAATTGTATGAAACTGAATTAGGATTCCCTAAATTCGTTCCTACTGCCTGAGCAAAACTACTCTCTGGCATGAAAGAAGCCAAAGTACCCGGAATAAACATAATTGCTTGTGCAAAAATGATAGGCATAACACCTGCCGAGTTTACTTTTAGGGGGATGTACTGACGAACACCACCATATTGCTTATTTCCTACAATTCTCTTTGCGTATTGTACAGGAATTTTACGTGTTCCTTGTACCAACAAAATTGTTAAGATAACTACGAATGCTAAGGCAGCTAATTCAACAATGAATGGAATTAATCCACCACCATTGATACCCAAACGCGATGTAGCTTCTGCAACAAATGCTAAAGGCAATTGAGCTATGATACCCACCATGATAATTAATGAAGTACCATTTCCTAAACCTTTATCTGTAATACGCTCACCTAACCACATTACGAACATAGTACCAGTCGTCAACACAAATATTGAAGTAATAGTGAATAGCGTTTGGCTAATCATAATTGCTTCTTGAGGTACTTGAGTTTTAATATAACCGATAGCTTGTCCGGCTGTAATAATGATTGTCAAATAACGTGTGATCTGATTAACTTTTTTACGTCCGCTTTCACCTTCTTTCTGTAAACGTTGGAAATAAGGCACTACGATACCAAAAAGTTGCACCACGATCGATGCTGATATATAAGGCATCACCCCTAATGCAAAAACCGATGCACGAGCAAATGAACCACCAGCAAACATGTTTAACAATCCTAAGATTCCTTCTTGTTTACTAGCCGATTCTACTAATGCAGGGTCAACACCAGGTAATACTATGAATGATCCTACTCTATATATCAATAGTAAAAGTAAGGTATTTAAAATCCTTACTCTTAAGTCTTCAATTTTGAAGATGTTGGTTAATGTAGATATAAATCTCTTCATTGATTACAAAGTAACTGTCGTTCCACCTTGAGCTTCGATTGCTGCTTTCGCAGTTGCTGAGAAAGCGTGAGCTTTCACTTCTAATTTCGATTTCAATTCACCACGACCCAATACCTTCACTCTATCAGATTTTGAAATCAAACCATGGCTTCTCAAAGCATCTAAATCGATGCTAGTAAGAGAGAACTTTTCAGCTAACGATTGTAATACGTCTAAGTTTACACCTACGTACTCCACTCTGTTAATATTCTTAAATCCAAACTTAGGGATTCTTCTTTGTAAAGGCATTTGTCCACCTTCGAAACCTACTTTAGTAGATGTTCCTGAACGAGATCCTGCACCTTTGTGTCCACGTGTAGACGTTCCACCTCTACCAGAACCGGTACCTCTACCTACTCTTTTACGTGTTTTTGTTGATCCTTCAGCTGGTTTTAAATTCGATAATTTCATCTTTGTTCAATTAATTCCCTTATGGGTATAAACAATTAAATATTTTCTACTTTGATCAGATGATTCACTTTAGCTACCATTCCTAAAATTTGAGGAGTAGCTTCCACTTCAACAGTCTGATTAACTTTCTTTAGACCTAAAGCAATCATTGTTCTTTTTTGACGAATGTTGCGATCGATCACACTCTTAACTTGTGTAATTTTAATCTTTGACATAACCTTAACCGTTAAATACTTTACTTAATGAAACTCCTCTGTGTTGAGCAACAGTAATTGCGTCACGCATTTCAGCTAAAGCTGTTACTGTAGCTTTCACCACGTTATGTGGGTTCGATGAACCTTTAGATTTAGCTAATACGTCTGTAACACCTGCACTCTCCAATACTGCACGCATTGCACCACCTGCAATTACACCTGTACCATGTGATGCTGGCTTTAAGAATACGTATCCACCAGAATATTTACCATATTGCTCGTGAGGTACAGTACCTTTATAAATAGGAACTTTGATTAAGTTCTTTTTTGCATCATCGATACCTTTAGTGATCGCTTCAGTTACTTCTTTTGCTTTACCTAAACCGTAACCAACTACACCGTTTTCATCACCTACTACTACGATAGCAGAGAAGCTGAAAGTACGACCACCCTTAGTAACTTTAGCAACACGTTGGATGCTTACTAAGCGGTCTTTTAATTCGATATCTGTCGTTTTTACTCTTTTAATATTTGCTGTAGACATGTTCTTTGGATTAGAATTGTAAACCACCTTCTCTAGCACCTTCTGCTAAAGATTTAATTCTACCATGGTATAAATAACCGTTACGGTCGAACACCACTTGATTGATTCCTGCTGCGATAGCTTTTTCAGCAATAAGTTTTCCAACCGCTTTCGATTGATCAACTTTGTTTGCCTTTTCATCAACTGCACCTTTCATGCTTGAAGCTGCCACTAATGTTTTGCCATTCACATCGTCAATGATCTGTGCATAGATCGCTTTATTACTTCTGTACACAGAAAGTCTTGGGCGCTCTGGGGTACCTGCTAATCTTAAACGGATACCTTTTTTAATTTTTAATCTTCTTGAAGATTTAATATTTGCCATGACTATAATTATTTTTTAGCTGCTGATTTACCTGCTTTTCTTCTCAATACCTCACCAGCAAACTTAATACCCTTACCTTTGTATGGTTCAGGCTTACGTAACGAACGAATCTTCGCAGCAACCTGACCTATTAATTGTTTATCAATACTCTCTAAAATGATCGTAGGATTCTGACCTTTTTCAGCAGTTGTACTTACCTTAATTTCTTTAGGTAATTCAAAAATGAAATGGTGAGAATATCCTAACACCAAGTCAAGAATATTTCCGTTGTTGGTCGCTCTGTAACCCACACCCACTAATTCTTGAGTGATTTTGTAACCTTGCGTAACACCTACAACCATATTATTGATTAATGCGCGGTATAAACCGTGCAATGCCTTGTGTCTCTTTTGATCAGTAGGACGTTGAACTAAAAGTTCTGAGCCTTCTACTTTAATAATCATATCTGGATCAACTGCTTGTGTTAATTCGCCTTTTGGACCCTTAACTGTAACAACGTTGTCGGCAGATACTTTCACTTCTACTCCTTGAGGTAAAGCGATTGGTAATTTTCCTATACGTGACATTTCCCTTTTCCTCCTATTAATATACGTAACATAATACTTCACCACCCACGTTGTTTACGCGAGCTTCTTTATCTGTCATTACACCTTTAGAAGTAGAAAGGATCGCAATTCCCAATCCGTTCAAAACTCTTGGCATGTTGCTCATGTGAGCATACTTTCTAAGACCAGGTTTACTGATTCTTTGAAGTTTCTTTATTGCCGAAGTCTTTGTGATCGGATGGTATTTCAAAGCGATTTTAATGGTACCTTGAACACCAGAATCCTCAAACTTGTAATTCGCAATATATCCTTTGTCAAAAAGTACTTTTGTGATTTCTTTTTTGACATTAGATGCAGGAACTTCAACAACCCTATGGTTGGCCTTAATGGCATTCCTTACTCTTGTAAGATAATCTGCTATTGGATCTGTAGTCATCTTTTATCTAATATTACTATAATAAACTAAAATTTAGCGGAGGGCAAAGATATGAATTTATTTTTACCTTCCACTAAATTTTTATTGAATCTTTATTTTTTGCTTACCAGCTCGCTTTTTTCACGCCTGGGATTTTGCCATCAAGAGCCATTTCTCTGAAAAGTACCCTTGAAATTCCGAACTGACGCATATAACCGCGTGGACGGCCAGTGATTTTACATCTGTTGTGTAAACGTACTGGTGATGAATTTTTTGGCAATTTATCCAATGCTGCGTAATCGCCAGCTGCCTTTAATTCAGCTCTTTTTTGAGCATATTTCTCAACGAGTTTCTTACGTTTTACTTCGCGAGCTTTAATACCTTCTTTAGCCATTTTAATTAATTGTTATTTTGGTTTTTAAATGGTAATCCGAATTCTTTCAACAATTCTAAGGCTTCTTTATCAGTATTCGCAGTTGTTACGAACGTGATATCCATACCCATAATTTTGTTGATTTTGTCGATGTTGATCTCCGGGAAAATGATTTGCTCCGTTACACCTAAGGTATAATTACCTCTTCCGTCGAAACCTTTATCATTAACTCCTTTGAAATCACGAATACGTGGTAATGCTACCGCGATCAAACGATCTAGGAACTCATACATCTTATTGTCACGTAAAGTAACACGTACACCTACTGGTACATTTTTACGTAATTTAAAGTTTGAGATATCTTTTTTCGATTTCGCTGAAACTGCTTTCTGACCAGTAATTAAAGTCATCTCGTCAACTGCATTGTCGATTAACTTTTTGTCAGATACTGCAGCACCTACCCCTTGGTTGATGCAAATTTTCAACAAACGAGGCACTTGCATAGTGCTTTTGTAGTTGAATTTGTTCTGTAAAGAAGAAACTATTTCTTCTCTGTACTTCGATTTTAATCTAGGTGCGTAAGACATTATTTGATCACCTCCCCTGATTTTTTAGCGAACCTAACCAATTTTTCAGCTTCAAGTTTTCTACCAACTCGAGATGCTTTTCCTGATTTAGGATCGATTAACATTACATTTGAAATATGAATAGGCGCTTCCATCTTAACGATACCACCTTCAGTGTTTTGAGCATTAGGTTTTGTATGTTTTGAAACCATATTTAAACCTTCAACAATCACTGTGCTTTTCGCTAAGCTCACGCTTAATACTTTACCTTGTTGGCCTTTAGAATCGCCGGCAATTACTTTCACCGTATCGCCTTTACGAATTTTCAATTTAGGCTGAGTGTTATTTTTTCTTTCCATGATTATAATACCTCCGGTGCTAATGAAACAATTTTCATAAATTGTTTTTCACGTAATTCCCTTGCTACAGGTCCAAATATACGAGTGCCTCTTGGCTCATCGTTCGCGTTCAATAACACTGCTGCGTTATCGTCGAAACGAATGTATGAACCATCTTTTCTACGTACTTCTTTTTTTGTACGTACTACAACAGCTTTAGAAACTGTTCCTTTTTTGATGTTTCCTGAAGGTATAGCGTTTTTTACCGTAACTACGATTTTGTCTCCTACAGAGGCATATCTTTTACCGGTACCGCCTAACACTCGGATACATAATACTTCTTTGGCTCCGCTGTTATCTGCAACTGTAAGCCTTGATTCTTGCTGTATCATGATTATTTAGCCCTTTCTAAAATTTCTACTACTCTCCAACGCTTGTTTTTACTCAGAGGACGAATCTCCATAATGCTCACAGTGTCGCCAATGTTGCATTCGTTCTTCTCGTCATGAGCCATAAATTTGGTAGTCGTCTTAACGAACTTACCATATATCGGGTGCTTTACTTTACGCTCAATAGTTACAGTAACTGATTTTTCCATCTTGTTACTCACTACTTTCCCGATTCTTGTTTTTCTTAAATTTCTAGTTTCCATTTTAACTGAATCAATTTCTACAGGTTATACGTTAGCTTGTAACTCACGCGCTTTTAACTCTGTATTTAACTTAGCGATTGTTCTTCTTAAAGTGCGGATTTGCATTGGATTCTCCACTGCCGATACAGCATGGTTGAACTTTAACTTGGTTAAGTTCGCCTGCTCCTCTTGGATCCTTTCTTTAATCTCTTCTATTGAGAGTTCTTTAATTTCTGCGTATTTCATCTCTTTAATTTTTTATATCAGAGGGATGTCGTTGATACAGTCGACAACCATGAATTTTTATTATGCCTCTTCGTAATCTCTACGTACTACAAATTTGGTTGCAACTGGTAATTTTTGCGCTGCTAAACGTAAAGCTTCTTTTGCTGTCTCTAATGAAACACCTTCTGCTTCGAATAACATACGTCCTGGTTTCACAGGAGCTACCCAGTATTCTGGAGCACCTTTACCCTTACCCATACGAACCTCTGCAGGTTTCTTAGTGATAGGCTTATCAGGGAAGATACGTATCCAAACTTGACCTTCACGTTTCATAAAACGTGTTACTGCAATACGAGCAGCTTCAATTTGGCGGCTGGTAATCCAGCACTCTTCTAACGATTTAATACCGAACGAACCGAATGCTAAGGTAGTTCCGCGTTTCGCGTTACCTTTCATTCTGCCTTTCTGCATTTTTCTGAATTTCGTTCTTTTTGGTTGTAACATAACTTTACCTATTATTTCAGGTTAACAATCCTTTAAATTATTTTGAAGATTTTCTTTGATTACCACGGCCTCCACCTCTCTTATCGCCTCTATTTCCACCGTTGTTTCTCTCATTACCACCTTCTGGTCTGCCTTTAGTGTTTGCAGCTGCGCCGATGTTTGGTGATAAGTCACGCTTACCATAAACTTCGCCTTTGCAAATCCACACTTTCACACCAATTTTACCATACGTAGTGTGTGCTTCTGCTAATGCATAATCAATATCGGCACGTAACGTGTGTAACGGAACACGTCCTTCTTTGTACTGCTCTGTTCTAGCCATCTCAGCACCACCTAATCGACCTGCACACATCACTTTGATACCTTCAGCTCCCATTCTCATAGTAGATGCGATCGATGTTTTCATCGCTCTACGGAATGAAATTCTAGCCTCTAATTGTTTAGCAACACCGTCTGCTACCAATTGAGCATCTAATTCTGGACGCTTAATCTCAAAGATGTTGATTTGTACATCTTTCTTTGTGATTTTCTTTAACTCTTCTTTGATCTTATCAACCTCTTGACCGCCTTTACCAATCACGATTCCCGGACGTGCCGTATGAATTGTAATCGTAATGCGCTTCAATGTACGCTCGATAACGATTTTTGAAATACCGCCTTTTGCGATACGAGCTTGAATATATTTACGGATTTTCTCGTCTTCAACTAATTTATCAGCGTAGTTGTTACCTCCAAACCAATTAGAATCCCAACCTTTGATGATTCCTAATCTTTGTCCTATCGGATGTGCTTTTTGTCCCATTTCTAATTAGTTATTATTTACTGATAATTTACTGTCAACAACCATGGTTACGTGGTTAGAACGCTTGCGAATTCTGTATCCTCTTCCTTGAGGTGCAGTACGTAAACGCTTTAACTGACGACCACCATCAACAAATACCGTTTTTACATATAATTCACTGTCTTCCATACGAACACCTTCGTTCTTCGCTTGCCAATTAGCAATTGCCGATAGAAGAAGTTTTTCTACCCTTTTAGATGCTTCTTTAGGGTTAAACTTCAGAATATGTAAAGCATGTTCTACTTTTTGTCCGCGGATCAAATCGATCACTAAACGCATCTTACGTGGAGACGTTGGACAATCATTTAATTTTGCTATAGCTTCCATCTTTCTTTGTTATTTCTTTTTATCACTACCGTGACCTCTGAATGTACGAGTTGGGGCAAATTCACCTAATTTGTGACCTACCATGTTCTCTGTAACATATACAGGGATAAATTTATTACCATTATGTACTGCAAACGTATGTCCAACGAAATCAGGAGAGATCATAGATCTTCTAGACCATGTTTTGATAACAGTTCTTTTTCCTGAATCATTCATAACGTTGACCTTTTTATCGAGATTCTGATCGATGTAAGGTCCTTTTTTAATTGAACGAGCCATTATTTCTTCCTTCTTTCAATGATGTAACGATTTGACGATTTCTTTTTGTAACGAGTTTTGTAGCCTTTCGCTAATACTCCCGTTCTCGAACGTGGGTGACCTCCAGATGCTCTACCTTCACCACCACCCATTGGATGGTCTACTGGGTTCATCGCTACTGGACGTGTTCTCGGTCTGCGACCTAACCAACGTTTTCTACCTGCCTTACCTAATCTTTCGATTTGGTGATCCGAATTAGAAACCGTACCAACTGTTGCGATACATGTTGCTAATATCATTCTCGTTTCTCCCGAAGGCATCTTCAAAATCGCGTATTTACCATCACGTGCTGCTAATTGTGCATATGAACCAGCACCTCTAGCAATTTTACCACCTTGACCAGGATTTAACTCGATGTTGTGAATTAATGTACCCAATGGAATGTTTTTCAAAGGCATTGCGTTACCCACTTCTGGTGCCACACCTTCGCCACTTGAAATATTCATTCCAACTTTCAAACCTTCTGGCGCAATAATGTATCTCTTCTCACCATCGGCATAATGCAATAATGCAATACGCGACGTACGGTTTGGATCGTACTCTATTGTTGCTACCGTTGCAGGTATATTGTTTTTATCTCTTTTGAAGTCGATAATACGGTATGATTTCTTATGACCACCACCAATGTAGCGCATTGTCATCTTACCTGTATTGTTACGACCACCCGATTTTTTATGTTTAACTACCAGCGATTTTTCAGGAACATTGGTGGTGATGTCTGAATTATCAGCCCCAATTCTGAATCGTGTACCTGGCGTTACCGGTTTATATCTTTTAACTGCCATAACCTATTTAGATGTTATTATAAAAGTCAATTGTGTTACCTTCTGCCAACGATACGATCGCTTTTTTCACTTTACCTGTTGAACCAGAAACAAATCCATTTTTAGTACCACGAGTTTTTGATTTACCCGGTGCAATCATGGTGTTAACTGATACTACAGATACATTGAACATTGCCTCAACAGCATTTTTAATCTGTATTTTGTTAGCTTTTTTATCTACTACGAATGCATATCGATTGAACTTCTCGCCCATCGCTGCAACTTTCTCCGTAAGTATTGGTTTCTTTAAAATTTCCATATCTCTACTTACTTGCTTAATGATTCTTCAATTGTTTTAACTGAACTCGCTGTCAATACTAATTTATCAGCATTTAATAAATCATACGTATTGATGTCTGAAGCTGTAACCACCTTAGACTTTTGCAAGTTGCGGCTCGATAAGAAAATGTTATTATCTAAATTCGAGATAACTACTAATGACTTGCTGCCATCCATTTTCAAATTGCTCATCAACGATACAAAGTTTTTAGTCTTAGGAGTCGAGAATTGGAAATCTTCCAATACTACGATGTCGTTATTTTTAGCTTTATAAGTTAAAGCCGACATACGTGCTAATTGCTTTAATTTTTTGTTCAATTTGAAGCTATAGTCACGTGGTTGCGGACCAAAAATACGACCTCCGCCTCTGAACACTGGCGACTTGATACTTCCCTTACGAGAACCACCAGTACCTTTTTGTTTGTGAAGCTTACGTGTAGATCCAGCTACTTCGTTTCTTTGTTTTGATTTATGTGTACCTTGACGTTGGTGCGCTAAATACTGCTTAACGTCTAAGTAAATTGCGTGATCATTAGGCTCTATACCGAAAATGGCGTCGGAAAGGGTAACCTTGTTACCAGTCTCTTTTCCTTCAATGTTTAATACCTTCAATTCCATCGCTTATTTCTCTATAATTACGTATGAACCCTTAGCACCCGGTACTGAACCACTTACTACTAATAAGTTTTGCTCCGGATACACTTTTAAAATTTCTAAGTTTTGAATCTTAACGCGATCGCCACCCATTCTTCCTGCCATGCGCATTCCTTTGAATACTCTCGATGGCCATGAAGATGCTCCTAATGAACCTGGTGCACGTAGACGGTTATGCTGACCGTGAGTTTGACCTCCAACACCGCTGAATCCATGACGTTTAACAACCCCTTGGAAACCTTTACCTTTCGATGTACCAACTACATCTACTAAGTCACCGGTATTGAACAATTCAACGTTTAACACGTCACCTACCGCTTTTGCGTCTTCGAAGCTTTTGAATTCGACTAATTTGCGTTTTGGAGTAGTACCAGCTTTCGCAAAGTGTCCCTTCATTGGCTTAGAAGTGTTCTTTTCCTTCTTTTCATCATAAGCTAACTGAATAGCTTCGTAGCCGTCTTTCTCGACGGTTTTAACTTGCGTTACCACGCAAGGACCAGCCTCAATCACTGTGCATGGGATGTTTTTTCCCTCTGCATTGTACATGCTAGTCATTCCTACTTTTTTACCAATTATTCCTGACATTTTTCTTTTGTTTTTACATCCATCGTAGTGTAGGACCACGTACGTTCAAGATGTGTGTTTATTTATTTATCAAACTTTAATTTCAACTTCTACACCACTCGGTAACTCTAACTTCATCAAAGCATCAACTGTCTTTGATGTAGAGCTGTAGATATCCAATAATCTCTTGTACGAGCATAATTGGAATTGCTCTCTAGCTTTTTTGTTTACGTGTGGTGAACGTAATACTGTGAAGATTTTCTTCTCAGTTGGCAATGGAATTGGTCCACTAACCACGGCATTTGTTGCCTTTACAGTCTTTACAATTTTCTCAGCTGATTTGTCAACTAAGTTGTAATCGTACGACTTTAATTTGATTCTGATTCTTTGGCTCATTTTTTCTTTTTTATTATTTCATTTTCAGCTTCGGAGTTAGAGCTATTTACAACTCCTCTACTTTTTATTATTTTTTACAAATGTGATAATGCTTCCATTATCACATTTGCTAATTATCAAATTTGCTAATCACTAAGCGTTAACTGTTTTTCCTTTTGCTTTAGCTACTACTTCATCTTGAACGTTTCTTGGTGCTTCTTCATAATGGTCAAATTCCATTGTTGAAGTTGCACGACCCGAAGTAATTGTTCTCAATTGAGTTACATAACCAAACATTTCAGAAAGAGGTACTTGAGCTTTGATTACTTGTGAACCTGCACGCGTGTCCATACCTTGTAATTGACCTCTACGACGGTTCAAATCACCAATCACATCACCCATATTTTCCTCTGGAGTTAAAATCTCAACTTTCATGATAGGCTCCATTAACACTGGCTTAGCTTTTGGTAAAGCTTCACGGAATGCAGAACGAGCACAAATCTCGAACGATAAAGCATCTGAATCGACAGCGTGGAATGAACCATCAATCAACCTAACTTTCATGCTTGATAATGGATAACCAGCTAATACCCCGTTAACCATTGCTGAAGCAAATCCTTTCTCTACTGAAGGAATGAATTCACGTGGAATAGAACCACCAGTGATTTCGTTTACGAATTGTAAACCACCTTTATCCCAATCAGCATCAACCGGAGAAATCACAACTTGAATGTCGGCGAATTTACCACGACCACCTGTTTGTTTTTTATAAGTTTCTCTGTGTTGAATAGTACCAGTAATCGCTTCTTTGTAAGCAACCTGAGGTGCACCTTGATTTACTTCTACTTTAAACTCACGCTTTAAACGATCCATTAAGATGTCTAAGTGAAGCTCACCCATACCTGAGATAACTGTTTGACCAGTTTCTTGATCGGTTTGAACTCTGAACGTAGGATCCTCTTCAGCAAGTTTACCCAAAGCAACCCCTAATTTATCAACATCGGCCTGAGTCTTAGGCTCAATCGCTAAACCAATAACTGGCTCAGGGAAGTTCATTGACTCAAGTACAATTGGATTTTTCTCATCGCAAAGAGTATCACCTGTTTTGATATCTTTAAAACCAACTACCGCAGCAATATCACCAGCACCTACTAATTCGATAGGGTTTTGCTTGTTTGCGTGCATTTGGAAGATACGTGAGATACGCTCTTTATTGTTTGAACGAGTGTTGTATACATACGAACCCGCATCTAATTTACCTGAGTAAACTCTGATGAAACATAAGCGACCTACGAATGGGTCAGTAGCAATTTTGAATGCTAATGCTGCAAATGGTTCTTTAATGTCTGGTTTAATTGCAATCTCTGCACCTGTATCAGGATTAGTACCTATTACACCTTTATTATCTAATGGTGAAGGCAATAATTCCATTACGTAGTCTAACATGGTTTGAACACCTTTATTTTTGAAAGATGAACCACAAACCATCGGAACGATTTTAGCATCTAATACCGCTTGACGTAATGCGTCTAATACTTCACGCTCTGTAATAGTTTCAGGAGCATCAAAGAATTTAGTCATTAAGTTCTCATCGTACTCAGCAACTGATTCTAATAATTTCTCTCTCCACTCATTTACTTCGTCTAACATGTCGGCAGGAATAGGAACTTCTGTAAAAGTCATTCCTTTATCATGCTCATTCCATACGATACCTCTGTTATTGATTAAGTCAACCACTCCTTTGAATGAATCCTCAGAACCAATAGGTAATTGCAATGGAACTGCATTAGAACCTAACATATCTTTAACCTGCTTAACAACTTTTAAAAAGTCTGCACCAGCACGGTCCATTTTATTTACGAAACCAATACGTGGTACGTTATAGTTATTTGCTAATCTCCAGTTAGTTTCTGATTGTGGTTCAACACCATCAACCGCTGAAAATAAAAATACTAGACCGTCTAATACACGTAGTGAACGATTTACCTCTACTGTAAAGTCAACGTGACCTGGAGTATCAATAACGTTTACGTGATAATTTTGTCCTCTGTATTTCCAATTAACTGTAGTTGCAGCAGAAGTGATCGTGATACCACGCTCCTGCTCTTGTGCCATCCAGTCCATCGTAGCTGCACCTTCGTGCACCTCACCGATTTTGTGACTAACACCTGCATAGTATAAAATACGCTCTGTAGTCGTTGTTTTTCCCGCATCAATGTGGGCAGCGATACCGATGTTTCTTGTATATTTTAAATCTCTTGACATTGTCTTTTTATAAAACTTTTGCTATTTGACTAGAATCTGAAATGTGAGAATGCTTTGTTTGCTTCCGCCATTTTGTGCGTATCTTCTTTCTTCTTAATTGCTGCACCTTCGTTTTTCGCTGCTGCAATGATTTCACCCGCTAAACGGTCAACCATTGTCTTTTCACCACGCTTACGTGCATAACCAATTAACCACTTCATTCCTAAAGCTGTCTTACGCTCAGGACGAACTTCAGTAGGTACCTGGAAGTTAGCTCCACCCACACGACGGCTTTTCACCTCTACTGCAGGCATAACATTTGTTAATGCTTTTCTCCAAGTATCTAATCCATTTTCATTAGTTTTTTGTTCTACTAATTCAATAGCATTGTAAAAAATACCATAGGCAATTGACTTCTTACCTTGGTACATCATATTGTTAACGAATTTTGTTACCATCACGTCGTTGAACTTCGGATCTGGTAATATGATTCTCTTTTTAGGTTTTGACTTTCTCATTTTTCTTCAATCGTAACGTTCAACCAATTATTTCTTTTTACCCTTAGTTGCTGCCGGAGCTGCTCCTGGTTTTGGTTTCTTAGTACCATATTTAGAACGGCGTTGGTTTCTTCCTTCAACACCCGATGTATCTAATGTACCACGGATAATGTGATAACGTACACCCGGTAAATCTTTCACCCTACCGCCTCTAATCAATACTATTGAGTGCTCTTGTAAGTTGTGACCTTCACCTGGGATGTAAGCATTTACTTCTTTAGTGTTGGTTAAACGTACCCTAGCTACCTTACGCATTGCCGAATTTGGTTTCTTGGGAGTGGTTGTATACACACGCGTACACACACCTCTTCGCTGCGGACATGAGTCCAAGGCTGGCGACTTACTTTTGTCGACCAAAGCTACTCTTCCTTTTCTAACTAACTGTTGTATAGTAGGCATTTTAAAAATTTATATATGTTTTTTAATTTGTTTCAATCAAACCCAAAAGGGCACAATACACCCTTTTGAGGGACTGCAAAGGTAGTAACAATCTGTTAATTAACAAGGGCTAATAAGAAAAATAATGAAGAAATTTTGCCCTAGGTGATTCAGAATCAGACATTTTGACTTAAAATGCTGATAATCAGTTATATTTTGTCATTGTAAGCTCCGTTCCGATGCTTATAAAACTCTTAATCATCTCCACAGATTTGCCAATTAATGAGGGCAACTCCACCCGCTCGTCCTCATCGAACGCACTCAACACATAATCCACCTGCCTGCCCTTCGGAAAATTATCGCCAATCCCAAACCTCAATCGCGCATAATTCGAATGCCCCAACATCAAATTGATGTTTTTTAAGCCATTATGCCCTGCATCTGAACCTTTTGGCCTCATTTTCACACTTCCAAATGGCAATGCCAAATCATCTACCACCACCAAAACATGGTTAACCGGCACTTTAAGCGCATCCATCCAATACTTTAAAGCCTTTCCACTCAAATTCATATATGTTGTAGGCTTGATCAAATACACTTGCCTCCCCTTCATCGAAAATTCGGTATAATACGCATGTCGCTCAGTGACGAACTTTGACCCTTGTTCCTTAGCCAGCTCATCTAAAACCATGAATCCAATATTATGTCGCGTATCAGCATACTCTGGGCCGATGTTACCGAGGCCGATGATTAGGTATTTCATATGCCAAAGATAGGACGGAGAAATCAGAATTCAGAATTCAAAATTCAGAATTCAGAATTCAAAATTGTGCGATGCATAAATAGTGGCTGAAAATTAATCCTGCATTTATAGAGTTGCCAAATATACAAGTGTCTCATAAATTGATGCTTTATATCAAATTATACCATGGCAAACAACATCATTGAATCTTTGAGTTTTCAATTTGCAGTAGATATAATCAAACTTGGTAGGCATCTCAGAAATAAAGGCGAACATGAAATCCGTTCTCAAATGGTTAGATCTGGAATTAGTATTGGAGCTAATATCAATGAATCTATATCTGCTGTATCAAAAAAAGATTTCATTAATAAGCTTTCTATATCTCTAAAGGAAGCTAGAGAAACAAAATATTGGTTGAGGTTAATTGTTGGTGCAGAAATATTAGAAGATAAAATAATCAATTCTTATTTAAAAAAGATAGATGATATAATAAGCATTCTGATAAGTATCATTAATACTACCAAGCAAAGATATGGTTTGTGATATCGAAATTTTGAATTCTGAATTCTGAATTTTGAATTAAACAAAAAGCCTCCAATAGCAAATGACTAACTGGAGGCAATTCGTATAAATTTATTAAATTATTTCTTAGCCGCTTCTTTCGCTTCTGCTGCTGCAGCTTCGCGAAGTGCTCTTGAAGTTTCTACGGAAACGATTGAGTTTGCTTTTGCATCTAAGATTGTTAATTTATCTACAGATACATCGCTTACACGAATCATTTTACCTAACTCTAAATTATCAATGCTGATAGTTATATTATCAACCATATCTTTAGGTAAACCTCTTACTTTTAATTTCTTAATCTTGTGAACTAACTTACCCCCCATCTTAACACCTGGAGAATATCCACTGAAACGAACTGGTAAAGTCATAGTTACCGGCTTGTCTTCGTGTAATTCTAAAAAGTCGATGTGGTTGATTAAATCAGTCAATGGATGGAACTGGATATCTTGCATTAGTGCACGATATTTTTTACCATCTACGTCTAAGTCTACAAAGTAAACTTCTGGTGTGTAAACTAGGTGCTTAAGATCTGCTTCGAATACTGAAAAGTGTACTTGTTCTTTTCCACCATACAATACACAAGGAACTTTACCTTCGTAACGTAGCTCCTTTGCATCTCTTTTCCCTACGTTCTGACGTGCAGAACCGCTAATAGAGATTGTTTTCATAATTATTTATTTAAATTGATAAGGGCGCAAATGTATGATTCTCGACTGAGAAAACAAAATTTAATGTTTTATTATTAAGTACAGCGTATTGCGTATTGCGAATAGCACGATTCGCTGAACGCTATACGTAATACGCTATACGTTATACGCTATACGAATTAAGATATCTTAAACAAATCCGAAATAGAGCCATGTGCATTCACATTCGCAATGGCTTTGCTAAATAAATCTGCTACGGATAATACTTTGATCTTAGAACTTTGATGTTTCAATGGAATAGTATCACAAACGATAAGCTCGTCTAATACTGAGTTCTCTATATTTTCATAAGCTTTGCCCGATAATACTGGATGGGTACAAACCGCTCTTACGCTTTTTGCTCCTTTATCCATGATGAGCTTCGCAGCTTTCGTAAGTGTTCCCGCGGTATCCACTAAATCGTCTACCAACACGATATCTTGACCCTCTACATCGCCAATCACATTCATCGACTCAATTTCATTCGCTCTCTTACGTTGCTTGTCGCAAATAACCATCTCCACATTTAAGGCCTTCGCAAATACTCTAGCCCTGCTAGTGCCGCCCATGTCTGGTGCTGCTATGGTTAGATTTTCTAATCCTAATGATTTAATATATGGTATGAAGACTACCGATGCATCGAGGTGATCAACCGGTATATCGAAAAATCCTTGAATCTGTGCAGCATGTAAGTCCATCGTCATCACTCTATGGGCACCTGCTGCTGTTAACATATTTGCCACCAATCGAGAGCCAATAGATACACGTGGTTTATCTTTACGGTCTTGTCTTGCTAATCCGAAATATGGGATAACCGCAATGATGTAGTGAGCCGATGCTCGTTTTGCTGCATCGATCATCAACAATAACTCCATTAAATTGTCAGAGGGTGCGTGGGTCGATTGAATAATAAAGATATCACAACCGCGAATCGACTCATTAAAAGAAGGCTGAAATTCTCCATCGCTAAACCTACTGATGGTAAGATCTCCTAATTCGTTTCCACTTGCTTTTGCTATTTGTGCGGCTAGATCGGCACTCGCAGAACCTGCAAACAATTTGATAGGGTTGAATTGTAAAGGCATAATATGGGGGCTTATAAAAAAAGGGATTGCGTTGTAATATAACATTATTTTCGCAATCCCTTCAGTTGTCCGACTAGGGCTCGAACCTAGACTCTTCTGAACCAAAATCAGACGTGTTGCCAGTTACACCATCGGACAATCTGTAAACGAATTCGTTTACGGACTGCAAATGTAGGAAAGGGATTTCTGATTGCAAAAAATATTTTTAGAAAATTGTAATCTATCAGAAACTAAGTGTTTTAGAAAAATTAAATCAAAATTTCAATCTAAAATTTGATTTGCAGTTTCAGTTAACAACGCTTAGAACACCGTTTGTCGCATTATTGTTTCGTTGTATCTATTAAATTCTTTACACTAAAAACGAAATAAATTCCTATTTTCGACGCTTAGCATTCATTTAAATTGTATTGATAAAACCTTATGTTAAAATTTAAATCACTAAACAACTGGTTCGGATGGCTGACTTTCGGTATAGCTACCTTTGTGTATGCATCGACCATGGAGAGAACAGCAAGCTTTTGGGATTGCGGTGAGTTTATCGCAGCAGCGTATAAATTACAGGTAGTGCATCCACCGGGCGCCCCTATGTTCTTAATGATTGAACGATTATTTGCATTGTTCGCGGGATCTAATCCAGAGAATGTAGCATTCTTTACGAATTTAGGTTCAGCATTATCGAGTTCGTTCACCATCTTATTTTTATTTTGGAGTATTACCTTGCTCGCTAAAAAAGTAGCAGGTAAATCGGAAGACAGCTTAAGTGCAACTGATACGATATTGATATTAGGTTCTGGCTTAGTTGGTGCTTTAGCTTATACATTCTCAGACACGTTTTGGTTCTCTGCAGTTGAGACAGAAGTATATGCGATGTCTTCACTATGTACTGCAGTTGTATATTGGGCAATTTTAAAATGGGATAATATTGCAGATCAACGCCACTCAGATCGTTGGTTGGTATTCATCGGCCTAATTGTTGGATTGTCAATTGGGGTTCACTTATTGAACTTGTTAGCAATTCCAGCAATCGCATTTGTTTATTATTTCAGAAGATTTCAATCGAGTACCAAAGGTATTGTTTATACATCATTAGCTTCAATTGGTGTTTTAGGTTTTATACAATTCGGGATCATACCTGGAGTAATTACCATAGCAAGTAAGTTTGACTTATTATTTGTAAACTCGTTCGGATTACCATTCTGGTCGGGTGCATTTGTTTGGTTCATCCTATTAATCGCAGCTACCGTTTGGGGAATACGTTATAGTATTAGAAAACAAAATGTGTGGTTGAATACGGCGATGATGATTTTTACTTCCATCTTAATTGGATACTCATCGTATGCTATGATTTCTATTCGCGCAAAAGCGGATCCAAACATTAACATGTATGCAAACGATAATATTTTCAATTTAATTTCATATTTGAATCGTGAGCAATATGGAGAAACACCATTGTTAAGAGGACAATTTTTCACTGCACAATTGGTAGATGAAAAAGAAGGTGCGATGAATTATTCGCGTACCGAAGATCGATACGAAGAAACCGTTCGTAAAACGAAACCTGTTTGGGATCCAAAACAATCGGGCTTCTTCCCTCGCATGTGGAGCAATCAAGCGAACCATGTGAATTTCTATAAGTCTTGGTCTAACTTAAAAACCACTACTCGCAAACCAAGTATGGGTGAGAACTTACATTTCTTCTTCACCTATCAATTGGGTCATATGTACTTTAGATATTTCATGTGGAATTTTGCGGGTCGACAAAACGATATTCAAGGCCATGGTTCTATCACTGAAGGAAATTGGTTAAGTGGTGTTAAAGCAATTGACGAATACCGCTTAGGACCACAAGATAATTTACCTGCTTATTTAAAAAACAATACATCGAGAAACGAATTGTATTTCTTGCCATTGATCTTAGGTATCATCGGTATGTTATTCCATTTCCGCAAGCATTCTAAAGATGCTTCTGTAGTATTGATGTTGTTCTTCTTTACGGGTATTGCCATTGTAATATATTTAAATCAGTATCCATACCAACCACGTGAGCGTGATTATGCTTATGTAGGTTCCTTCTATGCTTTTGCAATTTGGATTGGTTTGGGTGTTTACGGATTGTACGATTTATTGAGTAAGAAATTAAATGGACCAGTGATAGCAACTGCTGTTACAGGTATTTCATTATTGGCGGTGCCAGCACTTATGGCTAATGTTGAGTGGGACGATCACGATCGTTCGAACAGAACAGTTGTACGTGATTTTGCAAACAACTACTTGAACTCATGCGATAGTAATGCAATATTATTTACGATGGGCGATAATGAAACCTATCCGTTATGGTATGCTCAAGAAGTAGAAAACATGCGTACGGATGTGCGTGTTGTGAACTTAAGTTTATTGGGAATGGACTGGTACATCAATCAAATGCGCGACACCGCAATTGATGCAACACCAATTCCATTTACTGTTCCTGCAAATAAATATTCGCAAGGAACTCGTGATTATATTCCTTACTACGACATGAAAATTAATGGTGTATCTGAGTTAAAAGATGTTGTAAACTTTGTTACTAGTGACGACAGACAAGCTATGATGCAAACACGTTCTGGTAAATCAATAAATGTATTGCCAACCAAAACTGTTCGTATAAAAGTTGATAAAAAGAAAGTTATTGAAGCTGGAGTTGTTGCTGCAAAAGACAGTGCCCTAATTGTTGATTACATCGAGTTCACATTGAATAAAGAAGGACTTGTGAAAAATGATTTAATGGTGCTTGATTTATTAGCGAATAACACTTGGGAACGTCCAATTTATTTTGCCGCAACTATGGGTCAGGATAATTATTACGGATTAAACGAATACCTAAAGTTAGAAGGTCTTGCTTATCGATTGGTTCCAATTAGAACTCCAAGAAATCCATTTGGCACACCTGGTAGTGTAAATACAGATGTGATGTATAGAAATGTGATGGAGAAATTCAAATGGGGTAACATGAACGATTCGAGCGTATACATCGACCCAGAAACTGCGCGTATGTCGTATAGCTTTAGAATTCAATTCTTCCAATTGGCAGAATATTTATATGCAGAAGGCAAAAAAGATTCGGTAGTAAAAGCCATCGATTTATTGATGAGTGTATTGCCAAAAGCTTCGATTCCATTGGAGTATAAGACTTTTGATTTCCGATTTGTTGACTTGTATTATCGTTGTGCTCAAAATGCAAAAGCAACTGCATTATCGAACAGAATTGCAGCTGAGATTAAAGAGAACCTCGACTACTACAAACAGTTCAATGGTAAAAAAATCAACGCCTTTAGCGATGATGTGCAACAAGGTATTGCCATCTTAAACGAGTTAGCACGAATCTCTATGCAAAACAATGATGCGAAACAAAGTGATGCCATCAGCAAATTATCAACTGAATACCAAAAGACATTTCAGTTTATTTTTAACTAATGCCGATGTTTTGCTAAGAAAATAAATCATCAAAACCTTGAAAGAGCTTGAGACTTAAAACCTCAAGCTCTTTTTTTGTAACCTTTTTATTTTGACCTCGTAAGAAGTTACAAAACCCCAAATAGATGATGACACAATTACTTTCAGTGGATAAAGCGAATGAGATTCATTTGTTATATCCTTCTTACAATTATTGTTTTTTCCAAGAAGCTTTTATCGTTTCAGAATTAGGTAAGGAAATGTTGAAAGATTTAAAACAAAACCTAAGTAATGGCAATCAAGAAAAATCAGAGTTATTGGTTGCAGCATTAAGTTCATGGTTGAAAAAAGACATCGAATATTTTTTAAACTTCACAAATAAACCCAATCGAAAAATGTACGAGTGGGATGTGGTAACATCGTTACAATATTATTCAGAACTAATCAACTTATGTAATTTACATCAGTTGAAAGAAGTAACATTTGTTCTTCAAAAAGACTGCTCAAAAATGAATGCTATCTATTCTTCTATGAACGAGCATATTCGTTTAAGTGCATAAATTTTACACCAGAGAGCTAAACATAACAACAAAAAAAAAGGGGCTTCCATATAGAGCCCCTTTTTATATAATGTAGTTTCCTAGAAATTATAATTCTTGCACAACCCCCATCTTGCTGAATTTCTCAATCCTGCTTGCAATGCGAGCATCTGGATTCATCTTCGATAATTCTGCTAAGTCCTTTAATATTTGATTTTTTACATTTTCAATTATAAATGCTGGATCGTTATGTGCACCACCCATTGGCTCTTTCACAATACCATCAATCAAACCATTTTTCAACATATCCGAAGAAGTAAGCTTCAACGCATCTGCTGCTTTCTCTTTGAAATCCCAACTTCTCCATAAAATAGAAGAACAAGATTCTGGTGAAATTACAGAATACCAAGTATGCTCCAACATGTATACCTTATCGCCAATGCCAATGCCTAATGCACCACCCGATGCACCTTCACCAACAATAAAGCAAATCACCGGAACTTTTAACACCGACATTTCCAATAAATTTCTCGCAATTGCTTCTCCTTGTCCGCGCTCTTCTGCTTCTAATCCTGGATAAGCACCCGGAGTATCAATAAAGGTTACAATTGGTTTGTTGAATTTCTCCGCCAACTTCATCAATCGCAATGCCTTTCTATAACCCTCTGGATTCGCCATACCAAAATTTCTGTATTGACGCATCTTCGTGTTCACACCCTTTTGATGTCCAATAAACATCACCGTTTGATCGTTCAAAGTTCCAAATCCACCAACTATCGCCTTATCATCTTTTACCGTACGATCGCCGTGCATCTCAATAAAATCAGAGCACATGCCCTCAATATATTGTAAGGTATACGGACGTTCCGGATGACGTGAGATTTGCACCTTCTGCCATCCCGTTAAATTGGAATAAATTTCTTGCTTCGTTTTTTCTATCTTCTCCTCTAGCTCCTTAATAGTTCCGCTAGCATCTACCTTAGACTTTTCCGATACTTGTTTTACCTTTTCTAATTGCTCGTACAATTCGGCAATCGGTTTCTCGAAATCAAAAGACACATTCATGGGCTTTCTCGCTTTGATTATTAGCCTGTAAAATTATTAAAATATATGAAAAATTGATGGATTAATTTTTCAGCCATTCAAATCGCTAACAGCCTATGTACTAGACTATAATTTAAGGCCAATGCCGATGTAGAAACTTCGAGGATCGGATACGATGATCCCTGGACCTGGGTAGCCCTCTGCCCTGCGTGTGAAATAAATCTCATTTAATAGGTTATTTATTCCCGCAGTAAATTTAATTTTCTTGAATTGATAATCGGCCGATAAATCCATAACCGCATAAGCAGGAATAATCCCACTCACAGCATTAGAAGTTTGTTCGGCATTGCTCGCATCGGAAAATTGTTCCGATATATAAGCATATTGAAGTGTTGCCGATGTGTTCTTGTATTTCACTTGCAAGCCCGACTTAAAATTGAACTCCGGAACATATTCCACTTTATTCCCATTCAAACTTTTATCATCGGCTCCGAAATAATAGGCATTGATGTATGCAAAATTCAAATACGTACGAAGAACTAAATCGCTCTTCTGATTGAACAATTGAACCAAATCTGTTTCTATCAAACTTTCAATTCCCATGTTTCTAGAATTAGAAATGTTTGTCCTAAATCGATATACTTGAAAAGTATTCGTATCTGATTTCAATAATGTTCCAATACGCTCTCTGTATTGTATCATAAAGAAACTTAAATCATAATAAATCTTCGATGACCTACTGCCTCTTAATCCTAAATCAATAGAGAATCCACTTTCATCTTTTAATTCCGGATCTACTACAAAATTAGGATTCGCAACACGCATGTCGTTGAAATTTATCGATCTGTAATTTTGAGAAATATTAAAATACAACTCATCGAATTCATTTAGTTTTTTAGAAACACCAATTCCTGCTAATAAGAAATCTCTGTCTGAATTTCTATCTTCATCGACTCTGTTTTTATAAATAATTGTTCCTGCTAAATTCCTCTGAATCTCATTGTAAAAACCTTGTGCATTCGTAGAAATATGTTCGTAACGCAATCCAGGTGTTATGTTTAAAGTGTAGCTAATGGGGATAATAAATTCAGAAAATGCTGAGAAGTTTTGACTTGGAAAAGTATAATAGGAATAATCCAATGCTTCTGGATTCAAAAATCTAAAATCCGATTTTGTTCCAGTGCTTTTATCGTTTGCTAGACCTTGCTGACGTTCAGTATGTCCTCTATAATATCGAGTACCTACTAAAAATGTACTTGGTTTTTTGTTGATGAAAAAAGTATGAATTAATCGGGTCTCGTTCCCAAAATTATTATAAGCATCTACCCAATAATCACGTTCTGTCATGGGATCTACTCTATTGATGAAACCCAATACTCCCAATGCTTCTCTGCTCGCATTCAAGTAAAATGTTTTGGAATTCAATCGCCATTTGCTATTAAAGTTGTGTTCTAAAATGAAAGCCGATAATGACCAATTCACTTTGAACCAATTTCTAGTTCTATAGCTTACTTGTGGATCTAAATCAAATTGCGCATCGGTAAGTCCCCCCGGTTGTTGCGCTAAGTAATACATATAGGTTTGTTCAAACTTCAACTTCGTTTTTAATGTAAGCTGATGTTCTAGCGTTCCATAATAAGTATGCTGATTAAAACCTGAGTTGGCTCTCCATCCATTGCCCTGTTTGTATTGATAAAATTGATAGGACGCCCATTTATTTTTTCTCAAAGAAAACGAAGTGGTATTGGTGATTAATCCAAAAGATCCAATGGTATTTTTTTGTTCGATGCTGAATTTCTTATCTAGATCGGCCGACTTTAATTTAAAATTAATAAAGCCACCGAATTGTGTTCCGTATTGCAAGGAAGCTGCACCTCTAACAATTTCAATGCGTTCAATTAAATCTGTTGCAGGCGTATAATAACTCTCTGGATAACCTAATGCATCGGCACTAATATCATAACCGTTTTGACGGGTATTAAAATTTGAAACTCGATTTGGATTTAAGCCTCTACCACCAATTCCCAATTGCAAACCCGCACCGTCGTTTTCAAAAATATTTAATCCTGCAATCTTCGAGAAAATTTGTCGCGCATTGTTCGTAGCTGTATTGGCATTGAGTTCAGAAATGATGATTACTTCAGATTTTTTACCAGCATAAATTGCATCTGCTTCCACATTTTTCAAACGCATAATGCTCATCCGTTCCGATCTGTCGCGCACAGTAACTTCTGAAATTTCCGATTTCAAAGTATCCTTTCCATCCTGAGCAAAAGCAGTAAATGGAAAAAGCAATATGCATATCCAACAACTATTTCTCATACGGCAATACCCAATCTTTATGCTTAAAACTATCTTCCACTTTCATCAAATCGACACTCGTATCTATAAACAAACGCGAACCTTCTCCATTCAAATTCACATAAGAGGCTACAAAAACTTTTGGTTTTTGTACACCTAAATTTTTATAATGCGCTCCTAAATAATGCGCATATTGTAGAATCATATCGGGCTGCGTAGCCATCATCTTCTCTTGATTTTTTGTAAGGAATTCAGAATTGTCTACTTCCAAACGTTTACCTGTTGCAGCATCTTCTACATAAAAAAATGCAGTCCCTGCTTTTTCCGTTAACATAACTCTCCAAGAAAATCGATACCCTTGTTCGGTCCAAAATAATTTTCCTGGATAAGCTAAATACCTAAAGGGTAAAATTATTTGCAGTGTAAAAAACAAAAGAAACAATGCAAAAAGTGCAATGGAAATCATAGAGTTCGATGTACTGTTGCTTGGCCTCACTACATCGACATTCAAGATTTTTTTGAAAAATTTAATGAGGGTATGATGGAAATTTTCTGAGAAGAAAATGAGGGTCGATAAAATCATAATGTATGGGAACATACCTATCGGGAATAAAATTCTTGTGAGTACATGAAAAATAATCACAAAGAAATAGGCATAAATTCTTGTGCGTTTGTTGATGAGGAAAAACACAATGAACAAATCGTAAAATGCTCCGAACCATGAGAAAACATAGGCGATCCACTCGTAGGTTAAGAGTGTGCCAATTAATGGTAAATGTGAATTTGCGGGCAACCAAATTTTCAAGGGCATTGCTTGAATTAACCATTCGTAATTTAATTTAGCGATGCCTGCGAAGAGGTAAACAATTGCTAACTGCAATTGAGGAAGTAAGATGTAAAAGTTTTTTACTTTATCAATGGGTTGCACCCATCTGTACTTTACATCCATCGAAAATGATCGATGAGCAGGTAAAAAAATCATGATGAAAGCCATGAGGCTTACGAAATAATAATGATTTAAATAATTGCTCGAATCCAAAAGCTCCACATAGCTGAAGCAAAGAAAAAATACGATACTAGAAATTCGGTAGAAATAACCGAGTATAATTCCAATGCATGCTAAGATCATGAACAGAAATACAAAGTACATTCCTGTTTCAGGTAAGGCCTTTACCCATTCGAAATTGTAGAATTTAAAATGCAGTTTGGGGGCAACATAAAAATCATGAATCCATCCCATGCTCATAAAGCGGATGGTGCTGATGAGCATCATGATTCCGAAAATTATTCGGAAACTCACTAGCACATCGATGCTTTTTTCTTGATTGATATATTTATTCAAACTGATTGACATCTCTCCTACTAATCGCCGTCGTTATCCTGATAGGTAATCATAATTCCCAATGCAGATGGCATATCTGTTTTTAGATAAATGATTGCCTTCTGAATTTCATTGTATGCTTCTTCAACTAATGTTGGATTAGTTTTTATCGCTTCCGATAAATTTGCAGGTAATGTTTGAACTTTAGCTTTCGCGTTCATTAACTGTTCGTTAATTTTCACATCTAAAGCAGTACCATTGTGTTTTGCATCCACTGCTCTTAAATAATCGTCTAGGCCGATGCCATCATTCATAGCAGCATCTATGCCGTTGAAATTATTGAATGTCGATTGAATATTTAATAGTATTAATTCTTTAGAAATTCCCGAATAATATGCTTCTGTCATTTCAGGTAAAATGGCACCCATACTTTTTTTACCTAATGGAATTCCAACTTTAGGATTCTTAATAATCTCGTAATCGAAATTCAATTGATTTACCAAAACTCCTAAAGAACTTCCAACGTCGACACCGTTTTTAGAAATAAATTGTGCGGCATAATTTCCACTTGTCCATGCGGTGTTTACAAATGAAACTTTATCGCTTAGGTCGGCAAGTAATGCATCTATGTATGATTGAGTTTTTGTATCACTTAAATTTGTGATTATTTCTGATGAACTCGATTTAGCAAAGAACAAATAATCCAATGCTGGTAAACCTTTTGCATCTAAATTTGAAGCGGTTCCCAAATTATAATTTTGCGTTCTGATATTGGATCCAATTTGAAACGTATCACATGGAAAGGTGTTGAGATTAGCTCTTAATAAAACTTGCTCTGCAGGACCAAATTCATATACGCTACAGTATTGCCAGTTTTTATACACCAATACAAATGCATTCTGTAATTCTAACAATGCACCCTCTTGTTCATCACTTTTAAAAGTAGTCCATGCTGAATTTAAATTCTCTACCGAAGCATTTAATCGCTCATAATTCGCAGGAATAATTTTTGTTGCATAATTTGTCAACAAAGCAGTTCTATCGAAATTCACATTCTTTGTTAACGAAGAATCATCTTTACACGAGGTAAAGATGATTCCAATTACTAAACTCAAACAAACTAAAGATCTTTTCATATTATAGTGTATCTTTTTCCGACTGCAATCCATACACATCGGCCAATATTGTTTTCATTGCTTCTATCGAGTTCACTGTAATCTCATAATTATTGTTACCCAATAAATTTTTCAATTCAGTAATCTGTGCATCTGTAATTTTCTTTCTGATGTTGTATTTCAAAGCATTCACAAATCCTCTGCATTCAGAAAGCGTATGATTACGCCTTGCATCATCCGCAAAATTAGCTTTCGCTTGATTCAAGTAATTGATTGCTGTTGCAGCCAATGCCTTTTCCAACTCTGAAGAAATTATTTCAATTTGTGCATCGCGAGTGGTATAATCTTTATTGTTAATGGCAGCTCTTCCTTTGATGAAAGCGTCCATAATTTTTTTATTACATCCAATTTTCGCATCACGCGCATTCGTATATCTACCTAAAAATTTCACACCAGTTGTATTTGTAGGAAAGTCTACTGGCACCCCAAAGTATCCAAATGCTTCATCCCAATGATGCTGCATCGCCGTACCTTGACCTGCAACTACAGTCTCATTGTCGACATTCATTTTCTCGTTCGCCAAATACACCGAAGTCATTTGATAATACAACAATGCACCATACAAACCTTTTTCAATCACCTCTTTGTACTCAACTCCACGCTCATCAAACAAATAAGTACTCGTTCCATCCAAGGTTGTTATCCTTCCCGCAACACCATTTGAACCGCTTTGTGCCGATGCACTCACGCTCTCCAAGGTATCGAAGTAAGCTTCAAACAATGCTCTATCGCCCAAAAATGTTTTGTCCTTAATCTGTTTTCCAGAGGTATTCAATTCGTTGTTCGCGAATGGATTGTTCACATTGGCATACATCTCTCTCAATTTTGTCGCTGAAACCGTAGTCCCAGTCGTATTTCCCGACCTAGCCACAAGAACCAATTCGTCTAACATGGCAATTCTTTGAGTTTGCCCGGTATAACTTATGTTCTCAAAACTATAGGTCGATGGTACCGTATAGGTAGATGTAGGGTTTTTTTCTTCGTCCTTTTCACATGCCGAAAGGCCAAAAACCGCAATAATTGCTAAAATTTTGTAAAAATTGTTTTTCATATGGTTTGCAAATATAAGTCCTTATTTAGACTAATTCTTAATGGATGCAAAGATTATACTTATTTAGATTAATTCCAAATTGGTAAGAAGAAAAACGAAAATGGAAAAAGGAAAAACGTAGGAATAAGGAAATTAGTAATTGGTAATTAGGTTATTCAGGTGAATCCGTTAACAATCTAAAATGCGCACAAGCGCAAATACGCAGCACCCACGAGCATCCCGATAGCTATCGGGAGAGCATACGAACCTTATACTCCCTCTTCTCTCCTTCTGGCTGAAAAGTTTCTACCTTCTTTATAATATCCTCTTTTGAAATCTTAGTCGAATCGTAAATCACACGTGCTTTTTGAGTATCGTAATTTACTTCACAAAACTTCACGCCTTTTTGTTTGTAAACATTCATCTCAATTCCCTTTGCACAACCTTCTGCACAAGTCATCCCTTCGATTTTAAAATCGATAGTTTGAATTTTAGAATTGGAATTTTGTAGAGGATCTCTATCGTATTTACAACATGCTGGCAAATTTCTATATACCTTATCCTCGGCCCTGTACTTCTTAGTGTCGTGTCCCACACGAGCAATCTCTTTTTGAATGGCATCGTTTGTAATCAAAGTCGAATCGTATTCACAAATAACTGTACCACTCGCAGTTTCCCAAGTCACTTTTTTCACACCATTCAATTTTGAAATCGAATGTTCAATACGTTCTTTGCAATGCTCACAATTTCCTTTTGCAAAAATGCTGTCAACTTTTTGAGCATAGCTTTGTGATGTAAAAATCATCCCTAATAAAAATACGATTGTTAATTTCTTCATGGCTTAAATTATTTATGCCGATGTATCAAGATCTTGCTACATCGGCATATTAAAAATTATTTTTTATTGTTAAACTTATATCTAAATCCTGTGTAAATTCTTCTTCCATCCATTGGACCCCAAATGTATGCTGCATCGAAGTACGGACCATAAGGATCATCGGATCCCAACAAATGCGTCATCTGTTTGAAGTCAAATAAATTTTCTGCACCTAAATAAATTTCAAAGTTTTTAAAGACACGCGTTACTTGAGTATTTACAATGGTATAAACTGGAGAATTCAAAGGCAAGTTTTTTGTTTCGTGATGTTCGTGCACTTTAGGCAAACGCTTTGAACCCACCACATTGAAGCCAAGATTTGCTCTCCATTTTCTATTGAAAGATTCGTAAGAAAAAGTAGTAAGGTAACGGTGATTCGCAATGTATGGGTCGCGAATGTAAACGCCGTTCAATTTACTCTGAACATCGAGGTACTTGTAAGCAAATTTCAATTCAACAGTTTTCAAAATTTTATACATGAATTCAAATTGGAACGTATTGGAGTACGAACCATTTGATAAATTGTAAACATTTACCACCAATGGATCTTGATCTAAGTCGACACGCAATCGATTGATGAATTCTGTTCTATACAAATCGAAATTGAAGGTACCTTTTCTATAAAACAAATTGAAGCTTCGCACCAAATTTATTCCGTAATTGACTGAACGTTCCGCTTCTAAATTCGGCTGAATCACAAATGCTTTAGAGCTTACCAACAATGCTGGATTTTCTGCAAACACATGTGGCAGTCGAACTCCATAGCCCACACTTGCACGTACATCGGTTTGATCGTCTATTGAATATTTCACATTCGCTCTCGGCGTATGGTACCATTTATTTCTAATATTATCGGCGCGATATCCTGCGATCAAAATCAAACGTGGATTTATTTTATAAGTATCTTCAATAAAAATACCCGGAGTCTGTTCGGTACGATCGGCATTCAAGGTGTCGAAATGTTCTTTGATGAATTCGTTCTTCATGCTCAATCCAATATTCACAGAATGCTTCGCACCAATTTCCGTATTATAAATTAAACGAAGATTCAATAAATTCTGATTTCCAGAGTATGAACGAATGCCGTAATAACCTTGTTGATCGTGATACACATACGAATATTGTAGACCGATGCTTTGGTATCTAGCGGATGGAATCACATAACCAGTTCTTCCGTACACCTCGTATCTATTGGTCTTGAGCTTCTGTCCCCATGCACTCATATCGGCATAAGATCTATCGTAATCGTAATTCATTTGACCACTCATGCGTTGCTCATTTAAATATTTAAACGAAAGTTGGGAGATCAAACCTTTTCTATTATTGAATTTCCATTTACTCAAAGCATTGATGTTTCGCACCAATGGCATGTCTAAAAAAGTATCGTAATTTTCATCGATCTTCGCTGTCATGTCGTCAATATGCAATGAAGTAAAAGTACTTACACGATCACTCAAAATTGTTGCATTGTCTATGTTTATTTCGCGACGCAAATTTTCATCGAGGTATCCGTTTACAAACCATGTATCGGTTTTCTCAGGATCTTTCAAATCCACATTGATCATTCCGCTCATGGATTCAGGACCAAAGATCACCGAGCCCGGACCTTTCACAATATTAATTGCTTCAATTTGTGTACCTGGTATTCCGTTCAGTCCGTAAGTTAATCCCAGTCCAGAAATTTGAGGAGCATTCTCCGTAAGCATTTGAATATAGGAGCCCGAAAGCCCTAAGACTTGCAATTCTTTGCTACCCGTTAAGGCATCTTTATAGGTAACATCGACCGTAGCATTGGTTTCAAAGCTCTCTCCCAGATTACAACATGCCGCTTTCTTTAATTCTTTTTCATTAATAATTTCTGTTTTAATCGGCTGCATAGAAATCATTGTGCCCGAACGTTCGAACACAACATCGGCTTCCTTCAAAACCAACGTCTTACTTAAGATGAAAGTATTCTTCTTTTGAAAGTTTGAAATGGTGTCGGTCAGATATCCCAACATCTGAATCACTAATCTTTTGTCGGCAATCCCATTAGAGTCGATGTTGAATTTTCCATCTTTCTCAGTGAAGACAAGCGACTGTGTGTTTATCCAATAAACACTGGCACTTTCGATGGCCTTATTGTTAGCATCGACCACTTTTCCGCTCATCGTTTTTTGAGCCCAAGATGGCAGTGCATTCAGTATAAAAAATATATATAGAATTGTTTTTTTCATTGTATGTATTTGAAAATAATTAAATAATAAACTAAAGCCAATTGGCCAAAGAATTATTTATTTCAAATACGGAATACGGAGAAAAGGACTTGTTTATTGTTGTGTCGATGTATTTCCTTGTGGAGATGTTTGCCCGGACTGAATACATCGGCATAAGAAATTGTATTAAATTGTAAAAGTTGTATGCTGTTGATGGCAATCCAATGCAATTGAGCGATGGAATGGTTGAGTTCAACTTTTTCAACTTTTAAAAATTCATCTTCAAGTTTAACGAGTTTGTGTTCTTCGTTGCAACACTCCATAGATTCCGATTCTTCTTCGCCCTCATCGGCACAGCAGGGTTTGTTGGACTCAACTACAATGCTAGTATCTTGAAGATTGTCGCCACAGTAATGAGCATAGACACTTACCCCAACTGAATTGATCAGCAGGAAGATGCTTAGGAATATGATCATTAACTTTTTCACAAACACAAAAATAAGTATTATTGCGATTCAACAAAATAGCTAGAACGACAAGTATGAATAATATGAGAAGAATTACAGTATTGGCAATTGCATTCATTAGCATTATTTTAAGTGCGTGTTCATCGGAACAAGAGAAATTATATAGCGAAATAAAAAGCTATGAAAAAACATTATTCAAAGACGACAAGGGTTTGAACGACAGTATTGCACAATTATTTGTAGAGAAAAGTGATAATTATGTAAATCTTTATAGGGATGATGCAAATTCTCCTGAGTTATTGTATAAGTCGGGAGAGATCCTAAGCGGCTTAGGAAATTATTCTCAATCGATTCGTCGCTTCCAATTATTATATGGTAGGTATCCAAAATACAACAAGCGTGCAGAAAGTATTTTTATATGTGGATTTATTTACGACACCTATTTACAAGACACTCGTAATGCATGGTTTCATTACAATAAATTCTTAAAAGAATATCCGAATCATAAATTAGCAGAAGACGCTCGAGCATCGATGTCGAATTTAGGCAAGAGTCCAGAGGAGTTGGTAAAGGAATTCGAGATGAAGGAAAAAGGAAAATAGGTTAGGAAGAAGGAAAATCGAAAATAGAAAATAGAAAATAGTGGATAGCACACACACTATCCACTATCCACTAAAACTAATGTCCTAGCAAACTAGCACACTAGCATACTAGACAAGCGTTATCTCAAACTGCGCCAAGCTTACAAACTCTTGGATTCTTGCATTTAGTTCATCGTTATTAAGATCATGAATTCTTTCTACACCAAATTTTTCAACGCAGAAAGAAGCCATCGCAGAACCATAGATAATAGCGCGCTTCATATTTTCGAAAGAAATATCTTTAGTCTTTGCAAGGTAACCAATGAATCCACCAGCAAAGGTGTCGCCAGCTCCAGTTGGATCGAACACTTCTTCTAATGGAAGAGCGGGTGCCGAGAATACTTGATTTTCATGGAACAACAATGCACCATGTTCGCCTTTTTTAATGATTAAATAGTTAGGACCCATCGTTAAGATTTTGCGAGCAGCTTTCACTAATGAATACTCACCTGAAAGTTGGCGGGCTTCGGCATCATTGATCGTTAATACATCGACCATCTTTAGGGTGTTTAATAAATCGTCCATGGCAACATCCATCCAGAAGTTCATGGTATCCATCACGATCAACTTCGGTCTGTTTTTCATGCGATTGATTACCGTTTGCTGCACCATCGGCGTTAAGTTTCCTAACATTAGGAACTCGCAATCTTGGTAAGAATCCGGAATAATTGGATCGAAATCGGCCAAGACATTCAGCTCCGTCACCAATGTATCTCTGCTATTCAAGTCGTTATGATATTTGCCTGACCAAAAGAAGGATTTTTCACCTTTTTTTATTTGCAAACCTTCTGTAGATATTCCTCTGGAATTGAAATGCTTAATATCTTTTTCTGGAAAATCATCGCCCACAACAGCAACAATTTTTGTTTGATCGTAAAAGTAGGAAGCGGCAATACTTGCATAGGTTGCGGCCCCTCCAACGATTTTATCGGTCTTCCCGAAAGGTGTTTCAATGGCGTCAAATGCCACAGTACCAATGACTACTAAACTCATGTAAAAATATTTTAAAAAAAAGTTTCGCAAATATTGCATAATTAATTGGAAAGACCTAATATTGCAGTCCCAAAAGAAAAGCACGCTTTTCTGGAACTCCTGAATAGCTCAGCTGGTTAGAGCATCTGACTGTTAATCAGAGGGTCGCTGGTTCGAGCCCAGCTTCAGGAGCAAAAGCCCACATGTCCGTGGGCTTTTTTTATTTAATACATTTCTGAAACTTTGGGACTTAATCTATCTTTCATACGGTTATCACAAAAAATCATGATGGAAAAATCCAATATTATACAATGTATGTAACCATCTAAATTCTATACAAAAACATCCAATTATATCTAGTACATTATTGCGTACTTGTCATATCTACTTAATACACATCGATATGATTAAAAAAATTACACTGTTTAGTTTAACAATTATTACTGCTACTGTATTTCATACAGAGGCGCAAAATTTCAAAAAACATGAGAACGCAATTACACAACGTAATGCGAAGATTCAAAAGTCGATTGCAGATCCTTTGAAAAATAAATTTCAATTATCTACTGCTGCTCAAAGAAAATTGTCGACACGATTCTTGCAAACAGAATTAATCGACTATTGGAATGCCAATACCAATCAATGGGATAGTGTTTTTAGAAACACTTACATCTACAATGAAAACAATCAAATTGTCTTAACCACTTTAACGGATGTTATCACAGGTCCTGGTTTACAAATTGAATATTATTACGACAATGGTAAAGTAAATGAAGCGGTGATGCGTCAGTACGATAGCACGAATAATAGATGGCAAGATTGGGTGCGCGACCTGTACACCTACGATTCGAAGGGTCGTTTGGCAGAACGATTTTACCAAGAGTGGGACACCACATGGTCGATCTGGCTTCCAAGAGAACGCGAGACAATGATTTTTAATCCGCAAGATTTAATGAGCATGTATTTGCTGGAGTATCACGATGGAAGCAATTGGGTTGGTTTTGAAGGTCTGAAATTGGAATATGAATTTGACCTTAACAACAGAAATATTCTAGACATGGCCATTTACTTAGATCCATCGGATCAGTCATGGGATACAACAGATCGCATGCATCACATCTTTACAAGCAACGGAACATTATCGGAAAATATTTATCAGATTTATGTCGATGGTACCTGGGAAAATGCAAATCGCGAAGAAATCAAATTAGATGCGCAAGAGCGAGCTACAGATTTATTATTCTTTGCATGGGATTTAGCGAATAGTGAATGGGACAGCACGGAACGTTTCAGAGATTTCGTTTGGTTCAATTGGAATGGAAGTATTAATTCATCACAAGTTGAAGAATTTGTTTTGGAATTCTACATCGACACAGCATTTGTAATTGAACATAAATATGTAGCATCTAGACCTGATAATTATGGAAGTTTAATTGAAGAGCGATTCGTATGGGTTAACGATGTATGGGTGTCAAGTTCAAAATCATCAACTATTTTTGATGAGTATTCCAATCAAATCGATTTCATTTACGAAATGTATGAAGATACTGCATATGTCACCGTGCAAAGAAATAAGAGGGACATCACGTACGATGGAACTAGCATTGTTGAGATGATCGATAGTGAGTACGATGCAATGACAGGTAATTTAGATTTACGTACTCGTTTTACCTATTCATTGCTACAAGCTGTTGGATTGAATACTAAGAAAACTGAATCGCTTCAAGTATATCCAAACCCAGTGGCTACAGGGCAACACATCGGCATAGAGTTGGAAAGTACAGCTAATGCAAGTGTAGAAATTTATAATTTATTGGGAGAAAAAGTTGCTACACTTTGCGACAATGCATGGTTAGAAAAAGGTGTGCATACCTTCCAAATCGATTTGCCAGCAGGTATCTATCAGGTACAAACTCGATCGAACAACAAAACATACAGCAATAAAATTTTAGTGCAATAATTTTTTCTTTCTAATTTTTAAAGCCAGCTATATGCTGGCTTTTTTTGTATCGGGCATTCTGAATTTTATAATCATTGAAGAAGCAATTGTAATTATGCCGATGAGAGCAATGGCATAATTTAGTCCCAATACATCGGCAGTTATTCCTGAAATTATTGCTCCTATGGCATAACCTAAATCGCGCCAAAGTCTAAAGACACCAATACTTTCGGCACGTTGCTTGGCCTGAGTAAAATCTGCAATCGTAGTTAAAAAAGTTGGATAGACCAATGCCGTTCCTAAACCAAGGCTTGCTGAAAGCAATGCGAGTTGATAAAATTCAATACTCAAAGGCAATAATAAAATTGCTATTCCTTGTAAAAACATTCCCCAAAATAGCATGGATTTTTTTGAATAATGGTCGGCCATTTTACCCGTGAACAATTGACCGATACCCCAAACAGCTGGGTAAATTGCTGTAAGTATTCCAATTTTTTCTGTCTGAAAATTGAGGCTCAACAATAGGATTGGTAAGAGTCCCCAAATCATTCCGTCGTTTAAATTATTCACCATACCTGCTTGTGTGATGGTGCTTAAATTTTTATTTTTAAGAGTTGTCTCCAAGAATACATTATCTAGAATATCGTTTGTATTATTTTCACTTTCTATTCGCACAAAACTTTGAGTGTCTTTGATCCAAAAAAATGTAGTTAGTAATCCAGCTATCGAAATCACTATGCCCAAATAAAATGGATAAGGTACTACTCCGAAATTACTCGCAATATATCCTGTTAAAAATGCAATAATTCCTACTGCGAAATAGCCCGCAAATTCATTCAATCCCATTGCTAATCCTCTATTCTTCTCTCCTACCAAATCGATCTTCATCACTACCGTGCTACTCCATGTGAGACCTTGGCTTATTCCTAATAAAATATTTGAAAGCACAACAACACTCCAGGTCGATGCATGGATCAACATAAATGGAATTGGCAATGCCAAACACCAACCAGCAAGCAATAAATTTCTTCGTCCAAATGTATTCGCTAATCTTCCAGTAAAATAATTCGCAATTGCCTTACTTATACCAAAGGCTACGATGAATGAAAGTATCGCAGTATTAGAAGATATACCAAATTCTTGTTCTGCAAATTGAGGAAAAATACTACGTTCCATTCCAATCATTCCACCCACAAAAGCATTCACCAATACCAATAAGCTAAACTGCTTCCAATTTTCTTTAAGTCCTAATTTGATTTCTTGCGACATACTCAATTGTACAAAGTACAATTTAATTAATATAGAATTAAAAACAATCTTGACCTAAAAAAAAAATAATCCCTGCTCATCAGAAGCAGGGATTAGTAATTCATTGTTTAGTTGTTTTAGTTTATTATTAATTTTTTCTTGAACGAGATGTTCTTATTTATTAGATGCATCGTATAAAGTCCGCTTTCTAAATTAGAAACATCTAGTACATCTTTTACATCTTGAATTTTTTTCTCGAAAACAATTTTTCCGGTTATATCAAAAATTTTCAAATCTGTTTCATCTGGGTGATTTTCAATTGTTAAATGGTTTTGAGCGGGATTTGGGTAAATACTAATTAGATTTTCATTATCAGTATTGATACCAGTAGAAGTATTGCCGTAAATATAGATCGAATCTACAGCATGAATTACACCAAACAAAGCCCCATTATGCTTTGCCATAGCTTTGAAAAACCAACTTCCAGTACCACCAAATTCATCCCAACTATTTCCTAGATCAGTTGATCGATACGTTTTTCTTTGACTGTATACCGATGCGTATAAAACACTACCATCGTAATACAAACATCTAACATCTGAAGAGGCAAAATTTTTGTCAATTTGTGTCCATGTATCGCCGTCGTCAGATGATTTCCATACACCAGCGATCCCATAATACAAATCGTTACCTATTGATAAAAATCTAGATGGTCCAACTTGCGATTCTGCAGAAACTAAACCATTACCAGCTTTTTGAGTCCATGTAACACCATTATCTGCCGACTCAATTACTCTCATATAAATATCTACAACAAATAATTTATTCCCTTTACGAGTCATTTGAACTGGTGAGAAATTATTTAAAGTAGATGGAATATTGGCAACTTTGACCCAAGCTGCATCGTTTGGGGATTTAGAATAAAGTGCATATTTGTTATAACCCACGCCAAAAAATATTTTATCGGAAACAGAATCATAATACAATAAAGCAGCGCCGTAATTACCGCCCATACCTAGGGTATCTAATGTCCAGGTTTGACCCATGTCTGTAGATTTCAATGCGCCAATACTATTTTGACGTACATAAATGGTACCATTATTGGTAAACTGCATTTCTACTAAATCGCTCAGTCCACTAAGTCCTTCAGTCAATTTCAACCAAGTACTTCCATTGTCTGATGAAGAAAATAATCCATCGTTTGAAGCGACGTATAATTTTCCATTATAACTTTTAACGTCGTTGTTTGGCCAATAATTAGACACTACGGAATGTGCCTGCCAAGTGCTTTGCGCGAATGCGCTTAATCCTATTATTAAATAGGCAATAGTCATGTAAATTTTTTTCATTTGATTTAGTTTTTTGTTACAAACAAAATTCTGTAAATCAAACTAGGATTACTATCACACTTTAGTTGTATTTTTAAGTTTGGGCTAGCGCTTATATATTTTATTCAATGCATCTGTCCTAGAAGAAACTTGTAATTTCTCATAGATTCGATGAACGTGAGAACGAACGGTTTCTAGACTAATAAATAGTTTTTCGGCAATTTCCTTGTATCTATATCCTTCCGATAAAAATTCCAAAATTTCATTTTCTCTTTTGGTTAAGTTAAAATCCGATAGATTCACTTCTGGAGCATGAAAGGATGCAATTACTTTACGTGCAATGCTAGTGCTCATGGGAGAGCCCCCTCTGTATAATTCTGATATGGCTTGAATTAATTGTTGTGAGGTAGCAGTCTTTAAAATATATCCACTTGCTCCGGCTTTTAGAGCATCGAAAATTTTTTCATCGTCTTCGAAATTTGTCCAAATAAGAAATTGCAGTCCAGAAAACTTGGGTTTTAGTTGTTTGATACAATCAATACCTGATAATTTGGGAAGTCCTATATCCATTAGCACAACATCTACATTCAATTCCGGCAAATCGAGCATAAAACTTTCAGCAGATGTATAGCAGTTTATGATTTTTAACTCTTCGCTTAAACTCAATGTTCTACTAACACTATCCAAGAGCTCTTTATCGTCTTCTACAATAACCAGGTGTATATGCTTCATAATGTTTGCAAAATATTATAAAATTTATGGTTAAAACAATCACACTTTAGTTGGAATTTAAAACCTTAAATCATTAATAGTAATGCGTGTTCCTGGAACATCTGAATTGGATTCGATCTGAAACACTCCGCCTAAATCTTCAATTCGCTTCTTCATATTAACTAAGCCGTTACCAGCTTGAGACACATCGGCATTAAATCCTATACCAGAATCTACAATCACTATTGTAAGTGTTTTTGAGGATATGTTTATGTCGATGTTCAGCTCTTTAGCTCTTGAATGCTTTAAAACATTATGGAGAGCTTCTTTAATAACTAAAAAAACATTTCTTCTAAATTCCGGAAGTATGGCTGCCTTCGGGACATCGTCGGGAAAGTTAATTTCGGATTTGATCTCTTCAGCTTCAAAATAATTTAATATATAGTTTCTAATGTAAGAGATTAAATTATCGAGTGTATCGTATTTGGGGTTTAAAGACCAAATAATTTCTCCAATATTATGACTTATCTCGCGTGACACTTTTGTTATTTTATCTAAGGATTGAATAAGATAGTTGGAATCGTTTTGTATTACTTGAACTTTAGCTTGTTCCGCCCACATTACAATCCTAGTAAGTCCAGCACCTATTTCATCGTGCATATCTCTAGCAATTCTTATGCGTTCTAGTTCTTTTTGTTCCTGTAATTCTTGTGATTTTTTACGTTCTACTTGTTTTCTATACTTTCTAAATAAAAAAACTGCAAGAATAGCAACGATAAGCACAAGCAAAATAATTACAATAAGAATTAATTGTTGTCTTTCTTTATTTGCTTTTAACAGTTTTATTTCCTGTTCTTTTTGATCTGTTTCGTAGCGTACATTTAGCGACTGTGCCAATTGTAGTTTTGACTCATCAAAAATACTATCCTTTAATTGGAGTGCTTTATTAATATTTTCAAAAGCCAATTTGTAATTACCTAAAGTTTGATAGTGACTCGATAATTCTTTGTAAGCTATTAATGCATTTCTTTTATTTTTTGCTTCTAAAGATAATTTTAATCCCTTATCAAGGGCGTAAGCAACACTATCAATATAACCTGCATTTTTGTAAAAATATCCATATACATTCCACACACCAGCTTCACGGATTTTATCATCCGATTTAATTGCATAATCCATTGCTTTGGTCAAATGATATCTGGCTTTATTGAACCTCTTCAAGTCGGTATAATCCCAGGCATAATTAATATTTGTTTGACATAAGGCATGATAGGTAGAATTCTTTTCGTATAAATTTTCTGCCAGATTATAATAAACAAAACCTTGTTTATAATCTCGAGTATTGGTAAGAAGCAATCCTTTATTTAAGTATGCGTTTGCTAAGCTTAATTCATCCTGAAGTCCTTTTTTAAGTTCAATCGATTTATCAGAATATTCAAGGGCTTTTTTATAATCACCAATATAACTATGAGCAAGAGAAAGGTTATTATAAAATTGTGAAACAAGTTCGTTATCCTTTATAGATTGAGCCTCTTCAATTCCTTTTCTACAGGTAAGAATTGCTATATCTGTTTCAGAGCTGTTGATGTAATAATTTGAAAGTGCAATTAAAACTTTTAGTCTTAATAATTTATCATTTGCATTCTCAGCTTTTGCTAGGGCGATGTTATAATTCCCCAAAGCAGCTTCATTATCGCCATGGTTTTCATCGATTATTCCAAAAATATGATGAGCATAACCTACAGCACTTTCATTTGACACATCTATTCCAATTTGTTTAAGTTCAGCTGCAAATCTATAGGACATTGTTTTGTCTGAATATAAGTATTTTCTTGAACTGTCTAGCACTGCATCGGCATTCTTATTACCTGTTTGAGCAATAGAGTAGTGTGGGAATAAAAGTAAAATGTAAACGATAAAATAGATACACTTCATAATAAAAAAATAATTAGATTTTTTTTTCGATGATTCTAGCTCTGAGTCGGCTTAGGGATTGTGGCTTAATACCTAAATAACTTGCGAGTTGATACTGTGGAACACGTTGAAGTAAGTCGGGACGTTTTTGAATTAAATTCAGATAGCGTTGTTCCGGAGATGAGGTTTTAAATTCATCAAAATCTATACGTTGTTGAGCCAAGAGTTGTTCCGATAATTTCCTACACATAATTTCGAATTTTGGAAATTTTCGATTTGTTTCCTCTTCCATAGTGGAATTTGAAATGGTAAGGATTGAATCCTCCACACAACTTACATAATATTCAGAAGCAGTTTTAGTGACCACACATTGCGGAGTAAAAGCATCCATTTCAGTATAGAAAGCAGTAGTACGTTCTTCGCCATCGATGATATAATAGCTACGAATACATCCTTTCAAAACAAAGAAACTTTCCTTTGAATATTGACCTTGTTTTAAAAGCACAGTACCTTTTTTAAGCGTATGAAAAATATTTAAATCGATAAGGGCTTTTTTTTCTTCCTCATTTATGCTGATGTATCTGGATATAAAATCGAAAAGTACGTCTTCCATTTTCTGTGGGTATTAGCTTATGCTTACCAAAGATAATGATTTATTTAGGGAAGAACATTTATAAACGATTTATTATTAATCTGCAATAAACGATGGGCTCAAGACTGAACTTTTCTTATTATTCTCTATTCCATCAATAAAATTATAAATAAAATCAAGATGTTTAAGGTAGATACTAAATCGGCTTTCAATAATATTTTTATCGATCTGAATAAATGCATCTCCTAAGAAACTTCTCAAATAAAAAATGGACAAATACGCATTGTGTTCAAATTCAGACGAAGTACTTAAATAGTATTTCGATTTGGCATTCGTATTTAATAAAAAATTAAATGCTTGAGCTTTTCCGGTAGCAGCACAAAATAATATTGGGAAAGGATATGTAACTTTTTCAACCATAATTTTAGTGTAAACCTCGGGCCACAAATCCTTTATTTGTTCTAATTCTGTTTTAAATTCAATGCTTGTTTCTAATGACGCCATTCCTTTTATATCCTTATCATCACCAAATGTTCTTAAACCCATTTGGGCACCCATGCTATGACCAATAAAATAAATGTTTGCAGCATTAGAAATTGATTTTGCAAATTGCTTAATCAAAATTAAATTATTTTCGTATTCGCCAGAATGGTATCGGTCATAAGGTAACATACCAAAAGGCATACCTTCGAATTGCAATTCAAAACTTACCGCGATAAATAGATACCCTCTTGAAGCAAAATATTCGGCCAATAAAAAATTTTCAAAAGGATGGCCGTTCGAACCATTGTAATATATGATAACTGGGAAATTGGAATTATTTTTTATTTTTTCATAAACACCACGAGTTTTTATCTTCCCAATATAATCGAATACTTCGTGTTTAGAATACACTCCAAAATTCAATTCCTCACCATCTACTAAATTCTCCGATAAATAATCTTGAATAAAAAATTTTTTATAAATAGTCGCTAAAGAATCTTCTATCCCATTTAAAGGTGTAGTAATTGTGAATAAATCTTTGATTTCAAGATATTTCTCCGATTGATTTAGATTGATTGGGTGCCAAATCTTAATAAAATATGGCCTTGGACCATCATAGTTATTCGTTTTATACGTGTAATTTGAATCATAAATTATGGTATCTACCACCCCTACTCCAAATTTCCCTAATTTTATTTGATCGTACATTCTTTCTTTGCTGAAAATATTCGAATCTACTGTATTGATTCTTGCTTGTGCATTCGAGAATACGCTTAGCAACAATAGTAATAAGGCGAATAATACGTTCATGCAATATCGATTCTTAGCAATAGAAATAATATTAGTGGGATAATTACAGCGGCAAAAATTACAAATTTAATGAATGTCTACATAAATTATTTTTTTACAATAGTATTTAGAAGCGTAAGAGCAAACGTTCAATACGTCAAGAAAAATTCTTTCTAGATAAAATTTTAAACCTAAAATAATCGTAGTACAATCCAACGATCAATAATCCTGCTGGGATAAAGAGGGATATAATTCCGATGTGAGTAAAGGCATAACCCGCGATGATTCCTGAGATAAAAAAGCTTGTGATAATAGATAGTCGGAGTTTTATTGAAGCAAGTAATTTTGTTTTTGCCGATGCATCGGTATAAAAAAATAGTTGTGATAGTTCGATCCCCAAATCGGTAAAGAGACCTGTAAGGTGAGTTGTACGCACTACCGCATTTGAAATTTTTGTAACCAAAGCATTTTGCAATCCCATGGCGAAAAGCAATAACAGAGCGATGATGTGTTCCAAATTTTTCAACTGTTTAGAAAATATAAACGTTACGACAAGTAGTAATATACATTCTAGTAAAATAGGGTAAACGTATACACTTCGTTCGTTTCTTTTCATGTAATACTCCACTAGTAAGCTTGAGAAAAATGAGCCCAATAAAAACGCGAGGATATAGGACAAATAATTTAGGCCGATGTGGAATTGTAATTGATAAATTTCTGCGGCAAAAAACGCGAAATGACCTGTCACATTTGTTGTAAGTCTTGCCACGCTAAAGAACCCAATAACATTGACCATACCTGCAACACCAGAAAGCAAAATAGCAATCTTGAGGTTGTGTTGATACTTGCGTGTTTTACCTTGATGACGGAACATGGAAATCGTTCTTCGAAATAATTAGGTAATGTTACAAAAATCTTTTTCCCATTTAAAAAAACCATAGAACTTTTCTAGAAGAACTTCGTATAAATTTAAATTTAGGGAGGGTGAATTGAGATGGAGATTAAAATTAGCATAGTCAAGATTGCCGAGAAGCACTACATCGGCATACAATCTGAATACAATAAAGAAAATTACGAGCGCTGTAAGCAAATTGTTGGATCGCGTTGGAATACGAAGTTGAAGTTGTGGTATGTGAGTTTATCGAAAGCACAATTTGAGCAAGTGTTGCGGGCATTTGAGGGGTATCGGATAGATGGTAAGGAGCGCATCGAAAAGTATTTAGCATCGAAGAAACAGGAAGTTAGTCAGGAGGGTTTGTATATTGCGTTGAGTGAAGAGGTGCAGGAAAAAGTACAACGTTTTAAGCGATGGTTAATACAAAAACGATATGCGGAGAATACTGTAAAAACCTATGTGAACAGCATCATCTTGTTTTTGCATTTTGTACGGAATAAAAATTTAGAATCGGTGCGAGCGGAAGATCTGGAGGACTTCAATTTAGAATACATCATAGGAAATAAATTTTCGATTTCCTTGCAGAATCAGGTTTTCAATGCGGTGCGTTTATTTTTCAGCAAGGAGAGCGGAATAAGTTTGCCTATCGAGAACATCGAGCGACCAAAGACCGAGCATTCGCTGCCGAATATTTTGAGTGCCGATGATGTGAAGCGCATACTCAGTTCCTGTAAAAATCTAAAGCATCGGGCGATGTTAAGTTTGATTTATTCGGCGGGTTTACGGCGTTCGGAATTGATTAACATTAAGATTGCCGATGTAGATTCTTCGAGGATGCAGTTATACATTAGACAATCGAAAGGTAAGCGCGACCGCACCCTCCCATTGTCGGCAAAAATTTTAAAACTTTTGCGCTCCTATTTTTTAGCATACAAGCCCAAGAGCTATTTATTTGAGGGGCAATTTGGGGGGCAATACAGTGCGAGGTCTTTGCAAGAAGTCTTCAATACCGCATTAAAAAATTCAGGAGTACGCAAGAAGGCGAGTTTACATACTTTACGACATTCGAACGCGACCCATTTATTAGAGGCGGGCACCGATTTGCGGTACATACAAGAATTATTAGGCCATAAGAGCAGCAAGACAACAGAGATTTACACCCATGTAAGTCAGACCAAACTCCAAAACATCCGCAACCCCTTTGACGACTTAGACCTATAAAATTTGGATAATATCAAAATAATCCTACCTTTATTTATACAGCTAAAAACCTGCCGCATACTTCCACATTCCGATTTATACGGAACATTTTAGACATATATATACGAGTTATAGCCAATTGCAAAATCAACATCAACACGAATATGAAAAACCTACTTTATGTATTGTTATTTTTTTCAATTCTGACTTTCTCTACAATCGCTCAATGCCAAAACCAAAAAACAACTGATGAATTCATAGTTAAGTACGAAAAAATTAAATTTAAATTTAATGATACAATTTTCCCATTTACAATTTTTTACGATAAAAACTATTTTTTTGAGGAGGGTTATACATCAACGCCAGATTCTGGAATGATAGATTATAGAACTATCAATAGTAAAATATTTGTTGTAAAATACGAATCAAAAAAAAGTAATGATTCAACTTTGATAATCAATAGCTACTTCCCTCATTTAATTACAAACACACACCCATATGTTAATGAATATGATTACGATTATCAACCAATGAATTTAATTCACGAATTAAATTATTCATTCTTACTTAGTCTTTTTAGTCAACCAATAATTAATAACGATACAGTTGATGGTGTATTAAGAATTACTTCGAGAGAAAATAATGAGGTAATTTGTTTAGATCTTCATTCAAAAAACATCTCTTACTTAAAGGGCCATTTTGATTCAGATGCAAAATTTAATATAGATAAAAAACTGACTAAAACACTTGATGCTAAGCGTTGGGGTTACGTAACAAATGCTATGAAAATGATTGATTTCGATAAAGAGAACTACTTCACAATTTTTTCACAATATGTAGGCCCTAAATATTTAATCGAATATAAAACTAAAGACAATTATTATATCATTGAAAGGCCGATGATTTCAAATAGAAAAGAATTTAAAAAGTTTAAGTGGCTATATATGTCACTATATAGCAATTCAAGATAAAATTAGATAAACTAAACAACTGGCTATAACATCAGCTAAGCCACAGGCGGGCTGTAGTACTTAGGCTTTCAGCTTTTATAAGCTTCGCAAAGTTAAAACCTGAAAGCCTAAATAAAATTTTGTGTATCTTAATCCCGCCCGAGGCCTAGCTGAAAAACGTTAGCAGCAATTTGGGACGACCCAAACCAAAACATTTAGATAGATGAAACAACAATATTTAATATATGGACTTATAACGGTTGTAGCAATCGTATTTTTTGCGTGGACAAAGTTGAAAAATCAAAAACCACAGCCAGATACAGACACGAGAAGACCACCAGAAAACGTTTTCCCGACTAACAAAGTCGCAAACGACAAACTTGTAATAGTTGAAAATGCAAGCGAAAATGACATCAAGAAAATAATACAAGAATTTTGTAATTCATACAACAAAGAGACGTATCAAGCTATTCCAAGACTGACAAAACTATCTGACAGAAAATTTGCAATAACTTTTCCGTATGACATCAACTTTGAAATTTACTGTTACTTCATCAACTACGTGAATTATCCAATGGGTTTTGACAGACATTTTAAAACTATTGGTTGGGCAACAACAAAACCAATTGACACTTGGATAACTGAAAAGAGTGCAAATAAAAATGTAATGCTGTTTGTTAGCGACTTTGACACCGAATATGACAATGTTTTCTTGACGACATCTGACAATATTGGATACAAACTTGGTTTTGCAATGGGCGAAGAAAAACAACCATTGAATAGTCCCGAAAAAAGTTATATAAAACCACCAATAAACATAAGCGAATTAGACACGAATGAAAGTATTGACTTTAAATAAAAACTGCTGCTAACATCGTATTGGCAATAGGCGGGCTGAAAGGCTTCGTATCAACGGAAGTGCAAAATTCAACTTTCGTTCTTCGATTGAGTTTCAGTGCTAAAAATCCCGCCCATCGCCAATACGCAGCCCGTTAGCAGCAAGCATAATAGACGACACAACAATGGACGAACAGAATAAAAAATTGAAACAATTACAACTAACAATAATCTTGACAAGTATAGTTGGACTGTTAAGTTTTTTCTCAATGACGGCTACGACTTTTGCTTGGGGAGTTGGCGACACGGCTTTACTTTATCTTTTACTTTACCCAACATTTTTACTATCGACCATATTGATAATTGTAAAAGTTAGACTTGGTTATTTTTTGACACTTTTGACCGCTTTGACTTATTCTATATTATTGACAAGTGAAGTCGGGGATTATTTAATCTTCAATTTTCAAAACAATTATTTGTTTTGGGTTTTACTTTTTCCCTACCTAACATTTTTGGCTTTAATTCCATTGACAGTTATTTTCTTAACTGCCAACAACAAGTTTGCAAAGACTTTTAAACTGATCACAATTATTTTGTCTATAGGAATTTTAATATTCACTATTGCAGATAGGTTCAACAAAGACTATTCAGACAACATTTTTATTGACGCTGAAATTAATGAACAAGGACTTATTACTCTTAATTGTAAACCTGGTTTTGCTGACACTCGGACATTTATTGTGACAACCGATTTGAAAGAAATTGAAGAGCAAATAAAAAAATATGGTGAATTATATCAAGGAAGCTATTTTTTGCAAAACACGAAAATCAAAAAGAACTTTCGTTTTAACAAACTACAAAGCATTACATTGACAAATATTGGTGACAATAAAATTTCACCTCAATTAACTTGGACGACTAAAGAAATTATGGGTGATGTTGACTTTTTACAACCATAAAATAAACGATCAAACAAGAATGCCAGCTGCTAACATCAGCTAAGCCACAGGCGGGCTTTCGTGCTTAGGCCTTATAATTTTAGAAGATAAATGTGTTTAAATTATAAGGCCTAAATAAAAATTCGTAATTTAAATCCCGCCCGAGGCCTAGCTGAAAAACGTTGGCAGTAATATTATGACGACAGCAACTATGACAACACAAATAGAAGAGAAAATTCGTAAAGGAGTTAAGTCGGCTTACCTTGACACCATTCGGTTTAATAAGGAGTTGGATTCTGACATTAAACCAGAATATCTTGTAACCGTAAATATTGCACAGAACATTGCAGAAATAAATGACGAGAAAAATCCTGACGAATATCCATTAAGAATTAAATTAGAAGAAAGGGCTTTGAAATTTTTAAATGCTTGTAAAGTGTATGTTCCAGCAACGACATTTGAAGAACTTTTTACTCTAAACTATTGGGAGGAATTGGCATCAGACATTCTACCCAAAAGCAAACAGCGAGTTGACATTGCAATTTACGACAACACAGAGAAACCTTTAACACTTATTGAAGTCAAAAAATTTACACAATATCCTAAGACACTAAACAAAGACATAAAAAGAAATTTAAACTTTTTAGGACATTTTAAGCAGAAATTATATCAATCAGAACTAAAGACAAGTTATTTAGTTTTTTTATATAATGACAAAGTTTCAGTAACCGAAACTGAGATTTCCGCTAAAGTTACAGAATTAAAAAAATTCTATGAAGACTTCATTAGTGAGAAAAAAATTGACAGTGCTATTAAATCCACGGTTGACGTTTATTCAATAACAAATTCTTTATTGACAAAGACTGACTTAAAACTTCCCATGGATATTCAACAATACAATTTTGAGCAAAGACATCATTATTTGTGTGTGCTATTAAAATTTGAAAGATGAAAATACTACTGCCAACACGGGTTTTGCGTCAGGCGGGGTGACGTGCTTCGTATGAACATTTGTGCTAAATTTGAGCTTTCGGCTTCGTATCAAAGTTAGTGCTAAAAATCCCGCCCGAACGCAAAACCCGAGAACGTTAGCAGCAACCGTATGAACCGACAGTGCAATCATTGACGAGAGTAAAATTAGACACTGAACGACTGTCCCCTTTTACGTTTTTCAATTTGACATCGGGACAAAAATTTTAACTTTGGTGCTTCTATTGTAGTTCAGTTTCGGGGGACAGTAATTCATTGTCTTACGGACTTTGTGAACGGCAGGACGACAATTCAAACGATGACTACTAACAGTTCAGACAGACAAAATGAAAAAAATATTTGTAATAAATGGAAGTGCAAGTGACAATTCTTCAAACCAAAAACTCATTGACAACTTCGCATACTTGACAAAAGACTTTTTCACCTTGACTGTTTTCAACGACTTGAAAACACTTCCACATTTTGACCTAGAACTTTCCACCGACAAGACACCTCAAGTAATTTTAGAGCTTAGACATAACATTGACACAGCAGACGGAATTTTAATTTGCACACCTGAATATGTTTTTAGTATTCCAAGCGGACTGAAAAACGCTATTGAATGGTGCGTTTCCACAACTGTATTTTCAGACAAGCCGACAGGACTTATCACCGCTTCGGCAAATGGCGAAAAAGGACACGAAGAATTACAGTTGATAATGAAAACAGTAATGACAAAATTCACGGCTGACACAACATTACTCATTCAAGGCGTAAAAGGAAAAATAAACGAACAAGGACACATAACAGACAACAAAACAAAAGACGACTTGACAAAATTTATTAAAGCATTTAAACGACTGACAGAAACGGTATGCTGCTAACATCGGTTTTGCGTCAGGCGGGCTGACGTGGTAGATTGAACGTTAGTACTTTTTGACTTGTCCTAGAAAAAGTTTACACAATTAAACGTGTAAAAATGAAAAAACAAGAGAAAAAAAGACCAAATCCAGCTACTTTTTATAGCGAAGAGTTTAAAAGAAAAATTATTACTGAATATCTTGAAAGTGATTTAACAAAAAGAGAAATCCTAGATAAATATGGGATAAAAGCTAATAGTGCAATTCAAGAATGGTTGCGTAAATTTGGAATTACTGATCCATATGCTAAAATGGATTACAATGGTCTACCAAATACTAATCGTTTGAAAAAGAAAAAGCCAGACATAAGTGAAGTTGAATTAGAGAATTATGCTCTAAATAAACGAGTCAAGGAACTTGAAAAATTATTGAGTGAGGAAAAGTTACGCTCAGAAATGTACTCAAGAGTTATTGAAATAGCAGAAAAGGATTTAAAGCTGAATATTAGAAAAAAGTAAGACACCAAATAATCCGTGAAACAAAGGACAAATATCAAACCGTTTCATTAGATACAATTTGTCGATTATTTGGAGTCTCAAGGCAAGCAAACATTCAATATCTTAAAAATTTTTCAAAAAAAATCTCACATAAAAGTCTAGTTATTCAACAAATAAATAGTATTAGAGCTCTACATCCTAAATTAGGAACAAGAAAACTGTTTCATATGCTTCAATCATTTTTTATTGAGCATAACATTCAAATGGGCAGAGATGCGCTATTTAATTTATTAAGTAAAGAAAAAATGTTAATACGCACTAGAATTAGAAAGGTGAATACAACTTATTCCGGTCACTGGATGAGAAAGTGGCCTAATCTAATAAAGGGCTTTAAAACGATTGCGCCAAATCAATTATGGGTAAGCGATATTACATACTGGAAAGTAGCTAATGCATTTCTTTATATCAGTTTTATAACAGATGCTCACTCTCGTAAAATAGTTGGATATAGTTTATCTACAAATTTAGATATGAAGTCAACAAGAAATGCATTACAAATGGCAATAAGTTCATTACCAAAAAATCATAATGGTTTAATACATCATTCTGATAGAGGTGTTCAATATTGTTCTATGGATTATGTAAAACTATTGCATAATAATAACATTCAGATTAGTATGACAGAAAATGGTGATCCTAGAGAGAATGCAATAGCAGAAAGATTAAATGGTATAATAAAAGAAGAATATCTAAAGAGATACAAACCACAATCATTTCAACAAGCTTTATTTTTGCTAGATAAAGCAGTTAACTTATACAATTGTGAAAGACCGCATCTAAGTATAAATTTACAAACACCAGATTTTACACATGCAAACGAAACCAAAACTTATAGAAAATGGAAAAATTATTTCAGAACTAATCCCGAAAAGATTATTCAGGATTAAAATTAATTTGTAATATTGAATTAGGACTAACAAAAAAAATCAGTAAACTAAATTTAGGACGGGTCATTCTATTCAAGTTCAGTGCTGGTTGACAGTTTTGTGCTCCGAAACCCGCCCGAACGCAAAGCCCGAAACCGTTAGGTGTAATGTTCTGACAGACATACACAGACTACGACCCAGTTTTTCCAACATTGTTAATATCATAAAGGATTAATTTATTGAAATCCCTTGCGCTTTTCGTAGATTTGTATTATATATTATTATAATCAAAAAACTATGGAAGACAATTTATATACAACGAAAATATTAGATGGTTCGACTGCTTCTTCACTTTGTGGTACGGCTTGGCCAGACACTTCCCGCTTCACAATTGGAACAGGCGCAGTGACTTTAAATAATCACGACAATATTTTTGCTCTTACGGGTTCGACTGCTGCTATTCTTGCTAGTACAAACTGGGCAGACACTTCACGTTTCACAACTGGTTTGGGCGCAGTGACTTTAAATAATCACGATAATATTTTTGCTCTTACGGGTTCTACTGCTGGTACTTTTGCCGGTACAAACTGGGCAGACACTTCACGCCTGACTTACGGAACGGGTGCAGTGACTTTAAACAATTTTGGTAATATTTTGACTAATGCGGCAACCTTTGGCATAGCGGTGGGAAATACAGGTAGTTTCTCGAACGGTTTTATTTTACATCCAGGATCAAATCAGATATATACGAAGCACACCGCAAGCGACTTTTTTGAATTGAATAGATTGAAAATAGATTCAGATAAATTTTCTTTTTATAGTCAATCTCAAGCATCAAGAACGTCCTCAGAAAATGCCTTATGTGCAATAATTGGTTCGCTGAAACTAAAACCTGAACATATTGGCTTTGAATACACGGTCGATGAAAAAAGACCGATAGTGAATGTTTATTTAATATTTAATAGTTCAATAAATGGCGAGAATGTTAATATCGGTGATCACATAACTTATATTTTGAATAAATGAGCAAGTTTAATTTAACAGGCGCTAATATCAATGCAACAAACCTTCACATTGGTGATACCTATTACTATTCTTCTTCGCAAGAGTTTATAACAAAAAATGCTGATTTACGACTTACAGAAACGGAAATAGAATTAGTCCACATTATTTTTGACAATACTGAATCCGAAGAAGAACGTAAACTCATACTAAGAAGTTTGACATCGATAAAAAATGGCGAAGGGACAGAGGAAGAAAAGAAGGCTTCGATTTTATCCTTTAAACCATTACTCAAAAAACTTAATGACATAGGCGCAAAGGTGGCCGTTGATGTCACCGCAAAAGTGTTGACCGACTTTGCCACCCAGCATAACTTTACAGACATCGTTCATTCGATCCTTAAATGAGCTAACTCTACACCTAACATCGGTTCCTATGTAAAGCAGTCATTTAAAATTAAACAAAAATATTCGTTAATTAAGAATTAAAAATCATCCAAAATTTTTAATTCTTATTGATAATAATTATGCTTCCCGAAATACGGGACACGCACGCTCCTATGTGTAGCAATCTAAATTTAGATTCTACCTGCACCAGTATGGTATAATTTCATCATAATTAGCTACCAGCTTTGCGATGTAACATTATTACAACCCGTGTTTTGTAGTCTAATTAAGTTTAATTGAGCTTTATTATTATTTCTCATTTATATTTTATTATGATTTATTTCATACGCTTGTTCTGTTTTAATTACTGTTAATATACTGTTTGAAAGTTTTCTTGCAATTTTTACAATTATCGATTTTGGATTTTACCTGTATGTTTTCTATAGTATGCTAGCATTTCAGGATCTATACGTAATGCCACCCATGCACTTTCGATTAAATAGCTGCGCAAATGAGGCCTGCTTCTAGGGGTAATTCCGAATACATTTTCTGTACCACCTGAACTTCTCATCATGGGTATTAATCCAACATATGATGCGAATTCAGAAGCTTTATTAAAGCGTCGAATATCACCAAGTTCAGCTAATAAAACGGATGCTAAATAACCACCAATACCAGGTATACTTTTTAATAGATAATAATCTTTTTTCATGTGTTTACGACAATAAGCCCTTAATTCATTTGCAACAGATAAGTATTCTTGATACACACATTGATAAATTTTTAATTTACTCTTCATGCATATTTTACCTGATTCATTTGACCAGTTTATGTTTTCCAACCAGCTAATAAATTCTTTTGTCCAAGTAGGCTTGTCAAATTGTTCAGGTATTTCAATGCCTTGGTATAATAATAATGCTTTGATACTTGTTTTTGATGAGCGCAATTGACGTGTTAATGAAACTCTTTGGCGCGCTAAACTTTTTAATTGATCCTCATTTTCATCTGGGATATAGATACCACGCAATTGATTCGCTTCAAGTTGTTTTGACAATCCCGATAGCTATCGGGACGACAGTCTATTTTATCATTCTTTTGATAATACTGTTTATCCATTGTTGGTATATCAGAAGGATTTACAACCTTCACATTCCAACCAACATTTAAAAAATATCGAGATGCTGAGAACCCGCAACAACCAGCTTCATATACTATGTTAACTTCATGTTGTGGAAAATTTTTGACTACTTAGTCATACAATACATTAGCTTTTGGAGGAATAGTCATTGGCTTATGATCAGAAATATCAGTGCGAATATGAATTGCCCAAATTCGTTTGTGTATGTCCATACCAATGTATAACTTAGGTGTTGCAGTAGTAGGTGTTGCCATAAATATATTTTTTGGTGAAATATGAATTTAAGTATTGTCACATATTTATTGATGGAATATTTGCTACTGCTTTTACATGGGTGCTTTGCAAAAGTGGCGGTTCAATGCTCCATAGATACATTTGTGGTTGTCGAAAGTTCAGTTCTCTGCACGAATATTTGAAGTGAAAATCGACACCTTCGCCAAGCACCAAAACGTTGAAGTCAAGCTTAGATAACAAAGAAACATTAAATGAACAGAATTAAAAGAATTTACAACGAATGAGTAAAATAAACATTGACAAACTCTCTTTAAGGCAACTCAAAACAAAATTTGAGAAATGTGAATTTGCGATACCAGAAATTCAACGACAATATGTTTGGAACAAGCCAAGAGTTTGTAATCTAATGGACAGCATTCTCAAAAACTATCCAATTGGTATTGGTTTAATTTGGAATGCGAAATTTTCTCAAGCAATCAATATTAGACCAAATAACAAATCAATTATACCGCCTTTCAATAAGCGAGCAAGTCATGCTGACCTTATAATTGACGGTCAGCAAAGACTTTCAACTTTATATGGTGTTTTATTTGGCATAGACGAAAAGCCCGAAGCAAATTCGTTTCTGAATTTTAATGAGTTATTCTTTAACTGCGATAAGAAAGCTGATAAGCGTTTTTTATTTTCTAAAAGACTTTCAGGTGATAGTGAAGGTTTTATTCAGCTTACAACTTTACTAAATACTCCACCTTCGGTTCTACGAAATAGATTGAAACTAAAATCTTGGGAAGCTAGAGAGGTAGAAAGATGTTATGCTGCTTTTCATTCCTATAAATTCTATCTTTTGACCTTTGAGGGATTAGAGTATGACGATGTGAGAGAAATTTTTATTCGTATCAATTCTGCTGGTATGACAGTAAGCAGAGCAGATACTTTATTTGCTAAGGCGAGCAATGTGGATTTAAGAGACCATATGCTTGATACTAGAAGAGGTTTAAAACATGGTTACGACAACATTTCAATTGACGCTTTACAAAATGCACTCGGTTTGGCTTATGGTGCGACAAAGATTGGCAATGTTGGTTTCAATGTGTTCTTAAAGAACATTGAGAAGGATAAGCAAAGTAGTAAAGAATTTGAAAAAGTCTGGAAAAAACTCCAATATGGATATGAAGAAGCAGTTGATTTTTTAGTAAATACGATGAATGTAAAAAAACATGAACTGCTGCCTTCTCAAAACATTTACTCAATACTCGCATACTTTTTCTATTTAAATCAATCAAGAGCAAAACCCAATCAAATTAGAGAGATAAAGAAATGGTTTTGGCATACTGCCTGTGGCGATAGATATTCAGGTTCAGGTTTTAATCGCAACATTCCTGAAGACATTAAATTTTTTCAGCGACTTGCAAACAGAACTAATGCAAAATACCCAATAATCGAGAAAATATCACCAATAGATTTTCTAAAGTCAAGTTACAAAAACAGCGGAGCTTCATCTACCAATGCATACTTTATTATGCTTAGGAACAAAAAACCAAAGTATCTTCTTAATGGACACGAGATGTTGCTTGATAATACATCTGCAATTTCCAACCGCAAGGACAGACATCACATTTTTCCTAATGCTTTTCTAAAAAGGAGAAATGTGAATTTAAAGTGGATTAACTCTATTGCTAACATTTGTTACTTAGCGTCCGACGAAAACCAGTCTTTCAGCGACAAGCATCCTAAAGATTATTTAGAAGAGTACAAACGACTTCAACATTTTAGTAGCGTCATGAAAAGTCATTTGATACCTTACGAAAAGACAAGCCCTGTTTGGGAAAGTAATTTTCAAAAGGCATTTATTGACTTTTTAAATATTAGAGGAAAACTAATCGTAAATGAAATAGAAAAATTAGCAGGTGCAAAAATCTTTGACAAACTTGACACGATTAAACGTATTTAATTTAATTTAAGGCAAACTGTAAGCCAGCCATTTTCGGTCAGATAGCAAGGTAGCTGGTAACAAGGGTTCCTATATAAAGCATCTATATAAAATTAAACAAAAATGTTCGTTAAAAAAGAATCATGCTGAGGCATAAAGTGTAGCAAACTAGATATTGACTCTGTTACAAAAAATGGAATAAATAAATTATAAAAAGCAACTTGTAAGATATAGTAAATTTTTGTTATATTATTTAAGGAAGCGTACCAAAACATTAAACAATTTAGGGAATTGTATTTTACACACTAGCGAAGTAATAGTTAAGTAAAACTAAATAGCCATTTCCATCTGGGTTCGGCAGAATACATTAACTTATAGTATTTGTAAATTATGACAAACAAAATATTTGAATTTTATTTTAATCCAGAAAATCTCAAACTTGCATATTATAGAATAGTATGTTGGCCTGAACGATTGGTAAAAGATCGTTTCGGTATTCATGCAATTGGTGCTCAACTTGACAAGAACTTAAATCAACTTTCAGAAAAACTTATTTCTGGAAAATATACTCCACAGCGTGGCTTTAAATATTATGAGCCGAAATCGTCAGGTACGCAGAGAACAAAGACTCTTTTGATGATTGAAGATGCTATAGTGTACCAGGCTATTGCGAATGTTATTGCAGCGAGAAATTACGATTTGTTAGCAGAGCATGATGATTTTGTTTTTGGCTCAGTCTTAATGCCGGACAGTAAAGAAGGTATTGGTCTTTTGAATCAGGAATATCCAAAGTATTTCTTTTTCAAGTTTTGGAAATCATTATTCATCAGATTCAAGGACTCAGTAATTAAAGCTATAGAGCAAGATAAGGCAACACATAAGTTTGAAACGGATATAACAGGTTTTTTCGACTCGATACCGCATTATAACCTATTACTGACACTAAGCACTCATTTTAAGGTAGAAGATGAAATTCTGGATTTGCTCTCTGTTTGTTTAAATGCATGGTCAGGTACAAAAGAAAGTAGCACACCAGGAGTTGGTATTCCGCAAGGTCCACAACCATCTTTCCTTTTAGCAAATCTGCTTTTATATCCACTAGACAAACAATTAATAAGCGAGGCGTTTAAGTATTACCGCTACATGGACGACATTAAAATTTATGGTTATTCAGAAAGTGAGTTGCGAAATGTCTTAGTGCTTATTGATAATTATTTAAAAGGACATGGTCTTTCCATTAACTCTAAAAAGACCGGCATTACCGAAATAGATGCTGCCAAAGAAGATGTAACTGTTAAAGAGTTACGGAGATTTGAAGTTATTGGTAATGACTATACAAGAGATGAAGAGTTTTTTAGTGAACTTTCCGAAGATGGCTTAGAAAGTAGCATCATTAAATCATTGTTAGGCTTGAGTGAACAATCACCCGAAGAGCAAGATGAAAGTGATACCAAAAAACATCTTGAAAATATTACCGATCCTGTCAAAATTATTGAATTTTGGGAAAAAGAAATAAGCGATGTTGAAAAGGAACTTCCAGGCCTTTTTAATAGTGATTCACTTGAATTAGCTAACCCTGAAAAAACAGATGATATAGATTTTATCAGGCTAAGTGCTAAATACGGCACCGCACTGCGTTCACTCTACGAATACAAGCAAGTAAAAGCCAATGAGGACTTACTTGCTTATTGGTTATATGCTTTGAAGAAATTTTACTGGAGAGCCAGCAACTATGTTTTAACACTTCAACACTATCGTGGCAATACGAAATTGAAAGAAGAACTAATGTCTATTTATTTATCTGATAATAATTACGAATGTTACCGCTATCATGTAATAATCTGCCTTACCTACAATTTTGATTACATTGACAGAGAGCTAAGGGAAATTTTCAAATATCTGAAGGCTGAAAATTCAGACCTGGTTAAATATGCCTTGTACTGTATGCTTATTAAACATTCCGATGATCAACAATTAAAATCTACATTAAAAGTGCAGCTTAGCAAAGAATCGAGCAATTATCTAAAATTAATTACGCTGGATTATTGGAAAAAATATACAAATCGCGCGAATAGTATGGATGAACTTGTAAAACAAATGGGCTTATGAAGTTTACGGAATTAAGAAATACAATGAAGACATTTTCTGGTGCTACAACACCGGACTATCAACTTGCTTATATAGCGACAGAAGTTAACGACCTTCTAAATGGACTTAATAATAAATTTGTTGAGTACCTAACAAAAGATATTACAGATTCCACAATTGAATGGGATATTCAACAATGGCTCGGTTCTCCCTACTATCAATCATCGAATGAAAATGCTAAAGATTGTTTAGATCAATGTCCATCTGTAAAGCACATTTGGGGTAGGAAAATCAAGAGTTGGACAGACAGTGCATTAAAATGCTACGACAACTTTTTATTAAAGTATATTCAAATAGACCTACAAGAGACAATAATCAAAACATCTAATGACATTAAAGAAACCGATGTATACAAATATTTAATCACTAAAGGTGGTATTGAACAGGAAATAGGACAGAACTTTAAATATATCTACCAAATCAGGTCAAGTTTTCAACATATTCAAACAGAAGAAAAAGATGGTACTAGAATCCCTAAACGGATTTCGAATTCGCAATGTAATAAATTACGTGACTCAATTATACAATTGTTTAGAATTTCTCTGATATCATTAACTATCTTGGTTGAGAAACAAAATAATATCAAAACTTAAATTTATTTCTTAGAAACATAAAAAATTAGTTAGAATGTATACAAACTTTTTAAAACAATGTTACATTTCGTTTTTTAGCACTAAATTTCAAGTTTAATTGCAAGATTTTAGAGAAAAATAAAAAGAAGATTATGAATTATTATTACCTGTAAATCATACTAAACGATTATAGTTTACACATAAGTTCTTTTTTATTTAGTTAAAGAATTTAGTTAGGTACACCAAAACCAGCAAAATCTACAATATATATAAATCCTTTTTTCCTCGCTTCTTCACACCAATATTTCTTAAATTCATCATCTGTTTCTTCAAATGACCAAACAATTACTTCATTCACTATAAAGCCCTTTAAATTATCTACATTTGGTTTTCTCTCAAAGCCATAATTAGATAGCATACCTATGATTTTGCCGTTGTGAACGACGTGTTTTCTTGATAATGTTATGCTATCACCTGATTTTACATTATTTCTAATGTAATTCATTAATTCTTCACTATATATATCCTGAGTAGCTCCCCATGATATAAATAATTTATTGAGCTCTGGCTTAACAGAGTAACCAATATCTCTAGTCATTTTTTCAGAAACCACATATTTAGTATTATTAGCTAATGCTAATTCTCTATTATGCTTAAAAATTAATAAACGATATTTCGCTCTAGTATATGCTACAAATGCTAATCGTTTTTCTTCATCTAATTGCGATTTTACATCTTCAAAACTTAAATTGTTATTTGGTATTAATGGCAAATTTGAAAAGGATGGGGGAACCATTACACAATCAAATTCAAGACCTTTCACCTTGTGCATTGTTGTTAGTACAATCTCAGTTTCATGACTTAATGAATTAATTTTATCTAAATGTTTTTCATAAATTTTATATAACTGACCGTCGTCTTTAAATGTTAATTCATGGATATAATCTAATAAATTATCAAAAAGAAGGTTCTCTTCTTCCTCATCTAAGTATTCCAATATTAAGGCATGAATTACTCTAATATAAAAGTGATTCCAATTTTGATTTTGAGCAATTAGAATGTTTATGTAGCTACGAATTATTTCCTCAAAACCTAACGGTATTTGTTGACCTAGTTTAGATCTTAGAAATAATAATACTGTATGACATTCTCTAATACGAGTAAACTCGTATGGCAAGTTGCCTTGAATACGTATACGAATATTTTCTAGATTTAGTCCTTTTATTTTTTGAAATCCTCTATATACTTCATTGTTTGTTCTGAAAAGTATCGCTATTTGTTTATAAGGTGTTTGTTCAATTCTTTCTTTTAGTAAACTTGATACTTCATCCCACCAATCTATTTTATCTTTAGTTCTATCTATAATTTGAGCATAGTTTGCAATGAAATTATCATTAGGTGTTTTTGTTGGCTTCGGTATTAAATGTTGTTGATTTTTAGGTAGTGTTAATACATGACTTGCTATTGTTAATATATTTGGATATGAACGGTGATTGTCCAATAAGGTGTATTCTGCAGGTTTAAATCTCGAGTTAAATTCAACATAATAGTGATAGGGATCCATTACCTTACGTGAATAACCGTAAATACTTTGGTTTGGATCACCAATTATAAATAAGTAAGCATTAGTCAATTTGTTTAAACGATGTAACAATTCGAGTCTCACTTCATCTATATCTTGATATTCATCAACTAAAATATGTTTTAGTGGCGATAATTGATTCATTATTACACCTGGTGTAGTTTTTAAAATCTGCAGTAACTTTGGTTCCCATTCTTCATATTTTAAGCCAGTAATATGTTCACGACAATATTTTTTAGCCAAACCATGGAAAGTATATATTTTGATTCTCTTAGCTAGATTTCCGAATCCCAAATCTTTAAATAATTTACCTAATCTTTCTTTTAATTCAGAAACTACAGCTCTGTTGTAAGCCAACACTAAGATTTCTTCAGGATTAGCATACTTATAGTAAACTAAACGTGCAACTCTTAGTGTTAATGTATGAGTTTTACCTGAGCCAGGACCTGCAACAACATTTATATTTTGATTGACTTCTGAGAAATAAATTTCACGTTGTTCATCATTGAGTTTATTAACTTCTTGAAATTTTATTGCTTCACCTCTAAATATTTTAAAAATTGGATGCTCATCATTTATCTCACCCACATTTTGTAAATGATTTATTAATTCAAGTTTTGATTTCGATGCAAAAAAACCTTTGATGAATGTATCTTTCTTTTCGTCACTTAATTTTGAAAGTACTTCCAATGACATTAGTTTCAGTTCTCTAATTTCCTGAGTTTCTATGAATTCCGTATGTATATTTTGATCATTTGAATCTTTTATCTTTTCATTGATTTCATCTGTAGATTTTAAGTATACTTCTATACCTGTTGGTAATACCCCCCCTGATCTTATATAACCCATTAATGATAAAATATATAATAAATCAGAGAAGTATTGTACACTCCAATTGGCTTTTAATGCTTTTATTATATCAGGCCAATTAAATTTCTTGATATTATTATTGAAGTAATATTTAGCTATAAAATCTAATAATAATATACAATCATTTTGTAGTTGTGAGATTTTTAATTTCCATTCCTCTTTTTTATGATAACCATTATAAATAGTTTGAATTATTTTTACTTTTTTGTTGCTATCTACAATTTTTTCAATTTCAGAAGAACATTTAGTTTTACCTAAAAGTCGAATAATAGTAATTGCATGTTTAGACCGTTTTTTTGTAATATCTGCTAGATATTTTTCTGTTGTTTTTAATGTTGTTTTACTGTTGTTATTTATTGGCCATGGTAATTGTTCATAATTTAGGTGTGCATAAATTGATTTTTTTAATATATGATCGAGCTCTTCACCTTCAAATGCTTTTGAATCCAATAGTTTAATTGATTCTAATATATCACTAGCGAATGAGAAAATAGTATTTAAAGCTGGATATCTATTATTAGTTTTAGCATTTGTATAAAATAGTAGTTCATCATTTCTTAGATTAGTAGGTTCAATAACTATTATTTGCAAAAAATTGAATATACCTAGTGTGTGGTTTTTTATTATTGCAGTAAATAAATTTCCAAGACTTAACTTTGTGATATTTCTTAAAGACGCAATTGAAAATTGTGAATTTTTATTAGAATTAAAATCTGCATGTAGCAATTTTATAATAGCATTACATACTAATTCGCAGTCTTTGTCTGGACATTTATATATACGTTCTTTTAATTGTTTTAAAGATTCGCTTTCAAACTCTATATGAGTTACAGTAAAATACCCTAATTTAATTCTATCTAATCGTTCTAACCAATGAAGAGCTATTCTAAATTTATTATCAAGTTCATCATTTATTGTTTTTTTCTCAATTGAATATATGTCAAATGGTATTGCAACCGGTATTTCATGGTCAGGTATTAGAGGTTTAATTTTTGAAAAATAATCTTCCAATACAGTTTTGATTTCTTTAATATCTGGCCAAGAAATTCTGCTTTTAAGTAATTGTTGCCTTAATCTATCAAAATCGTCACTACTTGTTAAGCAAAGTGTCTTGATTGGGTTTTCATTATTTGAAAAACCTGCATCTAAGCGTTGTTTTTCATTTCTACCAGCCCTGCCAATTTCTTGTAGGTAATCTTCAAAAGTACTAGGTGGTGAATAGTGTGCTACAAAATGTATGTTTGGTATATCCATACCCATACCAAAGGCCTTTGTAGCAAATAAGATTACAATTTCGCCAGTTTTGAATTTTTCGTAATTTTCTCTTCTGTCTTCAGCATCCAAACCAGCATGAAATGCACCAATTTTATCTGAGAAATGGCATCTATTCTGATATTCTTCTTTAAGGTAATCAGACATAATTAAAGCACATTCTTCAGCTTTTTTTCTGCTTTTTACAAAAATTATCGCACGACTAAATGTTGGATCAAAATTGCCAGATTTTAAATACATAGCAATTTCTTTTAGCCTTTCGTCTTCAACTATATTATTTTTGAAGTCCATTTTTATATGGTCTCTGACAGGGTTATAGCTTTTTTCTATACCATCTAATGTTACAAGACTTGGAATTATTTTTTTTATTTCCTCATAAACTTGTTCTGAAATTGTAGCTGAAAACAGAAGTTTACACATTTGGTAAACATTAGAATAGTCTGATATTTTTTTAGCTGCATTTAAATAATCTGGTCGAAATTCCTGCCCCCATTGTGAAATGCAATGCGCTTCGTCGAATACAACGTATTCTAATCCGTCATCTGCATCTAATCTTGTAAGAAGGCAATTTTCAAATAATCTAGATCGAAAACGTTCTGGAGTTATATAAAGAAATGTTATTTCACCACCTGTTATTCTTCTGCTAATATCTTTAATTTCAACATGAGATTTGTCACCACTTAAAAACTCAACGTTACTATAAAAACCTTTACTCCACAATGCATCAACCTGGTCTTGCATTAATGCACGAAGAGGACTTATTACAATGGTTAGTTTACCTGAGAAAGCAGAACGAAATAATGAAGGGCCTTGAAAAAGTAATGATTTGCCAGCGCCTGTTGGTAATGATATTAATAAATCCTTTTTTGCTGGTAAGATTTCATCTAAAAAAGTATGCTGATAATCATACCAAGGAAATAACTCACCATCTTCAGTTTTTAAAAATATTTGGCGTAATATTTCTTTAGCCTCATCAATATTAAATTCTGTGTTGACATTTTCTTTTTTAGAAGTAAAGAATTCAGATGCTATATTCAGATCGTTTTTGTAATCTGCTTCATTGTTCCACAATTGTACATAATTAGATTTGGTATTTAGTGTGTTTTCTATACCGTTGTAGTCGCATAGTCTAGTGTCGCATAAGAATAATTGAGAATCTGGATTATTAGCATAAATTAATTTATAATAATTATTAATTAAAGGTTTATGCAGTTTTATTAATGTATATGTATCAAGGTTATTATTCTTGTAATTACTTTTATTAAATAATGTTTCATTATTTTGTTGTGAATACTCATTTTCTACTTCAATTAGTTTGTCTATTAACATTTGTTGTTTTTCTTGGAGTAAAAAACTGTCCCAAATGAAATCTAAAGAGCTATAATAATTATTTGAAATTATATTATTGATATTCGAGAATGAAGTAATTAAAAGTTTTTGTGTTGAATTGTGTTTGTGTAATAATTCTAATTGTCTTGCAATTGAAGCATTTGTGTCTGGTACGAAATAACCTATTTTTCTTGAATAGATTATTAGGTTTTCAATCTCTGATTCATCATTTAAAATCAATACTTTAGGATTTAGTGAATTTCTTATTCCTTTAAATAATTTAAATTGATAAACCCAGTATAATTTTCGATATAATGATTCAGGATTTACTCTTTTTTCTTCTGCTATATAATTAGAATTTTTTATGTCAGGTAATAGAAGAAATGAATTCTTATTTATGTGAGAGTCATCAACCCATTTTATGAAAGTTGATTTGTTTGATAATTCATTTAAATATTTTTCAAAATTTAAATTACACCATATTTTAAATTTGCTTCTATCAGTTTTTTCAAGCCAAATATTTCTTACAAATTCAGGAAATTCATTAATGCCTAACAATCTACATTGATTAATATTTATGCTAATAAAGCTTTTACCACCAGATAATTGTAGCCAAATCGATTCGGTTTTTAATTTATCGAATATAGTTGCAAAATCTAATTCTTGACCTAATTGAAATTTAGAAGTAATGTCATATAGTTCTTGGCCAATTACAATTATTGTTAATTCAGATGAGTTTATGCATTTAGTTTTTATTACTTCCAGATCAATTGGTTTGATACATATAATTTTATTATTTAGATTTTCAAAATCTATATTTATGTAGTCACAAATTGAAATTGATTGGTCATTTGTTAATTTCAATTTAATTGCGATAGGCAAGTTGTCTAAGTATGGTAGTAAACCTTTTGATGTTTTTGTATCAACATATCTAAATAGAATGGTTTTTAAGAATATATTTTCACTTAATGTGTATTCTATTCTTTCTTTGTTTAAACAATAACCTAGTTTTTTGTTATCTGAGTAAAATAACAAGTCGAAATGACAAGATAAAATTTCCCATAAAAATTCAGGTGCTATAATAATCTTTTTGCCATTTTCTTTTAAATTTTCTGTTAATTGTTTAAATGATTTATCTGGTATAATATTGTTTGATGGTTGTGGTCGAAAATAATCGTTTGACTTTTTCTCGAAATAATCAAAATCAATTAAATCCCATAAAGGGTTTTCTTTAACAATATTTATTTTTTCGATAATTTCACTTTCTAATATGTTTTTGCAAATGTTGTATAGTTCCTCAGAAAGTATAATTCTTGCAACTTGATTTATAAATAAATGATACGTGATTTCTGTATCTTCGATAGCATTATGTGTTGTCTTTAGTCCATAACTATTACGCTCTGGATTTAATAACATCTCGAATTCAAGTGTATCCCATATTAATTCATTTTTAAGTGATGCTCCATTTTTAATCAATATAGGTAAATCGAATTCTTTTATATTTTGACCAATTACTAATGAAGTTGAGTTAATATTTGAAATTAGTTCAATTATGCCCTCATTAATATTAGTATAATCCTTATGACTAATACACTCTGTGCCAATTCTAAATGCAAATTCATTAATCTTATTGCCATCAGATTCTAAATCAAAGAATAAAAAATTATTATTTTTGAATTCTATTTCAATTTTATCATAAATGTATTTTTGAAAATATTTATTTAAATCAGGTAATGACTTATATAATGATAATGCAATATTGTTTGGTAGTTTATTAATAAACTCAACTCTCTCAATTTCAGTACTTAAATTTTCTAAATATGAAATAGCTACTTCTATTGGTATATCATCAATAATTTTGTTTTCAAATAATTCTAAATACAAGCTATTAACTTTTGATATGAAGTTTGACGCTTCAATTTTAATTGTAGGGAATATCTGATTGTATCTTTTTAGAAAATTTATTACATTATTTTTTTCTTCTTTATTATTTATTTCCCATCCTTCTTTAATTAAATATAAATATGTTGATTTAGTGAATTCAGACGGTCCTTGTTCATTATATATTTTGTCGATAATTTCCTGTGTTTTAAGCCATCCATAATTTGATAGTATTTCATTTTCCCAAAGTTGAATATCATCATTTGAATTTGTTGTTGGGATTTGATTAGTTTTACCTGATAACCATGATGCAACACTTATTTTATTAAATGTTTTGTTTCTTTGCTTAATGAATTCGTTTAAATAGTAATTATTGTCATGATTTTTTATGAATTCAATAAGGTCAATAATTTCTTTGCTTTCTAAACTAGTATATAATTCAGAAAAGTTTTTTATTACTTCTTCGTTAGATAAATGATTTTTTAGAAAAGAACTTAACCAATCAACAGCTTTATGGTTTTCTTCATAATTCAATACTAGGTTTGAGAGGATTATTTTACTTTTATTAATTAAAATATCTTTATTGATAAAATCTCTTTCTAAAATTGAGATTCGCCATTTATAATTAATAAATTTAGAATTTACAACTGCAAAACCTTCCGAATATTTACCGATAAGTTTAATTCCATAATTTAAATGGTTATCTAAAATTGGTATTGCATACGAGTAGTTATCAGAATTTTTATTATAAATAAATAATGGGATCTTATTTGTTATATTGGTAGCATCGAATTCACCTTTCTTTTTTTTTGACTCGATAGTATCGTATATAATTATTTCATTTTCTTGCAAGTTATCATTGATTATAATTTTTGATTCATTAAAGTAGTATTCTTTAGAATCATTAATACAGGTGACATATCCAAATTTTTTTGATTTATCAAAAAATTTAACTTTACCAATCTTTAGATTAGGATTAGTATTATTATATTCATTGTTCTTATATCTTAAATCATTATTTGTTGTATTATTTGAGTTGAAGTTTATTTGTTTGTCATCTTTAAGCCTTGAAAGATCGATTCTGCCAATTATTTTTAAATTTTGTGGTGTTTTTTTATGTTCCCCTTTATTTATTATGTCTTGTTCTTTAAAGTAATTTAATTCGTTTATTATTTTTAAATTATCTACCCAGTCTCTATTTTTATGATTTTCAACTACGATTTTTTTGAAAATATTTATGAGTTTATGTGATTTGTTTTCATCTAGATTTTTAAAGTCAGATATATTGAAACCTAAAGGTTTTAATATAACTTTTAGGTTATCAATATTGATTTTGTTTTTTATAATTATATCTTCAATTTCCATAATTAAATTAATAGACAAAGTTGTTTTAAACTAGATATTAGAATGCTAATATTTAATATTTGATAGCTTTAAATTATTTTATTTATTAATTTTTCAATATAGTCGTTGTTCTGATCCTCTTGAAAATATACGTGATTTTGATTGAAGTCATCAATCGTTAAACTATCCTTCCAATTTACTTCGATCCATTTGGTATTTGAAATGATGAATGAGTTAAGTATCAAATTTTCACCCGCAACCTGTGGTTGAACTTTGTCATTCAAATATTTGAAGAACTGTATTTTAGGATCATTAATTCCTTTTGAATTTCTGATACCTTTTGGATCAATAAAAGTCAGATATTGCTTTTTATCCTTCTTGATCCAAAGGATAAAGTCAGGGTAGAAGTTGTTGCCCTCAGCGAAAAATCCAATTCCTCTTTTGCTTTGGTTGCGTAGTAAAAATACTTCCTCTATGCCTTTGCTTTCCTTGACTCTTGCCACCTGAACTTCAAAATCCTTCATGAATTGATTCTCGGCATCATTCAGTGCAACTGGGAATACCTGCACTTTGCTTTCGTATCCTTTACCGAGATAAACCAGTGGCTTATAAAGGTGCATCAAATGATCAAAGGCTTCTATTTGGTTTGCAATTTGCAACGTTTTAAATGAACTATCCGATAGATCAGTTTTGAGCTTAACAAACTTCTTTTCGATATCATCAACATCCTCATTTTTATTCAAACGGATATCGTATTGCAATATCAAGTTATCGTCTGTTGACGACAATTTGCGCGTTTCAATGTGTTCAGCATTGAACCTATTTTTGAAGTACAAGTAATACTGTTCAATGTATTTTTTAAGAAGTACGGTTGTAAGTTCCTGCCAAACATTAAGGTTTTTCAGTGTGCCGAACTCCATTTTATCCCGCGGAATAAAAACTCTGTACCATGAATTTGAACCAACAATTTGCTGTATCTGGTTCAATTCAATTTCCAGGTTCGGAAAGCCTTTGCTGGCTTTGAAGTTTTGGATTTCAAAATAAACTCTTGTCCAATCAATAAGTGAAAGGTGGGTTTGATTCAGGTAGCAAATGTCTTTTGATGTTTCAACTTTATTTGATTTAGTGCTTTCCAATGTGTCAATCTTTGGATACCAATCTACTTCAACCTGCTTATTGCGGAACACATCAGTGTTGAGCTCTAAAGCAATGATTTCTTTTCGCTTGAAGTTCTCGGATTCTTTTACCTGTATGAGTTTTAAGTCACTTGCAGCAATGTCAAATTTGTTCTGAGTTGGGATAGTAATTGTAATCCAGTCACCAGCATTTGTAGGTAATCCTTCTTCTTCCAACAACTCCTTGAATCGCTCCATGTAATTGGCTTTTACCCCAAAAATTTGAAGGGTTTCAAGTGGTCTAAGATGCGCTCGGACTTGTTTAAGATTTTCAGGTCTTTGGTAATCATCCAAGCCTAATGATCGCTTCAAGCTAAACTCATAACCCTGTAAACGCACACCTCTACCAAATAGCTGAATAATTTGAGAGCCTTCTGATTTACCAATGTTCATCAAGCCCATTGAGCTTACCCTCCATGATGACCAACCTTCGGTAAATTTCTTGGATCCAATGAGGAGATTGACGTCTTGTTTAGGCTTCGGCTGATTTATTTGCGCAAATAACGATTCCGAGAAATCTTTTTCAGTTCCCAGGATTCCGTTAGCCATAGCTAAATCATGTAGTTTCTTTTCATCTCCAACATTGATAACCCCAAAGTATTTATCGGTATTACCAACACGTAGTCCGAGTTCACCATTAGCACCTTTCAAGTTGTCTAAATACAAGTTTGCGCCAATGTTGTTGTTGTGAAATACTTCGCGGTTAATGCCTTCAAATATTTCATCAGGTGTTAATTCCAACTCTGTTAGATATGCGAAACTCCCTTCAAAAATGCTGTATCCTTTTGCATCGAGTAGTCCAGCTTTATTGTTTAGGATTAGACTTATATTCTTGGTATAGTCGTCTTTGTTTTTTAAAAAGTCGGTTAGGAAATGAACGATATCCAACACATCAGATGTGTCAACTCCGTTTTCTTTTCGAACAGCATTAACGCTACTACCCACAAAAACCCATAATGGCTTAAACAACCTGAATTGAGTTACAAGCTCAGGTTTGTTTTTGAAGATTAGAAGCTGCTGATAGAACGAAAGCAAGTTGGCAGTTAAGTACTTGTTTTTAAAATCTACATTGTCCTCTTTAAGGTTCAATATGCGATAGTCTTTACCATATCCATCCTCGTAAAAGTATTTGTATGAGTAATCGAACAAAATACTTTTTGAGTACTCTTGGGTAAGTTCATCTTTTTTGCCTTTAGCTGCGGCACTAATTGCTTGACCAAAAGTTGCTGAGTATTCGAATGCAAATCCTGTAGTACTTAATTGATCTCGGAATCTCTTCCATTGATCTCCACTCATACCTCCGTGCCCTTCATCTACCAATACAAGGTTGTGGGTTTCGAAACTATCAACTGCTACAGTTTTGTCTTTGCTTTCATCCGATAATTTAGAAACTTCAATGATCTCTACCTCTTTACCACTAAACATTCCCGACTGATTTTTGGTGAATATGTTGGCAGGTATTCCAGATAGATTAAAATCCAATAAGTGTTGGCGAGAAAGAGGTTCGTTTGGTGTAATCAGCAAAATTTTGCTCTCGTGACCTCTGGCGTGTTTCTGGGCATAATGCAAGTATTGTTTGATGTTTACATGCATCAAAAAAGTTTTGCCCGAACCAGTGGCATTCCAAAAAGCTAACTTGTTCAGGTCGGTTTCTTTAAACGGTGTGACCTGAAAAACACTTTCTCCCTTTTTAGGCTTTTTACCTCCTAGTAGTTCAATTTGTTTTGCGTTGTAGTGTTTTACAAATTGGTTTAACTCATTTTGAAGCTGTAATTTATTGCTAAAGAATTTGTCCAAATAAATCTCGGTAAATAGCAGGGAGAGATACTGGAAGTATTTCCAAACAATCAATTCATCGCGTCCATCTGAAATTTCGTGTGTGTACCTTACGATGTTTTCATCATATTGCTGAAGCATTGTTTCAGTGACATGTTCTGTTAGGTACAGATGAGCCTTTAAATGCTCTAGGAACCTTGTATTTCCTTCTTCCGTATATCCTTCGCTAGAAGAGTATTTAAGTTCTTTAAAAACCTCCAAACCGTCTTTTGAAATGATTTTCGATCCGATGGCATCAATCCCAAAAAGCGATAAGAGATACTTATTGAGTACTATTTTATCATGAAAATTCGCCATTATAACTCGGTCTCGTTAAACATTTTCTTAAAGAAGGTTTCTTCTATTAGTTTGATTTTAAAGCTATCACCTTCAGATCTAAGGTTCTCAAGATGATGATCACCATTTATGTATATCTGTTGGAACTCCTTAGTGCGCTGACTGTCATAGAATCTGCGTAATAGTTTTTCTACTTCATCGTGTGTGGTCGTATCTAAGTCTCTCCAAATAACCAGGGTTTTGATTCCTGTTCTGGTCGTACCTTCCACCACCTTGATATCTTTTACACGTTGCACTTTGCTTACATACAGACCAATTAGGTAATTGAAGGTTTCCACTAAGTCAACTTTAGTAGGTTTTAGTTCATTGTTCTCGGTCACTTTCAGTTTGTAATCAAAAGGCTTTCGGAACATTTGTAGGTTAAATAAATGCTCCCTGCTCTCTAGCTCCAACATGTATTGTAATACGTATTCTTCTTTTGCCTTACCAGTAAAGTCAAGCTCTGTTTTATTTTCCAGATACAAGTTATTTAAAGTGTCTTCATAGCTCTCCAATACCTGGTATTTTACTAATTGAGAAATGCCATTTTTATCCTGTGGTTTGCCATTTTTCCAGTTGTCTGAATAAATAGCCTTTTCAATTCGGGGCATTGTCACAGTATTGAAATATGTTCCCATTTCAACAAGTAAGTATTTTCTTCTTGCGCCATCAACTCTGTTTAGATTAATTGTGGCATGCCCCGTAGTTCCCGAACCTGCAAAATAATCCATTATGTATTTGTTTTTTTCATCAACAGAGGCATCTAATAGCGATTTATATAGTTGAACTGAGTGATTGTATGGAAAGTTTAATCCTAATTTATCCAAATCAGATTTTCCTCTTGTTGCATCTTGAATTACAGATGTTAATTGTTGTTTCTTGTCCTCCTTGAGAATCATTTTTTGACGAGGCTGAGTTGATTCATCATTGCCAAAAAGGATCAAGCCATTTTTAACCATTTCTTGCAATGTTTCAGGAGTTCTAGAAAATCCATTTGGAGGAACCGCACAAGGTTTTTGAGTAATTGGATGTATCAATGGTTGAAAGAATTTTTCATTTTCTCTTTTCTCAGGTGCGCGCAAACTGACACTTTGATAAACATTCCAATTCTCATCTATGTAACGATAGGCTGTTTCACCACCTGCAAAATTGGTTTGACTATTCAACCATTCAACGTATTCTTTCCTTGCATCTTCATTGAAGTGAACATATTTACTTTTTAAAGATTTTATTTTTTCTAATATCAGTTTAATATTGCCAGAACTCAGATTAATTGTCTGAGTCGTTTTATTAAGCCAAATTATATATTCGTGTTGTGTTGCTATACCAGCACCGCCAGTCATCGGATTTCTTTTGTCCCAAACGACGGTTCCAGAGTTTACTAGCCCAAGGTCACTACACATTAAAAATAATTTCTCATACTCGTTTTCATCAATATGGCAAATAAATGATCCAATGTCATTCAATAATGTTTTTGAAATTGCTATCCTGTCATACATAAATGACAGCCATGAAGATGATTGAAAACTGTTTTTGTACAGAAATCCACTTGTATCTGTATTGTAAGGTGGATCAATATGAATAGTATTTACTTTATCAGCATACTTTTCAATTGACAAATTAAGTGCTTGAAAATTATCTGCGTTTATAAGTAATCCATCTAAATTATCATCTAAATCATCAATTTCTGAAATTAATCTGTCCTTGAAATTAGAGGTAAAAAATTTGGTGTCTAATAACAAGAATTGCTCAAAAATTAATTGTTCTTTTGATTGTATATCTACATCAAAAAGGATTTTCCATTCAGCTAGTTGCTCTTTGTTTTGCAGTATCTCTGGATAGTAAGTTGTTGGTATTTTATCAAGAGTTATGCAGTAGTCTGTTCTAATCACAAATTTCTTTTTTAGCCAGAGTTTTTTCTGGAAGTTTTCTATCTGGGCTAAGAAAGTGATGATTTTACTTGCAACATTTTTAATGGCTTTAACCTTACTTAATTGGGCAAGGAAAAAGTCTCCTTGTTTGGTATTGATGTCATCCAGGTAGAGCACTTCGTTTTTGATATAGAAGTCCAATTCGCGTGAAAGGAATCCTCCTAGATCTTTATGTATGAAATAGTCAAAGCTGTTTTTGCTTACATAATCATTCAGGTGCTTTTCAAGCAAGGTGCGCTTGCTGTTCTTTTCAGTTGGGCTTAATGTAAATACAGATGTAAAAGTACTCGGTACGTTTTCAGTTAATAATTCCAGTGCTTCTGAAAGCAACGATTCTTGCTTAGTTGCTTTTGAAAAAGGTTCGTAAACAAAGTTGATGTTCAATACACCGTCAATCTCTTCAACTGGGAGCTCCTTGTAAATAGCAAACCTTCGTTCGGCATCACCTTGGGTTTTGTTGTTGTTCTGCTCGGTACTAACTTCCTTCAACTGAAAGTTGACGGTTTTGCCATCAGGCGTTTTAAAGCTGTAATTCTTAAAATTCTCGGACGACTTGATGTAGTACTGGTCATGGTTAGCCCAATGCAGTTTAACTTCCTCACCTTCATAAGGAATGGCATATACATCTTTTTTGTATCTACGCATAGAGATAAAATCACCATCCTTGTAGTACCGTTTGAAGAAATTGGCTAGGTGAGAGAAAACTTCTTGCTCCAGTACATCTGTGTTTTGAACACTTTGAAGGCGTTCTTTCAATGTATTATACTTAGGGCTTTCTTCGGCTACAATACCTGCATCATCTAGGTTCTTTTTAAGCGTTTTAAGCTCGTTTTCTATCTCTGTCTTGTCAGTAGACTGTGTTTCGCTTAACGCTTGCTTAATGTCCTCTGGAAGGTGGTTTTCGATAAACTCATTTACCTGCTTTCTCTTTTGGTTCATTATTCGGTAGATACCGAAGTCCAGGTCAGCTTTATTAAGCTCGAATATATCGTTTAATACGTCTTTTAATTGGTTATAGTTGCTCATCCTAAATGATTTCAAATGATACGGTGAATAGTTCTTCTTCCTTAATGGTTCGGGTTAGTTTGCCTTTCGCTTCAGCTATCATGCTATCGCGTTGATCGTTAATTTCATCTTCACGGTCATAGATTTCTTGGCGTAAACGATTGTATTTACGTTTGATCTTAGAGATTTTGTCCTGAAGCTCGATTAATTCCTCTGCGAGTATGTTTTCTTTATGTTGTTCACGTTCTAGTTCGCGTAACTTGTTGCGTTCTTCTTTCAGGTCTATTTCAAGTGCTCTGATTTTGTCATCAGCCCAACTTTCGAACTTGGTGAACTCACGTTGCATGTATGCCGCATCTGATTTTTCAAGAAAATCAAGTTTATCCTTTTTATTTTTTTGATGCTGCTTTTCCAACTCATCAAGCTCGAATTTGGCGAACTTGTCAGTTTGGATAGTTACATTCAATAGGTCGCGTACATTTTGTTCTGTCAACGTTTTCTTGTCTTTGGTAGAGCCAGTTAATATCAACGTGTCGTGCTCCTCTATGTCGGAGCTTACAGCCAGGTTGCTAATTTTAATCAAACCTTTAGTTCCTTTCAGTTCCTCCAATTCACGATACCGAATTGGTGAAGATGTAAGGTCAAAAATCAAGTGTGCCTTTTCTGTTGTTTCGCCTTTAGCTCTTGCAAGTAATTTTTGGGCTACATCACTTTGTATTCGGTAATGGCGGGCATCCGTGCGCTTTTTATTTAGTGTATAACGATCACCATTTTCATGCAATGTGAAGGTGAAGTCTTCGGCTTCAAATTCTGCTAACGTTTGAAGATAGTATCTGGTTATATCCCAAAGCCACTTTTCAAATTTCTCCAGGAAAGTCTTTGTCTCGGAGTATGTAATACGGAGCTTGTTAATTACACTTCCTTCGAAGTTTTCAAAAAGTACACTTTGTACTTCCTTAATCCTTTGATCAATTGCATCTTTAAATTCCTCCTCCAGGGCTTTGAAGTAGGCATCAATCTCTTCTTTAGTTCGGCACTTTTTGTATGCCTCCAACATGCGCTTTTCAAAGTCAACACCGTTTTCAATGCTACCTAACACATGATCTGATGAACCAAATACACCTTGGAACAAGTTGTATTTCTGCTCAAGTAATTCAAATACACGATTCTCTACTTCATTCTCACTATTCAAGAAGTTTACCACCACAACATCATGAAGTTGTCCGTAACGGTGACATCTACCAATACGCTGTTCAATACGCTGTGGATTCCAAGGTAGATCATAGTTTACAACCATGCTGCAAAACTGTAAGTTGATACCTTCGGCAGCAGCTTCAGTTGCGATCATAATCTGGTAATCATCACTTTTGAAAGCATCAACCAAAGCGTTTCTTATATCAACACTTTTTGAGTGAGTTAGCTTTCCATAGTTGTTTTTGTCTGCGACCCATTTTTGGTAAATTGAATTAGAAAGCTCATCGTTATTGTTGCCATTAAATTGTAACACCTTACCCTTGTATTTCTCCTTAGATAAACGATCAAACAAGTATTGTTGGGTGCGTGTAGATTCAGTAAATATTAAAGCCTTTTGGTTTGCTCCAAGCTCTTTCAACTTCCCGAAACCAGTATCCAAGGCAACGATTAGTTTTTCGCCTTTTTCGTTGTGCTCAATACTATTCGCCAGCATTAAGTACTCCGTCAAATTTGCAATCTCGCGTTCAATGTTCTCTTTGTCGAGGATTGAAATTTCGGTAACGGTTTCGTCTGATTCGGTATCCGAATCGTCACGCTCATCATCAAAGTTTTCGTACTCCTCTTCAAACCAACTTATGATTTCCTCCTCCACAATTTTGGAGTGCTCCAGCATGTAGTTAAGTCGTTTAATTAACGCTTCAAGTGTTTTGCCAATTGCAAATGATGACGACCCAAGTAACTTGAACATTACCGATTCCATCAAGTGTCTTTGTCCTCTGGGAAGTGCGTAAATAGTCTCGCTCCGCAAGTACTCCAAAACATTGTTGTATAGCTGTTTTTCTTCCTTTGTTGGTACAAACTGTTGAGTGATGGGAATTCGTTCACGGTATGGCACAAACTCCCTAACATCTTGCCTTAATGTTCGATGAATGATAGGCTTGAGTTTATCTTTTAGCTCTACCAGGTCTACTTCGCCATTTACATATTGTTTCCTGAAGGTCTTAATGTCTCCGAATACAGTTTGGTCAATTATGCTTACAAGTCCGTATAGCTCATCTAATCGATTTTGAAGAGGGGTAGCTGTTAGCAATACCTTCTTGTAATCTTTGATAGCATTTTTAATCTTAGCTGCGATGCTTTCAGGATTCTTGTGGACATTACGTAGATAATGCGCCTCATCTAGTACAACCAGATCCCAGGATGTTAGTTGAATGAAATCCGTTTTCCTGCTGGCGTATTGGTACGAACATATTTTGATAGTCTTACCATCATCAAAAGGATTGGTATTACCTTCTTTGTATTTTGCATTGAAGGTTTTATTTTCCATTACCTCAGATTTGAGATAAAATTTATCCGCGAGTTCGTTTACCCATTGCTTTCTTAGGGAAGAAGGGCAAATGATGAGGATTCGTTTTTTGTTCTCAGCCCATTGTTGACTTAATAAGATACCTGCCTCAATGGTTTTCCCCAATCCAACCTCATCAGCAAGTATAGCTCCTTTCGAGTAGGGAGATTTAAACGCAAATAATGCAGCCTCTACTTGGTGAGGATTTAATTCTACCTGAGCATCCATCAAAGTTGCACCGAACTTTTCTGAAGAATCTGAACTCGCGCGTTTCAAAAGCTCATAAGCATAGTACTTTGCTTGGTAGGGTGTAATCATTTAATTTGCAGTTTATGTTAGATGAGTTCAATTATATTTAATTTTTATCAATAAATAAAATTTAAATATACTAACTTGGGTTATCTTATTTTTTTCTCTAACTATCTTGTGTGTTTTATAGAAATTAAAATTAAGATGATGTTTTGTCGAATAATATTTTTATCAACTATTAATTCTTATAATAATTAACTTTTATTTCAATAATGGCTAAAGGAACTAAAGATATTAAATTGCATTTTAATGAGTATATGAAAAATTCTGATTTACTTGATATATTAATTGCGAAAGAATATGCAAAATTATATATAGGTTGTGATCTAGTAATAAATGTGAATGTACCTCACTTTTACAGAATAATTAAATTTTTAGACGATAATGAAATAAAATATCTAACAAGCAACGAATATGGTATGCCATTTTATTTTGACATACAATTCGGCTCAAATGTTCAATTTCAAAATTTATACATTATAGTAACAATTTTAAAATTGTTTGGACTTGAAAATTTATATTATCACCATGGTGATTCAAATAATATACTTATTGGTTCTTTTGAAGAAAATGATGATGAAAATGATAATTATAATGAATACATAAATATTTCGGTTGAAAAATTTTTACAAATACCTTTTTATACAACAACAGAAGAGTTTTTTAATGAACATTTAAATTTATATGAAATAAGTATTAATTCAGATATTATAGAAGACTATCCAGATTGTGTTATTTGTAATGAATCGCAATATGTGTATAAGACAGCTCAAGGTGATTGGTGTTGCTCATTATGTGAGCATGTAATTGATGAATTTGGTTCATGTGTAACTGAGGATTGTGAAATTTGCACAATCGAAGATTCAGAAGATTTAGATATGCCTTCATGTGAAAAATGTGGTGACAATTTGCATGTTAGTGAGTTAGATGATGAGTATTGGTGGTGTTCTTTTTGTAATCATTATATTAATGAAAATGGTGAATGTGCAACCGAAGATTGTGAAGCTTGTGAAGATGATAATTCTGAAGAAGTGGAATGCCCGGTATGTGAAAATTGTGGTGATTCTAATGATGTGGTTGATCTAGGTGGTGAATATTGGTGGTGCTCACACTGTGAGCATGATATTGATGGAAATGGGGTATGTGTTACTGAAGAGTGTATAACATGTGAATCCGTAGAAGATGAAGAAGTAAATTTGCCGGTTTGTAAAAAATGTGGCGAATCAGATAATGTACAAGATCTTGGTCTTGAATATTGGTGGTGTTCAAATTGCCTTCATGATATTGATGAAAATGGTGATTGCGTAACGATGAATTGTAAGACGTGCACCAAAACTTCTCGCTTTGCTGGTTTATTAAATAAAGATTCAAAAACAAATTATTTGTTTTTTGATATAGAAACGTCTGGTTTACCTAAAGACATTTATGCACCAGTTACAAAATTAGATAATTGGCCAAGGATTGTACAAATAGCATGGGTATTATATGATTCTAATGGTAAACAAATTTCTAAGAAAGAACACATAGTAAAGCCATCAGATTTTATAATAACTGATGAATCAACTAAAATTCATGGTATTTCTCAGTCTAAAGCTATTAGATATGGTATTGAAATCGTAAAAATTCTTTTAGATTTCGAAGTTCAATGTTCAAAGTCTAAATACTTAATTGCACACAATATAATTTTTGATTCCAAGGTACTAGGTGCAGAATTTTTAAGGTCATTAAACAGAAACCCATTAACTAATCTTGAAAATTTGTGTACAATGCTTAATTCAGTACAGTATTGCAAGATCCCTGGACTAAATGGTTTTAAGTGGCCAAAATTAGAAGAGTTGCATAAAAAACTATTTGGCTATAATTTTAGTAATGCCCATAGTGCTATGGCAGATGTAGAAGCAACGGCCAAGTGCTTTTGGGAAATGAGAAAATTAAAACTAATTTAGTTTTAATTCTAAAAAAATAAAATGTTGGATTTTATTCAAAATAATTCCTTTGGAGGATTAATATTGCCAATCTACCTTTTCATTGGATTTATTATAAGCTTCCGCCTTCATAATTCAGTTGAGTTTAGATCAATTAAACCACCTAGTTTAAATTCTATTTTAGAAGGCATCTTATTTAAACTATTGATGATTTTATTTTATCCAATTATTTTAATAGCAGCATTAATATACATAGCATTAGAAAAACCAAAAAAGAAAGAATACAAATCATACGATTTCCCTAAAGTCAAGGATGATGGCTTTTTGTATTTTCACAAAATGGCTGGTGCTGGTACATTTTCTTGTTTGGCTTGCAATTACAAAGAAAATTTTACCAGCTTTTTGCATGGATATAACGAAAAAGGAAGATGTGGTACACACGGTTGCCAATGTCAAAAATGTGGTAAGTTTAATAAATTCACTTCGAACGAGGGAGTTAAATACATAATACCAAAATGCGAATGTGGAGGTGAATTGAGTAGAGAAAATAAAGTATTCTGTCCTATTTGCAAAAGTACAGATGTGAAATATAATATGATTATAATTTCATAAGCAATAAAGTCTATCGAATAAATTTTATATTTACGAAGCGAATGTATTCCGCTTTTTTTTATTTTCAAATCATGCAGCAACTCCAACACATTCAAGAAATATTCTTCAGGCATCTTTCGCAATATCAATTCAATTAACAGGAATTGGATTATGCTAAAGTTCAAAAACACGAACAGGCCTTGCAAAGTATTGCAGCATTAGGTAATTCAGGAACGGGGATTTTTGATTTGGCGAAGAAGGCGGTGATTTTTTATTCGAATAATTTTGGGAATTTATTGGGTTATCAGCAAAGCGATTACAAAGAAATTGGTCAGCAATTTTTTGCAGAGAAAATTCATCTAGACGATGTGCTTACTTGTAGCATGAACGGGGTTTCTATTTTGAAATTAATGTCGAAATTCAACTCCGACGAAAAACTGAATCATAAATTAGTATCGGAATATCGCATGTTGAATGCGGAAGGAAAATACGTACGATTGATAGAACAATATCAAGTCTTGGAGCTCGATGAGCAGGGACAAATCTGGTTGATGATGAACATCGTGGACATATTGCGCAAAAAACCACACAAAACATTCGAGGTCAGATCAAGGACCAACACACGCAAATTCCCATACCCTACGGTACCATCGGCATACCCTCCATCAACAAATACACGCGTTGCGATTCCCTCGGGAATTTCGTACTCTATGACATACCCACGGGGCATCACGACGTATTGATACAGGCCATAGGATACGAACGTGTAGTTTCACGCAAAGCTCGCAGAGGTATTCTCGCAAAGTTCGCAAAGCAATTATTTCGCGAAGGGGGCGGAGGGTTGAGGTATGTTTAAATTATATTGCACAAATAATGCAAAAAATATGTATTTGCACTATTTATGCAAAAGAAGAATTCGACTTTTAATCTTCATTTATTTACAAAATCTAAACAAGTCGTTTGGATTTTAGAAGCATTACGAAGCTTAATTTACTTTATGTTTTTTTAACTAGTAATTTTTTAAATACATTTTATGTTTTTATTCGATTTTTACTTTATTTCATTTTTTAAATATGGAAATAGTTGAACATAATATTCAGAATAAAAATATTGCCGAAATCATATCGGATGAAATTATTATAAATACTGCGGAAGATGCTTTAGATCTTTTAGGGAATATGTATTATCAGGGCTATGAAGTAATTCTTATATATGAGAAAAATTTATGTTCGGATTTTTTTGATTTAAAATCGGGATTGGCCGGTGAGATATTGCAGAAATTTTCGAATTACAGAATGCGATTATTCGTGATTGGAGATTTTCAAAAATTTACCAGTACGAGTTTAAAAGATTTTATTTATGAAAGCAACAAAGGTAAGCAGGTGAATTTTGTAGCCCAGCTTTCAGATGCTTTGCAGGCCCTTTCTAATACGAAATAGTAGGCGAATCAAAAAAAATCTTCTTGATGATGCTCTTGTTGTGGACCGTTGCGTCTACAATTCAAGCACAAAGCGATGCGAATGCAGTTCCGGGTTTTAACGAAAGGGCAAGTGTATGCGAGTATCTGGGAGAATTTGGAGAGGGTGTTTGAGTAGAGGAGGTTGTTTCTCGCAAAGGTTTTCACGCAAAGATCGCAGAGTTTAAAAATATTTTGTTAATTTGGTTTATGCATAACCTAGACCCCTCTAAATTATCTGAGCAAGAACTCGCATCAGAAATCAAAAAAATGAAATCATTCTCCATTACGAATGCAGTTTTAATAGGCTTTTTGATGGGTATTATTATTTATTCAGTAGTAATGAATACCTGGGGCTTCTTGAGTATTATTCCGCTGTACTTGATTTATAAATTGGTGAATGATCCGAGAAATAAAAGATTAAAAGAGATGGAAAAGATTTTGGAAGAGCGTAGTAAATCGAACAATTAAATTTTATGACGATGAAAAAGCTACAATACCAAATTGCCATAAATGCTCCTGCTGCGAAAGTGTACGATTGTATGTTAGGCTTGAGCGATAAGAAAAAATACGAAGACTGGACTGCATTGTTTAATCCCACATCGACCTATGAAGGAACTTGGATGAAAGATTCTAAAATTCTTTTTTTAGGTGTGGATGAAAACGGTGAAAAGGGTGGTATGGTTTCGAGAATTGCTGAGCATAAACTAAATGAATTTGTTTCGATTCAACATTATGGTTTAGTGCAGGGAGATAAAGAAATTACAAGTGGTCCCGATGTTGAGAAATGGGCAAATGGATACGAGAATTATTCGTTTAATGAAAAAAATGGTATAACTACAGTTACCGTGGATCTGGATACCAGCGATGATTTCGTGGATTATATGAACGAAAAATATCCGCTTGCGATGCAAAAGCTCAAAGAGATTTGCGAGCGATAAAAATCTATATTTTCATTTGAGTGCTTTTCTGAAAATATGATAGTCTATATTTACAGTTTATCGCTTTTGTGTAAATATAAGTTTAGCACCTCTGGCTTTGCTTGGCATATATAGCAACGGCCGTGTTTGGGAAGGTGTAAGAATTAAAATCTCGATTTAATTTGATTATTTTTTATATTTGATAGTATCAAATGATACTATCAAATAATGAAACCAACTTATACAGTTGATTCTGAAATACTCAAATTACTTAGTTTAGTTGCTGAAAAAATTGGAGCATTAAGCACCAATAACTTTATCAAGCAAAATCCTAATTTCCTTGAATTATCTACTGCTACTGCAAGCCGAGATTTGAAAAAAGGAGTAGAACTTCAATTGTTTAAGATAGTTGGGAATAAAAATCAGAGCAGATATCATTACAATAAATATTAGATAATTAATTGGAAATAATAATATGAAACTCTATAATTTCGAAAGTCTTAATACTTAATACTAAACACATTCATTTTACTTTATCAGCAAACGCTTTTCTAAATTTCTCTAACTTAGGCTCTATCACAAAACTACAATAAGGTGCATCGCCATTTTCGTTGTAATAGTTTTGGTGATAATCTTCTGCTTTGTAATAATCTTTCAATTCTGAGATTTCTGTTACCACGGGTTTGCCGAAAACGTTCTCTTCGTTGAGGCGTTGCTTGTATTTTTCTGCCAATTCTTTTTGCTCGATGTTGTGGTAAAAAACCACCGATCTGTATTGCGTGCCCACATCGGCCCCCTGCCTGTTTAATGTGGTAGGGTCGTGGCTTGCCCAGAAGGCTTCTAATAATTCTTTATACGTGATGATTTTCGGGTCGAACACTATTCTGCAAACTTCTGCGTGTCCGGTTAAGCCCGTGCAAACTTCTTTATACGTTGGATTTTTAATTTTTCCTCCGCTGTAGCCGGAGCTCACCGATACTACCCCTTTGAGTTGTTGGAACACTGCTTCCACACACCAAAAACATCCGGCACCGAATGTCGCCGAATCGTACGTCGTATTTGCATTCATCATTTGATCTGTTGTTCTTTGATTCATCGCATCGCGCTCCGTATTGCTGCAGGATACCACCAAGAGCAAGGAGGCTATGGAAAGTAAGATACTATTTTTCATACTCTATATACGTTTATAAACGTAAGAAAGATTGATTCCTTACATAACGATGTTGTGAAAATATTGTTTTAGAATTGAAAATATAGCTATTACAATTTTCTATTTTCTATTTCCTTTAAACAAAGAAATAGTTCTCAGCAAAGTCCCGCGCGTACTCCTTGATTTCATCTCTGGTGCTCGCGAAAGCGGCTTCAATTTCTTCTGCTGTGCCTTGTAATTTCGATGGATCCGAGAAATTATGATGTAGTCGGGTTGCAACGCCCGGTACGTAAGGACAATTTTCATTCGCATGATCGCAAACGGTAATCATGAAATCGAATTTCAGATGGACATATTCATCCACATGATTGGAAGTATAATGACTTATGTCGATGCCGTCCTTCGCCATGATGGCTACTGCGTTTTTATTTAAGCCGTGTGTTTCTATTCCGGCCGAATAAACATTGGCTTTATCTTTTAAAAAATGCTGCATGTATCCATGCATCATTTGTGATCGGCATGAGTTGCCTGTGCAAAGTATGAGAATGTTCATGTTGTTTCACGCAAAGGGCGCTAAGGTTTCTCGCAAAGCTCGCTAAGGTTAAATTTATTATTTGTTATTATTCTTAAAATTAGCAATCACCGTTCTTAACTCTTAATTCTTAATTTGATAAAGAATAGTACTTGTCTTTAAAATATACACTCAATTTCACCAACAGCACCAAAGCCGGTACTTCAATCAGCGGTCCAATGACTCCAGCAAAGGCTTGGCCACTTTGCAATCCGAAGACTCCAATGGCTACGGCGATGGCGAGTTCAAAATTATTTCCTGCTGCTGTAAATGAGATGGCTGCGTTTTGGGAATAGTCGGCGCCCATTTTTTTTCCGATGAAAAATGATAGCACAAACATGATCGCAAAATAGATGGCGAGTGGGATGGCTATGAGCAATACATCGACCGGAATATTTACAATATTTTTTCCTTTCAAAGAGAACATGAACACGATGGTGAGCAATAACGCGATGAATGTGATTGGAGAGATGAGCGGTATGAATTGTTCGTTCAACCAATTTTTCCCTTTCATTGCAATGATGAGGTATCTCGATGCAATGCCCATGGCGAAAGGGATTCCGAGGTAGATGCCTACGGTTTTTGCAACATCGAGCATCGATACTTGTACGGCTATCATTTGCATGCCGAGATAATTCGGCAATACAGTGATAAACAGATATGCGTAAATGGAATAAAATAAAATTTGGAAAATGGAATTCAAAGCAACGAGTCCTGCGGCGTATTCTCTGTTACCATCGGCGAGTTCGTTCCAGACGATGACCATGGCGATGCAGCGTGCGATGCCGATTAATATTAAACCGCTGAAATAATCGGGATAGTCGCGCAAGAAAATATAGGCTAATGCAAACATCAAGAGTGGACCGATGATCCAATTTAATAGCAGTGATGTGCTTAGAATTTTGATGTTCTTAAACACTTTGCCCATCTCTTCGTAACGCACTTTCACAAGCGGTGGATACATCATGAGAATTAATCCGATGGCGAGTGGTATGTTCGTAGTACCATCGGCAGAACTCAATGAATTCAAGGCTTCTGTCGATAATACATTTCCTAACAAGAGTCCGATGCCCATCGCTAGAAAAATAAACAAGGTTAAATTTTTATCTAATGTCGAAAGTTTTTTCATGTATATTTCTTTACAAACAAATTAAAGCCTCTAAATTTTCGTGCTAATTTTAACTCCTTAATAACTCAATTTCCTATTTCCTTAATTTCTTTTTTCTGCGTAAACCGTAACACTAAAAATCCCTACACCTGAATTATTAAACTCCACAATCTCATCTGTTGATAAGTAGTTCGACAAAATATCATCGGGAACGGTAATCACTTTTTCTTTTTGAATGCTGATGTTTTGGAATCCAGTTTTTTCGATCAAGCCGATGTATTCCGATTTTTGAATGGCTCCAGAGACACAGCCCGCGTACATTTCAGCAGCCTCTTTAATTTTTTCTGGAAGTGTTCCGATGAGTACAATGTCGGAAATGCTGAAGTGTCCGCCCGGTTTCAACACTCTATAAATTTCTGAAATAACTTTTTCTTTGTTCGGTACTAAATTAAGAACGCAATTGCTGATCACTACATCGGCCAAATTATTTTCCAATGGCATATCGTCGATGTCGCCATACACAAATTCCACATTCGAATAATCTAATTTCTTCGCGTTGATGCGTGCTTTCTCAATCATCGCTTCCGTGAAATCAATTCCAATCACTCGACCTTCATCGCCCACTTCGTTGCGTGCCACAAAGCAATCGTTTCCCGCACCAGATCCTAAGTCAAGCACTACATCGCCCTTCTTAATCTTCGCAAATTCTGTAGGCAATCCGCATCCCAATCCAAGATCGGCATCTTGTACATACCCATCGAGCTGCGTATAATCATCGGTCATGATGTTATATACTTTCGTAGAACATCCGCCCGCACCGCAGCATGAACTTGCGTTCGTATCTTTATCTTGATTCGCAATCTCGGAATATTTTTCCTTCACGATTTGCTTTAATTTATTTTCTGATTCCATATGATGAGTATTTTATTTTGTTCAAGTATTTTAAATTAATCTTCTAACTTTTTTCGAGTAGTTCAAATATTTTTCGCCGTGTTCTTTTACTAAAAATTCTTCTTCCAATCGTATTTGAATTTGTATGAGTAGGTATCCCACGATGAAAAACAACATGGTGAATGCATTTGGTGTGCTGAAGAAAAGTCCCAATAAACTAAGGATCATACCGAGGAAAATTGGATTGCGAGAGATGGAAAATAATCCCGACTGTATCAATTCTGTTTTTGTATTTAGGTCGATGCCGATGCGCCAAGAATCTTTCATATGTACTTGCGCGATGATGGTCCATAGCAGGGAAACAATTAACAATACAAGTCCCAAAATTTTCAGGTATTCATTTTCTAATTCTGGTATTATCAAAAAGTATTGGTGGTATTGATTTCCAAAAGTAAAAATCAAAACGTAAATGAACATGAAGATCAAAGTAATTTTAAAATATCGGCCGATGAGTCCGTAGGCGCTATCGTCTTTAGGCAATACCAAGGGATTCTTACCGATGCGTTTTGCTACGATGATTGATTTCAATACGAAGGCAATGCCGAAGTAGAGTATGAAATAAGGTAGTAGAAGGGTGTGTATGATATCTGACATATGTGAAATGTAATTAAGTTATTAGGTAATTAAGTTATTAAGGAATTAAGTTATTAGGTAATTAAGTTTTTAACAACAATTTTCAGCGTTTAATCCTTTGTTAATTTCGAGTGAAAATCCATTGAAAAATCGTTCAAGTTTTTCGAAATTTTCCCAATTGATGCAATAGCAAGATTTGGGTCCCGACACTGTTCCTTGAATCAGTCCTGCTTTTTTCAGTTCCAGTAAATGTTGCGACACGGTTGCTTGGGCGAGGGGGAGGATCTCCACAATTTCACCACAAATACAGGTATTACGATCGGCCAGAATCTTCAAGATTCGGATGCGTGCGGGATGAGCGATCGCCTTAGCCATATTGGCTAAGAAAAGTTCATCCTCTTCAAATAGTTCTTTTTTATTGAGTGCCATATTATATATCGCAAATATACGATAAAAGAATTTGAAAATGCAAATACATTTAGATCCTTTTCAAAATTTCCCAACAAAGCCTTTACGATTTTCGAAATAGTTTTTCAATTTCGAATACTTTTTTCGATTTTCTTTTTTCGATTTATTTTACAATTAATTCAATGATCTACAATTTAATTCGGAAAAATATAAATAGCATTGCATCAGAAAAAATCTATACCATGGGAATAAGCATTACATTGAACAATACATTAGTAGAAACGCGACTAAAAGCAATGGGTTTGACCTTGCCTACAACATCGGAACCAGGAGGCAATTATGTATCTGTCAATGTGCGTGCGAACATCGCCTATGTTGCCATACAATTTCCAATTTTGAATGGAGAATTTTTCTATCAAGGAAAACTAGGAGAGGAGCTCAACACGAACGATGGTTCAGCGGCCATGCAAATTTGTGCCGTAAATGTTTTGTCGCAAATCAAATCGAAAATCGGTTTTGAAAACATACTTGGATTGAATCATATCGATGTGTACTATACATCGGCAAATGCTTGGGACGATGCACCAATCGTGGCAGATGCCGCATCGAATTTATTCCTCAACATTTTAGGCGAAGAAGGCAAGCACTCCAGAGCACTCATAGGCGCAGCACATCTCCCAAGAAATTTTTGTGTTGGATTAAGCACGAGTTTTACACTCTGCTAACACATCGGCATAAAATTTTTTATTGTTTAACTTTAAGCATTTATCCCGATAGTTATTGAGATTCCTTTTTTCTATTTTCTATTTTCCATTTTCTTTTTTCCATTTCCCATTTTATTTTTCCTCCTCCATTTTTTATATTCGCTCAATGACATTACTCCAACTCCTCCCAGATGGCGGTCCCATTTACACGGAGACCGATGTGAAAGCGATGATTGTAGAGCCCTTCAATACCTTGTCGGCATTGCTGTTCATCATCATGAGTGTGTACTGGTATGGCCGACTAAAAGGTAGGTTCAGTCAATTTAAATTCTTGACCACATCCTTACTGCTGCTTACGATTGGTGGAGTAGGCGGGCTGATGTATCATGCTTTCCGATATTCGAGCTATTTTTTATACATGGATTGGATGCCGATTATGATTTTGTGTATCATGACGGGCATGTATTTTATGTATAAAGTGATGAACAATTGGTGGTACACGATTGGGTTTTTTCTCTTCGTTTTTATCACCGATCGCGTGGCCTGGGAATTAATTCCAGAACACAACGGACATCTGCGCGCGAACGTGAATTACGCCATACTTGGACTCACCGTTTTGATCCCAACGTATTTGATCTTGTTGAAAATAAAATTCAAAAATTGGTATTTGGTGGCGATGGCATTTGCATCGTTCATTGTAGCTTTATTTTTTAGGATTGCCGATGACTGGGGATTTTTAAGCATGGGTACGCATTTCTTATGGCATAGCTTTGGCGCCGTGGCTGGGAATTTTATGTTTCTGTTTATTTACAGGACGAAGTTATTGGAGGAGGAGAGATAGAGGGAGCAAAGGCCGCAGGGGTTCACGCAAAGGCCGCGGAGTTTCTCGCAAAGCACGCAGAGTATTATTACGCAAAGGATGCAAAGTAAAAAGTCATATTATAGAAAGCACAACACTATTCACTAAAACTAAAGGACTAGCATCCCGATAGCTATCGGGATAGCACACTAGCATACTATATTCTCAACCGATAAACTCTCCCATCTTTCCTATCAAACCGTATTATCCCATACTCCGTGCTGAAATAAATTTTCCAGATTAAATCGGCGCGTGTGTTCGTGGTGTCTTTCACTTGAATTTCGTAGACGTTATTGAAAGCGTCGGGGTGACGCAAGTTTAATGAATCGTGATAAATTACTGCGCTGGAATCATCGAGCTGAACATCGTAGCCCATCCAACGCAAGCGCGGACTTACTCCATCGATGTCCATACTTTTTTTGATGGACAAGGTATATTGTAAACTGGTATCTGTAATGCTCTTCACGGTTGCTTTTCCATACGCTGGATAATACGAATCACAGTCGGCCGTCTCTACTTCATCCGGCGGTAGATTGCCGATGTATTGCTCGGTGACATTGAGTGCTACTGAATCGCCTGTGTTGATATCGTACACCATACTTTGTCCGTATAGGTAGTACAATAATTTTTTCTGCTCTTCTGTGAAACTATCGTAGGTTTTTGTTTGGGAACAACACGATGTGTAGAAGTAGAGCACGAATAAAAAATATGCGATGCGCCGTAACATGAAAATAGTTTAGTTAAACAAAGCTACAGCTATTTATCATAATATCATAATAATGTGCGAATAGGCATGAAAAAAGGGGCAATGATGCCCCTGATTGTGTTTTTTAGAATATTTTGCTGAAATCTTATGCAATGTTAGCATGTTTCCATGCGGTAACATCGGCCTAAGATTTAGAAGGTGAAGGTCATACCCAATGTTGGGATGAATGGCAATTGGTAACGAATTTCGTTCGATACGCGATCGAAGTAAAATAGGTTTTCGCGATTGTAAATATTCGTTGCTCCAAGTGTTGCTTCCAAGCGATTGAATTCGTTGAACTCCCAGAATTTTTTAATGCTCACATCCATACGATGGTACCAAGGCAAGCGCGCTTTGTTTAGCTCAGCATAGATCACACCGAGTTCGCCATTGCTTTGTGTATAATCGTCGTAAATATTTTCAAATTTAATTTTCTCATAGAAGCCTTGCGTTTGTGTGAACGGGAAACCCGATCCTAAATTCCAACGCATATCAAATTCCCAACTGTTGTTCTTTCCAAATTTGTAAGCGGTAACAATGTTCACGTTATGTCGGCGATCGAAATGCGGATTGTATTGGCGTACACCATCGTAACGATCTACAAAACCAAGGGAATAAGTTGTCCAGATGTAAATATTTTTATGATCGTATTTCAAAGCAAAATCAATTCCTTTCGCCGTACCTTCTTCAATGATATAATCTTCGCGTTGAAACTCTGGTTTACTTTGGTATTCCACCGTGTTCGGATAAATTTTATCGCGATTGATGTTTGTTAACTGGTTGAAATTTTTCACATATGCTTCTACGTTCAAATTGAAAAATTTAAACAAATCAAATTCAAATCCTGCTACCAAATGTCTTGCTTTTTGGAGTGCCGATGTTACCTCTTTGCCATCGAATTGCGATGGTAAATTATCGGGTCCCGAAAGGAATCCGTAAAATAAATTCACCACATCTCTATCCGATGTTGCACTCAATAAATTTTGTGAATAAAATCCGCCTGCTGCTTTAAAGCGCACATTCTCTGAGATCACATATTTTGTTGCGAATCGTGGCTCAAACGAAGGCTCTGCAAGGGATGCATAATAATGCAAACGAATGCTCGGCTCTAAGATCAATCGGTTCTTGATGTATTTGTATTTGAAAAATGTTGCTAATTCTGTTGTAAATTGTTGCTGTTGTATCAATACGTTTGAACCATTTTGGAATTGGAAATCGGTTTGAAATCCTAACATCTCGATACCATATTTCAATTCGTCTTTTCCATAAAAGTGGGTGAAGTTTAATCCGGCATTAAAACCATTGATTAATGAACTTCTTGGTTCCTTATTGATTTGTGGTTGCTTGATGCTGTATTGTGAATATGCAAAGGTACCATCAATTAAAACCGATGATGCCGATGGTACAATCACAAAATGTCCGCCTGCACCAGAACTGTTCCAACTCAAACTTGCAGGCGCTGCAAAGTTCACTTGATCGGTGAAATTAAATCCGAATAAATTTAATTTACTACCGTTCACTCCGTTGATCGAAACTTTCGCATAGAGGTCGGTAAAGTTATAGGGTAAGCCTGCTGTATCGACATAGCTGTACAAACTCTTACTTGTTTTTTCTAAGTAAGATGTTCTACCTGAAATGATAAACGATGTTGTGGCTTTGCCTTCTTCGTATTTACTTAATGGTCCTTCTAAAATTAATTTCGATGTAAATGGATTGGCACCTACTTTTCCTGAGAAACGTTTTTTATTTCCATCGCGCGTAGTCACGTCCATAATTGCCGAGATACGTCCGCCATACTCGGCTCCGAATCCACCCGTGTACACATCGACATTTCGTATAATATCGGTTTCGAAAACCGAATACAAACCAATGGAGTGGAAAGGATTGTAAAGGATCATCCCATCTAGCAAGACTTTGTTTTGAATGGGAGCACCTCCTCTGATGTAGAGCTGTCCGCCTTGGTCGCCCGTGAACACAACGCCCGGAAGTACTTGTAAATACTGGGCTAAATCGGGTTCACCACCTACCGATGGAATTTGTGTAATCTGTTTCGGCGTAACTTTTACTGCAGAAACTTTGGTCTCCGTTTTCGCCTCCGTTTTGTCGGCCGTAATCTCCACATCTTTTAACTTGATGCTTTGCTCGTTCAAATATAAATTTTGCGAGATACGCTGACCTGGATTTAATTTGATTTTTACCTTCACCGTATCGTAACCTATACCCGTACTGATCAAGGTGTAATTGCCGGCTTTCAGCTTGCTGATGGTGTAAAAACCATTCACATCTGTGGCAACTCCATACGTTGTACCTTCTAGATAGACATTCGTGAAAATGATGGGCTCGCCTGATTTTTTATCGTAAACAAATCCTCTAATTTCTGCGTTTGTGTTACCTGCGTTTGGATTGTTTTGAGCCTTTATTAATGTTGAGTTTCCAATTAAAATTACTGTACCTAACAGTAAGCTTCTAAAAATATTTTTCATAAACAGGATGCAATATAACAAATTGTTATGATTTGCCGCCTGCCAATAAATATAAAATTGCCATGCGAATGGCTACTCCGTTTTCTACTTGATCTAAAATGATGGATTGCTTTGAATCTGCTACGTCTGAAGTGATCTCAACGCCTCTGTTGATTGGACCCGGATGCATCACCGTGATTTCTTTTTTCAATGAGTTGAGTAAATTTTTGTCCAATCCGTAAAGCATCGCATACTCGCGTAAGGATGGAAAATATTTGATGTCTTGTCGCTCGAGTTGAATGCGTAACATATTTGCCACATCGCACCATTCCAATGCTTTTCGCAAGTCGTATTCCACTTGCACACCAAGGCTTTCAATGTATTTTGGAATGAGTGTTATAGGTCCGCATACTTTTACTTGCGCACCTAATAATTGCAAACATAAGATGTTCGAAAGTGCTACGCGCGAGTGGAGGATGTCGCCAACGATGACAACATTTTTTCCTGCAACATCGCCATACTTTTCTCTAATGGAATAAGCATCTAACAGTGCTTGCGTAGGATGTTCGTGCGCACCATCACCGGCATTCACAATTTGTGCTTTGATGTGTTTCGATAAGAATTGTGCAGCGCCCGGATAAGGGTGACGCATTACCACCATATCCACTTTCATCGCTAAGATGTTGTTCACCGTATCGATGAGCGTTTCGCCTTTACTTACCGATGAAGATGAAGCGGCGAAGTTGATGACATCGGCCGACAATCTTTTTTCTGCAAGTTCGAAGGAAAGTTTGGTGCGGGTTGAGTTTTCGAAAAAAATATTGGCGATGGTAGTGTCTCTCAGCGACGGCACTTTTTTGATGGGTCTGTTGATAATGTTTTTAAAATTATCGGCCGTTTCAAAAATGAGTTGAATGTCTTTTTCTTTGAGACCTTTAATTCCTAATAAGTGATTCACACTTAATTGTTGCATGCCTTTATTTTTTATTTTTATGTTCTTCAACTAAAACTACTTCGTCTTTGCCTTCCGTCTCTTTCCATTTCACAATCACTTTTTCCGATGAGATAGAGTCGACCTGCAAGCCAATATAATCGGGCTCTATAGGCAAATGCCTTGTATACCTTCTGTCGATGAGTACCAACAATTCCACCTTAGAGGGTCTACCAAAAGCCAACATCGCATCCATTCCAGCGCGAATGGTTCGGCCAGTGAAAAGCACATCATCGATCAAGATCACTTTTTTATTTTCGATGATAAAATCGATACTCGTTGTATTTGCTAGTAGCAATTTTTCTGAGTGTCGGAAATCATCTCTGAAAAAGGTAACATCGAGATAGCCTAATTTTATTTTTTGTTTGGGAAGTAATTTGCTGAGTTCTTCATGCACACGCTTTGCTAAATAAGTACCTCGAGGTTGAAGACCTATTAAAACAGAATCGCTAAAATCGTTATGGTTTTCGATTAATTGATGGCAAAGGCGTTTGATGGTGATATCAAATTTTGGACTACCGAGTATAGTACCTTGCTTCATGTTCAATTGATTTCTCAAATATAGAAATTTCTAAGCAAAAAAAAGAGTTCTGCCAATTTCTCAGCAGAACTCTTTATCTTTTTTTGTTCTTTCTCGAACCCTCGTTCCTACGAACCTACGAGCATCCCGATAGCTATCGGGAGAACCTACGAGCATTCGATCAAACGAACTATTCTTCAGTCGTTTCTTCCGACTTCTTAGTAGACTTTTTCTTTTCAGCAGTTTCCATTGAAGATTTCAATGAAGCTAAAACGTCTAAATCACCAAGAGTAGTTTTCTCAACCGATTCTTTTACTTTTTTCACTGCAGTTGAAGTTGCTTTAGCATCTTTCTTCTTCTTATCTGTCTCTTCTGCTTTCGCTTCAGCTTTTGCTTCTTCGTTGATTTTGCTGTGTGATACTAAAATTCTTTTCGAATCTTTATTGAACTCAATGATTTTGAAATCCAATACATCTTCTACTTGAACCGCTTTACCATCAGCTTTCACTGCATGTTTCGTAGGAGCGAAACCTTCTACACCATAAGGTAAGTTGATTACTGCACCTTTATCAGTTACTTTCGTAACAGTTCCTTGGTGGATAGAATCCATCGTGAAGATCGTTTCAAAAGTATCCCAAGGATTTTCTTCTAATTGTTTGTGACCTAAGCTTAATTTACGCTCTTCTGCATTCACTTCTAAAACAACAACCTCTAAAGACTCACCAACTTTAGTGAACTCATGTGGATGGTTGATTTTTTTAGACCATGATAAGTCAGAGATGTGAATTAATCCGTCGATACCTTCTTCGATTTCAACAAACACACCGAAGTTAGTCATGTTTTTAACAACTGCTTTGTGTTTGCTACCTACAGGGTAACGATCAGCAACACCAACCCAAGGATCTGGAGTTAATTGCTTAATGCCTAATGACATTTTACGCTCTTCTCTGTCTAAAGTCAACACTACTGCTTCCATCTCATCGCCCACTTTCATGAACTCTTGAGGTGAACGTAAGTGTTGTGACCACGACATTTCAGAAACGTGGATTAAACCTTCAACACCTGGGATGATTTCTAAGAATGCACCGTAATCAGCAACTGTTACGATTTTACCTTTTACTTTAGAACCTACTTCAATCGCAGTGTCTAAAGATTCCCAAGGATGAGAAGTTAATTGTTTTAAACCTAATGCGATTCTCTTCTTCTCATCATCGAAGTCAAGAACTACCACATTGATTTTTTGATCTAATTTCAATACTTCTTCTGGATGATCGATACGACCCCATGAAATATCAGTGATGTGTAATAAACCATCAACACCACCTAAGTCAATGAACACACCAAATGCAGTGATGTTCTTAACTGTACCCTCTAATACTTGACCTTTTTCAAGTTTAGAGATGATATCAAATTTTTGACTTTCTAAATCGTCTTCAATTAATACTTTGTGAGAAACTACCACGTTACGGAACTCATGGTTGATTTTAACCACTTTAAACTCCATTGTTTTACCTACGTAAATATCGTAGTCGCGGATAGGTTTGATATCAATTTGTGAACCAGGTAAGAATGCTTCAACACCATCGATGTCAACAATTAAACCACCTTTAGTTCTGCTCTTAACGAAACCATTGATAATAGCATCGTCTTCAAGCGCTTTATTGATAAGATCCCATGAACGTTGCGTTTTCGCACGTTTACGAGAAAGGATCAATTGGCCGTTTTTGTCTTCTTGATCTTCAACAAAAACCTCAACAACGTCACCGATCTTTAATTCCGGCATATCGCGGAATTCAGAAAGAGGTACCATACCATCCGACTTAAAGCCGATGTTTAATACCACATCCTTTGAGTTCATTGTAACTACAGTACCCGTAATAATCTCACCTTTAGTGATAGAGTTTAATGTAGTTGTGTACATGCCTTCTAATTTAGCACGCTCTTCGTTAGTGTAATTACCGAATCCTTTTGGATCCATGTCCCAGTCGAACGAAGCGTCTGGAATTAAAGATTGAGATTTAATCTCTTCAAGCGATAATGAATCGGCCTCAGACTCAATCGCCTCAGCCTCTCTTGTTCTTACGAATTCAGCATTCGCTTCAGATGCTAATAATTCTTTTTCTGTGATTTGTTTTTTTGCCATTAAATTTTTTTCTCCTTTTCCCGTGGTTAGGGACGCCAAAGATAGGAATTAAAAGCAAAAAGAAAAATTTTATATTTCATTAATTATCAGAGAATTATAGGAATGAGGGGCGATGTAGTGCCCTGATTTACAGAGGTAAAGGCTTTGTTTCTCGCAAAGTACCCTAAGGTTTCACGCAAAGGGCGCTAATTTTCACGCAAAGCTCGCTAAGGTAATATCGCAAAGGCCGCTAAGTCTTGGGTAGATATTTAAAAGTTATCTAAAATTTAAAATTGTCTTTACACTAAAGCTTATTAACTACACGAATAATACCATTTTTAAGGAGTTCAGAATTGAAATTAATCAATAATCCCAATTTCTTGTTGCTAAAATTTAGATATGTAAGTAATTGTGCTTTATGAACATTTAATACGTTTTCAACGGATTTTAATTCAATTAACACCTTATCTTCTACTATTATATCGGCTTTATATGCATTATTAATTATGATTCTCTCGTAAATTAATGGTATACTTTTTTGACGTTCAATTTGCAAATTCTCGTTTGTCAATTCATATGCCATACATTCTTCATACGCAGATTCTAATAGACCAGGACCTAATTTTCGATGAATTTTAATAGCAGCACCTATTATGATTTTTGAAATTTCGTTTTCTTCCATATTCAAATTTCATAGAAGAATTCTATTTGCACAACTGCATAAATGCAGGTTTATTCATTAAGTGAAATTTGCTATTGAGTACTAAAATCCTTCGCGTACTTTGCGATATTACCTTAGCGATCTTTGCGTGAACCTTCGCGTGAACATTCTTTACAATAATCCTCTATCTCTTAATCTCCCCTTCACAAACTCCAATTGCTCACTCGGAGTCAAAAACGAATTATCGAGCACTATCGCATCCTCTGCTTGCACCAGCGGACTCTCTTCTCTGTGCGTATCTTCGTAATCGCGCATGTTGAGGTTCGCCATCACATCGTCGAGTGGAACTTCTTGTCCTTTCTCCAGCAGTTCTTTGTATCTGCGTTGCGCACGAATCATGGGATGGGCTGTCATGAAAACTTTGAGTTGTGCATCCGGAAAAACGGTGGTGCCTATGTCGCGACCATCCATCACCAAGTTTTGTTTTTTGCCGATGTTTTGCTGTAAATAGACCATCGCTCTGCGCACTTCTTTATTGGCGCTCACTCGACTTACTGCATTGGAAATTTCCATGCTGCGAATGCGTTCGCTCACATCTTTGCCATTCAAAAAAACTTCTTGTTCTTCAAAATCGATCTCGATGGATTTTAATGCTTGTGCCACCGATGCTTCATCGTTTAGGTCGATGTTTTGCTCTAGGAAAAATAGCGTGACGCATCGGTACATCGCTCCTGAATCAACATACACATATCCAATATCCTTTGCAAGGGCCTTGGCTAAAGTGCTTTTTCCACAAGAAGAATAACCATCAATGGCTATGTTGATTTTTGCGCGCGACATTCTCGCAAAGGTAATAATTTATCAGCTTAATTTTTTCTTTCTGAAGAAATCGTTCGGATTCAGGGAGATGCTAAACATATTGCTGTTGCCCGACAAATGGTACTTGGCAGAACCATAGCTGATGTTGATTTTTTTTACTTTGAGCATAAAGCCCCAAGAAAATCCAACAGTGGCAGGCTTGTTCTCGATGTACAATTCTCTTCTGCGCTGGTGGTTGTAACCAACTCGTAAATTGAAGTTTTCTGAAAATAATAATTCGGTACCTACAGCAACGTGACGCATCAGCTTATCGCCGAAATTAAAGGTACGTTGTATGGGCTTGCCTGTATTGATGTCGATCTGATTGCTCTCATCGTTCGGATCGTTATAGGTAAGATCGAACTTCTGCAAATCGTGCAGGGTCAAGCTAAAGCGGAATGGTGCGTATTGCAATTTTTTACTAATCGTAAACAATGCTTCGAAGGGCATGGCTTCGGTCTGACCATAATAGGTACTTATTTGTGTGCCGATGTTGAGCACTGAGAAAGCGAGTCCTAAACCCGATGTACTGTCGTAATACGAACCTCCTAAATCAAAGGCCAAAGCGGTAGAACGGTACGATTCTAAATTTGAAAAAATAGTTTTTAAGTTGGCACCGTATCGGAATTGTTTGTAAGCTCTTGAGTACGTAACATTCAAGGCATTTTCATTAGCTTTAAATGTTCCTTGCTCGTTGCCGATGTCGTCGCGCAACACTAGATTTCCGTAATCGATATAATTAACACCCAAAGAGAGGATGCTATTTTTATTGAGGTTGAAGGCAGTGGCAATGTAACCGTATTGAATGTCCGAAACGTAATTATTCACGTTCAAGCTCCAAGTGTTGTGCATTTTTGGATTCAGTAGCGATGGATTTTGATAGGCATTGCTCAAATCGTTGTCCCACACGGCAACTTGATAAGAACCAAGCGCGGTGGCACGTGCCGAATAGGGGAGCTCCATGAAACTGTAAATTCTAGATCCACCCAATTGTGCATTGCTGGTAAAAGAGGTAAAAAATGCAGCTGCGAAAATCAGAACAAACAGTTTATTTAGTTTCATCCATTGCATAACGACAAGAATACGTATTTATTTTTAATTGGCCTATTTAAAGAATTTGGAATGGAAATTTACTAAAAATACTTGTTCGCTGGCTCGAGTGATGGCGGTGTACAACCAACGCAGTAAGTCGAGGTTCAGCATTTCATCAACCAAATATCCTTGATCTATAAAGACTGCTTTCCATTGTCCGCCTTGTGCTTTGTGGCAGGTAACGGCGTAGGCGAATTTTACTTGCAGGGCATTGTAATAGGGGTCCGACTTTAATTTTTCGTAGCGTTCTTTTTTTGTCCGCAAGTCTTTATAGTCGGCCATCACCGATTCGTATAATTTTTTCTGATCCTCTGAACTCATACTCGGTCCATCGGCATAGATGGTGTCGATTAGAATTTTTACATCGAGCTTAGGCTGACCAGGTAAATCAAACAGTTCAATGGTCAAATTTGCGAAACGGAATCCATGCATTTCTTCTTCGCGCTTCACTTTCACGATGCGTACAATTTCACCATTGGCAATGAATCCGCTTTCGTCTTCATCACTTAACCAGTAGTAATTATTTTTTACCACCATCAGAAAATCGCCGGCCGAAAGTTCTTCTTCTTTATATAATATTCTTGCGCGGATTTCTTGATTATATCGATTGGCATTTTTGTTCGACCTGCAAATGATCAGGGTTTCGTCGATGCCGTATTTATCGAAAGCATAATTCAAACCCTCGCTCAATTGTTCTCCTGTCATCGAAAAAATATCGGCATAGCCTTTAGTCCTTAGCTTAGGCCAAAGGATGTCGTTTTCATCGATTTGATTTCTGATGGCAGTAGCATTCATGAGTATGCCTGAGTCTTTTTCTTGACGCAATACTTCGGTGAGCTCTTGTTCGAAAATGCGCAAACCATACTTGGTATGCATCATCTCCTTATGCAATGCCGGACTAAAGTCGGCACCTACCGGTGGCAACTGTGCCGTATCGCCCACGAGTAAGAGTCGACAGTTATTGGTATTGCTGTATACATATTCCACTAGGTCGTCCAGTAAACTTCCCTTACCATAATAAAAGGCATTCACATCGTGCATATTGCCTGAAATCATGGAACTTTCATCGACAATGAAAATGGTATTGCTGTGTTTGTTTTCGTTCAGGGTAAAGCTCGACAATAATTCGACCGATGATTTTCTTCTATAAATTTTCTTATGAATGGTGCTTGCAGGCGTATTGGTGTAATTGCTCAAGACCTTTGCAGCTCTACCTGTTGGGGCAAGTAATACCGATTTGAATTTATTAGCTTTTAAATAATTCACCACAGCTTTCAAGGTACTGGTTTTACCCGTACCTGCATATCCACGCAAGATAAAGGCAGAGAACGTTTCTTCCGCTCGCAGAAATTGTTCAAACTTCTGAAAGAAAGCCTCTTGCCCCAAGGTGGGTTCCATGCCAAGATATTTGCCGAAGCTATTGCTCAATTTTATTAATAGTTAAATAATTATACTTTTGTGAATATGTCGGAACAAAATACATTAAACATTAAGAAATTAGAAAGAGTTGACGAAAGTTTTTATTTCGATAAAAATGCGCGTTACGATTTAATCTTCAAATTTAATGGAAACAAGTTTCAGGCACTGGCCTTTGACTCAGACCGTAAGAAATTTGTATTGCAAGCAGAGTTTCATTTGTTTGATGGGAAAAAGCAGTACAAAGAAGTGTTGGCCAATACCGATTTTCTTCAAAAAGACTTCGCAAGGGTGGTGTACGTGAATACATCGACCCAACATGCCTTGGTTCCGGAGCCCTTTTACGATTTGAATAAGGAGGAAGAGTTATTAAATTTTCAAAACACAGAAATAGAACTACATAAAATTCATCGTTCAAAAATTCCATTGCTCAATGCGAAGATGATTTATGCGATGGACATTCAAGAGTTGGCGATGGTGCGATCTAAATTTCCAGATGTGGAAGTTGTACATTCATCGGCTTGTCTCTTTACGTACATTCAGCATGCAGGTATGCAAGGGTACACGATGTACATCAATCTGAATGAAGATCAATTTGAGTTGGCCTTGATGCAAAATAACAATTGCATTTTGTACAATACCTTTAAGTTTAAAACGATTGAAGATTTCATTTACTTTCCGGTATATATATCCGAACAGTTTGGAATCCCTACAGCTCAATTACAGATTGTCTTGATGGGCGATGTAGAAGCGGAGGATGAGCGACATGCGATGTTGAAAAATTACTTCTCGAATATTTTCTTCGCTAGCATCGACAGAAAGTTTGAATATGCGAGTAGAATAGAAAAGGAAAAGAGCATACATCGATTCGCCTATTTATACAATGCCTTGTTATGCGAATAATTTCGGGATCACACAAAGGCTTGAGAATACAAGCGCCTGCGAAGCTTCCGGTTCGACCAACTACCGATATTGCGAAGGAAGCACTCTTTAATATTTTACAACATTCCATAGATTTTTATGAGATGAATCTGCTCGATTTATTTGCAGGAACTGGAAATATTTCCTACGAATTTGCATCGCGCGGTTGTTCGTCTATTCTTGCAGTGGATAAACATCCAGCATGTGTCGATTTCATCAAGGAAACTTCTAAAAAATTAAATTTTCAAATCGATGTTGTTCGCGCCGATGTCTTCAAATATTTAGAGTCGGCTTACGAAAAATACGACCTTATCTTTGCCGATCCGCCTTATGATTTAAATCGCATTCCAGAAATTGCGGAGCGCGTATTGAAAAATAATTTATTGAAAGAAGAAGGCATGCTTATTATCGAACATGCGAGTGTGCAGCAATTAAATCATGTACCCGGATTTGTAGAAGACCGAAAATACGGTTACTCTACCTTTTCCTTTTTTAGTTCCAAAAATTTGTAATTTCGTTGTATGAAAAAGATCGCACTATTTCCAGGTTCCTTTGACCCCATTACATTGGCACACATCGACATACTCAATCGTGCCTTGCCATTGTTCGATAAAGTATATGTGGGAATAGGCTTAAACAGCACGAAACAATCTTTTTTATCGGCCGAAAAGCGTTTGGAAATGTTGCAAGAAGTTTTCAAATCGTATGAGAAGGTAGAAGTGCTAAGTTATACTGGCTTAACGGTAGATTATTGTAAGAAGATTGGAGCACAATATATGATTCGAGGCATTCGCTCGGTGTCCGATTTCGAATACGAAAAAGCGATTGCGCAAATGAATCATGCGATGCATCCCGATATTGAAAGTATTTTTATTTTATCGAAACCAGGTTTTTCTGCGATTAGTTCAACCATTGTTCGTGATATCTTAAGGAATGGGGGCGATGTGGAGCAGTTTGTGCCGAAGGAAGCGTTGAAGATGCTGGGAGGTTCGTAGGTTCGTGGGTTCGTAGGTTCGTGGGTTCGTAGGTTCGTATGTTCGTATGTTCGTATGTTCGTATGTTCGTGGGTTCGTAGGTTCGTAAGTTCGTGGGGAACACAACACAAATTAAATTATGGAAATTGAAAATAGATTAGCATCTGATTTGAAAATGCTGAATGAAGTTGTGTATAAAAGATGTGGTTTTGATTTCTTTAACTTTAATGAAAATTATGAAAGTAAGGAATATGGAGCTTGTACTTTTTTACTTAACACGAAGAAAATTCATTATCGATTTTCAAAAATTACACCAACAAAAATAGGTCAGTTTGTGACAATTTGGAAGAGGAATATAGATGGAATAACGGAACCTTATAACGTATTAGACGATTTTGATTTAATCATCATAAGTTCAAGGTCTAAGGAACATTTTGGACAATTTATTTTTCCTAAATCTGTATTGCTGGAAAATGGTATTTTAAGTACTGAGGCTAAATCTGGAAAACGTGGAATAAGAGTATATCCACCTTGGGAAAAACCTTCCAATAAACAAGCTATCAAAACACAACAATGGCAGTTAAATTATTTTTTAACAGTAAATGACAAGGCATCAGTTGACCTTGAACTTGCATTGAAATTGCTAAATAAAATTTAACATTAAATGGTTTTTCTTACATGACAACACGAAATGAGTCGACTTTTTCTTGACCATTCAATTGTTTCCATTTAAAGTATTTTGTGCCGAGGGTACGGGCTTCATAATTGATATAGGTAGAATCGGGACTTTCTACTGTTAAACAATTTCCTTCTCTATAATTACCAAATGCTTTTAAGAAAATGGTATCTAAAACAACAGTGTTTTCTAATCGTGAAAAAGTAGCACATGGATTTTCGTAGCTGAAGTAAATCTTGAAATTTGCAATATCGCCTAAGCGCATTGTAGGTTCAATTTGCATCGAATCGATGCGAACTTCTTTTTCAATCGATTTTACTTTATTCTCTTCTTCACATGAAAAGAAAAAAAGAGAAACTGTTATTAGGGGAAGAAAAATTTTCATAAGGATAAATGTAATTAAAATATATTTTTGAAACACTTAAATCAATAATTGTACACCTCGTTCATCACTCTTAACTCTTAATTCTTAATTTTTAATTCACAGTTCTAGCAACATTTCTGCTACCATAACATACGTGTTTTGATAAATTTCATTCAAACTATTTTTATCGACCCATTTAATTTCTGTGATGTCTTCTTCTGCTTGTGGAATAAGGGTTTCAGGGCTTTCACATTGCATGATGAACCAATACGTTTTTTTTAGTATCCATTCGTTTTTGAAGAAATAGATATGATACGTATCCTTGAATTTTCGAATTATTTTGTGCGAATGGATTCCGCATTCTTCTTCCACTTCACGTAATGCTGCCTGTTCTATGGATTCACCATCGTCAATTTTTCCTTTTGGCAAATCCCATTTGTTGCGTCTAAAGATGAATAATATATCGTTCGAATTTTGGTGATAAACGATTCCTCCAGCGGCTTCAATTAATATAAGATTTTTTGTGAAATTTCCAAAACTTTTTTCGGGGTTTTGACACGTAATAATTGTGGAATTGGAGCTTAAATGCCGATTTAGAAATTCTTCGGAAAATTTTAAATCATCTGATTCATAGCATGTTGTATTTTCATCGACAATAATATCTTGTACATCGATGTTATTGCTAAAAATTATGGGTTTATCGTTGATATAAATTTTATACATTTGCGGTATGATTACTAAGAGGGATACGTCGTTAAAAGTAGCAGAATTTTTGCTTCAAATCAAAGCAATTAAATTGCAACCATCAAATCCATTCACATGGGCTTCTGGTTGGAAGTCGCCTATTTATTGCGATAACAGAGTAACTCTTTCTTATCCTCCGGTACGTACATTCATTCGTCAGCGATTATCGGAAGTGATTACAGAAGAGTTTAGTTCAGTAAATCTAATTGCAGGTGTGGCAACTGCTGGAATTCCGCAAGGGGTATTGGTTGCGCAAGAATTGGGATTGCCATTTGCATACGTTCGATCGGCACCTAAAGATCATGGAATGAATAACATGATTGAAGGTGAAGTGAAAGAAGGTCAGCGTGTAGTTGTTGTTGAAGATTTAGTGTCGACAGGAAAGAGTAGTTTGAAAGCAGTAGAAGCATTACGTGCAGCGGGTTGTGAAGTGGTAGGTATGGTTTCTATTTTCAATTATGGTTTCGATAAAGCAATTGAAAATTTCAATATTGCCAATTGCAAATTAATATCATTGAGTAATTACAACGATTTAATCGATCAAGCATTAAGCTCGGGCTACATCAACGAAGCCGATGTTGAAGTTTTAAAATCTTGGAGAGAAGATCCTGAACATTGGGGACATACGGAGATAGCGTAGTTCGAATGCTCGTAGGTTCGAATGCTCGTATGCTCGTGGGTTCGTAGGTTCGTGGAGTAGTGCTAAACAATACTAAATAGCACAAATGAACAGTCTTAATACTTAATACTTAATACTTAATACATTTTTATGACGAGCATACAAAGCGATAAACAAACTATACACAAACCTCTGTCGGAGGTTTTTACTTTTTTGGCGAATGCCAATAATCATCAGGTCTTGATGCCTGAGAATGTGTACAATTGGTCTTCTACAGAGGATGAATGCAAATTTACCATTCAGAATATGGCGAAGTTGGAATTGAAATTTTCGGAGAAAAATCCGGATGGAAAAATTACCATTGTGCCTTCTGCGCCTACTGCATTTGATTTGAATATTGTATGGACGATTGAGTCGCTCGATGCAAATTCGTCTGCGGTGCAGATGACAATCAATGCCGACTTAAATCCATTTATCAAAATGATGGCGATGGGTCCATTGGGTAAATTGGTGAATCATCAAGCACAAAAATTAAAAGAAGTTTTAGTCTAAGAAATTTCATTCGAAGGATACATCGGCATACGTAAAAAAAATTTTAGGTCGATGCTTACATCGGTCAATAATTCAGTACGAACAGCAAGATTAATGAAGAATTGTCTTGCTGTTTGTATTTTTAGATGCCATATTTTCAGGGAAATACATCGGCATAAGCAATGGAATATGCTTTGATGGGATAAAGTAAATACAAAACGTATGAACTTAAATCAATATACCATTAAAGCTCAGGAAGCCATTAACAAGGCTGCTGAAATTACTGTATCGAATCAACAACAAGCGATTGAAACTGCGCATTTGTTGAAGGCTATGATAGAGGTAGACGAACACATCGTGCCTTATCTTTTAAAGAAAACCAATGTTAATATACAGCGTGTAAAAGAGGTGTGTGATTCCATGATTCAGAGCTTTCCGAAAGTCTCTGGGAATGGTCCGTACTTATCGAACAGCACGAATCAGGTCTTGCAAAAATCCGTTCAATTGTTAAAAGAATTTGGCGATGAGTTTGTGTCGCTGGAACATTTACTATTGGCCATGTTGAGCGCGAACGATAAGGTTTCGGGCATGTTGAAGGATGCTGGATTAACAGAAAAAGATTTGAAAATAGCAATCAAAGAATTGCGAGGCAATGCAAAGGTGAACGATCAAAATGCAGAGGCAACGTATCAAGCCTTGAATAAATATGCAAAGAACTTAAATCAGTTGGCGGATGCGGGAAAACTGGATCCGGTGATTGGTAGAGACGATGAGATTCGTAGGGTTATTCAAATATTATCGCGTAGAACTAAGAACAACCCTATTCTCATTGGTGAACCAGGTGTAGGTAAGACGGCGATTGCAGAAGGCATTGCGCATCGAATTGTGAAGGGCGATGTGCCAGAAAATTTAAAAACAAAAACGGTGTACTCACTTGATATGGGTGCATTGATCGCAGGTGCAAAATACAAAGGTGAATTTGAAGAGCGATTGAAATCGGTCGTGAAGGAAGTGACGAACAGTGATGGTGAAATTATTTTATTCATCGATGAGATACACACATTAGTTGGAGCGGGAGCATCGGAAGGTGCGATGGATGCGGCGAATATTTTGAAGCCTGCATTAGCACGTGGTGAGTTGCGCTCGATAGGTGCAACTACTTTGAATGAATATCAAAAATATTTAGAAAAAGATAAAGCTTTGGAACGCCGATTCCAAAAGGTGATGGTAGAAGAGCCGGATGCAGAAGATGCAATTTCGATATTGCGTGGCTTGAAAGAAAAATATGAAACGCATCATAAAGTGCGCATCAAAGACGAAGCCATTATCGCTTCCGTGGAATTATCGCAACGTTATATCTCCGATAGATTTCTACCCGATAAAGCGATTGACTTGATGGACGAGGCAGCATCGAAATTACGATTAGAAATGGATTCGGTGCCCGAAGCCTTGGATGAAATTGAACGTAGAATTATGCAGTTGGAGATTGAACGCGAGGCCATCAAGCGTGAAGGTGATGATAAGAAATTGTTGGAGTTGAATCAAGAGATTTCTGCCTTATCGGAAGAGCGAAATACCTTCAGAGCGAAGTGGAATTCGGAGAAACAAATCGTAAATAATATTCAAGAGGAATTGAATGCGATTGAGCAATTGAAACTTGAGGCAGAGCAAGCCGAGCGTAGCGGCGATTATGGCAAGGTGGCTGAAATTCGCTATGGAAAAATCAAAGAAGCAGAACATCGACTCGAACAATTTAAAAAAGAATTGGAGCAAAATTCTTCTCGCATTATGAAGGAAGAAGTAACGGCAGAAGATATTGCTTCGGTAGTTTCGCGTTGGACTGGAATTCCAGTGAACAAAATGATAGAGAGTGAGCGTGAAAAATTATTGCATTTAGAATCGGAGTTGCACAAACGTGTAGTGGGTCAGCACGAAGCCATTGAAGCCATTGCCGATGCGGTGAGACGTAGTAGAGCTGGTTTGCAAGATAAAAAACGTCCGATCGGTTCTTTTATATTTTTAGGAACTACGGGTGTGGGTAAAACAGAATTGGCAAAAGCACTTGCCGACTTTTTATTCAACGATGAGAATGCGATGACGCGTATCGATATGAGTGAATATCAAGAACGACATGCGGTGTCGCGATTGATTGGTGCGCCTCCGGGATATGTGGGTTATGATGAAGGCGGACAATTAACCGAAGCGGTTCGTAGAAGACCTTATTCGGTAGTGCTCTTAGACGAAATTGAGAAAGCGCATCCAGATGTATTCAATATATTATTGCAAGTTTTGGACGATGGTAGGTTAACCGATAATAAAGGGCGCATGGTGAATTTCAAAAATACCATCATCATTATGACTTCTAATATTGGAGCACATTTAATACAAGAAGAGTTTGCGATGTTGAATGATGTAAATCGTGATGAGGTAATTGCGAAAACTAAATTGCAGGTCTTTGATTTGTTAAAGAAAACGATTCGACCAGAATTTTTAAATCGTATCGATGAGTTGATCATGTTCACTCCATTGAATAGAGAAGAAGTGAGAGAAATAGTAACGATTCAATTTAAATCGATACAGAAAAATCTTGCCGAAATGGGCATTGAAATTTCTGCAACGGAAGAAGCTTTGGATTGGTTGGGTGAATTGGGATACGATCCGCAATTTGGTGCTAGACCATTGAAACGAGTGATGCAGAAAAAAGTATTGAACGAATTATCGAAACAAATTCTTGCAGGGAAAGTGAACAAAGATTCGGTGATATTATTGGCATTAGATAACAAAGAAATTGTTTTTCAAAACATAGAGTCAGTAAGTGTATAAAATTAACTTCTTGATTTTCAGTTAAAACCTCATTGGGTGCTAATTTGTTGATTTTACGTATATTGCATATTCTATAAACGATAAAATGAACAAATTCACCCAATTATTATTAATCTTGCCGAGCATGGCATTTGCTCAGGACGGTGTATTGCTTCAACAAAAAGCAAAGTCGATCGAATACAGCGCGAGAACCAATGCGCCTGCATTCATTGAATTGAAATCAAATGCTGCCTTAAGAATTACGGATGCAAACTCAGATCAATGGGCTCGTGAATTATTTAATTTACGAAGTGTCGATCAATTTAAATTTCAAGAAAAATACGACGATCAGTTCGTACCTAACATGGTTCATTACAAATATCAACAACGCTATAATGGTGTTCCCGTTGAATTTAGTTTGATTCGTGTACACGAACAAAATGGATTGATTAAAAAAGTTAATGGCGATTTTCAATTAAATCTAACACCCATCAATGCAGTAAGTATTTCTGCAAGTGCTGCTTTGGAAAGTGCTAAAGCTGCTGTACCAGCAAACAAATACAAATGGGAGATGAAAGATGAAGAACGTGAATTACAAATTGCTTTAAACGATCCTAATTTTTCGTACGATCCCAAATCAGAATTGGTCTTATTGCCAATCGGCAAAGGAGCAGATCGATCATATTATTATGCCTATAAAATAGATGTTTATGCACACGATCCAGATGTGCGTTACGATGTGTATGTGGATGCGAGCAATGGAGCTGTATTAAAGAAACTTCCAAAGTTATGCACGATCGATGTTACTGGAACGGCACATACTAAGTATCACGGTATACAACAAATTAGAACTGACAGCATCGGCCCAAATCAATATGTTTTACGTGAAAACAATAGAGCCGGTAGAGGTCAACAAATAGAAACGAGGGATTGCAATAGAGGGGATGAAAATGGTTCGGTGAGTTTTACAGATGACAACAATATTTGGGATACTGTAAATGCCGATAAAAATGAGGCAGCACTGGATTGTCATTTTGGTGCGGAGATGACGTACGATTATTTTTACGATACTTTAGGTAGAGATTCATACAATGGATTTGGAGCAAAGTTATTGCAATACGTACATTTTGATAATAACTGGTTTAATGCTCAGTGGACAGGTTCGTATTCAAGATACGGAGATGGTAACGGCGAGCCTTTAACTTCGATTGATGTAGTATCGCATGAAATCACACACGGTGTAACTCAATATACAGCAGGATTAATTTATGAATCGGAATCGGGTGCATTGAACGAATCCTTCTCTGATATTTTTGGAACAGCAGTAGAGTTTTATGCGTTGAATTCGGGTGCTTCTTGGACTATTGGAAAAAATTCCTTTGCCTTGAGAAACATGGCGGCACCGAATGATTTTGGTAATCCAGATACTTATGAAGGATTAAATTGGACGAATACAAAAGATTGTCAGCCAAATGGCAATAACGATTATTGTGGAGTACATAACAATAGTGGCGTTCAAAATTTCTGGTATTATTTATTAGCGCAAGGTGGAACAGGTAGAAACGATAAGAATACCGAATACAGTGTTGTAGGAATTGGAATAAATAAAGCAGCGAGAATTGCTTATAAAAGTTTGAGAGATTATTTGAGTTTTGAATCCAATTACGAAGATGCGCGCAATGGTTCCATTCAAGCTGCGATTGATTTGTATGGATTTGGTTCGCAAGAATATCAATCGGTATTAAATGCTTGGCATGCCGTAGGTGTTGGTAAAGCATATACTGCGATTCCTGTTGCTGATTTCCAAATCGAAGAAGTAGTTTGTGAAGCTAATGTTCCTGTGAAATTTAAAAACTTATCGGGCTCAGCAACTTCGTACTTATGGAATTTTGGTGATGGCGCAACATCTAATGTTCAGAACCCAAGTCATTTCTATACAAACAATGGAATTTACAACGTTAGCTTAATTGCTATTAGCCCTAATGGCTCGGATACATTAATTAAAAATAGAGCAGTATATATTTTCAGTGATGCTGTTCAAACGAGCACATGCAACGCAGAAGTTGCGGCACCACTTGGAACAACTGGAATTTATAATGTAAAATTCGCCGACCTTGAAAATGCAAGTTTTGGCCCACTAACCGAACAAGGTTATATGGATTTTACATGTTATAGAGCCTTTGTTGGTGCTGGTAATTATTATCCAATTGAGATTACAACGTTTGTAACATCGGAAGTATTTACTAGGGTATACATTGATTGGAATAATGATGCAACATTCGATGCAACTGAATTGGTGATGAAGACCGATAGAACAATTCAAAATCATTACGATACAGTTTTCATTCCAAAAACTGCTGTGAAAGATGTACCCTTGAGAATGCGTGTAATTTCGGGAAGAGCAAGTATCAATACTCCAGATGTATTATGTAGTAGAGTAAGAAATGGTCAGATAGAAGATTATTCAGTAGTAGTGAGCTCGAGTATTGGAATCGATAAATTGTCGAAATTTAATTATTCGGTTTATCCAAACCCTTCAAAAGGTCTATTTAATGTGTCGGGTATTATTTCATCGACATCAATTCGTGTGATGGATGTTTCAGGGAAATTTGTTTATGATACTGTTTTGAATGCCGATGCAGGTATTGATTTGACGGGACTTTCTAAAGGTCTTTATTTTATTGAGTTTAAAAATAATGAAGGCACTGAAGTGCAAAAAATTGTAATCGAATAATTTTATCTTTATATTTAATTCAATCCTCCTTTTAAACAAAGGAGGATTTTTTATGCCTATGTTTTTTACATTTTTAGAGCAAGGATTTTTTCACATTCTCGATTTGAATGGATTGGACCATATTTTGTTTTTAATGGTATTGATCCTGAATTATTCTTTCGAAAATTGGAAGAAGATCGTGTGGGCAATAACTGCATTTACGATAGCACATTCCATAACTTTAATTTTATCGGTATACGATGTTATTATACTTGATGCTAGAGTGATAGAAATAGGTATAGCCCTAACAATTTTTTATACAGCAATAGAGAATTTATTTTTTCCTAATATGGAAAAATATCGTGCAGTATTGGCTGGGATTTTTGGATTAATTCATGGTATGGGTTTTTCTAGATTATTAAAAGAGCTATTTGCAGGACAAGAATATAATCCTTTTAATACGCTTTTAGCTTTCAATATTGGAATAGAACTCGCACAGCTTTTGTTTGTGATTTTATTCTTATTAATTTTTCAATCTATCAAAAATTTGACAAAGAGTTCCTTAGAATTCGTAAAAAAAATAATTAGTATAGCAATTGCATTGCAAGCACTCTATTGGGTGTTCACACGATAAAACATATGAGACATTTACTTAAAGCAATCTTACTTTTGATGATGTTCCCAATAATGCTTTTAGCACAAGGGAATTACAATTCGAGTAAATTTCATCAAATCGATGAGTGGTTACCTACGCCTAATGATTATAGAAATGGAGCGGGTGCACCTGGACATGGATATTGGCAGCAACGAGCCGACTATGATATTAAAGTGAGTTTGGACGATGAGAAACAAAAAATATCAGGTTCTGAAACGATCGTATATTATAATAATTCACCAGATGTCTTGAGTTATTTATGGATGCAATTGGATCAAAATATTTTTAAGCAAAATTCATTATCTAATTTATCTAGAACTACGAGTCCATTAAAAAATATGCAGTTTGATGGATACGATGTGATGATGAATTATTTGTTCGATGGTGGTTACAATATATTGTCGGTAAAAGATGAAAAAGGAAATTCATTAAGATATACCATCGTAAATACGATGATGAAAATAGAGCTTCCAACTGCCATGCAACCTAAGTCGACATTCAAATTTTCTATCGACTGGAATTTCAACATCAATAATGAGAACATCAATGGTGCTCGATGTGGTTATGAATTTTTTGAAGAAGATAAAAATTATATTTATCAAATGGCACAATGGTTCCCTCGCATGTGTGTGTACGACGATGTGAATGGATGGCAACATAAACAGTTTTTGGGAACTGGGGAATTCTATACGGAGTTTGGCGATTATAAAGTGAGCATTACTGTTCCATCGGATCATGTTGTTGGATCTACTGGTGTATTACAAAATCCAAAAGAGGTATTGCAACAAAGTTGGATCGACAAATTAAAGAAAGCAGAGACAAGTGATAAACCAGTTATCATCATATCACAAGAGGATGCTATTAAAAACGAAAAGTCGAGAGCAAAAGATACAAAGACATGGATTTTTCATGCAGAGAATGTAAGAGATTTTGCTTGGACATCTTCTCGTAAATTCATTTGGGATGCGATGGGTGTAAAAGTCGGGGAGAAATTAGTAATGGCGATGTCTTATTATCCTAAAGAAGGAAATCCATTATGGGAGAAATATTCGACACAAGCCATTGCAATAACTTTGAAAGTTTATTCAAGATATACTGTAAACTATCCATACCCCGTTGCAATATCAGTAAATGGTTCTATCGGTGGAATGGAATATCCAATGATTTGTTTCAATGGTCCTAGACCTGAGAAAGATGGTACCTATACTTCACGTGCAAAGTACGGACTCATTACCGTGGTGATTCATGAAGTGGGACATAATTTCTTTCCTATGATTATCAATTCGAACGAGCGTCAATGGGCATGGATGGATGAAGGATTGAATACCTTTTGTCAGTATTTAACAGAACAAGAATGGGAAGAAAAATATCCATCGGGTAGAGGTGAAGCTCGCAACATTGTAAGTTATATGTCGGCAGACCCATCTGTGATTAATCCCATCATGACCAATTCCGAATCAATTTTGCAATTAGGAAATAATGCTTATGGAAAACCGGCCACTGCATTGAATATATTAAGAGAAACGATAATGGGTCGTGAATTATTTGATCAAGCGTTTAAAGAATATGCAACACGTTGGGCATTTAAACATCCGCAACCGGCCGATTTTTTTAGAACTATGGAAGATGCTAGTGGAGTGGATCTCGATTGGTTTTGGAGAGGATGGTTTTATGGGACAGAACCTTGCGATATTGCTGTAACCAATGTAACGAAGTATCGTATAGATACACAGAATCCGGAAGTAGAGAAAAAGTTAAAAAAAGAGAAACGCGATGCAGTACCACTCTCCATTTCGGAACAAAGAAATAAAGAAGATATTAAAGAATATTTAGTACAAAAACATCCTGAATTAGAAGATTTTTACAACAATTACGATGAGTTAAACGTTACTAAATATGACAAAGAGAAATATTCAAAATATTACTCTGGTTTAAACGATAAACAAAAGAAAATATTAAACGAGAAAAAATATTTTAATGTAATAGATTTTGAAAACAAAGGCGGATTAATCATGCCTATAATAGTGGAGTTAGAATATGAAGATGGAACCAAAGAAATTAAGCGCATCCCAGCAGAAGTTTGGGTTAGAAATAATAAAAAAGTATCTAAATTATTTGTCACAGAAAAAGAAATTAAGCAAGTAAATTTAGATCCTTTGCAAGAGACCTCTGACATCGATTTGACGAATAATTATTTTCCTCCTAAAATGATGGAGTCTCAGTTTCAGTTGTTCAAGGAGCAACGTCAGCGTGAACCCAATTTGATGCAATTGGAAAAACAAGGTAAGCTATAAATGGATGAAAAGAGTTAGTTTATTCTTTTTGATTTCCATATTATTTATTTGTGCGGGCTTTAATCGTCCGCACAAATTTTATACTTCCATTGCACAAATGGAATACAATGAAAAGACACAATCTTGGGAAATTATTATGAATGTTTTTTTCGACGATTACGAAAAAGCATTATCGGAATACTATAGTAGAAAAATTAAAATCGATGATAAAACGATTGATGCATTGAGTTCGAATTATTTGAAATATCGATTGGCATTTAAGGAAGAAGAAAAGAGTTTAAAATACGATTACATAGGTGCAGAGCTTGAGCGGGATGTATATAAAGTATATCTCGAATTAAAGCAAAAGCGAGTGAAGGATATTACAATCAACAATCGAGTTATTCTTGATGTGATTGATGAACAGATTAATATTTTCAATATCAAATATAAGGATCAACGATCCACCCTTGTTTTTACCAAGACAAAGGAAGAGCAGCGCTACCACATCGGCATAAAATAATCTTTGGCATATCAATTGAAATATATAGTGCTAATCTAAATAGAGGGCTATTTTTTCTATTTAATGACATTTTGACCAAGCAAAGAAAGAAGGAGAATATGAGCATTTTTGATCCATTTAACATTAATAAACTGCACAATAGCTTTATAAACGACGATACGGAGTTTTTTCCCTTACTGACATCCGAAGATGAGGAAGTCATGAATTCGGAAGTGACTCCTGAAATTCTGTCAATTTTACCTTTGAGGAATACGGTTTTATTTCCGGGTGTGGTTATACCGATAACGGTGGGTAGAGATAAGTCTATTAAGCTAATTAAGGAAGCTTACAAAGGCAATAAAATTATTGGGGTTGTTGCACAGAAGGACATCAATATTGAAGATCCTAGATTTGAGGATTTGCATCGAGTAGGTACGGTTGCTTTTATTGTAAAGATGTTGCAGATGCCCGATGGGAATACTACGGTGATTATTCAAGGGAAGAAGCGATTTAATTTAGAAGAACTGGTACAAGAAGATCCATACATAAAGGCAAGGGTTAGGAAGTTTGATGAGGCGAAATTATCGAAGGATAAAGAGTTTAATGCGCTTGTTTCTTCGTTAAAAGATTTGTCGCTACAAATCATTCAACTTTCACCCAACATTCCATCGGAAGCAGGATTTGCCTTGAAGAATATTGAGAGCCCATCGTTCTTGATTAATTTCATTAGCTCAAATATGAATGCAGAGCTTACTGATAAACAGAAGATGTTGGAGACGGGCGATTTGAAAGCGAGGGCGCAAATGGTATTGGAGCATTTGACAAAGGAATTGCAAATGCTTGAATTGAAAAATCAAATTCAATCGAAAGTACGTGTCGATATTGATAAGCAACAGCGCGAATATTTTTTACATCAGCAGATGAAGCAAATTCAAGAAGAGTTGGGTGGAGATACACCCGATTTAGAAATTCAGAATTTGAGAGAGCGTGCGGTGGAAAAAAAATGGTCGAAAGAAGTTGCCGATGCATTCAACAAGGAACTCGATAAATTACAACGCATGAATCCTGCAGCAGCTGAGTATTCGGTATTATTGAATTATGCGGAGTTGTTATTAGAATTACCATGGAATGAATTTACAGAAGATCGATTTGATTTGAAATTTGCTGAGAAAATTTTAGATCAAGATCATTATGGATTAGAGAAAGTGAAGAAAAGAATTTTAGAATATTTAGCAGTTCTAAAATTAAAACACAATATGAAGGCGCCTATTTTATGTTTGGTAGGTCCTCCGGGAGTTGGTAAAACATCGCTAGGAAAATCAATTGCTAAAGCGATCGGAAGAAAATATGTACGCATGGCATTGGGTGGTGTACGCGATGAGGCAGATATTCGCGGACATCGTAAGACATACATTGGTGCAATGCCGGGGCGAATCATTCAATCGCTTAAAAAAGCACAATCGGCCAACCCAGTTTTTGTATTGGATGAAATAGATAAAGTTGGAAATGATTTTCGAGGCGATCCTTCATCGGCTTTATTAGAAGTTTTAGATCCTGAACAAAACAATGCGTTTTACGATCATTACGTGGAGTTGGATTTCGATTTATCGAATGTGATGTTCATTGCAACAGCAAATTCATTGAGTAGTATACATCCAGCATTGAGAGATCGTATGGAAATCATTGAAGTGAATGGATATACGATAGAGGAGAAAGTAGAAATTGCGAAACAATATTTAATTCCAAAGCAGCGTGAACAACATGGATTGAAAGCAAAAGACTTAAGTGTGAAACCAGAAATCATCGAAAAAATTGTAGAGGATTATACACGTGAATCGGGTGTGCGTGGATTGGAGAAAAAGATTGCAACGGTAATTCGAGGAATTGCAAAATCGGTAGCATTGAAAGAAAAGTACAATAAGACTTTAAATGCCAACGATGTTGAGAAATTATTGGGTGCACCAGAATACGATAAGGACATGTACCAAGGGAACGATGTGGCGGGAGTAGTAACGGGATTAGCATGGACGCAAGTGGGTGGTGATATATTATTTATAGAAACGAGTTTAAGTCCGGGTAAAGGCAAGCTAACACTTACAGGAAGCTTAGGCGATGTGATGAAAGAATCGGCAGTGATTGCCTTGGCATATTTGAGAGCGAATGCTACGAAGTTCAACATCGACCCAAAAGTTTTTGATTATTGGGATGTACATATACACGTTCCAGCAGGGGCTGTTCCAAAAGATGGTCCTTCTGCAGGGGTTACGATGTTAACAGCGCTCACATCGGCATTCACACAAAGAAAAGTGAAACCGTATTTGGCGATGACTGGTGAGATTACATTGCGTGGGAAAGTATTGCCAGTAGGAGGGATTAAGGAAAAAATTCTAGCGGCGAAACGTGCGGGTATTAAGGATATTATTTTATGCACAGTGAATCGAAAAGATATTTTAGAAATTAATCCGAAATATTTGAAAGATTTGAAATTTCATTATGTCGATGAAATGCGAGAGGTTATTGACTTGGCATTGATGAAACAAAAAGTGAAGGAGCCAATTGATGTTAAGGTTCCGGAAAATGCTATGAAGAACTTGCGTGCTTAAGCGCAGGTTCTTTTATTTGATTAAAGCAAACCAACCTTTGTCGGTAAATCCATCGCCATCAATAATGTAGACGTAAATGCCTTCTGCGCATACTTCTCCATTGTATTTGCCGTCCCATTCAAAACTATTGTCTCTATTGCTATCGAATACCAATTGCCCCCATCTGTTATAGATTTGGAAACTGTTGATTTTACATTGAGTATTTCCAAAATAAATTTTAAAGAAATCATTATTACCATCGCCGTTTGGACTAAATGCGTTTGGAACCCTACGTGCATTCTCGTCGACAATTGGATAATTTAACACCACTTCATCGCTCGTACTACATGGAGCTTTGGGATTGCTAACAACGCGTATAGTATATAAACCAGGTTCTTTGTATTGATATGCAACGCTATTTGATCGAAGCGTATCACCATTCCCCATGTCCCAAACTATTTCCGCTTTACTGTCGTCGTAAAGATTTCTACCTGTAAACGTTTTAGAGCAGGAGTCAAAATTATATTCGAGTGCAGTTGAAATAGAATCTACTACATATATTGTTACTGTATCAAAACTAAAACATGCACCATTTGATGCTTTCAAAATATAGGTAGTAGTTACGATGGGGTTCGCTAAAGGGTATGCAATTCTAGGACTGTCCAATCCAT